>NZ_JBIBSF010000001.1:0-104651 GCF_043077165.1 Streptomyces kanasensis
CGACAAACTCGCCGTCCGCTACGAAGCGACCGTGCTGGTCGCAGCCATCAACGAGTGGCTGCGACCAGCACTTTCACAACAGACCCTAACTGTGCGGGGAGCACAAGGCGGGGCACCGGCGGCGGGTCCTCGGGGAGTTCACGGCCGGGATCGCTATGGACGGCACGGTGGTGGAGAACGGTTGCCTGGGTTCCGTGAAGGTGCTCGTGGAGGGCATCGACATCAAGAACTGTGACTCCGTGTACTGGGCGGATGTGCGGGGCTCCATGCCGGATCTGGTCCAGGCGGTGGGCCGGGCGCTGCGCATGCAGCCGGGCGAGGGCAAGGTCGCCTCGCTCGTGGTGCCGTCCTCGACAACGGCCGCGCCGTGCTCATGCGGTCGCTGTACGCCGACTCCGACACCGACCTTGCCGAGCTGTTCCCCGACGAGGTCAACCGGCTCACCGACTACGAGATCAGCGAGCTGGAGAAGCGCGGCCTGTGGTTCGACTGGAACGAGCCCGTCAGGCCCGGCGAGTTCTGGCCCGAGCCCGAGGAAGGCGACGACGGCGACAGCAAGTCCGGCCGACGCAGCGGCGGTGGTGGCGGCAAGGGCGGCGACAAGCGCAGCAGCCGCTGTGCCGAGCCGCAGATCACCTCTCCCCGCCAGGCGCTGGAAGCCATCAAGAGCCTCACCGACGCCTGACCACACCCACCCATCCCCGGGGCCGGCCTGCCCGAGCGCGGCTGGCCTCACCCCAACCCGATGGAGCACCACCCGCCGCGGCCCTCTCGATCTCCGTCGCCGCATTGCTGGGCATCATCGTCATCGTCCTCGTCAAGGGTGGCTGCGTCCGCGTCGGCTCCGCACTGGCCTGCACCCTGTTCGGCTGCACCCTCGCCGCGACCGGCCTGGCCCCGACCATCAACAGTCGTCTCGCCTCGCTCGCCGGACTGATCTCCAGCCTCTGACTACGCCTCGGTCCACGGCGGGTCGGGGGTGTAGTTGAGCCCGTCGCAGAAGCGGCAGTCCCACTCCGCGGGCACTTCCCACTTGTCGACCCACCAGCCCACCTGCTTGCCCACGAAGTAGTTGTCCCCACCGCACCACCCGCAATCGAAGACGAACTCCACCCGATCCCCTTCCCCGCGCCTGTTGGTCCGAGGATGTCCAGGACACGGGTGTGGCGACACCCAAACGCCCCTGCTGCGTTGACGCCGAAGGGCGCCGCCGGAGAACGATCCCGGCGGCGCCCTTCGCGCTCGCTTGGAGCCCTCGATGTCCGACACCGCTCTCTCCCCCGCGATAGACCCGCCCTTCCCGACCGCCCGCCGGGCCGCCGACGGGCCTGACCCTCGAGGAACGCCTCACCCTCGTGCACGCCGCGATGACCGTGCGCCTGGACGAAGCAGCCGTCGCCTACGAGGTCAACACCGCGCACATCCCCACCGAGCCTGTGGGCCTGGCCGACGTCGTCACCGTCTCGCTGACCCCGATGCTCCAGCTGCCCCCCGAGCCCTATCCGACCCCCGTCGCGGCCCTCCTTCAGCGCGCCCACCACCGTCTGCTCACGGCGGCTGGTGCTCCGGTGTCCTAGCCGACGAGGAAGGTGCTCGCTGCATGCTCGGAGCCATCCGCGCGGAGGCCCGCGGCGACAGCGGCTTCGTGGCCGGCGCCGCCTCCGTGCTCTTGGACGCGATCCGCCGAGGCTTCGGCGACCACGTGGACTCCGTGCCGTCCTTCAACGACGCGCACGGCAGCGGACGCGTCCCCATCCGCATGCTCAACCAGGCGGCCCACCTCGCCGACGCCCGCGGCCTGTAGCTTGCTCCGGGTCCCCTGCTCATCCACGTACTTCGGGTACCGCTCGTGGAGGGAGTCCACCTCCGGTGCCACGTTTGGCGCCGCACCGACCTCGACTCGCCTATCGGCGCTCCTCTCTCGGTAGCGAACGGCCCGCAGAAGGTCCCTGCCGGCAACAGCGTCGTGATTCAGCTCAAGTACGTGGGCAAGCCGCACCCGGACAAGTACGTCGTCTACACCGCCCACCCAGATGCTCGACCCTGATGGAGAAGCCCGTATGGAAGACGAAGCTCAGCACCAGTACGGCGAGGACATCTTCGTCGTCGATGTCGGCCTGTCCTGGGTGGCTTCCAAGAGGGACATTCCGGCTGCCTTGCTCCCTGAGGAAAGGGAGCAGGTCATTCCGGGAGGCAGTCCCTCCACCTTCTGGGCCGGGGTCGCCAACGTTGCGGTAGACGAGTTCGATCGGACCAAGGCGCGCCAACTCGGACAGGACATTGGGCGTCTGGTCGGCTCACCTCTAGCGGACCAGACGATTCACACCGCGTGGCTCGGCGCCACCCGCGGCGTCCTCGATCCCGTCGAGGATGGCCTCAGTGGGCGGGCTTTCCTGCTGCTACTGCAGGAAGCCTGGCTCGCTCGCGTTCGGCGGGACGACCCGGCCTTCACCCCTCCGCCCCCTGAGCCGGTCACGGACGAGGAGGCCACCAGGGCGGTTCTGGCGGTCATCCGACCAGTCGCGGGCGATCTGGAGGGCGCGGTCCGCGTCTCGTTCGGGGTCCCACCCACAGGCATCGTTCCCGCACTGGAGCAGATCGTCCTCCGTGCCTGCGCCGACCTCGGTTACCGATTGTTCCTGAGTGCGATGAAGGCGTACTTCGTCATGGTCGACCAGCGAACCTACGACGCCTTCCAGGCACTCGGCGAGCGGTTCGGATATCCGGAGTTCTTGGTGGGAGACAACCTCAACTACCAGACGTGACGCTTAGCGATCGGCAAGTACCCGCCTCGCTCATCCTTGGCCAAAACGGCTTCAGCGGAGACCCGCTGCCGGTCTGGCTGTGGTCCGCGGCGAGGCGGCAGCGCAACGGCGGGAATGTCCGGGCCCGCGGCGGCAGCACAGGGCGGCAGGTGACCGGTCGGCCCATTAACGGAGCTGGGAGCGCAGCGGCGCACTGCGGACGGGCGGCAGCCCGGTGGCATCGCGCGGCGAGACGCCGGGCAGCGGCGGCGGGCGGCCGGCGTCGGGGAACGGCACAGCGACCGGACAGCGGACGGCGGCCCGACGGGCAACCGCGGCGGCGATGGCATCGGCGCCAGAAGGCGGAACGGCGGCCGCGACACTGGCTCGGAACGCGACGGCGGACAGCGGGCCGGCAGCGGCACAGTGGCGCAGCAGAGTGAGGGCGCTGCAGCGGCGGGAGTCCGGACGGCCAGACAGCGACCGACACGCAACCAACGAGCGGCGGCAGTGCGGCAGCGCACGGCAACCTGACGGCGGGGCGTCACGGCGGCTGGGCGGACGGGGGAACAGCGGCCAACGCGTAGTCGGGGCACGGCAACTGCCTGGCGGCGCGCGGCAACCCGGCGGCGGGACGGAAGAACGAACACGGCACGTGACGGCGACACGTGACCGGGGAGCGTTCGGCACGCGGCCAGGGCCCGGACGGCGGACGGCGGACGGCGGACGGCGGACGGCGGACGGCGGACGGCGGACGGCGGACGGCGACGTTACCCGCCGACGAGCAGTCCGGCGGCGCGATCGGCCCCCGGAGGGACGGCGGCCGGGCGGCGGCGCGCGGCCCGGGCAGAGGTCGCCATATCGGAAGGACACCTGGTCGGCGCCGCGGCAGAGGCGGGTGCAGCAGCGCTGGACGGAGGCAGCGGCGGTTGCCTGGCGGCGGGATGTCCGGGCGCGGCAGGACGCCGGGCATCGGCCCAGTCCGGCCCCGGTGTTCCGGAGGTGCGGCGGTGCGGCGGTGCGGCGGTGCGGCGGTGCCAGACGGCTCGTGACATAGCGGCGGGACAGCGGCCAGCACGACGGACGGGACGGGACCCACGGCGCGGACACCGCCGGCCGTGCGGCACGGACGGCGGCGGAGCTGGGACGCCCTGTCCACAGGAGGGCGGCAGGCAGGCGACGCGGCGCGTGGGATGACGGGACGGCGGCATGCGAGGCAGCGGCGGCGGACGGGCGGCCGTGAAGCGATCGACATGCGGTGGCGGAGGGGCGAGCGGCCGGTCGGGTGTAGCACGTCTTGAGCGGGCTCTCCCCTGAGCGACCGGCTGCCCATGGGTTCCTGTTCAGCCGTGGGTTGTCAGTGCCGAGTCCTATGATCCGCGTCATGCGTGATTTCTTGCTGGTGGGTGAGCGGAAGCTGTCGTATCTGGACTTCGGTGGTCCGGGGAAGCCGCTTCTGGCCCTGCACGGGCACTACAACGAGGCGTCGGCGTTCGCGTCGCTTGCAGGGGCTTTGGCGCCGCGGTGGCGGGTGATCGCGCTCGATCAGCGTGGCCACGGCGATTCCGACCGTGCCACCGGCTACGAGCGGGATGACTACATAGCCGATGTCGTCGCCTTCCACCGGCATCTGGGAGCCGGCCCCGTGCCGGTGCTGGGTCACTCACTGGGCGGGGTGAACGCCTACCAGTTCGCCGCCCGGCATCCGGACAAGGTCAGCAGGCTGATTGTGGAGGACATCGGCGCGGTCGTTCACTGCGACTGGTCGTTCACCACCCGCCTTCCGCTTGCCGCACCATCTCGAGAGGCTCTGGTCGCGGCTTTGGGCGCGACGGCGCCCTACCTCGCATGCTCGTTCCGGCAGAGAGATCAAGGCTGGGGTTTCTCCTTCGGAATCGATGACACCGTGACGTCTCAGAAGGCGCTCAACGGCGATCATTGGGAAGACTGGACAGCGGTCTCCTGCCCCACCCTGCTGGTCCGTGGAACAAGGAGCGACGAGTTGGCGGGCGATCACGCCCGGGCCATGATCGCCCGCCGCGGCCGGCAGGCCCGCTTGGTCGAGCTGGCGGCCGGTCACGTCGTGCATCACGATGCTCCAGAGCAGTTCGCTGCCGAGGTCGACGACTTCTTGGCGGAGCCATGCTGAGCTGCGACAGGTCCTGAACAGTGGAGGGCCTGCCCATCATGCGGCTCGTGTCGGCTGCTGCTGTGAGAAGAACCTTTCCGACAGCACCAGCGCCTCGGTGGGCAGGGAGTCCGGTTGATGACGATGTACCAGGTCGGCCGACGACCGGCTGGTCTCGGAGGTGGTGGCCATGGAAGTCCCCTCCCCCGGATGTCCGGGCCCTGCCGACGTCGGTAGCTCGACCACGCGCGCCGCGTCCGGCCCGGCGGCGTGACCGGCCAGCCGGCCGCAGCAGAGTCGGGACACCCTAGCGGCGGGAGACCGGACGGCGAGACGGCGACCGACGTGCGGCCGGGGATCGGCGGCCGCCCGGTGGCGCACAACGGCACAGCGGCACAGCGCGGGGGCGGCAGAACGGCGGCGCGCGACCGGGAAGCGGGGCAGCGGTGGGACGGGAAACCACCGCACCGCCCCCGCGGCGCAGCGCGGCGCGACGGGGCGCCCGGCACGGCGGAATCTGGGGACCGGCAACTCGGCAGTGCCCGGTCGGCATGCGGACGGCCGGGAAACCGGCGGCGGGACGGCAGCAGCACCGCGCGGTGGCGCCGGAGCAGCTCGGGGCACGGGCGGCGCGGGGCCGGGAATCGGCGGCTCAGCGGCGGAGACGGTCGGTCGCCCGGCGACAGCCGGCAGAGAAATCCCCGGCACGGCCAGAAAGCGGCCGCACGGTGCTCGAGCAGGTCGACGCGCCGATCGCCGTGCTTCAGGCCGAGCAGGCGGCAGCGCGGCGGCGGGCCGCGCCGCCGGTGCCGGACCACCAGTTCCAGCGGAGCCCTGGTGCCGGCCGGACGCCGACCAGCATCCACTCGGTACTTGCGGCATGGGTAGGAAGGCTCCCGGGGTGTCGGAAGAGGCGGCACGCCAGGCGCTGGCGGAGGGGGTTCCGGTGTGCCCGGTGTGCCGGCCGGTCAGCGAACCCGGTGCCCTGGGCGCCGGGTAGGAGGGCCACGGCTGGGCACCCCGGAGGCGCCGGCGTGCACAAACCTGAGTACACCCCCACCCGCGGGCGAGGTCCTGGTGCCGTGGAACGACGGCATCCACCGATGCGTAGCCGGACACGGCAAGGCCCCCACCCGGCGTTCCGCCACACCCACCCACAGGAGTGACACGCCTTCCACCCCACCAAACGACATCAGCCTTCACCAGCAAAACGACGCCCAGGCATCGCCACAGCCCAGGTCAGTGCCAGTGGAGAACCCATGCCGCACACCCCATGCACCGCACCCGACGCCCATCAGCGGGGCGTGGCGTCTGTTCGAGGCTCAGGCGCGCCGCTCCCGGCAGGCCTGCACGAACTTGATGCAGACCCACACGGCCATGGTGAGGACGCCGGCCAGGACGACGCTGGCGACAAGGAAGGGAGCGGTCATGTCGCCAGCATCTCAGGCGATCACCCATCAATTTTCCGTGGCCCTCACCACGGGGTGGGGTGCCTGGAAGCGATGCCCCGAGGGACCGTCTGCTGCACACGACCGTGGCGCCGGGTTGCTGGAGGTACCGGGCGAGGCCGGCGGTCCATGCCCGCGCGAGGCCGGGCACGACGACCCGGACGTCCTGCCGGAGGTTCAAGCGCGGGAAGTCGGGCGGGGGCCCGGTGGATGGAATCTCGCGGGCGGTCGATCTGGAGCGACGCCGGGGGCCCTCAAAACCGCACATTGGTGGTATCTCCGGTGGCGCACCGTACCCTGTACGGCGCGCGAACCCCCGGCAGATACCGCTGCCCACTCCCCCGGATCACCAGACCCTCCACCCCGGGCACCTACGTCCGAGATCAGCCACTCCCTGGCCGTCGCCACCTCCGCGGTCTCGGGGCAGAGCGTTCACGGGGCGCTCAGCCCGCGGTCGGTGAACAGCTGCTCCAGCTGCGCGCGCCGCTGCCGCCGGACTGAAGGAGGTCGAAGGCGATGAAGCGTGCCGGCATCTCCTGCGCGAGCCGCGCGGCGGTCCGGCCTCCGGGGACGGCTCGCCGCTGGAGCGCCTCGAACGGCATCCGGCCGTCGGCCCACACGACCAGCTCGCCATCGAGGACCAGGCCGTCGGGCAGGTGGCCGGCCGCAGCCACGAGCTCCGGAAAGCGGCTCTGCATGAGGCTGCCGCGGCGGGAGTGCGGAAGCGGGTCGGGGCCGGGGACGGGGTGAAGTCGAGCGCCCGGTACCCGTCGGATGTCGGCTGGAGTCGCGGCCCACCGGGCAGCATGCCCGGCGCGGGCTACATGGTGTCGAGTGGGTTCGGAGTGTGAACAGAGTGCGCAGGTCGATGACGCGGTAGCCGTGGGTGGTGACCACGACGAGGATCCCGGACAGGAGAACACCGCCGCCCAGCTGACCGAGCGCCGCGGTACCGGTGGCCGTCAGGGTGTGTCGCCGAAGGAGGCATGCGACGTCGGCCGGGTGTGCGGGTTCGCCAGGGCGCGGGTCGTACACGGGTGCGCACGCGACTCCTCCTGTGGTCCGGCCCGGTGCGTGCCGGGTGCCGGGCTGCTGGGTGTGCGGCGGCGGGACCATCGCCGCGACGGGCTGCGGCCGGGGGTGGGTGCGGAGGGCACGCTCCCGGGCGCCTTCCTGGCTGGCGAGGACGCCTCGGCGAGCGTCCGGCGCCGTTCCACCGTGACGAAGTCGGTCGTCTGCCCCGGAATGCGGTCGGCCCTCCGGCCGGTGTGGAACGGCCACGGGCGCGACCTCGAGGCAGCGGGCACGGCGACGGTGCACGGCCGGATGCGGGAGCCCACCCGGTCCGCGCGACGCACGGCTTGGGCCCGGACCCGGACCTTCAGCGCGTCGGCGGCGGGGCGGGCCCGCCCATACGGGGTCCGCATGCGGGGCAGCGGTGCAGGGCTTGGTCCGCGGTGCCAGGGGGGTACAGGGCGCGCAGGTCGGCGGTCATCATCCGCGACCGGCAGGGCGGGTGTAGCCGTAGACGACCGTCTGCACGACTGTTCCTCCAGGCCCACCCGCCGCGGCCGACCGCGCAGGACGTAGGAGACGCAGTGGCGCGCTTCGGCGAGCAGATGGTGGTACCTGAGCGTGCCGCGCATCACTTACACCATGGCGAGGACGCCGACGGCCGCCAGTTCGTGGCTCGGCTGGTCCAGCTCGCCAGATGGCGCCAGGTTCGACCGGATCCCCGTCGTCGCCGAGCACCTCCAGGGCTACGGCCGGACCCGCACACAAGCACTGGATCGAGGGGCTCAACGCGACCGGCGGGTGCACCACCCGCAGGGAGGTCCTCCCGGGCCGAAGCCGTCGAGGCGCCCCAGGTAGCGGCCAGCGCCGCTCGTGGACCGTCTCCGCCGGCTTCCGGCCACCGGGAACAAGGGCACGCTGCGGCGCGAACCGTCCTGTGGGCTGTGCCCGGCAGAAGCCTCGAGGGGCCCGGGAACGCATCCCGGGTCCCTCGCAGCCCGTGGTGCGGCCGACCGCGTCGGCGTGGGTACGCGAGGGCCGGGGGCTCGTGGTCTCCCGGCCCTCGCGTGTCTCGGGTGCTACTTGAGCACGCCCGCCCCCGTCGTCGTCGCCAGCGACGTCGGCAGGTTGCTCGCCGAGGTCTCCAGGCCCGTCGTGAGGGTCGGGGTCCAGTTGACCGTGGTCTTCAGGTCCTTGGACGAGGCGGCGTTGTAGGCGGCGACGAGGTCGGTCACCGTGCCGTTGACGAGATTGCCGGAGCCCTTGACCGAGCCGGTGCCGTCACCGCTGAGGAGCTTGGCGGCCTTCGCGCCGGACGGCAGCTTCCAGTGGTTGTTCTCCGCGACGACCTGGGCCTTGGCGCGGGAGTTGATGCTGTACTGCGGCGTGTACCCGTTGAGGGGTGTGACGTCGTAGTAGTTGTTGTAGATGTGGATCTGGCCGATGCGGGCCAGCGGGGCGCGCTGCATGATGCCCTTCCACACGTTGTGGTGGATGGAGACGCGCAGCTTGCCGACGCTTTCGGTGTCGCTGCTGCCGATCAGCATCGTCTTGTCGTGGTTGGTGAACTGGTTGCGCGAGACGGTCACCAGGTCGGATCCCTTGGTGATGTCGAGGGCGCCGTCGTGGATCTGGTACTCGCGGCCGAAGTACTTCGGATTGGCGCTGTCGAAGTGCGGCGCGTCGGTGAACGTGTTGTGGTCCGCCCACACGTGGGTCGCGCCGCGCAGGGACACCGAGTCGTAGTTGGAGTTCCAGTTGCCGTCGTCGCCGTCGGTCGGGTCCCACTGCGGGAAGCAGTCCTCGGTGGCGGCGAAGGTCAGGTTGCGGACGATGACGTTGTCCACGTTCTGGATCTGGAGCATGGCCCCGGTGAGGCCCGCGTTCGTGCCGGGGACGCCCACGAGTGTCGTGTTGGCGGGGACCTTGAGGACGATGTTCTTGCCCTGCTTGGCCTGGGCGGCGGCGCGCGCCTTCTCCTGGGTGCCGGAGGGCAGCTTGGAGCGGCCGTAGGTGGCCGGGTCGTAGGCCTTGAGGTAGGCCGACAGCGAGTAGCCGGTACCGAGGGCGTAGTCGGCGCAGGTCAGCTTCTTCCCGCTGTCATCGGTGTTGGCGTCGATCATGCCCTTGATCTTGATGATGCGGGGTGTGGTGTCGGTGACCGATCCCAGCGCCTTCACGAGCTGCGCGCGGGTGGAGACGGTGAAGGTGTGGGCGGCGTCGGCCTTCGTGCCACCGGTGGTCCCCGTACCGGAGGCCGCCCAGCCGTCCTTCGCGGTGAGCGTCTGGTGGTACAGGTCGACGGTTCCGGCGTTGGCATTCATCACGACAGCACCAGCGCCGACGCCTGCGGCCACGACGGCCGCGCAGATCACGGCGGCACGACGGGAGCGGAGGGACCGACGGTGGGAGCGAGCAGCCACGAGGCTTCCTTACGGGGGGAGGAACAGGGTTACGCCCTCCCAGTGGCCGCCGACGCGTGCATGGTTGCCGCATGCGGGAATCTTTCTGCAAGCCGGTCGGCAATCGCACCTCATTCGGGACGAAGGGGTCGTGGGTTCACATCCCGTCATCCCGAGGGCAATGAGGCGGGGGTGGAGGTCGGCTACCGAAGGTGGCTACCTCCGTCTTGGTGGGCGCGTCCAGGACGCCGTCCGCGGTCCCGGTCCGGTCGCGCATCGGTCCAGCCGGTCGTCTTGGCGGCTGCGGGCGCTCCCTGCTCGTCCGTGCCGGGACCTCCGCCCGCCGATCGAGACCGGGAGCGCCCTCAGGTAACAGGCGTTGCGGACCAAGCGCTTGCTCACTGCTACTCTTGCGGATCTCGTCCGGACATTCATATGTCGCACACATGACACGCACAGGCGCCCGGTTCCGGGGCCCCGAGGTCGCTGCGAGGAGACATCGCCCGTGGCCACAGTTGTCGATGACGCCGCCTCCGCGGAGTTCCATGCCTTCTTCGAGCGGCACCACGCCGAATTGGCCCGGTTCGCGCACCTGTTGACCGGTGAGTCGGATGCCGCCGACGACCTGGCCGCGGATGCCCTGCTCGCGCTGTGGCACCGCTGGGACCGGGTGCGGGCGAGCGAGCATCCGGTGGCGTACGCGCGGGGCGTGGTCGCCAATCTTGCCCGGACGCGGATACGCAGCGCGGTGCGCGAGCGGCGGCGTGTCGCGCTGTTCTGGGCGCGGCGGGAGGAGAGGACAGAGAATCCGGACGTGGCGGGGGTGGTCGACGTACGAGAGGCGCTGCGCAGGCTGCCGCTCCGGAAGCGGGCGTGCGTGGTGCTGCGCCATGCGTTCGACCTGTCCGAGAAGGAGACCGCGCTGGCCTTGGGCGTGTCGGTGGGTACGGTGAAGAGCCAGACGTCCAAGGGGATGGCCGAGCTGCAGCGGCTGCTCGGCACGCAGGGCGCTCCGCGTAAGCTGCACACGGCGATGGCGCGTACCGGTACTGCCGGAGGAAGGGACCGATGACCATGCGGCGGGACGTGCACGACGAACTGCGCGCCCGGCTGCACGAGGCGGCCGGGGCGCACCGGCCCGACCGCGCGCGGATCCTGGCACGGCTCGAACGCGGCATGGCGCAGGAGGACCTGCCCCGCTCCCGAGGGGCCCGCCCGCCCCGGTTCGGCTGGGTGCGCGGGGTTGGCGTCACCGCGGCGGTCGCAGGGATCCTCGCCGCCGGCGGCTACGGCATGGCCGCCGTGGTGGACGACGAGCCTGAGCAGCAGACGGTCGCGGTCCCGCCGACGCCAGCCTCCACCTCCACGCCCACCCCGTCGACGGACGCGACGGGCCGCGTGCCCTCGCGGGTGGGCCCGACGCCCGCGGATCCGGCGCCCGCGGACCCCACGCCGAGCACCTCCCGCGAGCCCCGCGAGCCGAGCGCCTCCCCGCCTCGTACACCCGATACCGGCGCGCCTGCCGCCGGCGAGCAGGACGGGCCGCTGTGGTCGGACGGCTCCGTGGACCCGCACAGCAACGACTTCTGGGCTCAGAGCAACGTCACCCTCAAGACACGCGAGGAACTGACCGCGCTGACGGTCGAGTTGCGGATCGCCCAGACCGGCGGGGTCACCTCCACCGGTGCGTGGCGGTCGCTGCCCGAGGCCGACTTCACACTGACGATCACCGAGAAGGACGGCTACCTCGTGCACACCTGGGTGCTCAAGCAGGGTCGTACGGTCCCGGCCGGCCAGTGGGTGTTCGCCGGGCAGTACAACCACGCCCGCGGCGGCCGGGACGCCCGGGACGACCGCTACGCGGCCACCGCCCGGACGCGGAGCGAACAGCTCGCCGTAGCGGGCGACTTCGCCCGGCACGACGACTGATCATGTCGCCGGGTCCAGGGTCAGCCCGCCGTCGCCACACGCCACCACGCGCCGCCACCCGCCGTCTTTCCCCGCCCGCTCGCCCACTCCCGGACACCCACGCAGCCTCGGCGCCGGTCGGGCCTTCGCCGCCCAGGGCTCGGATCCCGTCAAGGATCTTCGCCCTGCGGTCCCGGTACTCCTCGTTCGTCCCGACAGGTCCGCCGTGCCGTCGTGCTCCCCGCGCCCGCGGGGGCGGTCCCGACCCGCCGGTACTGCACTTCAGAAGGCAACCCTCGCCCTCATCGCGAACTTCCGCAGTCGAGGTGCGGTCGCCCGATGAGCCCGCACACCTCGGCGACCAGCCGGTCAGCGTCGTCAAGTGCGGCGGCGAGCGTCTCCGGAGTGGTACCCAGCGAGGAGAACAACGCGTGGGCCCGTCCGGTGAAGTCCGCAGGGGCGGCGGGGAGTCCACCTGCGGCCTGCACGGCACCCTTCTCGTTGAGCACCCAGCACCTGGCATGGGCGTGGAGTGCATGCACGAGAAGTCCGACCGCGCGGAAGAGGCAACCGGCGACGTAGAAGGCGTCACCGCGGGATGCTCCCTTGCGAGCGCCGGCCAGGATGAACGGTGCCTCCCATTGCGCGTTGCCGATGAGCGCTTCGCGCAGAGGCTCCGGATAGAGACGCGTCTGCTCTTGCAGGGCCTGAAGCTCGCCCCTGGGGTCGGCGAGGATACGTCCCAGGGCCACCTCACCCGCATAGGCGTGGGAGTAGATCCCCAGGGGGTGACCGGGCTGGGCACCGATCTCGAACTGTCCAGCCTGGCACCGTTGCCAGACGCGGTGCACACGGTTCAGGTCGCGGTAGATCCAGTCGACGCGATGGCCGTCGATGGTCAGCCAGCCACCGCCGTCCACCCATGGTCCCCAGCCGCCCGGCTCGGTGACCTCCACCGGCCCGCCGGTCAGCTCGGCCGCCAGCAGACGCAGAGCAGCGGTGTCCAACGGTGGCCGGTAGTACAGGCCCAAGTCGTAGTCG
Source organism: Streptomyces kanasensis (assembly GCF_043077165.1). NCBI lineage: Bacteria > Bacillati > Actinomycetota > Actinomycetes > Kitasatosporales > Streptomycetaceae > Streptomyces > Streptomyces kanasensis. The sequence continues at coordinate 12,686 of NZ_JBIBSF010000001.1, forward strand.
GAGCCGGGGCTGTGCGTACCTCTCGCCCGACTGCCTCCCAGGCATACGCCGACGACGCCGCCGGCCTCTACCAGCCGTTCCGCGATCTCCACCAAGCGATCCACGGGCCACAATCTGCAGAGGAAGATCACCGGCCGCAACCGGTTTACCGGGCCCCCACACCCAAAGTGTTCACCGGTGTGAGTGAAGTACACAGAAGCACTGCTACACAACCGTGCTCCCCGTCCGCGCCGAGATGCTCCCCCGCCGGCGGCCTCCCGGCACGTCTACCGGATGTGCTCCCGTCCGTGTCCGCGGAGGTGGGAACGGGAGGAAGCGCCTGCGCTCTCCGCGCCCACGGGGATGGATCACCGCAGGGCAGCCCGGCGAGGATCCGCTGCGCGGTGCTCTCCGCGCCCGCGGGGATGGATCCACCGCCGGCCGCCCTGCAGGCGTCGGCCGTGCGCCCCTGCCCGCAGGGCGGCCTCCGTGTTCTTGGTCAAGCGTGGGGGCGGCTTCGACCCGGGGTTCGATCTTCTTTGTCGGGCATGAGACTGTCTGCTTGTGCCGGAGATGACGAGTGGTTTGGTGGCGGCCTTGGCTGAGGCGAAGGCTTCCTCGTGGACGCAGCGTGCTTGTGCCGGGCGCGCTCTTGCTTCCTTTGCTGAGGTTCCCGAAGCTGCGGAGGCACTGGTGGGGCTGCTGCTGGACGTCGAGGACACGGCGGTGACGCGAGAGACGGCAGAGGCTCTGGCCCAGGTGGGCACGCTGGCTGCCGTAAGGCTCATCGCGCATGCGGTTGCCGAAGCTGATGACAAGCAGGCCGACTGGCTACAGACCGGGGTGCATGACGTGCTGGTGGATTCCGGCGGTGGGCCGGATATCGCAGCGGTCTGTGGGGAGCTCGCCGGGGACCCGGAAGAACCTGTCCGCCGGGGCGCCGCGGACATCTCGGCGTGGGCGGACGCCATAAGGCGTTGAGCCGAGTCGGTCTGTCTGCCGGCCGGTTCATGCGGCTGCCGACCGAGGGTCGCGGGGGTCTGCCCACCGCACCGTCCATGCGGCGCGACGGAGCGCCCGGTACGGCGGAATCTGGGGATCGGTCACTCGGCAGCGCGCGGTCGGTGAGCGGACGGCCGGGAAGCCCGCGGCGGAACAGCGACAGCACAGCCAGTGCTTCAAAGCAGCTGACCCCTGCCCCTACGCCGTGCCCCGGAACCCACCATTTTTCCGGGGCACGGCCCTAGGGGGGACCGCTTGAGAAGACGGCAGACGCGGAAGGAAAAGAGCAGTGCGAGAAGACAACTCGAGCACCGACCTCGGCACCGTCGTGGCGGCAGTACGAGCCCGGCTGGAACCCACTCACCCAGCACGTGATGCCTTGCGGTCCACGGCCGGGGCCATCGAAAACGCCGAGCCGGAACTGGCCTTGGACGACTTGTGCCACATCATCCGATTCTTCGGCGTACGTATCACCTCGGAGGAATACGGCATCTTGCAGGCAGTAGCACAGCGGTTCTCGATGACCGACCTCTTGGAGGACGCACAGCTCCTGCCCTTCATCGGCCTTTAGAGAGCCACAGGGCACCCGGCCGCTGTTGAATCGGCCTTCCGCCAGAAGAACTGCCACAACCGTCTACGGAATACCTTGGGCCCCAGACCTGTCGGCGGTCCGGAGCTCAAGGGGCCAGGAGTTCCAGTTCGGCACCATGGGCTTTCCGGCCGATCCGGCCTCCGGGGATACCCCGGAGGAAGGCGACATGGTGGAGGCCCGGCACCTTGCCGACAGCCTCCCGTCGACCACACGCGGCAGCAGGCACAGCCCCCTGAGCCGGCAGCGAGCCGAAGGGCGGGACGTCCCCGGCAACTGGCTGCGCCGGGGGGCATGGGCCCGGTGGTCGACGTCGCCGGCGCAGAGGCGATGGCCCGGTACACGGCCGTCGCCCTCATGGCGAGCGAGGCCGTGCACTACACGGCGTCACGGATCCCGCCCGGCTACCGGACCGCTGAGTACCGTGACGTCATCGCCGCGTGCACTCCGGTACACGACGAGCCACTGACCGGCCCGCCGCCGTGGCCCGCCCACGTGCGGCGGGCCACGGGGCAGCTGCGGACGCTGCTGCTGGACGAGCAGCTCCTGTGCCGGCCGGTCGGCGCTGCCGCCGTGATGGCACGGCAGCTGCGGCACCTGCTGCGGCTGATGGACGACCCGACCGGACCGGTCACCATCCGCATCGTCGCCGGCGATGCGCGCCTTGCGGTCCTCCCCCCTCATCGGGGAGGTCGCCGAACCCACCGCCGAGGGCCACGGCTTGTGTGCGGCCTGGACCTGATGCTCTGGTACGAGACCCGCTCCGGCTACGCCCAGACCCTGCACGCCGCTTTGCATCGGGCCGTCGAGCAGGCACACACCAGTGGACCGTGGAGGGCCACGGCGCCGTCCGTCTCACGGACTTCCTCCACGTCCACGCCGGCCTGCCACAGCTGGTTCGGACCGTCGAATGCCTCGCCGGCCGGGTACAGATGCGCTCCACGCTGCAGGTGCTCGCCTTCTACCTGGCGCCAGCGTGTCTGCCGGGGTCATACCCCCAGGTCCTCCGTCACGGGCAGGCACTCGGCGAGCAGGTCGACGACGTCGCGCCAGGCTCGCTGCGCGTGCTGTGGGTGGTAGCCGACGCCGGGGACCATGGGGTGGTCGACCGGTGGGTGGTGGAAGGCGTGCAAGGCGCCGCCGTAGACCGCGAGGCGCCAGTCGACGCCGGCGGCCTGCATCTCGGCGGTGAACGCGTTCCGTTGTGCGGGCGACATGATCGGGTCTTCCGACCCGACGCCGGCCCACACCGGGCAGCGAATGCGCGCCGCTTCGCCCGGTCGGCCGGTGATGGTTGCATTGACCGTCCCGATCGCGCGCAGGTTGACGCCGTCGCGCCCGAGTTCCAGCGCGATCGCGCCTCCGGTGCCGTAGCCGATGGCGGCGATCCGTTCGGGGTCGGTCCGCGGTTCGGCACGCAGCACGTCGAGTGCCGCGTGGCCGATGCCCCGCATCCGCTCGGGGTCGGCGAGCAGCGGCAGGCAACGGGCCAGCATCTCCTCGGGGTCGCCCAAATAGCGCCCGCCGTGAACGTCGAAGGCCAGCGCTACATATCCCAGTTCGGCGAGAGCATCGGCCCGGCGGCGTTCGACGTCGCTGAGCCCCGTGCCCTCTGGTCCGAGCAGCACCGCGGGCCGGCGGTCGACACCGGCCGGGAGCGCGAGGTGCCCGATCATCGTCAAACCGTCGGCCGGATACTCGACCGTACGCGTCGTCATCGTCGTCATGAATCCGGACTGTAGTGATCGCCGAGCCCGGGCCGGCCGGTTCCGCCGCTGGCAGAACAGCCCGGGTATCCCACATACGGCGAGGGCTCACAGGAACCGTCACAAACCCCGTCCCCACGGCAGCACTAGCGGATCATAAGACTGCAGGTCAGGAAGTGGGCCCCCGCCCGGGGACGGTTCCTAGCACAGGTTCCAGAGTTCGTATGCGAGAAGGGTGCTCCCCGCCCGCGCAGGGACGGTCCGATGGTCCCAAGCGGAGATGCTGGAAGCCGGCCACAGCCGCCGCGCGACGGGCCGCCGGCTCCACATGACCCACCGCACCGTCAAGAGCCCTTGCCGACGCCGCGAGACCCGAAGATCTCTTCCGCGGCCAGTGGCGGTACAACCGGGCCTTCGCCCTTGACGCGTACAAGCCCTACCGCGACGAGCGCTGGGACGAAGGCTGCACCGACGCCTGCAGACTCCGGAAGGTTCGGTCGGGCCTGGCAGTGGCCAGGTCTGCCGCTCGCCGGACCGAATCGGCGGAGGCGGCCAGCAACGGCAGTCGGACGGCCGGGCTGGGGATGCGGCCCTGGGCGTGCAACACCCCCTTGAGCACGGTCGGGTTCGGTTCGGCGAAGAGCGCGGCGGACAGCCGGGCCAGCTCGGTTCCCAGCCTGCGGGCCGGTCCGGTGGCGTCACGCTGCCACAGCGAGATCAGCTCGGCGTAGTCAGCGGTGCGGACATTGGCCGACGCCAAAATGCCGCCGCGGGCGCCCGACGCGAGCAGGGGCGAGATGACGGCGTCATCGCCGCCGAGTACCGCGAAGTCCGGGGCCGACGAACCGAGCAGTTCCATCGCGGCTGCGTCGATCGCACCGGTCGCGTACTTGACCCCGACGACCTCCGGTAGGCGCCCGAGAGCCTGCAGCGTGCTGGTGCTGAGGGTCTGACCGGTGCGGTACGGGATGTCGTAGACGACCAGCGGCAGGCCGCCGCGTTCGGCGAGTGCCGTGAAGTGCGCCAGCGTTCCCGCTTCGCCGGGCCGGGTGTAGGGCGGCGCGGGAACCAGCGCCGCCGCGACGTCCCCGCTTCGAGCGAGCTCCCGCAGTGCAGTGATGGCGGCGGCGGTGTCGTTGGTGCCGACACCGACGATCAGCGGAGCTCCGTGTGCCCGGCAGGCGGCCGCGCACGTGCGGACCACGGCCCGCTTCTCCTCGGTGGTCAGCGTGGCCGCCTCCGCGGTGGTGCCCAGGGCCACGAGGCCCCGAGCGCCGCCGGCCGACAGGGCCTCGTCGGCGAGGCGGGCGAGCGCGTCCGGGGCCAGGCGCAGGTCGTCGGTGAACGGAGTCACCAAGGGGACGAACAGGCCGGTGAGATTCGCTTCGGGCTTCATGCGTCCAGCCTGACCCATAGGAATCCCGTAGATCCAGTTCACATTTCTTCGCTGATACGTAAGCTCACCTTATGCTTGATGTTCGACGTCTTCACCTGCTGCGCGAACTGGACCGACGCGGCACCATCGCGGCCGTCGCCGAGGCGCTGGCCTTCACCGCCTCGGCCGTCTCCCAGCAGCTGAGCGTGCTTGAGCGCGAGGCGGGCGTACCCCTGCTGGAACGAAGCGGCAGACGGGTGGTACTCACCCCCGCGGGCCACACCCTCGTCACCCATGCCGATGCCGTCCTCGAACGCCTCGAACTGGCGGTCTCCGAGCTGGCCGGGGCACGCGAGGGCATCGGCGGGCCGCTGCGGATCGGGACGTTCCCCTCTGGCGGCCCCGCGATCGTGCCCGCCACGCTGGCCGAACTGGCCCAGCGGCATCCCGCGCTGGAACCGATGGTGCAGGAGATCGACTCCGCGCGGGTCTCCGACAGCCTGCGCGCCGGCGAACTCGACGTGGCCCTCGTCCACGACTACGACTTCGTGCCCGCGTCACCGGACACCACGGTGGACCAAGTGCCTCTGTTGGAGGAGTCGATGTATCTGGCTACCGGCGGCGCCACCGACAGCGCTCCCGCCACCGGCCGCATCGCCCGCGGCGGCACGCTGGCGGAGCTGCTCGGACCGTGGGCCATGGCGCCATGGATCACGGCGCGGGACGGCACGACCGGTCACGCGATGGCAGTACGCGCCTGTCAGGCGGCCGGATTCCAGCCGCGCATCCGCCATCAGGTCAACGACTTCCGTACGGTCCTGGCACTGGCCGGCATCGGGCAAGGCGCCGGATTCGTACCGGAGATGGCCACCGCACACGCCCCCGAGGGCGTGGTCCTGACCCGGCTGCCCCTCTTCCGCCGTTCGAAGGTGGCCTTCCGCGCGGGCGGCGGCACCCACCCGGCGATCGCAGCATTCGTGGCGGCGGCGCGAACGGCGGTGGGGTCACGGGCCGTGGCTCCTTACTGATCCCTTGGGTGAGTCGGGTCGCATGTCTTGTGCTCGGCGATCTTGGTCGGCGGGGTGATCGAGGGTAACGCCCGCGCCTTGGAGGCCGCTTGGGAGCGTCTCGCCCGACCCGCACCGGACGCTCACGCCACCGAGTACACGGTGCGGCTCACCCCCGGCACCGACGCGCGCGCCTACGCCGAGGCGGTCTCGGCGCTCGACCCGGGCCTGCACGCGTCGGTGACGGACTCCGGCAACGCCGGCACCGCCACCGTCATCACCACTGGTCCCGTCCCGGTCGGCGGCCCGGATGACCATCGCCTCGGTGCTGCACACCGAGTAGATCACCTGTCGGCGTGGTGCGCGGCAGGGCGAGGACGCTGCCGCCGGCGGCCGGGGCGACCATGCCGCGGTCGGTCGTCATCGTGCCGATCGCCGCACCGAGCACGAGCGGTCCGCGGCCGTCACGGCGCGGAGCCGTGCCGGTGCGCCGCTCCGGCTTGGCCGCAGGGCGCCGCCGGTCTTCCTCGATGCCTCCCCGGCCGCGGTCCGGGCCTGGCGTGCGGGCCCGGGTCGACTCCGCTCGGCTCGGTGCTCATGCGGCGATCACCGCCCCGGCCGTACCGCCGTCCAGCGGACTGAGCGGTCCTGCCAAGGGCGCGGACTCGGTAGTGGACGCGTGGCACGTCGAGCAGACGACGTCCAGAAGCACCTTGTGTGCACCAAGGGCGGGCATCGCCGTGTCGTGTCCCGGCGGTGGGGTTGATCGGACGCGCGGCCGGGATGCCACGCCGGCTCGCGCCCGCGCCCCCACCGGCCGCGGCGGAAGACGACAGCGGTGCTCAGAGCGGTGTCTGCCGGTACGAACACGTCACCGGATGGTGTCTCTCGCATGGGAAGCCCGTTGCGGCGCAGCCCTGGTGGGCAGGGTGTGGGGGGAGGCTGTCAGGTGTGAGGCGAAGGCCTGCGGCGTGGTGTGGTGCTGCTCCTGGTGGTCGTCGGATGGCGGCAGGGCGATGTCGTTGCTGTAGCGCATCATTCGCAGGGGCTCGCCCAGCACGAGGCTGCTGCGCGGGTCGGCGGCCGGTCCCGGGGCGGTCCAGCAGGCGGCGCCGGTTCGCTCTGCCCGCCGTCGCCCCCACCGCCGCCGCCTCCGCTCCCGTCCCGTCGGCCACCTGCTGAGGCCACCAGACGCTGACGTGTCGGGACGCGCCTGACGAAGTCCGGTGCTGCTCTCGTTGCCACCCCGAAGGTGCCCCTTGCACGAAGCCAGGTGTGGCCATCGTCTGACAATGCGTCACCGAGGCGGCTGCATACTGATCCGGTGCCAGGGTTGGCCGGCGGGATCGTTCCACGGGGCTGCGGGCCAATCCACGCATCTGGCATGACTACGACAGAGTGGAGACGCGCCCACCGATGGCCTCACACACCTTCCCCCGTTCGGCATACCGGGCGAGTACCGCGTTACCGGCACAGTCGTCCGATGCTCCGGGGCATCAGAGACTACGTGTCCGCTCCGTGGCCTTCGGCGTGGTCCAGGCGCTGCTGGTCGCGCTTCTGGTGGCGCCGTTCACCGTCCTGGCAGCCGGCCGGGCCCATGCGGCGCCTCTCGATCAGACTCCCTTCCTCACCTGGAACATGCAGGGAGCGACCTCGGACGGCAGGAGCCTGTGGACCGATTACCTTCCGCGCGTCCTCACCGGTGCCCGGTCCGAGGTCGTCATGCTCCAGGAGGCGGGCGCGGATGTCCCCAACGGCGCCGACGTACTGCCCAACCCGCCGGGCACCGAGAACGACCAACTGGTCACCTACGCCCGATGGCGCACGAGTCAACGGCCGTCGGACTGGTACATGGTCTTCCTCCAGACCCATGACCGGCTGATACCGGGCGGCCGGGTGAACACCGTCGTGATGTCGAGGACCCCGGTCGACGCGGCCATGGTCGTGGACAACCCGCACGGCGGAGCCTACGGCCGACCCGCCATCGGCATCCGACTGGGCGACGACTGGTACTTCAGCTTCCACGCGCTCAGCGGCGGCGGCGGCGACGCCATCGGCATGCTCGCCCGCATCGGAGATGCCGTCGAGGGTGACGACCCGCGTCGCAACTGGACGGTGGGCGCGGACTTCAACACCAGGCCCAACACCCTGGCCGGCCGCATGTACCAGGACGTCATCACGACGCCGGACGGCCGCACGCCCCGCATCCTGGCCAGCGGCCGGCCCACCCACCGCAGCCCGGGCGGGGAGCAACAAGAACTCGACTTCGCCGTCACGAGCACCGGTCGCGGCAGCTTCGAGGCGAGGGTGCAGCCCAACCAGGGCGGCTCCGATCACGATCCGGTGCACTTCGTCCCCCAGGCCGGCCGACAGGACGCCGACGGGCCGCAGTTGGCCACGATGCCGGTCGGTGGATACGCGGTCGACGGCCACAACGTGGCGCAGAATCCTTTCGACTACGCGGGCATGCGCGGCCCACTGGACCGTTGCGTGGTGCAGTCGTACAGGGACGGGTGCACCCAGTTCTGGTCCCGGACGGCCGGTCCGGCGAAGGCCGCGGTAGCCGCCGCTTCGACGAGGGCGGTGGCGGCGGCGAACGCGGACGCTGCCACCTTCGACTACGTCGGCGCCGTGAGCAGGGGGAACGTCGCGGACGACGACAACCAGGAAGAAGCATTCCTCGGCGCGGGTGTCGACGAACTGCGCCGGCGCCTGGTCGGTGATCTGCGCACGTACAGGCCCAACGTCGTCCTGCTGCAGATAGACGTCGCCAACGACCTGGCGAAGAAGAACGGGCCGACGGCCGCCCAGGAGGCGGACCAGCTGCGCAGGCTGCTCGACCAGGTCTACATCGTCCTGCCCGACACGACCGTGCTGGTGGGTGACCCGGTCCCGTCCAGGACGACAGCCGTCCGGGAGGAGATGTACACCGGAACCGACTCCTACGTCTCGAGGGCGAGCGCGGTCATCGCCTCCCAGCTCCGAGCGGGGCACCGGATCCGGCAGGTGCCGCTCGACTTCGGGCGCGACGCCGTTCAGGTGGACACCGGGGAGTCCGCCGACGGGGTGCCCAACGCGGACGGCTACAAGACCATGACGAACGGCTACGCGGCCGAGCTGACCAAGCTGTGGCAGGACGGCACCATCGTCGATCCCGACGCCGTCGTGGTGAACCCCGCCGACATGGTGGTGGACGGCAGCGGCGTCGACGGGACGGACCCCTCGGACGGGAACACGAGCGGCCCGCCCCAGCGGGTGATGGTGGTCGGCGACTCGATCAGTAACGGCTTCGAGGGCGACCACACCTGGCGCTACCGCTTGTGGCAGTGGGCCCGCACGCAGAACTGGAAGGCCGAGTTCGTCGGGCCGCTGCACGGAACCGTGGCTCCCGACGAACCCACGGCACCCCAGCCGCCTCCTCCCTACGACGGCAAGCCGCCGTCGGAACCCCAGCCCGCGACCTCTGACGGCGCCTACGCGCGGGACGTCAGTCCCGCCTTCCTCAAGAGCGGCGCCGAGCACTACGCGATGTGGGGCCGCCGGCTGGAACAGGACGTCCCGACCATCACCTCGGTCATGGAAGACCTGAAGGCCGAGAGGAAGCTACCGGACACACTGCTGGTCGAACTGGGCTTCAACGACATCGGGTGGACCGGCGCCGGCGCCGACCTGACCGGGACGATGAAGAAGTTCATCGACAACGCCCGCAAGGCCAATCCCGACGTACGGCTGGTCCTCGCCAACGTGCCCCAGCGCACCACCCTGGGCAGCGCCAACCCGCAACTCGGAGAGCGCACCCGCGCCTACAACGCCGCGCTCGCCGACAAGGTGAAGGAGTGGAGCACCGACGCCTCGCCGGTGGCCCTCGCCGATCTCGACAAGGCCATGGGCTGCGACCCTTCCGCCACCTCCTGCGACACCACCTACGACGGGCTGCACCCCAACGAGCTCGGGGAGTACCGCATCGCGCGTGCCTTCGCATCGACCCTGCACGACGAGTTCCGCATCGGCACCGGACCGCCCCCGAACCCCGTTGACGTCGACGCGCGGTTCCTCGCCACCCCGACCGACGTCACCTTCGACGGCACCCAGCAGGGTGTCACCCTCACCTGGGACAAGGTGTTCGGCGCGCACGGCTACCAGGTGCAGTGGCGCGACACCACCGCGAACCCCGACGGGGAGTGGAACCGGGCCCACCCCGTGACCAACCGGTGGGACATGAGCCGCCAGTACTACGGCCAGATCCACGAGGGACACACCTACGAACTGCGGGTCCGCGCGGCCTCCGGGGACACCGTCCGGTCGGACTGGTCGGACACCAGGCGCGGCACCGCCCGCCCGACCACACCCGGGTATCCCAGGAACGTGAAGGCCACGGCCGGCACCAACGGCGGGGTGGCGACCTGGGATCCGCCTACCGGGAAGTACAGTGACGGGATCACCGCGTACGCCGTGTACATGTGGGACAAGTCCGCGCCGCTGGGGATCACCCGGAGCTTCAGCGTCTCCGGAACGTCGGACATCACCGTCATCCCGAAGATGCCGCCGGGTGAGTACGTCGTCATGATCTCGGCATGGAACAAGTCGGGCGAGGGCCCGATCGCCCTCAGCGACACCATCACCTTCGACTGACCGGCTGTTCTCCTTCCGCTCGGGTGGTCGGTCGGGTTCGAACAGGGGCCCGGTCCGGGTGAGTCTGCCGGTGCGGACGCGTGGGAGAAGGGGCCTCTTGGCAGCTCGCGGATGTCGAATCCGGTGAGGAGCAAGAGGCCCCTCTGCCGGAGTGCCGCGTGGTCATGGTTGCCGGGTCCCGTCCGTCCGCTCCCGGGTGTGACCGTCTCACCCACAGGTTCGGGGACGCGGCCGACGGCCGGAGCACCGGCCCCGGCACGACTCGGACACGAGCGATGACGAGTGGGTCCTGGTGCGGGAACCGCTGCCCGTTCCCGGATGATCGGATACTGCTCCTGTCCGATCACCCGGCGCCGGTGCACTTCTTCCACGTCCGCCGGAGCCGCCCGCACCCGTTGCCGGCCCATTCCTCGCGCCGCCCGTCCGCCGCCTCGGGACCAGCGCGACGGACCGGACGAACTTCGTCAAGCGCGACGGCACCGGCTACACCAGCACGAGATGTCGTCGGGGTCCCTCGGTACGCGGACGGCGGCGTCGATATCGGTGGTGAAGGTGGTGCCCGTGACTCCGGCCGCTCCCCGGGTGATCGAGGGGTCCGCCGACGATCTGCGGCACGCCCGGTCGCCGCCCGGTTCCCTCAGGTCACCGGTCCCGCGGCGGGCGGCGCGGGGTCGTAGGTGGCCTCCCGGGTGAGGTCGCGCAGGCGCAGCGCGGCCGTGAGGAGGTCCCGGTGGGTGGTGAAGAGGGCGTTGACGCCGAACCGCAGCAGGTCGGGTGCGCGCATGTCGGCGATCACGCCCCGCTCGGCGAGGGCGGCGACCAGCCCGCGGGCGTGCGGATGGCGCAGGGTGATCTGGCTGCCGCGGCGGGCGGGGTCGGCCGGGGTGACGGAGGTGAAGCCGAGGGGGGTGAGGAGTGCGTCCGCGCAGTCGAGGAGGAACCCGGTCAGGGACAGGCTCTTGGCGCGGACGTCGGCCAGGTCGACGCCGTCGAAGGCGGTGAGGGCCGCTTCGAGGGCGAGCAGCGACAGGACCGGCGGGGTGCCGATGCGGGCACGGGCGATGCCGGGGGCGGGCGTGTACTCCTGCGCCAGGGCGAACGGGTCGGCGTGGCCGGTCCAGCCGGGCAGCGGTGTCTGAAGGACGGCGTGGTGGCGCCGCGCCACGTACAGGAAGGCGGGGGCGCCGGGGCCGCCGGAGAGGAACTTGTAGCCGCAGCCGACGGCCAGGTCCACGCCGGTCGCGTCGACGTCGAGGGGCAGGGCGCCGGCCGCGTGGCACAGGTCCCACAGCGCGAGGGCGCCGGCGTCGTGGGCGGCGCCGGTCAGTGTCCGCACGTCGTACAGCTCCCCGGTGCGGAAGTCGACGGGCGCGTAGTGGACGACGGCGACCCGGTGGCCCTCGGCGGCGAGGAAGCGCGGCAGGTCCGCCGGCGGCACCCGCCGTACCTCCAGGTCCCGGCGGACGGCGACCGCGTCGGCGAGGTAGCGGTCGGTGGGGAAGTGCCCCGGGTCGGTGACCAGCAGCGGGCGGTCCGGGCGGAGCGCGGCGGCGGCGTCGAGCGCGGTGAACAGCTGCACGCTGGTGGAGTCACCCGCGACCGTCTGGCCGGGCGCGGCCCCGATGAGCGCGCCGATGGCGTCCCCGACCCGCAGGGGGGCCTCCCACCAGCCGTTCGCGTTCCAGGAGCCGATGAGGCCGGTGGCCCACTGGTGCCGCACCACGTCGTCGAGGGCCGCGGGGACGGCGGCGGGAAGCGGGCCGAGGGAGTTGCCGTCGAGGTAGACGACGTCCGGCGGGAGCAGGAATCGGGTGCGGCAGGGGGCCAGGGGGTCGTCGGTGTCGAGCCGTGCGGCTCGCTCGCGCAGGTCGGCCGGGGTGGACGGTGCGGTGGTCATCGGTGTGCGGCCTCCTCGCCCGCGCGGCCGGGGTCCTTCGGGGGGAAGGCGGCGGCCATGTCCCGGAGGGTGTCGGCGACCGCGCGGGCGCCGGGCGCTTCCGGTTCGATGAGGGTGTAGTGGCCGGTGCCGGGCAGGACGACCGTCCTGAGGTCCCGGTGCACGGCCGCGTAGTCGCGGAACTGGGTGAGCGGGACCTCCTCGTCGGCGGCGCCGTGCAGCAGCACGGTGGGGACGCCGGTGGTGCCGGCGTCGAGCAGCAGGGTGAGGGGGTCGACCTCAGGCAGCCGTGCCGCGAAGTATGTTTCGCCGCCGAGGAGTTGGAGGGCGGCGTCGTTGCTGAGGCGGTCGCCGCGGGTGGCGGTGAGGTCGGTGATCGGCGCGAGGGCGAGGACGCTCGTCGGCAGGGTGCGGGTGTGCCAGCGGGAGCCGGGCGGCAGCAGGCCCCGGGCGGCGCACCACAGCGCCAGGTGGCCGCCGGAGCAGTGGCCCGCCAGCACGTAGGGCCGCCCCTGGGGCAGGGTGTCCACGATGCGGGCCACGTCGTCGAAGGTCTCGGGATAGCCGCCCGCGCCGCCGGAGCGGCGGAAGCCGGGGAGCAGCACCGCGAAGCCCTGGCGGGACAGCCAGGCCGCGAACGGGGTCAGGTGCATGCGGTCGTAGCGCCAGTAGCCGCCGTGCAGCAGGACGACCAGCGGGGCGTCGGGGTCGTCGGACGGCCAGGCGTCGTAGGACTGGTGGGGGTGGTCGCCGTAGCGGCCGTGCACCGGTGCCAGGACCGGTTTCAGGCTCAGGACCCGCTGCTCCTCCTCGGCCGCGAAGGCGGAGATGACCCTAGACGTCACCGCGCACCTCCCACAGTTCGGGGAAGACCGGGCGGGCCGCCCGCTGCTCCAGCCAGGCCAGCCCCGCGGAGCCGGCGCTGCCGGGTTTCGCGCCCATGGCGCGGCGGACCACCAGGACGTGGTCGAATCGCCAGCGGGTGACGAGTTCGGCGATGTCGGTGAGCAGTTCGCCGAGCGTCAGGTGGGGGTGGTGCTGCGGCCCGGCGTAGACCTGCCGCCACGCCTCGGTCACCCCGGGGTCACCGCTGTACGGGCCGGTCATGTCCCGTTCGCGGACGTGGAGCGGGACGGGCAGGCCCTGCCGGTGGAGGTAGGCCAGTACCTCGTCGTACAGGGACGGTTCGCGGTAGGTCTCGGCGAGCGCCTCGTGGACGGCCGGGTCGCCGCGGTGGGCGCGCAGCAGCCCGGCGGACTTGTCACCGAGGAGGAACTCCATGTGCCGGTACATCGCCGACTGGAACCCCGACGCCTGGCCGAAGGCGGCCCGGAAACCGTTGAACTGGGCGGGCGTCAGGGCGGCGATGGGCGGCCAGGCACCGTTCAGAGCGGTCAGCGCGCGGCGGCTGCGCGACAGGGCGTCCAGGGCGGCGTGCAGGTCGTCCTTGGCGAAGGCCACCCGTGCCGCGCGCCACTCGTGCACGATCAGGGTGAACCACAGTTCCATCACCTGGGTGGTGACGAGGAAGCCCATCTCGTCCGGGGCCTCGGTGAGGGGGTGCTGGAGGGAGTTGAGGACGGACGCGCGGATGTACGCGTCGTAGGGGCTGGCGCCCGTGAAGGGCCGGGTCAGGGCGTCGTCCGACGCCAGCTCGTCGAGGGCGGACGTGCGGTCGTTCATGGCATCTCCTAGGGGTGCGGACGGGTCACACACCGAGGTGGGCGCCGCCGGAGGCGTCGATCCACTGGCCGGTCACCCAGCGGGCGTCGTCGCTCGCGACGAAGGAGACGACGTCGGCGATGTCCACCGGGTCGCCGAGCCGGCCGAACGTGGAGGCCTCGGAGTAGCGGCGGCGGAGCTCCGGGACGGCGAGGGTGGGGTTGATCTCCGTCTCGGTGTAGCCGGGTGCGACGGCGTTGACGGTGATGCCCCGGGGGCCCAGTTCCTGGGCCAGGGAGAGGGTGAGGTAGTCGAGGGCGGCCTTGGTCATGGTGTACGAGACGATCGCCGGGAAGGCGACGCGGGTCGCGACGGACGAGATGTTGACGATCCGGCCGCCGTCGCGCAGGCGGCCCAGGCCGCGCTGGACGATGAAGAACGGCGCCTTGGTGTTGATCGCGAAGACGCGGTCGTAGTCGGCCTCGGTCACCTCGGCGAGGGGGCGGGGAACGGTGATGCCCGCGTTGTTGACGAGGATGTCCAGGCCCTCCGGCGCGTCCTGCTCGGCCAGGGCCGCGTCGAAGGCGGACCAGAGGGTGTCGGCGTCGCCGGGGACGCCGAGTTCGGCGTGCACGGGGAAGGCGCGGCCGCCGTCGGCCTCGATCTCCTTGACGGTCCGCTCGGCGGCCGTCCGGTCGTGGCCGTAGTGGACCGCCACCAGGGCGCCGTCGTGGGCGAGGCGGCGGCTGATGGCCCGGCCGATGCCCCGGCTGCCTCCGGTGACCAGGGCGGTCTTGCCCCCGTGGCGGGCGGTGGCGGTCATCGTGGGTCTCCTTCGCTTCAGGGGAGTACGGATCAGGCGTCGAAGTCGAGGGTGATCTCGGGGGTGAGCGGGCGGGCGCGGCAGACGAGGGTGTAGCCGGCGGCGCGGTCCCGTTCGTCCAGGGCGTGCTGGCGGTCGGCCGTCACCCGCCCGGACAGGACCTTGGCGCGGCAACTGCCGCACACGCCCTCGCGGCAGGCGTACGGCACGTCGGGGTGGGCGCGCAGCAAGGCGTCGAGGAGGACGGCGTCGTGCGGCCCGGTGGCGGCGCGGCGGCGACCGTCGAGCAGGGCGGTGACCCGAACCTGTCCCGTCCCGGGTACGGGCTCGGGTGCGCATGTGGCCGGCGCCGGTGCGGGTCCGGCCGGTTCCGGTGGCCGCTGGGCCGTCCCGCCGGTCGTGAACAGCTCCCGACGGACGAGCGCGGGATCGGCGCCCTCCTCGGCCAGGACCCGCAGCGCGGTGCCGACGAGACCGGGCGGTCCGCACAGGGCGTAGGCGGTGCCCGGGCCGGGGCGCGCGTCCACGGCCGCCAGCAGGCGGCGCAGCCCGGCCGCGTCGAGCCGTCCCGCGAGCGGGCCGCCCCCGCTCCCCCGGTCCTCGCGGGTCAGCACGTGCAGGACGGTGAAGCGGTCGATGAACTCGTCTTTCACCTCGGCCAGTTCGTCGGCCAGCAGGGCGTCGGCGGTGGTCCGGACCGAGTGGACGAGGGTGACGCGGCAGACCGGGTCCCGGCGCAGCGCGTGGGCGGCCATCGGGGCCAGCGGGGTGATGCCGGTGCCGCCCGCGATGAGGACGTGGTGGGCGCCCGGCAGCTCCGGCAGGGCGAAGGCACCGGTGGGCGGGGAGAGTTCGAGGTGGTCGCCGGGTGCGAGGCGGGTGGCGGCGTGGCTCCCGAAGCCGTCGAGGCCGCCCCGCTTGATCACCAGGCGGAGTGTCCCGGGGGCGTGCGGGGGCGGGCAGACCGAGTAGCTGCGGCGGAGTTCGCCGTCGCCGCGGCGGTGCCGGACGACGACGTGCCGGCCGGGGCGGTGGGCGAACACCTCGCGCAGGGCGGCGGGCACGTCGAAGGTGACGGCCACCGTGTCGGCGGTCAGGGGGCGGACCTCGGTGACGCGGAGCCGGTGCCAACGGGTGCCGGGCGGGGCGACGGGCGGGGCGGGGGCGACGGTGTTCACGGTGTGTGCCTCACAGCGCGGTCAGGTGGGGGAAGGGCTCGCGGCACGCCGTGCACCACAGCACCGACTGGCAGCGGGAGGGCCCGAAGGGGCTGTGCGGCCGGGTGGCCCGGGAACCGCAGTGCGGGCAGGGCACCTCGCCGAGACCGACGAGGACCGGGCCGGGGCCGCCGGGGGCCGGGGTGACGGGTGGGGCGATGCCGTGCGCGGCGAGTGTGCTCCGGCCCTCGGCGGTGATGCGGTCCGTCGTCCAGGGCGGCGCGAGAACCTGCCGGACCCGGCCGTCGGGGTGGCCGCAGGCGGTCAGGACCTTCCGTACGGCGGCGGTGATCTCGGGGAGCGCGGGGCAGCCCAGGTAGGTGGGCGTGATCTCCACCTCCAGTACGCCGTCGGCGGCCGGGGCGACGGAGCCCACCACGCCGAGGTCGCCGAGGCCGATCACCGGCAGCTCCGGGTCCGGGAGCGCCGCCACCCGTTCGCGGACCTCCCGGGGAGAGCGGCGGGAGGCGTCCGGTACCACGGTCCCGGTCACCAGGTGCCTCCGGGGAACTGTCGCCGCACCGACTGCAGTTCGGCGACGAGCGACGCGAATTCCTCGGTGTGCAGCCCCGAACGGCCTCCCGTGGCCGACCAGGCGGGCCCGGGCACGGTGAGCCCGGCCCCGGTGACGACCTCCGTGACCCGCCCGAGCCACGTCTCGCGCAGCGGTGCCGGGGAGGGCACCGTGCCGGAGTCGGCCAGGCGGCGCAGCACCTCGTCCTCCTCGAAGAGTTCGGCGGTGTACGGCCACACCCGTTCCAGGCCGTCCCTCATGCGGCGGGCGCTCTCCTCGGTGCCGCGCCCCAGCGTCACCGTCCAGCGGTCGGCGTGCAGCCGGTGGTAGGCGACCTCCTTGGCGGCGCGGGCGCCGAACGCGGCGAGGTCGGGGTCGGCGCAGCGCGCGAGGGCCTCGTAGTACAGGACGGCGTAGTGGGCGTAGGCGAGCTGTCGGGCCACGGTCACCGCGAAGTCACCGTTGGGGAGTTCGGTCAGCAGGGCGTTGGTGAACTCGCGGTCCGAGCGGCCGTAGGCGAGGTCGTCCTCGGTGCGGCCGGTGCCGTCGAGCCGTCCGGCGCGGGTGAACAGGGCGCGGGCGTGGCCGATCAGGTCGAGGGCGATGTTGGACAGGGCGAGGTCCTCGTCGATGGTCGGCGCTCGGGTGATCCACCGGCACAGCCGCTGGCCGAGGACGAGCGCGTCGTCGCCGAGGCGCAGGAGGTGCCGGGCCAGATCGGGGGCGACGGACGGCGCCCCGCCCGGCAGGGGGTCCCGGCGCGCCGCCGGGGCGTCAGTCGTGATGCTCACCTTCGGGGCCTTCCTCGGTCAGCGGCGCGAAGTGCTCGGGGTGGCGGTAGGGCTTGTGCCGGGCGCCCGCGAAGTACGGGTCGCGTTCGTCCGGGGAGGCCGTGTGCACGGCGTCGGAGCGGATCACCCACACCGACAGCGGGTCGCCCCGGCGCGTGTACAGGTCGCGGGCCGCGGCCAGCGCCGCGTCCGGGCCGGCCGCGCGCACCGAGCCCACGTGCTGGTGGGCCAGGCCCCGGCGGGCCCGCACGAAGACCTCCCAGGACGCCGGTGCGCCCTCCCGTGTCCTGTTCATCCGTCCTCTCCTCCCGGCGCGTCCTCGGCGATGGCGTACGCGGCGGCGGCCTCGCGGACCCAGGCGCCGTCCTCGTGCGCGGCCCGACGGTGCGCGATGCGCTGCCGCGCCCAGTGGGTGTCGTCGCCCAGTGCCTCGCGGTAGGTGTCCCAGTCGATCGGGGTGAAGTCGTAGTGGCCGCGCTCCTCGTTCCAGCGGATCGCCGGGTCGGGCAGCGTCAGGCCGAGACGTTCGGCCTGCGGGACGCAGGAGTCGACGAAGCGCTGGCGCAGCTCGTCGTTGGTGTGGCGCTTGATGCCCCAGGCCATCGCGCGGCGGGAGACCGCGGCGCCCAGCGCGGCGGTCCGCGCGTCGGCGCCGCCCGCCTCGGTGTCGGGCGGCCCGAACATCAGCGCCACGGCCGGCAGCCACCAGCGGTCGACCGCGTCCTGGGCCATCTCCTTCTGCTCAGGCGTCCCCTCGCACAGGGCGCGCATCAGGTCGTAGCCCTGCCGGACGTGGAACGCCTCCTCCTGGCAGACGCGGCGCATCGCCCGGGCGTACGGCCCGTAGGAGGTGCGGCACAGGGGTGCCTGGTTGATGACGGCGGCGCCGTCCGTCAGCCACGCGATGGCCCCGGTGTCCGCCCAGGTGAGCGCGGGGTGGTTGAAGGTGGCGGAGGCGCGCTGCTGCCCGCGGTGCAGGGCGTCCAGCAGGTCGGCGCGGTCCACGCCGAGCGTCTCGGCGGCGGAGTACAGGTACAGGCCGTGGCCGGCCTCGTCCTGGACCTTGGCGATGAGGACCGTCTTGCGGTGCAGGGACGGGGCGCGGGTCAGCCAGGCGCCCTCCGGCTGCATGCCGATGATCTCGGAGTGGGCGTGCTGGGCGATCTGGCGGACCAGCATGCGGCGGTATCCGTCGGGCATCCAGTCGCGCGGTTCGATCGTCTCACCGGCGGCGACGAGCGCGTCGAAGTGCGCGAGCAGGTCGCCCTCGTCCACGGCGGGGGCGGCGGTCGGCGCGGTCACCGGGCACCGCCCGGGCGTCCGGTGACCGCCGCGGCGGTGTCGTACCGCGGGCACCGCCCGGGGGTGCGGACCCGTACCGGCTGCCTGGGCACGCGCATCACTCCTTCGGTTCGGGACCGCCCGAGCGGGGCCGGGCGGAGCGGGTGGCTTCGTTGCGGTAAGAGGCCCCGGGCGCGGTCCGGCTATCCCCGCGGCGCGCGGTTCGGGCGCGTGACAAAGGTCACGGGCCGGCCCGGGGAGTGGGCCCGGCCCGGTGCGCCTCTTCAGGGGGTGACAGTCGTACACCGCGCGGCGGCCGGCACGCCGAGGCGAAAGGGGAAACCATGAGCACCATCAGGGAGTTGCTGGTCGAACTCACCGGTACGGCCGAGTACGCCGACCAGGTCGGCGACGACGTCGACCTGGCCGCCAGCGGCATCGACTCCGGGGATCTGGTGCGTCTCGTGCTGCTCGTCGAGCAGCGACTCGGCGTGGAGATCACCGCCGAGGACATGGAGGGGCTGCGCACGATCGCCGATTACGAGCGTTTCGTGGCCGGGCGGGCGGTCGCCGGCGCGAGCGGCGGTGCGTGATGTGGCTGACGCAGCTGCTGGAACGCAACCGTCAGTGCTGGCCCGACCGGACCGCCCTCGTCGACGACGAACGCAGCGTCACCTGGGCCGAGTTCAACGACCGCACGCGGGAACTGGCGCACGGGTTGGCGGAGTCGGGCATCGAGCGGGGTGACCGGGTCGCCGTGCTCGCCAAGGACCGGATCGAGGTCCTGGAGACCTACTTCGCGCTGGCCCGCCTCGGCGCGCTGTTCGTGCCGCTGAACCACAGTCTGGCCGAGCCCGAGGTCGCGGGGATCGTCGATCGCGTCGGCGCGGTGGCCGTCATCGGGGAGTCGGACCTGCTGGACCGGCACCCCGAGCTGCCGGCGTCGGTGCGGATCCGGCTGGCGCTGGACAAGCCCGCCTTCGCGGCGCTGGGCACCCTGGCCGAGGCGCGGGAGCTGCCGCGGGTCGCCGACACCGACCCGATCGCCGTCCTGCACACCTCGGCGACCACCGGGCAGGCCAAGGGGGTGACCGTCGACAGCGCGTCGTTCCGGGCGATCGCCCTCGGCTGGCTGGTGATGGCCCGCCCCACCGACGACATCGTCATGGTCAACTGCTGTCCGCTGTACCACGGCAGCATGGTCGTGTCCCTGACCTACCTGGCGGCCGGTGCCACGGTGGTGCTGATGCCCGGCTTCACTCCGCAGCGGGCGCTGTCCGCGGTGGAGCGGCACCGGGCCACGCACATGTGGCTGGTGCCGCAGATGTTGCGCTTCATGCTCCAGGCCAAGGGGTCCCACCGCACCGACCTGTCCTCCCTGCGGGAGATCCTGTACGGCGCCGCCCCCATGCCGCTCGACGTCTACGCCGACGCGGTCGGGCGGCTCGGCTGCGGCTTCCGGCAGGTGTACGGCATGACCGAGGTGGGCGGCCCGTTCGTCACGCTCGGTCCGGACGAGCACCCCGCCCCCGGGGACGTCACCACCCGCATCCCGTGCGGCCGGGTCGTCCCGGGCATGTCGGCCCGAGCGGTGGACCAGGGCGGTCGGGACGTGCCGCGCGGCGAGATCGGCGAGATCGTGGTGCGCGGGCCGGGTGTCATGCGGGGCTACTGGAACGACCCGGAGGCCACCGGCGAGATCACCCTCGACGGGTGGATCAGGACGGGCGACCTCGGCTTCGTCGACGACGAGGGCCGCATCAGCCTGGTGGACCGCACGAAGGACGTCATCATCCGCGCGGGCCAGAACGTCTACCCCTCGGAGATCGAACGCGCCCTCGTGACCCACCCGGCGGTCCGGGACGCGGCGGTCGTCGGGATGCCCGACGAGGACTACGGCGAGGTGCCGCTCGCGTACGTCGCCCTGGAACCGGGCACGGAGGTGGGCGCGGCGGCACTGCTCGCGCATGTCGCGGGGCTGCTCGCCCCGTACAAGCGCCCGCGGCGGGTGGAGTTCATCGAGCAGGTGCCGCGCAACCCCGCCGGGAAGATCGTCAAGAAACTGCTGCGGGGGTGAGCGCGTGCGGCGGGCGGCGATGACCCCACGCCCCGTGCGGACCGGGCCGGCCGGGACGGAGACGTCCTGGCCGGCCCGGGGCGGTCATGAGGCCTCGGGTGGCGAGGCCGGGCGGGCGGCGGGAAGTGATCCCTGGTGCGCGGCGGGCCGGGGGTCCGCCCGGGCCGCGGACGACGAGTCCGCGAGGGCAGCGGGCACGGCGTCCGCCCGGGCGGCAGCCAGTGGTGTGACAGCGCTGCGTCCTCCGCTGCCGGCCGCCGCCGGGCTCGGGCTGGGCGTCGCGGCCGTCTTCGAGCCGGGTCCGGAACCGGCCGGGCCCGCCGAGGCCGCCGCGGCGGCGTCGATGCCGCCGAAGCGCCGGCTGGAGTTCCTGGCCGGGCGGCGGGCCGCCCGGCGGGCGCTGCGCGCGGTGGGGCTGGAGTGCGGGGAGATTCCCAGGTCGGGGCGGCTGCCGGTGTTCCCGCCGGGCCCGGGCGGCGTCGATCTCGCACAGTGCCGGGATCGCCGTCGCCGTGGCTCGCGCCCCGGGCCGGGACCTGCCGCTCGGCTGCGACCTGGAACTGTGTCCCCTCCCGCGCGGCGCGGCCCGCCTGGTGCTGCGCGCGGACGAGGAGGCGCTGCTCGGCGACGCGGGCGCCCCGGCCTGGTCGGTGACGGAGCTGTTCTCCGCGAAGGAGGCCGCCTGGAAGGCGCTCGTCGGGCCGGACGGCGAGCACCCGGCCGGACCGATGGGGAGCCTGCGCGACCTGCGGGCCCGCCCCGAGGGGGACGGTCTGCGCGTCTGCGCACGCGCGGAACCCGCACACGCGGTGCGGGTGCGGGTGGTGCGCGTCGGGGCGGGCGTGTTCAGCTACGTCGTCGGCCGGGCCGGCGCCCCGGGCTGAGCGGGTCCCCCCGCCCCCGCGCACCGGGGGCGGGGGGGGCCGGCGTACCGGGTCAGCGCCGCGTGCCGCCGCCGTCCCGTGGGGACGGCCGTTCCGCGTCGACTGGCCCCGTCGGTCTTGGCGTCGTACGTGTCGCCGGTCCGCTCGCCGACCATGCGCGCGGCGCCCGACACGCCCCTGTCGGCCCGGCCGGGGTGGCCCTCGGCCATCTGCTCGGCCGTGTTCCTGGCCGTGTTCGTCATGTCGCCCGGCCGGCCCGCGGGGGTACCTCCGGCGGGGGGCGTGTGCGTCGTCACCCGCCGCAGGTACCCGTCCGAACGGGGGGGCATCACCCCCGGTCGCCCACCCGGACGGCCATGTTCCCCGCCGGGTGGCGGTTGTCGTGGATGAGTTGGTGGGCGAGGCCGATCTCCTCGAAACCGAAGGTCCGGGACAGGCACGGGTTGATGCTGCCCCGATCGATCAGCCGGGTGACCTCCCGTGCCTCGCGGGTGGCGGCGACGTGCGAGCCCTGCAGGCGTTTCTGCCGCATCCACAGGAAGCGCAGGTCGACGTCGCCGTTGTAGCCGGTGGTGCCGCCGCACAGGACGACCATGCCACCGTTGTCGCACAGGTACAGGGACGTGGGGATGGTGTCGGCGCCGGAGTGCTCCAGCACGATGCGCGGGCTGCGCCGCTCGCCGAGTACCTCCCAGAAGGCCCGCCCGAAGGCGCGGGCCCCCGACAGCCACCGGCCCATCGCCTCGTCGTCGGAGGTGTCCGGCAGGCGCCCCCAGTGGTCGAACCGCCGCCGGTCGATCCAGCCCTCGGCGCCCAGCTTGAGGCAGAACTCCCCGCGCTCCTCGCCGGAGACGACCGCGACGGGGATGCCGCCGACGTGCCGCACGAGCTGGATGGCGATGCAGCCGAGGCCGCCGGCGCCGCCCCAGATCAGCACCGGGTCGCCGGGGCGCACGGTGTGCGGGGGCCAGCCGAAGAGCTGGCGGTAGGCGGTGGCGGCGGTCGCCATGTAGCAGGCGGCCTCCGCCCAGGACAGCCGGGCGGGCTTGGGGTGGCACATGTAGTCGTCGACGACGGCGAACTGGGCGAAGGAGCCGTGGTTCTCCTCGTAGCCCCACACCCGCTGGCTCGTGGACCAGGTGGGGTCGCCGCCGAGGCGGATGTCCTCGGCCTTCTCGTCCCAGCGGTTGGCGAGGACCACGACCTCGTCGCCGAGCCGCACCCCGCGCACGTCCTCGCCGACCGCCCAGACGATCCCGGAGAGGTCGGAGCCGCCGATGTGGAAGTCCTCGGTGGCGCCCGCCTTCCGCCGGGCGGCGATCACGTCGAGCGGCGAGCCCAGCGCCGCCCAGACGTTGTTGTAGTTGACGCCGGCGGCCATCACCTTCACCAGGACCTGACCGCGGCCCACGGGCGGGACGTCGACCACCTCGGTGCGGAAGGCGTCGACGGGCTGTCCGTAGCGCTCACGGCGGATGAGCGAGGCGTACATCTTCGTCGGGACGGTGCCGATCTCGGGCGCGTCACCGAGCTCGTAGAGGTCCTGGGTGGCTCTCACGCTGGTTCTCCTCGACGCGTGTTCACGGGGAAGGGTGTGGCGGTCCGGCCGCCGGGGCCGCGCAGGGCCTTGGCGACCGCCTCGCCGATGCGGGCGATCGGTTCGGGTTCGGTCATCTCGTAGTGGCCGCAGGGCACGTGGTGGTCGTGGAGGGTGCCGTCGACGTAGGGCCGCCAGCTGTCGGCCTTGCCGGGCAGCACCGCCAGGTCCGCCGGGAAGTCCGTGGGCCGCTCCTCGGCGGCGCTGAAGAACAGCACGTCCCCGTGGTAGACGCCGGGGGCGAACTGGGGTGCGATGCGCAGGTTGTTGCGCATGACGGCGGCGATGGCGGCGGCCTCGGCGCGGGTGACGGGCACGCTCGCCGGGTCGGCGGAGACGCGGGCGTCGATCCGTTCCAGGACGGTCTCCACGGCTGCCCCCGCGTCGACGGGGAGACCGGCCACCCTCGACAGCAGGGCCGCCACCTGGCGTTCGGCCGCGTCGGGGTCGTGGGCGGTGCCGTGCGGCTGGGGGGCGTCGAGCATGGCGAGGAGTTCGACGCGTTCACCGTCGCGCTGGAGGGCGCAGGCCATGGCGTGGGCGACGAATCCGCCGTAGGACCAGCCCAGCAGCCGGTACGGACCGTGCGGCTGCACCTGGCGCACCAGGTCGAGGTAGTGGGCGACCATGGCGGCGGCGTCCGGCGCGGGCGGCCGGGTGCCGTCGAGGCCGGCCGCCTGGATGCCGTGGACGGGCTGGTCGCCGCCGAGGTGGGGCAGCAGGCCGGTGTAGCGCCAGGAGACGCCGGCGCCGGGATGGACGCAGAACAGGGGCGTGGCGGTGCCCTCGGCGCGCAGCGGCAGCAGCGGTGCGAGCGCGGTGGGGGCGGTCCCCGGTGTCTTCCCGTCCTGCTCGTCGGCGGCGGCGAGGACGCCGGCCACGGTGGGCGCGGCCAGCAGGGCCGCCGCCGCGATGTCGAGGACACCGGCCTGGCGCAGCCGGCCCGCGAGCAGCACGGCGCGCATCGAGTCGCCGCCGAGGTCGAAGAAGTTGTCGTGCAGGCCGATGCCGTCGATGCCGAGGACGTCCTGCCAGTGCCGGGCGACCTCCCGCTCGCGTGCGGTGCGGGGCGGTACGTGCTCCGTGGTCAGCCGGGGCCGCGGGGCGAGGCCGGGGGCGGTCTCCTCCGCGGCCGGAGTGTCGTCCGGGGTGGTGCGGGCGCCGGGGGCGTCGATCCAGTGGCGCCGGCGTTCGAAGGCGTACGGGGGCAGGGGGGCCCGCCGGGGCGTGCCCGGCACCGGCGGCAGGGCCCTGTCCACGCCCGCGCTCCACAGCCGGCCCAGCGCCTCGGCGAGGACGAAGCCGTCGGACGCCTCGGCCTTGGCGTGCCGCATGGTGGTCACCGTCACCGGTGCCGCGTCGGCGAGCCGGCCGGTGGCGAGCTTGGTCAGGGTGTCGCCCGGTCCGATCTCCACGAGGACGGGGTGCAGGCGGTCCCACAGGGCGGCGATGCCGTCGGCGAACCGCACGGTGTCGCGGGTGTGGCGGAGCCAGTGGCGTACGGAGGTGGCCTGGGCGTCGGTGACCCAGGTGCCGGTGACGTTGGTGACGTACGGGATGCGCGGCGGGCGCAGGGTGACCTGGCGCAGGTGGGTCTCGTAGGCGGGCAGGACCGGGTCCAGGACGTGGGAGTGGGCGGCGACGGGGATGCGCAGGCGGCGGAAGGGGACGTCCCGGCGGGCCAGTTCTGCCTCGAACCGCGCGACGGCGTCGAGGTGTCCGGCGACGGTGCAGGCGCCGGGGCCGTTGACGGCGGCCAGGGACAGGCCGTCGTCGAGCAGCGGGCGGATCCCCTCGGCCGGGGCGGCGACGCCGATGGTGGCGCCGCCGGCCGCGCTGATGAGCCGGATGCGTTCGGTGACCAGGGGCAGCATGTCCGCCAGGTCGATGACGCCGGCCAGGCAGGCGGCCGTGTACTCGCCGAGCGAGTGGCCGATCAGCGCGTCGGGGCGGACGCCCGACTCGATGAGCGCGCGGGCCAGGGCGTACTCGGTGACCACGAGCCCCAGGAAGGCGGCGGTGTCGTCGGGCCGCCGCTCCTCGAAGAGGGCGGTGCGCACGTCGGCACCGAGGACGGGCCGCAGGATGCGGGCGCACTCGTCGACGGTGTCGCGGTAGACGGTGTGGTCGCGGTACAGCTCCGCTCCCATGCCCGGGTACTGGGTGCCGCCGCCCGGCAGCAGGAACGCCACGCGGGCCGGGTCGTCGGAGAGCGGCGGGGTGGCGGGGGCCGCGGAGCGCAGCGCGTCCAGGGCCTCGTCGCGGGAGGCCGCGGTGACGGTGAGGCGGTGGCGCAGCGCGGGCCGGTCGGTGCGCAGGGAGTGCGCCACGTCGTCCAGGCGCAGGTCGGGGCGGCGTTCGAGGTGCCGGGCGAGTGCCCGGGCCTGGCCGCGCAGGGCGCCGGCGGTGCGTGCGGACAGCGGCAGCACCAGGCGGCGGCCGTCCTCGGGCGGGCGGGGGGCGCCGGGGGCGGTGGTCGGGGCCTCCTCCAGGACGACGTGGGCGTTGGTGCCGCCGATGCCGAAGGCGCTGACGGCGGCCCGGCGGGGGTGGTCGCCCTCGGGCCACTCCTCCAGTGCGGTGGGCACGCGGAACGGGCTCGCGTCGAAGTCGATGAGCGGGTTGGGGCGGTCGAAGTGCAGGCTCGGCGGGATCTGCCGGTGCTCCAGGGCCAGGACGGCCTTGATGAGCCCGGCGATGCCCGCGGCGGCGCCGAGGTGGCCGATGTTGGTCTTCACCGAGCCGAGGGCGCAGAAGCCGGTCCGCCGGGTGCCGTGCCGGAACGCCTCGGTGAGCGCGGACACCTCGATCGGGTCGCCGAGCTTGGTGGCCGTGCCGTGCGCCTCGACCAGGCCGATGGTGTCGGCGTCGACCTCCGCCTGGGCCTGCGCGGCGAGGATCACCTCGGTCTGCCCGGCGGCGCTGGGCGCGCTGAAGCCGACCTTGCGGCGGCCGTCGTTGTTGACGGCGCTGCCGCGGATGACCGCGCGGATGCGGTCGCCGTCGGCGAGGGCGTCCTCCAGCCGCTTGAGCACGACGGCCCCGACGCCGTCGCCGGAGGAGGTGCCGGCGGCGTCGGCGGCGAAGGCGCGGCAGTGGCCGTCGGGCGAGAACGGTCCGTCGGGCACGTGGCGGTAGCCCAGTGCGGCCGAGGGGTTGAGGGAGACGGCGGCGGCGAGCGCGGTGTCGCAGCGGTGGTCCAGCAGGTCCTGGCAGGCGGTGTGCACGGCGACCAGCGCGGTGGAGCAGGCCGTCTGGAGGGACACGCTCGGTCCGGTGAGGCCGAGTTCGTAGGAGACGCGGGTCGCGAGGGTGCCGAGGGAGTTGGCGGTGGCCGCGTGGACCAGCTCCACCGAGCCGGGCTGCCCGGCGAAGCGCGGGTGGACGTGGGCCGGGTAGTAGCGGCTGTCGCCGGCGCCCGCGTACACGCCGAACGCCTCGGTCGTACGGTCGCCGCCGAGGCAGCCGGCGTCCTCCAGGGCGTGGTAGGCCGTCTCCAGCAGCAGCCGCTGCTGCGGGTCGACGACGGCCGCCTCGGCGGGGCTGTGGCCGAAGAAGCCGGAGTCGAAGCGGTCGATGCCCTCGACGGCCGACACCATCCGGATCAGCGTGGGGTCGCCCAGGTCGCGCGGGTCGCCGCCGGCGGCGAGGAACTCCTCGTCGGTGACGGGCCGGATCGCCTCCCGGCCGGCCGCGAGGTTCTCCCAGAAGGCGTCGAGGTCGTCGGCGCCGGGGAAGCGGGCCGCCATGCCGATGACCGCGACGGCGGGGAACTCGGGGAACTCCTCGTCGTGGGGTGTGTTGGTGTCGTGCACGGCCTGTGCCTCGTCCTCTCCCGGTTCGGTGGTGTGCGGCGTGGGCTGCGCCTGGTCGTCGTACGGCCCGGTGGTGTGCGGCGGAGGCTGCGTCCGGTCGTCTCCCGGCCCGGTGGTGTGCCGCATGCCGCTCGCCCTGTCACGCACGGCCCCGGTCCTTGCCGTGCCGTGCGGTGCGGCGCGCGCGGGCGGCGCGCTGCCGCTGTGCTTGCTCCTTGGCGCGGTCCAGCCCGCCGGCCTCCTGCCGTGGCGGCTGTTCGGCGGCCGCCGGGGCACCGGCCCCCGCGGCCGACAGGCGGCGGGCCAGGTCCCGGACCGTGGGGTGGGCGAACAGGTCGACCACCGACAGGTCGGTGCCGAACGCGCGGTTGACGGCGGTCTGGGCGCTGACGAGGAGCAGCGAGTTGCCGCCCAGGTCGAAGAAGTTCTCGTCCCGGCCCACCCGGTCGCGGCCCAGCACGCCGCACCACACCTGGGCGAGCCGGCTCTCCAGCCTCCGCAGCTCCTCCCCCGCCTCCGCCCCGTCCGGGCGTGCGCCGGTGCCCGCCGAGCGCAGCGTCCACGCGTCGTCGGACAGGCCGGCCGCACGGGCGCCGTCGGCCGCCGCGCGGCACAGGGCGCCCAGGTCGGTGCCGTCCTCCAGGCCGACGCGGGCGGCCAGGCTCCGCGTCTGGCGCACGGGGGCGACGACATGGCTGCGGACCCAGGGCGCGGTGCGGTCGGCGCCGATCAGCAGGTGCGGTTCGTCCAGGGTGCGGGCCAGGTCGAACGAGCGCAGCGCGGCGGGCGCGTCGAGCAACCGGTAGCCGCGGGCCTCGGTGAGCGCGGTGAGTCCGTAACCCCGGCTCATGCCGCGCTCGCGCCACATGCTCCACGCCAGCGACTGCGCGGGCAGACCGAGGCTCCGGCGGTACAGGGCGAGGGCGTCCACGTAGGCGTTGGCGGCGGCGTAGGCGGCGTTCATGGCACCGCCGAACCAGCCGTTCACCGAGGAGAAGGTGACGAAGGAGGTGACCGGGTGGTCGGCGGTGATCCGGTGCAGCGTCCACGCGCCGCGCGTCTTCGCCGCGAGCGCCCGGCGCCAGGTGGCGGCGTCCAGTTCGCCCACGGGGCGTTCCACGAGCGTGCCGGCCAGGTGCAGCACCGACGCCAGGGGCACGCCCCACGCCTCGCCGGCGGCCTCCACCGCGGCCCGTACCCGGTGTTCGTCGGTGACGTCGGCGCGGGCGTAGCGGACCTCGCCCAGCTCGCGCAGGCGGGGCAGGGCGTGGGCCTCGGGTTCCGGGGTGCGGCCCACGATCAGGAGCCGGGTGCCGGGGGTGCGCAGCAGGTGGGCGGCGATCTCGGCGCCGACGCCGCCCAGGCCGCCGGTGAGCAGGGTGTAACCGTCGTGGGCGGGCGGCTCGGCGTGGGGCGGGGTGTCGGGCAGGGCGGCGAGGCGGCGTACGTACCGGTGTCCGTCGCGGTACGCCACCTCCGCGCCGTCCGCGGTGACCGTCGCCTCGGCCGTCAGCAGGGCCAGCGGGTCCGTGCCGTCGTCCGGGGGGAGGTCGAGGTGCGTGCCGCGCAGCCGGCCGAACTCCTCGGTCAGCGACTTGAGCAGCGCCCCCGCCATGGCGTGGGCCGGGGACGGGCGGTCGCCGGGCCGTACGGCCTGGGCGCCCGCCGTCACGTACACGAGGTCGACGGGGCGCTGCCGGCCGGGCCGGGCCACGAGGGCGCGGACGAACGCGAGCAGTTCCTCCGCACCGGTCGTGTCCTGCGGCGCCGTCCCCGGAGCGCCGGTGCCGCGCAGCCCGTCGAGGTGGAGGACGGCGTCGACCGGCCTCCGGTCGTCCTCAAGGCGCCGCAGCAGCTCGGCGTAGTCGGCTTCCTCGGCGGGCCGCAGGCGGTGGTGCGCGGCGTCGAGCCGGGCGTACGCCGTCCCCTCGCCGACCACCGTGCACAGGCCCCCGCCGGACCGCAGGGCGTCCGCGAGCCGTTCCGCGAGCCGCCGCACTCGGGGGTCGCCGCCGGCGAGGACGAGGGTGTGCCGGCCGGACGGCGTCGTCCGGGCCCCGGGGCGTTCCGTCCGCTGCCACACCGGCCGCAGGAACCAGTCGGGGACGGTCGCGGCGGTGCCCAGCAGGAGCTGGGTCCGGCGGACCTCGTCGTCGAAGGCGCCCGCCTCGAAGCTCTTGCGGAGCCTGGTGCGCTGGATCTTGCCGATCTCCGTCTTGGGGATCGCCTCCCGCTCGACCGGGATGAGGAAGGCCGGGCTGACGCCGACCTCCCGGGTCACCTTCCCGGCGATCTCACGCAGGACGCCGGCGGTGACCTCCGAGGCGGGGTGGAAGAAGAGCGCGAGTTCGTCGGTGGGTGACGACGGATCGGAGCGCACCGCGACGGCGGCGGTGAAACTGCGCTCGACGTGGGGCAGTTCCTCGACGCACGCCTCGATCTCGTGGCTGTAGTGGTTGACGCCGTTGACGATGATGACGTCCTTGGCACGGCCGGTGATGTACAGCTCGCCGTCGCGCAGGTACGCCAGGTCGCCGGTGTCGAACCAGCCGTCCTCGGTGAACGCCTCCGCGTCGGCGCCGGGGTTGTCGTGGTAACCGCCGGTCACGGAGGTGCCGCGGACCTGGAACCGGCCGGCCTCCCCCTCGGTGAGGAGCGTGCCCTGCTCGTCGACGATCCGCATGGCGAACCCGGGGTAGGGCAGGCCGCAGCTCACGAACGTCCCCTCGTCGGGGACGGGTGCGGCGGGCAGGACGGCGTCGGTGACCACGGAGCAGGTCTCGGACATGCCCCAGCCGGGGTGCATCACGTCCTGCGGCAGGCCGAACGGCTTCAGCGCGTGCAGGAACCGGCGGGCGGCCGAGGCCACGACGACCTCGCCGGCGTTCATCACCAGCCGCATCGGCGACAGGTCCCAGGCGCGGTCCGTGAAGCGGTGGGACTGCTCGGCGAGGAGCCCGAAGGCGAAGTTGGGCGCCCAGGTGACGGTGACCCGGTGCCGGTCGGCGAGGTCCATCCAGCGCAGCGGGTCCTGGAGGACGTGGGAGGTGGGGGCGTGGATCTGACGGCAGCCCAGGTACACGTCCCGCAGGTGGAACATCACCACGCCGGTGACGTGGTCGAGGGGGATCCAGTTGAGGGAGACGTCGTCCGCGCCGAGGCCGTTCACCTGCTCGGTGGCGGCGGAGCGGGTCAGGACGTTGCGGTGGGTGAGTCGCACCGCCTTGGGCAGGCCGGTGCTGCCGGACGTCATCAGCATCAGCATCAGGTCGTCCGGTCCGGCGGGGTGCCAGTCGCGGTCCTCGGGTGCCTCGCGCAGCGCGTCGGCCGTGGTGAGCCGCAGCCCGGGCCAGTCCTGGCGGGCGGCGACCGCGCGCAGCCCGGCCTCACGGCCGGCGGAGCACACGATCCGGGGCCGGCCGAGCATCCGCCAGATGCCCTCCAGCTTGGTCAGGGCCGCCGACGGGGCGTCGTAGGAGGCGGGAACGGTCAGCGGGACGGCGACGAAGCCGCCGAGGACGCACCCCCACAGCACGGCGAGGAAGTCCTCGGTGGCGTCGCACTGGAGGATGACCTGGTCGCCGGGGCGCAGGCCCGCCCGGCGCAGACCCGCGAGCACGCGGGACGCCTCGGGGATCAGGGAGGCGTAGGTGCGCCGGTGTTCGCTGCCGTCGGCGTGGACGTGGACGATGTCGCCCCGGTCCATCGCGGCGGCGCGGCGCAGGGCCTCGGCCCAGCCCGGCACGGACGGCTCGGTGAGGGCGGGGCCCTCGCTGAGGGCCGGTGCGGCGGAGGCGGCCCCGGTGCGGCCGGCGGGGGCCGGGTCCGTGGTGCGGTCGGGCAGGCCGGTGTGGCGGCGGTCCAGTTCCTCGGGGGTGTCCACCACCGCCACGTCGGCCGTGGTGACACCGGGGATCCGTGTCAGCCACTGCCGCCAGGTGTCGGCCGCGGTGCGGTCGACGGCGGGCAGGGCGTGCAGCGCCGCGGTGTCGACGGTGCCGTCCTCGGCGCGGGGCAGCGCGTTGACCGCCGTGACGCGGACGGTGCCGTGGCCCGCGCGGTCCAGGAGCTCCTCGACGCGTTCGGCGGCGTCCGCCCGCCCGGGCACCACGTACAGGCGCGGCGGGGCGCCGTCGGTGCCGGGCAGAGCACGGGCGTCGCGGATGCCGGGCACGGACAGGGCCGCGTCCTCCGGTTCCGCCGGGTCGGTCGCGGCCGCGGCGGGGGTGCGCTCGGGGAGCGCGGGCAGCTCGCCGACGCGGGTGCCGGGCTCGGCGCCCACGGTGCGCAGGACGTCGTGCAGGGCGCGGGCGAACGCCTCGGCGGTGTCGGAGTCGTACAGGTCGGTGGCGTACTCGACGTGCAGGGTGAGGCCGTCGGGGCTGCCCTCGGGGGTGTGGCGTTCCAGGACGTCCACGAAGAGGTCGAACTTCGCGGTGCCGGTGGCGGTGGGCCGCAACTCGGCGCGCCGTCCGTCGAGTTCGAGGACGGCGGGTTCGTTGTTCTGGAGGGCCAGCATCACCTGGAACAGGGGGTGCCGGCCGGGTGTGCGGGGCGGGTTGAGGTCGTCGACCAGCCGGTCGAACGGCAGGTCCTGGTGGTCCAGGGCGGCCAGGTCGGCGGTGCGCAGCCGGGCGATCAGGTCCCGGAAGGCGGGGTCGCCGGAGGTGTCGGCGCGCAGCACCAGGGTGTTGGTGATGAGGCCGATCAGGGGGTCGAGGGCGGGTTCGGTGCGGCCCGCGACGGGGGTGCCGAGGACGATGTCCTCGCCGGCGCCGCAGCGGGTGAGCAGGGCGCTGACGGCGGCGTGCAGCACCATGAAGAGGCTGGCGCCCTCGCGGTCGGCGAGGCGCGTCAGGGCGCGGTGCAGGCCGGCGTCGACGGTGGTCTCGACGTGCGCGCCGCCGCCGCGCGGTGTGGTGGGGCGCGGCCGGTCGCCGGGCAGGGTGCACTCCTCGGGCAGGCCGTCCAGTGCGGTGCGCCAGTGGGCGGTGAGCCGCTCCAGCCGGCCCGGGCCGTCCGGTCCGGGGGTGAGCAGGGCGCGCTGCCACAGCGCGTAGTCGGCGTACTGGGCGGGCAGTGGCGTCCAGTCGGGTGCCCGGCCGTCGCGGCGGGCCGCGTAGGCGGTGCTCAGGTCCTCGGCGAAGGGGCGCAGCGACCAGCCGTCGGCGGCGCTGTGGTGCAGGACGAACAGCAGGGTGGAGTCCAGCAGCCAGACGGCGAGGGGACTCTCGGCGGTGAGGTCGAAGCGGTACCGCAGTGCGGCGGTGACGTGGGCTGCGGTCTCCGCGGCGGGGCAGTCGACGTGCCGCAGGGCGGGGCGCAGCTCTCCCGGTGGCAGGATGCGCTGGTAGGGGGCGCCGTCGTGTTCGGCGATCACCGTCCGCAGGATCTCGTGCCGGTCGGCGAGGTCCCCGAGGGCCGCCCGGAGCGCGTCGGTGTCGGGATCGGCGTCGAGCGGGACGAGGAGCGGGATGTTGTACGTGGCCGCTCCGTCGTCGAGCCGGTTCAGGAACCACATGCGTTCCTGGGCGTACGACAGCGGCACCCGCGCCGGGCGCGGGGTGGCGCCGAGGACCGGGCGGGGCGGGGCGCCGTCCGCCGGTACGTCGAGCCGCCGGGCGAGGGCGGCGGGGGTCGGTGTCCCGAACAGGGCGGTGATGGGGATCTCGGCGCCGGTCTCGTGCCGCAGGCGGGCCAGGAGACGGGTGGCGAGCAGGGAGTCGCCGCCGAGGTCGAAGAAGTTCACGTCGGTGCCCACGGTCTCCCGGGGCAGCTTCAGCACCTCCTCGAACAGCCGGCACACCAGGGCCTGCTGCGGCGTCTCGGGCCGGGTGCCGGTCGCGGCGGCGGTGAAGTCGGGGGCGGGCAGGGCCCGGACGTCGAGCTTGCCGTTGGCCGTCAGGGGCAGCGCGTCCACCGGGACGCAGGCGGACGGGACCATGTGCTCGGGCAGGTGTACGGCGGCGTGGGCGCGCAGCTCGGCGGGGC
This sequence comes from Streptomyces kanasensis, assembly GCF_043077165.1. Taxonomy (NCBI): domain Bacteria; kingdom Bacillati; phylum Actinomycetota; class Actinomycetes; order Kitasatosporales; family Streptomycetaceae; genus Streptomyces; species Streptomyces kanasensis. The sequence goes on from NZ_JBIBSF010000001.1 coordinate 45,525, forward strand.
TCACCGGTGCGCCACCGGAGGGGACGGTGTAGGCGACGAGGTGCAGGGCGCCGTTCTCGGAGCGACGGGCCACGACGGCGGCGCGGGTGACGCCGGGGTGGGTGGCGAGGACGGCCTCGATCTCGCCGGGTTCGACGCGGAAGCCGCGGAGCTGGATCTGGGCGTCGGCGCGGCCGAGGTAGTCGAGGGTGCCGTCGGGGCGGCGCCGGGCCAGGTCGCCCGAGCGGTACATGCGGGTGCCGGGCGGGCCGTGGGGGTCGTCGAGGAAGCGTTCGGCGGTCAGGCCGGGCCGGTCCAGGTATCCGCCTGCGACGCCGGCGCCGGAGACGTACATCTCACCGGTCGCGCCGGGCGGCACCGGGCGTCCCCCGGCGTCGAGGAGGTGGACGCGCAGGTCGGCGAGGGGGGTGCCGATCACGCTGCCGCGGCGCGGGTCGTCCAGGTCGGCCCGGGTGAGGCGGTGGTGGGTGACGTGCACGGTGGTCTCGGTGATGCCGTACATGTTCACCAGCGCCGGGCGGTCCAGGCCGTGCCGGTCCGCCCAGGGGCGCAGCCGCGCCGGGCGCAGGGCCTCGCCGCCGAAGACGACGTACCGCAACGCCCCGGTGTCGCCGCCGCGTTCGAGGTCGGCGTCGACGAGCTGCTCGAACGCGGAGGGCGTCTGGTTGAGGACGGTCACGCCCTCGCGGTGCAGCAGCTCAAGGAACTCCCGGGGCGAGCGGCTGACGGCGTACGGGACGACGACGACCCGGCCGCCGTGCAGCAGGGCGCCCCAGATCTCCCAGACGGAGAAGTCGAAGGCGTAGGAGTGGAACAGCGTCCACACGTCGTCGGCGCGGAAGTCGAAGTGCTCGGCCGCGGCGGCGAAGAGACGGACGACGTTGGACTGCGGGACGGGCACGCCCTTGGGGCGGCCGGTGGAGCCGGAGGTGTGGATGATGTACGCGATGTCGGACGGGCTCGTCGGCCCGTGCCGGTCGGCGTCGGTGAGGTCGGCGGCGGACCGGCGGGCCAGGTCCGCGGTGACCTGCTCGTCGTCCAGGCGGACGACGGGCAGCGCGTCCCCGGCGAGGTGGGCGTGGGCGTGCTCGGTGACGAGGACGACGGGGGCGGCGTCCTCGACGACCAGCCGCAGCCGTTCGGCCGGGTGGCCGGGGTCCAGAGGCAGGTAGGCGGCGCCGGTCTTGAGGACGGCCAGCAGGGCGGGCAGCAGCCGCGTCCCGCGCTCCAGGGCGAGGGCCACCACCCGGCCGGGACCGGCACCGTGATCGGTCAGCAAGCGGGCCAGGCGGTTGGCATCGGCGTTGAGCGCGGCGTACGTGAGCCGTTCGGACCCGCAGGTGACGGCGGTCCGCTCGGGCCCGGCCGCCGCCTGCTCCTCGAACAGCTCGGCGAGGGTCCGCTGCACCGGATACGTGCGTACGGGGGTGTCGCGGGGGTGCTCGCCCGGCAGCAGGAGGTCCAGGTCGCCCAGCGGAGTCGTCGGGTCGGCCTCGGCCAGCCGGCGCAGCAGCGTGAGGAAGCGGTCCCGGTGCAGGGCGAGTTCGTCCTCCTCGTACAGGGCCGGGTTGGCGTCGAGGGCCAGCCACAGCCCGCCGGAGGGGGTGCCTGGCCGAACCGAGATCTGCAGGTCGTCGACGGCGCCGCCGGACAGGTGGTGCCAGGTGGTGGGGTGCCCGCCGAAGACGGGGGACTCGTCGAACGGGACGATGTTGAGCACCGGCCCGTACAGTCGGCGTCCGGTGCCCAGCAGGCCCAGGTCGCGGCGGAGGTACTCGCCCCGGTACCGCTGGTGGCGGCGCAGCTCCTGCAGTTCGTCCGCGACGGTGCCCGCCAGCTCCGCGAGGGGCGTGCCCGGGTCGGCGGCCACGCGCAGCGGGAGGACGTCGGAGGCGGTGCCGGGGGTGCGCAGGGCGGCGCTGCCGAGACGGCTCATGGTGGCGAGGCCGAGCACCAGGTCGCGGGCGCCGGTCATCCGGTGCAGGTAGGCGGCGGTGGCGGTGGTCAGCAGGTCGGTGCGCCGGACGCCGAGCCGGGCCGCGGCCGCGTCGAGGGCGCCGGTCTCCGCGGGCGTCAGCTCGGCGGTGCGGCGCAGGAAGGGCGCGGTCGGGGCGGCCGTACGGGAGGTGAGCCGGGCGGGTTCGGGCAGGCCGGCCAGGTGCCGCGCCCAGTGGTCGCGGTCACGGGCGTACGCGTCGGCGGCGCGGTAGGCCGTCTCCTCCTCGTGGAGCCGGCCCACCGGCGCGAACCCGGCGGGGTCCGGCTCGCGCCCCTCGGCCAGCGCGTTGTACGTGTCGGCCAGGCGCCGCCCGAGGAGCTTGTAGCTGTAGCCGTCGAGCAGGAGGTGATGGGCCCTCAGCAGCCAGAGGAAGCGGTCGGGGGCGAGGGTCAGCAGGGTGTGCGCGAACAGCGGGCCCTTCTCCGGGTCCACGGGCGTCGCGAGGTCGGCACGGACGTGCGCCCACGCGGCGGCCTCGGGGTCCTCGGCGCCGCTGACGTCCACCCGGTGCAGGGGCCAGTCGTCGGCGTCCGCGGCGGGGTGGCAGCGGGGCCCTTCGTCGGTGTCGGCGAACCGCAGGGCGAAGGTGTCGGCCTCGCCGACGACGCGCCGCAGCGCGGTCTCGAACAGGCCGGTGTCGAGGGGGCCGTGGACCTCCACCGCCTCCGCCGTGTTGTACGCGGCGCTGTCCGATGTGAGCCGTCCGGCGTACCAGAGACCCTCCTGGGCCCCGGACAGCGGTCGACGTTCGTCCTCCTGGAGTGACATAGCACAACCCTCACGTGACAAGCCGTAATGTCCCGGACGGCGAAGGCCCGGCGGGATCGGACGGGTGCGGCCACCGCTCCGTGCCGCCCTCACGTGTCGGTACGCGCCGGGCCGGCCCACGGGGGAAGGGGGGGTCGCACGCCGGGGGCGGGGGCGTTCACGTCGCCCGGCCCCGGTCTTCCGGCACAGCACGGTGGGCCACCGCGACGGTGCCGGTCAAGCGGCGCCCGGCTCCCGGGACGCCGATTCAGGGTTTTCCCTGAAGAACGCTGCGCCGGGGAGTGCGCGGCGCCGTCCTGGCGTCCCGGCCGCCGACTTCTAGGGAAATCACGCGACTTCCCCTCACGCCGGGTTCCGCGCTGGATTCGGCCGCGTTCCGCCGTGCACTCTCGGAAGGCCCCCGCCCCCCGCGGACAGCCGCGGCGGCATACCGATCCCGGGCCGTGGGACCCCCCGAAACGAACGACGGAAAGAAGGCTGACGGCATGCACCGTGCGCTGTGTCCGGTCGAGACGCTCTACGTGGGCCAGAGAAGCAGGGCCGTGCTCTCCTGCGCCCTGCGCGGACCCGTGGACGTCGCCGCGCTGTCGGCCGCCTACGACGCCATGACGGAGGCCCACCCGGGGCTGCGGTCACGCATCGAACAGGACGGCCCGGGCCACGTCCTGCGCCTCCTGGACGAGGACGAACGGCCCCGCCTGAGCACCCGGTCCGGCGACGAGGAGGAGGCCTACGCGGCGGAGCTGAACGCGCCCCTGCCGGTCGGGGGCCCGCTGAGCCGGGCCGTCCTGGTCAGCGCGCCGGACGGTGAGAGCCACCTGTTCGTCCTGGTGATCGACCACACCGTCACGGACGGCCACAGCAGCATCGCCCTGCACAACGCGCTGTGGGACCGCTACCGGGCACTGGTCGACGGGGAACCCGCCGCCGAGACGTCCGGGCCGCGCTGGCCCGAGCCCGTCAGCCGGCTGCTGCCCCCGGCCGACGAGGCCGACACGGCGAAGTACCTCGACGGCCGCCTGGAGGAGGTACGGCGGCACCCGGTCGAGCTCGTGCCGTACGACGCCGCCACCGGTGACGGGACCGGCGACGGGACCGGCCCGGAGGGGCGCATCGAGGTGCGCCGGCTGGCCCTGGACGCGGACCTCACCGCGCGGCTGCGCCGGACGGCGCGCGACGCGGGCCTCTCCGTGCACGCGTTGATCGCCGCGACCCTGCTGGCCACGGCCCGGCGGCGCCTGCACGGCGACGGCCCCCGCACCCTCGGCTGCCTCTCCCCCGTCGACCTGCGCTCCCGGCTCTCGCCGCCGGTGCCCACCGCCGCCCTGGTCCCCGCGGTCACCACGCACCTGCAGACCCTGGACGTGGCCGAGGACTCCGAGCCGCTGGAGCTGGCCCGTACCGTCCACGGTCGCCTCGGTGACTTCCTCGCCCGGGGCGACCACTTCCACGAGATGCGCATCACCCCGGACATCCCCCGCACCCCCGCGCTGCAACTGGCCACGGTGATCGCCACCAACATGGGCGTGGTCCCCGGCCCGCGGCTGCCGGACGGGCTGCGCGCGGTCGACGTGCGTCTGGTGCCGGCCCGCGAGCAGTATTTCCCGCAGGCCGGACGCAGCCCCGTCATGGCGTGCGTCGTCTCCTTCGAGGGTCGGCTCTCCATCGAGTTCCCGCACTCCACGGCCTGCTTCAGCCCGACCTTCATGCGGGCGTTCCGCGACGACGTGCGCGCCGGCCTCCTCCGCTTCGCGACGGCGGCGGAACCCCGGTCCGCCGACGCGGCCACGGCCTGAACACCTCCCCCGCCCGCACGGCTGTCGTAAGGAGCCTCAGCCCGACATGTCCACCGTCAGCGAACTCCCCTCACCTCTGACGCTGCTCCGCCGAGCCCAGGCGGGCGACGAGCACGCGATGAACCACCTGCTGACCCACATCACCCCCTACGTCGCCCGCATCTGCCGGTCCATCACCCACGACGACGGTGCCGACGCCACGCAGGAGGCGCTGCTCGCCATCTACCGCGGCCTGCGCTCGCTGCGCGAACCCGCGGCCTTCTACGGCTGGGTGCGCTCGGTGACGGTCCGCGAGGCCGTCCGCACCGCCAAGCGCCACGGCGAGGAGCACAGCTGCTCCGAGCTGGAGGCGTGGCAGGAGGAGAACCCCATGGACGCGGTGCACATCACCGATGTGCTGGAGCGTCTGTCCCAGGCGCACCGGCAGGTCCTCGCCCTGCGGGCCTACGGGCTCAACGAGGAGGAGATGGCCGAGGTGCTCGCCCTGCCCGTGGGCACCGTCCGCTCCCGTCTCTTCCGCGCCCGCCGCCGCTTCCAGGAGGCATGGCAGCCCTCGGCGGCGTGAGACGCATGGCGGCGGCGGTGGCGGTGTACGTGTCACCGCCACCGCCGGCGCCCGGGCTCCGGGTGCCGGTTGCGGGCTACCGCACGCGCTCCGGGAGGACGCGCGGGGGCCACTGCCCGACGGCGAACATCCCGAGAGCGTGCGCACGCGCCACCAGCGCGGGACGGTTGGGCGCGTCGAACCTCCGCAGCATCTGCCCGACTCGGTACTCGATGCCCTGACGGCTCAGGTAGAGACGGGAGGCCAGCTGCACCGTGGACTCGCCACACGCGACCCCTTCCAGCACCTGCGCGTCGAGGGCGCTGAGCACCGGCCCGCCAGGCCCCCCGTCCGAGGTGCGGCGCAGGAATACCACCACGCCGACCAAGGCGCCCGAGGGATTCCGTACGGCGACCCCGGTGACTTCCGCGAGGAATTCCCCGCCGGATCCGTCCCGGCCCGTCACGCTTTCCGTGAAGCGCCGACGACGCCCCGCGGAAAGGGCGGTGAACTGTTCCCGGAGCCGGCCGGGAACGGGTGAACGGAGAAGGTCGATAAGGCCGTGCCCACATATGTCGTCGGCGCTCAGGCCGAATTGTCGGGCGAATTCGGGTTCCGCGGCCGTGACGACCAGGTCCCCCGGTGAGGCGTGGGCGGTGCAGGCGCCCGCCGACGCGGCACGGCGGGGCGCGCCGCTCCCGGCGGGTCCGGGACGGGCGGGAGGAGCCGGGGTGGCGGCTTTGTTCTTGCGGGGCGAGGCGTCGGGGAAACTCGTGGTCGCCACGGACGTACCGTCTTTCTTCCTGCGCGTGGGGGAGGCTGGGAAGGGTGAACGAACGCGGAGCGGAAACCGATGCGCCGTGCCTGGGTGTGGGTGAGCGCCCGGTGGCGGCGGGTGCCACCTCGTCGGTGGCGGGGGCCGGGTATCCGCGTCGTCCCGGGCGGGCCGGCGGCGGGCGCCGGACTCCCGGGAGGGATCAGGGTGGGAAGAGGAAGTGACGCCGAGGCGGCCGGAAACGGAACGGGGGCAACACCGGGGATAACGTTGTCATGGGCCACTCGATCCCGGTGGCCGGGCGCGGACCCGGACGGAAGCTGGACAGCACGAAAACCTCCACGGGACGAAGAGGGGATCGCAACGGGGGGTGAACGACGCTTTCGAGACTACGGGGCGGCAACGCCTCTGGCAAGGCTTTGCCAAGCACCCCCGGCGACCTGTCAACTCTTCTGCGACCGGGCCTTTTTCAGGCATCGGGAGCCCTCGGTGCAAACATTCCGGCGACGCCGGACCTCTCCCTCTGGAAAGGGCGGTTGACATGCACTTGACGGGTTGTCGCCTCCTGCCGTGCTCCATAAAGTGTTGACGACTCCACGCGCCCGGGCGGGCAGGCCCGCACAGGGGCGGGGGGCTGCTGCGGCCCCCCGCCGATCGCGCCACGGAACCAGGGGGGGAGATGCTCGAGCAGCCGCATTTCGGCCGTCGACTGAAGAGGCTCCGGCTGGCACGGGGCCTGAGCCAGGCCGGCCTTGTCGGCGAAGGCATGTCGACCGGCTACCTGTCACGCCTGGAGTCGGGGGAACGGCGCCCCACCGAGCGCGCCGTGTCCTATCTCGCCGGCCGGCTCGGCGTCGACACGTCCGCCCTGACCGCCCCGGCGGACGGCAGGTCCCTGACCGGGGTGCTGGCCGCCGTGACGTCGGCGCCGCCCGGCACGGACGACACGGCGGCACTCAGCCGCGCGGTCGAGGAGGACACGGGTGAGGATCCCGCCGCTCGCTGGCAGGCCCTGTGGCTGCTGAGCCGCGCCGCCGGCCGCGACGGCGACTACGAAGGAGAGCGCACGCGGCTGCGCGAACTCCTGGCGCTGAGCTCCCTGTTGGCGGCGCCGGACCTTCGGGCCCGCTCACTCGTGGCGTACGCCCGCTGCACGCGTGCCCTGGGCGACCTGCGGACGGCGGAGCCCGCGGCGGTCGAGGCCCTGTCCATCGCCCGGGCCTCGGAACTGTCCGTCTCCGACACACTGGCCGCACTGATGGCGCTGATCAGCGTCGAGACGGAACTCGGGAGGCTGGAGGCGGCCGGCCGGCACGTCGAGGAGATGGAGCGGGATCTGCTGCCCCGGGCCGCGCCCGCGCAGGCGGCCGAGGCACTGTGGACGGCCGCCGTGGTGAGCAGCCGTCAGGGCGACGACCCCGCCGCCCGGGCCCGGCTGGACCGGGCCCTGGGCCTCCTCCGGGGTCAGGACGACCTGCCCCCGTGGACCAGGCTGCGGGCCGCCGCCACCGCCGCGCTGCAGATGTCGCCGCCCCTCGTGGCCCCCGCCGAGCGGTGGCTGGCCGAGGCCGCCTCCGTCCTCGACCTGGTCGGCACCCCTCCCCAGCTCCAGGAACTGGGGGCGCTCCAGGCCCATCTCGCCTTCCACCAGGGTCGGCTGGACGACGCCCGCGCGCTCACCCGGGCCCTTCTCTCCACGCAGGACCTGCGCCTTGCCCACCGCGACCGAGTACGGCTGTCGGCCCTCGAGGGCCGACTGATGATCCTGGCGGGTCGCGCCGACGAGGGCACCGCCGCACTGCGACGGCTCGGCGCGCAGGCGACGGAGTCCGGCAATCTCGACCTGGCGGCCCACATCCGGCAGGCGTTGGCCATGACCCTGGCCGACGCCAATTCCCCGGGACGGCGCGGGAGCGGAACCGCTCCGGCCCCGGGAGGCGACGAGGGACCCTAGGCGGGCGCCGGCCATCGCCGGGCGTGCGCACCGGTTGCGGTGACGGACATCGCGGTGCGCGCCAGAGGGGAGCCCACCGTCATCCGGTGCGCGGGGGCGGCGTCCACTCCGTGGATCCCACCGGGTGGGTGCCCCCTCGGTGCTCCGCTCCATGCCGTGCATCGCCACTGGACGCAGAACACCGTGCGTTCCACTCGGTGGACGGTGCCCGGCGTCGTCACCACAGCCGGGCGCCTGAGTGCCGCACCCGGGAGAGAGCACGCGCGTCGCGACAAGGCGGTGGCGTCCGGCGTCCCGGAGCCGCCGCTGCCGCCCGCGCAGCTGCGCCTCCTCGCCGCCTTCGACTTCGGCTTCCGGGGCCGCTTCCGGATCGGCTGCCGTCCCAGGGGCCCATCGGGCTCGGCCGCCCGGTCCTCATCGAGCGCGGCACCGTCTTCTTCGCGGCGGCCGCCGTCGTCGTACGTGCCGCGGCCGCTGCCGCTGCCGGGGCGACGGTCGAATCCGCCACGAGGACCGGTCGTCCCAGGTCCCGGCCGACGACCCGCGAGGGAGAGGAAGGCACGCCATGAGTCATCAGCTTGCCGTCGTGGGCTCCGGTCGGCCGGTCCACTGACGGCAACGCGCCTCGCCCTTGCCGCCAGAAGAGCGGGCCCCTCCCCGGTCCGGCGCTGGAGGGGGCCCGGGAATGCGAGGACTACTTCTTGGGGCCCGTGCCGCAGAGGAGAATCGCCTGGCCGAGACCCTTGACCGTGCCCGTCATCATGCCGATGGCGAGTCCCGGTACGGCGCCAGCACCTCCGGCCATGGCGCCGGTCGCCGTTCCCACGACCGTGCCGACGTAGATGCTGCTGCCCAGGTGCTTGAGCATGCACTTGTTCCACTCGTCTTCGGTCTTGGGCTTGTCGAAGAGGCCCATCGGAGACATCTGAGCCGTGTTCGGCTTGCCGGCGGTCTTCGCCAGGGCGGCAGCCGCGGCGCCGTCGCGTACCGAGATGGTGGGCGGTGTCACGATGCCGGTGACCGTGTCCCCGGTGACGCCCTCGATCGTCTGGGTCAGCTTCCTGCCGTCGAGGGTGAGGCTGACCTTGTGCGTGGCTCCGTTCGGCTCCCGGACGATGCCGGGCCGGACGGTGGCGATGTTCTTGCCGGAGGCGTCGGTCAGCTTGACCGTGTCGTCCTCGACGGTCGCGGTCGCGCCGTCGGGAACGTCGAGTTCAGCGCTCTCGGTCGTGGCCAGCACCTGCGGCTTGACGTCCGTGTCGGTGTTGCTGGTGTCGCTGCCCGGCGTGCCGGCGCTGGTACGGGCGATGTACATCGTGGAGCCGGCCGTCGAGTTGACGACGGGGACCGTGACGGTCGCGTCGGTGGTCCACGGCTGATTGTCGGTATCGAAGGTCCAGGTGCCCGTCACCTTCTTGCCGACAGCCGCGAAGTCGACCCAGGCATAGTTCTTCGAAGGGACGTCCACGGCGATGCCGTTGATCGTCGTCTCGTCCGAGGTGTAGGTCTGCGTCGTGGCCAGCTGGCTGGAAATCATGGCCTGGACCGGCGCCGAGACTCCGACAGAGGTGGAGACACCGGCCGAATATGACTGGGCCCAGCCGGAGTGGTAAATCGTCGTGAAGATCTGCTTCATCGTGCTGTCGGTGTCGTTGTACCAGACGGACGAGGCGATCTGCCGGGGCAGGAGTTCAGGGTGTCCCTCGGACTTCTCGGTCCACGAACAGGTCGACGTCTTCCTGGAACACAGGTCTGCGTAGTAGTCGAGGGCGAGGCTTTTCGCTTCGGCGGACTTCGACTCCGGAACCGTCCATTCCTGGCTCGCGCTGCCGTTGCAGGCGTTGGGCTGGGCGAGGATCCCCCACAGGTGGAGGCCGCCCCGGTTGTCCATGCAGTACTCGGTGCCGCTGGATTCGTCGCGGCGGACGATCCCGAACGTGTTGGGCTTGCCGTCGACGGGGCGGAAGTGCCACTGCTCCCCGTCCTTGCCGCAGGACTGCTGGGTGGCGGGCTGGGAGGCGTAGATGCACTTCCCGGAGGACGTACTGGCGATGTTGAAGGTGCCGGGGGCACTGAGCTTGATGAGGCGCCAGTTCGTGTAATTGGTGCCGTCGGGGGTGACGGAGATCTGGTTCCCGTCGTTGTTGCCCGTCGCGTTGAGGGTGCCGCTCTTGTTGGTGAAGGTATACGCGTCGGTCGCGGCGGCTGCAGGAGTGGCACCGAGGGCGAGAGCCGGGGCGATGACGGCGAGGGCGAGGAGGGGGGCCGCCAAGAGCCGTGCAGCACGCGTGAAGTGGGGTTTCATGGCACCTTTCGGATGAGCTTCTTGTGGGTTTCCTGATGTGATCCGTGAGCGTAGGGGGAGGCTGCGACGGAATGGTCTATTCCAATGTCGATGTGACCTTGTTAACTTCTGATGAGAATGGACCAAAACCGGCTTGCGCATGACTCTGCAAGAGGCATCGCATTACCCGATGTTCGTCGTGTACGACACGGCGGGGTGGAGACTGTGCCACCAGCCGTGACCGACACCCCCATGGGGCGGCTCGGGCGTGGAGCGGAGGACCGTTCCCCCGGCAGCCCGGCAGCCCGGCACCCCGGCAGCCCGGCAGCCCGGCAGCCCGGTCGTCAACGACCCGGTTCGGCAAGGTCGTTCCCTGGGCCACCGTCCGAGACTGCAGGTGGTCGCTCGATGGGAGAATCGAAACCGTGACGACCGTATCCGGGGACTTCGAGCTGACCATGGACGAGCTGCGCGTTGTCGCACGCTATGTTGCGGAGAGCGCTGAGGAGGTCCTTCCTGTGTTCGAGGTCGCCAACCCCGGCGATTCCCGACCTCGTGCAGCCGTTGACGCCGCACGGGAGTTCGCGAACGGCGCGAGAAGGACCAAGCTCCAGCGCCTCACCTCCTTGGATGCCCACCGGGCGGCGAAGGAAGCGGCCACTGAAGCCGAACGGCTCGCTGCGCGCGCTGCCGGCGATGCCGCCTCTGCGGCTTACCTCCATCCGATCGCGAAGGCCACCCAGGTGGGTCACATCCTGCGAGCCGCTGCCGCCGCGGCACGTGTGGGGGAATTGCACGCGGACGGTGATCCCGCCGTCGGTCTCCGGCTGATCGAGGAGGCTCGGCGACGCGCCACACCCGTCCTCATCGATGTTCTCAAGAGGTACCCTCCCGCGCCGGTCGGCAAGAGCCGTGCTGCACAGCTCATGACCATCCTGGACACATCCCTGCGCGTGCCCCGCTGAGAGGGTGTCTCGCGTGGCGAGTGTCGCGAGGTTCTTGTAGCAGGTCAGGGCAGCGGCCAGACCGAGGAGGCGCGGGCCCTTTCGTTCGTATCGGATGGTCAGGCGGCGGTAGCCGAAGAGCCGGGCGAACGACCGCTCGATCTTCCAGCGGTGTCGACCGAGGCGTTCGCCGCACTCGATGCCCGGCCGTGCGATGCGCGCGACGAGCGGCACTCGCGCGGCCGGCCGAGGTGTTCGGCGGAGAAGTACGCCTGCTCCGCACGGAGTTTGACCGGCCGGCGCCGCCGTGTCTTCGACCAAGCCGAGGAGGCCGGCCCGGTCACTGCCGAAGGTCGGCGGGCGTCATGAGCCCGCGGGTCGACTGCCGTGCCGCAGCCGACCCGCACCGACGGCTGCGGCCGGCCTCCCACCAGGGAGGTCGGCCGCAGTCGTTCCGGGTCCGGCTGCCGGGTCCTCGTGCCGACCGGACCGTCACCCGGCCTTCGTCCGGCCACCGCGGACACCGGGTGGTCCGCAGTCTGAGTTCGCGGTGTCCGTGCGCACCGCTGTCCGGGGATGCGCTCGGGGCCGACATCGGGGCGAGTCGGTGGCCTGCGTCCCTGGTGGTGCACGATGCGCGTCGTCGGCCCTGCCTTCGTCGGCCGCGGCCTCCGTCCGAGGCCGCGGCCGGCCTCAGCGGCGCTCGCGCAGATCGGCCTCCGCCGGCAGGGTGGAGAGGGTACGCGGCGCCTTGGTCGAGGACCCCGCGGGCGCGGTCTTCTTCCCGCAGAAGGCCGCCTCCAGCGTCCCGCCGAGCGCCGTGTTCGCCGCGCCCCGGTTCGAGGTGTTCGCCATGGCGGAGAGAGCGCGCCGGCCGTCGCGGGTGGCGAAGGCGTACGTGTAGAAGCCCTGCACAGTGCCGGTGTGCCCGTACACCTGGGTGCCACAGGACAGGTCGTAGCGGCGCAGCCCGAGGCCGTAGAAACGTGTCTGGGTGGCATCCGTCGGGGTGACGGTGGTCATGGCGTCCAGCATCCGGGGCGAGAGCAGCCTGCCCCGCATCAACGCGGTCGTGAAGGTGTTCAGGTCGGCCGGGTCGGAGATGACCGCGCCGGCCGACTGGGCCCAGGAAGCGGTCTGCTCCGTGGAGTCGACGAGGGGTGCCCCCGCCTCGTCGGGGTGGAGGTAGCCACGGACGTGCGTCCCGCTGATCCGGGTCTCCGGGTGGACGTAGGAGGTGTGGCGCAGCCTCAGCGGCGCGATGATGCGCCGCTCGTACTGCTGGGCGATCGAGGTCCCCGTGGTCTTCTCGATGAGCATGCCGACGACGACGAAGTTGGCGTTGGAGTACTTGTAGGCCACACCGGGCTCGGTGGTGCGGGGCTGGGCCAGCGAGAGGTCGACCAGCTCCTGGTAGGTGAAGACGCGGTTGCGCACGGCTTCGAAGCCGGGCACGGTCTGGGCGAACATGGCGTCGGTGTAGTCGGCCAGGCCGCTGCGGTGGGTGAGCAGGTGGCGGACCGTGATGCGATCGTCGGGCAGCAGTCCGGGAAGGTAGCGGTTGACCGGCGCGTCGAGCTCCAGCCGTCCCTCGTCGACCAGTTGGAGCAGCACGACACTGGAGAAGGTCTTGCTGACGCTGCCGATGCGGAAGCGTGCCCGGGTGTCCATGGCCTCGCCGGAGACGCGGTCGCGGACGCCGGCAGTGCGCGTCCGGACCCCGTCGGGACCAGTGAAGCGGGCCATCGCACCCGGAGCGCCGTTGGCCATGGCGGCGTTCAAGGCCGCCGTGACGCCGTCCATGTCGGGGGCGGGGGTGGCGGGGATGGTGGGGCGGGCAGTGGCCGTGGGGGCTGCCGGAGCCGCGAAGGCCGCGGTGGTGGGGGCGAGACCGCCGGCGAGGGCGGCGATCAGGGTGGCACTCATGGCCAGACGTCGGCGTGATGACAGGGGCACGTGACTTCCTCGTTCTCGACTCGTCGGAAGACCGGCACACGCATGGGGCGTGCCGTCGGGGTTTGGGAGGGGCGATCACTGGGCGCTGTCCGGATCCCCATGGAACATGAGTGCCAACGCGTCACGTCGGTTCCGGTCACGGGGCACCGATATTCCGTCCGACGAAGCGTCAGGACCGTTCCGCCAGCGGGGCACGGGGCGTCGCCGGGGTCGCAAGCGGTCCGGGACACAGGATGACCGCCCCCGCGCGGGAGCGGGGCGGCGGAAGAGGGCAGACGTCCGGCGCCGCAGGCCTCGTGCCGTGGCGGACGCCGACCATCGACAAGACGCCCCTGGCCTCGTCTCCGTGGTCGGTTCGGGGCCGGGTGTCCGGGTGAGGACGCCGGCCGGGGAGGGTTTCGCGGGCGCCGGCATGGTGCCGGGTGACGCACCTGGAGCAGGACGTCAGACGCGGTCGCTCCGGAGGGTGGCGAGGTTTCCGTCGGCGATCGGGCCCCACGCCACCTCCTCCTTCACCCCCTGCCGGCCGCCGCCACCCCCCTGGGATGTCCTCCGTGGAGGTGCGGCACGGTGGGCGGACGGATCAATGCCGAGTGAACTGGACCCGTGTCGACTGCACGACCTCCGGCCGCAGGGCGATGCCGTCGACGGTCAGTCGTTCTCCGTGGATGTCGGTGAGCCTGATGGCACCGCCACACCCACTGCCGTCGGGGGACAGGAAGTAGTTGTAGTCGGTGCGGGCGAGTCGGCGCCAGCCGCCGCTGGTGCGGACTTCCAGTCGCGCGAGCGGGTTGCGGTGGCCGATCGCCTGGATGCCGCACCAGTAGGGGCTGGACCCGGTCTTGTAGCGGATCGATATCGTGCCCGGCGTATCGGGGCTCACCAGGCTCCAGGTGATCGGGATCCGGCCTGTCGAGACGGGGGCCAGTTCTGCGAAGGCCTGCTCACTGAGGTCCAGTTGTCCTGGAGCACAGGGCAGGGGGCACTCGTTGGTGATCCGGACCGTGACGGAGGCGCCGTTCTCCGCGCGGACGAGCACGTGCGCCCCGCAGGCTTTGGACGTCTCGTAGTCGGTGGTGTTCATCGCCGCGATCATCATGTCGCCGCTCGGGCCGTAGGAACAGGCGCCGTCCCCGTCCCCTGCCTGATAGACAGTGGCGACTCCCTGGTGGGTGACCTCCGGTCGGATCCGCCCGGTCAGGGGCGACGTGGCCGCGGGCCTTTTCGGGGAGGTCGGTGACGGTGCCGCCGACGTGGTCGGGGAAGCCGTCCGGGACGTCGTGCCCGACGGCGCCGGGGTCCCCGCGCCGGCCGACGGAGACGTGGAGGGGGCCGGCGGGGACGCTGTGTCGGGCTTGTCGTCCGGTGATGCGGGCGGGAGACCCGTCTGGGCGTCGGCGACGGCCGTGGCCGGGGCCCGTCCGGCATCCTCCCTGGGATCCGCTTGCATCGTCATGACCAAGCAGACGAGAAGGCCTGTGACGGCCAGCCCCGTGGTGGTTCCCACCACCAGCCCGCGTCTGCGCCTGCGCTGCCGCGCGGCCCGGCGTGTCTCATGCATGTTCATCCCGTTCCGTAGAGCGTGGCGGTGCTTCACCACTCAGTGGCCGCGGGCGACGCAAAGGTTTCCGCCGGTCGATCGGTCGGGTCGGTTGGCACCACATGAGCAGCCGGGCGGAGACACTGGACACGTCCTTCTTGACGTGTACACCCTCGGCAGGCAGAACGCGGCAGTCGGGTTCGACGCGAGGGGAGGGGTGCCTTGGGCCGGCCGCGGCCGGTCCTGCGGGGCGAGGCGGTCGTCGAGGTCCGCAGGGGCCGGCGTTCCTCGAACGTCACCCGCTTCCAGCACTGCACGCACGGCCTCACCCCCTGACCGGCCTGGTCAGCGTGTCCGGGGCCGAAAGACCGCGGACGCGCGTGCGGGCCGTCCTCCACGGCGGCGGATCCGGCAGCGGCCTGGACGACGCCTCTCTCGAAGCCTCCGCCTTCCAGGGCGACCGCTCCCGGTCCACGGACGTGAGGATCGCGAACTGACGGCCCCTTCCCCTCCCCCGGAGCGGCATCCGCCACTGGCGGGGGCCGCGGTGCGGCCCGCGCACGGCCGCCACCGGACCTCTCCGGCGCCGGGCCGTGGGCTGACACCCGGTCGTGTGGTGCCGGGGACGCGGGAGCGGGGCCCGGGAACGGTGCCTGGCGAGGCCCCCTTTCCCGTGGCCCCGGTCGGGGCGTGACCGTCAGCCGGGTTCGTCCTTCTTGGGGGCGCGCTCCCCGGTGGGCCGGGGTGCCTCGTCCCGCGCGGGGCCGATACGGATCTCGAAGTCACCGGCGTACTTCTCGTGCCCCGCGATCACCGCGTCCTCGACGGCCTCCTCGGCCAGCTCGCCCCGGACGATCAGCGGGTCCTTGCGGAGGTCCTTCATCAGGGCCCAGCACATGCCGATCATCACCAGGACGAACGGGGCGGCGACCAGGATCGTCAGGTGTTGCAGGCCCGCGAGGGCGTCTCCCTTGCCCTCGCCGACGAGGAGCATCACGGCCGCGACGCCACCGGTCACCACGCCCCAGAAGACGACGACGAGCCGGGCCGGTTCGAAGGTGCCCTTCTGGGAGAGGGTGCCCATGACGATGGACGCGGCGTCGGCGCCCGAGATGAAGAAGATGCCGACCAGGATCATCACGAGCAGGCTCATCACTCCGGCGATCGGGAACTCCTGGAGGACACCGAAGAGCTGGGCCTCGGGTGTGGACGCGCCCCCGAGGTCTCCCCGCTCCTTCAGACGCATGGCCGTCCCGCCGAAGACGGCGAACCAGATCAGGCTGACGGTGCTGGGCACCAGGATGACGCCGCCGATGAACTGGCGGATGGTCCGCCCCCGGCTGATGCGGGCGATGAACATGCCCACGAACGGCGTCCAGGAGATCCACCAGGCCCAGTAGAAGACGGTCCAGCTGCTCAGCCAGTCGGCGACGTCACCGCCTCCGGTGGACGCCTCCGTGCGACCGACCAACGTGGGCAGCTCGCCGAAGTACGCGGCGAGCGAGGTGGGGATCAGGTCCAGGACCAGGATGGTGGGGCCGACGACGAAGACGAAGACGGCGAGGACCACGGCGAGGACCATGTTGGTGTTGGAGAGCCACTGGATGCCCTTCTCCACGCCGGAGACCGCGGAGAAGACGAAGCAGACGGTCAGGACGCCGATGATGGTCACGAGCAGTCCGGTCCCGGCCTTGTCGAGCCAGCCCACCTCGTGCATGCCGCTGCCGATCTGGAGCGCGCCCAGCCCCAGGGAGGTGGCGGACCCGAAGAGCGTGGCGAAGATGGCGAGGATGTCGATCACCCGGCCGGGGACGCCGTCGGCGCGTTTCCGGCCGATGAGGGGTACGAAGACGGCGCTGATGGTCTGCCGCCGCCGTCGCCGGAAGGTGCTGTACGCGATGGCGAGGCCGACCACGGCGTAGATGGCCCACGGGTGCAGGGTCCAGTGGAAGAGCGTGGTGGCCAGGGCCGTCTGCATGGCGTCCGCCGGGTCGGCGGGGTCGGTGCCCGGCGGCGGGGTGGTGTAGTGGGCGAGCGGCTCGCTGACGCCGTAGAACATCAGGCCGATTCCCATGCCGGCGCTGAACATCATGGCGACCCAGGAGACGGTGCTGAACTCGGGCTTCTCGTGCTCCTGCCCCAGCTGGATCCGTCCGTACCGGCTGATCGCGAGCCACAGGGCGAAGACGACGAAGCCCGAGGCGGCCAGGACGAACGCCCAGCCGCCGTGGTGCATGAGGCCGTCGAGCATCGTGTCGGAGACGCTCTCCAGCGTGTCGGTCGCCGTGGCGCCCCAGATCACGAAGCCCAGGGTGAGCACCGCCGTCACACCGAAGACGACCGGGTCGGTGACGGGTGCCTTGTCCTCGTGGGGGTGGCGGCCGGGTAGGGCCGCCTTCACGGGCAGGCGCATCCTTTGCCCCGGTTTGCGTTGCTCCTGAGACATGGGCGGCACCTTTCACGATCATGGCCGGATTTGGCTGTTGATACCCCCTACCACGAGGTTGACGCCTGAACCGGGAGCAACAGGCGCCGACGGACCATCCGTGAGGCGCGACGCAGCGCCGGTGTCGAGCGGCAGGGGCGCGCGCTCGGTCGGACTCCCGCAGCGGTACGAAGGCGCCGTCGGTGATCGCGGCCTAGGCACTCGGGCGGGCGGCCGGAGCGGTCATGCTCCCGCGTCACGGACGGCAGGTGGAGACCGGCGGCCGGCGGGGCGGCGGCGGCGCGGTGCGGCGCGCGGGCAGAGGGTTCCCCAGGCCGATGCCCGCCGAGCACAGCGCACGGACGAGCGGCCGGGGCCGCTGGGAATCGGTGGGCACGACGGAAACGGGACAGCCGTGTCCGGTAAGGCCCGGGCATCGGGCCGTCGACCCGACGGCGACACGAGCCACGGCCACGGCGCCCGCCCGGCGGAGCCCGGGCCAGGGGCCGGTCCACGGCTCCGGCCCCGGAGGGCGACGGACGGGTGCGCGGCAGGACGCCCGCATCATGCAGGCCGACTCAGGCCGTGAGCCCCGCACCCCGGGTGCCTCTGTACCCAGGGCGTCTCCCGAAGGCCATGGGGGCGAGCCGGCTGCCTTTCCGCGCCTCGCGCTGACCGGACCGCGACCGGGAGGGTGCCATCCGGATGGCACCGTCCGGATGGCACCCTCCCGGTCGGGGTCCGAGCCTGACTCCATGGAGAAGGGGCCCAAGGTGGTGGTGCAGCCACCGGACAGCAGGGGGCTGCGCGCGATCAGCGTCGCCGGCACGACCGTCGGGAGCGCCTGGTCGCTGCGGGGGCTGCGCAAGGTCCTCCGCAGCGTCGGTCACCCGAAGGACCTGGACGTGCGGGACCGGAGGTTCGTCCAGTGGCGCGGCGGGGGCAGCGATGTCTGGCCGGACCGTACGTGGCGGAGACGGACCGGTGGCGGCTTCCTGGTCATCGGCCTGCTCGGCTCCATGGTCCTGCTCGCGGTCATCGGCATCCCCGACGCCTTCGGCGCGCTGACCTTCGCCCAGCGGATGGCGGGCTTCGCGTTCGTCCTCTTCGGAGCCGTGGAGGGGGTGGCGGCGCTGGCGGCCCTCGATTTCCGGGGCAAGCGCCGCTTCAGGTACACGGGAGCAGTCGTCCTCCTCGGGGTCCTCATCGCCCTGGCGACCCACTCGCTGCTGCTCTTCATGTGGTTCCAGGAAAGGGAGTACACCCCCTACCTGCTGATGTACCTGCCCCTGTGGTTCTGGGCCGTCTGGGCGCTCCAGGCCCTCGTGCGGGAGGGCGCCTGGAAGGGTGTCCCCCACCCCCAGCGGTTCGCGGCCGGAGTCGCGGCCACGGCGCTCCTCGCCACGGTCAATCTGGCGTACTCCGCCGTCTACCAGCCCAGCGCCACCCCCGTCCTCCTCAGGCTCACAGCCCGCTTCGGGAAGCCGGTGCACGACCCGGTACGCCCGATCGTCCACCTGCCGGTGCGGCTCCACGCGAAGAACATCGGAAAGGTGGCAGCACGCGTCATCAACGACGAGTACTCGGTCTACGGGTACGCGGTGGAGTTCACCGCGAAGAGGAAGGGGGGCCTGAAAGAGCGGAGGGAGGCCCTGGAATTCGATGAGGACGTGAGCCTCCACACCGGGGTGTCCGATGCGCGCACTCTCGGGGCCGGACGGTTCGCCGGTCCGGGCTCCTGGTTCGAGCCGGGCGACGAACACACCAAGGAGAGGGTGCTCCACCTGCCCGAGGACGCCGAGTACGACTGGCTGGAGGTCGCCTTCGGCATGGAGATCATGAGGATGGACCGCGGGCGGATCGGCGAGGAGTTCTACGTCCCCCACCATTCGTGGAAGGAGGAGGAGGAAACGCTGCACTGCCTTCCCGAGGTGTGTGGGGACACCCTGATCCACCGCGGTAGGTTGCGCCACAACAACAACGTCCTCAATGTGACGCGCCGCCCCGTCTACGTCACCGCGAGCTGGACGCTGGATCCCGAGTGGTCGTACACGCACACGTTCCTGTCGTCCTCCCCGGATTTCACGCCCGAAAACGAGGCCGCCGCCGCGGCAGCCGACAGGGAGAGCGCGAGGGAGATCGAAAGGTACGGCATCTTCTACACCTATACGTCCGCGGTCACCCCCTTCAGGGCCCTCCTCGCGCCGCGGGCGAAGCGTGGCTGACCCCGCGGGCCGTGCGGTCGTGCCGGGTCAGCGTCGGCAGGGCGGCGCGTACGGCAGCGCCGTGGAGACGTGCTCCTTCCAGCGCTCGGGGGTCATCGCGAACCGGGTGGCCGCGCAGACCACGGCCCGGGCGGCATCGGGGTCGGTCTGCCACAGACGCAGCGTTCCGTCCTCCCCTCCGGAGATCAGCGTGCCGTCGTGCGGGGTGAACACCAGGGACCGGACGGTGCCCCGGTGTCCGCTCACCGGCAGGCCGTAGCCGGCGGTCCGGGCGGGATCGGTCGTGTCCCACAGGCGGATCTCCCCGATGGAGTTCCCCGCGGCGGCGAGCCGGCCGTCCGTCGAGAACCCGACGCTGAACACCGGCCCGCCGGCACGCGACGGGGCACCGGCGGCCACGGGCGACAGGGGGTCGGAGACGTCCCAGAACCGGACCAGGCTCTCGCCGCTGCCGGTCACGAGCAGGCGGCCGCGCGGGTCGGCGGCGAGCGCCATGACCATCTGTCCGCCGGCCGTCCCGCGTACCGGTACGGGAGCGGTCCCAGGTCCGGTCCTCCACACGCGCAACCTGCCGCTGACGGTGTCGCCCGTGTAGACGTGGCCGCCTGCCGGGGCCGCCGCGACACCCCTCAGTGGGGGCGTGCGGGCGGCGAGGTGGGCGTTGTGGAGAGCGGTGGGGCGGGACGGGTCGGTGACGGCCCAAGCGCGCACACCGCCGTCGAACCCCCTCTCGTACCCCATTGCCGTGGCGATCAGGGTGTGCCCCTGAGCGTCGAAGACGAGGCCGCCGACCTGGTGGGGCAGCGCACCGGGTGCCTCGCTGACCCTCCGGGGGTGGGCCGGCGCCGCCACGTCCCACAGCCGTACGCGTCCGGCGACCTCACCGGTGGCCAGGAGCGGCCGGTCCGAGGGCCCGGGGCGGAAGGACAGCGCGGACACCGTCCCGGGGAACTGCGGCAGGGTTCCGACGCGGGCGGGGCGGCGGCGGTCGGAGACGTCCCAGAGCGACACCCAGGCGCCGGACGCCGCCGCCAGGAGCCTCCCGTCACCGCTCAGCGCGACGGCGGCCACCCAGGCGCCGTGGTCCGTGACGACCAGGGTCCCCGGTATCCGCCACACCTGGATCCGGCCGTCCCCGCTGCCGCTGACCAGGGTCCGGCCGTCGGCGTCGAAGGCGAGTTGGGTGAGGGTACTGGTGTGGCCGCGGAGCGTGGGGGCCACGGGGCGGGCGAAGGCGGGGGCCGCCACGTTCCACAGGTTGACGTCTCCGGAGTTCTCCCCGGTGGCGAGGAGGCGCCAGTCCGGGCCGAAGGCGAGGGCGGTCGCCTCGCTCCCGAGGATCAGGTGCTGGACCTGCTTCGGTTCGCCGGGGTCCGACGTGTCCCAGAGGTACACCTTGCGGTCACTGGCCGCGCTGGCCATCAGGTTCCCCGTGGAGTTGAAGGCCACCCGATTGACGATGGTGGTGTGGCCGCCCAGGCTCCCGCCCAGTGCGGCCGGACGGGCCGGGTCGCTCACGTCCCACAGGCGCAGCAGGGAACTTCGGGGAGCGGTGCCGCCGCCGACCGCCAGGGTGGCGCCGACGGGGCTGAAGGCGACGGAACCGACGTGCTGCCCGCGGAGCGACAGCACGGTGCTCACCCGCCGGGGCCGGCGGGGGTCGCCGACGTCCCACAGCTGCACGGTCCCCCGTGTGACCCCGTCGCGCTGGTCCTTCGTCCCCAGGGCCAGTGTGCGCCCGTCCGGGCTGAACGACAGGACGGGGACGGCACCCGCACCGGCCTGCGTCCAGGCGGACAGAGGCACGGGCCGCCGGGGGTCGGAGACGTCCACGAGCCGGAACGTCCCGTCCCCGGAGCCGACGGCCGCGAGGGCGCCCCGCGCGTCGTACGCCGCGGCGACCCGGATCCCCGGGCCCGGGGAGGGGGAGGTGCCCAGCACCTTGGCGGCGGCGTCCGGCCCGACGTCCCACAGCCGGACCCGGTCCGTGCCGGTGAGCAGGGTGCCGTCCTCGCGGAACGCCGTGGAGTGCACGACGCCGTGCGCGCCGGGCAGTGCCGTCGGCAGGACGGTCCCCGACGCCCGGATGAGCCGGGTGCGCCCTTCGGGCGTGGGGCGCATGTCGTGGGCGACGAGGTCGAGTTGGGCGGCCAGCGCCGGATCGGCGTCGCGCCGGCGGTCCGCTTCGGCGGCGACCCGGCTGAAGATGGCGTCGTTGCGCTGTCGGACGGCGAGTTCGCGCTGCTGCGAGGAGAAGACCGCCAGTGCCGAGGCGACGACGGCCAGGACGACGACGGTCACCACCGCGCCCTTCCGGACGAGTCGTGTCCTGCGCTCCTGGCGCCGGGATGCGGCGAGGAAGGCGGCGAGCAGCGGACCGACCTCTTCGGGGCCGGTGTCCTGCGCCCAGGCGGTGGCGGCCTCCAGCCGGCCGCCGGCGTAGAGCAGTCCCGCGTCCTGGCGCCCGCCGCGTTCCCAGGCCACGGCCGTCTCCTCCGCCGCCTGGCGGGTCAGCGCACCGCTGCCGGCCTCGGCGATCCAGCCGCGCAGCCGAGGCCAGGCCCGCAGCAGCGCCTCGTGGGTGATCTCCACGGTGGCCTCACCGCGCTCCACCCCCTGGGTGAGCAGGCGGGCGGCGGTGAACCGCCGGACGAGCTCGGGGAGGCGCTCCGGCCGGGACATCGCCAGGAGCAGGTCGGCGCGGGAACGGCGGCGCCGGCTCACCTCGCCGTTCTCACCGGTGCGGACCAGGGCGAGGAACATCTGCCGCACCGCCTGGTGATCGGCGTCGTCCAACCTGGTGAATTCGTCCTCGGCGGTCGCCTGCACCGCTTCGGCGATGCCGCCGGTGTCCTGGTAGCTGTCCACCGTGAGGGTGTCGTCGCGGCGCTGCTGCCAGGTGGCCCGCAGGGCGTGCGCGAGCAGCGGCAGCCGACTCGTCTCGTACGACTGGTCGTCGACGCGCGTGGTGGCGCGCAGGTCGCGCAGGATGACGTCGACCAGGCCGGGGGCGAGCTTCAGGCGGCTCCGCTCGGCCGGCCGGGTCATGGTCCTGCGCACCTCGTCCTCCGTCATCGGGCCGACGATGACCTGGCGGTGCACCAGTCCGTCGGCGAGGAAGGGGTGGGCGGCGCAGTCACCGTAGGCGTCCGAACGCAGCGCGTAGACGACCAGGGCGGCCGGCTCGTCACCGCCGGCGAGGCCGTGCAGCGCGTCGACGAAGCGGCGGCGGGCGGCGGGGTCCGGGCAGAGGGTGAACAGTTCCTCCAGCTGGTCGACGACGAGGAGCAGCCGGGAGCGGCGGTCGAGGTTGAGGCGGGTGCGGATCAGTGCGGCCAGGGCTTCGCCACCCTGCGACAGCGCCTCGTGGACATCCGTCTCCTCCTCGTCCGTGAGCCTGGCGAGTGCCGACACGAGGGCGGCCAGCGGGGCATCGGACGGGGTGAACAGGAGTTGGGGCCAGCGCTGCGAACCGGGTAACCGCCCGTGGGCCACGGCGGGGAGCAGGCCGGCCCGCAGCAACGACGACTTGCCCGCCCCCGAGGGGGCGACGACCGCCAGCGGCAGGCGGTCGGAGAGGCACTTCTCCAGGCGGTCCACGAGCCGGCCGACCAGCTTCTCGCGGCCGAAGAACCACGCCGAGTCCGTCATCTCGAACGGACGGAGGCCGGGGTAGGGGCACTCGTCGATCGACGAGGGGCCCGTGGTGCGGCCGTACTCCTCGGCAGCCGCGTGGAAATGGTCGTGGTGGACGACGACCACGTCCCCGAACGCCTGGTAGACGGCGCCATGGCCGGAGGCCCAGGCCTGCAGCGTGACGTCACGCTCCGGACGCTGCGCGCGGCGCGGACCGTGCGGGTCCGGAGCCGTCATCGGAAGCGTACGTTCAGGGTGTGGCCGGATTGGTAGACCTGGCCCTGGTCCCTGGCCTCGCCCCGCATCTCCACGTGGGTGGGCCCGCCGTCGCCGGCCGGCCGGGCGTCGGCGTCGTCGCCCTCGTCCCCACCGTCCTCTTCCGGGACCGCAGGCCCGGACGCCTCGGCGGCGGCGGCTCGGGCGGACTCGGCGGACTCGGCGGACTCGGCGGACTCGGCGGACTCGGCCACGAGCCTCTCCAGGGCGTGCGCGGCCGCCGGTTCGACCATGAGCAGGTAACGGAACCGCGCCTCCCAGGCGGTCACCAGCTCGGGGTCGGGCGCGGTCGGCCGTTCCTCCGACAGCAGTTGCGCCCGCGTCCGGTCGAGTTCCGCCGCCACCTGCTCGTCCGACGCCGCCGGCCGGTAGCGGCTCCACAGGTGGACGATCCCGGCGCGTGTCCGCTCCCAGGCGTCCGTGGCGACCGCGCTCACCATCGCCGTGGCCGCGGAGGCGGCCAGGGCCGCCAGGTGCTCATCCACGAGAGACTCCCCCTCCTCGACTGCGACTGCCCGGACGCCTCAGGACGGAGACGCCCGTGTCGGTACGACAGCCTGACACGCCGTACGGCCCTCCGGCAGCGGATCGGACCCGTCCCACGGAACACGCGGTCCTCCCCTGCCCCGGTTCCCCGGCGGCCCCGTTCCTCCGGTGTCACCCCTCTCCCCCGCACGTCACCCGTGTGGTCGCGCGACGGGAGGGCCGGCGGGTCGGCGTCGGCTGGTGGCGGTCCGCCACCCGTGCGGCTCGTCCCGCACCGGGCACACCCACGCCCCCGACCCGGCGGACGTCCAGCGGGCGGAACCGTCGAGGCGGTCGACCGTCTGCCGGCGAGGTGACGGCCACCGCGTGCGGGCCAGGTGGCGAGGGGCAGGACGGCAGGGGCCGGAACGCCGACCGGGCGGCACGCGATGGGGGTTTCGGACCAGTGGGCTCCGGGCGCGCGAGCTCCGGGACGCCGGACGACCCACGACGGGTCCCCCAGCCCGCCGGGCGGGTGCGGGCCGCGCGCCGTGTGCCCGGCTCGACGGTGCACGCGTGGCCAAGCAGCGACCGGCGGCCGGCTTCGCGGGTGACGCGGGCGCATCCCGGTAGGCGGCCGACGATCGCAGGGCGAGGGTCCCGCGAGGAAGCCGGCGCCCCGGCGAGCCTCACCCGTCAGAGCACCGGGCGCCTCCGCCCGGGGCGATCAGCCCCGTCTCGTAGGCGAAGACGACGGCCTGGACGCGGTCGCGGAGGTCCAGCTTCGACAGGATGCGGCCGACGTGGCTCTTGACCGTGGTCGGGCTGAGGAACAGCCGGGAGGCGAGTTCGGCGTTGCTGAGGCCCGTCGCGAGGAGGCGGAGCACCTCGAGCTCGCGCGGGGTCAGGTCGGACAGGTCGCGGTGCGGGGCGATGGTCTGCGGTTCGTCGTGGTGGGCGAAGCGCTCGATCAGCCGGCGGGTGATCGCGGGTGCGAGGAGAGCGTCGCCGGTCCGTACCAGGCGCAGGGCGGAGACCAGGTGTTCGGGGGTGACGTCCTTGAGCAGGAAGCCGCTGGCGCCGGCTGTGAGCGCCGCGTAGACGTACTGGTCGAGGTCGTATGTGGTCAGGATGATGACCCGCGTCCCGTCCATGCCGGCGTCGCCGGTGATGCGCCTGGTGGCCTCGATGCCGTCCATCTCCGGCATCCGGATGTCCATGAGGACGACGTCGGGCCGCGTACGGCGAACTGCTGCGACGGCCTCGGCCCCGTCGGCGGCCTCGGCGGTCACCTCGATGCCGTCCGCGGCCAGGATCATCCTGAAACCGGTGCGTACGAGGGCTTGATCGTCGGCGATGACGGCGCGCAGAGGTGGCCGGTCCGTGGTCATGCCGCGCTCCGTGGGATGCGGGCCGTCACCCGGTAGCCGCCGGTCGGCGTCGGCCCGGCCGTCAGCTCGCCCTTGTACACGGCCAACCGCTCACGCAACCCCATGTGACCACGGCCGTTGCTCCGCACCGGAGGGGAATCGGTGGCACCACCGGTGTCCGTGATCTCGATCTCCAGACAGTCGTCGGTGCAACCGATGGCCACGGACACCCGGGCGCCGCGCGCGTGTTTGATCGTGTTGGTCAGCGCCTCCTGCACGACGCGATACGCCGCGAGGTCCACCCCCGGTGGCAGCGGATCCGGCGGCAGCGACACCCGGACGCTCACGGGCGTACCGGCGGCGCGTACGCGTGTGACGAGCGCGTCCAGCCGTGCGAGTCCGGGCTGGGGCTCCAGGCCGTCGGGCCTCTCGTGGTCCGGGGCGGCCAACAGGCCCATCGCGTGCCGGAGTTCGGCCATGGCGGCCCGACCGCCCGCCTCGACGGCCAGCAGCGCCTCCTTCGACTGCTCGGGCGCCCTGTCCATCACTGTGCGGGCCGCGCCCGCCTGGATCACCATCACGCTCACATTGTGGGTCACGACGTCGTGCAGTTCGGCGGCAATGCGGGCACGCTCCTCCTCGACGGCGCGGCGGGTGGCCTCCTCCTGAGCGGCCTGCAGTGCTGCCATCCGGTCCCGGCCGGAGGCCAGCCGCAGGTGCAGGAAGCGGACGAGGCTGGCCAGCATCCCTGCCACCAGGAGCACGAATCCCGGGCTGGACCACCCGGGGAGCACGGGGTCCGCGTTACGGAAGGCGAAACCGGACAGCGCGGCGGCGATCACCAGGACGGCGATCGCCGCTGTCCGGTGACGGCTGTACACGACGGCACTGTAGGCGCCGATGACACAGGCCAGGACGGTGATCCAGGAAGCGGAGCCACCGATGGCCAGTGCTGCGCCCAGCACCACCACGAACACGGTCAGCGGATACCGGCGCCGGGCTGCCAGCGGCAGCGTCGACAGGACGACCAGGGCCCACGGTACGGGGGGAGGTTCTTCCTCCACGGGCACCAGACCAGGATCGGGCGGCGAGGGCGGGGCCGGGACCCCCGTCCCGACGTCCAGCGTCGGAGGGTTGACGTCCACCAGCCCGCCGCCGGGATGACGCGCAGCCACGAACAGGGCGGTGGCGGTCAGCAGGACGGCCAGCACCACATCGGCGCGCACCGCTCGCCGGGACAGCGGAGCGGACTTCGCCTCCGGGCGGAGCGCGTCGATGAGTCGCTGATGTCGGCTACGCCGGTCTTCCGTCTCCATCCGTGCATTGTGCTGCGCTCTCGGCCCTGCCCGCGTCCCCCTGTCCGGCCGGAACATCGCCCGGGAGACCTACTTCGCAGGTATGACTCCTCTTCCGGTTCCTCCGCGGGAAGGGCCTGACGTCGGTTCCGCGGCCGACGCGCCCCGTACAGCGGCACCTCTAGGTTCGCAGGACCGCAGGACCGGCACCGGCGTGTGCCCCTCGCGACCGCAAGGACGGACAGCTCACATGGATCAAGTGATCGAACTGAAGGGTGTGGCGAAGCGCTACGACAGCACCGGTACACCGGCGCTCGGACCGCTCACGCTGAGCGTCGCCAAGGGTGAGGCCCTTGCCGTGACGGGCCCTTCCGGCAGCGGCAAGTCCACGCTGCTGAACCTCGTCGCCGGCCTGGACAAGCCCACCGACGGCGCCGTGATCGTGGCCGGGCGACGGATCGACCAGTTGAGCGAGCACGCCCTCGCCACGTTCCGTCGCGAGCACATCGGCATCGCCTTCCAGTTCTTCAATCTCCTCGACGACCTCACCGTCACCGACAACATCCAGTTGCCTGCCCAGCTGACCGGGACCAGTCGGCGCAAGGCCGCGGCCCGCGCGGGTGAGCTCATGGAGATGCTGGGCATCCGGAAGCACGCCCGCGCCTACCCGGGCCGACTGTCCGGAGGCGAACGCCAGCGGGTCGCGGTCGCCCGGGCCTTGGTCAACCGGCCCGCGCTGCTCCTCGCCGACGAGCCCACCGGCGCGCTCGACACCGCCTCGGGCCACGACGTCCGCGATCTGCTGTCGGATCTGCACCGCGCCGGGCAGACCATCGTGCTGGTGACGCACGACCGGACGCTGGCCCAGTCCTGCGCGACCCGCACCCTTCACCTGGTCGACGGTCAGGTCGCCCTCGACTCGCACGCGCGGGCCGTGCGATGAGCCTGTTCGGTACCGGCGCGATGGGCCGGGTCGTACGCTCCGGGGTGGCCCGGCGGCGGGTGCAGACAGTGGTGATCGCCGTGGCCACCATGATGGCCGTGGCGTCGGCCGTGGTCGCCGGGTCGCTGATGGTCGCCGCGGCCGCGCCCTTCGACCACGCCTTCGGGAAGCAGCAGGGTGCGCACATCACCGCCCAGTTCGATCCGGCCAAGGTGGGTGCGGCGCAGCTGGCAGCGAGCGGAAGGGTGGCCGGGGTCACCGCGAGCGCGGGACCGTACCCGTCCACGACCTTCCGCCCGGTGGATCGGACGGGCTTCCCCCTGCCGACGCTGACGCTGGTCGGGCGGTCCGGCCCGGACGGCGACGTGGACCGCGTGGATCTGAAGTCCGGCCGGTGGGCGCACAAGCCGGGCGAGATCGTGCTCGACGCGTCGTTCGAGGGGCCCGCCCTCGGGATCGGCGCCACCGTGAAGGCTGCGGACACCGCGAGCGCCCCCATCCTTTCGATCGTCGGCTTCGCTGTGTCGGCCGGTGAGACCACCGACGCCTGGGCGACTCCCGCGCAGGTCGACGCGCTGGCGTCGGAGGGCAACCCGCTCACGAGCCAGATGCTCTACCGCTTCGACTCCGCGAGCACGAAGGAGCAGGTTCTCGCCCACCGCAAGAGGCTCGCCGCCGCCGTGGAGCCCGGGGCGCTGCTGGGTACCCAGTCCTGGCTGGACACCAAACGCGCCGCTGATCAGGGTGCGGCGGCGACCGTCCCGTTCGTGATGGCCTTCGGCGTGCTCGGCATCGTGATGTCGGTGATCAACGTCAGCAGTGTGATCAGCGGTGCGGTCGGCACCAGCCTGCGCAGGATCGGCATTCTCAAGGCCATCGGCTTCACTCCGCGCGAGGTCGTACGCGCCTACGTGGCTCAGGCGCTGATCCCGGCCGGTGTCGGCATCGCCCTGGGGGTCGTCCTGGGAAACCTCCTGGCGGTGCCGCTGCTGGCGGACACCGAGGCGGCGTACGGTGCCGTCTCGCTTTCGACGGCCTGGTGGGTGGACGTCACGGTACCGGCCGGCGCCCTGGTCATCGTGGGGCTGGCCGCGCTGGTTCCCGCACTGCGGGCAGGAAGAGTGCGCACGGTCGAAGCCATCGCGGTCGGCCGGTCGCCGCGCACAGGGCGCGGCCGGTGGGCGCACCGGGCGCTGGGGCCGCTGCCGCTGCCGCGACCGGTGACCTACGGTCTCGCCACCCCCTTCACCCATCCCGTCCGTGCCCTCGCCGTGCTGCTCGCGGTGGTGTTCGGTACGGTCGCGGCCACCTTCGCCCTGGGGCTGACCTCGTCCCTCACCGCGATCGGCACTTCGCAGGACCCCGAGATCCGTGCCGCGGTCACCGTCACGACCACCAAACCGAACGGCGTCGCTCCCCCTCCGCCGCCTCCTCCGGGCGGCGGCGTGGCAGGCCCGTCCCCCGTGGACGGAAGCGCGGCAAGCAGGTCCGCCCCAGGGTGGCCGACCCGGCGAAGGTGCGGTCCGCCATCACGTCGCAGGTGGGCACCGGGTCGTACTACGGCAAGACCCGGACCGAGGTCACCGTGGCCGGGATTTCCGGCTCGGTCCGGGCCAGCCTCTACGAGGGCGATTCGCGCTCCGGCAGCTACGAGTTGCTCTCCGGGCACTGGATCACCGGTAGGGGGCAGGTCGTGGTGCCCACGCGCTTCCTGGAAAGGTCCAGCAGCAAGATCGGTGACACGGTGCGGGTGACCCACGAGAAGGAGACCGCGGACCTGCGCATCGTGGGCGAGTCCTTCGACACATCGGGCAGCGAGCTGGAGATCCACGCGGACATGGCCGACTTCGCATCGGCCGTTCCCAGTGCCTTTCTCGTCGAGGTGAAGTCCGGCGTCTCCGCCGACGAGTACGCCCGGAAGGTCGCCGCGGTCATAGAGCCGCTCGGCGGCGGCGCCACGACCAACGCCCCCTCGGGGCAGGAGGGCGTCATCCTCGTCATGTCCGCGATGGCGGTGCTGCTCACCCTCATGGTGGTCTCCGTGGCCGGCCTCGGCGTACTCAACTCCGTGGTCCTGGACACCCGGGAGCGCATCCACGACCTGGGCGTCTGCAAGGCGATCGGCATGTCGCCACGGCAGACCATGAGCCTCGTGCTCGCCCCGGTGAGCGCGATCGGCGCGATCGGGGGGCTGATGGGCGTGCCGGCGGGGTGCGCGCTGCACGGCTTCGTCATGCCGGTGATGGGGCGTGCCGTAGGCACCGGTCTGCCGTCGCCGGTCCTCGATGTGTACGCGCCTGTTCAGCTGCTCCTGCTGGGGTTGGGCGGGGTGGTGATCGCGGTACTGGGCGCGCTGGTCCCCGCCGGCTGGGCGGCCAGGGCACGTACGGCCACGGCGCTGCGCACCGAGTAGTCCCGACGGAACGCGAGCCGCCGGGGCGGGTTCCGCCAGGTCCGCGGGGCCGGGACGGCCGGCGGTACGGCGTCGCGCCGGCCGTTCGGCAGCCCATGAGGCAGCGTCTCTCCCCCAGGCCGGGCGCCGTTGCGGTGCGCCGGTGGTCGGCACGCTGCCGGCGGTCCGGCCGCCCGGCGCAGGTCCGCCGCGAGATCCGGGGGGGGCACGGCGCACCGTTCGGCGGCCTCCGGCAGCAGCGCGGCGGGGTCGTCAAGAGACATCGCGCCGTGGGCCACCAGGTGCGACACACGCGCAGTCCGCCACGAGGCGGCCGTCCTAGCCGCCGGCCTCAGCGAGTGGTGGTGGCGTACTGGTCCGACGACAACGCGTACACCCGTACTCGCCGACCACAGGTGGGATTGACGGTCTCGCGGTCCGGGTGCATCCCCAGTTTGGTCATGATCCGCTCGGAGGCGTCGTTGCCCACTTGAGCGATGCTGACGATCCTCTCCAGCCCTCGCTCTTCGAACCCGAACCGTACAGCGGCCGCAGCGGCCTCAGTGGCCAAGCCCTGCCCCCAGTGGGAACGTCCCAGCCGCCAGCCGACCTCGACCGCCGGCAGTACCTCCGGCAGGAAGCGGGGCACCGAGAGGCCGGTGAAGCCGGCCAGCTCGCCAGTGGACCGGATCTCCACGGCGAACAGGCCGAAGCCCTGTGACTCCCACTCGCTCTCCCATGCCCGGACCCCGTCGCGGGTCTGCTGTTCGTCACGGACGCTGCCGTCGCGGATCCACCGCATGACCTCGGGGTCGGCATGGA
This sequence comes from Streptomyces kanasensis, assembly GCF_043077165.1. NCBI lineage: Bacteria > Bacillati > Actinomycetota > Actinomycetes > Kitasatosporales > Streptomycetaceae > Streptomyces > Streptomyces kanasensis. The sequence goes on from NZ_JBIBSF010000001.1 coordinate 75,934, forward strand.
CTGCGGCCATGGGCGCAATGTCTTCCTCGCGCCAGCGACGCAGGATCAAACGGGGAGTCCCGAGCGTGACCATGTGGTCATTCTGGATCACCCACGGGCTCTCCGCCATCCTCACCGGCGCCCCTTCGTAGGAGGTCCGACCGCTCCCACGCCGCGGGCACGGGCCGCCCGCATCACTGCCCGTGGTGGTGACGACGAGTGACGGCTGGTTGGTCAGGCCACGAGAGGTCCAGCGGCAGCTCTCGATGGACGACGGCCATGGCCCGGCCGGACCGTCGTAGTCGTCGATCTCCACGTCGAAGCCGAGGCTGCGGTGGAAGGGCGATCGAGCCGGTGGTCTCGATCGACGTGATCACCTCCGACTGCCGTGCACCGCGACGTTCCGCCGCTTCGGTGAACGCCGCGTACAGGCGACGTCGGGGGCCGGTGCCACGGGTGTCGTCCCGCGTGGCGATCAGACGCACGTACCCGGTACCGCTTCGAGCCACTGGCCGTGCGGCCGAGCGAGGGAGCCGTCCGAGTGGTCACGGGCCCGATCAGTGACGCCCGGTCAGTCGGCGCGCTGGGTGATCTCGCCTGCCTGGGCGGGCACTGCCGGCAGGGGGACGGTGCAGGCGGCGCAGCGCCGGGCGTGGGCCGGGACGGGGCTGAGGCACTCGGGGCAGTCCCGCTTGGGGGCCTGTACGTCGTGGTGTGGGGCGAGGCGCTCGTGCAGCTTGTTGATCGGGAGGACGACCAGGAAGTACAGGGCGCCGGCCAGGAGGAGGAAGCTGATCGCGGCGTTGATGAAGGCGCCGTAGGGGAACTCGGTATTGCCGACGCTGAAGGTCTTGCGGCTCATGTCGCCCGTGACGCCGGTGGCCAGCCCGACCAGCGGTGTCAGGAAGGCGCGGACGAAACCGTTGACCACGGCGGTGAACGCCGCTCCGATGACGATGCCGACGGCCAGGTCGACCACGTTTCCGCGCAGGATGAAGCTGCGGAAGCCCTTCACCTTCTCACTCCTCACTCCTCGGAGTTCTTCCACGTCGACGGTCGGGAACCGACCACGCCGTCAGCCGCGGACGGGCGACGGGGCGGACAGCGGTCGGCGTGCGTGGCGGCAGTGCGGGTCAGACGTGAGCGTGGGAATGCGCATCCGGCGCAGGAGATCGCGTGTGGTGCGCATGCTCAGCGTGCTGCGCCAGGCGAGGCCCGGGTGGCGGGACCGCAGGTGCGAAAGCGCACGGGTGCCGAGCCCGGTGCTGTGGAAACGCTCGTCGATCACGATGGCGGTGATGACACCCTGGGCGCAGTCGGGGCAGATGCGGTAATGGATCTGGCCGACGACCTGGCGGATGTGGACGAGGAGCAGACATTCCTCGCCTGGCCCGGAGTGTTCCGGGATGTGTGTGGACAGGAAGTCGATCGCCCGGTACGCGAGGATCCGGCGGCGCAGACGGCCGCTGATCCGGTCCCTGCGGGAGTGCTTGGCACCGGCTTGGGCGGGTGTCGGTGTCCGGACTCCGCAGGCTGGGCCGAACAGAGTGCTCGTGGGGCGCGCGTGTTGTCCGTGCATGAGGTCTCGTCTGCCCAGGGCCGCGAGCGATACCCGCTCCGGATGTCAGCACGCTGCGGGTCGGCGTGTCAGGGGACGACGCTGATGCGCTGCCGGCCGGCGGGGCTCGCTGACCGACTGCGGGTCCACGATCACGGCAGCGCCTTCGGAACTCGTGAACTTCCAACGGCAACGGCCGGCCCTACGCCCGGCTCGCGGCCGGTTCCGGGATCGGCACCACCACCGCCTACCGATGCATCACCGAGGCCGTCAACCTCCTGGCCGCCTCGCCCCACTCTCACGGAAGCCGCACGAGCGGCGTCGACGACGGCGTACGTGATCCTGGACGGGACGCTCCTACCGATCGACGGCATCACCGCCGACCGCCCGTTCGACTCGGGCAAACACTCCGGGGGCCGGCCCCGTCGGGACGTGGCATGCTGCTGTGCGGTCCGCGCCACGGTCGCGCCTGACAGCCGGCCGGCCCCCTCGGTCTCCTGATCCGGTGGGGCTCAGCGCCCCAGGGCCTTCTTGAGCTCCTGCGTGTTCACGGACGAACGACTCTCGACTCCGCGTTTCGAACGGCGCGGGCTGCGGCCGGCGGCCTGGCCGGTCGGCTCGTCGGGTCGTCGGGTCGGCTCAGGCCTGATCCGCGGCGCGCAGGGCTCGCGCCAGCCACTCCAGGGCCTCGGTCGCGTCGGGCGACGAAGCCTGCCCGCGTACACGGGCGACGAGCCTGCGGTAGCGCTCAGCCCCCGCCTCGATCCCAGCCTCCAGGCTGCGCAGCACGGCGGCCCGATCGGTGTCGCCGAACAGCGCGGACAGCACCTCGGCCGCTGCAGGCCCCTCGGGAGCGACCCCCCGCTCTCCGACCTCCGTGACGGTCTGCACGACCTGCCTGGCCCACCAGATGGACGCCCCGGGGGGACGGCCCTGCCCCGGTACGGGAGTGTTGAGCTCCATCCAGGTGCGCAACCGGGCGCGAAACCCGGGGTCCCGCACCAGCTCGGCCAGTTCGATCCAGGCGTTGACCTGCTCAGGCGTGGGATCGTCGGGCAATTCGACACTGAAGGCGCGCATGCGGTCACGCGAGTGCGGGTCGACACTGAGACCGCCGAACACCTCCTCCTTGAACTCGTCGATGATCTGCTTGCGTTCGGCGGCGGAAAGCCGCCCCAACTGGTTCATCAGTGCTGTCTCCTCAACGGTCGAGCCCCGTTTCGCCACGGTGGACAGGACGGCCCGGCTCACCTTGAGCGAGCGGATCTGCGCGTCGAGCGCGGCCACGTGCGCCTCGGCGACCTCGGCGACCGTGGTGCGGCCGCTCAGGACGCGGCAGACGTGGTCGAGCCCGAGGCCCAGCTCCCGCAGGGTGCGGACCAGCTCGACACGGGCCACGGACTGGGCGTCGTACAGCCGGTAGCCACTCGCGGAGCGGGCCACGGGCGGCACCGCTCCCTCGTCCGACCAGAAGCGCAGGGTACGCACGGAAAGTCCGGTGCGGTGCGCCAGCTGACCGATGGTGAGCACGTCGGGGCGTTCGTCGTCCATGGGCGGGATACTGGACCCTCCAGCCGCTGGAGGCTCAAGCGCCCCGGTGCGACATCCCGTGAGTTCTCCGGAGCTCTGCCGGGTTCCCTCACCACCGGCGCCGATCGTGCCGGACGGCCGGTGGGAGATCGCGAAGTCGCTGATCCCGCCGTCGAAAGGGCGGCCGCAGGGTGGCGGGACGCGGAACATGCCTGATGAGACGGTTCCGCGGCCCACGTCCACGTGCTGGTCGGCGGGTGCGCCCGGCGGTCACTGCCGCCCTGCTTCGGGATGCGTATGCGCTGTTCCAGCGCCCGCATGGGCGTGGTTACGCCACCGAGGCAGCCGGCGCGGTGCTCGACGCCGCCGTCGCGACGGGGCGGGAACGGCCCTTCGACGACCGGCCCACCGCAGCCCGGCAGCAACCCCGACGAGGCGACCGCCCCTTCATCGGCCACTACCCGGCGGCGAGCTCAGGTCGCCGAGCTCGGCCAGGTACCGTTCGGCGTCCAGCGCGGCCACGCATCCGGTGCCTGCCGCAGTCACGGCCTGGCGGTAGACCCGGTCGACGGCGTCGCCCGCGGCGAACACGCCCGGCACACTGGTACGGCTCGACGGGGCGTCCACCCGCACGTACCCGGCCTCGTCCAGAGCGAGCCGGCCCCTGAACAGCTCGGTGCGCGGATCGTGACCGATCGCGATGAACAACCCCGTCACCGCCCGTTCCTCCGTCGTCCCGGTAGCCGTGTCCCGGAGCCCGATGCCGGTCAGCCCCGTGCCGATGTCACCGTGCAGGGCCACCACCTCGCGGTCGAAGGCGAAGGAGATCTTCGGATCGGCGAAAGCGCGACGCTGCATGGCCTTGGAGGCCCGCAGGACACCCCGCCGGTGGACCACCGTCACCGAACGGGCGTACCGGCTCAGGAAGGTGGCCTCCTCCAGGGCGGTGTCGCCGCCACCGACCACGGCGATGTCGTGGCCGCGGAAGAAGAACCCGTCACAGGTGGCGCACCAGGACACGCCCCGGCCGGACAGCTCGTCCTCCTGCTGCAGGCCGAGCTTGCGGTAGCGCGTCCCGGTGGCGACGACGACGGTCCGGGCCAGGTGCTCCCGTCCCTCGCTGTCGGTGATCCTCTTGACGTCCCCGGCCGGCTCGACGGCGACCGCCTCCACGTCGACCAGCTCGGCGCCGAACCGCTCCGCCTGCGCTGCCATGCCGTCCATCAGGTCGGGCCCCTGTACGCCGCCGGGAAAGCCCGGATAGTTCTCCACCTCGGTGGTGGTGGCCAGCGCGCCGCCGATGGCGGTGCTGCCGCGCAGGACCACCGGGCGGAGTGCGGCCCGGGCGGTGTAGAGGGCGGCGGTGTAGCCGGCGGGGCCCGACCCGATGACGACGACGTCCCGGACGACGCCGCTCACCCCCGGTCACCTTCTCGCGCATGGTCGGAGGGTCCGGTGTACAGCAGCAGGTTCCGGGACTCCGGGCCCGCGTCGCGCACGTGGTCCCGGGTGGCGGAGGCCGTGAGCGCCTGGTCCAGTTCGACCGGCGTCGTGTCGGGGTGGCGGGCCAGGTACACGGCCGCGGCGCCGGTCACCTCGGCGGTGGCCGCGGAGGTGCCCGTCAGCTTGACGTAGGAGCCGTCGCTGCGCGCGCCGGCGGTGGTGATGTCGGTGCCGGGTGCGAACAGGTGCACGCAGTAGCCGTGGTTGGACCAGGCCGGGCGCTTGTCGTCGCGGCCGGTGGCGGCGACGGTGATGGCGGTGGTCTGCCGGGCCGGGGTCGTCTCGCAGGACTCGATCCCGTTGCCCGATGCGTCGCCGTTGCCCGCCGCGGCGGTGTAGGCGATGCCCTTGCCGGTCATCTGGTAGAGCTGGAGGTCGAGCACCGAACCCGGCTCGCCGGAGAAGCCGAGGTTGACGACGGAGGGGCCGTCGGCGTGGGCGGTGATCCAGTCGACCGCGGACATGATGTGCTCCAGCGTGCCGGTGCCGTCGCAGCCGAAGGCACGCACCGACCGCACGGTGGCGCCCTTGGCGACGCCGGTCCACAGACCGGCCGCGGTGGCCGCGGAGGCGGTCCCGTGGCCGTTGCAGTCGCTTCCCCCGCCCGGGCGCTGCTCGATGGCGTCGTACGCACCGTGCGCCCGGCGGCCCCGGAACTCCCGGTGCGCGACACGGACCCCGGTGTCGACGACGTAGATGTCCACTCCCGCGCCGACTCCGTGCGGCATGCGGTGGACGCCGTCAAGGGGCAGGTCGCGCTGGTCCATGCGGTCCAGGCCCCATGAGGGCGGTGACAGCTGGATACCGCCGAGCGCCACCCGTGCGGTGCCCGTCCCCCGGACGGGCTGCTGCTCTCCCGCGATCCGGTAGACACGGTCACTGGTGATCGAGTCGACTGGGGGGTCCTTGTAGTAGGAGGTCTTCTGCTCTTCGGTGAGCGAGACGGAGAACGCCTGGGAAGCGGCGGAGTACACCCTCCGCAATGCGCCGCCGTGAGCGGCGATCATCTCCTGAGCCCGCCGGGTGACCGCCTCCTCGGTGGCGTCGGTGCCGTTGACCTCGATGATGTGGACGGTGGCGGCCGAGGGCAGGGACGGCGAGCGGTCCGCCGGGGTGGCGGACACGGCCGGGCCGGCGAGCAGGGCGGGAAGGGCCGCACCGGCGGCGACGACTGCCGCGGTCAGGGCCCGCACCAGGGCGTTGTCCATGGGGATGAGCCTTTCTGAGGAGGGACACGCGAGGGCGTGCCGCCGCCGCGGGGAGCGGCGGCGGCACAGGGGTGTCACAGGTGGTTCAGCCAGGTGCGCAGGGAGGTCGGGCCGTCGAAGCCGACGAGGCGACTACCGGCCTCCTTGCCGTCCTGGATGTTCAGCAGGGCCGGGATGCCGCGCACCCCGTACGTCCTGGACAGGTCGCGGTTGCGGTCGACGTCGACCTTCGCCCAGACCCAGGAGCCGTTGTCGGCGGTGTTGTACTGCTGGAGGTACGGCTTCTGCTTCTGGCACCAGTAGCACCAGGAGGCGGTGAAGTCGAGCACCACCGGCTTGGTGTGCGACCACTCCATCAGCTGCTGGTAGTTGGCCGGGGTCACCTCGATGACGGAGGGGATCTCGGCGGTGGCGGACACCTCGGCCGCGGGCGGCTGGGCGGCGGCCGGGACCGCGGTGCCGCCGAGGAGCATCGCGGTTGCCGCGGTGGCGAGAGCCAGTCGGCGATACATCATCTCTTTCCTTCCGGTGGGGGTGCGCAGTGGGTCGGGTTCACGACGCAGGTGCGCGGGCGGGGAAGTTCCGGGGCGGTCAGCCCGTGGTGGTCTGCGTCGGCAGGCCGTGGGCGACCCAGTCCTCGATCCCCTCGCGGTACTTGCGTACGTCCGTGTAGCCGAGCGACACGAGCCGCGCGCCGACGAGTTCGCTGTTGCGGCACGGGGTGTTCGCGCAGTACACGACTATGGGCGCGGTGCGGTCCGGCAGTACGGTGGGCGCGAGTTCGTCGGTGGAGCGCGCCGCCTCCTCGTACGGGAATCCCGGGATGTTGACCGCGTCGGGCAGGTGCTCGCGCGCGTAGTAGGCCGGCGGCATCGTGTCGACGACGACCACCTTTCCGGTGTCCATCAGGTCTTTCAGTTCGTTCCGCTGCACCAGGGGCAGCATGTCGGCCTCCGATCCTCGTCACGTCGTCCGGTCGGACAGGGGGGTTCGCCGGGCACGGCCGCGGCGGCGGGAGTCCATCGCCCGGCCGGCCACCGCGTACAGGACGAATGCGGCCCCGACGGCGTTGATGGCGGGGATGCCGACGTCCAGGTACGCGCCGACCAGCGTTCCGGCGGCCCAGCAGACCAGTGACAGGGGGAGCCAGTCGGGAATCCCCTCGGGTGAGCGGCCCGTGCGGCGGGCCCGCTCCAGGTCGGCGCGGTACCGCCGCACCACGTAGTACTCGGCGATGATGATCCCGGCCACCGGTGGGGCGAGCACCCCGATGGTCTCCAGGAAGCCGGCGAAGTCGTCCACGATGCCGGCGGCGGACAGGGCGGTGCCCGCCACGCCGATGACCAGGGTCACGCCCCGCCGGCCGACACGGCGGCCCAGGAGGACGTCGACGCTGTTGACGGCGGCCAGTGCGGACGAGTAGAGGTTCCAGTCGTTGATCTTGAGGATCGCCGTCGTCAGGATCAGCGTGCCCAGCAGGCCGGACGAGGTGGTGATGATGCCGACGACGTCGGCGGTGCGTGCGGCGTGCCCGAGCATGACGGCGGTGAGCCCGATCACGTACTCGCCCAGTGTCACCCCCAGCAGCGTCTGCTTGACGACGTCGGAGGGACGGCGGTTGAAGCGCGTCATGTCGGGGGTCATCAGCGCGCCGAGGATGAACGCGCCCGCCACCAGCGTGGTGCCCTCGGCCAGGGACATCACCGGTCCCGGCGGAGCCCCGGTCAGCAGCTCGCGCAGTGAGTGGCCGGCGAGAGTGTCCGCCACCGACCAGCCGGCCAGCAGGAGGAACGCCGGTACCGTCAGGTAGGCCGTCCACGCCATGATGGTGAAACCGCAGACCGAGACGGCCGTCACCGACACGCCGCCCACCACCGCCCACACCCACACGGGAGCCCATCCGGCGAGGTCGTGCATGCCCTGGGCGAACACACCGTTCTGGACGCCGAACCAGCCGGCGAGGCTGAGCGCCACCAGCATGCCGACGGCGGCGGAGCCCTTGCGGCCGAAGCCCGACCAGCGGGCCAGCACCGAGGTGGACACGCCCTCCTTCACTCCGGCGACGCCCATCAGGATCGTGATGACCTCCAGCATCACCGAGCCGACGGTGATGGCGATCACCGCGTCGGTGAACGTCATCCCGTAGCCCAGGACGGCGCCGACCATGAACTGCTGGAAGGAGGAGACCTGCCCGAAGCGCTGCACCGCCACGGAGAGCCAGGAACGGCGCGCGCCCTCGGGCACCGGGGTCAGCGCGTAGTCGTCCGACGCCTCGTCGTCGGCGGACCCCGCGGCCGGCCCGGTCGACTCGGGGGGCAGGGCGCTTCTGCGTCCGCTCTCAGTCGTCGACACCGGCCACCTCCCCCGCGGGAGCGGTCCCGGCCGGGTGTCGCGCTTCGGGAGCGTCCGGCGTCCGGTCGTGGACGACCAGGAAGCCCTGCCCGTCCACCGGGCGCCACTCCAGCTCGCGGTGGAAGAAGCGCTCGAGGAAGGCGACCCGCTGGTGATAGACGAAGAGCGAGGAGCCGTGGCCGGCGATGCCTCCGGCGTCGGCGAAGAGCGGCAGTTCCGCGAGGAAGTAGCGGACCGCGCTGCGCAGTTGTTCCTGGTCGGGAGCGGTGCCCGGCGGGAGCTTCTGGTGCAGGACCCAGCGAGAGGCGTCGAGGCACGCGGCGCGGAAGCCCTCGTCCTGGTGGAAACACAGGTGTGCCTCGTCCAGCAGCCGCATGTAGCGGGGCGACTCGTGCAGCCGGCCCATGTCGAGGATCAGGTTCGCGGGGTCGCGCACACCCAGCTCCCGCAACGCGGTGCAGATCTTGTTGTGGACGTACCGACCCTGCCGCTGCGCCTTGTGGCGGGCGCGGCTCGGCGCGTACCCCAGCGCCTCCAGCGTGTACGCGGCCGCGGTGTCGGGCACGAAGAAGTGGACGTGCGGGAATCGCCTCAGGGCCCACTCGGCCAGCCGCCGCAGTCGCGGCCCGGTGAAGTAGCTGTTGAAAGGGCTCACTCCGACGCATGCGTGAGCGGCCGTGGTCAGTAGGCCGCGACATCGTTCAGTGAGTGGTTCAATCTCAAACATATTCACCTTCAGCCAGTGGTGCGGACAGGTCCCCCAGGCGCAGCCGGACCCCCGGCCCGTGAGGCGATGAGTGGAATGGTGGCGGTCCGCAGGCTGGCTGGGTACTGCCGTGCGGCTATGCCACCGCCGCAAATCCGAAATGAACAGCACAGTGTGTCCGGCGGTCAACGATAAGTAATTTTCCGGACGCGAATGCCGCGAAAGGAACGCGTTGTGCCATGACCTTGGCAAAGGTCACGCGGAACGGTTTAACTGTTGACATGGACCTGCAATTTCGCCACTTACGACAACTGTGTGTCGTGTCCGAGACGGGAAGCCTGAACAAGGCCGCGGCGGTCTTGGGACTCCCTCAGCCCGCCCTGAGCCGCCAGATTCGCCGACTGGAGGAACTGTTCGGCGGGACGCTGTTCGAGCGCGACCCGCACGGCACCCGCCCGACCCCCCTGGGCAGCGCCGTCCTGGAGCACGCCGAGTCGATCATCCGCTCCCTCGACGACTACGAGGAGCGCGTACGGGACTACCGCATGCTGCGTCGGCGAACGCTGCGGATCGGCGGGGCGGCGTGCAGCGTCTTCTACGAGCCGCTCCTCGACGCCCTGCAGCGGATGCCGTCCGAGGAACGCGTGCAGATCGTGACGCCCCACACCACCCGGGAGGTGATGGACCTGCTGCGGGAGGGGGAGATCGACATCGCCCTGCGGGACCACCACTCGGTGGAGGGTCCGCTCAGGTCCGGCGGGGGGCCCGTCGCGCACATCCCCTGGGCCGAGAGTCCGGTACTGCTCGCGGTGGCCGCCGGCCGGCCGACGGCCACTGCGGAACGGCTCACCATGGCGGACCTGGCGAGCGAGGACTGGATCTCGTGCACCGGCCCGGACGCCTGCGACGAGAAACTCCGCCGCCTGTGCGCCCCCTACGGATTCGCGCCGCGCATCACGCACGACATCGTCGTCTCCGGACCACGGTGCCCGGTGATCCGCCACCAGGGCTGCGTGGCCCTGACCCAGGCGTACCGGCCTCTGCAGCCGGGTGTGGTGCGCCGCCCCGTGGTCGATCTGGACATGCGCGTGCGTCATCTCGTGGCCTACCGCACGGAGAGCTGGATCGCCGCACGGATACCCAAGTTGGTCGCCCTGCTCTCCGCAGCGCACCGCGACCTGGCGCGGGTCGAAGCACCATGAACGTCGAGGTCCAGGACCTGCGGGTGCTGCGGGCCGTCGCCGACGCCGGAAGTCTGGCCGGTGCCGCGCGGGCACTCGGCGTCAGCCAGGCGGGCCTGACCCGCCGCATCCAGCACCTCGAGCGGGGAACGGGGCTCGTGGTGCTCCGCCGCGACCACCGGGGGGCCCGCCTCACCGTCGCCGGCCGGCTGCTGCTCCGCTGCGCCGACGACCTGCTGCCGAGGATCGACCACCTCCTGACTGCCGGCGGGCACGGCGGCCCCACCGGCCCCATGGGGCCGCGCCTGCGCATCGGCACGGTTCCGACACCCGTGTTTCCCCTGGTGTGCGCCCATGCACGGGAACTGCTCCCACGGGTGGAGCTGGAGCTGTGCACCCTCCTGGACGCGTACCGCGAGCCGACCGCCGACGCGCGGGCCGCGGACGCCGGCACCGCCCTGCTGAGGCTCTTTCGCGTACACCGCCTCGATCTGGCCGTGGTGCGGCAGTCCCCTCTGGACGAGCCTCTTCCGGATACCCTCGCCTCCGCCGTGCTCGCCGAGGAGGACATGCTGATCGGCACCGCGGCCGGCCACCGCCTGGCCGGGCGCCGTCCGCTGGCGCTGCGCGACCTCGACGGCGAGGTGTCCGTGCTCGTCGGGGGCCGCCGGGGCGCCGACCTGCGCCACCACTTCGCGGCGGCCGTACGGGACGCCGAGGTCCACGTCGAGGTGCGCTGGGCGTCCGACGAGACCGAGGCGACGGCGCTGGCCTGCGCGGTACAGGGCGTCCTGCCTGCCTACTGGTACCCCGCGCCGGCGGCCGGCGTCGTCTACACGCCGCTGACCGACCCCGGCACCCGCCACCGCCTGCTGCTGGTCTGGCCGCCGCACAGCTGGGCCGCCGACCGGGCGCCCGCGCTGGCGGACGGGGTACGCGAGGCGTACCGGAGCGGCAGAGCCGACTGAGCCGGGCGGTCGTGCGAAGACCGCCCGGCTTCTCCGTCCGCCGCCCACAGGCGGCGGACGGGACAGAGGTGGAGACAGGATTCGAACCTGTGTGAACGGCTTTGCAGGCCGTCGCCTCGCCTCTCGGCCACTCCACCGGACAAGGACCTCCGGAAAACCACAAAGGCGACCGGCTGCCTCATTCAAGGCCGCGCCTTTCCGTCGACACCGGAACGTAGCAGATCCTCCGCACCGCGGGAACACCTCTCACACCTCTGCATGGACGGCATGAATCGCGTCCGACCGGAATTCGTCATGCTTCTCCGGCAAGGGGCCATGCCTTTTCGCGATACCCGTCGACACACGTATGGCGACAGCGGTTGACTGCCCGCAAAAGGCGGTGGGATGAAATCGAGGACAGCGTGACCGACGACGCGTCGAAGAGGGTACGGAAGTGGTGGGCTTTCGCCGGTCTGGGAACACTGAGTTTCCTGGGCTGCATCGACCTGACCATCGTGAGTACGGCGGCACCGGTCATCCAGGACGACCTCGGAGCGACGGTCACCGAACTCCAGCTGATCGTGAACGTCTTCATCGTCGCCCTGTCCACCGGCATGGTGACGACGGGCCGGCTCGCCGACAGCCACGGCCGGCGGAAAGTGCTCTACACGGGAGCCGTCGTCTTCGGCGCGGCTTCCCTGGGGGCCGGTTGCGCAGCCACCCCGGAGTGGCTCATCGCCTTCCGCTTCCTGCAGGGGACCGCCTGCGCGGTCCTCTACACCGCGACCGGGGCCCTGATCACCGCGATCTTCCCCCCGCACGAGCGGGGAAGGGCCATCGGATGCCTGTACGGGGTCAACGGGCTCGGGCTCGCGCTCGGCCCGGTCCTGGGCGGCTTCCTCACGGCCTCCGCGAGCTGGCCCTGGGTCTTCTGGCTGAACGTTCCGCTCGTCGCGGCCGCGATGGCCGTGTGCGTCCCGACCGTGCCGGAGTCCTACGGCGAGAAGTTGACGGGCGGGATGGACTGGCCCGGCCTGGCGCTGCTGTCCCTCTCCGTTCCCTCTCTCGTCCTGGCACTGACCCTGGGCCACCTGTGGGGGTGGGCCTCGCCCGGCACCGTTTCCCTCCTCGTGTGCGGCGGCGTCGCACTCGTCGGTTTCCGGGCGGTGGAGCTTCGGGCCCGCAACCCGCTGATCCGGTTCCAGTTGTTCGCCGGGCGGGACTTCCTCGGGGCCGTCACGGCGGATTTCGCGCTGGCCTTCTTCTACTGCGTCGTCCTCTTCCTGACGCCGCTGTACCTGCACACGGTCCGGGGCTTCGACGGGCACACGACCGGTCTGCTGCTGCTCCCGTGCACCGCGGCCGTCGCGTTGCTGTCTCCCTTCGTCGGCCGGCTCGTCGACCGGCACGGGCCCCGCCGCATGCTGTGCCTCGGCTTCCTGGCACTCGCCCTGTCGGCGCTGGCCCAGGCCCGTCTGACCCCCACGAGCGGTATGGCCTCCCTCGTGTCGGCGCTCGTGGCGATGGGAGTGGGCTGGGCCCTCGTGCTGGGGCCCGCCACCGTGGCCGCCCTGTCCGCGGTGCCCGGCCACCTGGCCGGAACGGCCGTCGGCGCCTCGTGGACCTGTCACAACCTGGGTGGGGCGCTCGGGCTGGCCGTCGGTATGGAGGTCTACCGGCTCGCGGCGCGGGACGCCCTGAACGACCGCCTGGCCGAGCACGGCCTCTCCTCCGGCCCCTGGACGGCTCAGGTGGGGGAGAACCCGCAGGACGGCCCGGCCCTCCTCGTGCGCCACACGGGCCTCACCGCGGAACAGGCAGGCGACCTCTTCGGGACCGTATTCACCAGCGGCGGCCGGGCGGCCATGTGGCTGCTCTTCGGCGTCGCCCTGGCCGCTCTGGCCGTCATCGCCTTCGGGCTCCGCCCGCCACGGGCCGCCTCCGCGACAACACGCCGCGACGAACCGGCCACGACGAAAGCACCGTGACGGCGGGCGTCGTGGTCCTGCGGCGGGCTGCCCGGGCGGCGCGCCCCTCGGGACGGACGTTCCGAGGGGTCAACCGCGCCTCCGTGCAGGGAGTGGCCGGGTTCCCCGGCACGGACCCTTACGGCGGAGCAGTCGGTCTACGTCCACACCCGACGGCCTGACGGAACACCACCGACGTCTCCCTGCTGCACCACAACGTGCGCGACGGTCGGGCGAGTTGCCCGTACGCGGTCTCTCCGGGGCGCTACGGCACGTATCGGGCGAACAGCGAAGCCTCAGCCGCGCGACGCGTACATCACCAGCCCACCACGGGCGTCAGATCAGTCGTCTCCCACCGTGCACCGCCCCCCGTGGGGCAGCGTCTGCCGCCCACGGCCCGGTAGGGTCCCGAGCGTTGCGGAGACCGGGCGACGCGGAATCCGACGGCGTCGTACCTGTCAGGAACTCGCCAGGCGCGATCCTCCCCCGCCCCGGGCGGCTACGCCACCGGCGTGAAGCCGAGCGGCGGGAGGCCGTCACCGATGGGGCGGCGACGTCAGACCGGCGGGGGGGGCAACCGGACGGCGACAGGTCCATCCCTCACCCTGGCGCCACCGCCCTGCGGGACCGCCGTCGGCGTCTCGCGGCCCCGTCGCCGCGCCTGACACCATCGCCGCCGCGCCGCCCTGCCGCCGCCTGCCGCCCGCCACCGTCAGGACCGGATCCCCGTCGCTCCAGGAGGCGTTCGACTCGTGGTGATCGACCACGCACGGTGTCCGGCGGACCGCACGGGTGTTCAACTGAGTTCCTCGCCAGTCCCGCGGGCAACAGGCAGTCTGCCCATGCACCTCCACCACCGCCTGCCCTCATCACCCCCCACCCGGAGAGGACCCCCACACCGATCAGGCATCCGGGGTTCGAACCGTCGCGCCTGACTCCGACGAAGGAGCGCCGGCGCCGCCCGGAACGCCTGCCTGCCCTGCCCTTTCGACTCGACCTCGGCCGGCACACGATGTCCCGGGCCGGATCACGATCGACGGAAACGGACCGCATGACCACGCAACAGACCATCTCGCTTCTCGTCGGCCTCGCCGCCATGGTGCTCCTGGCACGGCTGCTCGGCGCGCTGGCCCGCCGCCTGGGCCAGCCCGCGGTGATCGGCGAGGTCCTCGCCGGCATCGCACTGGGGCCGACCCTCTTCCACGGGGCGATCTCCGACGCGCTCTTACCCACCGACATACGGCCCCTGCTCGGCGCACTCGCCGCGGTGGGGGTGGCCGTCTTCATGTTCATCGTCGGACTGGAGTGGGACGCGGCCCTGATCCGCGGAAGCGGAGCCATCGCCCCCAGCGTCTCGCTCAGCTCCATCCTGCTGCCCTTCGGACTCGGCGCCGCCCTGGCCCTCTACCTCATGGAGGACCACGGCACCGGCAACAAGACGGCGTTCATGCTCTTCATGGGCATCGCCATGTCGATCACCGCGTTCCCCGTACTGGCCAGGATCCTGACCGACAGGGGCATGGCCCGGACGCCCCTCGGCGTGGTCGCCCTGGCCTGCGCCTCCATCGACGACGTCCTCGCCTGGTTCCTGCTCGCCGCCGTGGTCGCCGTCAGCGGCTCGGCGGGCCCTGACGAGTGGCGGATCCTTCTGGCTGTCCCGTACCTGTTGGCCATGCTGTTCCTGCTGCGCCCCGCACTGCGCCGGATCGCGGACCGCCGCGGGTCGCTCGGGCTCACCCCGACCACCTTCGCCTGCATCCTCGCCGGCCTGCTGCTCTCCGCAGCCACCACCGAGTGGTTGGGCCTGCACTACATCTTCGGCGCGTTCCTCTTCGGCGTCGTCCTTCCCCGTAACGGCACGGAGCAGCTGCGTCGCGACGTGCACGATCGTCTCGGACAGATGAGCGGTACGTTGCTGCTGCCCGTGTTCTTCCTGGTCGCCGGCTTGAAGGTCGACCTCTCCGGGCTCGACGCCGGCGGGCTCGGGGACCTGGGGCTCATCCTGCTGGTGGCCGTGGGCGGCAAGTTCATCGGCGCGTTCGCCGCCGCCCGCCTGAACCGGATGCCGGTGCGCCAGTCGGCGGCCCTGGCCACCTTGATGAACACCCGCGGTCTCACCGAACTCATCGTCCTCAACGTGGGCCTGCAACTCGGTTTTCTCAACCAGGAGTTGTACTCGCTCATGGTCGTCATGGCCGTGGTGACGACCGCGATGGCAGGCCCCCTGCTGACCTGGCTGCTGGGACGCCCCACCGACGCCGACCGCACCGACGCCGAGCCCCTCACGCCCGTCGAGGACGCCGGAGGCACCCACTCCACCGAGCCCGCGAAGGGACACGCCATATAGGGATACGGACCGCGGGGGCGCCCCGCGTGTCCGACCGTCGACGGCAGCCGCGGCGGCAGCACCTCGCCGGGCCCCCGCAGCTTCGTCTGCAGCGCCCGCACCCCGCGTCGCCGACCCGGGTCGTCTCTCGCACCACGTCAGGACGGGAGACCTGCTGGTCGAGCCGCTCGGCGGCGTCAGACCGACCCGGGTGACCACGGCATCGCCGGTCACCCGGCGGCCTGACGACCGCGCTCCGGTCTCCGGCGTCCACGCGGCGGCCGCCGCGCACCCTGCGGTCGCCCGGGAGCGGCGCGACACCTCGCCAAAGGGCCCTACCGGCGGGCCCTCAGTGCCCGAGGTCATGAGCGCGATCGGCTCCGTGGCCCACGCCTGACTCTCCGCTCGCATCCGCAGCGGGTCCCGCCGAGGTGCCCGACCCGCAGGCCGCAGCACCCCCGTCCTTGGAGACACCGGCATGCCAGCAGCCGGACGGCCCCAGTCCCGCGCGACTCGGCACAGCGGTGGCACGGACGGGCACCGGCAGCGCCGCCGCTGGCAGCGGAAGGCCGGCCGGAGCCGGCAGCGGCCCGGACACGCGGCGGCCGAGGGCGAGGGGGGCGTCAGCGCGGAGCAGGGTCGTACGCCACGATCCGGCCCCGGCAGCCGGCTGCGCGGCGGGCTGGGTGGTCGCGTTCGGCCGGGTCGGCGGTCAGGCGCCGGCGGAGCTCTCGGGCCACCGACGCACGACCGACGCCCGTCGTGCGGCTGTGGGCGGGGGCGGTCCGGCTCATCGCGCTCGCTGCGGGGCCGAGCAGCTCTGGAAGGCGCTCACCGGATGGGGCGTTCGGGTGAGGGCCCGGGCGCGGGTCACCGGCCGCTCGGGGACGTGCCTGTACGAAGGCGGTGAGGCGCCCGGAGCAGGACGTGCGGGCGCCGGCCGCTCGGGGACGTGCCTGTACGAAGGCGGTGAGGCGCCCGGAGCAGGACGTGCGGGTGCATCGTCAGGGACGTTGCGAGGAGACAGCGCACGAGCGTGCCGTCCACCATCGACCACCGGGCGACCAGCTACAGCCTGGCCCATGCGTACTGGCTGGCCAAGGCATCCGAACTCGCCTACAAGGACGAGCCACCATCGCGAAGCAGGCACGCGCCTGGGGAGTCGTGGCGGAGGTCCCAGGCGAGCTGATCAACGCGGCATGAGCCACAGTGCCGAGCTGCCGGCACGGGCGGGCGCAGGTCGAGCGCGGTGGCCTCCACAGGGTGACCAAGGGTCGCCCGGGCGCAGCGTGTTGCGCCAGTGGTCCCGCGACGACCCTGCACACGTACGACTCGCCGTCCGGGTGGCTGCCGCAGAGCACCGCGAGCGGTCGGCCGCCGCGCCCTCCCGGCAGTCGGGGGCTCCACCTGGGTCGGTCGTCAGTGGCGTAGCCGGGCGGCGGCGGCCAGGAGGGGGGTGGTCAGTGCGGTGGCCGCGGCGCCGAGCGTGGTGTCGGTGGCCAGGATCAGGCGGACCGTCCTCATGGCCGGGGTGAGGGCCTGGCTGCCGCGCCGGCGCATGCCCGCCTCGAAGCGGGTGACGGCCTCGGTGAGCGTGGTGGTGCCGTCGGCGACGTCGCCCAGGCGCTGCACCAGGTCGGCGGCATCGCGGATGGCGGCTCCGGCTCCCATTCCCGCGGTGGGGGGTGTCGCGTGGACGGCGTCGCCGAATGCGGTGATCCGGCCCGCGGGCCACGGCGCGAGGTCGGCCGCCCGGGTCGATGCGGCGTTGAAGCGGTAGGCGGCCACGCTGTGGGGGGCGGCGCGGGCGATGACCTCGAGCCTCCGCTCGTCCCAGCCCCGCGCGTGGAACGTCCTCAACAGCCCGGCCCGCAACTCGGCCTCCCGCAGGTGACGCAGGGAGTCGGTCAGGGGTGATGCGGGGAACATGGCGCCCCAGATGTAGGTGGGCCCGGTGGTGACGGACATCCGCAGTTCCGGCGCGTCGAGGGCGGGGCGGCCGACCGGGTCGAGGAAGCCGATGTACAGCGCGGCGCCTCGCGGGCCGATGGCCAGTCCCGACCGCGGTCCGAGCCGCCGCTGTTCCCCGGCGCTCAGGTCGGTGGCGAGGGTGCGGCCGGAGAAACCGATGATGCCCGCCGGTGTGTTGGTCGGGCCTCCGGCGAGGTGCCGGGCGACCAGGGAGTGAGTACCGTCCGCGCCCACCAGGAGATCCGCCGGGACGGGTGCGGCGTCCGTGAACAGCACGCGCGGTGTGCCGTCGTCACCGTGGTCGACGCCGGACACGGTCCGTCCCAGGTGCAGGTCGTCGCCGACCGCCTCGGCGAGCAGCGTGCGCAGGGTGACGCGGTCGACGTCGACGCCGGAGCTGTCGCCGAGGTCCCCTCCCCGGCCGAGCAGTCGGCCGCGACGGTCCCACCACGCGTCGGCGTCGCGCAGCCGCAGCGCCGAGGCCGACGCCAGCAGGCGCTGCACGGTGTCGGCCGGCACCAGCTCCCGCAGCGCCGACTGGGCCCGCTCGTCGAGGGTGATGTGATACCCGCCTGTCGCCGCCACGTCGGTGTCGCGGTCGAACACCGCCACCTCCACCCCGCGCCGGCGCAGCCCCGCCCCCAGCGCGAGCCCGCCGATCCCGCCACCGACCACCACGACACGCATGTCCGTACGTCCTTCACTGTCGCCGCTGTTCGTCCGTTCGGGCGCAACAGTGACACCGGTGGTGGACACGGGGTGGCCACCACCGGTGTCAGGATGGGGCGATGGCGAGCACTTCACGGCGGGCGTTGCGGCTTCTGTCCCTCCTCGGGTCGGGTCGTCAGTGGCCCCGGCACGAGCTCGCCACCGCGCTCGGGGTCAGTGAGCGCACCGTCCGGCGTGACATCGACACCCTGCGCCGGCTGGACTATCCGGTGACCACCGTCCACGGACCCGGCGGCGGGTACCGGCTCGGCATGCGGCACACCCTCCCTCCCCTGGTGTTCGACCACGACCAGGCCCTCGCGATCGCCGTCGCCCTGCAGACCGCGCCCGGCACGGTGCTCGGCCTGGGGGACGACGCGGCCCGGGCGCTGGTCACCCTGGAGCAGGCAGCGCCCGCCGCCTTGCGCGCGGCCCTGGGGTCGGTTCGGCTGACCAGGCTGCACAACCCCTGGGAGTTCCTGGCGCCGCCCATCGACCCGGCGGCGCTCACCGTCGTGGGGGCCGCGGCGCGCCACCGCCACGTACTGGTCATCGAGGCCCTGCGGGCCGACGGCTCCCGACCCGGCCCCGGGGAGGAGGACTTCCGACCCGGCCGCCGCGTCGAACCGCACCATCTGGTGGTGTGGGCCGGCCGGTGGTACCTGGTGAACTACGACCTCGAGGACCGGCAGTGGCGGGTCCTCCGCGTCGAGCGGTTCCGTCCGAGGCCGACCACACAGTGCTTCGACCCGCGTGCACTCCCCGGGGACGACCCCGCTCGGTTCGTCATGACCAGTCACGACCGCGGTGACACCCCCGCGACCTGGCCGTGCACCGGCAGCGCCCGCCTCGACCTGCCGGCCGGGATCGTCGCCCGTTGGGCACCAGGCGGCTCGGTCGTCGAGCACCTCGACGACGACCACTGCCGGCTCACCCTCGGCGCCTGGTCCTGGGCGGGCGTGGCGGGGCTCCTCGCCACGTTCGACACCGGGCTCACCGACCTCCACCCGCCCGAACTCGTCCGGGCGTGCCGGCGTCTCGCGGACCGATGGGCCACCCTCGCGGACACCGGGGAAGGCCCTGGCCCTCCCCCGTGACAGGGCCGTTGCGTGAGCGACGGCAGTGAGTCGGCGGCGGCGGGACGGCGGGCGGCGGGACGGGCCCGCTGCCCGCGCGGGCGCCGGGTGGCGTGCGTCCTGTCGTGGCGGCGTGTGCCCGAACGCCCCGGCTTCCCTCCGGCAGCGGGGGCGCCCGCGGCCCTTGTTCGGAGAGGACGGCCGCCGCCGGCCCCGGGCCCCGGCCGCCTCCAGGCGCCCGGCCGTCTCCAAGCCCCGGCTGTCTCAGAGCGCCGGGCTGCCTCAGAGCCCCCGACTGCCGAAGAGCGCCGGGCTGCCTCAGAGCCCCGACTGCCGAAGAGCGCCGGGCTTGCATCCGAGTGCCGGGCCGACGGGGAGGCCGGGCACGGCCTGTCGGCGCGTCACCACCCGCCCTCCACGCGGTCGCTGCCGGCGTGGGTGGAGTCACGCGCCCGGAACGTCCCGTCCGCGCCGGTGCCGTCGGACTGCACGCCGGGCGGGATCGCGGCCGTTCACCCCAGCGGGCTCCGAGGCCACCTCCGGGCGGACGGACGGACCCGGCGCACGTCCGCTCCCACCGGGCCGACGCGGCCGGGGGCACGCCGACGCTCACGCCCCGAGGCGTTCACGCGTCTCCCGCGCCTGACGCAGGTAGGGCAGGGTGGCGGCCGGTTCGTCGCGGGCGATCTCCTCGAAGAGGTCGCACGCTTCCCTGGCGGCGTCCCGTGCGTACGCCGAGCGGTCCCCGGCGAGCAGACGGGCACGTGCCACTGCCTCCAGGGCGTGGGCGAGCAGGTCCCGGTGGGCGCGCCGGTCCCCGGCTGCCAGCGTGCGGGCGCTCTCCAGGGCATCGTCGGTGTGCGCGGCCGCTTCCCGCGCGTGTCCGGCTTCGGCGAGCCGCAGGCCGTGCGTGGTGAGCAGGGAGGCGAGCGGGGAGCGCAGGATCGGGACGTGGCCTGCGTAGGTGCGGCAGAGGTCAACCGCCTCGGCGGTGCACCTGAGCGCTTCGGCGTGCCGCCGTTGGTCGGCCGCCAGCAGACGGCCGTGGCAGCCCAGGGCCCGGGCCAGCAGGAGTTCGTCTTCGGGGGTCGCGCGGGCGGCGAGTTCACGGCAGTGGACGACCGCTTCGCCGAGCACGTCGACGGAACCGTGCCGGTGCAGCTCGCCACCGACGAAGCCGTGCGTCAGCAGCGCCTCCGCGGCGGCTCGCCGGCCCGCGACCTGGTCCGCCGTCCTGTCGTCCGACCGCGCGCCGGCCGCCTCCCGGCCGATCCGCACCGCTTCGGCCCCGGTGTCCATCGCGGCGTCTGCGGCGCCCGCGTGGAAGAGCAGGAGCTGCGCCTGGGCGAGCAGCTGCGCGAGCACGGCCGCGTGGGCGTCGGGCGCGGCGGCGTGCAGGGGCCTCAGCGCGTCGACGGCCTGACGTGTCACCCGCAGGGCGTGCGCGCGGTGACCGCACCCCGTCAGGCGGGCGCCGAGCACGGTAGCCGCCCGTACGGCCGCGAGTGCGGTGGTGTGGGTTCCCCGGCGCCGGTGGGCGGCGCGGCGGTGGCGGGCCGCTTCGGCGGCGGCCCTGAGCGCCGCCCGTTCCCGGCCGAGCAGCCACAGGTGATCGCCCTGGGCTTCCAGGTTCGCGGCCAGGGCCTCCTGGTGGCGCTCGGGGTCGTCCCGCGCGAGTCGACGGCCGATGACCACCGCGTCGTCCAGCTGCTCCGAGGCCCGTTCGCCGTGGCCCGTGCCGTGCAGGAGGGCGTTGGTGGCCGAGAGGGCGGAGACCAGGGTCTCCTCGTACCGCTGCGGCGCCTCCCGCGCCAGGGCCCGCAGGCGGTCCACGGCCTCGATGGCCGCGGTCGCGGCGTCGTCGTACCGGCCGAGGTCCACGAGGCACAGGTACTGCACGAGCCGGTTCCTCGCCAGTCCGTCCGCGTAGGCGCCGGAGCCGTTCGCCTCCAGCGCGGTGCCGAGGTCGACGGCCTCGTCGACGAGTGCGAGGGCGGTGGCGGGGTCGTCGAGTCGGTGCAGCAGTACGGCCAGGTTGTTCAGGCACGTCGCGAGGTCGTGCGCGTGGGCGCCGGGGTCGGCCGCCGCCAAGGACCGGTAGTGGGCCGCGGCCTCCTCCAGGAACGGCCTGGCCTCGGTGGGCCGGTCCGCGACGGTGAGGGTGTGGGCCAGGGTGACGAGGGCCATGGCGAGTTCGGACCGGAAGGCGGCGGGTTGGTCCACGGCGAGTCGCCGGTACCCCTCCACGGCCTCCTGTGCGGTCGCGACGGCCCGGGTGTGCCGTTCGGCGGAGCTGAGCCGGTTGGCGAGGGAGTTGAGCGTGAGCGCCAGCCGCGGACGGTGGCGATCCGGATGGTCGTGCGCGAGGCCGCGGAAGAGGCGTACGGACTCCTCGATCGCCTCGAGCGACTCGTCGGCCAGGCCGAGGTTGTCGAGGTCGATGGAGAGGTGGTTGAGGGTGGTGGCGAGGTCGGCGAGGTAGACGTCGGGGCGCGCCTCGGCGAGGACCCGGCGCATGGCGACGGACCTGCGCGACGCGGCCAGGGCTTCGCCGCGCAGGCCCATGAGCTGGGAGGCCGAGGAGAGCGTGGCGAGTGCGAGGGCGAGCGCGGGCCTGAAGGCGTCGGGGCGCGCCTCGGCCAGCGTCTCGTGGAGCTCCACGGCGGCCCGTACGGCTTCGAGGGCTTCGGCGGGGTGGCCGGCGTCCAACTGGTAGACGGCCTGGTTCTGGAGGGCGTCGGCCAGCAGGGGCGTGTACCGGTCGGGGTCGCGGGCGGCCAGTCTCCGGCTCAGGGCGACGGCGCCGGTGATCGCGTGTACGGCGGCCTGGTGGTCCCCGAGACTCCGCTCGGCCTCGGCCAGTGTGGTGAGCGCCTTGGCCCGGCGGTCGAGGGTCTCGGCTGCTTCCGCCGGTTCCACGAGGGCCAGGGCGTGGACGGCGGTGCGGGCGGAGCGGAGCGCGTCGTCACGACGGCCCAGCCGCACGAGGCTCAGGGCCCGGTTGCTGTGGCAGGACCCCCACTCGGAGAGTCGTCGCGGGTGCGGGGCGGGCAGGTTGCGCCACACGGCGATGGCCTCCTCGGCCGCATGGCGGGCTTCCTCGTGGCAGTCCATGTGCTCGAGGTGCTTGGACAGTTCGCGCAGGGCGACGGCGAGTCGGGCCAGCCGCTCGGGGTCGTCGCCGGCCTGTGCCCGGTGGGCCTCGACGATCCTGCGGGCGAGGTGCAGGGCCCAGGGGGCGAGGTTGTAGGTGCTCGCGGGGAGGTGGTCGGCGAGCCCTTCCAGCTCCGGCAGGGTGACGTCCGGGGCGTCGCTGATCGCCGTGAGGGCGCGTACCAGCGGGTCGGGGACCTCCACCTGGGTGGCCACGTCGATCGCGGGGCGTGCCAGGACGTCGCGGTGGCGGACGCACCAGCCGATCAGCTTCTCCTCGTCGAGGACGCCGCGCGCGCAGGCGCGGGTGAGGAGGGTGAGGAACCGTGCCGCCTGCGCGGGGTCGGCGCCGGGCAGGAAACCGTCGGCGAGTGTGGACTCGCCCCTCAGGCTGCTGCCCACGAAGTGCTCGGCCAGCCGGTCGGGTCGCAGGTCTCCGACGATCCGGCCGCCCGTGGCGGGGAGGGCGGCCTGGATCCACTGGGACACCGCTCGGCGGCGGTCGTCGCTCTGGTCCCGCAGGAGCTCGACCCGGGTGAGGAGGTCGGCCATGTGCCGCCGGTCCCGCGCGCCGAGCGCGACGGCGGCGGTCATGGCGTTGAGCAGGGCTTCCTCGGAGAGCCCGGTCAGCGGGGCGTGCCCGTCGGCGACGTTCAGCCAGTGCCCTCGCTCGTGCGTCAGGAGTTGCTCCTCGACCGACGCCGTGTCACCGGCGTGGCGCGCCATCGCGCCGCCTCCCGAGGCTGCGCGGTTGGTGGCGGCGTCGAGGAGGTCCACGAGGGCGGTCATGTGCAGGGTGAGCGGTGAGCCGAGACCGTCGTGGGCCGTGGGCGGCGCCAGGCGTTCGGCGAGGGTGCGCCAGGGGTGGTGCCGCCAGCCCGGCAGGCGTGGGAGTGCCGAGGCGAACCCGCCGGCGGCGTCCTCGTAGGCGGTCGCCAGCGCGATGGGGCCCGTCTCCTGCTCGGGCAGGGGCAGGTTGAGGGCTCGTGCCATCAGGGTCGACGCCGTCACGGAGGGGCGGCACACCTGGTCCGTCCACCACGTGTCGGAGCGGGCCAGGAGCAGGGCCTTGATGGGGGCGCGGCGGTGGCGTGTCATCAGCTCCAGTACGGCCGCGGTGTCGGTGACGCGGGTGTCGGCCCCGTCGACCACGACCAGGAGCGGTACGGCCGGCGGGGGCAGCTCGCGGACGGCGTCCGCGCGTCCCTGGCCCAGCCGCAGCACGGCCCATCGCGGGGGCAGCGTCCGGCCGAACTCCAGGGCGAGACGGCTCTTGCCCCGGCCGCCCGGAGCGTGGAGCACGCACACGCCGGGTCCGGGCGTGCGGGACCAGGAACGCAGGGCGGCCAGTTCGCCGTCGCGGCCCCGGAAGGGCACGATTTCTCGGTCGGGCAGCAGCAGCTCCGCGAGGGAGTGCGGGGCCTCCCCCGCGGTGGTGCCGTCCGGGTCGGTGACGGCCGCGTACTCCACGGGTTCCGGTACGTGGTGTCCCCGGGCGCCGTAGGCGTCGAGCGTCTCGCGGAAGCCCTCCGCCCGGAGCAGTACGGCGGCGGGTTCGGCCCGCAGTCGGGCAGGTGTGTGGCCGGGGAGGTCGGCTGTCACGACGCCGGTCAGAAGATCATCACAGAGGACGGCGGCTCCCGACATACCGGCCCACGGTGACCCGTCGGCGTCCCGGGCCCGGCCGGTGTTGCAGTCGATCACGTATGTGCCGCCGACGAGACCGCTGCCGGGGCTGATGGTGCCGAACGCCTGCTCGACCTCACCGGAGGGATGTTCCGAGCGGGGGAAACCCCAGGCCCGGCACGATACCGGGTCGCGCTCGGCGACGACCCGCCCCCAGCGCACGGGGCCCTCGGCTCCGCCGTCCCAGTCGGCCGACTCGATGTGGACCAGGGCCGCGTCGACCCGCCCGCCCGCGTCACCCGCGCCTGCGGTCGACAGGGGGGCCGCCGGTTCGCCGCGCCACACGACCCGGGCCGCGTACCACCGCCCGGACCGGAGCGAACGGAGCGAGGCGACCCGTAGGGGCGAGCCCACCCCGTGCACGGCGTGGGCGGCGGTCAGGACGAGGCGCGGCGAGATCTCGAATCCGGAAGCCCAACCCTGCCGGTGCGCCACGCGCACGACCCGGTCGCTGTCCACTCTTCCTCCACCAGGACGCGTTGACGGTGGGCACGGCATTCTTCGACCCGGGGCTCGACGGGGACGGCGTGGAACCGGGGAGTGACGGCGGGTCCGCCCCGGACAGCAGGCACACCGACGGGACCCCGTCGCGGGGTCAACGGGCGCGCAGGTCCAGGTCGCTCTCGGGCCGCGGGGCGATCCCGTCGTCACCCGTCGCCGCGATCAGCAGCGGCCCGCCGTTCGTGCCGCGCGGGGTGAGGGTGAAGGACAGCCGGTGGGTCCGGCCGCGGGCGACGCCGGCGTCCGCGTCCGCGGAGACCACCCAGGCGCGGAAGCCGGCCTTCATCCGGGCGTCCTGGCGCAGCTCGACCTGGAACTCCATCTCGATCGGGCCCACTTGGAAGGTGACGTCGTGGCGGGCCCCCTCGGCGGCGGCCTCCAGCAGTTCGTCGCGCAGTGCGGCCACGGCTCTGGCGAGCTCGATCTCCATGCCAACCCCCCGTACCAGCAAGTCCGTTGTCGTCGTCCCCGACACCCCCTGACCCGACCACCGGGGCTCCCCGCGCACGAGGGCCGCGGCGTCCGGGCGTACGTCCCCGACTGTAGCGACCGGGCGTGACCCCTGTCACAGACTTCGGCAACCTCTCCCGAGCACTCCCTCCCCGCTCCACACACCAGCGCCGTGACCGGCGACGTCACGGACGCGGTCCGATCGAGTCACACCGGGGCCCGGGCTGGGCCGGGTACTCGGGCCGGGCCGGGTGCTCGGACG
This sequence comes from Streptomyces kanasensis, assembly GCF_043077165.1. Classification (NCBI taxonomy): domain Bacteria; kingdom Bacillati; phylum Actinomycetota; class Actinomycetes; order Kitasatosporales; family Streptomycetaceae; genus Streptomyces; species Streptomyces kanasensis. The sequence goes on from NZ_JBIBSF010000001.1 coordinate 100,998, forward strand.
GGATCGGCACGACCTCGATCGGGTGCACGATCAGGCGGCCACCGGCCGTACCTCGCCCGCCGGGTCGACGAGGAAGAGCCCGGAGCGCTCATGCGCCAGCGGGAGCACCTCGACGGTGGTGGCGGAGTCCGGTCAGAGCTCGCCGCGGCGTGCGAGCTGCTTCACCGCGTTCTCACGGATGATCTCGTTCTCGTCGTCGCGCAACCCCTCGAGGACTTCCCGGGCTTCCTCGCCGGGAATGCCACCGAGCGCCCAGATCGCCTTCACCGCGAGCGCCCGGGCCTCGTCGAAGTCCAGGTGCTCGGGAATCCAGCGAGTCGCTTCGACCAGCGTCGGCACCGTCTCGGGCGAGCGGAGCTCGCCCAGCATCGACACGATGCGCTCGTGGCCCCCATGCCGGTCGGCAGGGAACAGTTCGATCAGCGGCTCCGGGAACTCCTCGACCGAGGCGTCGGCGGCGCCATGGACGAGCAACGCCATCTCGACGTCGTCGGCGTCCCGGAGCAGCCGGAGCGCCAGGGCTCCTCCGTCGGACTCGCCGAAGTGGGCGAGCACCTCGTCGAGCGTGCGCGTCGGGGGCGAACACGGTGCGACGACCAGGCCCATGACCAGATGGGACGACGGGGAACGCTGTCCGCTGGTCAGCAGGCGGTCAACCGCTCACACGCGAAGACCCGTGCGCTCGTCGAGCAGGCCGTGGCCACTTTCAAAACCTGGCGGCTCCTGCGCAAGCTGCGATGCTCCACCACCCGCGTCACCAGCCTTGTTCAGTCCACCCTCACCCTCCACCTGGCCCTCAGACTGAGTGCCTATGAGGGGTCGCCGGAACCTGGTAGGCCCATGACGAGGGTCGGAGTACGCCTGCATTACGAGTCGGCAACGGGCTGCTCGGAAGGGTGGGTTCCCGGGCGATCGTCAAGCCATGCCCGAACTTACCGACAAGCAGCCCTCCGGCGGAGAGGGTGCCTTCACCGGAGGTTGCCTCCTGCTTCTCGTATTGATGGCGGACGTGGCGGCCGCGCTGTTGGTCGCCATCGTGCTCGCCGCCCGGGGACTGGGCCGGATGAACAGCTCCGGACAGACAGCGACCGGCGCGCCGCCTCCGGACTGGGCGCCAGTGCTGGGCTTCGGCGCTCTCGCCCTGACGGTCGGCATAACGGCCTTCGTGCTGCTGTGGATCGGACACCGAGTCATCGGGGCGGTGCAGCTGACGCTCTGTGTCTTCCTGGCATTCCACGCGCTGGGGTCTTGGCCCTGACCCAAATGTAGTCACGGCCATCGGAGGCTGAGGTGGGAAAACGCTCGATGACCTCATCACCTCATGAGCCATCATGAGGGACATGGCATACAGCTCGAAGTATTGGTGGACCGAACTGGCACTCTTCGTGTCGGTAAGCGCGGCGAGCGCCTTTCTTTTGACCACGCTCTGGGCCGAATCCCTCGACGGGCGTGAGGAGACCGTCAGCGGTCTCCTCTTCATCATCCCCGGCCTGATCACCGGCCTGTGGGCAGCCAGGCGGTTCCGCCGCCACCGGATGGCTTCGGGCTCCCGCTGACGGAGCACGCACCTCCGCCACCGCGGCCTCCGCCCGGCGTTCGCCGGCCGCCTCACGACTGCCTGCCGCCGGTCCCTCCGAAGGCAGTGCCACCCGGTCGCGGCCGCGTGCCCGACGTACGGTGGACCATGTCCGCTCCCTTCCCGCGAAAGGCGCCGCACATGTCGGAGAGCAGCTTCCCGGTCGAGGTGATCTCGGATCCGGTCGGCCGGGTGGTCGGCGGGCGGGCCGAGGTGCGCGACGACGAATGGGGGGAGGTGTCCGCGGTGATCCGGCTGGACGAGCGGTTCGGGCCCGACGCACTCGCCGGCTTGGACTCCTTCTCCCATGTGGAGGTCGTCTACCACTTCGACCGGGTCCCGGCGGAGAAGGTGGAGACAGGGGCCCGGCACCCGCGCGGCAACACCGACTGGCCGCTGGTGGGCATCTTCGCCCAGCGCGGCAAGAACCGCCCGAACCGTCTCGGGGTCTCGCGCTGTCGCCTGTTGCGTGTCGATGGACTGGACGTCCACGTGCAGGGCTTGGACGCGGTCGACGGTACGCCCGTACTCGACATCAAGCCCTACATGGTCGAGTTGGGTCCCCTCGGCACCGTCACCCAGCCCGCCTGGGCCACCGAGATCATGCGCCAGTACTACTGACACAGGCCCGGCGGTCGTCGTCCTCCTGCGCTCTCTCAGGCGCGCGTTGCACCACGGTTCCCTGCGGGGCCGGGCTGGTGGCGCGCACGGCGGGCCCGGCCCGCGCCGCTTTCCGCTGCGCGTCCAGGGGTGCCGTCCGCCCCGACAGCCCGCCGCCGGACGCCACGACGGTAAGGGCGAGCGGCCGGCGGTGCCAGTGTCAGGAGGACGGATGGCTGAAGGCGACTTCCGAGCGCGCCGACGATGCGGAGGACCGGACCACCTCGTCGGGGGGTGGGACCTGGAACCGGGGCGGATGAGACTGCGGCGAGCCCCTGCCCCCGGCCGGAACCCCGGCGTGCGCGCACCCGCACCAGGTCGACCTGAAGACGGACGGCATCGCCCCTCCACCGCTACGAGGGCCTCGATCCTGCCTCCCGCCGCGTCACCCGCATGGATTGTCGCAGGCGGTATGTCCGTACCGAGGTGGCGGCGGCCGGGGCCGGGCCCGGGGAGGGGATGGGACGTCGCAACCGGCGAAACCCGCACGACGCTGACCGGACACACCGGTCAGGTGTTCTCGGTGGCCTACAGCCCCGACGGCCGCACCCTCGCCACCGCCAGCAACTCCCCGGTCGTACGGCTGTGGGACGCTGCCACCGGGAACGCCGTCGCCACGCTGACCGGCCACACCGAAACGGCGTCGTCAGTGGCCTTCAGCTCTGATGGCCGCCTGGCCACCGGCAGTACGGACGCCACCGCGCGGCTGTGGGACGTGGCTCTTCCCCAGCCCTCCGATGCGATCAGAAGAATCTGTCGGGCTGTCAACCGCAACCTCACCCCACCGGAACGGACGGCCTACCTGTCGGATCAGTCAGTGAGCCCCGCATGTCCCACCAGATAGGCCGATTCCGGGATCGGCCCGTTGTCGCACAGGCCCACAGGCCCGGGCGGCGGACGAGCGCGCCACAACCGGCGCGCCGCGGGCGACGAGACGGGGGTCGGGCGGCGCCCCCGTCGAGCATCAGGACACGGAGAAGAAGGGCATGGTGGTGGCGGCCGCAGCTACAGCACGAGACCCCCCGTCAGGGCGCCCGCGAGGGAGGGCAGCGCATCGCCGGCACCCGCTGCGTCGGGTCTGCTCAGGGCCGCGGCCGTGCCGACGAGCCCGAACACCAGGACACCTGCGGAGCCCAGACGCCGGTGCCGCAGCGCCGTCCGGACGCCCCTGAAGCGTCGCGGCGGGAGCGTTGCGGCTCAGCGGCGAAAGGGCCGCTGTCCAACCGCTGTCCCTCCGCGTCGCCTACCGCCGGGCCGCGTCGGTGCGCAGCAAGGTCCGCAGAGGTTGCCAGTCGGTGAGGGGTGCGGGTTGTCGCAGCCGCCCTCTGGCGGAGCTGTCAGCGGCGACCTCGATCTGGATGTACCGGTCGCCGGAGAACACCCAGTACCGGTCGTCATGCCGGGGCACGGGCATGACG
>NZ_JBIBSF010000001.1:104746-322543 GCF_043077165.1 Streptomyces kanasensis
CGGCTGGTGAAGGCGGGCAGGCCACCGAAGGACTTCTTCCAACTCGCCAGGGAACCCGGCCCCCCGATCCGACGCGCCGCCGCCGGACTCTCCCCGGCCTCCACCTCGACGTACCGGTCACCCGAGAACACCCAGAACCGGTCCCCCGCTCCCGGTACCGCCATCACCGCATCGACACGTTCGCCGAAGCCGGTAAGGCCACCGAAGCTATTGGCCCAGTCGGTGAGGGGTGCGGGTTGTCGCAGTCGCCCTCTGGCGGAGCTGTCAGCGGCGACCTCGATCTGGATGTACCGGTCGCCGGAGAACACCCAGTACCGGTCGTCATGCCGGGGCACGGGCATGACGGCGTCGATCCGGCTGGTGAAGGCGGGCAGGCCACCGAAGGACTTCTTCCAACTCGCCAGGGAACCCGGCCCCCCGATCCGACGCGCCGCCGCCGGACTCTCCCCGACCTCCACCTCGACGTACCGGTCACCCGAGAACACCCAGAACCGGTCCCCCGCTCCCGGTACCGCCATCACCGCATCGATCCGATGCGGGATGGCCTTCGCCGCGGTGGTGGTGCCGGCTGCCGGCGCGCCCGAGCTGTCGCCCCACCAGTACAGGCCCGCACCGGCTCCGCCCAGCAGCAGCACTCCCGCCAGGACGACGGTCTTCCATGGTCGGGCAGGTCGGGCAGATCGGTCACGGCGGCGCCGCGCGGTGATCGGGGCATGGCGCCGAGTGCGCTGCAGGGGCTGGCCCTCCTGGGCGATGGCTGATGTCAATGCGCGAGTGATCACGGCGGGGGTCGGTCGCCGCGCGGGTTCCTTGGCGAGCAGCTCTTCGATGATGCCGCGCAGGGCGCCCGCGCTCGGCGCGATCTCGGGCGGCTCGTAGACGACGGCATGCATGACCGCGGTCGGCTCCGGGCGGGCGAAGGGTGGTGTGCCTGTTGCCAGCGAGCACAGTGTCGCACCGAGGGAGAAGAGGTCGCTGGAGGGATCCGCTGGCAGCCCCCGCATTCTCTCGGGGGCCATGAACTCGACCGAGCCGACGACTCCGCCGGTCGCGGTGTGCGCTTCGTCGGCGAGAGCGGCGATCCCGAAGTCGGTGAGCACGGCGCCGCCGTCGGCCCGTAGCAGCACGTTGGCCGGCTTCACGTCACGGTGCAGCGCTCCCGTGGCGTGCACGGCATCGAGAGCGGAGAGCAGTTGGAGCCCGAGTCGGGCGACATCGGCGGTCGGCAGGGGGCCGCTTGCCTTCAGGTGATCGGCGAGTGAGCCACCGGAGACGAGTTCCATCACGATCCACAGCCGGTCGTCGTACTCGACCAGGTCGTAGATGTCGATCACATGCGGATGGGAGACCCGTGCGATGGCGCGCGCCTCCGTCAGCACCCGGCGCATCCGTGCCCGCCGTTCCTCGCCATGGGACACGATGTGCAGTTCCTTCACGGCGACCGCGCGCTGCAGCAGATGGTCCCAGGCGCTCCACACGGTTCCCATCCCGCCGCTGCCCAGTCGTTCGGTCAGCACGTACCGCTCGGCGACGACCGTGTACCCCTTACTGTTGATCACGGGGCCCCAACCTACAGGTTCGCGTGAACATGCCAGGCAGGGGCGGTACATCGAATGCCAGCGGGGCGTCTCAAGCGGCGGTCCGATCGCGGTCGGACCGCGACAGGCGGCCGAAGCGGCCTGCGCCGGAAGGAGCGAGCGGTCGCGCCTGCCGTTCGAGCCACACGTGCTCGAGCGGGGCAGCGGGCCGCCGCGCGGATCCAGACGCCCGAGCACGGGGGCGTCGGACGCTGACCGCGTCGGCGTGCGCTTCGTCAACTCCGGGGGCTCACACGCCGTGTCGGGGCGACGAGGACGCCAGGTCCGTGACCGAGTCGGCCAGTTTCGTTAGACAGGCGAATAATTTCCTTACATAATCCTTAGGCATGGGAAAGACTTACGAACGCATCGATGGCCGGCTGCGCACCTTCATCGAGCAGCAGCCGATGTTCTTCACCGCGACCGCCCCGTTGGCTGGCGACGGTACGGTCAACCTCTCCCCCAAGGGCCTCAAGGGCTCCTTCGCGGTGCTCGACGAGGAGCGGGTGGCCTACCTCGACTTCGCCGGCAGCACGGCCGAGACCATCGCGCACCTGCGGGAGAACGGCCGGATCACCGTGATGTGGTGCGCCTTCCAGGGGCCGCCCAACATCGTTCGGGTGCACGGCCGCGGCGAGCCCGTCTTCCGTGACGACCCGCGCTTCAAGGACCTGCTCGCGCACTTCCCGGGCATCGACCCGACCCTGCACGGACTGCGCGCCATCATCGTGGTGACGGCCGAACTCATCCGTGACTCCTGCGGATACGGAGTCCCCTTCATGTCGTACGACGAAGATCGCGATCTGCACGGCAAGCGCTTCTCGCGCGAGGACGACGCCTCGCTGAGCGCGTACTTCGCCAAGAAGGACCACATAGCGCAGAGCATCGACGGCCTGCCCGGGCTACCCCTCCCGCTGCCGCCCAGTGAGCATTTTCAGCGTTGACGCTCCAGGGTGAGGACGGCTGCGGTTGGGGCTGCAGCGGGCTTTGCGGAAGATGTGCCAGGACTTGAGTCGCGCGACGCTTCGTTCGACCGGTGCTCGCGCCGCTGACAAGGCCCGGTTGATCGTCTGCTGGGTCGTGGTGAGGTCCCGGTTCGGGAGCCGTCTGATCGGTGTGGTTACCCAGGGGCCGGCCCCGATGTAGGCACGGTCGGCGAGGACGGGGACGCCCTGGCGTTCGCAGATCCGGATGATGCGGTGGGCGCGGGCGGTGGTCAGGTCGTGCGTGCGGCCGGGCAGGGCGGGTGAGATCCACAGCACGAAAGAGCTCAGTGACTTCTGAGCCGGCTCCTCGCCCTCCGGCTGTGGGTCAGGAAGCCGGCGCGGTGACCACCCTGGGTTAGGGCCTGTCCGATGGATCTTCATGGCGTAGTGGTCACCTATGCTGAGACGGCCTCTGTCGGCCTCCTCGGCTCCTCAAGGAAAGACCAGTTGACACCGCATTCCCTCGCGTTCTACATGGACGTGATCGCGTCCGGAACGGTCCTTGGTGCCAAGCCGACGGACAGTCCTGACCAGGTCACCGCAATCCTGGGCTCCGGCTTTGCCGAGAACTCCCTTGACGACCAGAGCATGTGGCGCGACTACGGAATGGTCGAGTTCTTCTGGGGCCGGGAATCACGGGACCATCCGTGGGTGGGCCACCACTTCACCCTGCAGGTGCATCGTCTTTCTTGGGGCGGCAGCACTGTCAACAGGGTGATTCGTGCGCGGTACGGCCGCTTCGACCGTCACCTTCAATTCGACAAACTGGAGCGGCTGCTGGCCAAGCGTGGCGTACACATGGAGGACGTCCCGGATTCCAACGCTCCGGCCCACACCCTGCACTGGCAACCTGCCTCCCAGGTGTCCGTCATGGTGTGCCGGTCTCCTGAGAGGGGGGAACGTCGGCGTGGCGGTGCACGTATCGGTGATGTGTATGCCGTCTCGTCATCGATGAGTGCCGAGCAGGTGGCCTGGCACAGGGCGCGCTACGGCTGTCAGAATGCCTAGGGCCTCTCCGGTGGGTCGGCAGGGTCTCTTTCCTGCCTTCCAGGCTGGCGCCATGCACGACATGCTCGCTCACGAGGAAAGCGCCCTCATCAACTTTCGACACTACACCCGGGATCCGCAGGAGCACGGGTTTCGGTGGGTCGACATCAAGCAGCTCCGCTTCTCTGCGGAGTCCGTGGACGATAGAGGGCTGCTCACGGCCCTGATTGGGCACGAGCAGTTCCGGGACGACTATGCAGGTGGTGGAGTGCTGCCGGACGGGCCCCGGCACGGTCCCTATTGGCTGCGGCTGATCACCCCCGCCCTCTACGAGCCGATCGGCGAGGAGAAGGCCGTGCAGATCCTGCAGGGCTGGTTGGATCCGCTCTGGAGTGTGCCCACCGAGCTGGAGGCAGATCTGCAGCGGGAGGTGTTCGCCCGCCTGGCCGCAGCTGATGACATCTACTACCTCGGCGAGCTCGGTGATGAAGCGATTCATGACTGGGGACGCGTGCACGACTACTTCCACGAGTTCGTGCTCATCGACCGCTCGGCTGGGAGGATCACACTCATCGTGGCCGCCGACGACTGAGGCCACAACCAGGGCATCCGCTGCGGTGGCTGCCATCAGTAGCGGAGCCACAACCGAATCGCCGCAAGAGTGACCGTGCCGTGGAAGACGTAGGCCCTCTTGTCGTATCGGGTCGCCACGGTTCTGGAACCCTTGAGCGCATTGAAGCGACGCTCGACTTCGTTCCTCCTTTTGTAGGTGTTGCTGTCGAATCCGGTCGGCCGCCCACCGCGGCTACCGCGCCGTTGACGGTTGGCCTTCTGATTCTTCGGCTCAGGGATGGTGTGCTTGGTCTGGCGTCGCCGCAGGTAGCGACGGTTCCGGCGAGAGCTGTATGCCTTATCGCCACACACGTGGTCCGGTCGCGTCCGCGGGTGACCGCCAGCTGGACGAGGGACTCGAACACGATCCCAAACCTTGGTCAACTGCGGTGCGTCACCCCAGTGTCCGGGAGTGATCAGCACAGCCAATGGGCGGCAGCCGCCATCACTTGCCAGATGGATCTTCGTCGTGACACCACCGCGTGATCGACCGAGCGCCTCATCAACGCGATGCTCGGCCGGACGGCGCCGGCGCCCCAGCACACGGGGCACGCGGTGATGAGCCCCGGCCGCATGCTGATGGGCGCGACAGACCGTCGAATCCACGCTCACCACACTCCAGTCGATCCGCCGCTCGACGTCGGCGTCCGCCTGAACCGTCCGCAAAGCATGCTCCCAGGTACCATCCGCGGACCACCCGCGATGGCGGTCACGGACCGTCTGCCACTTCCCGAAGCGGGTTGGAAGACCTCGCCACGGCAGGCCGGTGCGCTGCCGGAACAGAATCCCGTTGATCACGTGCCGGTGACACTGCCGGCGTCCACCCCGCCCAAGACTCTTGGGTGGATGCGGTTCGAGTCGAGCGCACTCGTCATGAGAAAGATCACCCCGCCCCACACCGGACAGAACGACCGGCCGACTGGCGAGTTACCTGACCCATCGGACAGGCCCTAGTGCCGTATCAAGCAACGTTTGCCTCGTCCTGAGGCGTCTCCTGGTTGCTGCGCCGGGCGGGCCAGACGTCCAGAATGATCATGTGGCTGAACGCGTGCAGGTCCGGGATATTGACGACTACGAGGGCAGGCGGTTACTGCGGATCATCCGCAGGGGCACCGGGTCGGTGGTGACTTGGCGGCGAGCCCAGATGGTGCTGCTGTCTGCGCAGGGGATGCCGGTGACGAAGATCGCCGAAGTGGCGTTCACCAGCGTGGACCGGGGCCGGGATGTGGTCCACAAGATGAGGTGAACTATGAGCCTGTGAGCCTGTGCGGCGGAGCCCGCGCCCATGCTTCCGCACGCCCTGGACCCGCCTGTCGGCCAGGAGGACGACGGACTCGTGGGCGAGCACGACAAGGACCAGGAGCACGCCGTCCAACCGGCGCGGCCGCCGCTCACCGAGGCCCGCGCCCGGGAGAGCTGGGCCGCCCGGTGGGCCACCGACGGGTCGACGTCGGTGAACGGCCGGACGCTGAGAAGCCTGTCGGTGCCCGGGCGCGGCGTCACCTCGGGGGAGCAGGCCGACATCCTGGGCGACGCCGTCAACCCACGCGCGCCGTCCAGGACGGGGCAGTCGTGCAGCTGGCGGGCGACCTGCTCGGTCGCCAGGTGGAGGACGCAGCGCTGCATGTGCTGGTAGGCCGACAGAATCGTGCGGATCGCGGCCGGGGCCTTCGAGGTGAGCTCGACCTCGACGGCGATGAGGGACCTTGGGGTGGGCTCGATGACGACCAAGTCCGGCCAGTGCACGGTGCGGCGGCGTCCACGAGGCCGCGTCCCAGAGGCGTCCGGCTGGCTACCCCAGCATCCCGCTCAGAGGGCGTCCACCGACGATGACGGCATACGCGTGGGAGAACTTCTGTCCAGCGTCCTCGCCGGTGTTGAACAGTGTGCGGTACCCACTCTTAGCCACGCCTGTGGCCTCGGCGATTTTCCCGGTCTCACGCATGAGCTCTGCGAGGGTATCGGGGGCACTCGCGAGCTCGGCGGCGGTGGCGTAATGCCCCTTGGGCGTCACGACGATATGCACCGGAGCTTGAGCACCGGCTTCCTTGAATGCCAAGGTCGTCCCGGTTTCGGAAATGATCTGAGACGGGATCTCCTTCGCGGCAACCTTGCAGACGAAACAGCCGTCCTGTCGCTCTCCAGCCATACCGGCCTCCTTGCGTCGAGTGATCAACAACGGCGCCACGCTACTCAGCTGACCGCGGCAATCGAGCCGGTGCCGCGCCCTCCTCACCTCTTCGGGTGAAGCGCTTCCGGCACCCGGAGCCGAACTCCGGAACGCGAGGCTCGCGGCCCTGGCTCACCGGGCGGCGGCCTCAGGACGAACGGCCCGGCCCCTACTCGATGATCTTGGATATCGCCCCGCCGGCCACGGTCCTGCCCTTCTCGCGCCGAGTAAGAGCGATCCCCCGTAGAGGTGGCAGTCTGGTGCCCCTTTCGGGGGATCATGACCTGGTTCGAGGGCCACTTGGGCAGTGAACCAGCACAGTGGATCACTGGTATCCCTTCGATAGAAAGGCCAGGTGAGACCATGGGTACGCGAGATGAGCGCTTCCAGGCACTGTTCAAGGAGATGGACACGGACGGGAACGGCGTGATCGAGCGAGTCGACTTCGACACGGTGGCTCATCGCGCGTGCGTCAGTGCGGACGCTGCTCCGGGCAGTCCTCGGTGGCGGCAGACCACCGCCCTCGCCAACCGCATGTGGGAGGCACTGGCCGCCGGCGCCGGCGCCGAGGGGGCTGTCACTCTCGAGGAGTTCACCGCCGCTGCGGAGGACCCGAGGTTCATCGACAACGTCATCATCCCGTACGAGCTCGCTCTCCTGGGCCTGTTCGACAAGGACGGCGACGGCAGGGTGAGCATGAGCGAGTGGATGGCCTGGAAGACCGGCTTCGGCCTCTCCCAGATCGACGCTCTGACCGCGTTCCAGGAAGTCGACGATGACGGGGACGGCTACATCGCCGTCGATGAGTACAGCCGGCACGTCGAGGAGACGTACGCCGCCTCCTGAGTCGAAAGCGGTCCGGGTCCGGAACCACCATCCATGGTTCCGGACCCGGACCGCTTCCAGGTGCAACGCCCCGGAGGACCACCGCCGGGTGAGGATCAGGCAGTCATCCGAGCCGACGCGATCCCCGCAGGGCCCGTTGTACGGGTGGGAGACCCTGCGCCTCAGGCGGACAGGTGCCCGAAGAACAGGCTGCCCGGGGCTTCCAGGTCCTGGGAGTAGAAGAACTCCCTGACCGCGCGGATGAACTCCTGTCGGCTGATCTCTCCGTCGCCGTCGAGGTCCAGCTCATGGAAGGTGTCCATGGCGCCGGGGTCGGTGATGCCCCAGACGTCCAGGTACTTCTTGAACTCGGCCTTGCTGATGGTGTTGTCGCCGTCGCTGTCCATGATGTCGAAGATGGCGTGCGGGACGCCCTCGACCATGTTGAAGCGGCTGGTGTCCACACTCGCCGCGCGGCTGGCGGTCTGGAACTGCTCCTTGGAGAGACGGTCGGCGCCGTCCGCGTGACGCAGCAGCTCGGCCCACTGCATCTGGTACGAGATCAGCAGCGCCTGCGCCCGACGGTCGCTCTTGTCGATCTTGTAGGTGCTCAGGTAGCGGTCGACGAGGCGCTGGTAGTCGCTCCAGTCGACATAGCCGTCGCTGTCGGTGTCCGTGGCGGCGAACATCTGGTCCAGCTTCATGGTGATCGGGTCAGTGGCGACGGTAGCCATGCTCGTCCTTTCGCGGGAGTGACGGGGCGGGCGCGTCGACGCGCCCACCCCGAGGCTAGGCGTCAAATCATTCCCAAATCCCATGAAAGGGCCATGTCGGGAGCAAGATCGCCCGATGATGCGAACTGTCTTCTTGACCGGTGTGACCTCGGGCGGATCGGGTATCACATGGCGTTCTTGCGCTGATTGTCGCAGGCCGGCGGCATTCGAACAGCGCCCCGGCCCACGCTGCTCGGAGTCGTGAACATCTGCTGTCCGTTCCCTCCGGTACGTCGGGTGCTTGAGCCCGCCTGGGTGAATGGGAGCCACACCTGCTCGGTCTCCGCCGCGCCCAAGCGGTACTCGGTGGTACACAGCGAGACAATCGCAGGGACTAGGTCTCAGTCGACCTGACCATCGCCGGCGACCCGAGTCGCGAGGGGAAGCACATCGCGGCTGTGCTGTCGCCACGAACCCGGAAGGATCACCGCCCGTGGATTTTCCCCCTGTTTCCGCACCTGGCTCCGGCCAGCTCCATGCCCGCGTGGTCACCTCGCTCGGCGACATCGTGGTTCGCCTCGAAGAAGACCGCGCGCCCAACACGGTCAAGAACTTCGCTGGCCTGGCAACAGGCGCCATCGGCTGGAAGGACCCCAGGTCGGGGGCGTCGATGCGAGGCACGCCGCTGTACGACGGCACCCGCTTCCACCGGGTCATCCCCAGCTTCATGATCCAGGCTGGAGACCCTCTCAGCCGCTACCCCGACCAGGCCGACCGGTGGGGCCAAGGCGGCCCTGGCTACAAGTTCTCCGACGAATTCCACCCGGAGCTGCGCCACAGCGGCCCCGGCGTGGTGTCCATGGCCAACTCCGGTCCCGGCACCAACGGCTCTCAGTGGTTCATCACCGAGGAAGCGACACCCCACCTGGATAACAAGCACACCGTCTTCGGCCAGGTCGTCACCGGTCAGGACATCGTCAAGACGATCGCCAACGTGCCCACGACGCGGGACCGCCCCGACTCGGACGTCGTTCTGCAGCGAGTCGATGTCTTCCGTCAGTAGGCCGAACCGACGGGGGACGCCCCTGAGTGAAGCCCTGTATCCGGCGCGCCTCAACGGGTATCGGCACCTGTCAGATCGCTGCTCGTGATCCAAAATGCCACCCAGTGCCGCATCAGACAACGTTCGCCCCGGTGTGACGTGTTGTTCGGCTGCTTCGCCCGGCAGCCTCGGGCGGTCAGAATGATCACGTGGCTGGACGCGTGGGGGTACGGGAGATCGGTGACGATGAGGGGCAGCGGTTACTGCGGATCGTTCGCCGGGGCACAGGGTCGGTGGTGACCTGGCGGCGAGCTCAGATGGTGCTGCTGTCCGCCCAGCACATGCCGGTGGCAAAGATCGCCGAGGTGACGTTCACCAGCGCGGACCGGGTCCGGGACGTGATCCATAACTTCAACGCCGACGGCTTCGACTCTCTCTATCCGAAGTACCGCGGCGGCCGGCCGAAGACGTTCACGCTGCCTGAGCGTCGGGAGATCAAGAAGAGCGCCAAGTCCAGGCCGGCCGAGCACGGCTTGCCGTTCTCGACCTGGAGCCTGGCCAAGTTGGCCGACTTCCTGGTCGCCGAGGGGGTGGTCGACGACATCAGCCACGAGGGCCTTCGGGTCCTGCTCCGCGAGGAGGGCGTCTCGTTTCAACGCGTGAAGACCTGGAAGACCTCCCGCGATCCGGAGTACGCGGCCAAGAAGGCGAGGGTCGAACACCTCTACGCAATCGCCGACGGCGAGGTGATACCCGAGGAGGGCGAGCCCGAAGTCGTCTTCTGCATGGATGAGTTCGGGCCGCTCAACCTCCAGCCCCACCCCGGTCGGCAGTGGGCCGAGCGCGGTGGACGGCACAAGGATCCCGGCCGCGAGCCCCGGCCCCGTCGGCGGGCGACCTACACCCGCCCGCACGGGGTCCGGCACTTGTTCGCTGCCTACGACCTCGCCAAGGACCAGCTCTACGGCCACATCAAGAAGACCAAGAACCGCTCGAAGTTCCTGGAGTTCTGCCGCTACCTGCGATCATTGCACCCGATGGACGTGCGCATCGCGATCGTGGTCGACAACTACTCGCCACACCTGACGACGAAGCGGTGCCAGCGGGTCGGGACGTGGGCGGCGGCGAACACCGTGGAGATTGCCTACGCCCCGACCAACAGTTCCTGGCTGAACCGGATCGAGGCCCAGTTCACCGCCCTGCGCTACTTCACTCTCGACGGCACGGACCACGCCAGTCACAAGGAACAGGGCAGCATGATCCGCCGCTACATCATTTGGCGGAATAAGCACGCCGCCGACGAGCGCCTACGCAAGGTCGTCGCCCGGGCCAATGTCGCCTGAGGCCGGCTACCCGAACGAGCCGTCCTCGCGGCCGGTGAACCGCGCACAACCGTCATGCTCGAACCGCACCCGCCCGTCGAACGGCGAGGCGGGATTGGTGCAGGCCCCGTAGGCCTGGCCGAGCTGCCCGCTCAGCCCAATCCAGAAGCGGCACCCTCCGCATTGGGCGTCGCACCACTCGTCCAGGTAGTCGGGCTGAGCGGTGGAGCGATGCAACGACGCGCCCCACCGCGCATGGCACTCATCGTCGTGCTCTTGATCATCACCAGCCCAAGGCCCACCAAAGGCCATCCCGGCGCCTCCCCGTCTGATTTGAGACCGTCAACCCACCGACAGCCAGGTGATCATTTCATCAACGACGGGGCGAACATTGTCTGATGCGGCACTAGTCAGGTGAGGGCCGCCGTGGCTCAGCGCCGCGCGCCCGGTGCGGTGTCGTCCGGTCGGCTGCGCTTGCCGTGCCAGTCCAGTATCAGGACCGTGGCGTCGTCCCTGAGATTGCCGTGACAGGCGTCGAGCACCGCGGCGGTCAGGCTCCGGACGGCTTCTCTCGGATGCAGCGTACGGGTGTCGTGGACGACCGATGCCAGGTCGACGGCGGCGGCACCGCGCTCCTGCATGCCGTCGGTGAGGAGGACCAGGCGGTCCCCGGGCAGCAGTTGCAGCTCCTGCAGACGGTAGGGAATGGGCGCCTTCACACCGAAGGGCAGATTGACAGCGAGCTGGAGCTCCTCCACGGCGTTGTCACGCAGCCGCAGCGGCCGGGGGTGGCCGGCGTTGACCAGTTCACAGAGGCCCGTTTCGAGGTCGACGCACAGCAACTGCCCGGTGGCCAGGCCGCGGCTGTGGTTCAGCATGGCCTGGTGGGCGTGGTCGGCTTGCTTGAGGGCGTCGCAGCCGCTGCGGCGGGCCCGGCGCAGGGCGCTGACCAGCAAGGTGGCAAGCAGGGCCGAGTTCGTGTCGTGGCCCATGGCGTCGGTGATGGACAGGTGCAGGGTGTCGCGGTCGAGGGTGTAGTCGTAGGTGTCGCCACCGATGTCGTCGGCCGGGATCAGCCCGGCGGCGAGGGTGAACTGGGCTGCCTCGCAGCAGGGGGCCGAGGGCAGCAGTTGGTGCTGGATCTCCGCGGCCAGGCTGGTCTCGGTGGTGCGTCGCCCCAGGTGGTACAGATCGGTGAAGCGTCGGTCCGTGACGATGATGTAGGCCAGCGCGTGCGCCGCCTCGCGGACCTGCCGCAGCACGGTGTCGTCGGCGGACGGCAGGGTCAGCTCCAGAACCCCGATGCAGTCCCCACGGTTGGTGACCGGCGTGATGACGCGCCGCCCGCCCTGGTCGTCCGGTTCCACGTGTTGGCGCTGGCTGCGCAGGACGGCGTCGTAGACGCTGCTGTGCAGGTCGATCGGCGCGCCGGGGTCGGCGTCTTCGTCACCGGCCGCGGCGAGGCGTACCAGCCGTTGACCGATGAGGTCGACGAACAGGAAGGACACGCGCTCGGCGCCGAACCGCTTCCCCAGGTCGTGTGCCACCACGTCGATGGACTCACCGGGCGGGGCCGCTTCCGCAGCGGCCAGCAACTCGCCCAGTTCCAGATCTCCACCCTCCACGACAACCTCCTATCGGCTGCCGAACTCCTTCCCCGAGTCTCCGCGACATCACCTGATCTTTCGGTCTTGCCTGGTCAAGGCAGTGAGCGAGGGCGTTGCGGGTACATCCCGCGTCCGGACTCCGGTGGGCGGCACCGGCGGGCGACCGGACGGCCAGTGCGGGCGGGCGACCGGACGGCCAGTGCGTCGGCAGCCGAGCGACACGGAGGAAGCAGCAGGGCGGACGTGTCCTACCCGGCGCCGCGGTCGGTGCCGTACCCGTCCGGACCGGGGGTGTCCCGTCCCAGACCGCGACGGATCGCGATCTCCACGGGCGAGTAGGCGCCGTCGGCCCGCTCCGGTTCGTACGGCGCGGCCGGCATCAGCGGCGGCTGGGCCATGAAGCGCGGCCGCACACCATGGTGTGGTTGCGCCGCGTGCACCAGGAACGGATGGCACAGGAAGACATCGCCCGGGGACCCGGTGGCCAGGGCGAGTGGCCGGTGGTCGGACGCCGCCACCAGATCGGGCGCGAGGACCAGCCCGCTGGCCCCCTCCTCCCCGTACTCCTCCAGCACCTTCGGCACGTCGAGGTGTGAACCGACCCGGATCCGGGTCGGGGCGTCCTCCTCACCGACCTCGCTGAACAGGAACAACATCAGCAGCGCCCGGCCCCGGGAGCGCAGATTGGTGAAGTACCAGCTCTCGCCCTCCGGCAGATAGCTGCCCTCGATGTGCCACCCCGCGTCGTCCGGCTCCTCCTCGTGCGGGAAGCGCAGCGGGAACGTGCCCAGCGAGTAGCGGGGCTCCCAGCGTCCCGCACCGACGAGCAGGTCGTACGCGTGGTGCAGGGACGGGGAGTTGGGGGCGGCGGCGAACGGTCCCTGCGCCATGCCGGCCACCCAGTGCACGGGCTGCGTCCAGGTCGCCGGATCGTCCGGGTCGCAGCCCGTCTCCCGCCACAGCAGCCGCGCGCAGTCCGCGGCCACGCGCGGCGCGACGGCGCCCTCCAACTTCACGAAGCCGTCCTGGAGGAAGCGGGACACCAAGGTCGTCTCGTCCATGCCCCCATCGTGCGGCGCCACCGGTCCCCCTCACCCGACATCCCCTGCACCGTCTTTGTCGGGTGGTCACCAGGGGTTTGGTGGTAGCGGAGGGCCGGACGCCGGGCCCGGGGCCGGGCGGCACCGACAAGCGGGGTGGCACAAGGCAGTGCGGCCGGGGACCGGTGCCCACTGCGGCCGGGCACGTGTCGGCCCCCACGCCCCGGTGGAGGTGTCATGACGGCGCCCGGGTGCCGGATGGGGTGACGGCCAGCCCGTGAGAGTGTGGGCCGCATGATCACGGATGCCGACGGGCGACGTCGAGAGCTGTTCCTTCGAGCCGGTCTGGAGGCGGCAGACGTGGTGCTCGCTCACCGTGAGGCGCTTCGTGTCCTGCGGGATGACATCGAGACCGCCCACATCGACGCCTACAGCGACACGGCCTGGCCCTTGGAGGCGGTACCCGCCTACGAGCGGCTGCTGTCGATGGCCCGAAGCGAGGTGGTCGCGGGCACCCGGTCGAAGAAGGACGATCCGATGGGGATCGACGTCGATGTCCGTGACGACACGCAGTTCGAGGTGCTCCTGGCGCTGGCACCCTTCACCATTCACGCCGAGGCATGGCGGCAGGGCCGCGAGATCTTCAGCGCCGGCGACACCGGGACGGCTCTGTGGATCGCTGTCACAGCAGCGCAGGAGGCGCGACTGCTGGCCCGCCTCGGCACCGTGGGTGTCGCCCGAAGTGCGTTCAGGACGCGACCTCCCAGGTGAGAACAGTGGTCCTCCCCGTGGTCGCGGCCTGGTCCGGGGATGGAGCCGCGCACACGGGTCGGCGCAGCGGCGACACGGCAGCAAGGCAGCGGACGGCGCAGCTCGACGCCGGCGACCGGTGACACGGCACAGGACTCCAGGCGCCGGACGTCCCAGTCGGGGCGGGGCTCGATCCAGTCGGGGCGGGGCTCGATACGCCTGTCGGGCGCCTCTCCCGCCGTGCTTACCTGGCGTCCGCCGCCGCCGGCGCCCGCCTTCACCGCCCATGCCACCGGGGCCCCCACCTGACGTACACCGATGTCCCGTTGCGGACCCTCCGCACGATCGGCCGACGCCACGGGGCCACGGTCAACGACGTCTACCTGGCAGCGCTGGCCCTCGCCGTGGGGCGCCTGCATCGGGAGGGGACCGGACGCAGCCACCCTGTGATGTCCGTTTCCATGCCGCTGTCGGTCCGCACCGCCGAAGGCGCCGGTGCTCCCCTCAACGCCGTGGTCAGCACACTGGTCGTACTGTCCTGTGAGGCCACCTCGCCCCTGCAGGCACTGACGCGGGTGACGGCGCAGACCGCACGGCTCCGTGAGACGGGGCACCGGGATGCCGCCCGCCTCCTCCTGGCCGCCACGCCGCCGTGGTTGGGAGCCCGCCTCGGGGCGCGTCTGACCACTCCCTGCCCTGTTGCCATGGACTGCTCCAACATGAACTTCGGCCCCCGCCTTGGTACATCAGGGCGCCCGCGCCGTCCACAGCGCCATGTTCGCCAGGCTCGTCGGAAGTCAGCTCGGCTACACCGCCCTCACGGGCTACCACGACACCGCGCGCCTGACCGTCGTGTCCGACGACGCGCTGGACACTGCGGACGGCCTGGGCCGACACTGGCTGGCCGCCTTGCTGGACCTCGACGCCGCGGACGGGAGCGTGTCTCGGTGAGGGACTGCTCGGTGAAGCTCCGCCCCCTTGACGGCGCTGGCCAGCGGAGGGCGTGACCTCGTTTCGGGGTGCTCGTGCCGGTCGTGGGCGGCAGCCCGTGGGGACAGCGCGTCGCATGGGCGACGGTCCGCTCAAGCCTGACGCCGTCGTCGCAGGGTGATGTGGGCGGTGCCGCCGGCGGCGCCGGTCGTGAGGGCGATGCCCACGCCGGTTTCGAGGTCGCCGGGGCCCGCCGTACCGCCCGTTCCGCCGCGGGCTCCGCGAGTGGGGGTCACGGTCGGGGTGGCCGGCGCAGGTGTGGGGGACGGGGAGGGCCGTACCTCTTCGCGGCAGCGCCTCGCAGGCAACGCCGTCGTCCGGGCCCTGGTCTTCGTCGAGCCGGTGCGGCGAGGGTCGTCTGGGACACGCGCCGAGAACGTGGCCGAACGGGTGCATGGTGCAAGCCCGGGGTGGAGAACGCCGCGCGGTCGCGGCGAAGGAACCGGTCCCCCGACACCGGGGGTGGCGACTGGCGCGCGGGTCCCGGGCGGGGGCTGCCGCCCGGCGCGGCGGCCCCGAAGGCTCCCCCGAAGGGTGGCCGCGCCCCGCTGGCCCCCTGGCCGCGCGACGGACGGTCTCCACACAGCGGCGGTACCCACGGCTGCGCGCGATCCGGCGCTCCGGGGAGGACGGACCCCGCACGGCCCCGGGCGGACGCCACGCTGGGCGGCGACCAGGCACGGCACCACGGCGGCAGGCGGCCGCCGAAGCACGCCGATGCCGGCAGGGGAGACTCCCGGCGGCGCGGATCCCACGCCGGTGGCCGCGACCGACGGCCGGAAGGATGTTTGTTCGAGCCCAGACGGTGCAGACGTGAGCTAACACAGTCTTTATACCGAGAGACGGAGACAACACCATGGGCATCATCGCGTGGATCATCATCGGCCTCCTCGCCGGCGCCATCGCCAAGGCCCTGATGCCGGGCCGCGACCCCGGCGGCATCATCATCACCATGCTCATCGGCATCGCCGGCGGCCTGCTGGGCGGCTGGCTCGGCAAGGTCATCTTCGGCGTCGACTCCATCGACGGGTTCTTCGACCTCTCCACCTGGATCGCCGCGATCATCGGCTCCGTCATCCTGCTCCTCGTCTACCGCCTCGTCGCCGGCAACCGGCACACGCACCGTCACGCATGAGCCGCTTAAGGCTCACGTTCCCCACGAACCCGGACGGCTCCCTCCCCCACCACGGGGCGGGAGCCGTCAGCGCGTACAAGGTCCCCGTCCCGCACCCACGGCCGGTCCCGGGCCGGGGGCCGGCTCATCCAGCGCGTCCGGCCGGCCCACGGCGCATTCCCGTACCACGGTGACCTCACCAACGGCCGCCCCACAGAGACCGGCCCGTTTATCAGACCCACCTGAGAAACGGCACGACGTCGAGGTCGAGCTCAGCAATGCGGGATCTTAGCGTTTGCGATCAAACGACGTCAGGCGTAAAGAGGAATCGAGGGAACTGCCACGTATGGGGGATGGTACCCATGCATGGGACAGGAGCGTGGTCATGGGCCCTGTTGGGGATGCTGATCCTCCTCGGGATACTCGGTGCAGTCGGAGCGATCTTCGCCTGGAGAATGGCCCTCAGCGAGCCGGAACGCGAACCCAGGATCGAAGTGTTGGCCGGCATCGGCGGCGGCTTGGTCACGGGAATCGCCGTAGGGATTTCCGCCCTGTTTCTGGAGCAGACACTAGGGGAGGCCCAGAAGTACGCAGCCTGGCGCGCAAACATCGAAATCGCAGCAGTCATACCCGGATTCACGCCGGGCGACCGGGACGTGAAAGGCATCAACTTCAGCGGCAAGGTGCTGCATGACGCCGACTTCACCGGAGCCGACTTGAGGGGCGTCAGGTTCAGGGACGCCGACCTGCGAGGGGCCATCTTCGACAACGCCAAGATGCAGGGTGCAGAGCTGATCGGGGCCAATCTGCAGGATGCAAGCCTGAGAGGAGCCGACCTCACCCGGGCAGAATTGGAGAGTGCGAATCTCACCGGTGCAGTCGTCAACGCCCCCGAAACCACCTTCAAGGATGCACGCGTCGACAAACACACATGCTGGCCGGCCGGCGTCGAAAGGAAGAAGGTCCACGCGGCCACAATGTACAAGGCCGACGCCGAGCGATACGTCCCGGTGCCGGAAAGCCCGGAAGGAGATGCATTCCTGGGTGGACAGCAGGCACCCGTCTGCGACAAATAGAAGGACGGGAAGCCGGTCAGATGACGCCCCGAGAGGCCGCCCTCGTGAGCCGTGGGTTCGTCCCGCCACCTCCGACGAGGCGGGGATGCCATCGACGACTCCCTCGTCGTCCACCACCGATTTCTGACTCGTGGTGTCGCGCCGCTCCCAGGCGCGTGTCCCCACCCGCCCGCCACACGGGAAGCGCACCGCGGAAAGGCTTCAGACACTGCCCGCCCTCCGGCTGGAGCAGGCACGAGGGCTCGCCCGGGGGCGCGGCCCGGCCGGTGACACGCCGCCCGTCCTGACCGGGAGGTCACCGCCGCGGTTCCGCCGGGGCAGCCGCCGGGCGTCGTGGTGAGTCAGGTGTGGGGTACGGGTCAGCGGGCCCACGGCACTCTTGTGCTTTCCGTGTCCCTGGCGAACGATGACTCCATGCCTACGATCAGTGAACGATCCGTAGTCACAGCGGAGTCGAGCGTCCCGGCGTTCCTCGCACCGGCCCCTCCCCCGTCTCCCTCTCCGTCTGCGGGGTGTTTCCGCCCCGTCGGGGGCAGCTGAGTGCGGCGGGAGCAGGAGCGAGGGCTCCGACCGCCGGTCGCTCCGACGGTCACCCCGGTGGCGACGGTGGGGCTGCTCGTCGACGGGCAGCCGCGGACGCTGCTGCTGAAGCTGGAATCCTGGGGCGAACACGGCTCGGTGAAGGGCCGGACGGCGCAGGCGCTGTGGGCGGACGTCGCCGACCGGGTGACCCCGGAGGTGGGGCTGATCGAGTCGACGTCCGGCAACCTCGGGGTGGCGCTGGCCGCTGTCGCCGCGTCGCACCACGTGCCCTTCACCGCGGTCATGGACCTCCGCAGCAGCGCTGTGCTCGTCGAGGCCATCCGGGCTCACGGCGCCGATGTGGTGATGATCGACGAGCCGGACGGAGCGGGCGGCTACCTGCTGAGCCGGCTGTCGTACGTCGAGCAGCGGGTGCTCGCCGAGCCTCGGCTGGTCTGGCCCGACCAGTACCGCAATCCCGCCAGTCCGCGGGTGCACCGGGAGACGACGGCTCCCGAGCTCTGGGAACAGACGTCGCGGCGCGCGATGAGCGTGGTCGTGGCGGTGTCCACGGGCGGGACACTCGCCGGATTCCGCGATTTCGCCCGCTCGGTACGGCCGGACTGGGAGCTCGTCGCCATGGACGTGGTGGGGTCCGCGGCGCTGGGTGGCGCGGTCAGCGAACGTGTCCTGCCCGGCATCGGGGCGAGCCGGCCGTCGGAGTTCCTGCCGCACGGTCACCGGCCCACCGTGCGGGTCTCCGCGGCGGACGCCGTCCACGCCTGTCTCTGGCTGGAGGCGGCCACCGGGTTGGGCGTGGGCGCCAGCTCCGGGGCGGCCATAGCCGCGGCCATGCGGCTGTTCCGCGCCGCGCCGGCGCGCGAGACGGTCGCCTGTCTGTGTCCCGACGGCGCGGACCGGTACCAGGGCACGATCTACGATCCGCGCTGGCGCAGGCGGCAGGCCCTGACGGGGACGGATCCGTGCGAGGGGGCGGAGGTCCTGGAAGTGAGCTGTCCGCCGACCGGTGTGGAGGTGCGGAATCGATGAGCGTGCCGGGACTGGGAGACGACTGGTACGAGTCGGCCGGTGTGCGGGCGGGGCCGCGGCGCCTCCTGCGGGAGGAGTTGCACAGCGGGCGGCTCCTCTTCCCGCCCCATCTGGTGCCGTACTGGGACCACCCGCTGGTCGGTGCGCTGCCGCGGCACCGCAAGGACGCGCTCGTGGCGCGTCACCTCTTCCAGTACCTGGAGTTCACGTCCCACTTCGAGACGCGCGTGGTCAACCGTGCGACCGAGCGGATCGCCGGGGGACGCTGCGGCGTGGACACGGCACGGTCCGTACGCCTGCAGGCCTACCGGATCTACTGCGACGAGGCGTACCACTCCCTCTACAGTCTGGACGCGGTGGACCAGATCGCCGCGGCCAGCGGTACCGCGCCGTTGCCCTACGACTTCCGGCCGTTCCTGCGGCGACTCGACGCGGCAGGCGAACAGCTGATGCCGGGGGAGCCGGGCCTGGCCCAGCTGCTGCAGGTCGTCGTCTTCGAGACCCTGATCACCGCGCTGCTGAACGACATCCCCCGGGACGGTCGCGTGCTGAGCCTCGTCCGCGACATCGTGCGCGACCACGCCAAGGACGAGGGCAGGCACCACGTGTTCTTCTCGCACTTCTTCGGCGAGCTGTGGCTCCAGCAGGACGCCTCGGTGCGCGTGCGCGCCGCCCGGTGCCTGCCGGAACTCGTCCGTCGCAGCCTGCTCCCCTACCTCGAACCGCTGTGCCGGTCGCTCGTGGCCGCGGGCCTCACGCCCGCCCAGGCGCAGGAGGTGCTGCACGACAGCTACCCGGACGACCGTGTGGACGCCGGCATCCGGGAGACGGCCAGGCACACGCTGCGGCTCTTCGAGGACAACGGGGTCCTCGACGTGCCGGGCGCCAGGGATGCCTTCGCCGCCGCACGACTTGTGGACTGAGGGTTCCGGCCGCGTACGGCGACCACCGTCCGGCGCGTGTCCGCGCCGGGGTACGGCGGCGTGGGTCCGTGGCGGCCCGGGAGACCGAAGGCTCCTGTGAGTGCTGTGAGGAGATGACGATGAGGGAAGAGCTCCTGTTTCTCGACCGGCATGCCGTACGGGAGTGTGCCGCGCGGGTGGACCTGTGCGCAGTGACGGAGGAGGTCCTGCGGCGGCACGCCGAAGGCCGCACCACCCTGCCCTCGGAGGGCTACCTGCCGTGGACCAACAGCGAGGGCGCGTACTGCCGGTCGCTCGCCATGCTGGGATCGATCGACGCCCAGGACGGCCACCTCGCGGCGTACGGGGTGAAACTCATCAACGCGGCGACCAGCAATCCGGCGCACGGACGGGAACGGGCGGCCGGGATCAGCATGCTGTTCGACCCGGAGACCGCGCGCCCCACCGTGCTGGCGGAGGCCGGCTGGCTGAGCGCGGCGCGCACCGCGGCCTACACCATGGTGAGCCTGCGTCACCTGGGGCCGGCGGAGTGGGACGCCCTGACGGTGATCGGATGCGGAACCCTGGCGCGGGCACACCTGGACCTCCTGGCGGCGGCCTTCCCCGGCGTCACCCAGGTGCACCTCCACGACCTGGACCGCACCCGGGCCCGGGACCTGGCCGGGTGGACACACGAGCACCACCCGCGACTACGAGTGCGGGTGCACGAGGACACCGAGGAGGCGGTGCGCGCCGCGCCGGTGCTGCTGACGACCACGACGACCGACAAGGGGTACGTCCCGGCGCACTGGCTGGCGTCCGGCACGTTCGTGGCGCACGTCTCCCTCGACGACCTCCTGCCCGATGTCTTCTCCACCGCGCAGGCCGTCTACGTCGACGATGTCTCACTCGTGGCGGAGAACCCACGCCGTGTCCTGGGCCGCCTGATGGGCGAGGGGGCCGTCCTGCCCCCCTCGTCCAGCCCGTCATCCGGTGCGGGACGGGCCCTGGAGGGCACGCTGGGCCAGGTCCTCGCGGGTGCCGTGCCGGCGGTACGGCCTTCGACGGGCCATGTGGTCAGCAACCCCTTCGGCATGTCCGTGCTCGACGTGGGCCTGCTGGCCCAGGTGCGACGGGTCGCGGAGGCCGAGGGCCGGGGGCAGAGGTTGTCGCTCTTCTGAGTAGTCGTCCCGACGGGAGTGAACACACATGAAGGACCACCACGCACCGCCCCGCCCCCGCCCGGAGCGCGGGCTGTTCTCCCTGTCCGAGCTCACGGACGCGGAGGTGGCGTCCCTGACGGCCCGCTCCGTGGAACTGTTCCACGACCGGCGTGCGCACGAGCGGCCCCTGGAGGGCAGTGCGGTGGGGGTGCTGTTCACCAAGACCTCCACCAGGACACGGACGGCCTTCACGGTGGGCGCGATCCGCCTGGGCGGGACACCGATCGCCTACGGTCCGCACGACCTCCAGCTGAACACCGGGGAGTCGGTGCACGACACGGGCCGTGTCCTGGGATCCATGCTCGACCTGATCGCCGCCCGCACGGCCGCCCCCGTGGAGGAGATGAAGGACCTCTCCCGCCACGGTGGCATCCCGGTCGTCAACGCCATGAGCGCGCAGGAGCACCCCACCCAAGGACTCTGTGACCTGGCGACCGTCATGCTCGCGCGCGGTGACCTCAGCGGCGTCAAGGTGCTCTACGTGGGAGAGGGCAACAACTCCGCCGTGGCCCTGGCCCACGGACTGGCCACGGTGCCGGGCGCACACCTGTGGTGCGCCACGCCCCGCGGCTACGAAGTGCCGGAGCGCGAACTGAGGGTCGCGGCGGAGCGGGCCGCCGCCGTCGGGGCGGTCGTCGAGCAGGTCGACGACCCGGCGCTGGCCCCGCCCGACGTCGACTTCGTCTACACCACGCGCTGGCAGACCACCGGCACCAGCAAACCCGACCCGGACTGGCGCGAGACGTTCCGGCCCTTCCACGTCGACGACGTGCTGATGCGCCGCTTCCCGCAGGCGTCGTTCCTGCACGACCTGCCGGCCCACCGGGGCGACGAAGTGTCCGGCAGCGTCCTCGACGGCCCCCGTTCACTGGCCTGGACGCAGGCTGCCATGAAACTCCCCAGCGCCATGGCCGTTCTCGAATGGGCGATCGGCCGCACCGCCTGAGCGGCCACCCGCCCGCCCACCAGGAAAACCCACCGCATTCGGAAGGCACTCATGCCGGACCTGACGCGCGTCAGCGGCTACACCCACCTCACCGACGCCGACCTCGTTCCACCCCCGTCAGACGGGATCTTCTTCGAACCCGCCGACACCGAGACCGGGGCCTGGGTCGGACACGACCTGGTCACGCCCGGCTGCGGAGTCCTCGACCTGGGGTCGGGCAGCGGCGCGGCGGCCGCGGCGATGTCCCGCTCCGGGGCCGGACACGTCCACGGCATCGACGCGAGCGCCGACAGCGTCGCATGGGCGAACAAGCACCACGCGGTCGAGCGGCCCGGCGCCCGCGTCACCTTCGCCCGGGCCGACTTCTCGCTGCCGGACTCCCGGGGGCTACTGGCCACCGCGCCGCAGCCCCCGCCCCGGCCGCTGGTCGTGACCAGCAACCCCCCGTACGTGCCGATGGCCGAGGACGCCGAGGACAAGCGGTCCATCACCGCGGGCCCCGACGGCCTCCGGTGGGTACCCGCGATCATCGCGCACGCCCGCGCGCTCCGCTGCGACCTGGGACTGACCATCGGCAGCTACTCCAGTCCCGCCACGGCCGTGAACCTGCTGCGCGACGCGGGGTACCGCATCAGGACCGTCACGCTGTGCCCCCTCGAGCTCGGGGACTTCACCGTGCGGCACATGGAGCGCACGACGACGCTCGAAGAACGGGGAGAGGCCGTGCTGTGGCGCCGTGCGGACGAGCGCCCCGCCTACTTCATCACCGGACTGGCCTGCCACTGGACCGGGTCCGGCCGGGCGCGGACCACCGGTGCCCCGGACGAACTCACGGGCACGGGGCTGATGGACCTGCTGCGTACGGCGGCAGGCTCGGCCACGACCCGGCTGGAGACCCTCGACGGCGCGGGAGCGGACCTCTGGCCGGGGTCGGTGCGGGTGGTGGACCTGCCCCCGGCGGACCACCGCAACCACTGGTGAGAGCCCCCCGGTCCCGGCGGATCGGTCCCGCTCGGCGCGGGCGCCGATCCGGCGCCCGGCGTGCCCCGGCGGCCGGAAGCGGGTACCGGCCGTCGGGAGCGGGTGCCGGCCGTCAGAAGCGGGTGCCGGCCGTGAGCAGGGAGCCCAGCGCCGGAGGACCGCCCTGCTCCCAGGCTGCCCGCTGCCTCGCGGCGCCCGTCCCGTCGGAGAGCAGCCGGGTGACCGCCCCGGCCACCCGGTCCAGGTCCCCGGCATCCTTCAGCGCCGGAGCGACGTACTCCAGAAGTGTCGTGACGACGTCCGCGGCCGGTGCGGGCCGCAGACGCACCGGATCGAGCAGGGTTCCCGCCATGCCGTCGCGTGCCCCGTGCCACACGGCCGCCGACAGCAGCTCCTGGGGTACCGGCACGAGAGCCGAGCCCTGTCGCACCTGGCCCACGAGGGTCGTCGCCAACGCCCTGACCAGGCCGGCGAACATCACCGCCTCCTCCGCGCCCACCTGTGTGTCCATGGCACGGATCTCGACGGTCGGGTAGCGGTCGGAGAGCCTCGCCTGCCAGTACAGCTGACCGCGGCCGCGGATCATCCCGGCCTCGATCAATCCCGCCGTCCGCGCCCGGTAGTCCCGGGCGTCGGAGAACACCGGCGGCGGACCACTGACGGGCCACCGCCCGTACGCGATGGTGCGCCAACTGGAGAACCCGGTGTCCCGCCCGTCCCACAGCGGCGAGTTGGCGGCCATGGCCGTCAGCGCCGGCAGCCACGGGCGCAACCGGTTGAGCACCCCGACGCCCAGCTCGCGGTCCTCGACGCCCACGTGGACGTGCATGCCGTTGATCATGTGTTCGTGGATCAGTGGCGGCGTGTCACCGGCCAGCTCGTCGTACGGCGGCCCCTCCGTCACCAGGACCGGGTCCGGCCCGCGGCACGGCCCCGCTCCGGTCGCCGCCACCCGGCAACCGGCGGCCGCCGCCGCTTCGCCGACCAGACGGCGCATCCGCCCCAGGTGCTCGGCCACCTCGTCGAGTTCCCTGCACACCGGGGTGCCGATCTCGATCTGCGCCCGCAACAGTTCGGGCGACAGGTCTCCCGGACCGCTGCCCAGGAGCGCCCGGGCGTCCGACAGCACCTGGCTGTTGCGCGGCACCGGGGAGAGGCTGTCCGCCTCGACCAGCAGGTACTCCTCCTCGACACCGAACGTGGTCATCCGGCGCTCCGCAGAGGAGTCGGTCGCGGTCGAGCCGCCGGGCACCACTCACCTCCAGGATGCCGACCGTCCTGACCCGGAAGAGGTCTCCGCCTCACGTCTGGCCTCCCGCGCCCGTTGTCATCGAGCCCATTCCTGCCCGCTGGGCACTGAGGCATTCCCAGCGCGTCCAGGATCCCCCGGACGACACCGCGACCGCGTGACCGACCGCCTTCCGCCCCCTGCCCGGCATGCGCCCGGTCCCGGGCCGGCGGATGGGCGCCTGCCGGCCACGGCCGGCGCGGCGGCGGCGGCGGTGCCGCCTCGCGAGACGCCCGAGTGGCGGCGCGCCCGGCCGGGAGACGGCCTCGTCCGTCACCGCGCGGGGACGTCCTCCCTCTCAGCGGAAGTCCGCCGCGTGGTCCACCGCCCACTCCCGGAAGGACCGGGCGGGGATGCCCGTGATGCGCTCCACCTCGTCGTTGACCGGCTCCGGCTTGTGGAGCATCTGCGCCTGGGCCGGCAGCACGGCCTCCACCAGCTCCGCCGGGTAGCCCGCGGCCTTCATCTGCTCGACGGCCTCGTCCAGTGTGACCTCCTCGAACCGCACGGGCCGCCCGATCGCCTCGCCGATCAGCTCCGCCTGCCGTTCCTGGGTGATCAGTTCGCGACCGGTGAGCAGGGGGCGGGCATCGAGCAGGGCGTCGGTCGTCAGCGCCTGGGCGGCGACCGCGGCGATGTCCGACTCGTGGATCAGCGGGCGGGCCAACCCCGCCAGCGGCGCCCGCACCACGCCGGTCGTACGGACCTCCTGCGCCCAGCCCAGCGTGTTGCTCGCGAACCCGGTGGGCCGCAGCACCGTCCACTCCAGGCCCGATGCCTCGACCAGCCGCTCCAGCTCCGTGTGGAACATGGTGATCGCTTCGCCCGGCTCCCCCTCCTCGCTCCCGACCCCGGCGGAGGACAGGTACACCACCCGTCGGGCGCGCTTCCCGATCGCGTCGATCACGTCCGACGCACCCTCGGCACTCAGGAACGGCCACACCAGGAAGACCGAGTCGACGCCCTCCAGAGCCGTGTCCAGCGACGGGGGATCACCGAGGTCGCCGCGTACCGCCTGCACGCCCACCGGGAAGTCCGCCTCTCCTCGCACCAGCGCCCGCACGGGCACGCCCGCCGCGTGCAGTCGGGTCACCACCGCGCCGCCGACCCGTCCCGTCGCGCCGGTCACCAGGATCCTGGGCTGTGTCATCGGAGATCTCCTCGTCTCGCCGTTCGATGACACGACTCTGCTTCCTCAAGCAAGGTTCAGGTCAAGGGCCGCCCGGCCGGAGCGGCCGTCAGGTACCGGTGCACGGGTGACTGTGAGGGGACCGTCGCCGTCGAGGCCGCGGGGCGGTGTCGCGGCGGGCTGCCGGGGGAGGTCGAAGGGGCAGGTGACGGAGGGTCACCCCCTCCAGGCGGCGCGTCCGGCGCCCGGGGGCACGCCCGCGCCGGCCTCGGGAAGTGACGCCGCTCCCGCGCGCCAGGCCGGATCGGATGCGGGTGAGCGGTACGGCAGGGCCCGGACGTGGTCGGGTGAGAGGTGCAGCTCGTACGGCAGGCAGCAGTCGGAGCAGAGGGTCGCGACCAGCGTTCCGCAGGCGCAGACCTGGTTCAGTCCCCCGTCGGGAGTCGCCCCGCAGCACGCGGCGGAGGCGTGCCGTGTCGTCAGCCCGCGGGAGTCATCCGGGTTGATGACGATGTTGCCTCGCGGCCCCTGGGAGACCAGTGGCCGCCCGTCGGTGTCGTGGAGGGTCCCCCGGCGCGGCATCACCGGGCCGGGCGCCTCGGCAACGGCGAGAGGCGGGCCGTACGGTTCCGTCTCGATCGCGTAGCAGCCCGACGGCACGGTGGCCGGCGACGGCCCCCTCTCCTCCGTCTCCCACCAGGCGTGGCAGGGCGCCTCGGGCACGGCCGACAGACGCTTCAGCGGCCCCGTCAGCGCAGCGCCACAGGCGGCGCACGCAAAGACGGCCGTCTCCGGTGCGGCCCGCTCGACCATGCCGGAATCGGTTGCGGCGGCCTCCTCGCGGCCCAGCCGCACACCGGCCTCATCACGCTGACGCTGATCTTCCATGGAGGCACCGTACGGACAGGCGCTGATCGTCCGGCAACCGACCCCGCCTCACCCGGACCCGGACGGCGTGGGGCGGCCGGCCTCCGCATCCCTCACACCCCGGCGGTCGGCCGGGTGGACGGCGCGGAGGCCGGGTGACGGGCCCCGGTGGGCGAGTCGGCGTACGGCCCCGGGCGGCCGGAAGGACAGGTTCAGCGGGAGGTGTCGAGCACCAGTTTGCCGACCGTCCTGCGGGCGCGGAGGTCTTCGTGGGCGCGGGCCGCCTCCGCGAGTGGGTAGACGCCACCGACCTGGGGCGTGAGACGTCCGTCCGCGACCATCTCCAGCAGCTCGGACAACGGCTCGCGGAACATGCCGGGGCGGCCGATCGCGTGCATCAGCCAGAAGCCGACGACCGCACGGGAGCGGCCCATCAGCTGGGCGGCGTGGACGGGCTCCGGGGCCTGCCGGCCGGCCAGGCCGTAGGTGACGAGCCGGCCGAACGGCGCGAGGGCGGCGAGGGACTCCTCGAAGACCCGGCCGCCGGTCATCTCCAGGACGACGTCGACCTTCCGGCCCTCGTTGGCCTCCACCAGCCGGTCCTTCAGGCCCTCCGCGTCGGCGTCGACCGCGACGTCCGCGCCCAGGGCGAGGGCGAGGTCGCGCTTCTCCTGGGTGGAGGCGGTGGCGATGACCCGTCCGGCCCCGAACGCCTTCGCGAGCTGGACGGCGAGTGAGCCGGTGCCCCCGGCGGCGGCGTGCACGACGACCGACTCGCCCGGGGCGATGCGCCCGCTCGTACGGAGCAGGTGCCAGGCGGTGAGGCCCTGCACGATCAGGGCCAGGGCCTGCGCGTCGCTCACCGACCCGGGAACGTCGATGGCCAGGTCCTCCCGGACCACCGCCTTCTCGGCGTAACCGCCGTTGCCGTCCGCGAGGGCGACGACCCTCCTGCCGTCCTCGGTGCGGCCGACCACCTCTCCGCCCGGGATCATGGGGAGGGTGGAACGGGACAGGTACGAGTCCTCGACCGCGTGCGTGTCCGCGTAGTTGACGCCGGCCGCCGAGACGTCGATCAGCAGACGGCCGGGCTCCGGAAGGGGGTCGGGGACCTCCACCAGCCGCAGCACTTCCGGCCCGCCGAATTCGGTGACGTGTATCGCCCGCACAGTCGCTCCTCACTTCCCGGCATGCCCCGCGGGTGCTCCGCGGAGCCCACGCCGCCACGCTCTCACCAGCCAAGAGACATTACCAACTGCTCAGTATGTGAACTGCGGCACACCGTCCGGCCCACCGGGACCCGGCACACCGGAGTGCGGCCGTCCGCTTACCGGTGTGCACCCCGTGAGCCGGGGTAGGCCGCCCTGCAGCGTTGCCCGATGGTCCTTTCCGGAAAGGGGAGACACACCATGACGAGGAAGAGCCCTGCCCGTCGGCTGCCGGCCGGCCCCGACCGTGACGAGGTCGCCGCCGACCTGAAGGAGAAGTACGACGCGGGTGCCTCCATCCGCGAACTGGCCGAGGAGACCGGCCGCTCCTACGGAGCCGTGCACCGCCTCCTGGGAGAGGCCGGCGCCACCTTCCGCGCCCGAGGCGCCGCCACGCGCGAGAAGGCCGCGGCCTGAGCACCACGCCGGGCGCCCCGCCGGTGCGCGGCGTGCCGCGCACCGGCGGGGCGCCGCGGGGAACCGACAGGTCCCGTCCTGCCGGGCGCGGCGCAGCGGGACACCGGGCGGCGGGGGCGTGCGGACCGGCCCGCTCTCCCCGCGTCGCGTCGCGACGCGGACGGTTGCACGCGAACCGGCGACGTGGGTCCGCCGGTCCGGGGCGCACGGGTCGGCGCGCCCCGGTCGTCACCCCCTCGCCGCCGAGCCCGCTCAGTAGGCGGTGGGCCAGCCGCCGCTCCAGTTCAGCAGGTTGAGGCCGAGCTTGGGGGCACCGTTGTCCCTGCCGTCGTAGTAGTGATAGACGAGCACGTCCCCGTCGACGTCGGGCATGACGTCCTGCCCGCCCGGGCCGATCACGGAACCCTGTGACGCCATGACCACGGTGCCGCCGTCGTTGGTCATCGCGACGCCGTTGCGGTCGTAGTAGGGCCCGGTGGGCTTGGTGGCCCGGCCGACCTTGATCTTGTACGTGGAGGTGGTACCGCTGCAGCAGGTGTCGTACGAGGCGAAGAGGTAGTAGTACCCGTTCCGCTTGACCACGGTCGGACCCTCCACCGCCCTCGGCGCGGCGGAGCGCGAGGCGATCGAGTGGCGGGTGGTGTCCCCCGCGTACTGCTTGCCGGTCCCCGGGTCGAGGCGGATCATCTTGATCCCGCTCCAGTGGGAGCCGAACGCCAACCACCACTTGCCGTCGTCGTCGACGAACAGGTCGGGGTCGATGGCGTTGTAGTCGCTGGCGGCCGTCGAGGAGTGGACGATGCCCTGGTCCTTCCAACTGCCCGGCAGGCCGGTCGTGGAGGTGGCGAGGCCGATGGCCGAGACGTTCGAGCGGAAGCTGGAGACGGAGTAGTACATCAGGTACCGGCCGCCGTGATGGGAGAGGTCGGGAGCCCACGGATCGTTCGCGGTCGAGTAGCGCGACCACCAACCGGGCGGCGAGGTGAAGGCGCTGCCGTTGCGGCTGAAGGCGACGCGGTCGGTGGAGGTGCGGAACTCCAGGTAGCCGTGGGTGGAGTGGAGCAGGTAGCGCCCGTCGGGCGCGCGGAACATGGTCGGGTCGTGGACGACGACGTCACCGGTGACCCGCCCGGGACCGGGGTAGGCGGACGCGCTCGACGGCACCAGGGCCAGCATGACGGCGGCGGGCAGGGCGAAGAACGAAGATCTGCGCAGAGTGCGGCTCACGCGCTTCTCCTTCTCGTGGGGATGAACAGCGACATCCGTTCGACATGTCGAATAGAGGACGCCAGTTCGAACGGACGGTAGGAGGAAAGCGCTTGCACGTCAACGCTTCGCACAGCCCTCCCGTGACGGAGGTGACGTTCCTGTCGTGCCGCGCCCGACCCCCGGACAACGCTCCCGTCCACGGCGCTGCCGACGGGGAGCGGGGGGGCGTCCGGATGCGTCGCGGCGCTTACGAACACGGCGCGCCCGCGACACCCCCGCCGGCACCCCACACCGGCGACCGGATGAGCCTGTTCGGGCAACCGGCCCCCTGGGTTCACGAAGCCGCCGCGACAGCCGCACCCGAACCGGCAGTCCCGGCAGGGATGTTGACGCACCCGCGTCCTGCCCCTACGGTCCGATCGACACGCCAGACGACGTTCGATCTGCCGAACAGAAGGGGGAGCTCATGACTCCGCCCCTCGACAGACGCGGTTTCCTCCGGAGCGCCACGCTCGCCGCGGCCGCACCACTCGTGCCGTCCCTGCCCGGGAGTCCGGCGTCCGCCGCGTCCGGCACGGGCCCCCGCCCCTCGTTCGGCACCGGCGGCGGTGGCGCCGGTGCCGCGCTGCCCGCTCCGTCCGCGTGGACGGTCAGGCCCTTCCCCCTCACGAACGTGACGCTGAACGGAAGCGGTGTCCTCGCGGCCAAGCGCGATCTGATCCTCGACCACGGCCGTGGGTACGACGTCGACCGGCTGCTGCAGGTCTTCCGCGCCAACGCCGGGCTCTCCACCCGCGGTGCGGTCGCTCCCGGCGGGTGGGAAGGTCTCGACGGCGAGGCGAACGGAAACCTCCGCGGCCACTACACGGGCCACTTCCTCACCATGCTCTCGCAGGCGTACGCCGGCACCGGCGAGGCGGTCTACGCCGACCGGATCCGCA
This sequence comes from Streptomyces kanasensis, assembly GCF_043077165.1. NCBI lineage: Bacteria > Bacillati > Actinomycetota > Actinomycetes > Kitasatosporales > Streptomycetaceae > Streptomyces > Streptomyces kanasensis. Next base: position 134,241 of record NZ_JBIBSF010000001.1, read on the forward strand.
CCATGGTCGGAGCCCTGGCCGAGGTCCGCGAGGCACTGCGCCACGACCCGGCCGTGCTGAGCGTCCCGGGCAGGTTCGGTACGGCAGCCGAGAACGTCCGGGGCTCCCACCAGTACGTCGAGCTGCCCGGCGGTCTCCTCGGGGCCTCCCCGTCCCTGACCCTCTCCGCGTGGGTGAAGCCCACGCACGACGCCGACTGGGCCCGCGTCTTCGAGTTCGGCAACGACACCACCCGCTACCTCTACCTGGCCGTCCGCAACGCGAACGGCCGCCCCCGCTTCGCCCTCACCACCAGCGGCCCCGCGGGCGAGCAGGGCGTCGACGGCACCGCGCCGCTGCCGCTGGACCGGTGGAGCCACCTCGCGGTCACGCTCACCGGCAGCACCGCGACGCTCTACGTCGACGGCGCCGCCGTCGGCCGGAACACCGCGATGACCCTCGACCCGACGGCGCTCGGCACCCTCGCCCACCACTGGCTCGGCCGGTCGCACCACCCCGCCGACCCCGTGTTCGCCGGCGCGTTCGACCAGGTCGACATCTGGTCACGGGCCCTGTCGGCCGCCGAGGTCGCCGAACTGCGGGACGTACCGGCCGACCGGTCCTCCGCGGGCACCGGCGACCTGGCCTCGTACCGCTTCGACGAGACGAGCGGTTCCACCTTCGCGGACGCGTCGGGCCACGGCCGGCACGCCACCCTGCGCCGCACCTGGGGAGGGCCCAGCCATCCCGGTTTCCTCGCGGCGTACCCGGAGACCCAGTTCATCACCCTGGAGTCCATGACCGCCGGTGACTACACCGTGGTGTGGGCGCCGTACTACACCGCCCACAAGATCCTGCGCGGGCTGCTCGACGCGCACCTCCACACGGGGGACGCCCGGGCGCTCGACCTCGCGGACGGCCTGTGCGACTGGATGTACTCGCGGCTGTCCAGGCTGCCCGCCGCCACCCGGCAGCGCATGTGGAACATCTTCTCCAGCGGGGAGTTCGGCGGCATCGTCGAGGCGATCTGCGATCTGTACGCGGTCACCGGCGAGCCCCGGCACCTGGCGCTGGCCCGGATGTTCGACCTCGACCGGCTCATCGACGCCTGCGCGGCGGACGAGGACGTCCTGGACGGCCTGCACGCCAACCAGCACATCCCCGTCCTCACCGGGGCGGTCCGGCTGTACGACGAGACCGGCGAGGAGCGGTACCTGGCCGCGGCGAAGAACTTCTGGGGCATGGTCGTCCCGACGCGGACGTACGGCATCGGCGGAACGAGCACCGCGGAGTTCTGGAAGGGCCGCGGGCTCATCGCCGCGACGCTCGGCGACACCAACGCCGAGACCTGCTGTGCGTACAACATGCTCAAACTGAGCCGGTCGCTGTTCCTCCACGAGCAGGACCCGGCGTACATGGACTACTACGAGCGGGCCCTGCTCAACCAGGTCCTCGGCTCCAAGCAGGACCGGCCGGACGCGGAGAAGCCGCTCGTCACCTACTTCGTCGGACTGCGGCCCGGGCACGTGCGCGACTACACGCCCAAGGCAGGGACGACGTGCTGCGAGGGCACCGGAATGGAGAGCCACACCAAGTACCAGGACTCGGTGTACTTCGCACGGCCCGACGGCGGCGCGCTGTACGTCAACCTCTACAGCCCGACGACACTCACCTGGGCGGAGAAGGGCGTCACCGTCACCCAGACGACGGACTACCCGAGGGAACAGGGTTCCACGATCACCGTACGGGGCCGCCGGCCCGCCACGTTCGACCTGCTGCTGCGGGTGCCCGCCTGGGCCCGGAGCGGGTTCCGCGTGACCGTCAACGGCAGGGCGGCGAAGGGGACACCCGTTCCCGGTAGCTACTTCACGGTCTCCCGCGCCTGGCGCGACGGCGACACCGTGCGGGTGTCCGTCCCCTTCTCGCTGCGCGTGGAGAAGGCACCGGACGACCCGACCGTCCAGACCCTGTTCCACGGCCCGGTCAACCTGGTGGCCCGCGACTCCAGGACGGACTTCCTCCGTCTCGCGCTCCACCGCAACACGGCGCTCTCCGACCTGGCACCCAGCTTCACACCCGTGGACGGCAAGCCGCTCCACCACATTCTCGACGGCGTCGAGTTCGCGCCCTTCTTCGAGGGGACGGAGGACCCGTCCCACGCCTACTTCCGGCGCGTCGAGCCGCGGATCGCCTTCGGGGGCAGCGAGTCCGGCGTCGCCAACCCGGCCAAGGCCGACGGCACCACACTCGTCGACGAGATCTGGGCCGCCGCTCCCTTCGCGACCAAGTCGGCCCTGGTGGGGCACGTGCGGACGACGGTCGGCGCCTGGGTGACGGCGGGGCTGCTCGGCCCGGCCGACGGCCGGAGGGTGGTGACGACGGCCGAGAGGGCTTCCTACGTGGCCGGGTGACGCACGGCACGGGGCCGGGGCGGCCGCGAAAGGACGCGGGTGTTAGCTTCTACCCGTGGTGGGACACCAGGACGAGACCAGGGCCGCCTACGACGGGATCGTCGAGCTGTACGCGTCGATGTTCGCTGATCGGCTGGAGACGCAGCCCTTCGCGCGGGCCATGATCGGCACCTTCGCGGAGTTGGTGCGCGGGACGGGGAACCCGCGGGCGGCCGACGTCGGGTGCGGTCCCGGCCACCTGACGGCCATGCTGCACGACCTGGGGCTGGACGCCTTCGGGCTCGACCTCTCCCCCGGCATGGTGGACCACGCCCGGCGGGCCCATCCGGCGCTGCGGTTCGACGAGGCGCGGATGGAGGCCCTGCCGGTCGAGGACGGCGCGCTCGGCGGTGTGCTGGCCCACTACTCGATGATCCACACCCCGCCCGGGGAACTGCCCGCGCTGCTCGCCGAGCAGGCGCGTGTCCTGGCACCGGGCGGCCTGCTCCTGGTCTCGTTCTTCGGGACCGGAGGACCGGATCCGGTCCGCTTCGACCACAAGGTGGCGCCCGCCTACAGCTGGCCGGCGGACCGGTTCGCCGAGCTGCTCGCCGGGGCCGGGCTCGTCACGTTCGCCCGGTTGCTCCACGACCCGGCCTCCGAACGCGGCTTCCTCGACACCCACCTGATGGCCCGCCGCTCCTGAAGCGTGCTCCCGCGGACGGTGGACGGCCGGTGCGGGAGGGTGCACGCCGGGCTTCACCGAGGGGCGCGGCCGACGGCGACACCCCCGTGCGTACGTCGGCCCGTACGTACCCCGGGCTGATCACCCGGCCGTGATCGGTCCGAGGTAGGTACCGCCGGAGACGTCGATGGTCTGGCCGGTCACCCAGCGCCCCTGCGGGCCCGCCAGGAAGCCCACCACGTCGGCGACGTCCTCCGGCTCGCCGATCCGTCCGAGCGCGGTGATCGACTCGAGCCCGGCCACCGCCTCGGGCACCGCGGCGTAGGGGGCGATCATGTCGGTCAGCACCACCCCGGGTTCGACCGTGTTGACGGTGATCCCGCGCCGGCCCAGCTCGTTGGCGAGCGACGGTCCGAGAGCCGCCAGCGCCGCCTTGGTGACGGTGTACCCGATCTGGCCGGGTTCCGCGATCCGGGTGGCCGCCGAACCCATGTTGACGATCCGTCCGCCGTCACGCAGCATCGGCAGTGCCCGTTGGATGACGAAGACCGGCGTGCTCACGTTGACCGCCAGCAGCCGCGCGAACTCCTGCTCGGTGAGGTGTGCGATCGAACCGGCCGAGTGGATGCCGGCGTTGTTGACCAGGATGTCCAGGCCGTCCGCGCCGTGGTCGGCCAGTTCGGCGGTGAGCTGCGCGAACAGCCGGTCCACCGCGCCGCTCTCGCCGAACCGGGCCTGCACCGCGAACGCCCGGCCGCCGGCTTCGACGATCCGCGCCACGGTCCGCGCGGCAGCCTCTTCGTTGCCGCCGTAGTGGACCGCGACCAGCGCTCCCCCGGCGGCGAGCCGCAGGGCCACCGCGCGCCCGATCCCACGCGAACCGCCCGTCACCAGCGCGGTCTTGCCGTCCAGCTCCCCCATGATCGCCTCTTCCCTCGTGACGCAGGATGACCAGGGATGCCGTGCCGCGGGCGCCATGCCGTCGCGCGGACGCCATGCCGTGCCGCGTGCGTCATGCCGTGACCGGCTCCCGTCGATCGCTTCGCGGACGCTCCCACCCTGCCGGAGCCGGGCCCTGCCCGACAGGACACGATCGGTCAACCCTGCGGCCGCGGCCAGGCGCCGCGAGCCACGAGCCCGACTGACCGACGAGACACCCACCGACCCCGGGCCGCCCGGCCCCCGTCATCCGGCAGCGGAAGCCGCCGTGGCCCACGGCCGCGCCGTCGGGGGGCGAAGGCGGAGGGCCACCGTACCGAGGGCGGTCGAGGCGCCGTCGCAACCGAACGTCACCGTCCCGCCGGTGGCCGTGCCGACGCAACCGTGCGGGCACGGGGGCACGTCGAGGCCCCTCAAGGCCGCGGCGGGCGACGGGACGCCGCAGCCTGCTGCCTGAGCGTGGTGGCGAGGCTCATCGCCGCCAGCACCACGACCACACTCAGACCGAAGGTGCCCCCGCCCGTCTCGCCGTCCGCGAGATACCTGACGACGAAGGGCAGCGCGGCCATGACGGCGCCGCTGGTGAGCAGCCACGGCGGAAGAACGGTCTCTCCCGGCCGATCGGGGTCGAAGCGGAACACCGCCTTCCACACAGCGCCGGCGATCACCAGCGCGATGACCACGACCGGGTACCACCATCCGCCGGCGGCGGAGTCGAGCACATCCCGTGCGTCCACCGTGCACCTCCTCTCATCGGCACGGAAGGAGTCTTCCCCAGCACCGCCGCACACCGTCCGGCGCTCCCCGGCGGATCGCCGCACGGCGGCTGCCGGAGGCGGGACAGGTGCCCCTCCGCGCGCCCCGGCGGCCAGCGCAGTCGGCGGGGCCCCGGCAGGACGCGCAGTGCCACCCATCCGCCCGTGTGCCGCCAAGTCGCGCCGCGACCGGCCAACGGACCACCGCTTCAGCCCGCATGCAGGCATTCATGCCGTACGGGAGAAGGCGCTCGTCGCCCTTGTCCCGCAGCACGGCGCGGTTGAGCCCTGGCCACCCGACCGCTTCCCCTCCGACCCCAGAGGAGCAAGGGCCCCGCGCAGGTGGTCGCCGCTGCGAACCACGGGGCGGTCATGCGCGCCCCGTCCTGCGCCGATCGTCGGCGTTTCGGCCACTCTCCGTCTGAGCCCCGACCCGGTCCGGCAAGGGTCGGTGTATCCGGCACGAACGCGCATTCGCCTTGCAACGGGGTGTCCGCCACGACCGAAAGACGTGTGTTCGACACGCGGAGCAGCGTCGTTGAGCTGGGCAACCGCTCACCGCCCGCCCCCCTTCCGGAGGCCACCATGTACCCACCACCCCCTCTGCAGGCTCCTCTTCCTGCCGCTCCTCAGCCTGTGCCCGCCCGGCCCGCGGCGGCCACGGCGAGGCCCCGGAGCGTCGTCGGCACCCTCGCCGCAGTGCTTCCGGACAGGAGGTGGGGGGCATGACGAGCGGCGCGAGTGATCCGCTGGCGGCCGCCGCGGAAGGTCCGTCGGCATCCGAGCAGCTGCTGTTCGGGGGTGAGCTCACCTACGACCACGGGTGGGGCGCCCACGACGGTGCCTGGCTGAAGCTGGGATTGCGCTCGATGGCCGGTTCGTTGCCGAAGCAGGTGGCGGTGGCTGTCCGGCTGGCACGCGAGGCCGACCCGCGGGCGTTCACGGCGGTCGCCGTGAGCGAGGTCGTCCGCGGCATCACACAGGCCGTGTCCCTGATCGCGGTCAACGCCCTCCTCGTCGAGCTCCTCGCCTCCGGGGACATCACGAGCCGGTTGCGTGCGGCGCTGCCGTCCCTCCTGCTGGTCGCGGTCCTCGCGGTCGTCGGATCGGCGTGCGGGTCGGCCTCGGCCGCCGCCACGGGCATCCTCGAACCGAAGGCACAGCGTGTGGCGACCGAGCGGTACCTCGGCCTGGTGGCGCGGGTGGAGCTGGAGGCGATCGAGGACGACGCCTTCCACAAGCTCATGGACTCCGCCCAGTGGGGCGCGGACTCGGCCCGACGGATGGTCGGCTACTGCATCGCCGTGGTCACCTCCGCCATCTCGTTGATCGCCGCGGCCGGCGTGCTCACCGTCCTGCACCCGGTCCTGCTGCCGCTCCTGGCGCTCATGGCCCTGCCGAGCGCGTGGGGTTCGCTGACCATGGCCCGGCACCGGTACATCAGCTGGCACCGCTTCGTCCAGCACGTACGGGCGGCCAAGCTGATCAGCCAGCTCCTGATCAACCAGCAGGCCGCGGCGGAGATCCGCGTCCACGACGCGGCACCGTTCCTGCTGCGGCACTTCCGGCAGATGGCCGAGACCAGCGAGCGGGAGCAGACCAGGCTCGCGTGGACCGGCGCCCGCACCAATGTGATCGCGGACTCTGCGCGCGGCGCCGCGACCGTCGCCACCTACGGCGCCCTCGGGCTGCTGTTGTGGCACGGGCAGATGGGCCTCGCCGTCGCCGGCACGGCGGTACTGGCGATCCGTACCGGGGCGGCGAGCATCACCGACCTCGTCCTGCGCGTCACCGACGTCCAGGAGGAAGCCCTGTTCGTCGCGGACCTGGAGAAGCTGTGCGAGGAAGCCGCCCGGCGCGCCATCCCCACCGGCGGGCTGGACGTGCCTGCGGACGCGGAGGAGATCAGGTTCGAGAAGGTGACCTTCACCTACCCGGGTGCCGACAAGCCGTCCCTGTTCGAGGTCGACCTGGCCATCCCCCGGGGCAGGACGGTGGCCCTGGTCGGGAGGAACGGCTCGGGCAAGTCGACCGTGGTGCGGCTGCTGAGCGGGGCCCGGCTCCCGGACTCCGGCCGGGTGCTGTGGGGCGGGGTGAGCACCGCGGAGGCCGACCGGGCACAGGTCTTCGAGCGCGTCGCGATGGTCGCGCAGGACTTCTTCCGCTGGCCCTTCACCGCCCGGGTGAACATCGGCATCGGCCGCAGCAGCGCCGCGATGGACGACCGGAGCATCGAGGCGGCGGCGGCCTACGCGGGCGCCGACGAGGTCGTGGAGGGCCTCCCCCGGGGCCTGGACAGCCTGCTCACCCGGGGGTACAAGGGCGGCCAGGAGATCTCCGGCGGCCAGTGGCAGAAGCTCGGCCTTGCTCGCGCCCGGCGCCGCGACGGTGCCGTCCTGATCGTGGACGAGCCCACCAGCGCGCTCGATCCCGCCGCCGAGCAGCGGGTCTTCGACCAGATCCACCAGCTGGCCGGTTCCGGTCAGACCACGATCCTGATCACCCACCGCCTCCACAGCGTCCGGGCCGCGGACCTCATCTACGTCCTGGACGAGGGCCGGGTCGTCGAGCACGGCACCTTCACCGACCTCATGGACCCGAGCACCGGCGTCGGTGTGTTCCGGGAGATGTACGAACTGCAGGCCCGCCAGTTCCTCGACCCTTCGCTGCCCACGCAGCACACCCCGGCGGAGGCGGCGCCGAGCAAGCCGACCGACGCCGTGGGTGAGGGGCGGACGCTGTCATGACACCGTGCGTGCTGGAGCCACGGACCTCCCTGGTCGCACTCCAGCTTCCGGGCCACGTCGGCACCGTCCGCGCCTCGGTCGAGCCGCGCCCGGCAGGTGCCGCGACGTCCGGCGGCGCCGTGACGCAGGATCGGACACGGGATCCCCGCTGCGGAGATGGATCGAGCCGCGGAATTCCAGGACCGCTGGGGCGGCCTCGCCCTGCCGCCGGCCACGTACGTTCCACGAGGGGGGTCCGCGCACTCTGGACGCGGACCGTCCCGAGGGCTCGGCCGCGGAGGGCTGGTGGTTCCCGGCCGGGGCCCGCCGGGTGTCCATGGCCTACCGCTTCGCCATGGGCCCCGACGGCGCATTCGGGATCGATGCCCACCGCTGGACACCCCTGCACGCCAGCACGGACGGCTGGGTGGAATCCTTGGCGCTCGCCGCCCATGCCGGACGCTGGGCCACCGCCGTCACCGGGATCAGGGGCAAGGCAGCCGAGTCGCTGGACCTCGGCGGGTACGAGCCGGTACCCGAAGTGCAACGCCTGACCGACACCTGGTGGCGGGGCAAGGACTCGCTCGTCGCCCCCTACCGTGGCGAGGCCGACGGACTTGACGCTCCGCGCTGCCTGGAGGCCCACGTCTACAGCGGTCTCGACGAGTGGGGCCTCCACGGCGGCTGACCGCTCGGCGACGTCGCCGGAACCCGGCGCCCAAGGCCTGTCCCGTGGTGATCGCGGGTTCGGGCGGGGCTGCCCGAAGGGCCTGGCGCGTGCTCAGCCGTTGGCTGGTGAAGTGCTGATGGACCGAGCGAAGTCAGCGAGCGCGCGGAAGTCGTCCTCGTGCAGACCGACGCGCGGGTCGACGTGGGGCAGAAGCCCGGCCCCGCGATGGTGGGGAGTCACGTACGCCTGGTCCAGCTCGCTGTTCGTCGTCGACCCAGGCGAAAGGACGGCCGTTGGCGTAGTTCAGGGGGGCCGGTCTTCCAGTGCACGCCGTCTCCGCGAAAGCTGGTCGGGTGAACAGAAGGCACCTCCGGCGGCGCGAGGGCCGCCGAGACGGAAGCGCGGTGAGGCGGCGGGGCGGCCGCGGTGAGTCGAACGGCTCTCACAGTCGCCGCACGCGCAGTACGGCGGTCAGCATCGGGAGGGTGAACTCGCCGTCGGCGGTCTCCGGTCGGCTCGCGAGGTACGCGCGGATCCGGCCGAGCGTGGCCTCGCGTTCCCGTTCCGGCATGACCAGCATCCCGGCGCGCGTCGCGATGGTCGCGACGAGGGAGTCGGCGGTGCGGCGCTGCCCGTGCGGGAACTCGGCGCGCTCCGGCGAGCCGAAGCGCGCGGCCACGCCGGTCTCGGGAAGGTGTGCGTCCGCCGTCTCGGCGCGCCAGCCGGTGGGCGTGTCACGCGGGCCGATGGCCGCGCAGCCGCCGACCCGCGCGAGTCCGGCAACCCAGTCGATCCGGTCGTCCATGACGTTCCACAGGCCGGCCAGGATGCCGCCGGGTGCGAGAACCCGGGCGATCTCGGGTCCTGCGACGGCCATGTCGAACCAGTGCAGGGCGTTGCCGGCCAGCACGGCATCGACCGATGCGTCCGGCAGCGGTATCGCCTCGGCGCTGCCCGGCAGGGCGCGGGCAGCGGGCAGTGCGCGGCGCAGCTCGGTGAGCATCGCCGGGTCGGGCTCGACCGCGGTGACGTCGGCACCCAGCGCGATCAGCGTGGCGGTCAGCTTGCCGGTTCCGGCGCCGAGGTCGAGCACCCGCGGGCCGGGCGCCGGTTCGAGCGCCCAGCGCACCGCGGTCCGCGCGTAGTCCGGGCGGTGTTCGGCGTAGGCGGCCGCCGCCGTGCCGAACGACGAGCGGTGCGACAGCCGTTCGTCCTCTTCCACGCGGTCACCCTAACGGTGACCATGCCGCGCTGCTACCGGCCTGCGCCACGTCCGTCGGCGCCGCGAGCCCGTGTCTTCGGGCCGTCGACGTCGGTGCTGGTGCAGTGGGAGGAAGCCGGTGGCCCCGTCGTGCGGGCAGCCCCCGCGCGACGGCGCCTTCCACCCGGCCTGCGCATCGAGCGCGTCCGCTGCGCGCCGGGTCGCCACGAACCCACCCGGGTGCCGGACCGGGCGCGCGACACGGTCCTACGGCTGAGGGACGCCCCGGCTGTCCGCTACGAGGGCGAACGCCTCCACCGCCCCGCCGGACGGCGCCGTCTCCCCGGCGTCGGCGCGGAGCGCCTCGCAGCGCACCCGTTTCCGTTCACCGTGCGGCGGCGTTGACAGGGGGCGTTCGGTGGTGGATGGCGGGAGGACGGCATGCTGCAGGTCTCGGTCGAGGACACGGAGATCCGGCCCGGGAAGGCGCACCGGTGGCATCTGGTGCCGGTGTCCGGTGAGGGGTCGCCGGCCGTGCGGCGGATGGCGGGCTACAACCAGGCGAAGCACTTCACCGTCGCCCAGCACGCGCGGAACGTGAACGAGCCGGTCCGCTCCTATGTCGCCGCGACGTTCGAGATCACCGAGCCGGTGGACCTGGACGCCATCGGAGACGCCCTGCTGCATCTGATCCGCCGCCACGAGGTGCTCCGCGCGTTCTACGAGCCGCTCGACGGGGACCTGTCCTGCGAGGTCCTCTCCCCCGGCGAGGTCGCCCTCAAGCACGTCGAGGCGGACCACCTGGAGACGTCGGCGCAGGTCGGCGCCCACCTGCACCAGGCGTTCCAGGAGGTCGAGACCCTCTCCTGGCCGCTGATCGCCATGGGCGCGGTGGTCCGGGACGACTCGGCCACGGTGTGGTTCTCGTGTGACCACCTGGTCACCGACGGGTTGTCCACGGCCATCGCCCTCGACGACATCACCGGTGCCTACCGGGCGCTCACGGCCGGCGGGGCCCTCACGCCGGTGGAGGCGGGCAGTTACCTGGAGTTCAGCCGGAGCCAGCGCCGCGGGAACCAGGACCTGCACGCCGACGACCCGCGACTGGAGTACTGGCGGGACTTCACCGAGCGCAACGGCGGCCTGTTCCCCCGCTTCCCCCTCGATCTCGGCACCGTGCCCGACCGCCTGTACGCGCCGGTCACCACCACCGAGCGGCTCCTGGACGCGCAGGGCGTCGAGGCGTTCGAGGCGGCGTGCAGGGCCCGCGGTGGGCGGCTGTCGACGGGGCTGCTCGCCGCGCTGGCCACCGCGGTGCGGGAGGAGGGAGGACCTGCGGTGTACCGGGGTCTCGTACCGGTCAACGAGCGCGGCAGGGGCGTCTACGAGCAGTCCATGGGGTGGTTTGTCAACACCCTCCCCATCGAGTTCGCCGTGGGGAGGGTCGAGGGGTTCGCCGACACCCTGACCGCCGCCGGGACCGCCTTCGCACGTATGCGCGCCCAGGCCGGGGTGCACTTCGTACAGGCCTGGCGCCTGCTGGCCCCGGCCGAGTACGCCAGGCTGCACTACTGGCCGCACGCGGTGAACTTCTACTCCTACATCGACTTCCGGCGCATGCCCGGCGCCGCGCACCACGCCGGGCAGCGGGCCCGCATGCACGTGTGGGTGTCCGGGTGCAACGGCATCCTCCACTGGTTCCACCGGGCCGAGGACGGTCTCCACGTCAACAGCATCCACGTCGACACCCCGCAGGCCCGCGTCACCCACGAGGCGCTGCTGCGCACCCTCACCCGCACCGTCGCCACGGTCTCCCAGTGACCTGTGGTTCTCGACGGGCCGCTCCCCCCGCCGGGCGGGCCGTAGGCGTCAGCTCGCCATCCCCCTCCGCTGCGACCGACCGCCGGGGGTGACCGGGGGCGGGAGGCGGCTGCCGGGGGCGAGGGAGGGGCGGCAGGCCCTGCCCTGGGGGTCGGGCCTGCCGGAGGGCGCGGGGCTACCGGAGGTGCGCCTTGACCTGGGCGTAGACCGTGCGGTCGGTGCGCAGCCCGCTGTGGTCGAGGCAGGCGGTGGTGGTGTTGACGGCTCCGTTGAGGGCGACGCTGCTCGCGGGGTTGATGACGCTGTCGCAGGGGGAGCCCCAGGTGGCGTAGCGGGCGGAGCCGGGGGTCTCGTCACCGGAGTTGAGGCGGGTGAGGAAGGCGGATCCCGGGCGCATCTCGACGCAGGGGGCGCCGCCGCACCAGCGTGCGGTTTCCGTGCCGTGGTTGGGTCCGGCCAGGGAGGCCCACGCGTCGACCTGGGAAGCGCCGCCGAGGTTCTTCAGGTAGTAGCGGGAGGACAGGGCGCCCATGGAGTGGGTGACCACGTCCACCTTGGTGGCGCCCGTGGTGCGCAGGACGCGCGCGATCTCGTCGGCCAGTTGTCCGGCGGTGGTGGTGTTGGACTGTGTGGCGTCGTAGGTCCACGGGTGGAGGCGGCCGGCCGGCCAGCCGTCCGCGCGGAAGCGGTCGGCCATGGTCCGCCAGGTGGAGCCGTCGGAGTTCCACCCGTGGACGAAGACGATCGGGTGGGGGCCGGCGGCCTGCTGTCGGCCGCCGACCGCCGATGCGGACGCGGGGCTGGGAAGGAGGGGCATGAGCGCGAGGAGGAGCGTGAACACACTCCGCGACAGGTTCCTGGTCACGCGCGGTTCCTACCGTGCCGACGGCCGGAGCGACGGAGCCGCACCCGTACGCTCACCCGTCCGGTGGCGGGGTTTCACCGCAGAGACGTGTCGGCTCGGCACATGGAGGGGTCGCTCGGGCCCTCACGCGGTACGTCGTCCGGGAGGGGCACCGTCGCGCCCCCGCCCGGGCAGGTCTCGTCGCGGCCGACACCTCCTGAGGCGTGATCGGGCCGCCGCGCGGCTCGGGGTGCGGCGGAACGACTCCGGCTGGAGGGACGTGGAAGGCCGGGCGTACCCATGGGGCGCGTCAGCGAGAAGCTGAGTACGCACACTCATGTCCGACGCGGGTGACGGGGAGACACTCCGAGGCATGACGACGCTTCCACCCCCGGCCGAGGAGCTACGACTCCTCGACGCCGAGCTGTGGCACCTCGACGCCCGCCGTGCCGTCCTGCTGCGGCGCCGCGAGTGGCTGGTCCACACGCTGAGTGCGGCTTCCGCCCGGCAGCCCGCCCGGGACCGCGGGGCCACACCCTCGGTGTGGCCCGCCGGTGCCGGTAGCGCCGCCCGCCGGCCGGAGACCCCGGCACCGAAGGTGCAGAACGTGCTGCTGCTCCTCGGCGGGATCCTGCTGACGATCGCCGCGATCGCCTTCACCCTGGTCAGCTGGGGACAGATGGGGATCGCCGGGCGGGCGCTGGTGCTCGGCGCGGTGACGGTGGCGGCGCTGGGCGTGCCCGTGACACTGCTGCGGCGCGGACTCGGCTCGACCGCCGAGGCGGTGGCGGGCCTCGGGATGGCGCTGACCGTTCTCGACGCCTACGCGCTGCACGAGGCCCTGCTCACCGGCACGGACGGTCTGCGGTACGCGGCCGCCGCGTCGGCGGTCCTGGCCGGGACGTGGGTCGCATACGGCGTGGGGGTGAGCGCGCTGGCGTCGCCCGCCCGGGAGGCCGCGGCGCGCAAGGGCGCCGCGGGAGGAGGGGCCCGCCTCGTGCTCCGGCTCCCCGCTCCTCTCGCCGCGGCGACCGCGCAACTCCCCCCGCTACTCTGGGCGCTGGCCACCGGCGCGGGCCCGCACACGCTGACGGCCGTGCTGCTGGTGACCGCCGCCGCCGACACCGCTGTCGCACTGCGGACGACACGCCTGTCGGTGCGGATCCTCGCCGTCGTCGGCGCGTGCGGCATGGGTGCCTCGGGTGTTCTCGCCGCCGGGTGGCTCTGCTGGAGCGCCTCGGGCCCGGGCTCCGCCGCACGGGCGGCGGCCCTGCTGGCCCTCGCCGCGACGATCGCCCTGGTCGCGGCCCGGTTCGTCCCGGAGCGGGAGATCGCCATCGGCTCGGCCCTGGCCGGCGGTCTGTGCCTGGTCGCGGGGGTGGGCGGGGTGCTGCGGGCCTCGGTACCCGGGGAGTGGACGGTGCCGGGATGTCTGGCCGGCGCGCTCGCCTTGACGACGGTCCCACCGACGCGCCTGCCCGAGCCCGTGCGCCGAGGACTGGCGTGGGCTTCGCTGACCGTCCAGGGCCTCGCGGTGCTGTGGGCGGTTCCCCTGGTGGCCGGCACCCTCATCGGTCCGGCGGCCTGGGTGGGCCGGATCTGGTCCGACGCGCCCGGGGGCACGCGGGCCGCCGTGTTCGCCGAGGTGCCCTGGCCTCCGTACGCGGCCACCGTGCCGCTCGTTCTCCTCGTGGTGGCTGGTGTACAGGCCCTGACCGGGCGCGGAGCGACCTGGCGCCCGGTGGCCACGACGGGCGCCCTCGTCCTGGGGTGGGCGACGGCGTTCGTGCTCCCCGCGGTGCTCGACCTCCCCCACCCGGCGGGGCTGGTGACGCAGGGGGTCGTGATCGTGGCCGCGCTGGGCTGCGCGGAGTGGGCCCGCCGCGCCTCCGTCGAGGCGGCCGGCCCCTCACCGTCGCACCTCACGGCCGTGGTGCTGGCCCTGATCACCTCGCTCCACCTCGCGCTCCTGTCGCTGGCCTCCGAACCCGCGACGATCGGTGTGCTCGTGGCGCTCACGGCCCTGTTCGGCGCGGCGGGTGTGCGCCGGGGACTCGGCCCGTTCGCGGCGCCCGCCTCGCTCGGGTACGCCACGGCCCTGGCGTGCGCGATCGGCGCGTCCGCCGGCTGGCAGCCGCAGCACACCGCCCTGCTGGTCCTCGTCGTGCCCGGCGCCGGGGCGGTGATCGCGGCACGTCTCGGCGGCACGTCCGCTGCCGTTCCCGTCGAGGTCACCGGGACGGTCGCGATGGTGCTCGCTGTCGTCCTCGCCGTGACCGATCCGCCGACGCTGGCCCTGGTGCTCTCGCTCGGTGCGGTCATCGCGGCGGGAACCGCGCTGCGCGCGGAACGGCGATCGGGTGGATACGTGGCCGCCGTGCTGTTCCTGCTGGCCGCTTGGGTGCGCCTGGCGGCCTGGGAGGTCACCACAGCGGAGGCGTACACCCTGCCGGTGACCGCGGCCGCGCTCGTCGTCGGGTTCCTGCGCCGTCGCCGTGACCCGGCGCTGTCGTCCTGGGCGGCGTACGGTGCCGGACTGACGGTCACCCTGCTGCCGAGCCTGCTCGCCGCGTGGGAGGACCGGCACTGGCTGCGCCCCCTGGTGCTCGGCACGGCGGCGCTGGCCGTGACCCTGGTGGGCGCCCGGCACCGGCTCCAGGCACCGCTGGTCCTCGGCGGGAGCGTGCTCGCCCTGGTGGCGCTGCACGAACTCGCCCCGTACATCGCCCAGGTCGTCGGTGTCCTCCCCCGGTGGGTGGCTCCCGCGCTCGCCGGACTGCTGCTGCTCGCCCTGGGCGCCACCTACGAGCAGCGGCTGCGCGACGCGCGGCGAGTGCGTGAGGTGTTCGGGCGGTTCCGGTAGGCGGAGCGTCCGCGCGGCCGGCTCATGGTCTCCCGCCCCCGGGCGGACGGGCCGGGGAGGCGGCGCGGACGACGGCACGCGCTCCGGATCGGTGCCCGCTAGCGCGCCACGCGGTAGCGGAGGAGGACGACTCCCGAGCCGAAGGCGCGCGTCTCGACGAGTTCGAGATCCACCCGGTGCTCGTGTCGGGGAAAGAACGGAGTGCCACCGCCGACCAGCACCGGGTGGACCACGACCCGGTACTCGTCGATCAGACCCGAAGCGGCCGCCTCGGCGGCGAGCGTCGCGCCGCCGATCGCGATGTCGCCCCCGCCGGGCTCCGCGCGCAACCGCTCGATCTCCCCCGCCAGGTCGCCGGAGGCAAGGCGGGCATTGCCCTGTACCTCCGCGAGCGTGGTGGAGAACACCACCTTCGGGAGCGGGTTCCAGAGCGCGGCCCACTCGAGCATGGAGTCGTCGAGCGATGGGTCCTGGTCGGCGGTCTCCCAGTACAGCATCGTCTCGTACAGCCTTCGTCCCAGCAGGTGGACGCCGACCTCCCGGATCTCGTCGATCCAGAAGCGGAAGACCTCCTCGTCGGGCGCCGTCCAGTCGAACTCGCCGTCCGGCCCGACGATGTAACCGTCGAGTGAGACGCCCATCGAATAGGTCACGCTGCGCATCGGAAGCCCTCCTCGGGGACGGGGTTCGACCCTACGACCGCCGGGCACCTCCGACTCGTCGCGGCTCGCGGGGGTCCCCTGGGCCGAGGCGGTTCCTCCTGGGCCCGGCCGCCCCGGTGTTCCCCGGTGGCGTGCTGATGCGTCCGGCAAGGTGGAGTCGCCGCGCACCCGGTGCGACCGCGCGCGTGGGCGCGTGCGCGTCCGCGGCATGGTGAGCGGCTCCGCCCACAGACCAGGTGCTGCGGCGGGCGGTGTCCCGGTGCCGGGCAGTAGCCCGCCGCCGGGTGGTACCGCGGTGTCGGCCGGCCCGGCGGGCCGCCGCTCCGTCGCTGCACAGCCGTCGAGGCCGTGCCGCCGTGCGGGCGGCCCGCGCGGCGAACGCGGCCGGGGCCGCCGTTGCCCCCGCCGCGTCCCAGACTGCCTGCGCGTCCCCGGCTGCCCGCCGCGGCCGGGGCCGCCGATTCCGTCCCCTGCCCGGGGCGCTGCAGCCGTGGACGCCGGCGGTCGGACCGCCACGTTCCGCGAGGCGGCTGGGGAGGTCCGTCCGGCACGGCTCGGTGCGCCCGGCCGGTCGGGCACTGCCGAGGAGGGACCCTCAGCGGGGCGTGGCGAACACCGGCGGGTTCAGGCGGGCGAATCCTTCCTGCCGCTCGTAGGGGTAGTACGGGTACGGCGCCGTCCGATGGCTCGCCGCCTCGAGTTTCGCCAGGTGTTCGGGGGCGAGGGACCAGCCGACGGCACCGAGGTTCTGGCGCAGCTGCTGCTCGTCGCGGGCGCCGATGATGACCGAGGACACGGTCGGCCGCTGGAGAAGCCAGTTGATGGCGATCTGCGGCACGGCCTTGCCCGTCTCCTCTGCGACCTCTTCCAGCGCGTCGACCACCCGGTAGAGGTGGTCGTCGGCGACGGGCGGACCGTAGTCGGCGGTGCGGTGCAGTCGGCTTCCGGGTGGGAGCGGTGCGCCGCGGCGGATCTTCCCGGTGAGGCGGCCCCAGCCGAGCGGGCTCCACACGATCGCGCCCAGGCCCTGGTCGCGGGCGAGCGGCATGAGCTCCCACTCGTAGTCGCGGCCGATGAGCGAGTAGTACACCTGGTGGGACACATAGCGGGGACGGCCGTGCTTCTCCGCGGCCGCGAGGGACTTCATCACCTGCCAGCCGGAGAAGTTCGAGACGCCGACGTACCGCACCTTTCCCGCCTGTACGAGGGTGTCGAGGGTGGCCAGCACCTCTTCGACGGGTGTTCCGGCGTCGAAGGCGTGGAGCTGGAACAGGTCGAGGTAGTCGGTGCCCAGCCTGCGCAGGGCGGCCTCGCACGCGGTGATGAGGCAGCTGCGGGAGGAGCCCGCGTCGCCCGGCCTGTCCCCCAGGGGCAGGCCGGTCTTGGTCGAGAGGATCACCTGCTCCCGTCGGCCCTTGACCGCCTTCCCGAGGACCTCCTCGGAAGCACCGGCGGAGTAGACGTCGGCGGTGTCGAACATGGTGATTCCGGCGTCCAGGCAGATGTCCACCAGACGGCGCGCCTCCTGCGAGTCGGTCGTGCCCCACTCGCTGAAGAGCGGACCTCGCCCGCCGAAGGTGCCGGCTCCGAAGCTCAGCGCCGGCACCATGAGCCCGGATGCGCCCAACCGCCTGTGTTCCATGGGGACCCCTTCCACCGAGGGACGAGTTAACGGGTCTAAAGTTTCTTTAACCGTCTCCAAGGTAGCAGGATCCAACGATTAATGGAACTGGAGTGCCGTTATGCCTGACGAAGCCGAGCCGGGCCGCGTACGACCCGGAGGCCGCACGGCCCGCGTACGGGAAGCGGTGCTGCGGGCGGCGGAAGACGCCCTGACCGAACAGGGCTTCAGCGGATTGGACCTGGCCGACGTCGCCCGCCGTGCCGGCGTGGGCAAGACGACCGTGTACCGCCGCTGGGGAACGGCGGCGGGGCTCGTGGCGGACCTCCTGTCCGACATGGCCGAGCAGTCCGCGCCGCGTACCGAGAGCGGCTCGCTGCTCGGCGACCTCAAGGCCAACGCCCGGCTGGTGCAGCGGACCCTGACGGACGCGCGGCAAGGACCGCTGTTCACGGCGCTGATCGCCGCCGCCACCAGCGACGCGAAGACGGCCGCGGCCCTGCACCGCTTCTACGACATCCGCGTCAGGGAGTGGGCCCCGTGCGTCCGACAGGCCGTCGACCGGGGCGAGGCACCGGAGGGCACCGACGCCCACGAGGTGGTCCGCGCCGTCTCCGCCCCCCTCTACTACCGGCTGCTGATCAGCGGTGGCCGACTCGACGAAGCCGCTGCGGACCGTGCCGCCGAAGCCGCCGCCACCGCGGCGCGCGCCGGCGCGTACGTGCGGGACGGAGCGGAGCCCGCATAGCCCACGACGCACGCCCCGGAGGGTCAGGTGCCGGCCCGCACGGATGGCGGACGGCCCGGAGGAAGGGGCCGAGGTGCCGGAGGTGGGGGGGGGGAGGCACACCTCCGGGGTCGGCCGCGACGTCGAAGGACTACGGGCTGCGCCGCGTGGAGCCTCGGCCATCGAGACGGCTGCCGGGGGGGGTCGCGAATCCGCCGACCGCGCCGAGGGGGCGGGGACGACCGGCCCGGGCCGGGGTCTTCGGCACCCCGACCCCCGCGCGTGCACCCCCCGGCCGGGTGAAGAGGGGGCCGGCCGGCCCCCCTCTTCACCCGAGGGGGCCGGCCGGCCCTGGCGGCGGGCCCGCGAGCCTTGTCGCCGTTGCGCGGCGGGCCACCGAGCCACCCCGACCGACGGCGCCGGACGGTGGCGGATCGGAGTCGCCGGCCTTCCTGCCTCCGTCCGTCAGCCCGACGCCGGCCCCACTTCGCCACGAGCGCCGTCGGCCAGTCCGCGGACCTCGCTGGTGACCGTTTCCCACGCGCTCGCGGGGATCTCGTGGCCGACCCCGGACAGGAGGACCAGGCGCGCGCCGGGGATCCGGGAGGCGATGGCCCCGCCAGCCGCGGGCTTGACGAGGGGGTCGTCCGCCCCGTGGAGGACGAGGGTGGGCCGCGATATGGCGTCGATCTTCCCGCCGTGCCACCGGGCGCCGATCTGACGGCTCTGCGTCTGCCGGTCGCGCACGCCGCCGTCGATGTTGCGCACGGCGTCCTCCCGGGCCGCCGCCTCGTCGAAGGGTCGGTTCGGCGAGCTGAGGAGACGGGAGACGGCGACGCCGGCCGCGATGCTCCCTTCCGGGGTGTCAGGGAACCTCAGACCGGCGAACTTCGCCAGGGTCCGCAGTCGGATGTACCGCACGGCCCGCAGGCCCGAGGCGTCCCCGGGGACGGCAGCCACGGTCGTGAGCGTCCGAACGCGCTCCGGGTGCCGCAGCGCGACGCGCTGGGCGACGGCACCAGGGAGACCCCCAGCAGGTGCGCCGACGACCACCCCAGGGCGTCCATGACCGCGGCGGCGTCGTCCGCCATGTCCTCGGCGGTGTACGCCTCCCCGCGCCGAGCGAAGAGCGCGGAGACGGGGTCACGGGTGACGATGGACGGGAGGTGCGTCGACTCGCCGCCGTCGCGCTGGTCGTACCGGGCGACCGCGAAGCCGCGTGCCGCCAGCATCCGGCACAGCCCGTCGGGGAACCAGCGGCGGTTCGCGCCCAGCCCCATGACGAGCAGAAGCGGATCACCGTCATCCGGCTCGGTCCACCGGTCGTACGCGAGCCTGACCGTGCCGTTCCCGGCCCAGCGGACCGGGCTCCACGGGCCGACCGATGACGAGGACATGGGGACCTCCCTGAACTGCGATCGCTGTTCGCAATTTAGTGTAGGGGAGGCACCACGAGGACGACCAGGTCCGGTGCGACGCAGCCGCGGAACCGATGGGAGAGGTGGACGACGTGGCCGAGGAACACGTGACCGTCTGGGAGCGCCCCGAACGCGGCACCCGCGGCCCCACCGCCGTGCACAGCCGTGCGGAACTGACCGCTGCCGCCGTCGGACTCGCGGACCGGAGCGGCCTGGCAGCGGCGTCCATGCGTCGCGTGGCGACGGCGCTGGGCACGGGCCAGTCGTCCCTCTACCGCTACGTCTCCAGCCGCGAGGACCTCCTCGACCTCATGACGGACGCGGTGGCGGGCGAGGTCGACCTGGACGTCCCCTTGGGTGGCGAGCCCGTCGAGGACCTGCTCGCCCTCGCGTCACGCACCAAGGCGGTCCACCTGCGGCACCCCTGGCTGGTCGACGTCCCGCCGGAACCACTCCGGCTGGGCCCGCGGGGGGTGGAGTACCTGGAGTACGCGCTGAAGGCGATGGCGCCCACGCCCCTGCCGGGCCCGGCCAAGATGGAGGTCGTCGCCCTGATGAACGCCCTCGTCGCCCAGTTCGCCCGCTCGGAGATCCAGTCGAGCCGCGGACAGGCGAACCGTCGGACGGCGCAGGCCGCCTTTCTGCGGCAGTCGGCCGGCCGAGGAGAGCACCCGCACCTCGCGGCCGCCATGGCCGATCGCGTCGAAGCGGACGCGGAAGCCGAGCCGCAGGCCGTGTTCGAGCGGACGATGCGGCGGGTACTCACCGGGCTCGTCGCCCACTGAGGCGCTCGGTCACGCGTACGCGACGGCGCTCCGGACTCCACCGCCGGACGGCTTCGCCGCGGGCCGTACGCCATCGCCCCGACGGGTCATGACGGAGGTTCACGGAGTCCACGCCGTCCGGACGGTGACCCGCGCGGCAGCGAGTCGCCCTTCTCGCCCGGTCGCCACCTCGGGTGTGCGGGTCTCGGCCACGGCGGCGCGCCCGCCCACGCCCCCTGCACAGCCAGCCGCCCGGCACGCCGGGCCGCCGCCAGCGGCTCCGGCCCGCGGCGGTCGCGGCGACCGTGCCCACCCGCGCCCCCGGCCGGACGCCGGGGGTGAGCAGGGTGAGCGGCCGGCTCCGCGGTGTCCGGGGGCGGCTGGCCCGGGCCCCTGCCCGAGCGCGGGTCTTCCGGAGGTTCGAACCCCCTCTCCGGGCCGGTCCGGGGTGGGTGACCGGTCTCGGCTGAAGCCGGGGGTCCTCCGGTCCGACCCTGACTGTTGAACCGGCAACCTTTTGGGCGGCTGCGGCGACGAGCAGGTGTCACTACCCCTGCTTGTGAGGTTCCGATGTCCCTTGCCCCTCCCGCAACGCACCGCCGCCGCCGCAGAGGCCGGCTGCTCGCGGTGGCCCTCGCCGCCGTCCTCGTCGGCACCGGCGGTTCCCTGGTCCTGGACCGGTTCGCGGACGCCGCCGACGTGCTGCCCGCACCCGCCAACAAGGCGACGCAGGCCCTGGCGTCCGCCCGGGTCGCGGAGCGCCTCGACCGCGGCCTGGTCGCGGTCCCCGCGAACGGCGGGACGCTCGTCACCTGGCGGATGCTCGGCGACGACCCGGAGGGCGTCTCCTTCAAGCTCTACCGGGGCGGCAAGCTCATCGAGGAGACCCGGAAGACCAACCACCTGGACAGCGGCGGCGGCGCTGCGTCGACGTACGAGATCCGCGCCGTCGTCAACGGCACGGAACGGCCCGGCGGAAAGGCCGGCGTGTGGGGGTCGGGGCGCCTCGACATCCCCCTGCAGAAGCCCGCCGGCGGCACCACCCGCGACGGCGTCGCCTACACCTA
The DNA here is from genome assembly GCF_043077165.1 of Streptomyces kanasensis. NCBI lineage: Bacteria > Bacillati > Actinomycetota > Actinomycetes > Kitasatosporales > Streptomycetaceae > Streptomyces > Streptomyces kanasensis. Next base: position 155,373 of record NZ_JBIBSF010000001.1, read on the forward strand.
CTCCGCCAACGACACCTCGACGGGCGACCTGGACGGTGACGGCCAGTACGAACTGGTCGTCAAGTGGGCGCCCTCCAACGCCACGGACGTCGCCAACTCCGGCACCTGCACCGGGCCGACGGTCTACGACGCCTACGAGCTGAGCGGCAAGCGGCTCTGGCGGGTCGATCTCGGCACCAACGTCCGCAGCGGCTCCCACTACGACTCGTTCCAGGTGTTCGACTACGACCGCGACGGCAAGGCCGAGATGGCCGTCCGCACCTCCGACGGATCGAAGGACGCGGCGGGCACCGTCATCGGCGACCGGAACGCTTCGCACCTCGGGAAGAACTGCGCGGTCCTCAGCGGAGCCGAGTACCTCTCCGTCTTCAACGGCGCGACCGGCAAGGTGATGGACTCCGTGCCCTTCGAGCCCGCCCGCGGCTCCGTCGCCGACTGGGGCGACACGTGGGGCAACCGCGAGGGCAGGCTGCTCTCCGCCACCGCCTACCTCGACGGCACCAAGCCGAGCATGGTGTTCACCCGCGGCATCTACGCGCGTACCGCACTCGCCGCGTACGACTGGAACGGCTCGGACCTGACCCGGCGCTGGACGTTCGACAGCAACAGCTCGAAGAACCGCGGCAAGGGCTACGACCAGCAGGGCAACCACAACCTCGCGGTCGCCGACATCGACGGTGACGGCAGGGACGAGATCGTGTACGGCGCGATGGCCGTCGACGACGACGGCTCGGGTCTGTGGACCACGAAGCTGGGTCACGGTGACGCCGTGCACGTCGGCGACCTGGACCCGGCGCGCCCCGGCCTGGAGGCCTTCAACGTGCACGAGCACAAGGACTCCGCGTACGGCTTCGAGATGCACGACGCGAAGACCGGCCGGGTCCTGTGGGGGAAGAAGACCGGCACGGACGTCGGCCGCGGCATCTGCGCGGACCTGACCAGGAAGTACGCGGGCGCCGAGTGCTGGTCCAGCGGCGGCGGGCTCTACACGGCGGCCGGCACGAAGATCAGCGACAGCGTTCCGGCGTTCGGCGGTGGCCCCTCGTACAACTCCGCGATCTGGTGGGACGGCGACGCGAACCGCGAACTGCTCGATCACCGCTGGTCGGGCTCGGCGAAGTCCGGCTACGGCCAGGTCCTGAAGTACGACGGCGACAGCGAGCTCACCCGCATCTGGTCCGACCAGGACGCCAAGTCCAACAACTGGACCAAGGGCAGCCCGGCGCTCTCCGCCGATCTGCTCGGCGACTGGCGCGAGGAGATGCTCTGGCGGAACGCCGACTCCACGGCGCTGCGGCTCTACAGCACCCCGCACCCCACGGAGTACCGGCTGCCGACGCTGATGCACGACCCGGTGTACCGCACGGGCGTGGCCTGGCAGAACACCGGCTACAACCAGCCGCCGCAGGTCGGCTACTACCTCGGGACGAAGTAGGCCGGGCACGGACGGGCCCCCGCCTCATGAGGCGGGGGCGATGCCAGGTGCCGGAGGGGCTGTGGAGGCGAGGACGACCGCCGGCGAGGCGACGGCGCACCCGGCCCCCGCCCCCGCCGTGCTCGATCCGGCCGGATCCCGCGTCGGCTCCGGCAGCCAGGGCCCCACGGCCCTCCACCGCAGCGTGGAGGCGGGGCGGGGGGCGGCGCTCCCCGGACGCGGAGACGGCCGTGCGCGGAAGAACGACCCCACCGGCGAGCCGGGCACACCTGCGCACGGCTGATCAGAGCACCGGCGGTCCCGCCTCGATGCGGCGCAGTACGGGAGGCAGGCGGTCCAGGTCGGGACCGGTCTGGACCTGCCGCTCGTCCCACCAGGTGGCGCCGGCGTCGTGCAGCGGACCGATCACGTCCTTCGCCCTGGCCGCGTCCGGGGGCGTGGCACCGCCGAGCACGAACTCGAAGGGGCGCTCGTCCCCTGCCGTACGGTGCCGGCGCACATGGCCGACCAGATCCCTCACCTCCGCCACGTCCGGTACGTGGCCGTGCCGGGCCGTCTCGAAGAGCGGGACCGCGCCGTCCCACCGCGCTGCCCGCCGCATGGGCGCGCGACGCGGCCAGAACCCGCCGATCCACACCGGCGGACGGGGCCGCTGCACGGTGGCAGGCAGCAGCGTCACGTCCCGGACCTCGTAGTGCCGGCCGTGGTGGTCCACCGGCTCCCCCGACCAGAAGCGGCTCAACAACTCCAGTCCCTCGTCCAGCCGCTCCGCCAGGAGGCGTGGCTCGGCGGCGTCCCCGAAGCTGTGGTACTCGTCCTCGATCGGACCGCCCAGCCCGGCGGCGAAGACCACCCTGCCGCCGCTGAGACGGTCCAGGGTGGCCACCTGGCGGGCGAGTTGCTGCGGACGGTAGCGGGGGACCGGCGTCAGCAGGGTGCCCAGTCGGATCCGCGACGTCGCCAGCGCGGCGGCGGTCAACAGCATCCAGGGGTCCGCGAAGGGGCGCCCTTGGTGTCGCCGGTGCAGTACGTGGTCCCAGACGAAGAGGCCGTCCCAGCCCGCCTGTTCGGCGGCGGCCGCCGCCGTCGCGACGTTACGGGGGTCGGCGAAGTCACCGAAGTTGGGGATGTTGACGGAGAAGCGCATCCCAGCAGGATGCACAGCCGGCCGCGCGGGGACAATCGGTTTCCCCGCCAGGCGGCTCCACGACAGGGCACCACGGCAGGCCGCCACCCGGGGCCCGGGGCCGGGGCAGGGCAGGGGGGCCGCGACGACGGACCGCCGTTCAGCCGGCCCGGCCCGCCGGGAGGCCGCCCGGTCGGTCACGGGGACCGCGGCGTGCCCGTGGTGCCACCCGCGGGCCCCGAGCCCGCGGGTGGCGGTGGGTCAGCCCACCCGGCCCGCGGCTTCGCGGTGCCGGGCCACCGCCCGGCGCAGTGCTGCGTCCACGGCGGGCAGGACCTCGGCGATGTCCGTGTACTCCACGTATTCCACCGTGGCGACGGTGTGCAGCCCCTGGACCAGGAAGGTGTACTCCCGGCCCTTCTCCAGCAGCAGCACGATCGGCTTGTCGAACGCGCTGGCCCACCCGACCTCGATGTGGGTGCCCGGCGACGCCGGGTGGCCCGGCATCGCCACGAACACGTCCGCCTTGCGGATCTCGTCCTGGTCGATCCGCGTACAGACCTCCGGGCGCATCAACTCCGCGCCCCACGCCTCCCTGCGGTGGGCGTTGTGGACGGCGAGGCCCTGCGCCTCGAAGTGGTCGATGAGCACGGTGAAGGGCGCCTGCGCGTCCGAGGACATCCGGCCGGTGAGCGGGTCCAGGAGCTGGATGAACGGTCCGGCCAGGAACAGCGAGTCCACCCCGACCAGGTCCGGCGGCTCCGCCGCGGTGGACGGTGGAGTCGGGGCCGGGAGGGAAGCGGCTGCGCTCGGAAGGGGGGTCGTGGTCGGTTCGGCGGTCATTGCGGGCCTCCGGGGCGTCGTCGGCTGTCTGGGGCGGTCGGTTGCGGGGAGGATCCGGTTCAGCTCTTCACGAAGCACTGGATGTAGGCGTCGCCACTGGTTCCGTGGGTGTACTCCGTCGTGTCGTAGGCCGTGTACGGGTGCCGCACGACCCGGATGTCCCGGAAGTGCGGCAGGTACTGCCACCGCAGCTCGGGCTTCGTGCTGAAGAAGGGGATGAACGCCCCGCCGGGCCGCAGGACCCGGACCACCTCGGGCATGGTCCGCTGCCACAGCGCCTCGTCCTTCCAGACCTCCATGTCCAGCGCCGGGTCGAAGAAGATGCCGTCGACGCTCTGCGAGGGGAGCTCGAAGATGCGCTGGAAGAAGTCGCCGCGCTCGATGCTCAGCGTGTCGGGAAGCTCCGGGTGGCGTTCCCGGAACAGCTCCTCCACCTCGTCGAACAGCTCCAGGACGCGGTGGCTGCGGGTGGCGGGGTTGGTGGCGATGCGGAGGGCCGACAACCCGAGGCCGAGACCGACCTCGTAGAAGTCCCGGCCGTACTCGCAGAGCATGTCGGCGCTGGCCCACATCAGGTCGCGCTCCCAGGCCTGCATCGCCTGTTCGCCGCCGATGCTCAGCGTCACCTCGCCGCCCTGCTCGACGAGCTCGATGGCGGGCTTCGTCCCGGGGCCGGCGCCGGCCTCGGACTTCGTGGCGTTCTCCATGACAGCACTCCTTCGCGTGGTGCGGTGGTGTGTGGACAAGGGGAGACGGGCCGGGCGGGGCGCGGATCACGCCCCGGCCGGTACGACGCCGAAGTGGCGCCGGGCCGTGGAGACGGCGAGGTCCTGCACGGCGAAGACGGTGAAGTAGTAGGCCTGCGGCGCCGTCTCGGGCCGGAAGGCGACCCGGAACGTCACGTCCTGGGGCTGCTCCGCCTTCGCCCGTACCTTCACCGTGGCGGGTTCCACCGTGGTGTCCTCGCGCAGATAGGTGGGCACGAACAGGCCCAGTCGGACGGGCCCCGTCCGGGGCGCGGTGAGTTCGGCGCGTACGACCAGTTCACCGCCCTGTGCGGCCTCGTCGTCCGCGTGGGCGAGCAGGACGGGGGCGCCGGGCACCCGGAAGGTGACGTCACCGCACCGCATGCAGACCACGCAGAGCGTGTCGAGGATCTGCGGGAGCAGTCCGCGCCGGGCGAACTCCTGGGCGGGGCGCCCGCAGTGGCAGGTCACGTCGCGCACCTGCGGGTCGAGCCGGCTGCGATCGCCGAAGTGCGCGGGATAGTTCATGATCTCGTTCTCGGGATCGGCCGCCACCTGCTCGGCGATCGCGTGGTCGAGCGACTGGAGGTCCGCGGTCAGCGAGCCGTGGATCTCCTCGGCGGACTGGTCGGCGAGGTGGGTGGGGCGGGCCACCCACAGGTCGACCTTGCGGGCCAGCTTGGTGAGCCGGGGGCGCAGCGGGTGGCGCCCGGTGAGCAGCTCGGAGCCGAGCAGGGCGTTGAGCCGCTCCCCCACCGTGAGCAGCAGGGGGTCGGGCCGGTGGTCGGAGGGGACCGGGCCGGGCAGCGGCCGTGCCGGTGCGGCCGGGAGGCCGAAGCGCATGAACGCCGGGTACGGGTGCGAGCCGGCGAGGCTCGCGTTGAGGACGTCCACGGTGTCGGCGCCGTCGAGGGCGGCCCGCATCCAGGCGGTGTTCTCGGGCCTGTCGGAGTCGTGGACGGAGACCGCGGACGCCACCAGCCGGGCGGGGCCGTCCAGGGCGTTGAGCAGCAGCTGGTACTTGGGGTCGTACAGCGCGAGGTCGGCGAGCGGACCGCTGTTGCAGGCGCTGAGCACCACCTCCACCGCGCCCACCCGGTTCAGCGGGACCAGCTTGTCCTCCGGCTTGTAGCAGGGCAGTCCGTAGGAGCAGCGCGGTCCGAGGAGGCCGGGCCTGGCCTGGGCCGCCCGGCTGAGGCCGCAGATGGTGTACTCGCCCAGGTTGAGGCTGTCGTCCTTGCCGTGGCCCTGGAAGACGACGCGCCGCCAGGCGGTGTCGAGGATCTCGCCCTGGATGTCGGCGGCCGGCCGGTCGAAGTCGCGGTCGTCGAAGACCCGGACACCGGGCTGCCGGGGAGGCCGGTCGGTGTCGGTGAACAGCCCGACGGCGTCGACCTCCGGGGCGGCGGTGGCGTACTGCTTGGCGACGTTCCAGGCGACGGAGTCGCCGTCCCGCCCGCTGAGCAGGGTCAGGGCGTGCTCGGGTCCCCGGTAGGTGGACAGCAGGAGGTCGCGCACGGCGTCCAGGGTGAGCCGGTCGTACGCCCCGAGCAGCAGCACGGTGCCGGGGTGCCGGTCGCGGAAGGTGCGCGGATCGCCCATGTCCTCCTCGGTGAGCCAGGTGCGGGCGAGCGGGCGCGCCAGTTCGACGGTGCCGTCCGGGAGGTCCTTCACGCCCAGGACGACACCGGTGTCGAGCGGGCGGGGCAGCGCGCTGCCCGCGTACAGCCGGGCGGCCAGGGCCATGCTCTCCGCCAGATCGGGCCGGCCTTCGACGGGTACGGGTACGGGCGTGCGGTCGGGCGCCCGCAGGAACGCCTCGACCGCGTCGGGCAGTTCCGCGTGGGCGACCGGGCGGAACGGTCCGGTGCCCGGCGGGGGCAGGGAGCGCCCGTGCTGCCGCTGGTCGTCGGTGGCTGCGTCCATGACGGGGTTACCTCGGTTCCTGATGGTCATCGGTGGGACGGGACGGCCGCTCGTCAGGGGCCGTGGGAGGGGGACGGTCGGCCGGGGCTGCCGGCGCGGGGTCGTCGTGCGGGGACCGGCCGGCGCCTACCGGGGCCGGGGCGGGGCACCGCTCCCCCGGGCGGCGGGGCCGCTTCTCGGTCGCGGCGGGGGGCCGCTCCCCCGGTGGGCGGCGGATGGCGTGCGGCCCGGGTGACGCGGGCCGGCGGGTCGGCGGGCCCGCTCCGCAGGGGTGGGGGCCGTGTGCGGTGTTCCGGCGGGGCGGGGGTCATGCGGTGTGCTCCGCCGTCTCGACGGCATTCGTGCCCAGCAGCGTCCGGCAGGCGAAGGCCAGAGCCGCGCCGGCCAGCGCGGTCGCCAGGGCGACCGCGAACACCCCTCGCGGCCCGAGTGGTGCCATCAGCAGTCCGCCCGCCTGCTGGCCCAGCGCGTCGCCCACGACCGTGGCCAGCGAGGCCCAGGTGAACGCCTCCGCCAGGAGCCGGCCGTCGGCGACCTGGCTGACCAGGGTCATCTCCCCCGCCGACACGAGCGCGATGGGCAGCCCGCCGACGGCCAGGGCGAGACCGAGGGTGAGGGGCGACGTGGCCAGCAGGGGCAGCCCGACGCCCAGCGCGAAGGCCAGCACCAGCCAAGGGAAGCGGCGGTGCACCGCCACCTCCGACTTCGACCGGCCCAGCAGCAGGGCCCCCAGGGCGCTGCCCACCCCCCAGCAGGCGTACACCACCCCGGTCCCCCCGGTCGATCCGTGCCGGTCGACGAAGGCCGGGATCGCCAGCGTCAACAGCCCGACGGGGACGGCGCAGGTCGCCATGACGGCGGTCAGGACCGCCATCGCCGGTGTCCGCATCGGACCCAACCACGGGCGTCGGGCGCCGTCGGTGTCCCTCGGCTTCCTCTCCGGGACGCCGGACGGGAGGGGTGTCAGGGCCAGGCCCACGGCCCCGGCGCCGCCCATCGCGGCGACGGCGACGACGGCCGTCCCCGCCGACCCGGCGAGCATCAACCCGGCGAGCATCAGCGGTGCCCCGATCACCAGCACTTCGGTGAGCAACGCCTCCCACAGGTAGGCGGTCTCCCGCTCCTCGTCCCGCAGGGGCAGCCGGGCCCACAGCGACCGCATCACCGCGTTGGCCGGCGGCAGGGCGATCCCGGCCGCGACGGCCGCGACGGGCTGCGCCCAGTCGCCGGGGCGGGTCGCCCACACCAGCAGCGCGAGCGCGGCGGGGTAGGCCACACCGGTGACGAGCAGCACGGCTCGCCGGCCCTGGCGGTCCACCCGCCGCGCGACGAGCGGGCTGCCCACCGCCATCCCCAGCGTGTAGAGCGCGGCGACGAAACCCGCCTGGGCGTAACTGCCGCCCTGCTCGCGGACCACGAGCACCATCGCCAGCGACATCAGGTAGACGGGCAGCCGGGACACCACGCTCCACCAGGCGGCCCCCGCCACGTGTGGGCGCGTCAGCAGGACGAGGAACTGGCGGGGCACACCGCTGGCCACGTGTTCGATCTCCCTTCCGCGGCCATCGCCCCTCGGGCGGCCGGCCGTTCGGCGTCCGGCCGCGGGCGCGGCCGTGTGGTCTTCGTTCTTCGCTGTCGTCTCCGTGCGCCCGGCCCGGGGGCCGTCGTCGTCGCGCCGGGGACGTCGGGGCCCGGATCTCGGACCGGCGCGATCGGGTCAGGGTCAGGGGGGCGCCGCCCCGGGTCGCGCGGCGTCCGGCTCCGGCACCGGATCGACCTCGATGCTGAAGGCCCGGAGTACGTCCCGCATGCGCTGTTCCACCTCGCTGACGGACGCTCCGGCGACGTGGACGTGTCCGGAGGCGTTGTGCGAGGCGCGGCGGCCGGTGACCGTCGCGCCGGCCTCGACCTTGAGAACGGCGTCGAGGACTCCGGGGATGCGCTTCAGCTCCTCGGCACCGGTCACGTGCCGGACCACGCCGGAGCGGGGAAGCGGCAGCAGCAGGTCGCCCACGCAGCGGCGGTGGCGGTAGCGCAGGTCGGGGCGGCGGCCGAGGTAGACGTCCAGGGTCGCGCCGAAGACGTCGAAGCCGTACGCGAGACCGTGGTTGGCGGTGATCTCGCAGCCGGCCAGCCGGATCCCGATCTCGCCCATGCGGACCGTGTCGCCGTCCACGAAGAACTCGAGGTGGGCGTAGCCGTGGTCGATGCCCATGCCGCTCACGATGCGCTGGACCAGTTCCCGTACGTCGACGGGCGGCCCCTCCCCGTTCCCGACGCTGATGTTGGCGTTCATGGCACCGTCGACGATGTCCAGTGGCCGGCAGGGCATGGCGCTCGGCCAGGCGTCGAGCACCTCTCCGGCGTGGATGAGGGCGCACGCCTCCCATTCGGTGCCGGCGAGGAACTCCTCCACCATCCACTCCCGCGCCGGGAAGTCGACGGCGGCGAGGTCGTCCGGGCCGTCCAGCCGGTGGGTGTCGACGCACGCGAAGGAGTCGACGGGCTTGAGGACGAGGGGCCAGCCGTGGCGTCCGGCGAACCCCACGACGTCCGAGGGGGCGCGCACGCGGGCGTAGCGGGCGGTGTCCAGCCCCAGTTGCCGGAACTTGTCCTTCATCGCCGCCTTGTCCCGCACCCACCGCACCTGCCGTCGTGTCAGGTGGGGCAGTCCGACGAGGCCGGCGAACCGCTGGGCGACGGCCTGGCGGGGTTCGGAGGGGTTGCAGAAGCGGGTCGGGCGCGTCGGCAGCGAGTCGGCCCACACGCGGTACCGGTGCGCCTCGTCCTCGAGCGGTACTCCCTCCCGCACCCAGAAGGCCGGCAGGTGCGCCGTCTCGCGCAGGTACTCCGGCGACAGGTCGCGCCGCAGCCCGGTGAAGCGGAGCAGTACCAGCCGGCCGTCCAGGGCCCGGGCCGCGTGGCGGGTGAAGGAGGACGCCCGGTCGTCGGCCATCAGCAGCACCGGCGGCCGGTCGGCCGCCCGGTCGGGGACGCCGCTCACACCGCCTCCAGAACCTGGCACACGGTCTTGGCGGCGACGATCTGCTCCTGTTCCGGCAGTTCGGGCGAGAGCGGTACGCACAGGGTGCGGTCCAGCAGATCGCGGGTGCGCGCGAACCCGTCGCGGCTCACGGCGAGCGGCCGGTCGGGCGCGTGGCTCCAGGGGAACCCGTCCGCGTACAGCGACCTGCGGGCCTTCAGCACGGGGTGGTCGGGGAGCAGGTACTTGTCGAGGGTCCAGTTGGCGATGCCCCGGGCGGTGAGCGCGTCGACGGCCGCGTCCCGCAGCTCCCGGCTCTCCCAGCGGAAACGCAGGCTGACCTTCGCGTCACCGGCGGCCCGCGGCAGGACCCGCAGGTCCGGGCGGTCGGGCAGCAGCTCCATGGCGATGGCGTACATGCGCTCCAGGCCGGCCAGCACCTCGTCGAGGTGGCGGAACTGCTGGGACTGCACGGCGGCCACCTCCTCGCTGGTGACGAAGTTCTCCCCGTAGTGGGCGTCCGCGTCCCACGTGGGGTAGCGACCGGGAACGCGGGCCGAACCGTGGTCGTGGTACGAACGCATCCTGGCCCATGCCTCGCGGTCACTGGTGACGATCAAGCCACCCTCACCCGACGTGAGCACCTTGTTGTGGTGGAAGCTGTACGTGCCCGCGTAGCCGGCCGTTCCGGCGTGCCGTCCGTCGGGCAGCCGCGCGCCGAGCGACTGGGCGCAGTCCTCGATCACGTACGGCACGTCCGGGGGCACGGGGGCCACGGTGCCCTCCATGTGGGCCACCACCACCCGCCGGGCGTCGGGGGGCAGCAGTGTCGGGTCCATGGAGAGGGACTCGTCCGCGTCGACGAGGACCGGGATCAGTCCGCAGGAGAGGACGGCGCCCGCCACGGCGACGAAGGTGACGGCGGGGACGTACACGACGTCCCCGATGGAGGGGCGGGTGGAGATCAGGCACAGGCGCAGTGCCTCGGTGCAGTTGTGCACCGCGAGGGCGTGGGCCGCGCCGAGGCGGTCGGCCACCGTCCGCTCCAGCCGGGAGGCCATGCTCTCGGACTCCGTCTGGTAGCGGAACAGCACCTTCTGCTCGACGACCTCGCGCAGTTCGCTCATGTCGGACCAGGCGAGGTAGTTGGCGCCGTAGGGCAGGAAGCGCTGTCCGAGCCGTTTGTCGAGGGTCATCGCAGATCGCTCTCCCGGATCGGGTGCACCGAGCTGTCGACGACCATCTCCTGGCCGCGGTGGTTGCGCAGCAGCAGGCCGTCCGGTGTCTCGCTGTAGGAGGGCCTGGCGATGGGGATCTTGCCGATCCTGGTCGTCAGGACGTACTGCGGCACACCGAAGCCGGTGATGTGGCCCTGCAGTCCCTCCATGATCTCCCAGCCCTTCTCCACGGACGTCATGAAGTGGGAGACGCCCGTGACGTTGTCGCAGTGGTACAGGTAGTAGGGCCGCACCCGGATGCGCAGCAGTTCGGTCATGAGCCTGCGCATGGTCCCCACGTCGTCGTTGATGCCGCGCAGCAGGACCGTCTGGTTCCCCACCGGGATCCCGTGCCGCAGCAGGCGGTCCACCGCGGCGGCCGACTCCTCGGTGATCTCCTTGGGGTGGTTGAAGTGGGTGTTCAGCCAGACCGGGTGGTAGCGGGCGAGCATCTCGCACAGTCCGTCGGTGATCCGCTGCGGCAGCAGCACCGGGAAGCGGCTGCCGATGCGGATGATCTCGACGCTGGGGATGGCCCGGAGCGCGGAGACGATCTCCTCCAGTTTGCCGTCCTGGTACGAGAGGGGGTCCCCGCCCGTCAGCAGGACGTCCCTGATCTCCGGGTGATCCGCGATGTACCGCAGGTCCTCGTCGTACGAACCGCCCTCGTCGTCACGGAAGTAGGTGCCGTCGACGTCGGTCGTGTGGAACTTGCGGGTGCAGTGCCGGCAGTAGACCGGGCACGCCTCGGTGACCAGCATGATCACCCGGTCCGGGTACTTGTGCACCACGCGGTTGGTCTTGCGGTAGAACATGTCGCCGACCGGGTCGACCTCGGCGCCGGAGAACTCGGCGAGTTCCCCCATCGCGGGCACGGCCTGGCGCCGGACCGGGCACTCGGGGTCGTCGGGGTCCATCAGGGACGCGTAGTACGGCGTGATGCTCCAGCGGTACTTCCCCGCCGCCTTGACGATGGCCTCCTCCTCGTCGGGGCTGAGCCGGATCCACTGCCGGGCCTTCTCCGCGTTGGTGACACGCTTGCGCATGTGCCACCGCCAGTCGCGCCACTGCTCGTCGGGGACGACGGGGCGGAAGGGCGGCTGACCTGCGTCCGGATCCGTGGCGGCGTCGGTCTCACCGGGGGTACGGGACATGGCGACTCCAGTGTCGACAGGGTGGGGCGGGGGTCGGGAAGCGCGGATCGCGCTCGCTCGCGGGCAGGGGGACCGAGGAGCTCGACGGGCGGGCTCCACGGCGTCGTCACGGGATGGCACGACGAGGTGCACGGCCGGGCCGGTCCCGGCGGGGCGTCACGGGCGGGGCATCACGGGCGGGGCGTCACAGCGGGGCGAAGGAGAGCTGTCGCAGGGTGCGGGCGACGCGCTGGGCGCCGCGCAGGTCGTCCGATGCGGCGGCGAGTTCCCGCCAGGGGTCGGCGGCCGGGTCCCGGGGCGCCGCCCACAGCTCCGGGTCGGCCGGGTCGGTGGCTTCCGGCAGGGACACCGCGCCGCGGGCCCGCTCGGCCAGGTCCCGCTGGGCGGCGCCCAGCGGGGGCAGCAGGGTCAAGGGGGCGTGGCGCGCCTGGGCCAGGGTCAGCGCGGCCAGCGTGGGAGAGGCCAAGCACACGTCGGCGCGAGCGTGCAGCGCGTCCACGTCGACCTCGGCGGCACGGTGGACGGTGATGCTCCCGGAGGTGCCGGCCGCCGCCGCGTCGGGGCCCAGGGCGGCGCGGACCAGCGCTCCCGCGGTGTCGTGGACGATGTCGCAGTGGCCGGTGCGGCGTGCCGCCTCCCGGGCCAGTGCCACCATCGGGCCGTCCACGAAGGCCGCCGCCTCGGCCTCCGGCACGCCCCACAACGACAGCAGCAGCAGCGTGCCCGCCCGGGTCCGGCCGCGGTTCAGACGGGTGGGGGCCAGCGTCCCCGTCGTGCGGACGTCGCGGCCCGTGGGGCGTGGGCCCGGGAGCCACCCCGGAAGGTGCACCCGGTGCAGGGCACCGGCCGGGGCCTCGTCGGCCGGGGCCTCGTCGGCCGGCGCCGCGCCGGGATCGTGCCCGGAGCGCAGGTGCACCACGGGCACGCCGAGTGCGAGCAGCCGGGCGGTCGCGTCCCGGTCGTCGCAGACGAGGGCCACGTCCGGCCGGGGTCCGTCGGGCTCGTCACCGGGGCGGGCGCCGGGTCCGGGGCCGCGGGTGAGGCACAGGTCACCGGTGTGGGCGGCGATCCGGCGCCCGGCCAGCAGGGAGTCGAGTGCGCCGTCCCGCGCCACCAGGAGCAGGCGGTGGCGCGTCGCGGCCGGGACGTCCGGCGGGGTGGTGCTCATCGGTGCCTCCCTCCGTCTGCCTGTCGGGTCATCGGGTCGTCCGGGTGCCGGTCCCCCGGTCGTCGGGCGCCGGGCGGCCGGGCGCGGGGGCGGCGGGGCGCCGACGATCCGGTGGGTGGTCCCGCGTGGATGCTCGGACCGGCGCAGGCCCGCCGGTTCAGTACTGCCACGGGGTCGCCGTCCCGAGCCTGGCGACGTCGTCGCTGTAGCCTGCGGCGGTCGTGGAGCAGCCGGCGCACAGTTCCGGACCGCGGTCGCGGAAGAAGTCGGCGTGCGCCCGGAACACCGGGGTGTCGAGACTGATCGCCCCGTTCTCGCGCAGCGGAGCGCCTCCGGCGTCGCCGTCCTCCTCCCGGTGCGGCAGGCAACTGCAGGCGTACATCCGCTCGTTCTTGCCGTCGACGTAGATCACGTCGTCGACGACGTGGCACAGCGGTCGGGAAGCGCGTGGCGTCTGCGACTCGGTGAAGTACCGCTCCTGCTCCTCCGGCGTGTCGCCGTAGAAGCGCTTGCCCAGGGGCACGAGCCAGGTCTCGGGGTCGGCGTCGTACACCGGGTCGCACACCGCGCGGACCTCGTCCGGGTCGGGGTAGCGGATGGAACGGTCGAGCTTCAGGGCGGACAGTTCCCACTGCTTGACCCCGGCTTCGGTCAGCACCCGCTGGAGCTCCGGCATCTGGTCGTAGTTGTGCGGGCCCACCACGGTGTTGACACGGGGCAGGACGCCGAGAGCCGCGGCCTCGCGCAACCCGCGCAGTCCGCTGTCGAACATCCCGGGGGAACGGCGGTAGACGTCGTGGGTGACGCCCGAGGACCCGTCGAGGCTGACGATGACCTGGGCGAGACCCGCCTCGGCGAGGGCACGGGCCATCTTCGGCAGCATGCTGCCGTTGGTGATCAGGGACATCCGCATCCCGGCCGCCGTGCCGGCGCGCACCAGTTCCACGACATCCGGGTGCATCAGCGGTTCACCGCCGGTGAAGCGCACGTACCCCACTCCCGCGTCGCGCGCCTTGGGCAGCAGGTCGGTGAAGTCCTCCAGGGAGAACCGAAAGGTGTCGCGGGAGAGGGCGAACTCGCACATGAAACAGTCGGCGTTGCAGGCTTCCAGGATCCTGATGAAGAGATACCGCTGACGCTCGCGCATGGACGGAACCTTCCGGGCGGCTCGGAGCTGCTGTGGTCTGTACGGGGGCGGTGCCCATGGACGGGAACCCGACGGTCCGTGCGGTGCGGTGGGGACGGGACCGGGGGGAGGGCGACGGGCCCGGGCTCCGACCGTGCGGTGGAGCGGTGGCGCCGACGCCCCACGGGTCGGACGGGGCCGTGGTGCCGGACCGCGGCTCAGCTCGCCGGCCGTGCCACCGGTCCCGGGCCGGGCGCCGCTGCGGCGTCGGCCGGTCCCCGGGGCGCGGTCGTCCGCTCCACCAGCGACAACACGGCGTCGGCGACCTGAGCGGCGCCGCCGGTGCCGACCTGCGAGGCGAGCCCGCCCCAGCCCTCGTGCGTGCCGGCCGTGCGGAGGGCGGCCCGTATCGCGTCGCGCAGTCGGCGGCGGGCCGCGTCCGCGCCGGGGCCCGTGGCCGTCTTCGCGATGCTCCCGTAGATCAGTGTCAGCGCGTGGTCCTCCCCTTCGGCCCGCAGGGCGAGCGCGTCGTCCTCGGCGAAGACGTCCTCGGGCCACCGGGTGCGGACGTCGGCCCCCACGGCCCGGCTGTGGAAGCGGCCGTTGAACACCTGGCTGACGTTCTGCGGCGGCAGACACACCGTGGGCACGCCCAAGCCGTCCGCCTCCAGCAGGGTGGTCAGGCCCGGGGAGGTGAGCAGGACGTCGGTCTCGGCCAGCCGGTCGAGGAACGCGCGGTGGGACAGCGGCCCGGCCGTCGTGCGGGGCGTGCCGGCTCGGCCGCCGGTGAGCCGGGCGCCCAGGTCGGAGGGTACGTTCCCCGCGATGTGCACCTCGCCGACCCCCTCGGCGGCCAGTGCCTCGACGGCCGCGGGCACCACGAGGCGCGGGTAGTGCGACCAGTCGGCGAGCCTGGGGGCGCGCAGCCCGCCGAGGTTGATCAGGGCCTTGCGGTACGGGGCGGCCGGAGGGCCCGCCGGTTCCCTCCCCGCCTCCGCCGGCGCGCCCGTCCTCTCCCCCGGGCCACGCGTCGCCGGCTCCGGCCCGGTCCGGCGCGGACGGCCCGACGCGGTGGCGACGATCGCGTCGACCCAGCGCAACGCCCGTACGGAGTCGAGCACTCCCCGGCACTCCGGCGGCAGTTCGACACAGCGCTGCGCGCAGTACACCGAGACGTCCAGGGGCAGGTCGGGACGGTCGCCGTCGGTCCAGAGGAACGGCAGGCTGTCCACGAACACCGTGGGCACCCCGGTCGCCTCCAACGCCATGGCCAGTGGCCCGTCGAGTACCACGAGCGCCGCTGCCACCCGTTCGCTCCGGACGATCCGTCGCACGGTGTCGAGGGTGTCCCCGCCCGACTCCGGCAGGTCGTACCAGGTCTCCACGGGGTGCGCGGCGAGGAGCGGCCGGCCCAGGCCGGATCCGATGCCGACCAGCCGCAGGGGCCCGTCCGACCCCCGCTCGGCCAGCGCGGACAGGACGGCGCTCAGCTTCCCACTGCTGCCCCAACCGAACTCCGCCCCGGCCAGGGCGATGGTCGTGGGCTCGGCCGCCCCCCGGAGGATCGCGCGGTCCGGGTCTCCGGCCGGCGACAGCAGATCAGCTACAGGATCCATCGGTCTTCCTCGACCTCCTTGAGAGCCGGAGGAGCTGAATCGGGCGCTCCGGCATCCGGTGTAACGGTCACCTGCTTCGCGTGGACGGGCAAGGAGGTGGTCATGACTTCGAGCCAGTCGTACGGACCGGCGCAGACGGCGGGGATCGGCGGGGATGCACGGTGCGTAGTGGACGCGCCCGCCCCTTCGGAATGGCCGGGGAACCAGGGGGAGGAGGGAGTGGACGGACGCCTGCGGACGGCCCGCGGAACGGGGTCGATGGCCGGTATATGCCAGTGGCCAACCACAGCAGGTCGTCCGAAACTAAACGACCTACGCCGATCCCTGTCCGCCAAGCTGGCGCGAAGTGGTCAAAAAGGCGTGTGCCGTCCCCGTCCGGGGCAGCGGCGGTCCGCGGACCGACCGCGCGGCAGGACCTGGTCGCGTGCCGGCATGCGAGGTGGGCGGCACGCGCAGCGGAGGCGGGCAGCCACCGGGTGCGCCACCTGCCGGACCCGCACCGGTCGCTCCACGGACCGCCGTCCGGCGCGCCCGGGTGGGCCGGGCGCGCCGGAGGGCCGGGGGCCCCGCTTGTCCGGGGGCCGGGGGGCCGGTGGGCCCGTGGGGAGGGAACGCCGGAGCCCCGGACGGCGGGGGTCGGCCCGGGGCTCTGGTGTGGTGGTGGGTCAGTGGAGCTGGGTGTACGTGTTCCAGCCCGTGCCGAGGTTCGCGCGGGTGGCGAAGGGGTTGGGGGTGCCGGTGTGCGTGGCGGTGTAGCGGTACAGGGTGCCGCTCGGGGTCACCGCCAGGAGGTCGGCGCGGCCGTCGCCGGTGAGGTCGCCGGGGGCGACCAGCTTGGCGTACGCGTTCCAGCCGGTGCCGACCTTCACGCGCGCCTTGAACGGGGCGTTGGCGGAGCCGGTGCCGGCGTACAGGTAGAGGGTGCCGTCCGGGGTGCGGGCCAGCAGGTCGGCGCGGCCGTCGCCGGTGAGGTCGCCCGCGCCGGCCAGGGCGTTGTAGGCGTTCCACCCGGTACCCAGGCCGGTGCGGCCGGCGAAGCCGTAGCCCCGGCCGTCGCCGCGGTACAGGTACAGCGTGCCGCCCGCACTGCGGGCGAGGAGGTCGCCCTTGCCGTCGCCCGTGAGGTCGCCGGGGCCGGTCAGGGCGTTGAACGCGTCCCAGCCACCACCCAGCGAGTACGGGCCGTTGCCGTACTCGTAGTTGTACAGGTGGCCCAGGTAGACCTCGAGGAGGTCGGCGTGGCCATTGCCGTCCAGGGAGCTGGGGAAGTGGACACGGGCGCCGGCCCAGCCGCCGACCTCGCTGATCTGGTCGCGGGCGGTGAGCGTGCCGTTGTTGCGGGAGTAGTAGGCGAAGAGGGTGCCGTTCCTGTCGAGGCCCAGGATCTCGGACTTGCCGGTCTGCGGGTTGCCACCGGCGCCGACGATCAGGTCCGCCGTGTTCCAGCTGGAGGCGGCCCACAGGATCCGCTCGGTGGGGCGGCCCGTGGCGGTGTCCGTGAGGTAGTAGTACATCGCGCCGCCCGTGGTGCGGGCCAACAGCTCCGGCCGGCCGTCATCGGACGGGTTGGCGGGGCTGTCGTCGGAGCTGGAGAGCTGGTTGTAGACGTGCCAGCCGGTGCCCGCCTTGACGCGGGCCTGGAACGGCGCGGCGGCGTTGCCGGAGCCCGGGTAGAAGTACAGCTCGCCGCCCGGGGTGCGGGCGTAGAGGTCGCCCAGGCCGTCGGCGTTGGCGTCGTTCACGCCCACCAACTGGTCGTAGACGTGCCAGCCCGACCCGACCTTCGTGCGGGCCTGGAGCGGAGCGCTCGGCACGCCCGTGCCGCGGTACAGGTACAGCTCGCCGTCGGCGGTGCGGGCGAGCACGTCGACCTTGCCGTCGCCGCTCACGTCGCCGAGCGAGAGGACCTTGTTGTAGATGTTCCAGCCGGTGCCGGTCCAGTACGCGCTGGACGTGCCGGTGGCACCGGTGTACGTCTCACGGAAGGAGAGGGCCCCGTACGGGGACAGTGTCAGCACGTCGGCCGTGCCGTTACCGGTCAGGTCACCGACCGGGATCACGTCCTTGAACTTCTCCCCCGACTCCCCCTGCAGAGCGAACGCGGTGTCGTTGTCCGGGTCCTCGTAGCGCTTCAGATAGTAGGAGCCGTCGAGCGTGCGGTACAGCAGGTCGCTCGTACCGTCACCGGTGAAGTCGTGGCGGGACGGTGCTCCCGCCGTCGTGCGCTGGGTCGTCTCCGTCGACATGCGCCGCTTCTTCGGCAGCTGTCCCTGCGGCAGCTCGATGCCGGGTGTGGCCCGCTCGACCGGCGCGCGGCCGGGCACCGGGGCGCCGCTGCCGTCGTCCGCGACGGCCGTGCCCGAGAGCAACAGGCCGGAGGCGAGAGCAAGAGCGGTGCACGAGGCGAGTCTCCGGGCGCGCGCGTGCGCGCGGCCCGTACGGTGGAATGCCATGCAGAACCCCCCTGGGGTGAGTGATCGAAGGCCGCGAGCGCAGCGGCCGGCGCGCCTGAGGGGCGCACGCGCGGCTCGGCGGCGCCTGGATCATACAACCGGGCATCGACCACCTGGACGGATTTGTGGACACGTGCCCGTACCCGAACTGGTGCCGCAGCAGGCGACGTTCGCCCTGTCGCCGTTTCGGCCCAGCCGGCGGGTGAGGTTCTTCGCGATACGTTCGCCGCCGCCGCGCACCACCGCGAGGCACGGGGACGTCTCGGCGTTCGAGCTGGACGGCACGCTGCGGTTCTTCGCTCGACACCTCGGCCGCATACGGCCGCTCACGGTCCAGCACGCGCCGATCGGGGCCGGCTCCCGATCGGCGCGTCGGTGCCGGGCCGTCCGGGTGACGATCCGCTTCACCGGGCGAACGTCGCCTGACGCGGTACCGGCTCGGCGGTCGGTCGCCACTCACCACCCCACGGCGTCCCGCCGGAGGACCCCCTCGGGCCGGCTCCCGACGCCAGACGGCCAGCGACTGGCGCGGGCGCCGGCGGGGCGGGCTAGGGCCCGTCCGACGCACCGGCCTCGGTGGTGCGTCCGGCTTCCCAGGCGTACTCCATCTGGGTGGCGGTGCGACGGGCGAGCCGTTCGCCGAAGAGCCGGCTCACGATGTGCAGGCTGGCGTCGATGCCCGCGCTGATCCCGGCGGAGGTGACGATGTCGCCGTCGTCCACCCATCGGACGTCGGTGCGCACCTGGATGTCCGGCCGGCGCCGGGCCAGTTCGTCCTGGTCTTCCCAGTGGGTCGCGGCCGGGCGGCCGTCCAGGGCCCCGGTGGCGGCCAGCAGGAAGGCCCCGGTGCAAATGCTGAACGTCAGCACGGAGGTCTGTCGGCGCCGGGCCACCCAGTCGATGACGCCCGCGTCCGCCTCGACCGCCGCGGTGACGCCGCCGGGAATCACCAGCACGTCGAAGGGGGGATCCTCGTCGAGGGTGTGGTCCGCCACGACCTTCAGTCCTCCGCGGCAGCGGACCGGGTGATCGGTCGTCGCGATCGTCAGCACGCGCAGGAGGGGCTCGTCGTCGGCGGTGCGGGCCAGCCGGCCGGCGGTGCTGAAGACCTCGAAGGGGCCTCCCAGGTCGAGGACCTCGACCCCGTCGAAGACGAGCATCCCGAAAGTCACTGGCACGGTAGCGCCCCTGGGGTTGGTGGTGTCCGTGGGTTCTGTGAGGTCTGGGTTCACTGGCTTCACCGGGTTCATGCGACAAGGGTCGGGCTGGACGGGCACCGCTCGACAGTGTCGGAAACGGCACGCACCGCTAGCATTCCGTCATGCGCCGTCACCGGATCGCCTGCCTCGCCTTCGATGGGATGCCCCCGTTCGAACTTGCCACAGTCGCGGAGGTTTTCGCGGTTCCCCGGCCGGAGCTGGACGTGGACTGGTGGTACCGCTTCGAGGTGTGCGCCGAGGCACCCGGGCCCCATCGGATCGTGGGCGGCTTCGACATCGTGGTGCACCACGGCCTGGACCGGCTCCGGTACGCCGACACCGTCATCGTCCCGGGGGTCGCGGACGTGCGCCGCGAGGTCTCCCCGACCGTCCTGGACGCGCTGCGGGACGCGCACGCGCGAGGAGCGCGAGTGGTGTCGATCTGCAGCGGCGCGTTCGCCCTGGCCGCCGCCGGCCTGCTGGACGGCAGGGAGGCGACCACGCACTGGCGGTATGCCCGTCTGCTGCGGGAACGCCATCCGGAGGTGACGGTCGACGCGTCGGTCCTCTACGTCGACCACGGATCCGTCATCACCGGCGCCGGCACCGCCGCCGGCATCGACGTCTGCCTGCACGTCATCCGCAGCGACCACGGCGCCGGCATCGCCACGCGCGTGGCCCGCCGCATGGTCGTGGCCTCGCACCGTGAAGGCGGCCAGGCCCAGTTCGCGGAGCATCCGGTGGACAAGGCGCCGTCCGACGATCCGATCGGCAAGGCCCTGATGTACGCGCTGGACCACCTGCACCGGCGCCTCACCGTCGACGAACTGGCCGGCATCGCCCACCTTTCCGTACGACAGTTCGAGCGTCGCTGCGTCGAGGCGGTCGGTCTGCCGCCAGGACGCTGGCTGACACAGCAACGGATCCGCGCCGGCGCGACACTGCTGGAATCCGCGGACCATCCGATCGAGACAGTGGCCGGCCGCGTGGGCCTGACCGTCGCAGGCTTCCGCCACCACTTCCGGGAGATCATGGGCGTCAGTCCCTCGGCCTACCGGCGCCAGTTTCCCGGCCGACCGGCCACCGAGGGCGGCGGAGACGCTCGCGGACGTGACCCGGTACGCCGGGGGATCGCACGGACGCGGGGCACGGGGGGTGTCAGGATCGCGCAGGGTTCCGGCACGAGTCCGGCCCGCAAGGAGGAGATGTGAGGCTTTACCTCGGCATACCGGTCGTCCTGCTGGGGTTGCTCACCGCCGCCTCGGGCATGGCGGCGATCACCCGCGGATGGGCGCTTCCCACGAACCGGAAATCCGTCCACCGCCCGCAGCTCTACGGCTGGGGGCAGTTGATGATGGCCACCGCCCTGGGATGGCAGGCGGTCTTCGGGCTGCTGATCGACGACCTCGGCACCCGGCACTGGGGGACCCTCACCGGCAGCTTGCTCATGGTGACCGGCATCATCGTGATCGCGGTGAGTCACCGCACGGCTGGCCATCAGCGCGGTGGCAGCGCGTCCTGAGGGAGTCCCCGGCGACCGGGACGACGGCCTCGGCCAGCCGGACAGGGCCTGTCCACGGAGTCCCCGGCCCCGGCGCCTCCTCCTTGCGCCGCCGCGCCTCCGAACGGGTCCCCCGCCCGGCCGGCGCCCCACCGGCGAACACCTTGGCCGCTACCGCTACCGCCACCGCCGACGTCGCCGTACCACCCTCGACGCTCTGCGGACCGGAGCACTCCCCGGCTGGACCGGGGGGGGAAAACCGGACGGCATCCAGGAGCAACCGTCCACGGGTCACCCCCGCCCCCGAGGCGCGACGCCCCCCTCCGCACCGGGGGACCCTCGCACCCACGACGGGGGCCCTGTCGCCGGGCCGACCCAAGTCCCGGTGTTCCCGGCCGACTTCGGGGCACCAGGGTGGTGGGCCGGTCCGACTCCGGATCGGGCCTCAGGCTGATCGTCCCGAAGGAGTGGCAGATGACCACGCAGTACGGCAACCAGTCCACCGGACAGCAGCACGCGGCGACCGGCAATGTGCTGAGCATCATCGCGATCGTGCTCGGTGCGGTGGCTCTGATCTTCCTGCCGATCGTGTTCGGCGTGATCGGCCTGGTGCTGGCCATCATCGCCAAGGCCGTGAGGCACGAGCGACTCTCCACGGTCGCCCTCGTGGTCAGCGCCGTCGGACTGGTCGGCGGCATGATCCTCGGAGCCCTCGTCGTCAGCGCGTGAACGGAGCCCCGTACCGGGGCCGCCTCGGCCGGTGCTCGGCCCCACCTGCGCGGTGGGCCGAGCACCGGCCGAGGCGGTTCCGCGCACGGCTCCTGAGCCCGCGATGTCAGAGGACAACCGACACACCGCGGCGGGCGACGGGCGAGCGGCCTGGCGTGTGCGACGGTCAACGCGGATCGGCCGCCGGCGCGGGCGCCATCGCCCGCTCGGTCGCCGTCTGCGTCTCCTTCGCCTCGTCCCCGGGACCCCGCTTGAGGTCGGCGCAGTGTGCGCGTGTCCGGGGACGACGGGGCCCCGCGCGGGAGCGGACCCTCCCGCCGACGTGCCCGGCCCGCGCGTGGGAGCCCCGGGCCCGCGTCCGGGTGCGGCCGGGGCCCGGATGCCCGACCGAAACGCCAGGGACGTCTTCGGTCAGGCTCAGTGACACCGCGGATCGGGCCCGGACGACGGTCGGCGCCTAAGGTGCCCTCTTCTCCCACGGCTTGACCCCGAGCTTTCCGGTGGTGCCGAGATCGAGGTTCGGGGTCACGGTGACGGGGTCGGCGCCGACCTTCGCCCGGACGCGCACGTACGGCACGTTCACCGGCGTACCGGACTCGGTGGTGTTGCGCCACACCAGACTCGCGATCGCCGATTCGCCGGGTGCGAGCGTGACGGGCCGGGGCTGCTTGTCGGGCCCCGCACCGGTGGTGATCTCGCCGCTGCCCTGGAGGATCCTGACACCCTCGACGGGCTTGCGGTCCTCGCCCAGGAGTTCCAGCAACGGGTATCCCTCGACGGTGTAGGGACGCGCACCGCAGTTGTCGAGGTGCAGGCCCACGACCCGCAGTCCCATCGCCGCGTCGCCCTCGTCGGCGCTGACGCGGATCCCGGAGGAGGGGCACGCGCCTGCCTCGGTCGGCGCCTCACCCGCGGGGACCTTGGTCACGTCGAGCACCTTGGCCTGCGTCACCCGTGGCGTGGTGGGCGGCAGCACCCCGGCCCGGACCGTGCCGCGCACGGTCTTCCCGGGGCCGACGTCGCGCACGGTCGCGGTCTGGTTGGCCATGGCACCGCCGTCACTGCTCATGAAGGTGAAGACGATCGAGTAGGTCAGGGTCTCGGCGCCGTCGTTGGTGACCTCGTAGGAGGCAGAGACTCCCGAGTCGGAGGCGAGACTGTCGGCGGAGACGGAGAAGTCACCGGGCGTCGAGGGCGAGGGCGAGGGGGAAACCGGGGGGAGGGTCAACGAGGTGATGCGCACGCCGTCCTTGCCCGGATCGTCGACCTGTACGGACGACGGCGGCGCGGCGGTACGTCCGCCGGAGTGCCCCGCGTCGGCGCGCTCCGTCCCGCAGGCCGTGAGCAGCAGGGCGATCGCGGCGAGGGACACGGGCAGGGGCGCGGTCGCGGCGAGGCCCGTGCGGGAAGACGTCAGTCTGCTCATCCGGTCATCCCATCAGCACGCTGATCCAACGCGCGTGATGGGGGTCACAGTTCGGGTCACAGGGGTGTCACAAGCGAGGTGGGTGGCGCGGCGCCGGCGACCCGGGCGTCCCCGCAGGGCCCTGGCCGCCGCGGGCACCGTCGACGCGTTCGCCTTGCCCGAGCAGTGCTCCCCGACCGGGCCCGCCCCGCCTCGACCTGAAGCCACCCGACGTCAACGATGTCGTGCGGACCGGGCCGTACAGCGCCCGAAGCCGAGCGGGTGCGGGAGCCGAGATACGGGAGCCGGGTGCCCGGGTCGGCTGTCGACCCAGGCACCTCCCCAGGAATCGCCCCCCGTTCGCTACGGCCTTTCACAGCATTGACCGCCACGAAAAGGCGAGCGCCGAACACCACTCACGTCCAGGAGTGTGCCGGGCTCGGCGAGACCGGCTCCGCACCATGCGCGCGCAAGCTCAGAGCGGCAGGCCCAGCCCACGCAGCAGGGCTCCGAGCTGCGGCACGATGCCGTACACCGTGCCGGTCACGATGCCGACCACGCTGTCGACCAAACCACCGACGATGGGAAGACCCATGCCCTTACCTCCAGGTTCATCACTGCTGGGACGATTGAGCGCAGATTATGCGGGCCGGCAAGGGAAGGAAGAGGAAAACGACCCCGAATCGGATGTCTTTTCAGCATTTCCCCCGGACAGGTGAACAGGCGCCTCTCGGACCACCCGCTCTCGGCACCGCAGGCCCCCACTGCATCGGATCGGGTCGCTCCTGACCCGGGGTGCCGCCCTGCCGCCTGCCACGCCCAGCGGCCATGGCGACCGGTGCTCCCGCCGGAGCGCCCGACGGGCGCCCCGCCGTCGCCGACGGCGACGCACCGCCACCGGGCCTGTCGACCGACTGCCCCGGCACCGGCGGCGTCACTGACGCACGAGGGGGCGGGACCCCGCGCGGGAGGTCCCGCCCCGCCTTCACCGCCTCACGCGGCAGTGGGCCGTGGGGTCGGGCTCAGAAGCGGTCCGGAGCACGCTCCGGGAGCGGGGACCCGGGGAGCACGTCCCGCTCCTGGTTCCTCCGCGCCTCCGCGTTCGAGTCGGCCGTCGCCTGGCAGGTCACGTCCTTCGCCGGGAGCCTGCCGGTGAGCAGGTAACCGGTGACCGTGCCGTCCGTGCAGGCGTTGCCGTTCGGGTAGACGCCATGGCCCTCGCCGCCGAGGACGGTGACCATCTTCGAACCCTTCAGGACGGCGTGCAGGCCCTGGGCGCTCGGCAGCGGGGTCTGCGAGTCCCACTCGTTCTGGACGACCAGGGAGCGGACCTTGTTCTTCACCTCGGTCACCGGTTCCGCGGACCTGCCCCAGAACGCACAGGGCTTGATGCTGGACGCGAAGTCGCCGTAGAGCGGGTAGCGGCCCCTGTCCTCGATGGCGTCCCGCCGGTAGCTCTCGGGATCGCGGGACCACGCGGCCGAGTTGTCACCGCACACCACGGCCCAGAAGCTCGCCGTCATGTTGTCGGACGGCACCTCGGCGGCCTCGGCGGCGGTGCCGTCCGCCCCGGTCCCGGCGGAGCCGGTGGTTCCGGCGGAACCGGCGAGCCCCGCGAGCTTCTCCGCGGAGGAGGGTTCGCCGGCCGCGGCCTTCCTGAGTTCCACGAAGGCCTCACTGGCGTACTGCGGACTGAAGACCGCCTGGCGCATCCCGCTCCGGACGTCGTCTCCGGTGATCGACTGCCCGTCCACCTCGATGGGCTTCTCGTCGGCCTGCGCGACCAGGTCCCAGAAGGTCCGGTCGACCTCCTTCGGGGTGTCACCGAGACCGTACTTCTCCGAACGCTCGGCGGCCCACGCGGTCCAGCGGTCGAACGCGGGCTCGGCGCCCTCCGCCCACCACTGGATCATCCCCCGCCAGGCACGCGCCGGATCGACCGCGCTGTCCAGCACGAACCGGTCGGCCCGGCCCGGGAAGAGCTGGGTGTAGACGGCGCCCAGGTACGTGCCGTACGAGTAACCCACGTACGAGATCTTCTTCTCACCGAGGACCGCCCGGAGCAGATCCATGTCCCGCGCGGTGTTGCGCGTGGTGATGTGCCGGAGCGTGGAGCCCGCCTTCTCCCGGCACTTGTCCGCCACGTCGCGCGCCCAGGCGACGTCCTTGCCGAACGTCTCCTCCTTGTACGGCCGCAGCCAGTTCTCCTCCTCCGGTTCCAGACCGCAGGAGACCGGGCTGCTTCGACCCACGCCGCGCGGGTCGAAGCCGATGAGATCGTACTTCTGCCGTACGGACGCGGGCAGGCTCTCCTGCATCCCCAGCGGCATGTGGAGTCCCGGGCCCCCCGGGCCGCCGGGGTTGGAGAGCAGGACACCGCGCCGCTTGTCGGGCGCGGTGCTCTTGATCCGGGATATGGCCATGTCGATCCGCTTGCCCCCGGGAGCCCGGTAGTCCAGCGGGACCTTGATCGTGGCGCACTCGAACTCCGCCGGGGAGTCGGCTTCGCACCGCTTCCAGCGCGGCTTCTGCTTCACGTACCGGTCCAGCCCACCCTTGGCGGCGGCGGACGAGGAGACGGTCGACGGGGTGGCGGCCGGAGCGGCGGTGGCCGTCGACGTGGCGAGTGCGGGAGCCAGCGTCGCCGTCACACTCACGGCCAACAGGGGCGCGAGACGTCGTCTGCGCAAGGGGTCCATCCTTCCGGTCACACGTTCGGACACGAAGGATCTTCCAGGAACCGGCCACACTTGCGGATCCCTCGCTGGGCTGCATCTCCCCTCCACCCTGGGGATGACACAACCGGCGTGCCTGGTACTGGAGTTGTAAGGGCCGAAGACTCCTCGGCGACGGCCGGGACCCGAAACGCGCGATCCCCCCGAGGACGTCCCGGTGACCGTGCGGTGGCTCCCGGGCGGGCGACGGATCCGGCACCGCACGTCGGCGATAGCGTGGAGTCGGGACCCGAGTGAGGAGGAGCACGCGTGCGATTCGCGCTGGAGGCACTGTTCGCCGACGTGCCCGCGGAGCAGGTCGAGGAGGCTCGTCGCTTCTACGCGTCGAGGGTGGCAGGCCGCGGCCCAGGCACCCTGGAGGAGCTCACGGAGGCACGAGCGAGGAGGGCCGCTCCCCGTGCCGCCGATCCGCCCGCCGTGGAAGAGACGGTCGAAGCCGGGGAAGCACGCGTACCCGTCAGGATCTTCACGCCCGTCGACGGTCCGCCGCGGGGCGTCTACCTGGACATCCACGGTGGTGGCTTCTTCATGGACTGCGCCGCGCGAGGAGACGCACGCAACCGCGAGCTCGCCGACGCCCTGCATCTCGCCGTCGTCAGCGTCGACTACCGGCTGGCGCCCGAGCACCCCTGGCCGGCGGCGCCCGACGACTGTGAAGCAGCGGCGCTCTGGCTCGTCCGGGAGGCCGACGCCCGCTTCGGAACGTCCCGACTGGCGATCGGCGGGAGCTCCGCGGGGGCCACACTCGCCCTGGCGACCCTGCTCCGGCTCAGAGACAGGGGCGCCGTGGACCGATTCACCGGCGCGGCACTCCAATTCGGCACCTATGACCTGAGCGCACGCACCCCGGCCGGTCGCCGCATCGCGGACGAGTACTTCATCCGGGCGTACGCCGGCCATGTGGAAGACCGCACCGTTCCCGACGTCTCCCCCCTCTACGGCGACCTCGGCGGGCTCCCCCCGACGCTGCTGATCGTCGGGAGCGCAGACGTACTGCTGGAAGACAACCTGGCGCTGGCAGGCCGGTTGTCGGCGGCCGGCAATGACGTCGAGCTCCGGATCTACCCCGAGTCACCCCACGGCTTCACCGGCCACCCCACGGCGCTGGCCAGGACGGCGCTCGGCGACGTCGACTCCTGGCTGCGCGACCGCGTCACGCGGTCGTAGGGGCCCGGGAGCGGCGCCCTGGCGCACGGCGGCCGGGGGCGCACCCGCGACCGCGCCATCCGCTCCCGGCGGCCGCACGCCTCCGTCGGGGCTCCGTCTTCCGCGGCACGGTCACCGTCGCCGCGATCCGGCGGCGCCTTCGTCCGTGACCCGCCGGACGGCGCCGGGCGGGGGCGCCCGAAAACCGGTGGAGCGGCACCGCTGTGTGCCCTTACGGTGCTGCCGGACCCAGTCGTCACCGTCAAGGACGTGCCGTTGTACACCGTGTGAGACCTCCCGAGCGCTGAATCGTCGCGTGTCGCGCCTCCGCGCCGCGCTCCTTTTTGCTGCGGACTTCTCACTGAAACCGGTGTACTCCTGTGCTCGAAAACTGGGTGGTCATGCCCACCTGCCTGCCGCTCGTTCGCCGCCGTTGCCACGTGTGCGCGTCCGACCGCTTCCGCGCGAGCGGCAAGTTCCGCGTCAACGCCCACCACAAGCTCATCGACGTCTGGCTCCTCGCGCTCTGCACCGCCTGCGGGGAAACGGTGAAGCTCACCGTCCTGGAGCGGACGCACGTGCGCTCCGTACGGCCCGAGCTGCTGGACCGGCTGCACGACAACGACCCTGGCCTGACAGCCGAGCTCCTCCGGGATCCGGTCGTGCAGCGCCGCAATCGCATCGCCCTCGACTGGAGCGGCGCCTGGCGCCTCGACACCGGCGGGACGGAACACCTCGACCGCGAGGTGATCGACGTCTCGGTCCACTTCGCGGCGCGGATCCCCGTCCGGCCGGTGCGACTGATCGCCGAAGGCTGCCGTCTGTCACGGGCCGAGGTCGAGAGGCTCCTCGTGGAGGGGAGACTCGTTTCGGCGGTCCGGCTGAGCGGCGGGCTCTCCGGCGACTTCACCTTCACGCTCAAGCGCTGAGCCCACCTCAGGGCCAGGGGCCCGTCCGGCGCGATCCGCCGGGCAGGCCCCTGGGAGGGATCGGGCTCAACAGCCGCGGCAGCGGGGCTTTGGCCGCACCGGGCCCGTGTGGCACAGAGGACCCAGGGCTCCCGGACAGCCCGGGACCCCGCCCTTGGGCCCCGGGGGTCGACCCGCGCCGGCGCCGCCCCTACTGCCCTACTGGAGGTCCCCGGGCCGGTCAGGGCCTGCGCACCTCGTAGTGGAAGCAGCCGTACTCCACCGCCCGTACGTGCACGAGTGCGACGTCGGGGTCGGCGAACGCCGCGTGCAGCGCCTCCTCCACGGCGGCCTGGGCACGGTCGGGATCGTCCGGCAACCGCACGATCGCGCCTCCGGTGATCCGTCCCCCGGCGTCGTACCGGCGAAGGACGCGCGGGGCCCCGGTCTCGGTGAACGGGTGGCCGGACGCCGGATCCGGGCCCTGGCACGGGTCCATGTGGATGAAGATGGGGCCCACCTCGTCATAGGCCCCCGGGTCGACGCCCGCCCCTGCCGCCCACCGGCGCAGCGGAGCGTACGCCACCAGCGAGACCCGCTCGCCGGCGCCGCCGCGACGCAGGCAGCAGCGCAACGGCGCCCCGTCCGCGTCTCCCGCGTACCGGCGGGGAACCACACCGGCGTCGTCGCGTTCGCGGAGCCCGTCGAGGACGTGGGGAGCGATGGCGGTCGGTTGACAGGTCACTGTCGTCATGCACTCAGGCTGCGCGGCCCCCATCGCCGATGCCGGCGGGAACGCGACATGCGGGTCGGCCGGGAGCGTCCGCCGACGGATGCGGTACGCGCTCGGGCCGCCCGTCACATCGGGATCACCTGGCGCCGGCGGACTGCCCGGCGGGGGGGCAGATGGGTCCCCGGGCCGGTGATCGGCGGTGTCCGGTCGTGTGGTCGGGGGCCGGGCCGGGCGCCCACCGCCCGGCGGGTCGAGAACCACCGCCCCGCATCCGGAGAACGGCGATGCGGGGCAGAGGGCCGTCTGTGCGAGGGGCGCGGCGCGCCGCGCACCGACGCCCCTCGTGCATCAGCTGGAGCGGTTCTGCCGGGGAGGCAGGAGCATCCGTGTCCACATCGTGACGGGGCGCGACGTCCCGACCCGGGCCCTGTCTCTCCGATGAGGATCTACCGCCTGCTGCGGTGGCCAGTGCCTGCCCGGCCCCTATCCGACCGGCACGCCTCACACCTCGTACGAGCGCACGAGGCGGGCGAGTTGCCGACCCGCCATCTGTAGTGGTTCCTCGCTGCGGTTGACCTGGGCGGTGACTTCGGCGCCTTCCAGGGCGGAGATGACGGTGGTCGCCAGTTCCCGGGCGCTTTGGGCGGGGAAACCACAGCCCAGCAGCTTCTCGCGGACCAACTGCTCCCAGTTGCGCAGTGCGTCGGCGCATGCCTGTTGGATCTCTGAGTCGGCGCCGAGTGTCTCCAGGGCCGCAGCCGTGACGGGGCAGCCGTCGATCCAGCCCGACTCGCGCAGTTCGTCGGCGAGTTGTCGGGCACAGGCCATCACGGCCTCCGCCGGGTCGTCGTCACTGTCCAGTGCCTTCCGCAGAAGCGTCGCGAATTCCTCGGTGCTGTGCTTGATCGCGGCGACGGCGACGGCCTCCTTGCCGCCCGGGAAGAAGTGGTAGACGGACCCGAGGGTGGCCTGCGCCTCGTGGGCGATCTGCTTGATTCCCGTGCCGACGTAGCCCTGCCGCTGCAGGAGCCGTGATGCGGCGACGACGATCCGGTCCCTTGTGCTGGTCTGCATGCCACCACCGTAGCGACCTATTGAGTAGAGCGTTCGCTCTAGGGCGTGGTACCTTCTCGCCGTGCTCTGAATAGAGCGATCGTTTTAGTGGGAAGTGGGGATCTCATCATGAGCAGCACCAAGCAGTCGGTCACCGTCATCGGCCTTGGTCCCATGGGGCAGGCCATGGTCGGCGCCTTCCTCGACCGCGGATACGACGTCACCGTCTGGAACCGCACCGCGTCGCGCGCAGACGCCCTGGTCGCCCGTGGGGCGGTGCTCGCGCCGAACGTGAAGGAGGCCCTCGCCTCCAACGAGCTGGTGATCCTCAGCCTCACGGACTACGACGCCATGTACGCCACGCTTGAGCCCGCCTCGGCCGCACTGACCGGTCGGACCCTGGTGAACCTCAGCTCGGACACACCGGAAAGGGCACGGAGCGCGGCCCGTTGGGCAGCCGAGCGGGGCGCTGTCCAGTTGACCGGCGGCGTCACCGTGCCGCCCTCCGGGATCGGGCAGGCCGAGTCCTCGACCTTCTACAGCGGCCCGCGTCAGGTCTTCGACCGGCACCGGCCCGCGCTCGAAGTCATCACGGGACGGACCGACCACCGGGGAGAGGACCCCGGGCTTGCCGCGCTCATGTACCAGATCGGCATGGTCATGTTCTGGACCTCCATGCTGAGCTACTGGCAGGCCATCGCCCTCGCCGACGCCAACGGCCTGACGGCGGCGGACATCCTGCCGCACGCCGTGGAGACCGCGAACTCGCTGCCGGGGTTCTTCTCCTTCTACTCCGAGCGCATCGACGCCGGCCGACACATGGGCGACGTGGACCGCCTGGCCATGGGAATGGCCAGCGTCGAACACGTCCTGCACACCAATGCCGACGCGGGCGTCGACACCGCCCTTCCGGCCGCGGTCGCCGACCTCTTCCGGCGCGGCATGGACGCCGGCCACGCCGCGGACAGCTTCTCCAGCCTGGTGAAGCTGATGGCGAAGGCCGAGGCGTGACCGCGCCGGCCCGACGAGCGATCCACCGTGCCGCACAGGATCAGCAGAGGTGATCCGACCGACGAAGAGTGGGCCGTGCCGGGGCCGCTGCCGCCGGTGACTGGCAACCGATGGGGCCGACGGCGCAGCCACGCCAAGTGACCAACGGAATCATCCACCGGTTGAGCACCGGAGCGCGGTTGCGGGAGCTGCCCCATCGGTTCGGCCCGTGACAGACCGTCCACAAGCGGCACCTGCTGTGGTCGGCGGCTCGGGCGGTCCCGTGGCGGCCTGACCACGCAGCTCCACGTCAGCGCAGACGGAAAGCGCTGCCCGCTGTCCCTGCTCATCACCCCGGGACAGCGGGCGGACTGCACCCGGTTCGAGTCGGTCATGGACAATCCGCGTTCCCCGGCTGGGACCGGGACGGCCCCGTCGCACACCGGACGGCATCGGAGCCGACAAGACGTACAGCACCCGTCGAATCCGTTCCCACCTTCGCCAACGCGGACCACCAAGCCGCCCGACCGCGGCGGGTGGGGTGCACGCGGCGGACGACCCCCTGGCTTCGACGAGGACCGCTACAGGCATCGCGACACGGTGGAGCGGACCATGGGCACGGTGGAGCGGGCCATGGGAAAAGCCGCAGCAGGTCGGAGCCGTCGCCACGCGATACGACAAGCCGAGCGTCGGGGTGCCGGGGCCCGAGGGGGTCAGGCCGGAGTGCGCAGCCCCACCAGGAGCCGGTCGAGCGCCTGCTCCGCGGCCTGCTGGTCCCCGCCCCGCGCGATCCAGAGCGCGGCCTCGTTCATCGCCCCCGAGAGCAGCCGGGCCAGGGGCTCCACCGGCTGGCCGGCGATGACACCGGCTGCGGCGAGCGCCGTCAGCACCTCGGCGAGGTGCCGGGCGGACGACTCCTCGTCCAGGGCCCGCCACTCGTCCCAGCCCAGCACGGTCGGCGCGTCGACCAGCAGGATCCGCCGCACCGCAGGGTCGGTCCCCGCGGCCAGGAAGGCCCGGCAGCCGGCCCTCAGCTGTTCCCAGAGGTCCTCGTGCCGCTCGGCCGCGGTCGCGACCCGCTCGCCCAGGTCCCGCTGGACCTCGGCGACGACGGCCCGGAAGAGACCGGCCTTGCTGTCGAAGTGGTGGTAGGCGGCCCCCTTGGTCACCCCGGCGGCGCGCGCCACCTCGGCCAGCACCACGTGGTGGTACCCGTCGGCGGCGAACCGCCGCCACCCTTCGGCCAACAGCGCCTGCCGTGTGGCCGCCCGCCGCTCCGCCCGGTTGACCGCCATCGCGCGCACCGCCCCTTCCTTTCGCGTACCCGGGGTATGCTAACGCCGGAATTCACATACCCGGGGTATGTGAAAGGAGTCGGAGGACCTTTGCGATGACGAACGAGCCCGAGATGCCCGCGACCGTGCCCACGACCACACTCGGCGGCTTCTACCCGGTGCTCGCCACCCGGGACGTGGCGGCCTCCCGCGACTTCTACACCCGTCACTTCGGGTTCGAGGTGACGTTCGCGGCGGACTGGTACGTCAGCCTGCGCCGCCCCGACGCCCCGCAGTACGAGCTGGCCCTCCTGGACCACGCCCACCCGACCGTCCCCGAGGGCCACCGGGGCGCGCTGCGGGGCGGCCTGCTGCTGAACTTCGAGGTCGACGACGTGGACCGCGAGCACCAGCGGCTCGTGGCGGGGGCCGGCCTGACCGAGGTGCTGCCCCTGCGCACGGAGGAGTTCGGCCAGCGCCACTTCATCGTCGCCGCCCCCGACGGTGTGCTGATCGACGTCATCACCGTCGTCCCACCCAGCGAGGAGTACGCCGCCCGGTACACCGGCGTCTGAGTCCCCGGGCGGGCTTCCGGACCGGAGCACCTCGCGGAGCGGGTCCGCGGCGCCTGCCGGGCTCGGGGTGCGCTTGTACGGGGCACCTCGCCGGGGCGGGGGCGGGCTTGATGTCGCCCGTCCGGGCCTCGTTCAGTCCTCGTCGCGGTGGGTGAGCCGGCCGTCGGTGAGCCGCCAGTAGTGCTGGTGCGGGGCCAGGCGCCAGGTCTCGTCGGCGGCGATCGCCTGTGTGATCCATTCTCGGAGTTGCGGAAGGGCCTGCGCCCGCAGCACCGCGCGGACGGCGGCGCGTTCAGCGGCATCGACCGGGTGCACGTCCGTCCGGAAGCCGACCGAGTCCGGGTGGATGCCACGGCCGTGGTTGCGGGGGCAGGGAGCCACCCACGCCGCGCCCAGGACGATGGTCCCGCTGTCGTGCCCGGTGAGGAACTGCAGGTCCGTGGCACGGGCCAGGTCGGGGCCGAGACACTCGTGGATGTCGGTGACGGTCAGTGGCCAGGCGCGGTGCCTGGGCAGTCTCCGATTGCGTGCGGGCATGGCAGGCAGGATGGCAGATGGTCGCGGCCGGTTCTGCGGGAGCGCCCGGGTGAGGCCCACCGCCCCGCCGGGAGGTGGGACGCCCGCGGACGTGCGGCGGCCCGCCGGAGCCCGGAATGGCTCCGGGCGGCGGGGCCGGTCGGCCCCGCCGCCCGGAACGGTACGGACGTACGTCAGAGGTCGTCGCCGTCGCCCTCGTAGTCGGCCTCGTCCGTGTCCTGGCCGGTCAGCGGGTCGACGCCGATGCCCGCGAGCAGCCAGTACGCGCCGCAGGCCGTGCGCCGCTCGTCCCGTACGTGCTCGGGGAGGAGCACGCCGCCGGTCCTGCCGGCCGGATCGTCGAGCTCGAACAGCGCCTCGTCCAGGCCCAGCCGCCCGATCAGCGGGCGCACCGTGGTGAGCAGCACCTCCTCGGGGCGCTCCGCCGCGGCCGGCGGCAGCACCACCATGAGCTCCACCAGGAACCCGCGGCGCAGCCCCGCCGGATCGGCCTGCTCGAACGCGACACTCACGGGCCTCAGTTCGGCGACCAGTCCCAGGCACTCGCGCAGGGACGCGTCGGCCGTGGCCGCGTCCCGGGTGTTGAGGAACACCCGGGCCACGACGTCGGTCGGCTTGAACAACATCAGTGGGTCACCTTGCCGTCCCTGGAGATGTTGGCGTGGGAGTAGTCCTTGCCCTGGTTCTTGCTCCCGGCGAACGTCTCGAATCCCTTGCCCTTCGGGATCTGCACGTCCCACTCGTCCTTGCCGTCCTTGGCCCGGGTCCAGATGTTGCCGTACTTGTCCTCGAAGCCGCCGCCCCTGATCTGCGGGCGCTTCACGTCCCAGTCCTTGCGCGGGACGAACGGCACGGGCCCGTTCGTGGGCAGACCGAACTTGTCCGCGGCCTGCACGTACCGCTTGTTCTGGTACATCTTCGCGGCGTCACCGGACAGCTTGTTCATCTTGGTGAGCGCGTCGTGCCACTGGTTCGGCGACAGGTGCTTCAGGCTGTGCGCCGCCTTGCCGACCCAGTCGAGGTCGGTGGCGTGCTTGGCGAGGTTCTCGAACTTCTCCAGGTACTTCGCGAACTTCGCCGGCTTGGCGAGGGCGTCGCCCGCGTACGGGATCAGCGCGGCGGCCGACAGGCCCGCGCCGGCGAAGTCACCGCGGAAGAGGCTGAGCAGACCGGAGGCGCCGTCGCTGACGGGCGACGGGTCGAAGATGCCGGTGATGTCGAGCACCAGCGTCGCCTTGTCCGCGGCGGACAGTCCGCCCTCCCCGCTCAGGTCCTCACCGTCGCCGGGATAGTCCTGCTCACCGGTGCCGATCTCCGTGCCGTCGTCCTTCGTCGCCTCCTCGACGAGCTTCACCACGGCGATCAGGACCGCCTCGTACGCCGCCGCCGCGGCCTCGGCGGCGTCCTTGCCGGCGGCGATGGCTGCGGCGGCGGCACGGTCGGCCTGCTGGTAGGCGTAGTCGGCGGAGGCCGCCGCCCGCACGGCGGAGGCGGCCGCCTCGCTCGCGGACCGGCCGGCGGCGGCTGCCGCGTCGTTCGCCCGGTCGGCGGCGGCCCTGGCCTGACGGGCGGACTCGGCCGCCTGCCTGGCGGACGCGTCGGCCTGCTCGGCGGACCGGGCGGCGTCGGCGGCGTACGCCTGGGCCGCGTCCGAGGCGGCCTTGGCCTGCCGGGCGTAGCCCGCCGCCGCCTCGGCGGCACCGCGTGCGTCCGCCGCGGCCTTGGCGCCCTCCGCGGCCTGCTGCTCGGCCTGGGCGGCGGACAGCGCCGCGTTGGCGACCAGACGCCGGACGGACGCCACGTGGACGGCCGTGTCGTAGTCCTTCTTCGCCGCCTTGTGCTGGGCGAACTGGACGAACTTGCGCAGCAGCGGCGGCGGGCCGGCGAGCGCGATCTCCGCGGCGGCCTTGGTGTGGGCTCCGCCACCGTTCATGATCCGCAGCGTCTCCGCGCGGTCGTCCTCCTCACGCGCCTTGTGCTGGCCGGTCTTGATGAAGTCCCGCAGCGCCTCGGTGGTTCCCGCGTCGATCGCGGCGCTGCCCTCGCGCCGTACGGCTGGCCCGCCGGTCTGCATGATCTCCAGCGTCCGCACGCGGTAGTCGTCGGCCATGACGGTGTGCTGACCGGTCTGGAGGAACTCCTTGACCCGCGCGTGGTCCCCGGCGAGTGCCGCCTCGGCGGCCGCCTTCACGGACGCGCCACCGGTCAGCAGCAGATGGGTCACCCGAGCGCGGTCGTCCTGCTCCTCGGCGACCTGACGGCCCGTCCGCACCCACGTCATGACGGCGGCGTCGCTGCCGGCGAGCGCCTCCTCCGCGGCCTTCCCGGTCCACGGACCGCTGTCCTTGGCGAGGTTCAGCGCGGCCTTGCGGGCCTTGGCCAGCGCGACGGCGGGCTCGGTCGAGGGTGCGGCGGCGTCGGCGAGGAGCTGCTTGGTCTCCGCGTCGCGCCGGGCGGCCTCGGCCTCGTCCCAGGCGACCTCCGCCTGCTGCGCCTCGTACTTCTTCTTCAGGTCCTCCGCGGCCTGTACGGCCTGGTCCTTGTCGGCCGCCAGCTCCGCGGCCTCGGTCTCGCGGGCGAGCTCCTCGGTCCTGCGGGCCTGGTCGGCAGCGGTCCTCGCCTCCTTGGCGGCGGTGAGGGACGCGTTGGCGTGGGCGGTGGCCTTGTTGGCCCAGTCGGCGGCCTGGCCCGCGTGCGCGGCGGCGTCCTCCGCCGCCGCGGCGGCGGCGTCGGCGTGCTTGGCCGCACTGTCGGCGGCGGCGCGTGCCTCCTGCGCCGCGACGGCGGCCCGGGCGGCCAGCGACTCGGCGCGGTTGGCGGCGCTGTTCGCGATGGAGGCGGCGCGGCGGGCCTCGGCCGCGGCAGCGGCGGCCCGTCGGGCCTCGGCGCCCGCCGTCTCCGAGTGCGTTCCGGCCTCGGCGGCGGCAGCGGCGGCGGCAGCGGCGTTGGCGCCGGCACTGGCAGCGGCACGGGCGGAGCCGACCGCCTGCCCGATCGCCTCGATCGCCTTCAGGACGGCGCCCGCCGCGGTGCGCGCGCCGGCGGCCGCCGTACGGGCGTCCTGCGCGGCCTGGCGGGCGGCGGCGGCCTGCCCGGCGTCCTTCACGGCGGCGCTCGCCGAGTGGTAGGCGCGGGAGGCGGCCTGGCCGGCGGCGGCGGCCGCGGAGGCGGCGGCCGTGGCCGCGTTCGCCGCGATCCGGGCGGCCGAGGTGGCCTGGTTGGCCGCGCCGATGGCGGTACGGGCGGCCTGCGCGGCACCTTGTGCGGCCTCGGCGGCACGCCCGGCGGCCCGGCTGGCCTTC
The DNA here is from genome assembly GCF_043077165.1 of Streptomyces kanasensis. NCBI lineage: Bacteria > Bacillati > Actinomycetota > Actinomycetes > Kitasatosporales > Streptomycetaceae > Streptomyces > Streptomyces kanasensis. The sequence goes on from NZ_JBIBSF010000001.1 coordinate 191,253, forward strand.
TTGGCGTCGTCCTTGGCGGCGGCGGTCTCCTCCGCCGCGCGCACGGCGGCCTTGCGTGCCTCCTCCGCGGCGGCCTGCGCCTTGGCGGACGCGTCCTTCGCCAGGTCGGTCTCCCGCTTGGCGCGCCTGCTCGCCTCGGCGGCGACCTCGGCGAGCTGGGTGACCGTCATGGTCTCCTGGTCGCGGGCCCGGGCGGCGTGCTGCCCGTTGTCCAGGAACTCCCGGACGTCGGCGGCGCTGCCCGACAGGGCCTCGCCGGCGGCCTGCCGGACGAGGGGGCCGCCCGCGTTCATGATCTGGATGGTGCGGAAGCGCTCGTCCTCCTCGCGGGCCTTGTGCTGCCCGGTGTTGAGGAAGGCGCCGAGCGCCTCGGGCGTGCCGGCGTCCAGGGCCGCCTGTCCCGCGGCGCGCACGGCGCGGTCACCGGTGTTCATGACGCGCAGGACGTCGGCGCGCTGGTCGTGCTGGAACGGGTCGGGTATGCCCGACTCCAGGAACGTACGCAGGGCGGCGGGCGTCCCGCTCAGCGCCTGCTGCGCGGCCACGCGCACGCCGGGACCCGCGGTGTTGAGCATCCGCAGGGCCGTCAGTCGGTCGTCCTCCTCGGCCGCGACGCGCATCGCGGTGTCCAGGAACTCCCGGACCTCGGCGTCCGTGCCGACGAGCGCCTGCTCCGCGGCGAGTCGGGTCGCCGGGCCCCCCTCCTGCCACGCTTCGACGACCCGGGCGCGGGCGCTCGGCGCCGGCTGGTCGGAGCCGGTCCGTGCGGGTGCCGCTTCCGCGGCCGTCGTGCCCAGCACGCTCATGGCCACGGTGAGAGCCGTGGCCGCGAACAGTGCCGGTCGCGTACGCCGTCTGTGCGGCGTGATGATCGGGTTCATGCCCCCTCTTCCCCTGGACGGTCAGGGGGACACCGGTTCGCTGCCGCCCCCCCCCATGTCTACGGGGGAATGATCACACAAGCGACGGCGGGAAGAGGAGAACCGGGTCACCGGGAAGACCGCCGCGGCCCGAAGGCGCAGACCTTCTACGGACGCCGGACCTGTCCTGATCCGCCCCTCCAAGGGGCCGTGACCGGGTCCGCGGGTGGGCGTCTAGGGTCACGGCATGAGCAGAACGACGCCGCCGCGCCCGCTGGACATCGAGGCGCTCTTCCCGGAGCTGGCCGCATACCGCGGTACCACCACTCGGCTGCACCCGCGCCCCGGAGCGCCCGACGTCACGGTCAGCTCCGTCGGCGGTCCGTTGCTGTGGCCGGCCGACGAACCGTGGCCGGTGTGCGACGAGGCGCACGGGCGCGGCCGCGGTCGACGGCCCGCGGACATCCACCGGTACCGCGAGGTCCTGGCGGAGGCCCTGGCACGCGACCCGCACTCCGGCCCGACCGAGGACGAGCGCCGTCTCCTCGACGAACTCGGCCGCGACCACGTCGTCGATCGGATCGTCGACACCGATCCGCTGCCGATGGTCGCCCTGGCCCAGCTCTACCGGCACGAGGTGCCCGATCTGCCCGCGGGGCCCGAGGGGTGCGATCTGCTGCAGGTGTTGTGCTGCCCCTTCGACCGGCACGGCCCCACCGGTCACGGCATGGCCCTGGAGCTGCGCTGGCGGCGGTCCGCGGATGTCCGCGAGATCCTGACCACGCCGCCGCAACCCGAGGTCGTCGGCTACGAGGGCTACGTCGCCGAGCCGTGCGTCCTGCACCCGGAACAGGTGACCACGTACCCGTTCGCCGGCGTACTGCCCGAGGAGTTGTGCGCGCGGCTCGACGCCTGGGAGGAGGAGGCCGAGGCGGCCGCGGAGGACGAGCCGGAGGAGACGGACGACACGCCCGCCTACCAGTACGACCTGTCCATCCCGCCGGGCTGGCGCGCCGGCGGCTACGCCTCCTGGCACGCGACCGACCCCTATCCGATGGACTGCACCGCCTGTGCGACGCCGATGGTCCTGCTGATCACGATCGACAGTTCCGAGTGGGACGGCGGCAGCAGGAGCTGGATCCCGGTCGAGGACCGGACCCGGGAAGGCGGTGACCTGGAGTCGGCCACGCCCACCAAGGTGACGGTGGGCCGGTGGGGCGAGCTGAACGTCTTCGTCTGCCCGGCCGAGCCCACGCATCCCCACCGCTGGAGCATCCAGTAGTGGTTCGTGCCGCCCGTGTCCCCACACCGTCGTGGAGGACGCGCGGCGCGCACGCCTCGTCCCCGGCATCGCGCCATGCTCAAGGCCCGGCCCTTCGTACCCGGCGCCGGAGGCACCCTGCTCGCTCGCCGTGGCCGAGGGAGGGGACCGCGCGCCGTCCGGCGGCCCGACGGCATCCCGCGGTGCGCCACGGCCGAACGGACGACACGGCACTCACCCACGTCGGACAGCAGCGGTGCGGGCGGGGATGCCGCCTCCTGCGGATCGCGCGGGTCGTGAGGGCACCGTCGGCGTCGGCCCGGGCGGCTGTGTGCCCCCTGCTCGTCGGTCCTGGTGCACGCGCGGCCGGCCGGTGGGCGTGGGACAGCGCGCGGAGGGCCCACCGGCCCGTGACCGCCGGGCGCCCGCCGTCGGGTCGCCCGCCCCCCAGGGCTCGAACCCGCACGGCTGGGGATCTCATGGGGCCGGTGGGGCCGGCGGCGGCCGGTGGGGCTCGACCGAGCCGCTTCTCCCATGGCCGTACGGCCCTGGCGGTGACCGCGCGGGCGCCGCGCCGAGCCGTGGTGCCTTCGGTTGTCAGCGGGCGCGGCGGATCCGGATGGGGCCCCGGGCCCCGCTCGGCTCGACGGGACGGCCGCCCTGGGTGATCTCCACCTCGCCCGCCGTGACCAGCCGACGAGCCGCGCGGCGCGCCGGTTCCATGAGCGCGCGCCAGCCGTCGTCGTCGCCCTCGTACACCGCGCGTGCGGCGTCGGAGGGACAGATCGACGCGGCCGGGCCACGACGCTCCAGCAGGTCCAGGATGGCCCGCTCCAGGCGCCGGTCCGTTTGTCGCTCCATGTCCGTCATTCCGCCAGTATCGCCGTGGTCCGGTCGCTCGGGCGGACGGGACGAGGACAGTGCGCACCAGCCGTCCCGTACACAGAGGTGTCGGGGGGACGGTGGGCCCGTCGGGGGCGTGTTCGCTCACATGACGGGCGCCGCACCGGGTCACGGATCGGGGGCGCGGCCGGCGGCGGACGCCCCACTGGACATCCCTCTCCCCGCTTCCGACCCGACCCACGGCCGCACGCGGTGCCGGGGCGGGGCGTGTCGGTGACCGGGTCCGCCGTGCGCACGCGAGGGCCGCGGCCTGGCCACGGCCGGCGCGACACGACTCCCGACCGGCCCCCGGTCGGATCGGCTCTGCAACCGGGCAGGGAGCCAGGGTGATTGTCAGTGGTGGGTGAGACGGTAGGTCCATCGAGTTCGGAAAGAGGGGGAGCTGCCATGTCCGGAACCCAGAATTACATCAATCACGTCGCCCTTGTACTGGACGCCAGTTCGTCGATGTCGCGTCTGAGCCACAAGGTCGTCGAAGTCGCCGACCAGCAAATCGCCTATCTCGCCCGCCGGTCCAGGGAGCTCGACCAGGAAACGCGCGTCACGGTGTACGTCTTCGCCGACAAGGTGGAGTGCGTCATCTATGACAAGGACGTGCTGCGGATGCCGTCACTGAAGCAGCTGTACCGGGTCGGCGGGATGACGGCCCTGCTCGCGGCCGCCCTGAAGTCACAGCGGGAGCTTGCGCAGACCGCCCAACTGTACGGCGACCACAGCTTCCTGACGTTCGTCCTCACCGACGGCCAGGAGAACGCCAGCCACCGTTGCCCGGACTCGCCCACCAAGGACCCCCGCGAACTGGTGAGTGCCGTGTCCGAGATGATCGAGACGCAGGGGGTCAACTGGACGCTGGCCGTTCTCGTGCCGGACCAGATGGGCAAGCGGGAGGCCATGCAGTGCGGTTTCCCGAAGGACAACATCGCCATCTGGGACGCCACGAGCACCCAGGGGCTGGAGGAGGCCGGGCAGGTCATCCAGCAGGCCACCGAGAAATTCATGGTGGGCCGCACGAAGGGCATTCGGGGATCGCGGGCGGTTTTCTCCACGGGCGCGGAGGCGGTCAACAAGGAAACCATCAAGGCGGCCGGTCTCACCCCGGCGAAGCCGTCCGCGTACCGGCTGATCCCGGTGACGCGTGACGCGGCGATACGGGACTGGGTCGTCGAGAGCGGACACACTTACCACACCGGTGGCGCGTTCTACCAGCTGAGCAAGTCGGAGAAGATCCAGGCGCGCAAGCAGATCGCGGTTCTGGAGAAGAAGACGGACCGGGTGTACACGGGAGACGAGGCCCGATCCCTGCTCCGCCTGCCGGACGTGGAAGTGCGCATCAAGCCGGACCACAACGACGACTTCACCATCTTCGTGCAGAGCACGAGCGTGAACCGGAAGCTGGTCCCGAACACGCGGCTGCTGCTCATGCTCTGACCGCGGCGTCCCGCCCTCGCTCCCGATCCGGGAGGCGAGGGCGCAAAGCCGGCTCGGGGCGGCAGCCCCCTCCCCCGTCCCCCGTCCAACCGCACCCGCCGCCAAGGCACTTCGACCACGAGGTACAACCCTTTGCCGTGCCCCGCTGTCGAAGATCGTGACGTAGCCGGATGACGGCTCATATGAGGGGAAGACTGATGGGATTTCTCGGCAGGTCCCTGCCGGCGGCGGCCGCCGCGGCGGCCCTGATCGGCGGCATGCTGGCCGCGGCGCCCGCGCACGCCGTGGTCGGGGGCAGCGAGGTGGGCGGTGAGGGTGACTGGATGGTGCAGGTCCACGTCACCCTCGCCGACGGCACGAAGCGCGTCTGCGGTGGCGCCGCCGTCGGCGGGAACCTCAAGGTGCTGACCTCGGCCGGGTGCGTGGCGGGGGCGAAGGAGATACGCGTCGCCTCCGGCATCACCCGCCTGGCGACGGACGCGGACTGGCCCCCGCAGTACGAGGATCTGGCCATGGCCGGGTCCGACGCGGAGCTGTCCTGGGTCCACCCGCAGTACGAACCGGCCACGGGGCGCAACGACGTCGCCCTGGTCGCCGCCCTGGGGCACCTGAACACACACAGGACCGTCCGGCTGACGACCTCCGACGACACCGCGTCGTACACGCCCGGGACCCTGGCGACCTTCCGGGGCTGGGGCAGCACCAGCGGTACCTCGTCGGAGCCCGCTCCGTCGGTGCGTGAGGCCACGCTGCCCCTGCGCGCGGACGAGGAGTGCGCCACCGCCCTCGGCACCGCCTGGACCCCCGGCCGCATGGTGTGCGCGGGCGAGCCGGCGACCGGCGAGGACGCGGGCACCGTCGCGCCGTGCACGGGTGACGAGGGCGGCCCGCTGATCGTCCGCGGCCGCCTGGTGGGCATCTACTCGCGCGGTACCGGCCCCGGGTGCACGTCCGAGGGCGGACAGGCCGTGTTCACCAAGGTCAGCGCGTTCGTGGGCGAGCTCGCCCCGCGCATCCAGGCCACCAGCCTCGACGGCGACCACCGGGCCGATCTCTTCGCCATGACCCCGGACGGCAAGGCGTACCACCACAACAGCACGGGCAGCGGCCTGTCCGCGCCGGTCAGGCAGCGGATCTCCTCGACGTACACCCGCTTCCGGCAGGCCGACCTCGACGGGGACGGCGCCCAGGACCACATCTACCGCGACGCGGCGGGAGACCTCTACTGGCGCCACTGGGCAGTGGTCGAGATCGACCCGTGGGGTTACCCGGAGGCCCACGAGGAGTACGAGACGAAGCTGGGCTCCGGGTTCGGCGCCATGCGCTCCCTCACGGTCCCCGGTGACGTGACCGGCGACGGTTCGCCGGACATCGTCGCGGTCGACGCCGACGGCGTCCAGTGGGTCTACCCCTTCAAGGCCCCGTGGGGTGGACTGCTGCCCCGGATCAAGACGGGCACCGGCTGGGGCAGCCTGACCTCGTTCGGCAGCGGCGACTACACCGGTGACGGCAAGCCCGACCTCCTCACCCGCGACACCGACGGCAAGCTGTGGCTCTACCGGGGCACCGGCATCGCCGCCACCCCCTGGCAGAACCGCGTCCAGATCGGCACGGGCTGGAACTACACCGCCTACGCCGCGAGCGGTGACGTCGACGGCGACGCCAAGGCCGACTTCTTCGTCCGTGACTCCGCCGGGGACCTCTGGCTCTACAAGGGCACCGGCAACCTCGCTGCGCCCCTCCAGAACCGTGTGAAGGTCGGCAGCGGCTGGAACGCGTACAGCCTCATCGGCTGACGAGCCGGCGGTACACGCCGCTCCAGCGCCCTCCGCCCTCGCGGGCACGGGCCGGGGCCGCCGGCCGGATCCATCGCCCGGCGGCCTCGCCGGGGGGTGCCGCACTCGCGACCGGCAGCCGCCCGGGGCCACGCCGGGTGGCCATCGTGCCGTCCCGTCTGTACTGGTCCCGGTCGCCCGCGAGGCCGGGCGAACGACGTGCGGCTGCCCCTCCCGGGCCCGTCGGGTCCACCCGTCGCGGTGGCGGGCCCACGCCCGGGGCGCGTGGGGACGCGCCGAAGGACACCGAGCCAGGGCTCGGTGTCCGCATCGGCTTGCCGGCCGCCACCCGACCGGCTCGCGTGACGGCGGGATCAGCAGCGGACGTTGGTGCCGCCACCGACCAGGTAGCTGTTGTGGACCCAGCCGAGCTTCGACGACGCGGTCCGCAGGTAGGTGAACCCGGCGGTCGTGCAGTGGTAGTCGACGTAGTTCGCCGTGGTGGCGGTGCCGGTGATCCCGCAGCCCCAGGCGGGTCCGGTGCGCAGGTAGACGTCCTGTGTGAAGTACTGCCCGTTCTGGCGCCTGTCACGGTCGGGGGCGGACACGCCGCAGGCGGCGGCTTCCGCGGCGACCGCCGCGGGGGTGGTCGCGGTGAGGGTTCCCGCCGCGATGGCCACGGCGGCCAGGGGCATCAGGATCTGGCGAGTGCGAGGCATTCTCCGGTGTCCTCTCGGTCACGTTCCGCCTCCCACATGGGCGGCGGTCTCGCCCCGTCCGGGGCGACGACAGGAGCGTGCCGGGCCGGGAGGAGCCGGAACAACGGGATCGCGCTGTCCCGGACGGGGGTGCCTCGGTCCGCCCTGCTCAGAGCCCTGGTGCCGCGCCTGTCCCGGACACGTTCCAGGACGTCGGCCGGCGGGCCCGCCGCCGGGCCGGTGGCTCCGCCTGACCGAGGGGCCGTCCCGGCCCGGCGGGTGCGTCCGTCCGCCGGGGCGGATCAGGGGGCGTGGGGGCCGCTCTTCACAAGCGTCCAGCTGCCGTCCTTCACCGCGTACACGGACAGCCGGCGGTCGGTCGTGTCGCCGTACTCGTCGAAGGCCACGCGACCCGTGACACCGTCGAACGCCAGATCCGCCACGGCGTTCGCCGTCTTCGCCCGGGCGTCCCGGGGGAGGGTGCCGCCGTGGGCCGCCGCGACGGACTTCACCGCCTCGATGACGGCCCACGTCGCGTCGTACGCATAGGGGCCGTACCAGTCGGCCGGCTCCGGGTACCCGGCCCGGCGGTACTGTGCGAGGAAGTCCCGTCCCCCTGCCAGGGCCTCGGCGGGCACCCCGATGTTGGTGGCGAGATCGCCCTCGGCCTTCGGGTTCGTCGCGATGAACTGCTGGTCGAAGACGCCGTCGCCGCCCATCAGGGGGATGCCGACGCCCGCCTGCTTGAGCAGCCGGGAGAGCGGCCCGGCGGTGGTGTAGTAGCCGCCGAAGTACACGGCCTCGGCGCCCGAGGCCCGCACCTGCGCGGCGAGGCCCGAGAAGGCGCTCTCCGCCGGGTCGACTCCTTCCGTGCCGACGACGGTCCCGCCCAGCTTCGTGAACTCGGCCCGGAAACCCGACGTGAGGCTGGTGCCGTAGGCGCTCTTGTCGTCGATGACGAAGACCTTCTCCTTCCCCGCCTCGTGGAGGTACCGGGCGGCGAACGGACCCTGGTCGACGTCCGTGGCGAGGTTGCGGAAGTAGGTCCTGTGCGGGCGGGACTTGGTGCCCCCGGCCCAGCGGGGGCCGAGCGTCAGCACGGGGTCGGTGTTGGCCGGTGACACGTTGACCAGGTTCGCCCGTGAGAACGGTTCCGCCATGGTCTGGGCGACGCCGGAGTTGACCGGGCCGACGACGCCCAGTACCTGTTCGTCGGCGATGAACTCCGTGGCGTTCGACCGGCCCTTGGCGGGTGTCGCCTCGTCGTCGAGAGCCTTGATCCGGAAGGTGACGCCGGGTACGTGCCGGGTCCGGTTGGCGTTCCTGACCGCCAGGTCGGCCGAGTTCCTGACCCCGAGGCCGAAGGAGGACAGCCCGCCCGTGAGCGGCGCGTCCACCCCGATCACCACGGTGACGGGCGGCGCCGCGGGACCGCTGCCGGCCGCCCCACCGCCACCGTCCGGGGCGCCACGGTTGAGGGTCCAGGTCAGGAGCGAGCCGGCCGCGACCGTGGCCGCGGCCACTCCCAGGACGGCGGAGCGCCGGGTGAGGGTACGCCGCCGGTCGGGCGCCGTCTTGTCGGGGACCTGCCGACCCGTCCCGCCCAGCGGGATCAGGTCCTCGGCAGGGGGCACGGGCGTGGCGGGGGTGCCCGGGGCGGTCGGGGCGGTCGATGGGTCCGGCACCGGGCGGCGGGGGGTGTCGGGGGCGGACGCGGGGTCCCAGGCCGTGGGCGTCGGCAGGGGTGGCGGGGACGGGCGTTCCGTCTCCCCCCGCGTCGGGGTGGGGGCGTGCTCCGGCGGCGCGTCCGGGGCGGGTACCGGGGCCGGTGCCGGGTCGGGTGCCGGGCCGGGGGCCGGTACGGGTGCCGGGTCGGGCTCGCCCGGGGTCGGCTCGCCGGTGGCCTCCGCCGCGAGCCGCGAGGACCGGACCGCCGACGCCAGCAGCTCGGCGGCCCGGGGGGCGCCGGCGCGTTGCCGCGGGTCCTTGGTGAGGAGCGCGTCCAACGCGGGCGCCAGCGGACCGGCGTGGGCCGGCGGCCGGTGGGGGCGGGTGAAGACGGCCACGGCGAGGGCGTGGAGCCCGTCGGCTTCGAACGGTGGGTGCCCCTCCACGGCGTGGTAGAGGGTGGCGCCGAGCGCCCACAGGTCGTTGGCCGGTGTCGGGCGCTTGCCCTCCAACTGCTCCGGCGGCATGTACTGCGGGGTGCCGATGACGATCCCGCTGTGGCTGAGCTTGGTCGTGGCGTCCGCGAGGTGGGCGATGCCGAAGTCGGTGAGGACGACGCGGTCCTTGGTCAGGAGGACGTTGTCGGGCTTGATGTCGCGGTGGATGATCCCCGCGTCGTGCGCCTCGGTCAGCGCGTCGAGCACGGCGGAGCCGATTTCCGCCACCCGCCGCACGGGCAGCCGTCCCTGCCGGCGGATGGCCGCGGCGAGGGACTCCCCACGGACGAACTCCATGACGATCACGGGGGCACCGTGGTGCTCCACGACGTCGTGGATGGTGATGATCCCGGGATGGCTGAGAGTGACCGCCGCGCGGGCCTCCCCGATGAAGCGCCCGAGCAGCGTGGCACGGTCGCCGTCGTCCAGGCCCGCCGGGAAGAGGATCTCCTTGACGGCGACCTCACGTCCGAAGAGTTGCTGGTCGACGCCCCGCCAGACCCGGCCCATGCCGCCCTGGCCGATGCGTTCCACCAGCTGGTACCGGCCGGCGATGAGTGCGGAGTTCTCCTCGGTCACGCGCACACTCTAGGTCCTGATCGGCCGATCGGGTGACGGAATGATGGCTTGATCCCGCACACCGGCCCGGCGGCACGGTCCCCGTGTCGCCGCGCGGCATGCCTCCGGCCGCGCGCCGCCCCTCCCCCTCCCCCGTCCCCGTCCCGGCACCGGCCGGGCTCGGCCACCGACCTCGGCCGTTCGTGAGTGGGGCGGGGCCCTGCGGCGACGCGGTGGGGAAGCGCCCTGCGGTCCCCGGACGACGGCGGACCCGGTGCGCCCCGGCGGTTCATCGGGGATCGCCGCCCCCCTCCCCGTGGGCCGCGTGGCGGCCGGATGGACGGCTCGGGCGGTGACGGCGGTCCGTGGCGCGGGTGATGGCGACCTCGACGGCCGCGACCCGGTCGACGAGCAGTCCGAGCGCGGCCACCGCCCGGCCGAGGGCGTCGTCGCCCGCGCCGCCCAGTGCCCGTGAGCCGACGTACGCCGCCCTCACGGCCTCCCACCGCTCCCGCTGCTCCTCGGTGAGGGTGCCACGCAGGTCGGCGAGCTTGAGGAGGTTGGCTTCGGCGCCGGTGGTGAGGGTCTGGGCCTCGGCCGTGTAGTGGTCGTCGATCACGGCGGCCAGTTCGGCGTCGTTCATGGCCGGCGAGACCCGCGCCGTGATCCTGTTCATGTTGCGGTACGAGCCCTGGAGCCGGAACGCCGGTTCCGTGCGGGCGGTGTCGTCCTGACCGGCGGAGGCGATGTACGCGGCGTTGACGGCGAGGACCGTCGCCCGGACGGTGAGCAGATGGCGCAGCACGGCGAGGATCGACTCCGTCTCGGCGGGCGCGTAGGGGTGGGCGAGCCGGTCGCGGCGGGCGGTGGGGTCGCCGGCGGCCATGTCCAGCAGCACTTCCAGGTCGGCGCGCCGGCGCCCGGCCAGGGGGGCGAGGACCGGGTGGGAGGTGAGCGCGTTCTCGATGAAGCTCAGGGCGAAGGCGTCCTCCTTGCCGGTCAGCACGTCACCGAGGTTCCAGACGTCCGCGCGGTTGGCCAGCATGTCGGGGACGCGGAAGCGCCGGCCGGACTCGGTGTAGGGGTTGGCGGCCATGCAGACGGCGAAGCGCTTGCCGCGCAGGTCGTGGCCGTCGAGGGTACGGGTGGCGTCGCACAGCGGCACGAACTTCTGCAGCAGTTCGGGCGAGGTGTGCTGGATGTCGTCCAGGTACAGCAGGACGTTGTTGCCGGCGGCCAGTGCGAAGCGGATCTTCTCGACCTCCCGGCGGGCGGCCGCGTTCGGGGCCTCGGCCGGGTCCAGGGAGGTCACGTCGTGGCCGAGGGCGGGCCCGTCGACCTTGACCAGGAGCAGGCCGAGGCGGTCGGCGACGTACTCCATGAGGGTCGTCTTGCCGTACCCGGGCGGCGACAGGAGCAGCAGGAGTCCGCTGGTGTCGGCGCGCTTGCCGTCACCGGTGGTGCCGATCTGCTTGGCGAGGTTGTCGCCGACGAGCGGCAGGTACACCTCGTCGACGAGGCGGCTCCGGACGAACGACGACATGACGCGCGGCCGGTACTCGTCCAGGCGCAGCCGCCGGCGTTCGGCGGTCACGAGCGCGTTCCTGCGCCGCTGGTAGGCGCGGAAGCCGGGCACCACCCGGCGGGCGAAGTCGTCCGTCCTGGCGAGGAACGCGTCGAGGCGGAGGGGGAGGGCGCCCCGGTCGATCCTCGGGTGCGTGCCGAGGAGGCCCTCGACGCGGCCGGTCATCGCGCACTGCGCGTCCCGGCGGGGCAGGTCCGGGCAGACTTCGACCGCCACCGCCTCGGCGAGGTCCCCGGCGTCGACGTCCTCGCCGCCGGAGGCCGCGTAGGAGAAGAGCCAGCCCTCCACCAGCCGCCGCGCCGCCGCCACCTCCCCGTCGGCGAGGAGGGCGCGGACGTCGGCGGCGTACGGCGAGGAGCCCACGGTCCGGCGGAACTTCTCCAGCAGCGAGCGGGCGGAGGGGCTGGTCGTGAAGGACCCGCCGGCGGCCAGCTCCTCGACGAGGTACGCGGCCGCGGCGCCGGAGAGCGCTCCGGCGGCGGCCAGTTCGGCGCGCAGGGCGTCCAGGGCCGGTGCCGTGCCGAAGGTGTCCCGGGCCCGGACCAGCGACACGGCCCCACGGGTCCACGCCTCTCGGGCGGCGGCGGTCGTGCCGTGGGCCCAGAAGAGCTGGGCGGCGGCCCGGTCGGCGGCCGCGTGGCGCAGCAGCCCGGCCCGCTCGTACAGCGGTAGCAGTACGGAGAGGATGGCGGCCGCGTCGTGGTCGTGGACGCCGCGCTCGTAGCCCTCGTCGTAGGCGTCCTCGGCGGCCTTCCTGGTCAGGTCGGGGAGGTCGGCCGCGGCGAGGTGCGCGGCGCCGTGCTCCGCGAGGAGCCGCGCGGCGAGGTGTTCGGCGCGGTAGACCTCGGCGTTCTCGGACGGCAGGAGCTGGCCCCAGTGGGGGCGGGTGTCGGCGAAGTCCGGGTCGGTCACCGGGTGACGGTAGTCGGTGCCGGTCAGCGCGAACGCCAGGCCGCCGTCCGCGTGCGGGACGAGCGTCAGCTCCGGTGGGCGGGTGCTGACGGCGAAGCGGTGCGCGCCGAGCCGGATGGTGGCGCCGCCGTCCGCGTACAGCTCGGCGCGGTCCCGCAGGGCCCGTCCGGCCTCCTGGCGGGCGGCGTCGAGCCGGCCGGCCAGTTCCTCGGCCCGGACCTGGTCGCCGAGCTCGCGCAGTTCGCGGGCGGTGCGGCGGACCTTCTCGACCATCGGGTCGGAGACGAAGTAGGTGGTGACGTCGTCGGGGCCGTCCAGGGTGGCGGCGCGGCGGGCGATCGTCTCCAGGACGCGGGAGGCGGAGGCGGCGAGGCGTTCGGCGCGGCGGGCCCGGGCGTCCTGGAGCGTCTGCTTGCGGCCGGCGAAGGCGTCGTCGACCTCGGCGCGCTTGTCGGTGATCTCCGTGAGGAAGCCGTCGTGCTCGGCGAAGCGTGACTCCAAGGCGTCCAGTCGGAGCAGGAGCCGGGCGAGTTGCGCGTCGCAGGCTTCCGGGGTGTCGGCCGCGGCCAGGGCGCCGGTGACGGATTGGGCGAGGAGGGCGAACTCCGCCGCGAACTCCGCCCGCCCCTCCTGGTCGAGGAGCTCACGGCGGCGGGCGGCGAGCAGCGCGCGGGCGCGGTTCAGGCCGCCCAGGACGCCGGCGATCCGCTCCAGGATGGTCGTGCGTACGGTCGCGTCACCGATGTCGAGGCCGGCGATCACCTCGGTGAGGGTCTGGAGTCCGAGGACCTGCGTGTCGAGGCGTTCGGTGACCGTCGCCGCCTCGGCGGTCGTGGTGGCGGCCCCGGCGTCGGCGGTGAGCCGTTCCGCTTCGGCGTGCTGGGTGGCGAAGGCGTCGTCGCGCCGGAGGAAGGCGATGGCCCGCTGCGCGGTGGACGCGATGTGCGTCGCGGCCTCCCCGGCGAGCGCGTCGACGGCCGCGGTGTCGGCGTACCGCATGTCCTTCAGCGTCACCAGGCGGCCCTGGGCGCGGCGCAGGGCGGTGATGCGCTCGATCCACTCCTCTGCCGTGGCCGGTGCCTCACCGCGGACGCGCCGCACCAGCCGCCGCAGGTCCTCCGCCGCCCCGGTCAGGGCTTCCGCGGCCCGCGAGGTGAGGGTGGTCACGGTCGCGAACTCGCGCAGCACCTGCTCGGCGGTGGCCCGCACCTCTTCCAGGGGGGCGCGCAGGTCGCCCGCGTCCGCGTCGCCGAGCCAGGGGAAGCGGTCGGCCGTGCGGGTGCAGGCGGCGACCAGGGCGGCGTACGTCTCGCGGGTGGCAGCGGTCTCGGCGACCTGCCGGGCGATGGCGAGGCAGTCCGCGACGGCGCGGACCAGGTCGGCGTTGCCGATGCGGGCGAGCGGCCCCTCGCCCCGGGGGGCGACCCCGGAGACGTACGGCGTCCGCCACAGCTGTACCGGGTGGAGGCGGGCGGGTTCACCGGTCTCGACGCGCAGGGTGGCGAGGGTGCCGTCGTCGAGGAGGGCGTGGCCGCGGCACACGAGGGGGGCGGCGACCTCCTCGCGGATGAGGTTGTACGGCAGCAGGAGGGTGCGGCCCCGCGCGCCGGCGTGGAACGCGTACAGCACGTCCTCGCCGTTCGGCGAGCGGACGACCCGCTCGAAGGCCATGCCGGAGGCGGCGGGGTCGTCGGGGGCGTCGGGGGCGAACGTCCTCACGGTGCCGGTGGCCAGGCAGTAGCCGCCGGGGAAGACGATGCCCTGGTCGTCGGGCAGGCGGCGGCAGGACTGCCCGATGCCGTCCAGCCGGACCACCTTCCCGGTGAGCGTCTGATAGACCAGGTGGCGCCAGGTCTCCTCCTTGTAGGGCCGCACCCTCAGCAGGACCAGGGCGCCGACGACCGCGTACGCCACCTCCGCGTCCGCCAGCGACTGCAGGGGCTCGTCGACCGGCTCGCTGTACACGCCGTCGCCGGTCTCCGTGTCGTCGTCGGTCTTCACGGTGAGGGTGCCGCCGACCGTCGAGACGAAGACCGTGCCGCCGGCGACGGCGACGTGCGGGTGCCGCCCGAGGACGTGGTCGTCCCGGGTCGTCGCGGTCCACGGGAAGTCGTACGGCGCGGGGAGGACGTGGTCGCGCTCGCCGCGGGCGTCGAGGAACCGCACCTCGCCGGACGGGGCGAGGGACCAGCGCAGGACCCGGACGTCCGCGGCCTGGGCCCCGGTCCGGAACACGGCCAGCAGTGTGCCGTCCACGTGCCGCAGCCGCAGCAGCCGGGCGCCCTGGTAGTAGCGGTGGAGGGCGGCGAACTCGGTGACGAAGGCGGGGTCGTCGAGCAGGCCCGGCACGGCGTCGTGCGGGAGGGGTTCGAGGTCACGGTCGTGGAGGGCGAAGACGTCGTCGGGCGACGGCGCCTCGTACCCGACGAGCAGCACCCCGCCGACCGCGACGACGTCCCGGGCGACGAGTTCCCGGTCCGTGCGGAGGTGGCCGGTGTCGGTGAGGGCCAGTTCGGTGGCGCCGAAGGCCGCGACGCGTGCGGTGTTGAGGGCGTCGGCGCGGCGGGCCAGTTCGGCGGCCCGCGCGCCGAGGCGGTCGCGCAGCACTTCGTACGTACCGGCGTCCAGGCCGCTCGCGGTCGTGGTCCCCGTGGCTGTCACTGTCCAGCTCCCTCGTGTGCGTGGTGGTGCTCCGGAGCTGCCGCCCCCCGCGCGGCAGCTCCGGAGGTCTTCGAGACCGGTCGGTCAGCTCTTGGCGGCGGTGCCGTCCAACCCCGCGAGCTCGGCCACCGGCATGTCGGCGAGGCCCAGTTGCCGTGCCGTGCCGAGCAGTTCGTCCAGGCGGCCGGATCCGGCCGGCATGAGCTTCGTCAGCAGGGCGGACACGGTCA
This sequence comes from Streptomyces kanasensis, assembly GCF_043077165.1. Lineage (NCBI taxonomy): Bacteria > Bacillati > Actinomycetota > Actinomycetes > Kitasatosporales > Streptomycetaceae > Streptomyces > Streptomyces kanasensis. The sequence goes on from NZ_JBIBSF010000001.1 coordinate 206,289, forward strand.
GGTTCCGTACGTCGGCGGTGGACACCGAGCCGAGCACCTTCGTCAGGTCCTCGGTGAAGGAGGCGGAGCCGTCCAGCCACGGCCCGGCCAGCGCCTGGGCGGTCTGCGAGTGCCGCACGAAGCCATCGACGCTCTTGCCCAGGGACATCGCCCCGACGATCCGGTCGAAGAAGGCCGACTCGCCGCCGACGATGTTGATGTCGGCGTTCTCCAGTCCGGTGGCGAGGACCGTGGCCTGTGCTTCGGCGACCTGCCGCTGGACGTCGATCCCGGCGAGCCGGATGTCCTTCTCCGCCTCCAGGCGGAGCCGGAACTCCTCGTGGGAGCGGGACGCCTCGTCGAGCGCGGCCATCGCGGCGGCCTTCTCCGTCAGACCCGCCGCCTCGGCCTTGAGCTTCTCGCCGATGGCGGTGGCCTCGGCCAGGGCCTTCTCGCGGGTGCCGACCGCCTCGGCGCGCAGTCGGGCCTCGGTCGCCTCGGCCTCCGCGCGGCCGGCCTTCTCGATGGCGTCGGCTTCCTTCTCCCGTACCTGGACGGCGGCCAGTCCCTCGGCGGCGGCTTCGGCCTGGACGCCCTCGGCGAGGCGGACCTTCGCGCGGGCGTCCATGTCGGCGGCCTTGTGTCGGGCCTCGGCGAGCGTCAGTTCCTCCGCCGCCCGGTGGACGGCGGCCTGCTCGGCGGCTTCGGCGGCCTTGATGTCCTTGACCAGCTGCTCCTGCGCCTCGGCCTCGGCGGCGATGACGAGGGCCTGCCGCTTGCGTTCGGCCTCCTCGACGGTGCGGAGCTTCTTGATGGATTCCTCCTGCTCGGCGACCGTGCGGTCCACCGCGACCCGCTCCCGGATCACCTCGGCGATCTCGCGGCGCTCGGCCTCGACCTCCTTCTCCGCCGAGATGCGGGTCAGCTCCGTCTCCCGTTCCCTCGCGATCACTTCGAGCAGGCGGTCCTTCTCGATGCGCTCGTTCTCGATGGCGATGACCCGTTCGCGGTTCTTCTGCGCGACCGCGACCTCGCGGGACTGGTTCTCCCGCTGGATGCCGAGTTGCTCCTCGGTCCTGAGGAAGGCGCTCTGCGCGCGGAGCCGCTCCTCCTCGACCACCCGGGCGGTCTCGGCCTCCTCCTTGGCCCGTACGGTGTCGATCTCGCGCTTCTGCTTGATCTCGGCGTCGGCTTGCCGGCGCTCCAGTTCGAGGATGGCCTCGCGGGCGTCGACGTTCTGCCGGGTGATCTCCTTCTCCTCGGTGCGCCGGAACTCGTTGGTGCGCACGTGCTCGACGGCCGTCAGCTCGGTGATCTTCCGGATGCCCTGGGCGTCGAGGATGTTGGAGGCGTCCAGCTGGGCGAGCGGCGTCTGCTCCAGGTGGTCGATCGCCGCGTCCTCCAGGCTGTAGCCGTTGAGGTCGGTGCCGATGACCTGGATGATCCGGTCCCGGAACTCGTCTCGCTTGGTGTAGAGGTCGGTGAAGTCGAGTTGCTTGCCGACCGTCTTCAGCGCCTCGGAGAACTTGGCGTTGAACAGTTCCTGCAGCGTGGCCTGGTCGCTGGCGCGGGCCGTGCCGATGGCCTGGGCGACCTTGATGACGTCCTCGACGGTCTTGTTGACGCGTACGAAGAACGAGATGCGGATGTCGGCGCGGATGTTGTCGCGGCAGATCAGTCCGTCGCGGCCCGTCCTGCTGATGTCGATGGTCTTCACCGAGATGTCCATGACCTCGGCCTTGTGCAGGACCGGCAGGACGACCTGTCCGGTGAAGGTGACGTCGACCTTGCGCATCTTCGACACGATGAGCGCTTTGCCCTGTTCCACCTTGCGGAACAGCCGGCTGATGACGAACAGCACGGCGATGGCGATGAGCAGGACGACGGCCATGAGCGCGCCGATGCCCCAAGAGATGGCATCCATGAGGAATCCCCGGATCGAAGGGTGGGAGCTGAGGTGGGAGGGTCGCGGGGTCAGCCGCGGCGGGGGCCGGGATCCAGCGCCTCGTCGAAGGGCGCGACCCAGAAGAACCCGCCGGCGTCGTCGTAGGCGTACAGCAGTCCCGTGCTCCCGAGCGCCAGCTGACTGCCGTCGTCCTGCCGGACCTGGACGACTGCGGTGGAGCCGTCCGTCGCGGCGACCTCGGCCTGGCCGAAGGCCGCGTCCACCCGCCCGGTGCGGATGGTGCAGGTCGAACCGACGAAGTCGTGCAGGGACGGCCCGCGTTCGTCGGGGAAGAGCTTCGCCAGGGGCCGTACGAGCGCCCGGGTCACGCGCCAGGAACCGGCGGAGGAGGCGCACAGCAGGACCACGTCGAGCAGGTGGACGACGAGGTCGGGCCATCCCGTGCGGGCGAGGAGTACGGACCCGGTGAGGCTGGAGGCCCAGGACAGGCCGATCAGCAGCGAGACCGCCACCGAGACGGGGACCCCGCCCAGGCCGAGCGCGCCGGTGTTCACGTCGGTGTCGAAGCCGTCCGGGTCGGCGGCACCCGCCAGCACCAGCGACCAGAAGCCGACGACCACCGCGAGAGCCGCCGTGAACAGCACCGTGGGGAACGTGGTGGTGGCCTGCCAGAACTCGCCCATGAAGTGTCCCCCTTCGCGTCGCCGACGTGGCACGGTGATTTCCGGGCTACGGCATCGGCATCGCGCGCTGTCCCCGGCCCTGTCATGCTGACAGGACGACAAGTCCACGCGCATTGCCGTCTTCCGGCAAACTTGACGTCCCGTTGATGCCGGGGCCGCTCCCCCGGCCACCCCTCCTCCCCCGCTCCGCCCGGGCGGCAGGGGGCCCGCCGGAGGCGCGGCAGCGAGCCGGGAGAGGGCATGACCGGCCGGGGGGCGGGGTACCCCTTGCTCCCTGCGGGAAGCCGCGCGCGAGGCGGGCGGAGACGGCCGGCGGAGGAGGCCGCGAAGGGGTACCGGCCCGCACGCCGGGGACCGCCCCGGCGGCTCGCGGGGGACCGCCCCGGCGGCTCGTCGGGGGCGCGGGCTCGACCGTCTCGACGGCGATCACCCCGCCCGCACCGTGGCCCGCGCCGCCGAGCCTGGTCGGCACCGTCGCGGGGACGCCGAGGGGCCCTGGCCGCCGTGCGGTGACCAGGGCCCCGAGGGGCGGCGGGCCCGTACTGCTGGATGGCGAACCCGATCACGTAGTGCCCGATGGCCGTGAAGGCACGGGCGGCCAGGCCCACCGGGGAACCCGTGGGCCAGCAGCAACGTGACGAGCCGTTCCCTGGCTCGCAGACCGTGGCGGCCGACGGGGACCTGGGCCGCGGGCAGGGGCCGCGCGCGGGGGTGCCGGCCGAGCGCGGCGTGGAACGCCTCCGCCACCGGTCACCGCGTCCCGCCAGGGCAGGCCGTCCAACCCGCCGGATGGTACGGGGGCCTCGCCCGGGATCCTGTCGGCGACGGGGGCGAAGGAGTTCGTCCTTGCCGTCGAAGTGCCGCCAGAGGGTCGCCGGACCGGAGTCGAGGGCGTCGACGAGCATGCGCAGGGTGAGCGCCTGGATCCGCTCGTCGTCGATGAGCCGCAGGGCCGTGTCGACGATCCGCCCGGCGTCCAGCGGGGGCGCCCGCGCCGGTACGCGGGGGGGGGCGTCCGGCTCGCCCACCAGGCGGGGCTTCCGGGTACCGGCTGGGCAGGTCTGCGAACCATGAAGCGGTCACCCTCTCGGCCGGGTCCGCTGCGGGCAACTGGTCCGAGCAGCAGTTTCCGTCTGCTCGTATCCGTTGCCCGCGCGGGGCCGGCCCGCCGTGGGGGTCACGCCGGGGCGGCGGGGCCCGGGGGCAGGTGCACGGTCATGACGAGGTGACAGGTCTCCGTGCCCGCACCGCGGTAGGTGTGGGGCGCGTCGGCGTCGAACGTGGCCGTCTGTCCGGCTTCGACGGGGTGCTCGGTGCCGTCCACCACCAGGGTCATGCGGCCGGCGGTGACGCTGACGGTCTCGAGAACCCCGGCCTGGTGGGGGTGGCTGGGGTACTCCTCGCCCGGTTCCAGTCGCCAGCGCCAGACCTCGACCGGGGCCGGGCCCGAGGTCGTCAGCATGAGCCGGGCCTCACCCCCTCGCGCGCCGGTCCACAGCGGCGTCACGGCGTCGGCGCTCACCACGCGGACGCGGCCCTCCGTCGGGCCTTCCATGAGCGCGGAGACGGAGACGCCGAGGGTGTCGGCCAGTCGGACCAGGGTGGCGAAGTTGGGGTTGCCCTGGGCCTTCTCCAGACCGACCAGGGCCCCCTTGCTGACCTTGGCGCGGCGGCCGAGCTCGTCCAGCGACAGCCCGGCGCGGTGACGGGCCGCCCTGACGTTGTGCGCGAGCGTCCGCAGAGCTTCCTCCGCCTCGGCCATCCGATCACCCTCCTCGCGAGTGGACCACTCCGATGCACCATCCGGTCGTTTGGTTGACATACACCGGTCGGTTCACTGTACGGTCTGGTCGTTCGGTTGAATAGTAAGGGATGGACGTACCGTGATCGCTCTGCTGCTGGCCCTGGGCAGCTCCCTCGCCTACGGCTGTGCCGACTTCCTCGGTGGCCTCGGCGCCCGCAAGGCCCACGTGCTGCGGACCGTGATGATCGCGGCGCCGGCCTCGCTCGTGGTCGAGCTGCTGTTGTGGCCGTTCCTCGGGGCGTCGTTCAGCGCCGACACCCTCGCCTGGGGTGCCGCGTCCGGGGTCGCGTCGGCCGCCGCGTTCGCGCTGCTCTACCGGACCCTGGCGATCGGCCCCATGAACGTGCTGTCGCCCGTCACCGCCCTGGTGTCCGCCATGCTGCCCGTGGGCGTGGGACTGGTGCAGGGCGAGCACCTGGGCGCGGCCGGGCTGATCGGACTGCCGCTCGCCCTGGCCGCGGTCGTCCTGGTCAGTGCCGGTCACGGTGCCGGTTCGGTACGCCCCTCGCGTACGGCGCTCCTGCTGGCCCTGGGCGCGGGAGCCGCCATCGCCCTGCAGCTCGTCTGCCTGCACCAGGCTCCGTCCGACAGCGGCGTGGCCCCGCTGATCGTGGGCCGGGCCGTCTCCTCGGCGGTCACCCTCGCCGCCGCCGGGCTGCTGTACCGCAGGCTCGGCCCGGAGAAGCCGGCGTACGCCATGTCGGCGGCCGCGGGCGTGCTGGACTCGGTGGCGAACCTGCTGTTCCTGCTGGCCGCCCGCAGCGGCGACCTCGCCGTCGTCGCCGTGATCACCGCCCTCTACCCGGCCGGCACCGTCCTGCTCGCCCGTGGCGTGCTCGCCGAGCGCGTCCACCGCGGCCAGCTCGTCGGACTGGGCGCCGCCGCCGTCGCCGTCAGCCTCCTCGCCCTGGCCTGACCGCCCCCTCCCCCCTGTCCACCCGCGCGCCGGCGGCGCCGGCGACGGCCCCCGGACCTCGTCGGCCGGGGGAGGCCCCGGCCGTCCGCTCCACTCCCCCCCCGCCGGGCTCCGGCCGGCCGTCCCGACCGCCGGCCCCGGCCTCCCGGCCGGCCCCCGCGTCCCGACCACCCGCCCCGCCCACCCGCCCCACCCCTGCGCGCCACCCGCCCCTACCCGCGAACGGACCCGCCCGTGACCACCTTCCGCCTCACCCCCGCCGTCGCCGACGCCTTCCCCGGCACCCTCGTCGCCCTGGTCACCGCCGCCGGCCTGCGCGGCCGCGAGCCCTGGCCCGACACGGCCGTCGCCCTGGAGGGCCTGGAGCAGCAGCTCGCCGACGGCACCTGGCGACCCGCCGACGAGAGCGACCCCCGCATCGAGGCGTGGCACGCCGCCTACCGCTCGTTCGGCACCAACCCGCGCCGCGTCCGCCCCAGCGTCGACGCCCTCGGCCGGCGTCTGGCCAAGAAGGGCGTCCTGCCGCGCATCAATCCGGCCGTCGACTCGTACAACGCCGTCTCCGTCGGCCACGGCCTGCCCGCCGGCGCCTTCGACCTCGACCGCGTCACCGGAGACGTCGACATCCGGCACGCGGACGGAGGCGAGGAGTTCACCCCGCTCGGTGAGCCCGACACCGTCGAGAACCCCAAGCCCGGCGAGATCGTCTACGCGGACGCCACCGGCGTCCTCACCCGCCACTGGAACCACCGTGACGCCCACCGCACCCGCGTCACCGAGGACTCCACCCACGTGGTCTTCGCCCTCGAAACCCTCCGCGCCACCCACGACCGGCACCTGCTCGAGAGCGCCGCCGACGAGCTGCGGCGCCTGCTCGACCCGCACGCCGCACGCACCACGGTGCACTACCTCGCCCCCGCCCACCCGGAGGCCGGCCTCTGAGCCCGGGGCCACCGCGGGCCCCGTGCCGGCGGAAGCGACGACATCCCCCAGCCTCTCCGGCGCCACGTCGTGAAGGAATGGCGAATCTGAGAGCGCTCTCAGTCACCTCTCTTGACGCCCTTTCCGACCGCCACGAAAGTGAGCGGCACCCACCACCCCACCCCCCAGGAGTGCACGCATGGCGTCCCCCACGTCCTCCCGCTCGCTCTCCCGCCGCACCCTGCTCACCGCGACCGCGGCCACCGCCACGGCTCTCGCCCTCGGTCCGGGAGGCGGCGCGACGGCCTTCGCCGCACCGGCGACCTGCGAACTCGCCCTGGAAAACCGCTCCCTGCCGGGAACGGTCCGCGCCTACGTGACCGGCCGCGAGCAGGGCACCGGCCGCTGGGTGCTGCTCCGCCCGGGCGGCGGCGTCTACCGTCCCGAGTCCCCCGCCGCCCCGCTCACGCCCCTGCCCGTCGACTGCGCGATACCCCTCCGTCCGGCGGGCGCCGGCCCGGTCGTCCTGACGCTGCCCCAGATGTACGGCGCGCGGGTGTACTTCGTCCGTGACGACCGGCTCGACTTCTTCCTCAACCCCGGGCCCGCCCTCGTCGAGCCCGCCTTCGCCACGCCCGCCGACCCCAACCACGGCCGCGTCTGGTCCTTCGCCGAGTTCACGTTCAACCCGCAGCAGCTGTACGCCAACCTCAGCTACGTCGACCTGGTGACCGCCCTCCCCATCGGTCTGACCCTCACCGGCGACGCCACGCACACCGTCGCCCCGCTCCCGGCCGGCGCCCTCCAGCGGATCGCGGACGGGCTCGTCGCCCAGGCGGCGCGGGACGGCCAGCCGTGGGACAAGCTGGTCATCCGCGCCTCCGACGGCTCGGTCCTCCGGGTGATCTCCCCGCAGAACCTCATGGCGCCGTACTTCGACCGCCCCGCCCAGATGCCGTTCCGCGACGCCCTCACCGGCTACATCGACCGCGTGTGGCAGAAGTACCGCACCACCGACCTGCGCATCGACCTCCAGGGTGGGCGCGGCGTCCGGGTGGGCCGGGTGCACGGGGACGTCCTCACCTTCACCGGTGGCCACGGTTTCACCCGCCCCACGTCCAGGGACGTCTTCACCTGCAACCACGGCCCGTTCACCAACAACCCCGGCGACTCCGACGACCGCAAGGCGCTCCTCGCCCGCCTCGCCGCCGGCTTCAACCGGACAACCCTGCTCACCCACGCCGACCAGCCGAACGGCCCGGCCCCCTCGGACTACTACCGCGACCCGTCGACCAACCACTACGCGCGGGTCGTCCACGCGAACACGCCGATCGGCTACGCCTTCCCCTACGACGACGTCCGTCCGGACGGCCGGCCGGACGTCTCCGGTGCCGCGCACGACGGCAACCCGCGCCGCTTCACGGTGTCGGTCGGGTCGTGACCGGGCGGTGCCCGCCGGACCGGTACCGCCGCGGCCGGTCGTGGGGGCGTACCGCCCCGCGGTCGTGGGGTCGCGCCGCGCCGCGGTCTCAGCCGATGGTGACGACACGGGCCCAGGGCGGCGGGGTGCCCGGCACGTAGGCGGGGCCCTCCTCCTCGTCCCGGCCCGGCGGGCGGCGGAAGAGGGTCGTGGTCGACGGCCGTCAGCACCCCGTCCCACAGGGCGATCCGGTGGATCTCGCCCCGGCACTGGACCCGGTGGGGGTCGGCGGGCTCGGGGGCGGTACCGGCCACCCGTGCCGAGCGGTAGGCCGGTGCCAACGCCGCGGCTCGGGGGCGGTACCGGCCACCCGTGCCGAGCGGTAGGCCGGTGCCAACGCCGCGGCGACGAGCGGGTGCAACCGCTCGGGCGCGACCAGCCCGGCCCGCAGCAGCTCCAGGTCCGGAAGGACCCGGGCCGCCACTTCCGGGAGCACCGGGAGCGCCGCGGCCCGCTGCCGCGACAGCGCCCCGGACGGCGGCCGGCACGTCGGGACGTGGTTGTCGTCGGGGGCGACGAGTTCGAGCACGGCGTGGTTCCGCGCGCCGAGCCGCACGCTGAAGGCCCCCCCCCGGGAGCGGCCTTCCGCCCGTAGCAGGTGCTCCGCCTCGGCGGCCCACCGTGCCACCGCCCACGGGTCGCCGTGGCCGGCGGGCCGGTCGGGTGGCGCCCCGTACGGTGCTCCGACCGCACCGCACCGCCGGGCGAGTTCGCCGCTGCGCCCGGCGTCCCAGAGGTGCGGGTGCAGGTCGAGCCGGAAGCGCCGGTCGGGGTGCGGGTGCGGGTGGTTCCCGGGGGCGGCGCGGTCCCCGGGCCCGTCCCACAGGGCGAGGGACATCCGCTGTCCGGCGTCCGCCCGGGCGGGCGGGGTCCGCACCACCAGCTGCGGCGTCAGGGTGCCGGAGCCGCGGTATCGGGCCAGGGAGAGGGTGAGACCGGGCCGCAGCCGCCCGTCGGGGGCGATCCGGGGCATGTGCCAGCGCAGCAGGTCCGGCGCCAGCCGGCGCAGGTCCGCGCGGAGACGGGTGGCGAGGTCGGTGCCGTGGCGGTCGCGCACGGCGCGCACGTCGAGGTCGACGTCGATGCGGGCGGCGGCGCAGGCCCCCGCCCAGTCGCCGGCCGCACGCCGTGCGGTGGCGGTCTCGATCATGGACGGTGGCTCGGCGTACTGGCGCACGCGCTGCCACATGAGCAGACGCGGGGTCGGAATCGCGATCGCGGGGTGATGTGCCATCAGCACTCACCTTGCTCGTACGATTCCTCCCATCCGTATGAGAAGAGGTTGGTCATCGCGGGCATCGTAAGCAGGGCGACGACGATCTGTCAGTCCCTTTTTCGCGGACCCGGATGGGACGGCGTGCTCGTCAGCACCCGCCGCAGTTGTGGTAGGTCACGTCCCAGTGATTGCCCTCGTCGGCGTAGACGTTGCCGGAGCCGGACCTCCACTGGGGTGCGCCGTCGCCCGGGCGGGTGCCGAGGTAGGTGAACGCGTTCTTGATGTGGTTCCCGACGCAGGTGTACTTGCTGTAGTCGAGCTTGTAGCCGTTCCCGTGCGAGTAGGTCCCGCCGGCGTGGCCGGTCTCGGTGGCGCCGGTGACGTTGAGGGCGCAGCCGCTGGCGCTCCTCAGGGTCTGGGCGCCCTTGGCGGTGGCCAGGTTGAGCTGTTCGAACGACGTACAGGTGGGCTTGTTGCGGTCGGAGCAACCGCCGGACGACGACCACGTGATGCCGGACGAGCGGAACATCGAGGTCGCAGTGGCGTGACTGATCTCGGTGACGGCGTGGGCGTCGGTCGCGCCGCCGACGAGCCCGGAGCCCGGGGGAATACCGCCCCGAGGATCAGGGCGAGGGCGGTGAGCACGGAGCGGAGCCGCATGGGTACCTCTTGCGGACGCGGGTGCGGTGCGGGTGCCGGTGCGATACCGGGACGAGCGGTGCGGGTGCTGGTGCGGGTGCCGACACCGGGACGGGCGGTGCGCGAGCAGGCGGGGCAGACAGATGGTGCCGGAGCACCCCGTGGTACGCCAGGGGTGCCTCGGGCACGCCGGTCACCAGCGCGCGACCGCAGAAGGGACGCCAGGGGCCTCTCGTCGGCTGGTGGCGCGGTGACGGCGTTCACTCGTCCGGGCGGTCCTGCGGCCGCCGGCGAACCGGGGCCCGCGCCGGTGTCGTCCTCGGAGACATGCGCACCGACGAGCAGCACATCGCCGTACCCGGGCCCGGGATCCCGGTCCTCACCGCCCCGGACGAATCGGTCCTCAGCGCGCCGGGGCCCTCGGCGGCAAGGGGCCGCCACCGGCGCCACCACGGTGCGACGCGGATGGCACGAGATGCCGCCCCGACGTACCGCTCGCCCCTCACGTGACGTGGCTGACCGCGAATCGACGCTCCTCGAAGCGCTTCCCAACCTGGCAGGGGGCATGGTGGAAGGACCGAAGGCCGTGACTGGTGGGCAGAGCGAACTACCCCGTCTGCTGACGGCGGCGGAAACGGCAGCGCCGGCGGACGCCATCGACGTGATCGCGGAGGACCTGCGGCGGCGTTTCCAGGCCACGGAGACCTCCTTCCTCATCGTGGACCTCACCGGGAAGGCGGTGGCACGGCTGTCCACCGCCGGGGCAGGAGGGAGTGGGCGGGAAGCGGAGCGGATCCCCCTGTTCGGCACCGTCTACGAGCAGGTCATCCGTACCCAGCGGCTGTACTGGGAGTCGACCGGCCGAGGGCAGCGGGTGATCGTGCCGGTCACCAACAGGGGGGACGCGATCGGACTGCTGGAGCTGTTCCTGCCGGCCGACCCCGATCAGGACGTCCTCGCCGCAGTCGGGGAGGCCGCGCACGCCCTCGCCTACATCGTGATCGCCAACGGGCGCTTCACCGACCTCTACACCTGGGGCAAACGCTCCAAGCCCCCCAGCCTCGCAGCGGAGATCCAGTACCAGCTGCTGCCGCCGTCACTGTCCTGCGAGGCGGCGCAGTTCACCCTCTGCGGGAACCTGGAGCCCTCCGAGAACCTCAGCGGCGACACCTTCGACTACACCCTGGACCGCGACACCCTGCACGTGTCGATCACCGACCCCATGGGTCACGACATCCGCGCCGCCCTGGCCGCCACGGTGCTGGTCGGCGCCCTCCGGGGGGCCCGCCGCGCCGGAGCCGACCTGATCGAGCAGGCCGACCTGGCCGACCGGGCCCTGTCCGAGCACGGCCACGGCCACGCCACCGGGCAACTGCTGCGCATCCATCTCCCGACCGGGCGCGCCGGGCTCGTCAACGCCGGTCACCCCTGGCCCCTGCGTCTGCGCGGGGACACCGCGGTGGTGATCGCCTGCGAGGTGGACCGCCCGTTCGGACTGTCCGTGGTCGCGCCCCACCACTACCGCGTGCAGGACGTCGACCTGCGCCCAGGCGACCGACTGCTCATGATCACCGACGGCATGCTCGAACGCCACGGCGAGCAGGTCGACCTGCTCGACCTGCTGGAACGCACCCGGCACCTGCACCCGAGGGAGACCGCGCTGACGCTGACGTCCGCCGTCCGGGACGCCGCCGGCGGCCGGCTGGAGGACGACGCCACCGTGATGTGCCTGGACTGGCACGGCCCGCAGGAGACCCAGCGCCACGTCAGTTCCGGCGCGGACACCGGGCAGGCGTCGGCAGGCCGCCCGCGGCAGCCCCTCTGACATCTGCCTTCCTCCCCCACGAGGGGAGCGCCCCCCGGCCGCGCGGTGGCGCGGCGCCTGCCCGGACGGTGGCACCTGCCGGGGGCGGTCGGGCCCGCCCGGACGGTGGCGCGGCGCCTGCCCGCGCGGTGGACGGAGCCGGCGACGCCGGCCGTTCGGGGCCTTCTCCGGTGACGAGGGGCCGACCGGGGGGCGCGGGGCCGTCCGAGCGCGGCGCCGCCCCGGCGCAGGACCGCGCTCGGACGCAGGTGGCACTCGGGCGCAGGACCGCACTCGGGCGTGCGCCCGAAATTCGGTGCAGCCGGTCATGGGCGTCTGCGAGCATGCGGCAATGCGTGACACCCTCGAACAGCTGGTCGTACGGCACACCCACCGCGTCCCCCTCCCCGCGGAGGCCGTCGGACGCGCCGTGTCCGCCGCGGCCGCGGACCCTGGGGGTCAGGGTGCCGTCGCGGCACGGCAGTTCGACACCGCGCTGATGTCGGTGGGCTTCAAACTGTCCGCGCGGCTCCTGGAGCACGTGTCCGGACTGTCCGAGGGGGCGGTCCTCGACACCGCCGTCCGTACCCTGCGCACGGTACGTCAGATGGTCGGCGACCACGTCGAGCACAACGTCTACTTCGTGGACTTCCCGGCCAACGTCCCCGACACCCTCGACTTCTGGTTGGGCTGCATCGCCGAGGCCCTCACCGACGACCGCGTGCGCGACAGCACCCTCGCCCGGCTGAGCGCGGGCGTGGTGGACCTGCTCACCCTGCCCTCGTACGGACGTTACCGCCACACGTACGCCGAGGTGCTCGCCGCGCACGACGAGTTGACCCCCGCCCTGGGTGACCGCATGACGGTGCTGCACCCGGGCGGTCCTGGAGGACGAGGTCACCGCGCTGTACCTCGCGCTGGCCGGCAGCAGCATCCCGCTCGGCGAGGACGCCCTGCGCGACCTGCGGCTCCTCGCCGGGCACTGCGCGGACGGGCCCCAACCGGCGGCGATACCCGTCCGCGAGAACCGCGCGCTCGTCAACCGGGCCCGGCTGGCGGTCGGCGCGGAACCGCTCCTGGACACGGTCACCGACGTCCTCCGCCTGGCCTGCGCACTGTCGGACGGTGACGTGACGCTGCGGGAGCCGACCCGGTTCCGCGCGCTGTCGCGGCCCGTGCGCCGCGCGCTGCTCGCGGGTCTGGACGCGGTCGTCGCGGCTTCCCCCGACAAGCTCGCCGACGTCACGGCGCACCGGGAGCCCTTCAAGCGTCTCGGGGAGCGCCTGCACCCGCACGAGTACCCCCACTGGCCGCACGCCGCCGACGTGTTCGCCGTCGCGCGCGGCGAGAAGGAGGCGCGGTCCTTCGACAGCCGGGTCGAGGAACTGCTCGGCGCGGACGACGTCGCGGGGGCGGTACGGCTGCTGAAGGCCGCGCCGGGCCGGTTGTTCCGGTCCGTGGACCGGCTGCTGCGCGTGGCCGCCACCCAGGAGGAGCGTGACGCTGTGGTGGCCGCGGCCGAGGAGGTCGTGGGCCGGGTGTCGGGCCGGGTGGTGTTGTCGGTGCGGGAACACCTGCACAACCGCGCCGGGGCGACCGGGGAGCGCCGGGTCTTCGTGGGGCGGTCGGGTCGTGCCCGGGTCACCGACGACGCCCGCCCGCCCGTACCGCCGGCGGAGCGCGAGCGCTTGACCGCCGCGCTCGACGACGAGCTGCGCCGCCGGCTCCCGGCCGTGGACCGGCTGCTCGTCGACCCCGACGTGCTCGACGTGGCCCTCCCCCTCAGCGGCAAGGCCACCACGTCCGGCCTGGGCGTCCTGCCCCGGGGCTCCCTCTCCCCCGTCGACGGCGAGCTGCTGCGCTTCTTCACGTACTGGAGGCAGACGGAACGCCGCACCGACTACGACCTGTCGGCACTGATGCTGGACGCCGACTACGGGAGCGTCGGCTGGCTGTCCTACACCACGCTCACCGAGGTGGAGGGCGAACACTCCGGGGACATCACGGACGCGCCCGACGGTGCCTCGGAGTTCGTCAACCTGCGTCTGGGCGCCGTGCGCGGCGCGTTCGTCGTCCCCCAGGTGAACATCTTCGCGGGTGAGGGGTTCGAGGAGGCCGCGGAGTCGTTCTTCGGGTTCATGCTGCGGGACACCGAGCAGGCGGGCCGCCCGTTCGAGCCGCGCACGGTGCGGATGAAGTCGGAGCTGCGCGGGACCGGCCGCGTCGCGCTGCCGCTCGTGTTCCTGCGGGGACCCGACGGCCGGTGGCGGGCGAAGTGGCTGCACCTGTACCTCAACGGCCAGCCGGAGGCCAACCGGGTCGAGGGGAACAAGGCGTCGGTGGCGACGCTGCTGCGCGGCATCGTCGAGCGCGACTACCTGACGGTCGGTTACCTCACCGGGCTGTTGGCCGAGCGTGGCACGACCGTGATCCGCTGGGACGGGACGACCGTCCCGGACGGACCCGTCACCTACGTCGGCCTCGAACGGCCGGAGGGGTTGCACCCCGGGTCCCGGGTCATCACCCCGGGAAATCTCCGCGACGTGATCCCGGACTGACTGTTACCGTGGGCGCCGGCGAGGCCATGAAGGGGCTTCCTCCTCACAGCGCTCATGAACCAGCCCCTCCGCTTTCCTCGCCCTCGACTTCGGCCCTCCGCACCGAACGGTGCCGGAGGGCCGCGTCGTCTCCCGGCCCGGCCGGTCGCTGGCCCCGTCCGCGGCATCGGGCCCACGACGGGCGGAGCGACGGTGGCCACACCCGTACGAGCATGCGCCGACGGCCCCTCGGGGCCAGGCGGGGACGCCGGTCAGCCGAGGTAGTCCGCGCGCCCCTCGTCGTCGAGTTCGAAGGGGCCTTCGGGGATGATGCAGAACTCATTGCCCTCGGGGTCGGCCATCACCAGGAACCCGCCGCCGGCGTACTCGTCGAGCCGGCGCCCGCCGAGCGCTTCGACACGCTGTTGCTCCGCGGGCGGATCGGGTGAGGTGATGTCGAAGTGCATACGGTTCTTGACCGATTTGGGCTCGTCGGTGCGCTGGAAACCCAGGCCCACACCCTTCTCGCGCCGCAGCCACACATAGGGCCCCACGCGTCCTACGACCGGCCTGCCGAGCAGCCCGGACCAGAACGCGGCAAGCCGCTCGGGGTCAGTGGCATCGACGACGAGGGTGTGGATGTGCAGGGGCGCGTCCGTCATGCCCTGATCCTCTCAGGCCACACGGGCCGCTCGGCGTCGTCACCACCCGCACCGCGTCACCCTGGTGACGGGCCGTCCGATTGCCGTCGACCCGCTGACCGGCGTGATGACCGGTGCTGCGGCCGGAACCCGGCGGCGGGAACCAACGGTGTCCCCCTCGGCAGGAAGCCCGTCGGACATCGCCGGGACAGGACGTGTGCACGCCGTTCGGCGGGTCCGGGCGGACGCGGGGTCCGGCGGGTCACTCGTGACGGTTGCCCGCGCGTGCCGCGCGCCCGTACCGCCACCACGGTCGGGCATTCTGGCCGTATGCACGCCTATCGGGTCGCCACGACTCTGGCCGCGGCCACGCTCACGCTCGCGGGCTGCACCTCGGTCCAGGCCGACCACCCCGCACCCCCGCCGGTTCTCGCGGAGGTACCCGTCACCGACGGGTCCCCCGCGCCCATGCCGCCGGTCCCCGCTCCGGCTCCGGCCGCCGCGCGCGAGGAGCTCGCCGGCGCCGGCCGGACCCCCTCGCCCCTCCCCCGTCCGAAGGTCGGCCGGGCCGACGAGCCCACCCCTCCGCCGGGCCGCGTCCAGCAACCGCGGCCCCCGCGGGCGGACGTACCGGGGCCGCGGCACGCCGCGCCCCCTCCGCGGCCCGCCGCGGCACGGCCGGCCGCCCCGCGGGGCCCGGTGGGCCGAAGCCGGCCCGAGCCCCGCAGCAGCGTCCCGATGCGTGAGTTGTGCACGGCGGCCCACGGAACCGTCGACCCGGCGATCGTGGCCCTCTGCCGACGCAGCTACGGCTGACGGCCGCGCGGCCCGGCCCCGGCGGGACGGGAGGCCCGCCATTCCGTCGGCGTGCCAAGATCCGGGAATGAGCGAACTGACGGTCCGTCCCCGCACCGACGACCACATACCGGGCTGCGTCGAGGCCCTCGCCACCGTCCACGCGGCCGACCGGTATCCGGTCGACTGGCCCGCGGACCCCGAGGGGTGGCTGACGCCCCCGAGCCTGGTCGGAGCGTGGGTGGCCGTGGACGGCACGGGCGTCCTGGGACACATGGCCCTCACCCGCCCCACGGAGGCGCTGGCGGCATCCGTGGGGTTGCCCGCCCGACGTCTGGTGGCCGTCGCGCGGCTCTTCGTCGGTACCCGTGCCCGCCGGCGCGGGGTGGCCGCGCGGCTGCTGGAAGAGGCGGCGGAGGTGGCCGTGGCGCAGCGGCTCACGCCCGTTCTGGAGGTCGAAGCCGGCGCCACCTCCGCCATCGAGCTGTACGAACGCACCGGGTGGTCCCGCGTCGGCAGTACGGTGGGCGACTGGACCACGGCCGACGGCCGCGCCGCGCGGCTGCTCTCGTACGTCGCCCCACCGCGTGTCCGCACGCCGGGGTGACCGCCGACGGTGGGAGCGGACAGTCGCAGCGTCCCCGCGTCCCCGGCCGCCCTCAGCCCGTCCTCATCAGCGGGATCCGCCGGGGCGCCCGGTCCCCGGACACGTCACGGGCAGCTTCGTCACGGCCCGTGAGGTACCGGGCGGGCGCCACGGCCAGGACTGCGGTCACCACCCGGGCCCCCGCGTCGAGGACGTAGTGGTAGCGGCAGTACACCACCGCCACGGTGAGCAGACCGGTGACCGCGGCCATGCGCGTTTGGCCCACGCCGGGGCGGCCGACGCGCGCACCGCGAGCGCCGCGGCCCAGGCCCCCGCCACGGGGGAGGAGGGAAGCAGGTGCCGGGCGGGTCCGTCGCCGCCACCCTCCGGGCCTGGAGGGGATGGGCCACGCAGCCCTGGAGGTGCTCGGGGGTGAACGCGCCGTGCAGGGTCACCACCGGGCCGACGAGCGGCAGCAGCAGGAAACCGAGGCAGCACAGGTAGCTCGCCGTGCACCTCGCGAGGACGTAGTGCGAGGGACTGCGGCCCGGACGCGTGGAACAGCAGCGGCCCGCAGGCCAGCGGGTGGAGGGTCCGCAACCAGGCGAGGACGCGCGAGGGGAAGCGGCCCGGGGCGTACGCGCAGCCCGTGACGAAGGCGCGAGGACCGCTTGGAGGCACAGGATCGGCGCCGCGCCGGGCACGTGGTGGCGGCCGAGGGTGACCGCCGGCCCGGCCGGCGCGAGGCAGCCGGGGGTGACCTTCTCGACCGGGCGCAGCCGAGGCGGCCTCCGGGTGTCCGTCCGGGACGGTGCGCGTACCGGCCCGGCAGGGGTCGGCCCCGTGGGCGTCGGCCCGGCGGGGGGGTCGCCCGGCGGGCCGGGCCGGCACGCGCACCGTGCTGCTCATGTGGCCGAGCGGGTGGCGGGGACGGTGTTGCCGCGCTTGCTGTGCGCCGTTCCGAAGACGAGGTCCCAGTAGGGACAGCTCACGCCGAACCCGACGCTGTCGTCGCGGAAGTGGTGCTGCATGTGACGGCGTCGCAGGTGGCGGCCGAGGCGGGTCGTGGGCCGCCGGTGGTGCAGGTGGTGGTGGAGCGTGTCGTAGACGACGTACCCGACGAGGAAGCCGGACGCCGCGGCGTAGCCGCGGTGCGCTACCAGGAGAGCCTGGAAGCCCAGGACGACCGCCACGGCGGCGGGGAGGCTGACGACGGGCGGGAAGACGAGACGCAGGGCGTCGTTCGGGTGCTCGTGGTGCACGCCGTGGACCGTCCGGTGCAGCCGCTGCTCCCAGCGGCCGGGCGGGACGTAATGGAACACGATGCGGTGAAGCCAGTACTCGGTGAGGGTCCATACGAGGTACCCCGAAAGCATGAACACGGCGCCGGCGAGCCATCCTCCCGTCACGACGCCGGCAGTGGCCAGAATCAGCGCCACCGGCCCGTGGAGCAGGGCGGGAACGGCCGGATGGGTCCGGGTCAGGCGGTCCACGCGGGCGGACGTGAACGACGGAGGCGAGGCGCGCGGCGCGTCCGCGCCGCGGGCGTGGTCGAGTGCCAGGGTGTCCCCTTCTCGAACGGCGGCGGCGCGTCAGCGACGCGGGCGTCACCCAGCCCACCACCGAAGATAACGTAGCGCGCCGGAACGGATACTCTGCGCTATCGATCGGGGCCACCAGGTGACGGGCAGGAAGACGATGTCAGACGTCAGCGGAGCGGCGGCCACGTGGCTGGGCCTCAACCAGGCTCGGGAAGAGAGCCGTTACCCCTTCTTCCGCCGGATCACGGGGCGCCCGGCCCCGGGCGAGGTCGACGTCGAGGGGGTGCGGGCCATCAACGCGGCCGCCCGTGACTACCTGGGGCTGGCGGCGGACCCGCGCGTCCGTGAGGCGGCGTCGGCCGCGGCCCTGGAGCTCGGCGCCTCCCGCTCGGGATCGCCCGTGGTGATCGGCACCTGGTCGGTGTACGCGGAGCTGGAGGAGGAGCTGGCCGACTTCCTGCGCCGCCCGGCGGTACTGCTGGCGACGACGGGGTCCCAGGCCAACCTCGCCCTGGCCGGTCTCTTCGGTGAGGACCGCGCGGTCCTCGCCGACCGGCACAACCGCGCCTCCCTCGTCGACGCGGTACGGCTGGGAGCGGCCAGGAGCCGCCGGTTCCGCCACAACGCCCCCCGCCACCTGGAGCGGTTGCTGGCGGAGTCGTCCGCGCAGGGGCTGCGGCCGGTGGTCCTGACCGAGGGGGCGTTCTCGCTCGGCGGGGAGCTGGCCGTCCTGCCGGAGATCGCCGAACTGGCCGCCCGGCACGCGGCCCTGCTCGTCGTCGACGGAGCGCACGACATCGGCGTCGTGGGCCGCTCGGGGCGGGGAGCCGGTGAGCACCTGTGCTGTGAGCGGACCATCGACGTACTGACCGGGACCTTCTCCAAGGCCTTCGGTGCCGGCGGCGGCTTCCTCGCCGCGAGCACCGACCTGATCGAGCACTGTCGCAGGTTCGCGCACGCCACCGTGTACTCGGCATCCATCCCGCCCCCCCACCGCCGCGGCCGCGCTCGCCGCGCTCGCCGCGCTGCGCATCATCCGCGACGAGCCCGAGCGGCGTGCCGTCCTGGCGCGGCGGGCGACCCGGCAGCACGACGGACTGGCCGAACGGGGACACGCCCGGCCGGACTGGGGCGAGCCCCGTCGTCAGCTCCCGGCGGGCGACGCCGACCAGCGCCTGCGTGCCTGGCGGGCACTGCTGGAGGCCGGCGTGTTCACCGCGCCGTTCATGCCGCCGGCCGTCCCGCCCGGCCAGTCCCTGCTGCGGCTGTCCGTCACGGCCGCCCACACGGAGGCACACGTCGACCGCATCGTGGAGGTGGCGGGCGAGCTGCTGCCGGCCGGCGGCAGGGCCGGAGAGGTGGAGGGACCGGCCCGGTGTCCCGCCTGACGCGCCAGGCGCCCGCGCCCCGCCACCACCACCCGGATGCGTCACGGGGCGCCCGTCACCCCCGGCCGCTCCCCCGTCCCGCGGCCCACGCCGTCCCGAACCGGAGACCACCCATGCCCCTCACGTACGACAGCCTCGTCCCGATCCTCGCCGACGTCACCGGAGTGAGCGAGGACGAGATCAGCCCGCAGACCACGCTGCTCGACGTCGAGATGGACGCCCTCCTCCTCGTCGAGCTCGCCGTCGTCCTGGCGGAGCGCCACGGCGTCCACCTCGCGGACGACCGGAACCTCACGCCGTCGACGACGATCGCCGACTTCGTGCGGTGCCTGACCGAGCGGGGCTGCCTCGCCGGCGCCGTCCCGTCCGTCCTGGACGCGTCGTGATCCGTGACGTGGCCGTCACCGGGATCGGACTGGTCACACCGGCCGGCGTCGGCGCCGACGCGACCTGGCGGGGCGTGTGTTCGGGGCGGTCGTTCGCCGTCGCCGGTGACCCGGTGCTGGCCGGACTCCCGGTGGACTTCTCCTGCCGGGTCGGGGACTTCGACGCCGACGACCACCTGCCGCGGCGCACCGCCAGACGCACCGACACCTTCATCCACTTCGCCCTGGCCGCCGCACAGGAGGCCACCGTCGACGCCGGCCTGACACCGGGAGCCGCCGAACCCACCCGGATCGGTGTCGTCCTCGGTGTCGGCTCCAACAGCCTCCTCGAGTACGGGCGCGTCCTGCGGCACCTCCGGAACGCGGAACACCACCTGGTGTCCCCGTTCGCGCTGCCCCGGAGCGTTCCGAGCATGGCGGCCGGGGAAGTCGCGGCCCACCTGGACTGCCGCGGGCCCAACTTCACCGTCTCCAGCGCCTGTTCCTCCGGAGGGCAGGCCATCGGCATCGCCCGTGACCTCATCCGCTCCGGCACCTGCGACGTCGTACTCGCGGGCGGCGCGGAGTCCGGCCGTTCCCCCCTCAGTGCCATCAGTTTCGCCCGCCTGGGGGCCCTGTCCACCCGCGGACACGACCCGGCCGGGGCCTCCCGCCCCTTCGACCGCGACCGCGACGGTCTCGTCCTGAGTGAAGGAGCCGCCGTCCTGGTCCTCGAACGCCCCGGCCACGCCCGCGCCCGCGGTGCCGCCCTCCACGGCGTCGTCGCGGGATACGGCGCCTCCGCCGACGCGTACCACCCCGTGCACCCCCACCCGGACGGACGGGGCCTGGGACAGGCGATCGGGACGGCCCTGGCCGACGCGCGCATGACGCCCGCCGACATCGACCACGTCACCGCCCACGCGACGTCCACCCCGGCCGGGGACCTCGCCGAAGCCCGCGCCCTCACGCAGGTCTTCGACGCCGCGCCCCCGCCGGTCACGGCACTGAAGAGCTCCCTGGGACACGCGATGGGGGCGGCGTCGGCCATCCAGGTCGCCTGCGCGCTGCTGGCACTGCGGCACCAGGCCATCCCGCCCACGGTCAACCTCGACCACCAGGACGACGCGGTCGGTCTCGACGTCGTCCGCGAGGTGCCCAGGCCCGCACGGTTGCGCACCGTGCTCAGTCCCGCGTACGGGTTCGGCGGAGCCAACACCGCCCTCGTCCTGCGGGTCCCGTGACCCCGTGGGGGCGCGGCGCCGCACCGCCCGGGTGGCTCGGCGGAGACGGACGAGCAGGAGCGGCCGGTCCGCCTCATGGGGGGACGTGGTCGACATCGTCACGTCCGCACGGTAGGGGGCAACGCCCGCCGCCCGGCGCGGAGGTGGGGGAACGGACTCCGACCACCACCCGCACGAGTGATCACGCCCCCGGACTCGGCGGCGGACGCGGACGCGGACTCGGCCGCGGACTCGGCGGCCGACAAGGACACCGCCCCTCCGGACGCCGCGGGCCACGGCCGGCTGCCTCGGCCGGTCGCGGTCCCGCGGGGTCGTGCCGGGGACGGGCGTCCCACGAGGTGCGGGACGTCCGTCGCGGGCGGGGACCGCGGGCGGCTCGAACGGGTGATCTCGGTACTCGGGCGTCTCCCGCCGTGCCGTGGGCCGTTGAGGGGGGTGAGTGATCTTTCCGCGAGAGATGGGTGTGTGATGGAGAAGCTGGACGGTTCCCGGACCTGCGGGGCGCACGTGGCGGTGTTCAACGTGCCGATGGCGGGCCACGTGGTGCCGACCCTGGGGCTGGTGCGGGAGTTGGTGGAGCGGGGGCACCGGGTGAGTTACGCGGTGACGGCCGAATTCGCGTCCCAGGTGCGCGCGGTCGGGGCCGATCCGGTGCTGTACGAGGTGCCGCCCCAGGACGAGGCTCCGGAGGACATGGCCCAGGGCGTGACGCGGGTGCTGGGCGTCAACCTGGGGGCGCTGCCGCAGCTCGAGGCGGCGTTCGCCGAGGATCGCCCGGATGTGGTGCTGTACGACGTGTACGCGTGGACGGGTCCGCTGCTGGCCGCGCGGTGGGACGTGCCGGTGGTGCAGTTGGCACCGACGCACATCCCCTACGACGGGCTGGTGCAGGAGTTCTTCGGCCTGGAGGACATCTCCGCCATCCCCGGCTTCCCCCAGCTCGCCCAGGCGCTGGCGAGCTTCGGCGTGCCCGGCGGGGTCCACGCGCTTACCCTCGCGCCGCCCAGGTGCATCGCCTTCTTCCCCGAGAGCTTCCAGCGGCGGGCGCGGACCGTGCGGGCGGGCGAGGCGCACTGGGTCGGCCCCCTGATCGGCGACCGCTCCTTCCAGGGGTCGTGGCGGGCCCCGGCGGGTGGCGGGACCGTCGTGTACGTGTCGCTGGGCTCGCAGTTCAACCGGCGGCCGGACTTCTACCGGACCTGCGTGGAGGCGTTGGCCGGGCCGGGCCGCCACCTGGTGCTGAGCGTCGGCGCGGAGGTCGCCGCCGCCGGACTCGGCCCCCTGCCGGAGGGGGTCGAGGTGCACGCCCACGTCCCGCAGATGGACGTGCTGGCGGCGGCTTCGGTGTTCGTCACCCACGGCGGCATGGGCAGCGTCATGGAGGCGCTGTCGGTGGGGGTCCCGATTGTGGTGGTGCCACAGATGGCGGAGCAGCGGGTCAACGCCACGCAGGTACACGAGCTGGGGCTCGGTGTGCACCTGCCCAGGGAGGAGGCGACCGCGCGGGCGCTGCGGGAGGCGGTGACGGCGGTGGCCGGTGACGAGGACATCGCCGCCTCGCTGGCAGGGATGCGGTGCCGGATCGAGCAGGCCGGTGGTGCGGTGGCCGCGGCGCAGGTGGTGGAGAAGGTGCTCGCCGACCGTCCGATGAGCACCCGTTGATCCGCTTCCGGAAGGGCGGCGGGCCGCTGGCGGGGGCGGTGGCGGCGGTCCTCGCCTGCGCCGTCCTCCCGGCCCCGGCCGCCGGAACGCCGGCGGCCCTCCCGGACGCACGGACGGCGGGGGACGCGGGCGGGGAGGACGCCGGCCGGGAGCGGCGGGTGTCGGTTCGGGACGTCACGGTGCCCGCCGCGGACGGCACCGGGCTGGCGGCGACGGTGTACGAGCCGTCCGGGCGCGGGCCGCACCCCCTGCTGGTGGTGCCGGGACCGTGGATCCGCCTGCCGCTCGACCACGTGACACTGGTGCGGCGCTACCGGGCGCTCGCGCGGGCGGGGTACGTGGTGGTCGCCTACGATCCGCGCGGTTTCCGCCGGTCGGGTGGGCGGGTGGACCTGGCGGGACCCGCCGACGTCGCGGACGCGTCGCGCGTCCTGGACTGGGCGCTGGCGCACACGTCCGCCGACGCCACGCGCGTCGGCGCCCTGGGGACCTCCTACGGTGGGACCGTCGCCCTGAACGCCGCCGCGCACGACCACCGGGTCAGGGCGGTGGTGGCGCTGTCGGCGTGGGCGGAGTTGGCCGGGGGTTTCCGGATCAACGGCACGCGGGCGGCCGGAGTGGTCCGCTTCCAGGAGCTCTTCGGCAGGGTCGACGGCCGCTACGGGCCGGAGGTGGAGGCGGCGTTCGACGAGGCGGTGACCGAGGACCCCGAGGAGCCGGGGGCGTGGGTCCGGGAGCGATCACCCGCGTCCCACGTGGCCGGTCTGAACCGGCACCGCACCGCGGTGTTCATGGTGGGCGAGTGGGAGGACCCGATCGTCCCCGCCGGTCAGACGGGCGCCTTCGTGGACCGGTTGGCGGGCCCCAGCCACCTGCGCATGTACCGGGGCGGGCACGCCGACAGCCACACCGCCGGAACCGGGCTTGTGGACCGGCCGGAGGCGTGGGAGGCGTCCGTGGCCTGGCTCGACCAGTACGTGCGCGACCGGGGACAGGACGGGCGCGACCCGCAGGGCGGGAGGGGGCAGCGACGATGGCCCGCGGTGGCGCTGCAGCCGCGGACGGGCGGTCCCTTGGAGGAGTACGCCGGCTGGGCGGCCCTCCAGGAAGCGGACCGGGCGGTG
Source organism: Streptomyces kanasensis (assembly GCF_043077165.1). Taxonomy (NCBI): domain Bacteria; kingdom Bacillati; phylum Actinomycetota; class Actinomycetes; order Kitasatosporales; family Streptomycetaceae; genus Streptomyces; species Streptomyces kanasensis. Next base: position 229,520 of record NZ_JBIBSF010000001.1, read on the forward strand.
CCCCTCGACGGGGGGCGCGGGAGTGGCAGGTTGGTGGCCGGGCTCCCCTCGCCCGCCGAGTCCGGCCCCTTCCCGGTCGCGGGGCCCCTCGACGCGGTCGGTGGGGCGTCGGTGACCTCGTGGCCGCTCCTGAGGCCGCCGACCGCGGCCGCCTACGCCGGCCCGCCGGCGCGGTGGACGGTCGCTCTGCGCGGGCACGCCCTCATCCGGGGCGTGCTGGTGCCGGACGGCCCCGAGGGGACGGTCGTGGTCCACCTGTACGACATCGCCCCGACGGGAGAGGCACGGCTGCTGACGCACGCCCCCTACTCCTTCACCGGGCGACGGCCGGGCGGTGCGCACCGGTTCGCCGTATGGCTGCCGGCGACCGCGTGGGACGTCCCCGCCGGGCACCGGCTGGGCGTCGTGTTCGACACGGTCGACCACCGTTACCTGACCGAGAACCGTGTGGGGCGCGCGCTCGAGGTCGTGCCCGGTTCGGTGCGACTGACCGCGCCCCTCAGGGACGCGCGGGAGCCGTGACCGGCTCGTGGCGGGTCGCGTCCGGCTCCGGGTGGGCGTGGACGGGGCCGAGGCCGGAGGGCGGCGGTGGCGGTGACCACCGCCGCCGGGCACGCCGGAACGGCACCCGGGGATCGGGCCCTCGACGAGGATCGTGGGCCCTGACCGCGGTGCTGCGCGGTGACCGGTGCGGAGGCGACGGCCTCCCCGGCCACCGCACCGCCTCCGTACACCGCGGTGTCGACGCCCGCTGCGGCGCCCCACCGGGCGGCTGGGCCATGGCCCTCACCGCCTGCGGGCAGGCAGTGAGGACCAGGGCCGCGCCGCTGGCCGGCGGCGGTGGAACCGGCAGGCCCGGCAGGTGCGCCGGGTACGAACTGCCGGACGGGCGGGCGCACGTGCAGCGCAGGCAGCTCTCCGTGGTCAGGCTCACCCGATGGCCGGCGCCCGGCAGGCGCCCGGGCGGCCCATGCCGACACCGGCGAGTGGGGCGACCAGCATCGGGAGAGCGGTCCGGGGCCGGATCCGCCGGCCCGCCTCGCCGTGCGCGGAGCGCTTGCCCCTCCTGCGGGAACCGCACCAGGTACAGCATCGCAGCGAACCTGGCGGTGTGCGCGGCAGCACCGCACGCGTGCACACGGCCCGCGTCACGGCGCGGTCGTCACCGGAGAGGGGCAGGTGGCCGCGTCCCGGCGCTGCCGCGGCCGGTAACGATGCAGGCTCACCGGTCCCCCGGCCTGCGCGGGAACGAAGCAGGCCCCCGGCTCGCGCGTGACGTGCCGAGCGGCCTCCCACCCGTCGGGGAACACCTCGTCCGGCCGTCCGGCGGGCTCCCGCGGCGTGACGGCCGGCAGGCGCCCGGCCGCCGCGGACACCGCCACGGCCGCCCGCCTCTCGTACAGGAGGTAGCCGTCGGCGTTCGGATGGAAGCCGTCGGGGCAGTACAGGCGTTCCGGCTGGTGGCGGAAGTCCTCCATGCTCAGTGACACCACCACCGCCCCGGCCCGCAGGGCCGCCGCGGCCTGACGGCGCGCCAGCACCCGCGAGCGGCGGCTCGCCGGCCCCCGCACCGCTCGGCGCAGGGCGGGGGCCGCTCCGATGTCCGCACACGCGCCGACCACCACCTCCCATCCGGACGCGCGCAGGAGGCGTACGTAGTAACCCAGTCGGGCCGCCGAGCGGCGCAGGGACACGGGAACCATCACGTCGTTGCCGCCGATCAGGATCAGCGCCACCCCGGGCTTGTTCCGCGCGGCCACGTCCTCCACCTGTCGGGCCATGCCCGCCGTCGTCACCCCGGCGCGGGCCGGTACGTCCAGGTCCACCGCGCACCCCCACTCCGCGACCAGATCCCCGGCGAGCCGGGCGCCGTTGGTGTGCCGGGCCTCCATCACCCCGACCGTCAGAGCGGAGGAGTCCCCCAGCACCACCAAGGGCAGAGCCGGTCCGGCCTCGGGCCCGTAGCGGCCCGCCACGAGGGGTACCGTCCTGCCGTCCCACAGCCGGCCCCGCACGAGCAGCGCCGCGTACCCGTGCACCAGTGTGCGCACGGCCTTGTGCCGCACCGTCTTGCGCCGACACGTCTTTCCGGGCACCCCGAACTCCGATCACCACACGCACACCAGCCCGAGCGCGGACGACGGCTCGCCGGCGCCGCGGGGCCACGGACACGGCCGCGACGGACTGTCACCCGCGGCCGATGCGTCCAACGATCAAAGGCGCCCACGGCAACGCCACCACGACCCACGGCCGTCCGCGCGCGTGCGGGGGCCGGTACGAAGAGGCGGGCGGCGGACACGTCAGTCCGGACGCGGCGCGCGGGGCCCCGACACGGTGTCCGGGCGTGGCGGGCGGTGGCCCGGAGCGGGCGGGCGGGGTATCACCGGTCGGCCAAGCCCGGGAGCCGGGGGCGGGACTTCCGGACGGGCCTCAGGGCCGCTCGGCGGTCAGGTAGCGCTGGATCGTCGGCGCGAGCCAGGCGATCAGCTCGTCGCGTCCCATCGTGGCCGCGGGCGGGAACCGCAGCACGTACCGGGCGAGCGCCATGCCGAGTATCTGCGAGGCCACGAGCGCGGCGCGGCGCGGGGCGTCCGCCGGGTCGGGGCAGACGCCGACCACCATCGGGCCGAGCTGGGCCTTGAAGATGTCGCGCATGCGCTCGGCGCCCGCCTCGTTGGTGACACCGACGCGGAGCATGCCCGTCAGCACGTCGTCGCTCTCCCACCGGTCGAGGAAGTGCGTGACGAGGACGGTGCCGACGTGCCGGGTGGGCACCGCGCCCAGGACCGGTATCCGCAGGTCGATGTCGGAGGCCGCGGCGAACAGCCCCTCCTTGTTGCCGTAGTAGCGCATCACCATCGACGGGTCGATGCCCGCGTCGCGGGCGATGGCCCGGATGGTGGCGCGTTCGTAGCCGTCGGCGGCGAACCGCTCGCGGGCCGCCTCCAGGATCGCGGCGCGGGTCGTGTCCGAACGGCGTGGGGTGCGGCCGGGAGCGGGGGCGGCCGGCGAGGCGTCGGGGGCTTCTTGCTTCACGCCAGCGAATGTAGGCCAACAGGTGTTGACATGCCAGTCCCGGGCCGCTTAGCGTTGCCAACAAGCGTTGACCAACAACTGTTGGCCAACGGTCGTTGACCCATGGGGTCGGCTTGAGGAGGCAGGCATGAGCAGGACCGGCACGGCCGATCAGCCGAGCACTGATGTCGGTGCGCAGACGGACACGGACGTCGTCGTGGTGGGCGCGGGTCCCACGGGGCTCCTGCTCGCCGGCGACCTGGCCACCGCAGGACTCCGCGTGACGCTCGTGGAGCGCCGCCCCCGCACGACCGGCAACCTCACACGCGCCTTCGGCGTCCACGCCCGGACGCTGGAACTGCTCGACGCGCGCGGACTGGCGGACGAGCTCGTCGCGGGCGGCACGGCCCTCACCCGGCTGCGCCTGTTCGGCCGCCTGACGCTCGACCTCTCGCGGCTGCGTTCCCGCTTCCCGTACCTCCTCATCACCCCGCAGTACGAGGTGGAACGCCTGCTGGAGCGCCGGGCCCGTACCGCCGGAGTGGATTTCCGTCACGACACGGCACTGCGCGCCCTGCGCCAGGACGCCGAGGGAGTCACCGCCGAACTCGCCCCTTCGGGGGACGTCGGGACGGCCGGACGACTGCGCGCACGCTACCTGGTCGGCGCGGACGGGGTCCGCAGCACGGTCCGCGAGCTGGTGGGACTGCCGTTCCCCGGCCGCTCCGTGGTCCGCTCGCTCGTCCTGGCGGACGTCCGACTGACCCGACCGCCCGGGGACACGCTGACCGTGGACGGCGCCGGCGACGCGTTCGTGTTCGTCGCCCCCTTCGGTGACGGCTGGTACCGGGTCATGGGCTGGGACCGCCGCCGCCCGATGCCGGACGACGCACCCGTCGACCTCGACGAGATCCGCGACATCGCGCGGCGGGCCTGCGGCTCGGACTTCGGCATGCACGACGCCCGCTGGACATCGCGCTTCCACAGCGACGAGCGGCAGGTCCCGACGTACCGCGTGGACCGCGTCCTGCTCGCCGGGGACGCGGCCCACGTCCACTCGCCCGCCGGCGGCCAGGGCATGAACACCGGCCTGCAGGACGCCGCCAACCTCTCCTGGAAGCTCGCCGCCGTACTGCGCGCCGACCCGAGCAACCCCGAGGAGCTCCTCGACAGCTACCACGCCGAACGGCACCCGGTCGGCACCGCCGTCGTCCGGGGCAGCGGGGCGATCATCCGCCTCGCCATGGCCGGCACTCCGCTCCGGCGCACCGCCCGGACGGCCGTGACGGGCCTCGTGACCACGGTCCGCCCGCTCTCCGCCCGGGTGACGGACATGCTCAGCGGGATCGGGGTCTCGTACGCCGCGGCCCGCGGGGCGCATCCCCTCGCCGGACGGCGAGCCCCGGACCTCGCGCTCGCCGAGGGCCGCTTGTACGAGCTGTTGCGCGAGGGGGCGTTCGTCCTGGTCACCCCGCGGGGCGATCACCCGGCTTCGCCTGAGGTCACCGCCGCGCCCGGCAGGGTCGTACGCGCCACGTGGGCGCACCCGGACCGCCACGGCGCCCTGCTGGTCCGCCCCGACGGCTACATAGCCTGGGCGCGTGACTGAGGGGCGTCGGTCGCTACCGGGCCCCAGCCCGGCTGAGGACGCGCCAGGTCGCATCCGGACCGGGTAGGCCGGTGCGGGGCGGGTGGGGCCTTGGCATGGGAGCGGTTGGCGGTCGGTCCGGGCCGCCGTGGCAGCGGGGGCGGGGTGCCCGGTCGGGCGTGGTGGGGCCGGAGGGGTGAGTCGGGTGGTCCGTGGGGGCGGGCGCCGGTCGGCATCGAGCCCCGCCCCCTCCGGTCCGCCCACGTCAGGCCGGCGTCCGCGTCTCGGCGGTGGCCGCGCCCGTGGCCGCACCCGTGGCCGCGCCCGTCCGGGTCACCCCCCGGGTGACCCGGTGGCGGCGGGCGGGCAGGCCGAGGGTGGGGTTGGCGACGCCCCAGGCTGCGCCCTTGCAGACCAGTTCCTTGTACAGGGCGGCGAGCCGGCCGGTCAGGGCCGCGTTGACGGACCGGTCGTCGGCGGTGACGTACTGGATCAGGCCGTCGCCGCGCCCCAGGGAGATGCACTGGTTGAAGTAGCGGATGTGCCCGGTCGGCAGCTTGCCTCCGGTCAGGCGTGCCGCGATGGCGTCGGCGGCCTTCCACGCGGCCGGCGTCCCGGAGGCGCAGGACATGCGCAGCGGCTTGTCGCCGGGGCCCATCGCCAGGGCCGCGTCACCCACGGCGTACACGTCCGGATGGGAGACCGAACGCATGGTGTCGTCGACCACGATCCGGCCCTCGCCGCTGACCTGCAGGGCGGTGGCCCGGGCGATCGGGTGGACCGCGAAGCCGGTGGTCCACACGGTCACCGCGGCGGGGACGGCCCGGCCGTCGGAGGTGGTGACGCGGTCGGCCTCGACACGGGTGACGGCCGTGTGCTCGTGCACGGTGATGCGGAGCCTGCCGAAGACCTTCCCCAGGTGCCCGCGGCCCTTGTCCGAGAGCCAGTCGCCGAGGCTGCCGCGGGTGACGAGGGTGACGGCGAGATCCGGGCGGGTCTCGGCGATCTCCGTGGCGGCCTCCAGGCCGGTGAGACCGCCACCGACGACGACCACCGGCTGGCCGGCGTCCAAGCCGGCCAGGCGCTCGCGCAGGCGGAGCGCCCCGGGTCGGCTCGCGAGCTCGTAGGCGTGTGCGGCCACGCCGGGGACTCCCTGGTCGTCCCAGCTGCTGCCGAGGGCGTACACGAGCGTGTCGTACGCCAGCGTCTCGGCTGCGCCGTCCGCGCCGGTGACGGCGACGGTCCCGCGGTCGACGTCGACGCCGGTGACCTTGCCGATCCTCGGCTCCACGCCGGTGCCCGCGAACATCTCGGCGAAGGGCCGGGGCGCCAGGTGCCGGCCGACCGCGAGCTGGTGCAGGCGGACGCGCTCGACGAAGTCGGGTTCGGCGTTGACGAGGGTGATGGCGACGTCGTCACGGTGGAGCCGCTTGGCGAGGCGGCCGGCCACGATGGCTCCCGTGTATCCGGCGCCGAGAACGATGATGCGGTGCTGCATGTCCATGCTCCTGTCTGCGGGCCCGGCCCTGCTCTTGCTCGGTTGCGCCCCTTGAACCGGGCAGCCCGCCGCTTCCTGACAGGAACGTGATGTGAAGCGGCTCACATCGAGGTCGGGACGGCTCACGGCGGGTCCGGGAGCACGCCCCGTACGGCGGTCACAAGGCGTGGAAGAGGGGCTCCCCGCGGTCGGTCGCCGCCCACACCTCGGTGGCGCGCCGGAGCTTGTCGGGGTTGACCTGGTTGCGGAACGCGACGATGCCCTCCGCAGTGACCTCCAGGCAGATGACACCGACGACCCGGCCGTCGAGGACGGCCACGACGGCGGGGCCGCCGTTGGCGGTCGTGACGTGGATCCCGGGGGAGCCGCCGATGATGGCGCGCTTGGACTGCGCCGGCTTGAACAGGCCCCGCATGAACTTCGCGACCGCCAGGGCTCCGTCGATCGCAGTGGCCCGGGCCGGGACCTTCCCGCCGCCGTCGCCGATCGAGAAGGCGTCGGCGGTGAGCAGCTTCACGAGCGGCTCGGTCCTCCCGCTGGTGGCGGCCGCCAGGAACTCCTCGACGATCCGCCGGGCGGCGGCCTCGTCGATCGGGGTGCGGGACCTGCCGTCCGCGAGGTGCTTCTTGGCGCGGTGGAACACCTGCTGGCTGGCGGCCTCGGTGATGTCGAGGATCTGGGCGATGTCCCGGTGCGGGTAGTCGAAGGCGGCCCGCAGCACGTACACCGCGCGCTCCTGGGGGGACAGCCGCTCCATGAGGGTGAGGACGGCGTACGAGACGGACTCGCGCTGTTCGGCGGTGTCGGCCGGGCCGAGCATCGGATCGCCGTCGAGGAGCGGTTCGGGGAGCCACTGGCCCACGTAGGTCTCGCGGCGCGCGCGGGCCGAGGTCAGCTGGTTGAGGCAGAGGTTGGTGAGCACCTTCGTCAGCCAGGCCTCCGGGACCTCGATGCGCTCGACGTCGGCTGCCTGCCACCGCAGGAAGGTGTCCTGAACGGCGTCCTCGGCCTCACTCGCGGAGCCGAGGAGACGGTAGGCGATGGCCAGGAGGCGGGGCCTCGCGGCCTCGAACCGGTGCACGTCCTTCATGGTCAGCGGCATGGCCGGATCGTAGCGGGCCCGCCGGCACGGTGACGGGCGGGGCGAGGGCAGCGCATCCGCCGACGAACGGACGCCCTCGTGTTTGAGATCAACTTCCCCCACGGCCTCCCCCCACGGATGCCCAAGTGACCCACTGACGAACGGAACTCATTCGCGCAGAAGAAGGCCCTTTCCCGACCGGCCACCCTCACCGCGACCGTGTGCTCGCCACGCTGCTCCCCCGACCGCGTCGCACGCGGCCGAGCCCGTCCCGCCCGGCTTCACGGTCCCGACCGCGCCCGTGGCGCCCTTCAACACGCCCGACTCGGACGACGCCGCTCAACGCGAAGCCATCAAGAACCAGCTGCTCGGGCTGATCGCGAGCGCTCCCGCGGGCTCCGAGATCCACGGGTCGATCCATCTCTTCACCGACGGCCACCTCGGGACCGCCCTGACCGAGGCCCACGCCCGCGGCGTCAAGGTGAAGGTGCTGATGGACGGCGACGGGAGGACGGCGGCCGGGTCCGAGTACGCGAAGCTCGCCAAGAGCACCGCGCTGGGCGTCGACACCGCCGAGGACTCCTTCGCCTTCGCCTGCGACGACGCCCGTGCCTGCATAGGGAACCGGACGGACCTGTCGAAGCCTCCGATCAACCACAACAAGTACTTCCTCTTCTCGGAGACCGCGGGTGTCCGGAACGTCGTCTTCCAGACCTCGGCGAACCTCACCTCCAGCCAGATCAACGTCTACTACGACAACGCCGTGACCGTCTCCCGCCCCGAGCTGTACGACGCCTACAAGTCCTACTGGAACGCCCAGTTGAAGCACGGCCGGGGCGCGGGCCTGCCGGAGTACGCGTCCACCGCGCAGGCGGGCCCCCACGAGGCGACGTTCTTCCCGCGTGCGACGGGCGACCCGATCACTGCGCTGCTGGACAAGGCGGACTGCCGGAAGGTCGCCGCCGCCGAGGTCACGAAGATCCGTGTCGGCACGTTCGCCTTCACCCGCCGGGAGGTCGCCGAGCGGCTGGTGCGGCTGAGGCAGGCCGGCTGCCAGGTGTACGTCTTCCACAACGCCGAGGACGGCAACCTGGGTGCGGAGGTCGACCGCGCCCTCACGGCGGGCCGGCTCAACGCGTACCGCGGCTGCCGGGGCACCGCGACCGACGGGACCGGCGCGGTCCGCGCCATCGGCCTCCATTCGAAGTACCTGCTGATCGAGGGGACGTACGACGGTGTCCCCAACAGCAAGATCGTCTTCACCGGCAGCCACGATTACACGGTGCCGAACCTGCGGGGCAACGACGAAACGGTGCTGAGGATCGACGACCGGGCGGTTTACGACAAGTTCGAGCACAACTTCGACGATGTCCTCAACGGGGTCGCGCCCAAGACGGGGATCTGCGGCGTCAGCCACTGACCCCGGCGTCGGGTCCGCCGTCGGGGTGCCCTTGCTCCCCAGCGAGGGTGGCTTGCTCACCGGGTGACGGGAGCCGTACTTCCGGCGCCCGGCCGGACCGCGTCGGGCCGGTCACCCCGGCGCGCGGCGCCCGTCCCGCCGCCCCGAGGCCGACGGGGCGGCCGGAGAGCACAGCGGGTGTGACGGTTGTGCGCGGCCGTCCTCGCCCGGCTGTCCTGCCCCCGGAGCGGCGCCGGGAGCGTACGTCGACCGCACCGGCGGGACGCGTTCCGTATGGGAGTCGTCCGGTTCCGCAGGACCGCCGTCCCCGTCATGCCGCGGCGGACTCCGGGACTGGAGCAGCTCTTGCCCGACCGACCGGGCACGCATCCGCCCGCTCGTACAGCTCGTTCCCGGTGAGGCCCTCAAGGCCCTTCTCGCCACCCCGCCGCCCCGCCGCCCTGGCACCCGCCGGACTCAGGCTTCCGCCTCCGGGGGGCCGGTCCCCGTCAGCGGCCGACCGGCTGCCGGCGCGGCCCGCCCCCCGGCCTGCCCGGGCGGGCGCACCCCCTGCCCTCGCCGACCCGGTCCGCCGCTCCGCGGCCGTAGCCTCGGTGGGGGCGCCGCGCTCCGCGGCGGGCGCCGACCGGCGCCGCCGGGGCGCGCGGAGAGGTCGCCGCCGGCGCCCGTGGTCACGGACCGTCGCGGTCGCGTTCAACATCCGGACATAGATGTCCGATGAACGGATCGGACCTGGCTCATAACGGTCTTGTTTCGCTCGCTGGGATTTTCGAAGACTACTCCCGGTTATGTGATCTGCATCACTCAACACTCAACGGCAGCCGTGGTAGAACTACGCAACTCCGCAGGTGGCACCACCCCTCGCCGCCACGCGGAGTGCCGGCACGCACCGGCAGCACGACCAGGGTGATCACGTTCCGAGTCCGCGGAGCGCGGCCCCCAGGGTCGCCGATCGGACAACGGCGTTCGCTCAAAGACCGCACACCTTCCCGGCGCAACCTCCTCTGCGCCGGTACTGCGCCATCGAGGTAGCCCACCGTGTCACTCGACTCCATCACCACTTCCGTCGACGAAGCCGTCAGCGGACTCTTCGAGCCCATTGCCACCTGGCTCGGCGAGGTCGTCTTCTATTCCGTGCCCGTAGGCGGCACGGAACTCCCCCTCATCGTCGCCTGGCTGGTCGTCGCAGGCCTCGTCTTCACCGCCTGGTTCGGGCTGGTGCAGGTCCGCAAGTTCAAACTCGCCGTCGACGTGGTGCGCGGGAAGTACGACGAGAAGGGTTCGACCGGCGAGGTCAACCACTTCCAGGCGCTGACCGCCGCCGTCTCCGGCACCGTGGGACTCGGCAACATCGCAGGTGTGGCGGTGGCCGTCTCCATCGGCGGCCCCGGCGCGACGTTCTGGATGATCCTGTGCGGCCTGCTCGGCATGGCCACCAAGTTCGTCGAGGTCACCCTGGGTGTGAAGTACCGCGAGGTCCACCCCGACGGCACCGTCTCCGGCGGCCCGATGCACTACCTGCCCAAGGGCCTGGCCGAGCGCTTCGGCAAGAACGGCAAGACCTTCGGCAAGGTGCTCGCCGTCATGGCGTCCTTCATGGTCCTGTTCTTCGGCCTCTTCGGCGGCAACCTCTTCCAGGTCAACCAGTCCTACGCCCAGCTCGTCTCCGTCACCGGCGGCGAGGACGGCCTGATGGGCTCGTCGGCCGGCGCGCTGTTCTTCGGCATCCTGATCGCCGCGCTCGTGGGCGTCGTCCTGCTCGGCGGCATCCGCTCCATCGCCAACGTGACCAGCAAGCTCGTCCCCGCCATGGCCGGCATCTACATCGCCGCCTGCCTGGTCGTCATCCTGGTGCACGTCACGGCCGTCCCCGCCGCGATCGCCACCATCATCGAGGGCGCCTTCAACCCGCAGGGTGTCGCCGGCGGTGTCCTGGGCGCGCTGATCATCGGCTTCAAGCGGGCCGCGTTCTCCAACGAGGCCGGTCTCGGTTCCGCCCCCATCGCGCACTCCGCGGTCAAGACGAAGCACCCCGCCAGCGAGGGCCTGGTCGCCCTGCTGGAGCCCTTCATCGACACCGTCATCATCTGCACGATGACCGCTCTGACGATCGTCATCGCCAACCCGGCCAGCTGGGCCGAGGCCCGCGCGGGCGAGTCCATAGGCGGCGTCACCATCACCTCCGACGCCTTCGCCACGGTCATGCCCTGGTTCCCGTACATCCTCACCGTCGCGGTGATGCTGTTCGCCATCTCGACCGTGCTGACCTGGGGCTACTACTGCATGAAGGCCTGGACGCACCTGTTCGGGCGCAGCCAGGCCAGCGAGATCACCTTCAAGGTCATCTACACGCTGTTCGCGGTCGCCGGCACCCTGCTGACGCTGCAGACCCTGATCGACATGGCCGACGCCGTGCTCTTCATGCTCGCCGTCATCAACATCATCGGTCTGTACCTCCTCGCCCCGGTCGTCAAGCGCGAGCTGAACTCCTTCCTGGAGTTCGTCCGGGCCCGCGACGCCGGTGAGATCACCGACGACACCCCGTCCGACGAGGACCAGGAGTCGGTGAAGACCACCGTCTGACCGCCCCGGCGGTCCGGCCCCCGAGCGGGCCCGTGCGCACCACTTGCCGTGGTGCGCACGGGCCCGCTCGTCGTGCCCGGTGGCCGGATTCCCGCAGGTGAAACGGGGTATGGCGGGAAAGAGACCAGGCGGTTAGGGTGTGAGGAACGCGTCAGCGCCACGCCCGTGTCCAGGGCCCGCAGACGCGCGGTGTGCCGGGAAGTCTGGTCGGCGTCCTCAGGGCTCGTATGCCCTCCCTCCCCCCGATTCCCCGGAGGTCCCTTCATGGCCGACGCCCCGCGCGAGCGTTCCCCCTTCCTCGGACTCCTCCCGCTGCCGGAACGCATGACCGTGGTCCAGGCGCTGAGGACGGAGACCGTCGGCGGCCTGGTCCTCCTGGCCGCCGCGCTCGTCGCACTGGTGTGGGCGAACACCCCGTGGAGCGGGACCTACGAGCAGATACGCGACTTCCACTTCGGCATACCGGCCCTCGGCCTGGACCTGTCGGTGGAGCACTGGACGGCCGACGGGCTGCTCGCCCTCTTCTTCCTCGTCGCCGGCATCGAGCTCAAGCGCGAACTGGTCGTGGGAGAACTGCGCACCCCCGCCACCGCGGCCCTCCCGGTCATCGCCGCGCTCTGCGGGATGATCGTGCCCGCCGCCCTCTACGCCGTGACGGTCACGGCCGGCGGCGGCAGCATGGAGGGCTGGGCCGTCCCCATGGCCACCGACATCGCCTTCGCGCTCGCCGTGCTCGCCGTGCTCAGCACCCACCTGCCCGCCGCGCTGCGGGCCTTCCTGCTCACCCTGGCCGTCGTCGACGACCTCGGCGCGATCCTCATCATCGCGGTCTTCTTCACCGACGACCTGAACCTCGCCGCCCTCGGCGGAGCCTTCGCCTGCCTCGTCCTCTTCCACCTCCTCCAGCGCTTCCGCGTGCGCGGCTGGTGGTGGTACGTGCCGCTCGGTCTCGTCACCTGGGCGCTGATGTACAACGGCGGCGTCCACGCCACCGTCGCCGGCGTCGCGATCGGGCTGATCCTGCGCACCACCCGCGACGAGGGCGAGGCCGCCTCCCCGGCCGAGCGGACCTCCCATCTGCTCCACCCCGTCTCGGCGGGTGTGGTGGTACCCCTGTTCGCGCTCTTCGCGGCAGGTGTCGGGATCTCCGCCGGCGCCCTGGGAGAGGTCTTCACCCGGCCGGAACCGCTCGGTGTCGTCATCGGCCTGGTCGCCGGCAAGACCCTCGGCATCTTCGCCGGCACCTACCTGGCCGCCCGGTTCACCCGGGCGAAGCTCAACCCAGAGCTGGCGTGGGCGGACGTCCTCGCCCTCGCGGTGCTGGCCGGGATCGGCTTCACCGTCGCCCTGCTCATCGGCGAACTGGCCTTCCCCGACGAGGTCGTCTCCGAGCAGGTCAAGGCCGCCGTCCTCGTCGGCTCCCTGCTCGCCGCCTCCCTGGCGGCCCTCCTCATCAAGCGCCGCAACGCCGTCTACCGGCGCCTGTACGAGGAGGAGACCCGCGACGACGACCATGACGGCATCCCGGACATCTACCAGCGGGCCGGCGCGGCGGAGCGCTGACCGACCGGACGACCGTCCCCCGCCCCGCCTGCCCCGCCCTCACCGAGGACCGAACGGGCGGCGGGGGCGGGGGCGCGCCCCGGGTGGGGGCCGGGGCGAGAGCCGGCCCCCACCCGTGCCCGGGTTCACGGGGGGTGACGTGTTCCTCCGCGGAGCGTGCACGGATCATGATCCCCATGACGCACACTTCACGGCGCGGCCTGCTCACCCTCTTCGCGGCGTCGGCCGCCGCCCTGCCACTGAGCGGCCTCGTCGCCACCCCGGCCCAGGCCGCCCCGCCCACACCCGCCCCCGTCGACCCCTTCCCCGGCCCGGTCGGCCTGACGTCGGCACGTTCCTCCGTGACGCTGCCGCCGCTCGACGCCTCCTACTTCGCCCCGGTGACCCTGGCAGCCCCGCTCACCGCCACGGTGCTCGCCGGCACCCCGGCCCGTACCGAGGTCACCTCCGGCGGCAAGCGCGTCGCCGTGCTCACCCGCGGCGCCCGGACCGTCGTCCTGCCCGGACCGACGCGCACCTTCACCGAGAACAAGAAGCCGTTCGTGGACGACTTCGCGCGCACGCTGCCGGACACGTCCCTCCCGGTCGGGGACCGCCAGTACTGGGGCACGTCCTGGGGCGGCGGCAGATGGTCCACCCTCGGCCCCGTCGACACCGACTACTCGGTCATACCGGGCACCGGCACCATCGCCCTGACCACGGACTACGCCAGCCGGCACGCCACCCTGCGCGACGACGAGATCACCGACGTCGACGTGCGGTCCGTGGCCCGGTTCGACAAGGTGCCCACCGGCCAGGCCTGCTCGTACGCCCTGTCCTTCGGCTACCAGGACACCCACAACCACTACCGGGCCCGGCTGTCCTTCCTCACGTCCGGCGCGGTCGAGCTGCGCGTCGAGAAGGAGGTCGCCGACGCGGTCACCCAGCTGACGGCGGCCGTCACCCTCGCCACGGGCGTGCCCGCGGGCACGGACTGGACGATCCGGGTGCGCCGCCAGGGCAGCCGCATCCAGGTGAAGGCGTGGCGTTCCGCCTCCGCGGAGCCGTCCGCGTGGGCCGTGGACGTCACCGACGCGACCTTCGCCAAGGGCCGCGTCGGACTCCGCGCGCTCGCCAACCAGGGCTGCACCAACCTCCCCGTCACGCTGCACGTCAGCCGGTTCGAGGTGAACGCCGCGAACTGGGCGACGCCGCCGAGCGTCACGCACGGGGAGTGGGTCCGGGTGCTCCCGGAGCCGTTCGACGGCACCTGGACCCCGGCGCTGGAGCAGACCATCCGCGGATGGGCCGGCTCCACGGCGCCGGACGTCCTCGCGTACGCGGCGATGTTCCTCGCCGGCGCCCCCGCGGTGACGAGCGGCGCCGGGCCGGCCAAGGACAAGCAGGTCCTCGGCGCCGCCGGGTACGGCTACCTGGACCCGCAGGGCTACTGCTACGAGGGCGCCGACTTCCACGAGTACATGAACGTCGGCTGGACCTTCCCGGACGGCGCCCACACCGGCCCGTCCAGCAAGCAGGTCGGCAATCTCGACTGCTCCGGCTACACGCGCATGGTGTACGGCTACCACATGGGCGTCCCGATGGCGGCGGGCGCGGACACGTCCGGGACCCGCATCCCGCGCAAGTCGCGGGACATGGTCGAGTACGCCCCCGGCGTGCGCGTCGACCGGACCGGCGACGGCACGACCCCGCCCGCCGCGGCCCTGCTCCAGCCCGGCGACCTGGTGCTCTTCAACGCGGACTCGGGTGACGACCACGTGACGGTCACGGTCGATCACGTCGGCATCTACCTGGGCAAGGACGCGGCCGGGAAGCGGCGTTTCCTCTCCAGCCGCAAGACGGCCAACGGGCCCACCATGTCGGACCTGGGCGGCCCCTCGCTGCTGGACGGCACGGGAACCTACGCGAGGAAGCTGCACACCGTCCACCGCATCTGACGCCTAGCTCCTCCGGGGCCCGGGCGGGCGGACCCCACCCGCCCGGGCAGCGGGTCCCGGGGCGGGGCTTCCGTGGGACACGGGCCGCGGCCGGGCCAGGCCGGGCCAGGCCGGGCGCAGGGGCCGGGGCCGCCTCCGGTCTCCACCGCCCGGACCCGGCCCGAGGCCCCGGGTACCGACCGGTCCCCGGCTCCCGCCCCGCTCATCCGGCCGGGCGGGTGCGGGTGGAGGTCGACGCGGTCCTCCCTCACCACGGGCCGCCGTCCCGATCCGCCCTGCCTCGCCGGTCCCCGACGGCACCCTGGACGCGGCCGGGCGTCCGCGGCGCCGCGGAGGCACCGCGGTCGCGGTACCGGGGACGGCGCTCGTCGGGCGGGCGTGGCAGCGCACCCGTCGTCGGGGTCCCTGCGCGGAGGGGAGGGGGCGCGGACCGCGCCCCCCGCGGCCGGCCACCCGCCTCGTACGCCGGTAGCGGGTCCGGCCGTCGCCTGTCGAGACGGGTCCCGCGTGACGGATCCACCCCGGGACGGTGCGTCGAGCGGGGGCGGGGCGCTCGGGGGTACGGCGGTAGGCTCACCGTTCGTGAGTGTCGCGCGGTCCGTCTCCCTGTTCGTCCTCGCCGCCCTGTTCGAGATCGGCGGCGCGTGGCTGGTGTGGCAGGGCATCCGGGAACACAAGGGCTGGATCTGGATCGGTGCCGGTGTCCTGGCGCTGGGCCTCTACGGCGTGGTCGCCACCTGGCAGCACGACGACGACTTCGGCCGCGTGCTCGCCGCCTACGGTGGCGTCTTCGTCGCCGGCTCGATCGCGTGGGGCATGGTCGCCGACGGCTACCGCCCCGACCGCTACGACGTCACCGGCGCCCTGGTCTGCCTCGCCGGGATGGCCGTGATCATGTACGCGCCCCGCGGCCACTGACCTGGTCCCGCCTCCCCGGCGGGGCCGGCGGCGGCCCGGCCGCCGCCGACCGCCACGGCCCCGTGACCGGTCACGGGACCGTCGTCACCGCGTCGGCGGCGAACCTCCTCCGCCAGGCGAGCGCGACGTAGACCAGGCCGATGAGGACCGGGACCTCGATGAGCGGCCCGACGACGCCCGACAGGGCCTGGCCGGAGGTGACGCCGAAGGTGGCGATGGCGACCGCGATGGCCAGTTCGAAGTTGTTGCCGGCCGCGGTGAACGCCAGGGTCGTGGTGCGGTCGTAGGCCAGGCCCAGGCCCTTGCCGAGCAGGAAGGAGCCGAAGAACATGATCGCGAAGTACACCAGCAGCGGCAGCGCGATACGGGCGACGTCCCAAGGCTGGGAGGTGATGGTCCGGCCCTGCAGGGCGAAGAGGATGACGATCGTGAACAGCAGCCCGTACAGCGCCCACGGACCGATCTTCGGCAGGAACCTCGCCTCGTAGGCGGTACGGCCCATCGTCCGCTCGCCGACGCGGCGGGTGAGGAAGCCGGCCAGGAGCGGGACGCCGAGGAAGACGACCACGTTCAGGGCGATCTCCCCCATCGAGATGTCCAGGTGCTCGCCCGCGCCGAGGCCCAGCCAGCCGGGCAGCAGGTCGAGGTAGAACCAGCCCATCAGGCCGAACGCGATGACCTGGAAGACGGAGTTGAGGGCCACCAGCACGGCTGCGGCCTCGCGGTCGCCGCAGGCGAGGTCGTTCCAGATGATCACCATGGCGATGCAGCGGGCCAGCCCGACGATGATCAGGCCGGTGCGGTACTCGGGCAGGTCCGGCAGGAAGATCCACGCCAGGGCGAACATGACCGCCGGGCCGAGGACCCAGTTGACGACCAGGGAGGAGATCATCAGCTTCCGGTCGCCGGTGACGGCGTCCAGCCTGTCGTAGCGGACCTTCGCCAGGACCGGGTACATCATGATCAGCAGGCCGATCGCGATCGGCAGGGAGACCCCGCCGACCTCCACCTTCGCCAGCGCGTCGTTCAGGCCCGGAACCAGACGGCCCAGCCCGAGGCCGACCGCCATGGCCAGCAGGATCCACACCGCGAGGTAGCGGTCGAGGGTGGAGAGCTTCCTGACGATCGACTCGCCCCCGCCGCCGACCGGACCGGGGGCGGCGGTGGTGGTCTCGGTGGGGGTCACGGGCAGGCCCTCTTGTTCTCGGAGGCGGTACGGGCGGAGGCGGCCAGCTCGGCGAACTGCTCGGAGAGGCCGGCCAGGAGGTCGGGCTTGAGCCTGTAGTAGGTGAAGCGGCCGCAGGGCTCGGTCTCCACGAGGCCGGTCTCGCGCAGCACCTTCAGGTGGTTGGACAGGTTGGTCTGCTTGGCTCCGGTCTCCTCGACGAGGTGCGTGGTGCAGAGCGTCTCGCGCGCCAGCAGGGCCACGATCCGGAGGCGGAGGGGATCACCCAGCGCCCGGATCACATCAGGATCGACTGAAGTCAGCATGCGCTGATACTGTCACATCACCGTCCGCTGATACCAGCGGATGAGGAAGTCATCGGCGGCCGGTTCCGCCGCGCGTCGGGAGAGAACGATCACCATGGCCGAGAAGCCGTCCGTCCTGTTCGTCTGCGTCCACAACGCCGGGCGCTCCCAGATGGCCGCCGCCTGGCTCGCCCACCTCGCCGGGGACCGGGTCGAGGTCCGCTCCGCCGGCTCCGCGCCGGGCGCCGCGGTCAATCCGGCCGCCGCCGCGGCGATGGCCGAGGTGGGGATCGACATCTCCGCCGAGGTCCCGAAGGTGCTCACCGTCGACGCGGTGAAGGCGTCCGACGTCTGCATCACCATGGGCTGCGGCGACACCTGCCCCGTCTTTCCGGGCAAGCGCTACCTGGACTGGCAGCTGGAGGACCCGGCGGGCCAGGGCGTCGAGGCGGTCCGCCCGATCCGCGACGAGATCAGGACCCTGGTCGAGCGGCTCATCGCCGAGATCGCCCCCGAGCCGACGGCCTGAACGACCCAGGCCGGCCGGCCCCCGGGGGCGGAGCCGCGCTGCCCCGTCTCGCCGGCCGCCGCCACGGGTTCGTCCCACCGTGTGCGGCCGGCACCGCCGGGCGGCGAACCGGCGTCGGCGTGGACGCGCGGCGGACGCCGGCCGCGGACCCGCACGAACTCCGCCTGCGCCTCCGCCTTGTCCGTCGGCGCCCGGAGGGCGGCCTTGTTCGCCGTCGCCCTGTTCACCGTCGCCGGTGACGGCGCGGGGCGCGAGCCCGGGGGCTGGGGGGCCGGGGCCGGAGAATTCGCTTCGGGTGGCGTCGGGTGCGGGCCTACTGTGGCGCGGTGAAGACTCAGGTGATCGTGATCAACGGTGGTTCCAGCTCGGGGAAGTCCGGCATCATCCGCTGTCTGCAGGCGGTCCTGCCCGATCCGTGGCTGGCCCTCGGCACGGACACGCTGGTCGATGCGATGCCGGCGTCCCTGCAGACGTCGGACGGCGGCATCGACTTCGCCCCGGACGGCGAGGTGGTCGTCGGTCCGGAGTTCCGGAGGCTGGAGGCCGCGTGGATCGAGGGGGTCGCCGCGATGGCCCGCGCCGGCGCCCGGGTCGTCGTCGACGAGGTGTTCCTCGGTGGGGCGTCCTCGCAGCGGCGATGGCAGGACGCCCTGGACGGGCTGCGGGTGCTGTGGGTCGGTGTCCGGTGCGACGCCGCGGTGGCCGCGGGCCGCGAGGTCGCCCGGGGCGACCGGACGGTCGGGATGGCCGCCTCCCAGGCGGAGTCGGTCCATCGGGGCGTGCGGTACGACCTGGAAGTGGACTCCACCCACGCCGAGGCGATGGAGTGCGCGCGGGTCGTCGCCGCGCATGTCGTATGACCGACCGTCCGGCCCCGTGCTGCCGTGCTTCCCGTGCCGCGGGGCCGGGACGGGAGGCCGGGGCGGTGGCGGCGCGCCGGGGGAACGACGGGGTCGGCGGGCGTTGCCGCAGGGCGCGGGGCTGCGCATGCTGGGGCCCATTCCATGACGTACGGGGGCGGTTCATGACCGGGACAGTGGTGCGCGCGACGGGCACCCGATGGTGCGGGTGGAGGACCTGCGCCGCTCGTACGGCTCCGGGCCCGCCGCCGTACACGCCCTGCGCGGGGTGTCCTTCGAGGTGGCGCGCGGTGAACCGGTCGCGCTGAAGGGCCGGTCCGGCTCGGGCAAGACGACGCTGCTCAACCTGGTGGGCGGCCTCGACACCCCGGACGGCGGCCGGATCACGGTGGACGGTACGGACCTCGCGGACCTGGGCGAGGAGGGGCCGTCGGCACTGCGGCGGGACCGGGTCGGCTTCGTCTTCCAGTCGTTCGCGCTGATCCCGATCCTCACGGCCGCCGAGAACGTCGGCGTGCCGATGCGGCTGCGCCGGACCGACCCGGCCGCGCGCGAGGAGCGCGTGCGGCTGCTGCTGTCGATGGTGGGGCTCGCCGACCACGCCGAGCAGCGGCCGACGGAGCTGTCCGGCGGCCAGCAGCAGCGTGTCGCCATCGCACGGGCGCTCGCCAACCGGCCGGCGCTGCTCCTCGCGGACGAGCCGACCGGCCAGCTGGACGCGGAAACGGGCCGGGCCATGATGGAACTGCTGCGGGCCGTGGTCCGCGGCGAGGGCGTGACCGCGCTCGTGGCGACGCACGACCCCCAACTGCTGGACCTGGCGGACCGGGTGCTGGAGCTGCACGACGGCGTGATCGCCGAGCCTGCGGTCGTGGCGGCTCCGGCGACGGCGGGCGCCACGACGGCGGACTGACCCCGGCCGCTGCGCAGGGGCGACGGTTCTCGGGGCGGGGCCCGCGGGAGTCGAGGCCGGAGCCGGTGGGACACGGGCGGAATCCGCGGGGTGGCGCGGCGGCCCGGCGGCGGGGGCCGTCGGGCGGGGCGGGGCGGGGACGGTCGGAGGCGGGGGCGCGCATTCCGGTGTCGACGTGGCGGAATCCGGTCACGATCTCGTCAAGTCCGCCCCCCAGTCCGCTTCACCGCGGGGCGCCGCCCGGGGGCCGCCCCCGCGCGGGCCGGGACCGTCGAGGTCGCCGTACTACGCGGAGGGCCTCGGCATGCGGGACCGCGTGATGCTCCGTCTGGAACCGGACCACATCGGCGTCTGGGCGGACGACGCGGAACCGACGGGCGACCGACCCACGCTCCCCCGGCCCGGCCGGCCCGGGTGACCACGATACGACCCCGTTCCGGCGGAACGTCAGCCTCCGCCCGCGACCGCCACCACACCCCCGCCGACCTGCGACGACACCCGGACCAATCAAGATCACACATGTCCGTCCGCTCGGATACTCTGCACGGGCCGCACCGACGGGGGACCTGCGGACGGCCCCGGCCTGCCCTCCCCCCCGACCGGCGTTTCTTCACTCGACTCACGAAAGAGGACACCCATGCTGCGTACCCGTCCACGACCCACGTGGATGGCCGTCGGCCTCGCCGCGGCGATAGGCGCCGGTCTGCTGTCGACCAACACCGCCAGCGCCGCCATCGGCACCCCCGACACGACCGGCGCGTTCGCCCACACCGCCCAGGTCACCGTCGGTGGCCCGGCCGACGCCCGCGGCTGCTCCGGCACGCTGGTGGCGGCACAGTGGCTGCTCACCTCCCAGAGCTGCTTCACCGCCACGCCGGGCACCGGCATCACGCCCGGCAAGCCGGCGGAAGCGGTGACGGTCACCCTGGGCGCCCAGAGCTTCTCGGTCGCCGAGGTGTTCCCCCGCACCGACCGGGACGTCCTCCTGGCGCGGCTCGACCGACCGGTCACCGGCGTCACCCCGGCCACGCTCGCGAGCAGCGCCCCCGAGGCCGGCACCGCGCTGACCGCCGCGGGGCACGGCCGTACGAAGACCCTCTGGGTCCCGGACAAGGTCCACACGGCGGCCTTCACCACCACGTCCGCCTCGGCGACCGCCCTGGCCATCGAGGGCGGCCAGACCGGCGACGCCATCTGCCAGGGTGACGCCGGCGGCCCCGTCAGCAACGCCGCCGGCGAGGTCGTCGCCCTCTCCAGCCGCTCGTGGCGTGCCGGTTGCCTCGGCACCCCCGAGACGGAGACGCGAAGGAACGCCGAGGCCGCCCGCGTCGACGACCTGCGCCAGTGGGTCATGGACGTCCGCGCCGCGCAGCCCGGTTGGAAGTCCCGCAGCTTCGTCCGGACCGACCGCGGCATCTTCCAGGGCGTCCGACTCGCCGATGGCACCTGGACCGACTTCCGCGACGTGGAGTCCGAGGCGGGCCGCGTCGGCGACACGCTGGCCTCCGCCTCCGGGGTCGCCGCCGCGGGCGTCAACCGCGACACCCACGTCCTCGCCATCGACAGCGCCGGCACGCTGCGCCACGCCGTTCGAGCGGCGGACGGCTCGTGGAGCACGTTCAACGACGTGGGCGCCGTCGCCGGCGTCCTCGGCAACCTGAAGCAGGTGGCCGCCGTCTCCATCGGCCAGGAGCTGCACGTCGTCGCCCTGGCCGACGGCAAGGTGTTCCACACCATCCGCCACGCCGACGGCAAGTGGACCCGCTTCGGCAACGTGCTCGGCGCCGCCGGTCCGCTCGGGACGGTGACGTCCGTCTCCACCGCCAGCGTCGGAGGCCAGCTCCAGACGGTGGCGGTCACCGGCGGCAAGCCGTACCACACCGTCCGCAACACCGCCGGGCAGTGGACCGCCTGGGGCGACATGAGCAAGGCGGTGGGCGTCACCGGCCCCGTCTCCTCCGTCGCGATCGCCGGGGTGGGCACCGACGCGCACGTCGTCATCGCCACCGACAACGGCACGAAGCAGTACCACACCCTGCGCAGCGCTTCGGGCAGTTGGACCGTGTACGGCAGCCTCTCCACCGTCCTGGGCGGGGTCACCGCGAAGTCCGTCAGCGCCGCCCACGTCGACGGGGAGCTGCAGGTGGCCGCCGTCACCGCCGACGGCAAGCTCCTCCACACGACCCGGCACGCCGACCGCACCTGGGCCCCGACCGTCCAGGTCACCCTGGCCGGCACCACCGGGACGCCGATCGGCCTGAGCATCACCGGCACCCTCTGATCCACATCCGACCGTCCGGCCGTACGGCGTCCCGACGCCGTACGGCCGGACGGCTGCCGGACGGGCGGCTGCCCGGTGGCCGCCCAGCGACCGTTCGGGTGGCTGCGTGGGCAGCTGTCGGCTGCTGACGCGCGGCTGCCTGGCGGTCCGTCAGAGCAGGGTCGTCCAGTACAGCCAGAACCGCTGCAGCACGAGCACGCCGATGGCCAGGTACCAGGCGGTCAGCACCACGCCGTGGTAGCCGGCCACCGCACCCGCCGCCCGTCGCAGCCACGGCGGCCCGCCCAGGTGCCCACCGGTGAGGGCGTGCAGGGCGGTGTACCAGAAGAGCGGGATCATCACCGCCCACACGACCATGCAGTAGGGGCACAGCGCGTCGATCCGGTACAGGCTCTGGAAGATCAGCCAGTGCACGAGGACCACGCCGAGGGCGACCCCGGCGGTGAGGCCCCACCACAGCGGGCGCGGCAGCGCGGCACCTGTCAGGAGCACCACCCCGATGGTGGTGACGACGGCGAACCCGCCGATCCCCAGCAGTGGGTTGGGGAACCCGAAGACCTCGGCCTGCGGCGTGCTCATCACGGAACCGCAGCTGAGGACGGGGTTGATGCTGCACGACGGGGTGTGGGAGGGGTCCTTCAGCAGGGCGATCTTCTCCACCGCCAGCGCGAACGCGGCCAGGAAGCCGAGCGCGCCGCCGAGGGTGAGGACCACGGCGAGCATCCGCCGTCCCACGGCGCCGCCGCCCGCGGCCGTGGGGGCCGGGGCGGCGGGGCGTGTGGTGACGGTCACTTGGCGAGTTCCGCGTCGATGGCGGCCCTGAAGTCGGCGAGCGACCCGATCTGCGGCCGGTTGCCGTTGACGAAGAACGTCGGCGTGCCCTGCACGCCGAGCGCGATGCCGTCCCGGCGGTCCTTCTCGACGCGCTCGGCGGTGGCCGGGTCCTTCCAGTCGGCCTCGAACTTCTTCATGTCCAGGCCGAGTTCCCTGGCGAAGCCGCGGAACGTCTCCTCGTGCGACACCTGCTGGTCGCCCCAGCTCTCCTGGGTCTCGTACATCTTCTTGTACATCGCCTCGACCCGGCCCTGCCTGGCCGCGGCCTCCACCGTGCGGGCGGCCAGCTCGGCGTTGCGGTGGCTGGGGATGGGGAAGTACCGGATGACGAACGTCACGCGGCCCTTGTACTCCTCGCGCAACCGCTCCACGTCCGGGAACGCCGCCCGGCACGACTCGCACTCGAGGTCGAGGAACTCCACGACCGTCACCTTGCCGTCCTTCGCCGTCGACAACCGGTGACTGTCGGGGCGGACCAGCACCGAGGCCGTGCCGGAGGGGGTCCCCGCACTCCCACCGTTCGTGGCCGGGGCCTCCGCGGAGACGTCCTGGGTCCGGTTGCCGACCAGCAGCGCGCCGACGACCGCCAGGACGACGACGACCAGCGCCAGGGAGATCTTCAGGTTCTTCGTCATGACCTTCAACCGATGGGGTGGCAGGGACACGGGCGGTGCGCCTCCCGACCGGCGCCACGCGGCCCCGGCGGCGCACCGGCACACTAACGGACGTGTGTGCGGGGCTCCGGCGCCGGGCCTTCGTGCGCGGGGGTGCTCCCGTCCGTCGGCCCGTCGGTTCGCGTCGTCGGTTCGCTTCGTCGGTTCGCGTCGTCGGTTCGCGTCGTCGGTTCGCGTCGTCGGTTCGCGTCGTCGGTTCGCGTCGTCGGTTCGCGTCGTCGGTTCGCGTCGTCGGGCCGTCCGTCCACCCGTCAGCTCGCGCATTCGGTTCGTCCGCGTCCGCCCGTCCGTGTCCGTCTGCCCGCGTCCGCCCGTCCGCGTCGGCCGGTCGGCCGGTCGGCCCGTCGGCCCGTCGGCCGCACGAGCCGTCCGCGTCGCCGGTCCGTCCGCCGTCCGTGCGTCAGCGCCTCCGGCCGCCGCGCAGCTCCAGCCGCTCCCCCGCGAACCGCTCCCGGAAGCCGCGGTCGTGCGAGACCGCGACGACCGCCCCGGGGTACACCGCCAACGCCGCCTCCAGGTCCTCGACCAGGTCGAGCGCGATGTGGTTGGTCGGCTCGTCGAGGACGAGCAGGGCCGCGGGCCGGGTGACCAGGCGCGCGAGCTGCAACCGGCGCTGCTGGCCCGCCGACAGCTCCGCGACGGGGACGTGCAGGTCCTCCTCGCGGAACAGACCCAGCGTCAGCAACCGTGCGGCGTGCTCCTCCAGCGGTCCGGGCCGGCCGGCCGCGAACGCCGCGACCAGCGGAAGCCGGGTGGAACGCGCGGGCAGCTCCTGGGGCAGGTACCCGGTCAGGGCGGTGCGGCGCACCAGGCCCGTGTCGGGTTCCAGGTCGCCGGCGACGACCCTCAGCAGCGTCGTCTTGCCCGCCCCGTTCGCGCCCGTGACCAGCAGGCGCTGCCCGGGCAGGATGGTCAGCAGCCCGTCCAGTCGCAGCCGCCCGGCGACCGTGACGCCGTCGAGCTCGGCGAGGGGCCGGCCCGCAGCGTGCGCGCCACCGGCAGGGCATCCGTCGCCTGCCGTGCTCCCGCCGCCGGCGGGATCCCCGCCGTGGGCGGACCCCTCGTCGGCGCCCGTCGTCAGGGCGGCGGTGAACCGCAGGGGTTCGGGCGGCGGTGGCACCGGGGCGCGGCGGAGGTGGGCCAGGCGTTCGCGGACCGCCCGGACCTGGCCGCCGAGCTTCGCCTCGTGCGAGCGGCGGTGCTTGCCGAAGCCCTGCCGCGGGTCCCTGCCGGTCGTGGCGAGGCGTCTTCCGGCGGCTTCGAGCAGTCCCTCGGCCCGGCCCACCGCCTGGAGCCATTCCGCGTGCTCCTGCTCCGCGCGGCGCCGGGCCGTGGCCTTCGCGGCGCGGTAGCCGGCCCAGCCGTCGCCGTACCGGTGCACGGTGCGCGCGTCCCGGTCGACCTCGAGGATCGTGGTGGCGACGCGTTCCAGGAAGCCCCGGTCGTGGGTGACCGCGACGACGGTGCCGCGGTGGGCGCGCAGGTGTTCCTCCAGCCAGTGCACGGCCGCCGCGTCGAGGTGGTTCGTCGGCTCGTCGAGGAGCAGCAGCTCCGGGGCGGCGGCCAGCACGCAGGCGAGCGCGAGCCGTGACTGCTCGCCGCCGGAGAGCGAGCCGAGCACGCGGTCGCGGGCGACGCCGGCGAGGCCGAGGCCGTGGAGGGCGGCGTCGACGCGGGCGTCCGCCTCGTACCCCCCGCGGCCCTCGTACGCGTCGAGCAGTTCGCCGTACGCGGTGAGCGCGTCGTCCGGCGCCTCGCCGAGGCGTTCCTCCGCCGCGCGCAGCCGGCGCTCCAGCTCCCGCAGGTCGGCGAGGGCGAGGTCGACGGCGTCCTGCACGGTGCGGTCGGGGGCGAGGTCGAGGGTCTGGGCGAGGTGCCCGGTACCGCCGGGGAAGCGGACGGTGACCTCCCCGGTGTCCGGCTCCTCCGCCGCGGCGAGCAGCCGGAGCAGGGTGGACTTGCCGGAGCCGTTCTCGCCGACGACGGCGGTCTTCTCGCCGGGGCGGACGGTGAAGGACACCTGGTCGAGAACGGTGCGGGTGCCGTAGGACTTGGTGACGTCCTTGACGGAGAGCTGTGCCACGGAGGCGGGCACGGCGGTACGGGCGCGGTCGCGCATATGACTTTCCCTGGGGGTGTGACGGTCCACGGGCGGCAGGAACGGCGTCGTCGGCCGCGCCCGGACTCACACGAAGAAGAAGGAAGTCATGCGTCCCACGATAGCCGGGCGGGGCCGGGGCCGTCCTGGCCTTTTCGCGCGCCGCGGGTGGGGCTCGGGACCGCGAGGTGCGCAACTCCCCTGGTGCCGGCGGGCGTTGTTGGTTATGTTCGGCTCCGGCGCGCCTCGGCCGTCAGCCCGCATCGGCCGCGGTGACCCGAGGGGCCCCCACGGGCCCCGCCCCCGGCGCGCCCCTGTCACCCTCCTCCCCGAGCCCCCCCACCGTCCGCCCGGCGTACGCCTTCCGGTCCGCCCGCCGTGGCGCGGGAGCGCTCCCACCGGACAGCGAAAGGACACCCCCGTGACCCTGCGAACCCCCATCCGCCGCCGCTTGGCCCCCCTGGCCGTACCGCTCGCCCTCGCCGCGGTCTGGCCCGGCCCCGCCTCCGCGGCCCCGTCGGCGTCCGGCCTGTACCTCGACCCGCACACGCAGGTGAGCACGTGGCTGGCGCAGAACCCCGGCGACGAGCGGGCTCCCCGCATCAAGGCGCACATCGCCGACGTGCCGCGGGCCACGTGGTTCGCCTCGTACGAGCCGCAGGGGGTCAAGGCCGACGTGCGGGCCGTGACCGGCGCGGCCGAGCAGGCCGGCCGGATTCCCGCCCTGGTCGCGTACATGATCCCCAACCGGGACTGCAACAGCCACTCCGCGGGCGGCGCCCCCGACCTGCCGCGGTACCAGGAGTGGATCACGCAGTTCGCCCAGGGGCTGGGCAGTGGCGAGGTCATCGTCCTGCTGGAGCCGGACGCCATCGTCCAGGCCACCCGCGGCGACCAGTGCCGGGGGGTCGACGTCCCGGCGCGGCTCGCCGCACTGAAGCAGGCCGGCGCGACCATCAAGCGGACCGCGCCGAACGCCAGGGTCTACTACGACGCCGGGCACAGCGGCTGGCAGGTGGATCCCCGGTACCTGCTGGAGGCGGGCGTGGCCCAGGGCGACGGCATCGTCACCAACGTCTCCAACTTCCGTACGACGGCGGACGAGACGGCCTACGGCAAGGCGCTGCTCGACAGGTTGGGCACGCCCTCGCTCGGCCTGGTCGTCGACACCAGCCGCAACGGCAACGGCCCCCACCCGAGCGCCGAGTGGTGCAACCCGGAGGGTCGGGCGCTCGGCACCCGGCCCACCCTGACGACCGGTGACCCGCAGGTCCACGGTTACCTGTGGGTCAAGCAGCCCGGCGAGTCGGACGGCAGCTGCCGCGGGTACAAGCCGGCCGGCCGGTTCGACCCGGTCCTCGCCGACCAGCTCGTGCGCAACGCGGCCGGCGGCTCCGGCCCCTCGGACCCGCAGCCGGAGCAGCCCGGCACCCGCGCCTGCGCGGCCGCGTACAGGCCCGGCTCGTCCTGGGGGACCGGCCACACCGCCGAGTTGGCCGTGACCAACGGCGGGGCGGCACTCGACGGATGGACGCTCACCTGGACCTTCCCGGCCGGCCAGCGGATGACGCAGCACTGGAACATGGCCGCCGTACAGGACGGCGCCACCGTCACCGCCCGGCCGGTCGCGCACAACACCCGGCTGGACCGGGACCGGACGGTGACCGTCGGGTACGCGGCCGACGGCGCTTTGGGCAAGCCGTCCCGAGTGACGCTCGACGGGACCTCCTGCACCGTCTCCTGACCCCGGTGCCGGGCGAGGCCGTCGCGACCGCCGGCGACGGGCGCGGGGGTCGTCGGCGCCGGGGCGGCCCCGCGCCCCCTGCCACGGGCGGCCCCGCGCCCACGGACCTGCCACGGGCGGCCCCGTGCCCCGGAGCGTGTCAGCGTGTCACGGGGGTGGCACCGCGTCCGGGGCGACTCCGAGGTGCGAGAGGCGTGCGGGCGGTGTGCCGGTGGGCGCGGGCCCGGCGGCACCTCCCGCCGCGCCCCCGGTGGTCGTGGCCGGAGGAGGTGGCCGGCGGGACGGGACGGGAGGACACTGGGACCCGGGGGTACCCGCGCACGACCGGCGTGCGGGCTTCTCCACGGACGGGACGCTGCTGATGAGCGACCAGTACCGCGACACGGACGGCCGGCGGATGCTGGCCGGCTTGTTGACCGCCAGCCACCTGATGCCCCTCGAACTGTTGCCGTCCAAGACGGCCGAGCACGCGGCGGCCGTGGGCTTCAGCCACGTGCTGGTCTACCTCGGTGACCTGCAGCGGGAGGTGCTGCGGCTGCTGACCGGTGAGGGCCTCGACGCCGGGCGGGGGGCCGTGGGCGAGGAGAGCGAGCTGAAGATAGACGGCACCGTGGCCGGGCGCGCCTACCAGCACGGGGACATCCTGCAGGCGGGCCCGGCGGGCCAGGACGGGAACCACTGGTGGGTCCCCCTCCTGGACGGCACCGAGCGGCTGGGCGTGCTGCGGGTCACCACCGCGCACGCCGACGCGCGCGCACGCGAGGACATGATCCTGCTCGCCTCGGTGCTCGCCCTGATCATCGACAGCAAGCGGCGCAGCAGCGACTCCCACGCGCGGCTGACGCGGACCCAGCCGCTGAACATCGCCGCCGAGATGCAGTGGCACCTGATGCCGCCGCGCAGCTACGCCGACGGCCGGGTGATGATCGCCGCCGCGATGGAGCCCGCCTACGCCATCAGCGGTGACGCCTACGACTACGCCACCGCGGGCCACGTGGTGCACCTGTCGATCCTGGACGCGATGGGCCACGACACCGCCGCCGGCCTGACCGCCCACCTGGCCATGGGCGCCTGCCGCAACGCGCGGCGCCAGGGCGCCGGGCTGGTCGAGATCTCGGAGCGGATCGAGGAGGCGCTGATCGAGCAGTACCACCAGAGGCGCTACGCCACCGGCATCCTCGCCGATCTCGACACCCGGACCGGCGTGCTGACCTGGGTCAACCGGGGCCACCACCCCCCGGTGATCATCCGCGGCGGGCGCTGGGGCACCCATCTGAGCTGCCGCCCCGCAACCCGATGGGCACCGACCTCGGCCTGCCCGTCACGCTGTGCCAGGACCAGCTGGAGCCGGGAGACCGGCTCGTGCTGTACACCGACGGCATCACCGAGGCCCGGGGTGCCGGTGACCAGGAGTTCGGGCTGCGCCGCTTCACCGACTTCCTCGTCCGCCGCCACGCGGACGGCCTGCCGGTGCCCGAGACCCTGCGCCGCCTCGTCCACGCCGTGCTCGAGTACCACGACGGCCGGTTGCAGGACGACGCCACCGTGCTGTTCTGCGAATGGCTCGGGCCGGCGGCGCACCCCACCGACCGGGCGGCGGCGCTGGCCGGTCTGCCGTCCCGGGACCCCGCGGGCCCGGGTCTCGGTGGGAGCGCCGCGCCGTGAACGAGGACCCGCGGGTGACCGTCCGGGAGGCCGCGGACCACGCGGCCGTGGTGACGGTGGCCGGCGCCCTGGACCTCCACACGGCCGACGGCTTCCACGCGCAGGCCGCCGCCGCGATGGCCACCCACCACCACCTGGTGCTGGACCTGACCCACCTGAGCTTCTGCGACTCCTCCGGCCTCAGCACGCTGCTGCGCCTGCTCCGACACGCCCGTACCGCCGACGCCGGCCTGGCGCTGGCCGCCGTGCCCGACCAGATGCGACGGTTGCTGGCCATCACCGGCGCGGACACCGTCTTCGCCCTGTACGACAGCCCGGCCGCGGCCCTGGCCGCCCACCACGAGACGGCCCGCCCCTGACGGACGGCGGCGGAACGGGCCGCCGTCGGCCGCCCGATCCCCGGGCCGCAGCCCGCGCCTGGGCGCGGTCGTGCGGTTCCCTCGACGTCGTTTGGGCCGCCAGCGCCCCCCGTGGAAAGCTGGGCGCCGTGACGACGACGGCGGACACGACCCGGGACACGGGCAAGGAGCGGCTGCTGTACGGGTGCATGGGTCTCGGTGGGAGCTGGGACACCGCCCCGTACGGCACGGCGGACATCGAGCAGGCCGAGGAGGCGGTCGCGGCCGCCCTCGACAGCGGCATCACGGTGTTCGACCACGCCGACATCTACCGGCACGGCAAGGCGGAGGCCGTGTTCGGGGAGGTGCTCGCCCGCGCACCGGGACTGCGGGAACGCATCGTCGTGCAGACCAAGTGCGGGATCCGGCCGGCCGACGGCGACCGGCCGGGCATGTACGACCTGCGGGGCGACAGCATCGTCCGCCGGGTCGAGGAGAGCCTCGCCCGTCTGCGCACCGACGTCATCGACGTCCTGCTGCTCCACCGGCCGGATCCGCTGGCCGACCCGGAGGACGTGGCCCGCGCGCTGATGTCGCTGCACGGGCAGGGGCTGGTGCGGGCGTTCGGCGTGTCCAACATGAGCGCCGCCCAGATCGCCCTCCTGCAGGCACACCTCGACGTCCCCCTGGTCGCCGACCAGTTGGAGATGAGCCTGCGCAGCAGGGACTGGCTGGAGTCCGGCGTGCTGGTGAACACCTCGCAGGCAGCGTCCGTCGGCTTCCCCCACGGAACGGTCGAGCACTGCCTCGCCCACGGGATCCGGCTGCAGGCCTGGGGCGCCCTCGCCCAGGGCCGCTTCACCGGCCGCCAGGAGACGGCCGCGGAGCACGCCACGGCGCGTCGCGTCGCCGCCCTCGCCGAGGCGAAGGGCACCACGCCGGAGACGATCCTCCTGTGGTGGCTGCAGCGGCACCCGGCGCGCATCGCGCCGGTCGTCGGCAGCGCCCGCCCGGACCGCATCCGCGCGTGCGCCGACGCGGCGCGGCGCGAGCCGGACCTCACCCACGAGGAGTGGTACGGGCTCTGGCTCAGCGCCCGTGGCACCGCCCTGCCGTGACGCCCGCCCGGACGGGGGCGCGCCGTGCGGGCACCGCTCGCTCGTGTGGGGGGTGACGCCGGCCGGGCGGACGGGCCACCCGCCTCCACCGCCCGCCACCACCGTCCGTGCCCGTCGGCGTGCTCCTGCTCCCGGCGCCCCGGGCCGCGGCGCCGTGCGGCGCCGCGGCCGGCCCCGCGCACCGGGTGGCCGTACGTCGCCGCGTCCGGCGAGAGGCCCGGCCGGCCCGCCGGAGTGACCGGTCCCGACGGGGGGCCCGCCTGCGGGTGCTCGTGGTCCGTTCGCAGCAGTACGGCGTGCGGGCGCGGTCGGGACGGGGAACCGTGGGGTGCGTGCCGGCGGGGTGTCGGCCGTTTCGGTCACAAGGAGCGAACGAGATGTCGGAACGCAGTACCGGGCTTCGCAGCCTGCACGACCTGGGTCTCGCCGCGTGGTTCGGCGGCTCGCTGATGGGTGCGGTCGGCCTGAACGGCGCGGCCCGCAACGAGGGCGGGACGTGGCGGGACACCGCCCGGATCGCCAGTGCCGGATGGGCGAAGTGGACGCCCGTCAACGCCGCGGCGATCGCCGTCCACCTGGTCGGGGCCACCGGTCTGCTGGCGGTGAACGCCGACCGGGTCGCCACCCAGCGGGGCGTGGGCGCGTCCACCGTGGCCAAGACGCTCCTGACCGGCGCGGCCCTGGCCGCCACCGCGTACAGCCGCGTCCTGGGCAAGAAGATCGAGCTCGCCTCCTCCGACAGTCCCGAGGACGCGGAGAAGGCCGCCGAGCACCCCGTCGACACCGACGAGGCGCAGCGCCGGCTGACCAGCATGCAGTGGGTGATCCCCGCCCTCACCGGCGGCCTGCTCGTCCTCAACGCCCTGCACGGCGAGCAGCAGCGCCCCGAGGAGCAGGCGCGCGGCAGGTGGGAGCGGGCCCGGTCGATGGTGCCGCCCATGCACATGGCGCACATGGCGCACATGTCGCACTGCGGGCGCCCGGCGGACTGACGCCGCCGTCCCGTCCGGTCCCCTCCGGTGCGGGACCCACGCCAGGTGGGGGACGAAACCTTGCGCACCCCCACAGAAGCGCCTCGTTTCCATCCCTTCGGAGCGGTTACCCCACTGACATGGCACGGACACCAGAACCAGGGCACAACGGAGACGACGTCCCCGGACGCCGCGACGGCAGCGACCAGTACCGGGACAGGGACCAGGACCGGCGGGGCGCCGAGCCCGACACCCCGCGCGAGTCGGACGGCATCGGCCCGGATCCGCAGGTGGAGCGCGACGCCCCCGACAACCCGACCGCCATGCCGAAGAGGTCGTGGCTCGCGGTGCTGAAGCGGACGGTCAAGGAGTTCACGGACGACGAGCTGACCGACCGGGCCGCGGCCCTGACGTACTACGGGGTCCTCTCCCTCTTCCCCGCCCTGCTGGTCCTGGTCTCCCTGCTGGGGATCGCGGGCAAGTCGGCCACGCAGCAGGTGATGGACAACCTGCAGAAGCTGGCACCCGGACCCGTCAGGGACATCATCACGAACGCCGTGGAGCAACTGCAGGGCAACGGCGGGACCGGCTCGCTCATGGCGATCGTCGGTCTGCTGCTGGCCGTGTGGTCGGCGTCCGGGTACATCGCCGCGTTCATCCGCTCCTCGAACGCCGTGTACGACATGCCCGAGGGCCGTCCCGTCTGGAAGGTGCTGCCCCTGCGCCTCGTCCTGACGGTGGTCCTGATGGTGCTGGCGGTCGTGAGCGCCCTGATCGTCGTCTTCACGGGCCCGCTCGCCCAGCGTGCGGGCTCCGCCCTCGGCGTGGGGGACACGGCGATGACGGTGTGGTCGATCGCGAAGTGGCCGGTCCTGGTCCTGCTCGTCACCATCATGATCGCGATCCTGTACTGGGCCGCTCCCAACGCCCGGGGCCGGGGGTTCAAGTGGATCACCCCCGGCAGCCTCCTCGCGCTGCTCCTGTGGATGATCGCCTCAGCCGGCTTCGCCCTGTACGTGGCGAACTTCGCCTCCTACAACAAGACCTACGGCACCCTCGCCGGTGTCATCGTCTTCCTGGTGTGGCTGTGGATCACCAACCTCGCGATCCTGCTGGGTCTGGAGTTCGACGCGGAGATGGCCCGTCAGCGCGCCATCGAAGGCGGCCACCCCACGACGGAGGAGCCGTACGTGCAGCCACGCGACACGGCCAAGTGGACCGAGGAGGACCACCGCCGTCTCGACTGACCGCGCGGCGGTCCGCTCACACGCGCCCCCGGGGCCGTCCCGCTCGTCGGGACGGCCCCGGGAGCCGTCCTGCGCGGATGAGTCCGGGGCCGGCAACCGGCCCTGCCCGGCGCGGGGCACGCGGGCCGCCGACCCGCCCGGCGGGAGGGGACACGGCAGTCGGCCCTGCCCGCGCCGGAGGGGCGGGGAGCCGGCCCGCCCGGCGGGAGGGGCCCGCGGGGGAAGGAGCGGCTCCCGCTTCCGTCGCAGCCGATCCGCCCGGATGCGTGTGCCGGTCGCGGAGCCGGGCAACCGGCGCTCATGATGGATCTCGATGATCTGCGGGAGGGCGACCGCCGGCTCACCCGCCGCGCGGCCCACTGGACCTCGCCCCTGGCGCGGCGGGTACTGCCCGCCGTCGAGACGGCGGCGCAGCGCACCAAGCTGTGGTGGGCCGCGGCGGCGGTCATGTCGGCGGCCGGCGGCTACCGGGAGAGGAAGGCCGCGGTGGCCGGATTGGCCGCCATGGGGCTGGCGGAGCTGGTGTCGAACGCCGTGTGCAAACAGCTCTACGAACGGCGGCGGCCTCCCGAGGAGCTGATCCCGCACGAGGACGTCCACGACCGGCCGGACAGTTCGTCGTTCCCCTCCGGGCACACCGCCGCCGCCGTCGGCTTCACCACCGGCGTCGCCCTCGTCCACCCCGCGTGGGGCGCCGTCTGCGCCGTCCCCGCCGCGGCGGTCGCGGTCCAGCGGGTCCACTCCGGCGCCCACTACCCGAGCGACGTCGCCGTCGGCGCCGTCATCGGTCTGGCCGGCGCGTGGCTCGTCCACGAGGCCCCGGCACTGTGGGTGCGCGCCAAGCTGTGAGCCGGGGCGGCACGGTCCCGCAGCGGTACGACGCGGGCCGGGGACCACGACGGAGCCTGGGGGATGACGACCGGCCCGGGACGCGGCGGGGGCCGCGACCGGTCCCCCGTTCCGGTCGCGGCCCCCGCCGCACAGGCGGCACGAGGCGGGTTCAGGAGCCGCAGCAGCCGCCCGCCGGGGCCGTTTCGGCGGTGACGGGCACGGTCGCGGGCGCGTCGAGCCGCACGAGCGGGGGCTCGGGCGTGGCGCAGCAGCCGCCGTCGGTACCGGGCTGCGCGTCGGGGGCGTCGAAGAGCCCCGCGCCGCCGCAGACCCCGGTCTCGGGGAGGGTCAGCTCGACGCGGTCGGCCGCGTCCAGGTCGCCGGCGAGCGCGGCGGCCACGGAGCGGACCTGCTCGTGGCCGGTCATGGCCAGGAAGGTGGGGGCGCGGCCGTAGGACTTCATGCCGACCAGGTACACGCCCTGGTCGGGGTGGGAGAGCTCGCGATGGCCGTGGGGGTAGACCGTGCCGCAGGAGTGCTGGTTGGGGTCGATCAGCGGGGCGAGCCGGACCGGGGCCTGGAGGCGCTCGTCGAGGTCGAGGCGGAGCTCGGACAGGAAGGACAGGTCCGGGCGGAACCCGGTGAGGGCGATCACCTCGTCGACGGGGTCCAGGCGGCGGCCGTCCTCGCCGACGAGGACCAGTCGGCCGTCCGGCGTCCGCTCGACGGCCCCCGTGCGGAAGCCCGTGACGGCGTCGGCGTGGCCGCGGTCGACGGCGGCCTTCGCCGCCAGGCCGAGGGCGCCCCGGGCGGGCAGCTGGTCGGCTTCGCCGCCGCCGAAGGTGGAGCCGGAGATGCCCCGCCGCAGGATCCACACCGCCTTCGTCCCGGCGCCGGCGTCCGACTCCGCGAGGTCGGCGAGGGAGGCGAGCGCGGTGAAGGCGGACGCGCCGGAGCCGACGACGGCGGTGCGCCGGCCCGCGTACCGGGCGCGGACGGCCGGGTCCTTGAGGTCGGGGACCCGGTAGGAGATCCGGTCGGCGGCCGCCTTCTCGCCGAGGGCGGGCAGACCGCTGCCACCGGCCGGGGACGGTGTGCGCCAGGTGCCCGAGGCGTCGATGACGGCGCGGGCGGAGATGCGCTCCTCGCGGCCGTCGGCGCGGGTGACGTGGACGACGAAGGGCTGGGCCTCGCGCCCGGCGTCGACGATGCGGTCACGGCCGGCGCGGGACACCCCGGTGACCGTCGCGCCGAGGTGCACCCGGTCGCCCAGGACCTCGGCGAGCGGCTGGAGGTACCACTCCGCCCAATCACCACCGGAGGGGTACGTGGCCGGGTCGGGTCGGGTCCAGCCGGTCGGGGCGAGGAGCTTCTCGGCGGCCGGGTCGACGACCTCGCTCCAGGGGGAGAACAGGCGGACGTGCGCCCACTCCCGCACCGCCGCCCCGGCGGCGGGCCCGGCCTCCAGGACCAGGGGCTCGATGCCCCGGCCGACCAGGTGGGCCGCGGCGGCCAGGCCGGTGGGCCCGGCTCCGATCACGACGACGGGCAGCTCGGCGGTGGCGGGCGCGTTCACGGCGACTCCTCGTTGATTCGACGAACGTCGATGGCTTGCACCGCCAGGATGACACCTGCATAGACGGGCGTCAACATAGACAGATGTCTATACAAGAGCCTCGCCACCTCTCCGACCCGGCCACCCCGCGCCCCCGACCCGGCAACCCCTCCCCCGTCTGCTTCGACGCGTGTCAACATAGACACATGTCGAACACGAAGGCGCTGCCGCTGCTCGGAGCCGACGCCCGGGGTGCGGTGCCGTGCTGCCCGCCGCTGACCGAGCGCCCGATGACCGCCGAGGAGGCCGAGACGGCCGCCCGGATGTTCAAGGCGCTCGGCGACCCGGTCCGCCTGCGGCTCTTCTCCGCCGTCGCCTCCCACGAGGGCGGCGAGGCGTGCGTCTGCGACATCTCCGACGTCGGCGTCTCCCAGCCGACCGTCTCCCACCACCTGAAGAAGCTCAAGGACGCGGGCCTGCTCTCCTCCGAGCGGCGCGGCACCTGGGTCTACTACCGCGTCGAACCGTCGGTGCTCGCCGCGATGGGCAAGCTCCTGGCCCCGCCGGCCGGGGCCTGACGACCACCGACGGACAGGGGAAGCAAGTGACCACGCTGATCGTGCCGCTCACCGCCGAACACGCCGACCAGGTCCTGGCGATCTACCAGGCGGGCATCGACGAGGGGGACGCCACCTTCGAGACCACCGCACCCACCTGGGAGGCGTTCGCCACGACCAGGCCGCCCGAGCACCGCTTCGCCGCGCTCGACGGGAGCGGGAGGGTGCTGGGCTGGGTCGCCGCGACGAAGGTCTCCGACCGGTGCGCCTACGCCGGCGTGGTCGAGCACTCCGTGTACGTCCACCCCGCCGCCCGCGGCCGGGGCGTCGCCTCCACCCTGCTCGGGGCCCTCATCGACGCCACCGAGCGGGCCGGGATCTGGACCATCCAGTCCGGCGTCTTCCCCGAGAACAGCGCCAGCCTCGCCGTCCACCGCCGCGCGGGCTTCCGCGTGGTCGGCACCCGGGAACGCATCGGCCGCCACCACGGCGTCTGGCGCGACGTGATCCTCGTCGAACGCCGCAGCCCCGCCATCACCTAGACCGGGCCCGGACGGCCGGACGTTCGACCGTTCGGATGCCCGGATCCCCGGAGGGGAGTGCGCGGCCGGTCCCGCGCCCCGGTCGCGGGCACGTCACCGGTCAGGACGCGGAGCGGGTCACGTCCGTCACGGATGACGCGCCCGTCCCGAACGCGCCGCGCCCGTGGGCGTCATTCCTGGCGCAGGTGCGTCACCAGGTCCCGGGGGAGGCCGTGGGTGTCGTGGAGGTAGTGGAGGTCCTCCTCGTCGAGCGGGCCCCGGAAGCGGGGCCGGGCGAGGACCTGCCGGCCGCGCTCCAGGAGCCGGCGGAAGCGCCGCTCCTCCTCCAGGAGCGTCCGGGACACGAAGTCCGGGTCCGTGCCCTGCCGGAAGCGGTCCAGGGTGTGCCGGACCAGCTCGTCCGGCAGGTCGCCCAGGCTGCGCGACGGGTCGTCCCGCCACAGCACCGTCAGCACCCGCCGCACCAGGCGCCGCAGGACGTACCCGCGCCCGGTGGGGGCCGGGTGGACCCCGTCGCCGAGCACGACGACGGCCGAGCGCAGGTGGTCGCAGACGAGGCGGAGTGACGGCTCGTCGAGTGACGGCCACAGGGCCGGCACGGAGCGGCGCCACGGGGCGAAGACGTCACTCTCGTGCACGGAGGACCGGCCCTGCAGGAGGGCGGCCAGTCGCTCCAGGCCGAGACCGGTGTCGACGTTGCGCTGGGGCAGCGGTAGGAGCGAGCCGTCGTCGAGTCGGCGGTGGCGCATCATCACGTGGTTCCACACCTCCACCCACCGGTCGTCGCGGGTGGGCGTCGACTCGGGCGGGGTGTCGCCGGTCCACAGGAACACCTCCGAATCGGGGCCGCACGGGCCGGTGGGCCCGTTGGACCACCAGTTGTCCTCCACGGTGAGTTCGACGGGGACGCCGAGGCCCTCCCACAGGTCGACGGAGGACGTGTCCGGTCCCACCCGGTCGTCACCGGCGTAGGCCGTGGCGTGCAGCATCACCGGATCGACGCCGAGCCCCTCGGTGAGCAGCTCGTACCCCCAGGCGAGGCTCTGCCGGCCCTCGTAGTCGCCCAGCGACCAGGTGCCGAGCATCTCGAAGACGGTCAGGTGGGTGGGGTCACCGACCTCTTCCAGGTCGGTGGTGCGCAGGCAGCGCTGGACGTCGACCAGCCGCCTGCCGAGGGGATGGGGGCGTCCTTCCAGGTAGGGGGTGAGCGGATGCATGCCGGAGGTGGTGAACAGCACCGGGTCGCCGGGCGGCGGCAGCAGCGTCGAGCCGGTGACGCGGCGGTGGCCGCGCTCCTCGAAGTACTCGACGAACGTGCGGACGATCTGCTCGGTCTGCATGGGGGTGGCTCCTTCGCGTCGCAGCGGGGAGGCGCCGGACAACGGAACCGCGCAGTCGTCGAAACCGGGGCGTCGAACGCCACGGGTCCACCGGCGGACCGTTTCCGGTCGCCGGTGGGACGGGGTACGTCAGGCGGCGGCAACCGGCGAGCTGGTCGCTCGCGCGGTCGCGGTGGTGCTTCGGCCGGTGACGTGCATACGGCCACGGTAACGCGCCCCGTCCGTGGGGGCAGCCGGTTTTCGCGCCGTACGGTCGGCTCGGCCCGCCCGCGCCGTTCGACGAGCGACGGTCCGCGCCCCGGCGCCGGCGGTGATCCGCGTGCCCCGCCGCCCCGAGGCGCGACGCGCACGGTGGGCGGCACGCCGGCGCGCCGCCCGGCGCCGGCGGATCGCCGGCGCGTCAGGCCCGTTCGCGGAGGTACACCTCCAGTTCCGCGGCGCCGGTCAGCATCGCCCGCCCCCGGGCGGACAGCCGGCCGTGCCAGTCGGACAGCGTGCCCTCCAGCGGCTGCACTCCCCCGGCCGTCCGCACCCGGGTGATCAGCGGGGCGATCCGCTCCAGCGGGTAGCCGCCCCGTCTGAGCTGGTGGACCAGCCGGGCGTCCCGGACGTCGGCCTCGTCGTAGACCCGGTACCCGGTCAGCGGGTCGCGGCGCGGGTGGACCAGTCCGACGCGCTCCCAGGTGCGCAGGGTCGCGGGTCTGATCCCGAGTCCGGCCGCGAGGGGCCCGATGAACGTGCCGCCCGGCCCGGCCGCCGCCGCGCCGGGCGGGACTCCGCCGCCGCGTCCCAGGTCGCGCAGGGCGTCCTCCACGGCCCGCAGGGTCCGGCGGTCGTCGAGGAGCCGGGCGTGGCTCTCGTCGATGAGGTGGAACGCCTCCTCGGACCGGTCCGCGTGGACCGCCCGCATGATCGACGCCGCCGTGCGGTGGCCGTGGCCGGGCACGAGCGCGAGGAACGCGCGCAGGGCCGCCGCGTGCAGCGGGGTGTAGGCGCGGTAGCCGCTCGGGGTGCGGTCGGCGGCCGGGAGGATGCCGGCCTCCTCGTAGTTCCTGACCGCCTGGGTCGACAGACCGTGCCGGCGCGCCAGGTCGACCGGCCGGAGCCGTCGACCACTTTGAGGGTTGTGCGTCATCGTTCCCCCGTGACCCTGGGCCGGACGGCGAAAAGTCTCCACCGTAACTTCAACGATAGCGTTGAAGGCATGGTCACCGACATCACGGAAACCGTCCACGCGGTCGACGCCGCCGCCGTCATGGCGCTGCTCCCGGCCCCACCGCGACTGCTCGCCCTGGGCGAGCCCACCCACGACGAGGAGGCCCTCCTCGACCTGCGCAACGACCTCTTCCGGCACCTCGTCGAGCAGGAGGGCTTCGGCACCATCGCGATCGAGAGCGACTGCCTGAAGGGCCTGGTCGTCGACGACTACGTCACCGGGGGCGGGGGCACCCTCGACTGGGTCATGGAGCACGGCTTCAGCCACGGTTGGGGCGCCCACGCGGGCAACCGCGAGCTCGTGCGCTGGATGCGCGCCCACAACACCGGCCGGCCCCCGTCCGAGCGGCTCCGCTTCGCCGGCTTCGACGGACCGCTGGAGATCACCGGCGCCGCCAGCCCCCGGCAGGCCCTCACCGCGCTCCACGACCACCTCTCGACCCGGGTGGACGCGGCCCTGCTCCCCTGCACCACGGCGACGCTCGACCGGCTGCTCGGCACCGACGACCGGTGGACGGACCCCGCCGCGATGACGGACCCGTCCCGGTCCGTGGGGCAGTCCAGCGAGGCCCGTCGGCTGCGGGTGGTCGTCGACGACCTGGTGGCGCTGCTCGACGCGCAGGCGCCGCACCTGCTCACGGCGGGTTCGCGCGGCGACTGGGACCGGGCGCGCCTGTACGGGCGCACCGCCCTCGGACTGCTGCGCTACCACCACTGGATGGCCGACGCCTCATCCGCGCGCCTGACCCGGCTGGTGGGGGTGCGCGACCAGATGATGGCCGACAACCTCCTCGCCCTGGCCGCTCGGGGCCCGGCGCTCGTCCACGCGCACAACTCCCACCTCCAGCGGGCGAAGAGCTCGATGCGGATGGGCGGGATGCCGCTGGAGTGGTGGAGCGCGGGTGCGCTGGTGAGTGCCCGGCTCGGCGAGGAGTACGCCGTCGTGGCCACGGCCCTCGGGACGCTGCGGCACCGGGGCGTCGACGTCCCGCCACCGGACACGGTCGAAGGGATCCTGTACGCGCGGCCCGAGGAGCGGTGCCTCGTCGACGCGCCAGGGCTGGCCGCCGCCCTCGGTGACGTGCCTCTCGCACCCCGCGTGTCCCCCTGGTTCGGCTACGCCCCGTTCGACCCGGCGCACCTGGCCGGCACCGACGGACTGGTGTTCGTCAGGGACGTCGTGGGGGGCTGAGGGGCCCGGCGGAGCAGGCGGTGGCGGACACGCCCGACTTGATAGGCAAGTCGCTACTTGCCTATCGTGGCGGTCATGGCGGAGGATGTGTTCAAGGCGCTGGCCGACCCCACTCGTCGGCGCATCCTCGACGAGCTGGTCGAGCGGGACGGCCAGACCCTGTTCGAGCTCTGCGCGCGACTGGTGACCACACACGGCATCGGACTGTCCCGCCAGGCGATCAGCCAGCACCTGGCCGTGCTGGAGGCGGCCGGTCTGGTCCTCCCACGACGCGAGGGCCGCTACAAGTTCCACGACGTGAACACCGAACCCCTCGAGCACATCGTCAACCGGTGGCTCAGGCCCGATGCATCGGAGGACAGCCCATGAGGATCCACCTGTCCAGCGTCTTCGTGGACGACCAGGAGAAGGCGGTGCGCTTCTACACCGACGTACTCGGCTTCGTGCGGAAGCACGACGTCCCGCTGGGCGAGGACCGCTGGCTGACCGTGGTCTCGCCGGAGGACCCCGACGGGACCGAACTGCTCCTGGAGCCCTCCGGCCACCCCGCGGTGCAGCCGTACAAGACGGCGCTGGTCGAGGACGGCATCCCGGCCACCTCCTTCGCCGTCGACGACGTGCGCGCGGAGTACCACCGGCTGCGCGCGCTCGGGGTGCGCTTCACCCAGGAGCCGCTGGAGATGGGGCCGGTCACCACCGCCGTCCTCGACGACACCTGCGGCAACCTCATCCAGCTCGTCCACAGCGCGTAGGGCGGGACCGGCCCGGGCCCCCGCGCACGCCCCCTCGGGGGTGGGGGGACCTTCCGGCGGCGCTCCGGAGTGCCCCTCCTCGACACCACATGATCGACTTCCCGCACCGGCAACACCCGGGAGCGGACGATCAGTCGGGGCTTCGCGTCGGGTACTCCGCGGGGATCGCGGGAGTGGTGCAGTTCTTCGTCCTCCACGTCGTCGTCGAGTCCGCGTGGGCGCGACCGTACAGCTGGGCCCGGAACGACATCAGCGACCTCGGCGGCGCGCACTGCGCCCTCCGGGCGGAGCCCGAGCCCCGGTACGTCTGCTCCCCCGAGCACGCCCTGGTGAACGCCTCGTTCGTCGCCCTGGGCGCCCTCCTCGTCGTCGGCGCCGTCCTCACCTCCGGCCCGTGGCGCCGGGGCGCCGCGGGCGCCGTCGCCCGGTGCCTGCCCGTGGGCGCCGGTGCGGGCTTCGTGCCGGCCGGGCCGGCTCCCGCCGACGTCGACGAGAACCAGCACCTCCTGGGCGCCCTCCTCATCATGGGCACCGGCAACATCGGGCTGGTGGCGGCCGGTTCCGGCCTGGCGGACGACGTCCCGCGCGCGCTGCGCCGGGTGACGGGCCTGCTGGGCGTCGTGGCGCTCGCCGCCTTCGGGCTCTTCCTCTCCCACCGGTACCTCGGTCTGGGCAGGGGCGGCATGGAGAGGGTCGCGACGCTCCCGATCCTCCTGTGGACGCTGGCCCTCGCGGTCCGCGGCCTGCGGCGCCGGGCACCACGAGCCGGCGACGGGCCCGCCCCCCGGCGGGGGGCCGCACGCCTAGGGGAAGCGGCCGTCACGGACCGGGGCCGCGGCGTCCGGGCGATGGGCGCCGGGACCAGCCGGGGCCCGGCGCTCGCCGAGGACGGCCCGGATGACGTGTCGGGCGTTGCGGGCCATGGCCGGGTTGGTCGTGCGGTAGCAGGGCAGCGCCACCAGTGCCTGCGAGAGCGTCCGCCCGCGGCCGCGTACCCAGGTCGCGTCGTCCACGCCGAGCCGCGCGCGGAAGGCCTCCCGGGCGTCGGGTGGCAGGAGGTTCCACGCCGGGAACAGGTCGCACGCCGGATCGCCCGTTCCCGCGCACCCGAAGTCGATCACCGCGCTCAACCTGCCGCGGCGCACGAGCAGGTTCCCCGGCATCAGATCGCCGTGCAGCCACACCGGCGGTCCGTCCCAGGCCGGGGCCCGCAGCGCCTCCTCCCACACGGCGGTCGCGGCGTCGCAGTCGACCTCCTCCCCCGGTGTGCGGCGCAGCTCCTCGATCGCCGCGCGGGTCTCCGCGTCCAGGGAGGAGACCGGGCCGCCGCGGTGGGCCCGGGGCCCGTCCGGCAGCCTGAGGCTCCGCATGGCGGCCACGAACCCGGCGAGGTCCTCCGCCAGCCGCAGGGGTTCGGGCGGCGCCGCCTCGTCGGGGGGACCGCCCGGCAGCCACCGGTACACGGACCACGGCCACGGGTACCCCTCCGCCGGCTCCCCCGCCCCGAGCACCTCCGGGACGGCGACGGGCAGCCGCGGCGCGAGCCGGGGCAGCCACCGCCGCTCCAGCTCCACGTCGCCGGCCGCGCCGGCGACCAGCGGCAGCCGTACGACCATGTCGTCGCCCAGCCGGTACATGGCGTTGACCGTGCCGCCGGAGGGGAACCGGCGCACCGGCGACCCGGCCCAGCGGGGGAACTGCCCGGCGACCAGCCGCCGTACGAGGTCGTCGTCGATGGGGTGCCGGCCGGGGTGCATGCGTGCTGCGTCCATGCGACCCCATCCGACCGGCGGCGGGCCGTGGGCGTCCACCTTTTTTCCGGTCGGGCCGGGGAGGGCGGCGCCGGAGGTCCGTCAGAGGCTCTGCAGGAGGGCGTAGGCCGTCGGGATCAGGGCGTTGGTGGAGCCGTGGCGGCGGTTGCAGACGGCGGCGAGCGCGCTGCTCCGGTCCGGTCGGAAGCCGAGGAAGGAGGTCTGGCCGCAGGTGGCGCCGCTGTGGAAGTACATCGTGCCGCCGTCGGCCGCCGGGTGCCGGAACCACGTCAGGGTGTGGGTGTGGCGGTGCCCGAATCCCCGGCGCAGTACGGGACGGCGCACCTCGTGGAGCGCCTCGGCGAGGGGCGTGCCGTCGGGGGCGAGGTGCGCTTCGAGGAAGGTGAGCAGGTCGTGAGGGGTGGCCCGGACCGCGCCCGCCGCCTGGAAGCCGCCGATCCGCAGGGGTGGGGTGGGGGTCGTGCCGTCGGTGCGGTACCCGGTGGCGTCGGTGCCGGGGCCGGCCGGTCGCAGCCCGGTCCCCGTGAGGTCCAGGGGGCGCAGGAGGTGGTCGGTGACCAGCTCCTCCCAGGGGGTCGCCGTGGCGGCGGCGAGTGCGTGGCCGAGGACGGCGACGCCGAAGTTCGAGTACCGCCAGCGTGTGCCCGGCGCGTGGCGCGGACGGCTCCGCAGGAAGGCGCGGACGACCTTGCGGGAGGGGTAGCCGGCGTACGGGTCGGTACCCCACCGGGGCAGGGCCTGGGCGTAGAAGTCGGCGGGGAGCGGCGGCAGTCCGCTGGTGTGGGTGACGAGGTGGGTGAGGGTGATGGGGCCGCGCGGTCCGACGGTCGTGCCGTGCTCGGGGCGCAGGTAGGCCGAGGCCGGGTCGGTCCCGTGCAGCACCCCGAGGTGGACGAGGTGGGCGAGCAGCAGTCCGGTGTACGGCTTGGACGCCGAGCCGAGTTCGTAGCGCAGGCGCTCGCGCGGCGTGGGTG
The DNA here is from genome assembly GCF_043077165.1 of Streptomyces kanasensis. Lineage (NCBI taxonomy): Bacteria > Bacillati > Actinomycetota > Actinomycetes > Kitasatosporales > Streptomycetaceae > Streptomyces > Streptomyces kanasensis. Next base: position 272,595 of record NZ_JBIBSF010000001.1, read on the forward strand.
GCGGGGGGCCGGTGCCGCCGCAGCGGACCGTGCGGTGGCCGTGGCGGGACAGGGCGAAGACGACGTCCGGGGCGTCGACCGCGCGCACGGCGTCGTCCAGCCGTGCGGCGTCGGTCTCCCGCGTCCCGGTGGCCGGGGCGCGGGAGACCGGGTCGACGGTGGTCGGCGCGGTCACGAGGGGGCCCCGTCGACCAGGGCGGTGAAGGCGCGCGAGGTGGCCAGTACGGAGGCGAACGCGGCGACCAGCGTGGAGTGGTAGACGATGTCGAACACCTCTTCCGGGTCGCCCTCGGGCATGCCGCCGATGGCCGGCATGGCGCCGTCGGGCTGCTGGGCCGCGGCGAACGCCTCCCACGTGGCGGCGTCCAGCGTGGGGCGGGTCAGGCAGGCGTCCACGACGAGCAGCTCCCCGAGCAGGTCCCAGCGTTCCAGGTCGGTCCAGTCGTCGAGCCAGGCGGGCAGCCACAGGTCGAGGTAGCGGGCGATGTCCGGGGGGAGGCCGGCGGGGTTCTCGCCCCAGTCGGTCAGGTGGAAGACGGTGTGGGTGATGTCGTACCCGGTGCGGGTGTCGACCGTCCACGGCTCCGGGGTGTGGGCGAGCCAGGTGCGGCGGGCCGCTTCGTCCTCGGGCATGGTCGGGGTGAGTCCGTAGCGGCGTTCGAAGGCGCTCAGGCACAGTCGGCGGGCGGGGAGGAGCTCCGCGGCCTGCCAGCTGCCGAGGCGGTGGTTGAGCCGGATCAGGCGGTCCAGCTCGGGGTGCTCGTATCCGAGTTCCCTGAACGGCAGGTAGACCTCGAAGGGGATGGGCGAGAGGGATTCGATCCGCTGGCCGCGGACCAACATGCGGCCCCCGTCCAGGACGTCCCGCCAGGCGTGGTCGAGGAGCTGGCGGGCGAGCGCGGCGTGGCGGGAGCCGGCGACGCCCTCCCGGAACAGGACCTTGCAGATGACGGCGAGTTCCCCGACGGGCTTGAAGCGGTCGAGGAAGCCGGTCTCCGGGTTGACGTCCGGTTCGAGGCCGAACCCGTCACGGTGGGCGTGCAGCCACTCCAACGCGCCCGTGCCGACCGATTGGATCAGACGGATCCCGGCCGTGCCCGTCGTGCCGTCGGTGCCGGTCGGGCCGCCCGCGCCGGTGGTGCCGCTCATGCCGGTGCCTCCCGGGGGGTGTGCCGGTCGTCGCCGCGGGGGTGGCCGGTGCGGCGGGCCGCGGTCAGGGTGGCGGCGAAGACGGTCACCAGCGTCGAGTGGTAGCAGTTGACGAAGACGCGCGGGACGTCCTCACCGCGCGGCCCGCGGCCGACCTCGGGCACGGCGCCGTCCCCGTCCTGCGCGGCGGCCAGAGCCGCCCACGCCTCCTCGGTGGCGTCCGGATCGGGTGGGCGCGGCAGGCTGGCGGCGACGGCGAGCAGTTCGCCGCAGAGGTCCCACTGCTCGGCTTCGACGCACGTGTCGAGCCAGGGCGGCAGCCAGGTGTGCAGGTAGGCGGCGATGTCGTCGGGGACGGCGTCGGGGTGGTGGCCCCAGTCCGTCAGGTGGAACACGACGTGCGTGAGGGTGTAGGCGGCGGACTTCTCGAAGAGCCACGGCTCGGGGAGGGCCCCGAGCCACGTGTGCCGCAGCGGCTCGTCCATCGGCCGGCGCGGCGCCAGCCCGGCGCGGTGCTCCGAGTTCAGGAGGCCGAGCAGGCGGTTGGGGAGCAGCTCCGGGGTGCGCCAGCCGCGGGTGCGCACGAGCAGGCCGACCAGTTCTTCGTACGGCGGGTGGCGCAGTCCCGCGTCGGCGAACGCCGCGTACACCTCCAGGGGGTACGTGGCGTTCGGTTCGAGGCGCTGGACGTCGAGGAAGAGGGCGCCGTCGCCGGCCTCGTGCCAGGCGTGGTGCACCAGGGCGGTCGCCGCCCCGTGGAACGGCGAGCCCGGGGCCGTGCTGCGGCGGACGCAGACGCACAGCTGGGCCAGTTCGCCGACGCGCTTCCACGAGGCGTTGGGGTCGGCGTCCGGCTCCAGCGCATGTGGCCCGAGACGGAAGTCGGCGCGGTGGGCTGACAGCCAGCTCAACGCGGCACCGGCCACAGCGGTCAGATCCGTCGGGCCGGTCCGGCCGGTCGGATCGGTCCGGCGCGTCTTGTCCGTCGGCTCGGTCCCACCCGTCGGACGCGTACGGCCCGGCCGGCCCGTCAGGTCTGTCGGGCCTCCGCGGGGCGGGCCCGCGGGTGGCGGTGTCATCGGGCGTCCCCCCGGGCCTGCGCCCGCCCGTGCCGGGCGGCGTGGAGGTGCAGGGCCACGCGGGGGTCGTCGCCGCCCATCGCCGCGACGAACTCCAGCCCGGTGTCGAGCCCCAGCGTGTCCGGGACGTCGTCCAGGACCGACAGCCAGCGGCCCGCCCCGGCCGCCTGCAGCCAGCCCCGGCGGCGTACGGCACGGACGAAGCCGCGCGCGATGTCGACGGTACGCCGACCGGCGGCGCGAACCAGAGCGCTCTCCACCGTCGCGGGCGCGGTCGGCACGGAGGACGCCTGGGCAGCGGCCGGCACCGGGGGCAGCGCGAGGCCGGCGAGAAGCGCCAGCTGATGGGTGAGGGACTGCCAGGGCAGGGTGTCCACCCATGCGGTGTCGGGTTCGTCGTCGTGCGGGACGATGGCCGCGGTGCCGAGGTCGCGCAGGGTGCGCGTCATCCCCCAGTGGGTCCAGCGCGAGGTGACCGACGCGTCCGGGGCGGGTGGGAAGGCGATGACCGCCTTCTCGAAGAGTGCGAGGTCGTCGGGGTGCGGTGGGCTCGTGCCGAGGGTGCCGGGCAGCAGGGCGTCGGGGCCGAGGACGCGTACGGCCGCGAGCAGGAGGTCCTCGTCGCTGGTGACGGACGCCGCCGTACCGGCGAACACCGCCGAGTGGTCTCCGCCCCGGAGGGCGGAGACCACCTGGGAAGCGAGGTCCTGCACAGCGCCCGCCAGGGGCGTCTGAGTGCCGGGACTCTCCATGCCGTTACCCGTCAGCGCTTCTTGGGACGGGGAGCAGGCGGTGACAGCAGCAGGCTGCCGGAGCCGCCCTTCAGGGCAAGTGCCGCACATTCGCGGGTGTCACGGTAGAAGCCCTGGGCCTCGCCAGGGTTCAGCACCTGTTCGACCTCGGTGTCGAGCGCGGCCTTGACTTGGTCACGGGTCACGTTGTCCTGCGTCGCCATACCCCACCATCTCCTTTGGAGTGGGCAGTTTTCCTTGCACATCCAGCGCAGCACACACAGGCCGACCTCGCAAATCACCCTTTGGGTGATTTGTCAATTAAAACAATGGTAAAGCCAGGTTTAATCACCTGGTTGCCCTCGAGCTCCCGGCGGGCGGATGCGCCGGCGAGCCCTCGCGCGCACAGTGGCGGAGAGGGCGTGTCACCCCAACGGGCGCCGGGCCGGGGGCCGGTGCTCGTACGGCCGCCGTCGGCCCGACGGAGGCGGCGGCACGCGGACGCGGCCTGCGGGCCCATCGGCGTGATCGCCGACGAACCCCAAGGCACCGACCTCCGGGGCCAATTGACATCACGGGCGCGTCAATCGCCGTGATCTCGGTGTTGGTCATGGCCCACGGAGCGGTGGGAGGCTGGCGCCACCGCCGATCCCGGCGACGTGACCCGCGGCGAGAGGTGGCCCCCATGCCCGTCTTCGAGACGACGACCGGTCCGGTACGGGGCCTGCGCGCGTCCGCCGACGTCGTCGCCGTCCTCGGGATCCCGTACGCCGCCCCGCCGTTCGGCGCCGACCGCTTCCGGGCGCCGCGCCCGGCACGGGCGTGGACGGAGATCCGGGACTGCACCTCCTTCGGCCCGGTGGCCCCCCAGTCGGCCCGACTGCCCGGCGCCCCGGCGTGGTCGCCCGGTGACGAGGACGTGCTCACCGTCAACGTCTGGACGCCCGCGCGCGTCGGCGGACGCCTGCCCGTGCTGGTGTGGATCCACGGCGGCGCGTACACCTTCGGCTCCTCGGCCCAACCCGACTTCGACGGCACCGCGCCGGCGCGCGCCGGTCTGGTGGTGGTCACCCTCAACTACCGGGTGGGGTTCGAGGGCTTCGGACACGTACCGGCCGACGAGCCGGACCACGCGGAAGCCGGCACCCCGGGCGACGGCACGAACGCCCACCCGGACAACCGGGGCCTGCTCGACCAGGTCGCGGCCCTGCGCTGGGTACGCGACAACATCGCCGCGTTCGGCGGGGATCCCGGCAACGTCACGGTCGCCGGCCAGTCCGCCGGAGCCACGTCCGTCGCCTGCCTGATGGTGATGGACCGGGCCCGGCGCCTGTTCCACCGGGCCATCGCGCACAGCGCCGCCAGCCCGTTCGCCACCCCCGGCACGGCCGCGGCGACGACCCGTGAGGTCGCCGCTGCCGCGGGGTGCGCCGCCACGGCCCGGGGCCTGGCCTCCACCAGCCCGCAGGCCCTGGTCGCCGCCTCCGACCGGGTCGTGGACGCCTACCGGAACGACCCGGCGTCCGGCTCCCGCCACTACGACCCCGTGCTCTACGCCCCCGTCCTCGACGGCGACGTCCTGCCCACCGACCCCCTCGCACGGCTGGCCGCCGGCGCGGCCCGCGACGTGGACCTGCTGGTCTGTCACACGACCGAGGAGTACTGGCTGCTCGACGCCGTCGGCAGCAGCGCCAAGGTCACCACCGACGAGCGGCTCGCCCGTTTCGCCGAGGACTTCGGCCTCCCCGAGGGCCTGGTCGCCGGCTACCGCGCGGCCATGCCCCACGCCCCGGTGCTCGACGTCTACCTCGCCGTCTTCGGCGACCTGGTGTTCGGCGAGTTCACCACCCGGCTCGCCGAACTGCACGCACGGGGCGGCGGCAGGGTGTTCCGGTCACGCTTCGACCGTCGGCGCCGCGAGCCGGACGGGGTGGTACGGGCCTGGCACTGCGCCGACGTGCCGTTCGCCTTCGGCACCCTGGACTGTCCCCACGTGGAGTTCCTCATCGGCGGTCCACCGACCCCCGCCGACCGCGAACTGGCGGGGCGCATGGTGCGTGCCTGGGCCGACTTCGCCGCCACCGGGGAGCCGGGCTGGCCGCCGGCGGACGGGCCCTCCGCCCGCAGCCACGTCTGGACCACCGAGGGGACCGGGGCCGACGAGGCGCCCACCGCCGTACGCGACCTGTGGGCCCGCGTCGAATTCCCGCTCCTGCGGCCGTGAACCGACGGCCGACCCGGACCCGGTGACCGGCCGCCAGGACGGCCGGACGGGGTCACGGGGTCCGGGCCCGGCCGCCAGGGCGGCGGCACCGAGTCCGATCGGCACGGCGGTCGGGCGGCCCTGCGTCCGGTCGGCCCCGCGGTCGAAGCGCCGGGCCGCCGTACACACCGCCGTCACGCGGTGCGGGTGCGGAGCCGTCGTGTCGTCACCCATCGGGCGTAGAGCAGATGGGCGACGACCTCCGCGGTCAGGACCGCGACGACCTGCCAGGGCGCGAGGTGCCCCGCGACGCCGACGACCAGGAGCGGGACGCCGACGCCGGGCACCGCCCAGGTCGCCACGAGCAGGGGGCGGCGGCCGAAGCGCAGGGCGATGCAGGCGTGTGCGGTGTGGTAGAGCGCCAGGCCCCCGGCGAGGGCGACCACCGCGCCGTGGGCGAGGTGCCCGTGCCCCTGTCCGGCCTCCTCCACGGCGGTGGCCAGACCGCCCGCCATGGCCACGACCCCCGCGGTGACGAAGAAGTGGAGGAAGGCGGTGACGTCCCGGGCGAGCGGGACGGCCCTGTCGACCGCCGCCGCACGCAACACGGTCTCCGCCGCCGCGGACCCGAAGTCGAAGTAGGACCACCACAGGGCGGCCAGCATGACGAAGCCGACGAGCGCCACCCACGCGGCAGCAGCGGTCCACTCGGTGTCCAGCGCCCCGATCAGCCCGACGACCGACTCGCCGAACACGATGATCACGAAGAGCCCCACGCGCTCCACCAGGTGCCCCACGTGCAGTCTGCGCGGCAGCCCGGCGCTCCGCTCCACGAACAGCACCCCGATCTCGGCCGCGAGCAGCACGCCCCAGATGACGAACCGCCACGGGACCGGCACCAGGACCGACGCGGCCCAGCCGACGGCCGGGACGAGGCAGTACACCAGCGGTCGCCACCTCGGCACGAGCGCGTCGCCGGGGTGGAGGGGCCGGGTGGTGGAGGGCCACCACAACCCGAGCAGGACGACGCGGGAGCCGGCGTAACCGAGGGCGTACGCGGTGGAGCGTTCCCCCGTGGCCTCGGTGACGGCGACCGTCATGACCGCGAGGCTGAGCATGGCGGTGAGCATGAGGAGCCGACGGCGCGCGGTGTCGTCCTCGAAGAGGTTGGCGGCCACCGTGAGGTTGATCCACGCCCACCAGGGCGGCAGGTAGAGCGCCAGGAAGACCGCGAAGTCGGCCGGCCCGGGGTCGCCGTGCAACGAGTGGGCGAGCTGGCCGGCCAAGGCCACGAACACGAGGTCGAAGAACAGCTCCAGCCACCCCGCGTGCCTGCTGTGCTCCACCCCTGAGGCAGTGGGGGACGTGCCGTGACCAGCTCCATACCCTTCCATAATCAGACATACCACCACAGCGACCACCCGGCGGCCACCACCCCACTCGGCCCGACACCACGGTCACGCCGCCGGACGCGCCGACCGGAGCGCGCCTCCCGAGCGCTCCGCCGGCCGACTTCCCCCACTCCTCGGTCAACCCGCCCCCAGCGCGTGACGACGTCGCGACACCCGTCCGGGAGACGGACCCGTAGGGCCGGGTGGAAGACGAGCACCTTGCGGCCAGAGATCGCCAGCCCCGAGCGCGGCCTTCGTGCGGCCTGGGTGAACGATCGCGAAAGGACGGGATACCGCGTCAAGCTCCGCCTTGAAACGGACCCGCTCAGGGTAGCCGGATGGTTCGGGGTCGACGCATTCCCGGACGGAAGACCGATGGGTGCTGGAGGGCGCGGCCGGACGGGTCGATGACAGGTCGTCCGAGCCGTCGTGCCCCTCGAACCCGCCGGCTGATCCTCGGCCGGCAGCTCCCTGGGGGTGCGTGCGTTCGCGTCGGTCAAGGTGTCGTCGAGGACGCGGGGGACGCATGGTGCCGTGCACCGGCGACGATGAGCGAGACGTTCTGCCCACCGAAACCGAAGGAATTGCTGAGCACGGCCTCCTGGGGGACGTCTCGTCGCTCCACGACGACATCGAGATCGATGTCGGGATCGACGCCGGCCGCGGTGAGGTTACGGGTCGGCGGGATGACGCCGTGCTCCACGCTGAGGACGGCGATGAGCGCTTCGATCGCACCGGCGGCGCCGAAGAGATGACCGAGCGCCGCCTTGGGTGCTGTCACGGTGGCGCGGCCGAAGACCTCCCCGATCGCGTGCGCCTCGGCGACGTCGCCGACCGGAGTCCCGGTGGCATGGGCATTGATGTGGCTGATCCGCTCGGGAGCCAGACCGGCTTGTGCGAGGGCCTTCCGCATGGCCGAGATCTGACCGGAGCCGTCGGCCGCGGGCGCCGTGATGTGGTGGGCGTCGGCGGCGATGCCGGCGCCGGCGAGAACCGCGTGGACGCGCGCGCCCCGGGCGTCGGCGTGCTCGGCGCTTTCCAGCACCATGACAGCCGCGCCTTCACTGAGGACGAATCCGCTGCGGTCCGCGGCGAACGGCCGGGACGCGGAAGCGGGTTCGACGGTATGCCGGGACAGTGCTTTCGCCTGGGCGAAGCCGGCAACGGTGATCGGTGTGATCGCGGCTTCGGTCCCGCCCGCGATCACCACGTCCGCCTCGCCGGCACGGATGAGCCTGGCCCCCAGGGCGATCGCCTCTGCGCCGGAAGAGCACGCCGAGACGGGCGTGTAGACACCGGCCCGTGCACCGTATTCGATACTTATCAGCGCCGCCGCCGCATTGGGCATGAGCATGGGGACCGTGCGCGGCGAGACGCGCCGGGTCCCGGACGCCTCCAGTACGTCGTCTTCCTGCAACAGCGTCCGTACGCCCCCGATGCCCGTGCCGATCGCCGACGCGAGCCGGTCCGGTTCCACCTCCGGGGCCCCGGCGTCGGCCCATGCCTCGGCCGCTGCGGCCAAAGCCGCCTGCTGTGAGCGGTCGAGCCGCCTGGCCTGCACCGGCGGCAGCGACTCGGCGGGGTCGATCGCCATCGTCCCCGCGACGGTGTCGGGGAGGCCGGCATCCTCGTGGCCCCGCAGGACGCCGCCACGGATGCCGGACTCGCCGGCGAGCAGGGCGTCCCAGGTGGACGCCACGTCTGCCCCGAGTGGTGTGATCGCTCCGAGTCCGGTGACGACGACTTCAGTCCGGCGCATGCCCCTCACTCTTTCTTGTATGCGATACAAGCGAACCCCCTTGTTGTATCACATACAATTCGAGTGTGGAGAAGAAGCGAACCGAAGCCCGGTCAACGTCGATTCGGTCGCGTGACCGCGGTCGCGCGACGAGGCGCCGGCTGATCGAGGCAACCGCACGGCTCTGCAGGGAACGGCCCGGCGCCGAGGTGAGCGTCGCGGAGATCGCCGACGCGGCGGGCGCCTTCCCCAACCAGGTCACGTACTACTTCGGCTCCAAGGACGCGCTCCTCGTGCACGCCGCCTTTCTCGGCCTGCTGCACGATGCCCGACGGATCGAGCGCATCGGTCGCCAAGCCCCGGACGCGGCGACGTTTCGGCGCAACATCGCCCGCGCCGTACTGGCCATGCCCTCGCTCCCGTCCGTCACGCGAGCACTCGCCGCCGGGATCTCCAAGCCCGAACTCGCCCCCGTGGTCGACCGGCACCTGCAGCTGCTGTTCCGGCAATCCGAGCGCTTCGTGAGCCAGCTCGTCGACAGTCGCGGCTGGAGGGTCCGTCGACCGCTCACCGTGGAAGCCAGGACGTTCTGGAGCACCGCGCTCGGTGCGGTGCTCCTCGTCCGCGCCGGGGCACACGGCACCGTCGGCGACCTCGACCTCGCGGGAACCCTGACCATCCACGACGCGCCCGATCCCGCCTAGTGTCTGTTGCGAAGTTCGTTGATGATCACGTCTGTGGGACGTGGGGATCTGACGAACGGCCAGTGGGGGACCCAGGCCGTGTTTGAGAAGGGGGCTTCGCCCGCAACCTCACCATCCGGATGGCCTCCCGCGACTTCCCCGGACGGCCGACCAGACAGGTCAGCGAGTTCTCAAACACGGCCTGGCCGGACCTGCCAGATCAGGAAGCCGTCGATGCCCTGGTTGCTGCTGTGGTGGGTGACACGGCAGAGGCCGTCGCAGCGGTCCCCTTGAGAGGGGCGTACGGCGAAGCCTTGTGTGCCTCGCGGACCACGCGCACAGGTACACCTTCGATGTGGCTGGTCACCAGGGCGGCGTTTGCCGCTGCCGTCACGGCTCAGGTCGGCTACCTGCAGGGCTTGATGACAGGTCATTATCGGCCGTTTCGTGTGGGTCAAGGGTGGATGGCGGGCCCCGCGGAGCGATGAGGAGCGCCGGAGCAGTGGCGGAGAACTGACGGTTCCGTCCTCGTAAGGAGTGGGACGCCGGGGCGCCCTGCCCGGGCACCTCTCCGGCAGGCTCGGATACCTGTCCGGATAGCGGTCATGCGGCGGCGTGGCCGATTCTGCGGCCGGGCCTGGGCGGGGAGTTGGCAGGGGCGCGGAGCGGAGGACATCATCCTTCCTCGTACGATCCGACTACCTGTTCGGTAAGAGGAAATGGGTTCGGCAATAGCCGCCGCATAAACCTCCCAGGCGCCGTAAGGCGCGGCTGGACGCCACGAACTGTCATTCCCGGTGGGCGTCAGTTCCGCACGCGCTCCCGCCTGGCACGCCGTTGCTGCGCAGCTGCCCTCTTGCACACTCACGCCTCCGTTCATTCGATTTCACCGTAGTGGAGTTCTTGACCCTCATGTGCAAACGCTCGAAGGCCCTCACCTTCACCGCCGTGGCCGCAGTGATGTGCACCGCCGGTTTCGCCCCGTCGGTCGGACACGCCGCCGAAGTTCCCGCCGGTGAGACGGTGCGCTCCTACGCCGAAAAACACGGACTCACCGCGGCCGACGTCATGCGCATCAACGCCCTGAACGAGAAGGCGCCAAGCCTCGGGCAGGCCGGAAAGCCCACGGGCTCCATGCCGCCGAACGGCTCCGCGTCCTCCAGGGCCACGGCGGACGGCGGGATGGAGACCCCGCCGGCGGAGCCGCTGGACCGGATGCCCGACCCGTACCAGGCCCACGGAGGCAGGGCCACGACCTCGGTCGGCAACTACATACGCAAGTGGCAGCAGGTGTACAGCCAGCGCGACGGTCAGCGGCAGCAGATGACCGAAGCGCAGCGAGAGGCACTCGCCTACGGCTGCGTCGGCGTCACGTGGGTGAATTCCGGAAACTACCCGACGAACAGGCTGGGTTTTGCGTTCTTCGACGAGAACAAATATGAGGCCGCCGTCAAGAACACCAGCCCCCGGCCCGGTGAAACCCAGGCCGAATTCGAGGGGCGTATAGCCAAGCAGAGCTTCGACGAGGAGAAGGGCTTCAAGCGGGCTCGCGATGTCGCGTCCATCATGAACAAGGCCCTTGAAAGCTCCAACGACGAGAACGCCTACCTCACCAAGCTCAAGGCGGAGCTCGGCAGGACGAACGACGCCCTGGCCAACGAGGACGGCCGCTCGAACTTCTACGCGGCTCTGCGCAACACGCCATCGTTCAGGGACAAGAACGGAGGAAACTCCGCCCCCTCCAAGATGAAGGCCGTCATCTACTCGAAGCACTTCTGGAGTGCCCAGGACCCGCGCAGTTCCGCCGACAAGAGGAAGTTCGGCGATCCCGAGAGCTTCCGCCCCAGCCAGGCCACCGGCCTCGTCGACATGTCGAAGGACCGGAACACCTCGCGCAGCGCTACCAAGCCCGGCGAGAGCTTCGTCAACTTCGACTACGGCTGGTTCGGCGACCAGAAGGAGCCCGCTGCCGACAAGACGGTCTGGACCCACGCCAACCACTTCCACAACCCGAACGGCGACATGGGTCCGATGAACGTGTACGAGAGCAGGTTCCAGAACTGGTCGTCCGGCTACGCCGATTTCGACCGCGGCGCCTACATGGTCACCTTCATCCCGAAGAGCTGGAACACCGCGCCCGACAAGGTGACGCAAGGCTGGCGGTAACCGTCCGCCGCTCGCTCCCGGCCACTCGCGGCGCCCGGGATTGCCTTCTGCCGGCGTGCTGAGGGAAGGCGACCGCTTCCCTGATCCACCAAGGGCGAGGCTCCCCGGAACCGTGTTCCGGGGAGCCTCGCCCTTGGTACCCCCGGCTCGCCGCACGGCACGGCTCGAAGCCGGTCACCAAACGGGGGCGGTCCGGGCGTAGAAGTCGACGCCGACAACGAAACCGTCGACACCGTAGCCCCGCGTCCGGAGGGACCGGCCATTCGTGATCACACCGCCGGTGTTGCCGCACTCCACGAGACGAACCGGGCCGACGGTCCCCAGGACGCAGTTCTTCACGTGGATGTCGGGACACGTGGGGTTCATCCGGTTGAGCTGCGGACATCGTTGCGGCCTCTCCGCAGTTGGCCATGCACATGGGTGGTCGGTGGGATTGGGGCAACACGGGGGTGAGACGGGGCAAAAATCGGAAAGCGATGCTCCTACGCGAGAGGCGCTCCTTCAGATCCGGGCGCTCTCCGACCCGGCGGTCATCGTGTGGCCTCCTGTCTGCCTGCGTGCGGCTTCTGACAGGTACCAGACTGCGACGGGCGCCCGGGCTCCGTCACGTGGTGGTGCCGCAGCAGCACAGAGGACGGGAGCGGCGATCCCCGGCGGGGGCGGGACCGTCGGTGGTCACCGGTCCGGGGTCCGCCATTCCGGAGCGAGGACCGCCCAGACCTGCTTGTCGTGGCGCACGCCCGCGTACGGCCACGCCTCACGCCGCACGCCTTCCAGGGTCATGCCGAGCCGTCGGGCCACGGCGGAGCTCCGGTCGTTGTCGGCCCGGCAGTGCCATTCGGCCCGGTGCAGGGACCGGGTGGTGAACGCCCAGTCCAGGAGCACGCCACAGGCCCGCGTGACCAGGCCGTGGCCCTCGGCGGACGGCTCCAGCCAGCAACCAATCTCACACGACCCGAGGGCGGTGTCGAAGTCGGTGAACATCACTCCCCCGACCAACACGTCGTCCCGCCGAATGCCGTACAGGCGGGCGCCGTCGGCGGCCTGACGTTCGGCGTACCGCTGCAGCGTGGCCCGCGCCCCGGCCTCGTCGTCGGTGACGAACCCGGCCCCGACCCACGGCCGGATGTGTTCACGGGCGCGGTCCAGATGGTCGGCGAACTCCGCGGCGTGCCGGACCTCCAGCGGACCGAGGCGAGCACCGTCGCCCAGCGGCAGCGAGAACACGAGCACCTCCCCATTCACATAACATGCGTTACGGAAATGTATCGTGTCGGCATGCCACGCACCAGGGGAGATCACGAGGCCCGTCGGCGCGACGTCTCCGCGGCGGTGTGGCAGGTGATGGCCACACGCGGCTTCGCCGGCCTGACCCTGCGCGCCGTCGCCACCGAACTCGGCGCGACCACCGGCCTGCTCACGCACTACTTCCCCACCAAACGCGCCCTGGTGACCCACGCCCTCGACCTGCTCGAACGGCGGACCGGCGCCCGCCCCCGCCGCCGCACCGGTGGAGGTCTGGCCGCGCTGAGGGACGCGCTGCTGGACATCCTGCCGCTGACCCCGGAAGCCACCGACGGCAACCGGATCTGGGTCTCCTCCTGGGACACCGCGCTCTCCAGCCCGGAGCTGAGCGCCGACTACGCCCGCAAGTACGCCGGGAGCCGCGACGAGCTGCGCGACCGGGTGGCCGCGGCTCAGGAGCTCGGCGAGCTGCCTCCCGGCGATCCCGCACGCGTCGCGGCGGGCGCCCAGGCATTCGTCCTCGGCCTGGTGGTGCAGGCCCTGTTCGACCCGACGGCGTTCCCACCGCGACGTCAGGTCGCCCTGCTGGACGACTACCTGGCCGCCCTGGCCGCCCCGCGCCCCTCCGGCGGCGACCACGGGAGCCGAGCCCCCTCCTGACGCGGGGCCGGGGCGCGCCCGCGGCGGTGTACCGGGCGCGGGCCCGTGGCGGCGGGGGCCGTCGGGTCACGGCGTACGGTGTGCTCGCCCCGCAACCCCTCCCATACGAGCAAGCCCCTGGTCGCCCACCCGGCGTGGGAGGCGGGCAGCCGCCCCGAACCGCGCTGACAGAACGTTTCTCCACAGCGTGGCGCGTCCCGGTTCACAAGCGCTCCTGGGCGATGTCGCCCTCGTCGGGTCCGTCACCACCGCGGGACTTCTCCCGGGCCTGGAGCAGGCGCAGGCGGTCCAGCCGGCTGATCACGGGCGAGGCGGTCACCCCGTGCAGGACCACGGAGGCCACCACGGTCATGCTCACCACGGCCCACAGCGCGTCGGCCGGCACGCCGAAGCCGGAGTGGCCGAGCGCGTACGCCAGGTAGAACAGCGAGCCCACGCCGCGGACGCCGAAGAAGGCCGTCACGACGCGTTCGCGCGGTCCCGCGGGGCTGCCCGGCTGGGCCACCCAGGCGGTGAGGGGGCGCACCACGAGCAGCAGGAGAAGGGCGACGACCACCCCCTGCCAGGTCAGGGCGGTCAGGGCTCCCTGGGCGACGAACGCGCCCAGGAGGAAGAGGAGGGCCGCCGTGAGGAGCCGCTCGATCTGCTCGACGAAGTCGTGCAGCACCGTGTGGTAGCCGTGCGCCCGTTCGGCGGCCCGGATGCGGCAGGCGGTGACGAACACCGCGAGGAAGCCGTAGCCGTGGGCGAGCTCGGTGAGCCCGTAGGCGAAGAAGGTGGCGCCCAGGGCGACGAAGCCCTCCCGGTGCTCGGACAGCCGCATCGCGTGCCGGGAGGCGTGGAAGAACAGCCAGCCCAGGAGTTTGCCGACGGCGAGCCCCGCGAGCACGCCGACCGCGCACTTGTAGGCCACGTCGACGAGGAGCCACCGTCCGAACCAGTCGCTCACCGGCGTGGCCCCCGCGGCGGCCATCGCGATGGCCGCCATGACGACGGGGAAGGCGAGGCCGTCGTTGAGGCCGGCCTCGCTCGTCAGGGCGAACCGCACCTCGTCCTCGTCGTGCTCGGACTCGGTGGGCGCACCCACCCGGACCTCCGACGCGAGGACGGGGTCGGTCGGCGCGAGGACGGCGGCGACGAGCAGCGCGGCGGCCGGCTGCCAGCCGAGCAGCGCCCAGGCGGCCAGTGCGGTCGCGGCGATCGTCAGGGGCATGGTGATGCCGAGCAGCCGCCAGGAGGTGCGCCACGTGCGACGGCCGAAGGGGCGGTTCAGGGCGAGCCCCGCACCTATCAGGGAGATGATCACGCACACTTCCGTGACGTGCTCGATCATCGCGCGGTCGCGCACCGGGTCGATCTGCGGCATGGGGAGCGGCAGGAACTGGACGGCGAACCCGCACAGCAGGAACACCAGGGGCATGGAGAGCGGACGTCCGGCGACCAGCCGCGGTACGACCGCCGCCGCGAGCGCGCCCGCCCCGAGCAGGGTGAAGAGGAAATCAACCGAGGTCACCGCTCACGAATGCCCGCCAATGATCGATGGCACGCCGATCGGAGCCATGAATTCCGCTTCTGTCGTGGTGCGGCGTGTCCGCCGTGTCCGCCGTGTGCGCGTCGACGTGTCCGGGGGCCCTCCGTGTACCGGCTCCGCCCCGTGGGGCCCCGCCGGCCCCGTCCCGCCCCGCGCCGGGGCCCGCGAACCGGGTGCCGGCCGGAGTCCCGGCCCGAGGGCGAGTCGGGGGCGGGGCCGGGGCCGGGAGTCGGGGTCGGGGGGCAGGGCCGGAGGGCAGGTCCGGGGCCGGGCGGGGGGTCAGGGTGGGGAGCGGGTGCCCACGCCCCGGTGCCGGAACCCGGGCAGGTTCCGGAGACGGGGCCCGGCCGCGGCGCGGAAGAGTGCGGCACCACCCGGGTGACGCGCCGCGTCGCACGACGATGATCCGGCCGCCGCGGGGTAGGAGGACCGCGACCACCCCACCACTGCCACTGCCCCGAGGAGGCACAGGTGACCGATGACGCCTACTTGTTCCTGCTGGACGAGACCGCGACCCCGCTCGGCGTTCCGCCGGGCTCCGTCGGCGACCTCGCGTGCCTGGAGACCCCGGCCGTGCGGGCGTGGCTCGACGCGCACGGTGTCACGGTGACCTCCCCGCGCCTGCGCCTGGTGCCGCCGGAGGAGACGGCGGCGATCCCCGAGGGCGCGGAGCGGCTGCCGGTCCCCCTGGGCGACGACGAGCTGAGCCGTCTGCGGCACGGCAACGCCCCCGAGTCCGTCGCCCGCCTGGAGGAACAGCTCCTCGCCTACCGGGAGTACGCCGACGGCCGTGACGCCCTGCTCGGCCGGGCCCTGGCGGCCGGAGTGCCCCTGGCGCGCATCGTGGAGCTGACCGGCGAGGAGCCCCGCACCGTCGCCGCGGCCGCCCGGTGAGCCGTCGGCGACACGGCGAGCGGCGCGGCCCGG
Source organism: Streptomyces kanasensis (assembly GCF_043077165.1). Classification (NCBI taxonomy): domain Bacteria; kingdom Bacillati; phylum Actinomycetota; class Actinomycetes; order Kitasatosporales; family Streptomycetaceae; genus Streptomyces; species Streptomyces kanasensis. The sequence continues at coordinate 288,098 of NZ_JBIBSF010000001.1, forward strand.
TCGAGCCGGGTGCGCGCCGCACGGTGGCAGCGTGAGCGACATGCCCAAGACCGCCCTGATCGTGATCGACATGATCACCACGTATGACCACAAGGACGCCGACCAGCTGCTCCCCTCCGCCCGGACCGTGGTGCCGGTCGTCACCGACCTGCTGCGCCGGGCCCGCGAGCAGGACGTCCCGGTCATCTACGTCAACGACAACTTCGGCGAGTGGCGCTCGCACCACGGCGAACTCCTCGACACGGCCCTGGCGGGGCCGCACGGGGACCTCGTCGAGCCGCTGCGGCCGGACGACTCGTCACTCTTCGTCGTGAAGGCGCGCCACTCGATCTTCTTCGAGACCCCGTTGACGTACCTGCTGCACCAGCAGGGCATCGAACGGCTCGTGTTGTGCGGGCAGGTCACCGAGCAGTGCGTGCTGTACTCCTCCCTCGACGCGCACATCCGGCACTTCGAAGTGGTGGTCCCCCGCGACGCCGTCGCCCACATCCACGCGGACCTCGCCGACGCCGCCCTGCGCATGATGGAGCGCAACATGGGCGCGCGCGTGTGCGAGAGCCGCGAGCTCTGGGCCTGAGGGACCGCGCGCGGACGCACCGGACCCGGCCCGCCGGACCGCACGGACTCAGGCCGGTGCGCGCACGAAGAGGCAGAACGGGTGGCCCGCCGGATCCGCGAGGACGTACAGCGGCTCGTCCGGGTCGTCGTACCGGTCGAGCAGCAGCCGTGCGCCCAGGTCCTCCGCCCGTCGCCGCTGCCTGGTCAGCTCGGCCGCGTCCGGGACGGTGAGGTCGAGGTGGGCCTGCATCGGGACGTCGTGGGCGGGCCACGTCGTCCGGGGCAGGCGTTCGACCTGCTGGAAGGCGAGCCGGTTCACCCCGTCGGAGGTGCGCAGCACGAGCCAGTCGGGCTCGTCGGGTGTGCCGTCCGCGGGCGGTTCGTCGCCGGGGCGGTACGTCAACCCGAGCAGGCTCCGGTAGAACTCGGCCAGCTCCCGGGGCCTGGTCGTGTCGAGCACGGTGTGCAGCAGCTGGGGGTACGGGGTCATGGGCCTTCCTGGGGATCTGTGGGTCGGTTCCTGACAGCCTTCCCGGATCCGGCCGGATGAGCCGCGCCCGTCGCCGTCACTCCCCCTCCCCTCTCCCCCGGCCCGCCCCCGTCCCCGCCTCGGCCTCCGCCGCTTGCCCGGCCCGCGCCGTGTCTACCGGCCCCGCACGGCGGAGCGGAAGCCGAGGGGCGTGTGCCCGGTGCGGTGCTGGAAGAACTTGCCGAAGTTGGTGGGGCTGGAGAAACCGAGCTGGGCGGCGATCCGGGCGACGGAGGCATCGCTGTGGGCGAGGACCCGTTTGGCCTCCAGCACCACCCGCCGGTCGACGAACTCCTTCGCGCCCAGTCCGGTGGCGGCGTACGCGGCCCGGGTGAGGGTCCGCGGCGAGTAGCCCAGCGCCCGGGCGTACTCCTCCACCCGCCGGCTGTGGGCGAAGTCCCGCTCGACCGCGTCCCGGAACCGCAGGAACGTCTCGTCGGGCTCCACGGCCGGCCCCGCGGCGGGCCGCGCCGCATGGGACAGGCGCAGGACGAGGACGGCGAGGAGGTGGCGCAGCGCGGCGGTGTGCGGTTCCAGCGGAATCCGCCCCAGGGCGTCGAACTCGTACCGCAGGTGGTCGGCGGCCAGCCGCAGCGCCTCCGCGTCGCGGTCCGCCGGGGTGTGGACCGCCACGGCGTACGGGTCGTCCAGGTGCGCGGCGGTGGCCGTGGCCGCGTCGAGGAAGTCCGTCTCGAAGAACACCACGACGCCGTCGGTCCCCGTCATGTCGTGCCACTGCTGCACCTGACCGGGCCGCACCCACAGCCACGAGCCCGGCGGGACGGTGTGGTCCACGAAGTCCACCGCGTGGCGCAGGACGCCGACGGACGGTGCCAGCAGGTGGTGGAAGGCGGGGCGCTGCGGCGTCTCCAGGCTCCGCCGTGGCAGCCGGGCGGCCAACGCGGCGAGCGATCCCACCTCCACGCCGGACGGCACGCCGGCCGGAGCGACGAAGGGCACCTCCCTGATCCGCTCCGCACCCCCGCCACCACCACTGTCCCCGTCCCCGCTCCGCGTCTGTCGCTTTTTGACCGTCATCAGTCGCCAACCTACCCCGGGGGGATGGCACTGACCTCGTACGTTGGAGGGGTCCGGAAGAGCGTGCCACCCGGTGGAGTCCGATAAGGGCGACGCCGTGGCGCGGTCGTCCCCCCGCGCGGACGTGCGGGTGGGGCGGTCCGGCCACCCGTGTCCGACGGGGCTCCCGTCACTCCCAGGAAGGAACAGTCGATGAAGATCGCGCTTTTCGGTGCCACCGGAATGGTCGGGAGCCGCATAGCGGCCGAGGCGGCGCGGCGCGGCCACGACGTCGTCGCGGTGTCGCGCTCGGGCGCGTCGCCCGTGGAGGGCCCGGGGGTGACGGCCGTCGCCGCGGACGCGGGCTCCGTCGAGGCCGTCGCGGCCGCCGTCGCGGGTGCGGACGTGGTGGCGTCGGCGCTCGCCCCGGTACGCGACGGCAGCGACCCCCGGGCGCCGTTCGCCGCGCTGTACGACGCGTTCCTCGACGGCGTCCGGCAGGGCGGCGTGCGCCGGGTGGTGATCGTCGGTGGCGCCGGCTCGCTGCTCGTCGAGCCGGGCACGGCCCTGGTGGACACGCCGGGCTTCCCGGTGGCGTACAAGGCCGAGGCGCAGGCCCACGCCGACCGGCTGGCCGCGCTGCGCGGGGTCACCGACCTGGACTGGACGTACGTGTCGCCGGCCGCGCAGATCGCCCCCGGGGAGCGGACGGGGGTGTTCCGGGTCGGCGGTGACGCGTTGCTGACCGACGCCGAGGGGAACAGCGCCATCAGCGCAGAGGACTATGCCGTCGCCTTCGTCGACGAGATCGAGCGGGGCGCGCACCCGGGCACCCGGATCTCCGTCGCGTACTGAGCCGGCGGACGGCAGGGTCGCGCACGGACCGACCGTGCCCGGCCCGGCCCTGCCCCCACCGCCCACTCCCCTCGGCACGGAGACGAAGACTGTTGACCACTTCCTCCGGTCTGCACTCCCCAAGGGACGCCGTGCGCAGGCTCGTGTACTTCTTCGCCACCACCTTCCGGCCCCGTCGCGCGTCACCGACCGGTCGGGGCGGCGGGCTCCCGCGCCACGGGCCGTCCGGCGCGAGGGCGCCGAGCACCGCGGCCAGCTGCGGCGGTTCCACCGGGTCGGCCAGCGTGGCGAGGTCCGGCCACGCGACCCAGGCGTGCGCGTCCAGGGCGGCCCGCTCGTCGGGGAGCAGACCGGTCCGCGTCAGGGGCGGGCGTTCCCCGGCGAACCGGGCGAGGAAGAAGTGCTCCGTCCCGACGTACCGCCTGCCGTTCCACCAGAGGTCCCTGTCGACGGGCACGGACCGGTCGAGGACGGCCGCCGGGTCGAGGCCGGTCTCCTCCGCCAGTTCGCGCCGTGCCGCCGTCAGCGGCGTCTCGCCGGGCTCGACGCCGCCGCCGGGTGGCTCCCACAGGTGCGCGCCGCCGCAGGGGTCGCGCCAGCGCAGCAGGAGGAGGCGCCGGGCGGCGTCCAGGCAGACGACCCGTGCGGCGGGCCGGTGCGTCGAGTCCATCCGGCCGACGGTAGGCGCCGCCCGGATGCCGATCAAGACCGGGGCCCCTCGCCCGGCCCTGGCCGGCGGCGGGACGGTGGGCGCGGCGCCGTCAGACGCCGACCGCCTCCTCCATCTCTTCCTCGGCCCCCTCGGCCGCCCCGGTCCGGTCGGCGCGCTGCACCGCCCCGGGCGTCCCGGCCGTCCCCGTCGGCCCCGTCGGCTCCACCTCCTCCGCGCGTTCCGGTACGGCGCGGTCGGCGGCCCCGTGGACGGGCCGGGCGGCATGCCGGGGCGGGGCGGCGTGGGCGCGTCGGGCCTCGGTGACGCCCGCGGCGACCATCAGGGCGACGCCGGCCAGGAACCACAGCAGCAGGACGAGGACGTGCCCGCCCAGGGCGTGGCCGTCGAAGTACACGTGCGCGCGGGCGCCCTCGACGAAGCCGGCGCCGTTCCAGAAGGCGTGCAGCGAGGCGAAGAAGCCGGGCTGGAGTTCGGGCCGGTAGATGCCGCCGGAACTGGTGAAGTTGAGCATGACGAACAGCACCATGACGCCGAGGGTCGTCCACCGCTTGAGGTACGTGTGCAGGCCGACGCCGATGAGGAGGATGCCGGCGCTGTACAGCCACGCCATCGCCCACAGTCCGCCCAGCCCCCGGTCGACGAGGTGGAAGACGGGTCCGGCGAAGAGGGCGCCGACGAGGCTGACGACGAGCGACATGCCGGCGGCGAGGAGGGCGCGGACGCGCATCGGCAGGACGGCTCCGGCGCCGCCGATGACGGCGACGGAGGCGTACGAGCCGATGCTGAGCGCGACGAGGAGGAAGAAGACGCCCTGGCCGGTGGGGTCGCCGTCGGAGAGGGGCGCGACGTCCGTGACCTTGAGGGGGGCGTCCTGGGCGGCGGCCACCTCGGTGAAGACCTTCTCGACGGCCATGGCGGTCGTGTCGGACGAGGCACTGGCGACGAGCAGCTCGGGGTGGGCGCCGGGGACGAAGGCGCCGAAGCCGGACCGTTCGCGCAGGGCGGTCACGGCGTCGCCGCGGTCGGCCACGGTACGGACGTCGAGGGCGCCGGCGCCCTCGTCCTGCAGGGTCTGGGCGAGCACCCGGGCGGAGGGTCCGGAGCCGACGACGTCGACGCGCAGGTGGTCGGGGGCGGGGGCGTGGAAGGCGCCGAGGTAGGCGAGTCCCATGCCGACGCACATCAGCAGCGGGGTGAGCAGGTGCCCGAGGACGTGGCGGAGCGCTCCCGGGGTGTTCGGTCCTGCGGACACTGGACCTCCATGGTTGGCTTTTACAACTAAAGAACCGTTGTACTATACAACCGAACCGGCAGCGCGTCGACCGACGGCGGGCCCGGTCGACGAGGGGTGCGGTGCACGATGGGCGACGACGCGCGTGAGACGTCCGTGGATGCCATCCAGCGGGAACTGACCGCCTTCGCCCGCCGCGCCAGGGCCGCGGCGGCCCGGCTCCACCCCGACCTGCCGCTCGTCTCGTACACGCTGCTCGCCCACATCCACGACCGGGCGGGGTGCAGCGCCACCGACCTGGCGGCCCACTACCTGCTGGACAAGTCGACGGTGAGCCGGCAGCTCGCCGGGCTGGAGCGGAGCGGCCTGGTGGAACGCCGCACGGAGCCGGACGACCACCGCGTGCAGGTGCTGCACCCCACCGAGGAGGGGCGGCGCGTCTTGGCCGCCACGCAGGCCAGCCGGTTCGCCGCCTACGAGGAACGGCTCCGGGACTGGTCCGCCGAGGACCTCGCCCGGTTCGCCGCGTACCTCGTCCGTTACAACACCGCCGTCACCTCCGACCCTCCGGACACCCCGCACAGCCGACCGCCCGCGGGGTGACGCCTCCCCCACCCGGGTCCCATCGGCCGACCCGTACGGCAACTGCCGCGCGCATGGGCCGGGTCACGCCCCTTCTCCTCGTATGCTGCGGCGGCACCTCCCGCCCGCGCCGCTCGCCGAGCGCCGGCGCGAGGCGGCACCCCCGGCCCCCGTCGCGGCCGGTGACGCGGTGACAGGCGCGCCCGTGCGTGCCGGGACAGGTACGAGGTGAGGAGAAGGATGAAGCCGACGACATGGGGGGTGGCCGCCGTCACGGCGGCGCTGCTGACCGGCACCGTGCAGGCGGGCCCCGCCGGGGCGGCCTCGCTCCCCCTCTGCCCGACGGTGTTCGGGCACGGCGGTTACCCCACCGGCCCGAATCCCTGGCAGCGGGACCAGATCCGTCAGCCCAACCACCCGAGGGGCCTGGCGCAGCAGAAGAGCTGGGGCGCGAGCGGCGTCGAGGCCGATCTCCAGCTCACCAAGGACGGTGCCACGGGCGTGATGTGGCACAACACCACGACCAACGGGCTGACCGGCACGCGCAAGGCCATCACGGAGCTGTCCTGGGAGTCCGGGGCCGACCCGCTCAAGGGCCGTACGATCACGCGGGGGCCGTACACCGGGGAGACCGTCTACACCTTCCGCGAGTGGCTCGACAGCGCCGCGTCCCAGGGAATGATTCCGCTGGTGGAGCTGAAGGGCGAGGCGAGGCAGTCGCTGCTCCACACCGACCCGGCGATCCGCGAAGCCGGATGGTCGGAGGTCATCTCGCCCATGGTGGAGCGGGTCGGCTCGCAGGACATCATGATCTACACGCATGACGCGACGCTGAAGCCGGAGCTCGAACGGCGCGTCCTCGAGGCCGGTCTCGCCTCCTCGCTCACGGGCCACCCGTACTGGGTCGACGGGATCGGCTGGGAGGAGCCGCCCCCCGCGGCCTCCGGCAACCACGCCTCGTGGGAGCAGGAGTTGGCGCTGCGCGGCTCGACGACCACGTCGGTGCGGATGGCCACGTCGTGGACGGCGGACTTCACCGCCTGGTTGAGCGAGAGGTGCCTCTGACACCCCGTCGGCAGCGGTCACCCGGACGGGACGGGCCGGGGGCCGTGCGTCGGCTTCGGCGACGGCGTCGGCGACGGCCGTCCGGCCGGGACGCGCCGCCGTCACGGCCGTGACATCGTGGTCCCATGACCATCGACGTGCGCCCGGCCACCGTGTTCGAGGACGTCCGCACCCTGGTCGGACCCAAGTCACCCGACGCGAACGTCTGCTGGTGCCTGAGCTACCGGCTCCCGTCCAAGGCCAACAACGAGCTACGCGGCCCGGCACGCGGCGCGTACGTCGCCGAGCTCTGCCGTACCGCGCCCCCGCCGGGCGTGATCGCGTACGACGGTGACGAGCCGGTCGGCTGGGCCGCCGTGGCACCGCGCTCCGCCACGTCCTTCGCCCGCAACCGCAGGATCCCGCACGTCGACGACCTGCCGGTCTGGTCCCTGTGGTGCGTCCGCGTCCGCCCGGGTCACCGGAAGCGCGGGATCTCGCACGCCCTCATCGCCGGCGCGGTCGACTTCGCCCGCGCCGAGGGCGCACCGGTCGTCGAGGCGTACCCGCTGGACAACGGCGGCGCCCGGGTCGACCTGACGATGGCGTACGCGGGGCTCCGCGCGAACTTCGTCGACGCGCCGGGTTCGTCCACGTCGCCGACACCACCTCGGTACTGGCCGGGCACCCGCGGGTCCTGATGCGCCGCGACCTGCGCTGAGGGCCCGGCGGCCGGCCGGGGCTCCGGGCCGGGCGGTACCGAGCCGGGGGGTGCGGCCGGTCGGAGCCCTCCGGTCGGCGGGGTCCGCCCTGCCCCTCAGGAGGGGCCGACCGCCAGCGAAGATCATCACTGAGGTCGATCAGGTGGGGGCCGCCGGAGCATGATGCTGGGGACATGACACAAGATCCCGGCATGCTCGCCCAGGAGACCGCCGACCGACTCGCCGGGGACGGCGTCGGCGCGGTCGTGGCCACGGTGGTCGGCGGCCACGCGGAGATCAGGGGTGCCGGACGCGTCGCGGTCGACCGGCCGGACACGCCCGGCGCGGACACCCTCTTCGAGATCGGCTCGGTGACGAAGGTGTTCACGGCACTGTGCCTGGCACGGCTCGCGGTGGCGGGCACCGTGGACCTGGACGAGCCGCTGGCCGCACTCCTGCCCGAGGACGCGGTCGTGCCGTCGCGCGGGGGCGCGGAGATCTCCCTGCGGCACCTGGCGATGCACACCTCGGGGCTGCCGCGGCTGCCGAAGGGCATGTTCCTGCGGTTGCTGCTCCGCCCGGGTACGCCCGACCCGTACGCCGGCTGCACCGCCCGCGTCCTGCTGCGCGGTCTGGCGAGGACCCGTCTCGACGCCCGGCCGGGAGAGCGCTTCCAGTACTCCAACCTCGGTGCCGGCCTGCTCGGCCTGGCGCTCGCCCGCCGGGCCGGCACCGACTACGCGTCGCTGGTGCGCCGGGAGATCTGCGCCCCCCTGGGTCTGGTGGACACCGTGGTGACCGTCGAGGCCGACCGCGCGGACCGCCTGGCCCGGGGGCACGACGGCGACCGGCGGCCCGTCCCGCCGTGGAACCTGGCCGACCTGGCCGGGGCGGGCGGACTGCGGTCGACGGCGACCGACCTGGTGGCCTTCGTCCGCGCGCAGTGGGACGGCCCGTCCGGGCCCCTCGCCGACGCCGTACGGCTCACCCGGGAGGCGGAGCACCCCACCGGCCCCTCCTCGTGGGCGCACCTCGGGTGGGTGGGCCACCGTCCGGACCCGGGCCAGGGCGGTCACCCGCAGATCTGGCACAACGGCGGCACCGGAGGCTTCTCCTCGTTCGTCGGCTTCGGCCCGGAGCGGCGGACGGCCGTCGTCGTCCTCGCCAACACCCGGACGTCGGTGGACGCCGCCGCCTCCGGGCTGCTCGCCACCCTGCAGAGGGAGCACGCCGCGCCGGCCCGGCCGTAGCGGTGGGCCGGCGCGGTTCCGGGGGCCGGTCGGTCCTGGACTGGGCCCGTCGGTCGTGAGGTGACCGGCCGTCCGGTGGCGGGCCGGTCGCGGGGACCGTCCGGTCAGCCCGCCCAGACGCCGGAGTTGGCCGTCGTGGAGGCGAAGTCGAAGATGAAGCGGGTGCCGTCCTTGACGTCGGTGGCGACGACCGTCCACACACCGGCCTTCGCCGTCTTGAAGGAGGGCTGGCACTGGCTCCCTCCGGAGGACGGACGGAAGCAGACCGCGATCTGCGTGGTGGTCTTGGGCTTGATGTTGATGTCGCTGCAGTTGGCGGTCGTGGTCAGGCTGGTGGAGCCGTTGTTCGGGTACCAGCGGTTGCCCGAGGGCTTGGAGTAGGACTTCGCGCTCCCGTAGCAGGACTCGGCCCCGGTCGGCCGGGCCTGCGCGGTCGGCGCGATCACCAGTCCGGCAACCAGCACGGCCGCGGAGAGCGTGCCCAGGGCGAGGTGCTTGTGCATGTCTTCTTCTCCTCCGGCAGCGGGACGGACGGGCCGGATCCCGCCCGGCCGGGCGCCGCGCGGTCCCCGTGCGCGCGGTCCCCCGCGGCGGGCGGCGTGGTGCGGCCGTGCGGCAGCGGTCGGCCCGCCACGATGGTGACACTCCGGTCTTGTGCCGGTAAGGGACGTTCTGGCCATGACGGGGCGGCGCCCGGCTGTCCCCGGTCGGGGCGGCCCCCGACGGGGAACAGCCCCCCGGGCCGTGGAAACGGGGCAGCCCCCGGACCGAAAAGCCGGTCCGGGGGCTGCTGCCGCGCCCCTGGCGTCGTACGCCGCGCCCGCGTCACACCTCGCCGCGCCAGGCGCCCGTCGGGGTGCCCCGCCCCTCGATGAAGGACCGGAACCGCTCCAGGTCGCCGCTGACCTGCCGCTTGACGAAACCGAGCTTGTCGCCGACCGTCTCCGCGACGCCGCTGGGGTCGAAGTCCATCTGGAGCATCACCTTGGTGGTGGTGTCGTCGATGCGGTGGAAGGTGACGACTCCGGCCTGCCGCGCCTCGCCGTCCACCGTCGTCCAGGCCACCCGCTCGTCCGGGATCTGCTCGGTGATCTTGGCGTCGAAGGACCTCTCCACGCCGTTCACGTTGGTCGTCCAGTGGGTGAGGGTGTCGGAGAGCTGCTCGATCCGTTCCACACCCTCCATGAACTGGGGAAACGTCTCGAACTGGGTCCACTGGTCATAAGCGGTGCGGACCGGGACCTTGACGGTGATGGATTCCTCGACCTGCGACATGGTGGCGTCTCACCTTTCGCTCGCCGCCGCTCCCTGCCGGGAACCACGGGCTTGCCTCTTCCGGAGACGCCCGTATACCCCCGACCCGGACGGCCATGACTGGGCGCCCGGGGAAACGGCCGGCGCCGGCCCGGGCGTCCGTGTGGCGCAGGGCCGCGCCACACGAACGGATGGACCCGCCCGCCCCGGCCCGTACCCGCCCGCGGGCGGAGGAACGATGGCGGGGACCTGCCACCCAGGGGCGACGGGGCCGCACACGCCCCGCCACGACGGAGGGACACGCGGATGACCGACCGCGACGACCGCGACGAGAAGATCGCCGAGTTCGGGAGGCTCGTCAACCTCTCGCCCCGGGAGTTGGAGGACTGGCTGGAACGGGACGAGTCCACGGCCGCGGGACAGCACCAAGGCGGCGGCGAGAGCACCGGCCACGCCTCCGGCCGCCGCATCGTCGGGCTGCTGCGCACCTCCCCCTCCGAGCTGAGCGACGACGACGTCGCCCACATGCGCAAGGTCGTCGGCTACATCAAGCGGCACCTGGCCCAGCGCCCCTCGGGCGACGTCACGGACACCCGGTGGCGCCACTCCCTGATGAACTGGGGCCACGACCCGCTGAAGGACTCCTGACACCCGGCGGGCCGGCGGCACCACGGGTGTGGCAGGGTCCGGGGTGACCGGCCCCGTCCCACGGACGGGCCGGCGCGTCGTCGTGGGTGAGGCCGTCGGAGGGGATTGTCGTGGCAGAGCCGTTCTCGGTGCCCGTCGTGGTGCGCGGCTACGAGACCGATACGCAAGGGCACCTGAACCAGTCCGTCTACCTGCAGTACGCGGAGCACGCCCGCTGGTCGCTGCTCCAGGAGGCGGGCATCCGGCAGGGCGACCTGCTGGGCAAGGGCCTCGGCCCGGTGGCCCTCGAAGTGACGGTGCGGTACCTGCGCGAACTGCGCGCGGGGGACGAGGTCCGGGTCTCGTGCACCTTCCTGTGGGGCGCGGGCAAGACCTTCCGCATCGAGCAGACGATCCGGAAGGCCGACGGCACGGTCGCCGCCGAGGTGACCGGCGTCGGCGGGCTGATGGACCTGGAGGCGCGCAGGCTGGTGGCGGACCCGCGCGAGCACTTCCGCGGCCTCGCCGACCGGCCGCAGGTCATGGGCGTCTGACCGGCCGACAGACGGGCCCGCGAGATCGGGGCGGTGGCGGGCGCGGAGCCGGGGCGGTGGCGGTGCCGGTGGACCACAGCGCAGGTCCGGCTCCCTGCCCGTGAGCGAGTGTCGCTCCGCCCCCCGGCCCGGCCCTCCCCGGAACAGGCCGCGCCCCGGCCCGGTCCCTCGCACCGGCCGCCGGGTGCTGGCCACCGCGACGGCCGGGAGGCGGGGCCCCCGGTGCGCCGGCACGGCCGGTCGCCGGCTTCGCCGCTGCCGCCCCGGGCCGAGGACCCGCCCGGGCCGAGGACCCGCCGGAGCCGGACAGGGGGGACATCGCCCTGTCCTCCTTCTCGTGTGGGCGGTGCAGTCGGGACCGGTGCATTCCGGGCGGGCGGGTACACGCGTCGATGTGGGCGAATGACCGACGGTGAAGGAGAACCGATGACCGACTCTTCGATGAAGGCTGTGGGCTGGGCCCGTTCCTTTCCCATCTCCGGTGGCGTGCGCGCGGGCAGGCAGTGGGCGCGCGAGCACCTCGAGTCGCTGGGGTGGACGAAACAGGCGCCGGAGACGGTCGATGACGTGCTGCTCGCCGTCTCGGAACTCATCACCAACGCCCACGTCCACGCGCACAGCTCCGCGCAGGTGGTGCTGACGTGGGACAACCGGTGCCTGCACGTCAGCGTCCACGACGCGGCGGGCGAACTGCCCGCTCCGCGCACTCCCGACACCACCTCGCCGGGCGGTCGCGGCCTCGCCCTCGTCGACGCCCTGTCCGACCACTGGCACACGCACCCCCAGAAGGACGGCAAGACCATCACGGCCTGCTTCACCCCGACCGGTTAGCGCTTCCCCGCCCTCCCGGGAGGCCCGGCCGGGTCACCCGGGAGGGTGGACCGTCCCCCGCCCGTCGCTGCGGGGACCCCCTGGCCGCCCTCACGAGGCGATGCTGCCGGGGTGACCGACACGCACCCCCACTCCCCCGACCCGGCAGGCCACCGGGACCGAACGGGAGTCCCGGTACGGGCCACGGCACGCACCCGTGCCCGGGCACGGATCCGGGCCCGCGTCCTGCTCGCCGCCGCGCTCGGCGCCGTCGCCCTGCTGCCCCTGTTGCCGCCGGGCACCGCCCCCGCCGGGGCCGCGCCCGCACCCCGCCGGGCGGCACCGCCCCGCACGCCGACGGCCGGGGAGGCGGGCACAGACCGTTACCTGGACGCCATCCGTGACGACCCGCGGCACCTGCGGGCCTTCTTCCGCCGCCTCCCCAAGGGCGCCGACCTGCACCACCACCTCGCCGGGGCGGTCCGCACCGAGTACCTGCTGCGCCTGGCCGCCGAGGACGGGCTGTGCGTCGACGCCACCATGACGGCCGTCCCCCCGCCCTGCGGCTCCGGCACCCGCCCCGCCTCCGACGCCCGCCGCGACCGCGCCTTCCGCGACGCCGTCGTGCGGGCCTGGTCGATGCGGGACTTCCCGCCCACAGGCGACGGCCACGACCACTTCTTCGCCACGTTCGGGCGGTTCGCCGAGGTCACCCGGCGCCACCGCGGCAAGCAGCTCGCCCAGGTCGCGAACGAGGTCGTCGCGCAGAACCAGTTCGCGCTGGAGACGATGGTGAGCCCCGTGCCCGAGGGCGCGCAGGCCCTCGCGGCCCGCACCGGCTGGGACGGTGACCCCGCCCGGACGCACCGCCGGCTCCTCACGGGCGGCGGACTGGACGCGCTGGTCACCGCGGCGCGCGCTGAGGCCGACGACGCCGACGCCGAGTTCCGCGCGGCGGCCCGCTGTACGACGGACCGGCCCGAACCGGGGTGCCGCCTGCCGGTCCGCTTCGTCTCCCACGTCCTGAGGGGCGGCCCGCCCGGATTGGTGTTCACACAGATGGCTCTCGGGATGCGCCTGGCCGAACGCGACCCGCGGTTCGTCGCGGTCAACCTCGTCCAGCCCGAGGACGGGGCCGTCGCCCTGCGGGACCACGACCTCCACCTGCGGATGCTCGCCCACCTGCGCGCCGCCTACCCGGGGGCGCGCCTCCCCCTGCACGCCGGCGAACTGTGGCCGGGCCTGGTCGCGCCGCGCCACCTGCGGTCCCACATCCGGCAGGCCGTCACCGTCGCCCGCGCGGAACGCATCGGCCACGGCGTCGGCCTCCGCCACGAGGACGACTGGCGGGACACCGCCCGCACCATGGCCGCGCGGGAGACCGCCGTGGAGGTCCCCTTCACCAGCAACGCCCAGATCCTCGGCGTGCGCGGCGCGGACCACCCCTTCGAGACGTACCGCCGCTTCGGCGTGCCCGTCGTCCTCGCCACCGACGACCCGGGCGTCAGCCGTACCGACATCAGCCGCGAGTACCAGTACGCCGCCAAGGCGTACGGGCTGTCCTACCCCGAGCTGAAGGACCTGGCGCGGGCCTCGCTGGAGTACTCCTTCTCCTCCGGCGGGAGCCTCTGGTCGGGCAACCCCACCCGTGACGGCTACCACCGCGTCCGTGCCTGCCGTACTTCCTGGCCGGGCGCGGCGGAGCCCGCGGTGGCCTGCCGGGCCCTGCTGGCGGCGAGCCCCAAGGCGGCGGTCCAGTGGCGCCAGGAGGCGGCCTTCCACCGCTTCGAGTCCCTCGGCGGCACGGGTGGCCCGGCCACGGCGCCGTGAGGTGCGCCCGCCTCCGTGAGGGGCCCGCACCCGTGCGGACGGCACGGACTCGGCCCGGGCGCCGGCTCCCGTGAAGTTCCGGCGGGAGATTTCGGCATGCTTGTTCGGAGTCGGGGTAGGCGCGCGGCACTGGCCATCGATGAAGGGCTGCCCGTGCTCACACCTGCTCCCCAGTACCTGCGTACCCTGCTCGCCCGCTACGCGGACCTGCGCATCGCACAGAGCCGCGGCGAGAAGGGGCTCCAGCACCGCTTGGACGACGTCGTCTACACCCTGTGCGTCGCCACCGGCACCGCGTGCGTCGACGACGCCCTGGCGGCCGCGGACGCCATGCTGGCCTCGCAGGCGCTCGGGGCGGACCGCCCCGTCCTCGCGACGGAGGGCGCCGAGCTCGCGGCCTGACCCCGAACTCGTCACGTCACCCCCACCCGCCCCCCGGACCGGCCACGCCGGTATCGGCCGGGGCGGGTCGGCATGTACGGGGCCGGGTCGGTCGGATCATGGCGGGGACCGGAGGGAGTCACGGCCGGCCAGGCGGGCGGCGGGCCGGGGAGGAGGGCGGGCAGCGGCCGGGGCGGGCGGCTGGGCCGCAGACCAGACGGCCGGGGCGGCTGCAGGCCAGACCGGACGGCCGGGGTCTGCGGGCAGGGTTGACCGGGCGGCCGGGGGCGCTGCGGCCGGGCGGCCGGGCGGTCAGCCGAAGAGGCCGTCCGCTCCCGTCAGTTCCAGCAGGCGGTCGACAACCGGACTGCTGGAGCGGATGACGACGGTCTTGCCTTCTTCGAGGGCCTGGCATCGCAGGCCCAACAGGGCGTTGAGGCCCGAGCAGTCGACGAACCGCACGGCGTGGAGGTCGAGGTCGATGCCCTGGGCGGAGCTCCGCAGCGTCGCGCGCAGGTCGTCGCCGAGCCGCCGGTCGGTGCTCAGGTCGAGCTCCCCCGCCACGGCGACCCGGACGCGCCGCCCCTCCGCGCGCACGTCGGCCGTCGCCAGTCGCGGTCCGGCACCCGCCGGCGGCTCGGCGTCCACCGCCGGTCTGCCCTCTTCCGCGGGCGCACGGTACGCATCCTCAGGCATGCCACGCCTCTCCCTCGCATCCGCCTCCAGGCTTTCCCTCTTGCCCACAGACGTCAACAGATACACGAAATCCTATACGTGCTTTTGAATGCGTGAAGACCGCCTCGTTAAGGTAGGGGCATGGACGGAGTACCAGAGCCGCACACGGGATGGACCTTCCTGACCAACCACGCCCGGGTCCTTGCAGCCATCGCCGACGACCACACGAGCCGCATCCGTGACATCGCCGCGCACTGCCGCCTCACCGAGCGCGCGGTCCAGAAGATCATCGCGGACCTCGAACGGGACGGTTACCTCTCCCACACGCGTGAGGGGCGCAGCAACACCTACCGGATCGACCCGAACAGGGTCCTGCGCCACCCGGCCGAGGCCGGGCTCACCGTGGCCTCGCTCCTCTCCCTCCTCGTCCAGGACGAGAGCGACCGCACCTCCCCCGGTGCTCCGCGCCAACCGGCGACCCGCTGAGGCCGGGTACCGCCCACGCCGCACGGGGCGCCGTCGCCGACGCCCGCCGGGCGAGGCGCTCCTCCCGCGTCGGGGGCGCCCTGCGGTCCGGGACACGAAGGCCGTGGCGCGTGGCACGGCGTCCGCCGGGGGGGAAAGTCCTCGGCGACACGGTCGTGCCGTCCGGCGCGTGGCCGGTACCGGTCGGTTGCCGCCGGCGGGTGGGAACCGGCGGACGGCCGGCGGCGTTCTCGTCCGTGAGCGGGTCGACCCCCGCTCACGGAAGCGATGGACGGGGACGACGTGATCAGTGACAAGGCCAGGACGCTGTTCGAGGCACTGGACCTCGACCAGGACGGGATCCTGACCCGCGAAGAGGTGATCACCGCCCTGCGCGTGAGGGGCCCGTCCCTCGCCGCCTCCGGGGACCTGCCGTTCTGGGGGCTGGGGGACTCCGACGCCTCCTCCGCGCTCTTCGACACCGCCGACCAGAACGGCGACGCGGTACTGACCCTGGAGGAGTTCGCCGCGGTGGTCGACCGGCGTTTCGGCTGGCGCTGACACCCGCCGGGACGACGCGGGACGGCGCGGGCGTCCCGGGGGCTTCCCGGGCGGACGGCAGGCCCCGGGGCGACGCCGATGCCGCCGTACCGTGCGGCACGGCCCGCAGGTACCCGGACGGCTCACCTGCCGCGGCACAGGGCGCGGTCGACGAGGTCGCGCTGCGCCCCCTCCTGGCGGGCCGCCGCGGCCGGGTCCGCCGGGCGGCTGTGGGCCGAGACGGTGACGGTCCGGCGGCCGTCCGTCGTGGTCGCGGCCAGGACGACGTAGCCGAAGCCACTCCCCCCGTGCCCGAGGTAACTGCCGCCGCAGGACAAGGGGGTGGAGAAGACGCCCAGGCCGTCCCGCGTCCCGGTGGGGTGGCCGCTCCCCTCCGGCACGGGCACGGTGGTCCGCATCGCGGCGAGCGCGGCCGGCGTCAGCAACCGCCCGCCGGCGAGCGCGGCGAAGAAGCGGTTGAGCTCGTGCGCGGTGCCGGTCATGGAACCGTCCGCCCCGGTGTCGAAGGGGCGGTAGGGGATCGTGGTGTCGACCAGGGGGCCGTCCTCGGCGAACTGCTGGTAGTCGGACGCGTGCGGCTGAGGGAGGAAGGGCCACGCGCCCGGGGTGTCCGTGCGGCGCAGGCCGAGCGGCCGCAGGACGCGCTCGTGGACCTGCTGTTCCCAGGAACGGCCCGTGACCTTCCGGATGATCATTCCGGCGAGGACGTAGTTGGTGTTGGAGTACGCCCAGCCGGCGCCCGGCGGGAAGGCGGGCTCGTGGCGGACGGCCAGGGCGACGAGTTGCTCCGGCCGGTAGGAGCGCCACCGGTTGGCGTGGTAGGTCCGGGCGCTCGGCTCGGGGAACACGTCGGCCGTGTAGTCGGGCAGGCCGCTGGTGTGCCGGAGCAGGTCACGGACGGTGATCTTCCGGCCGTCGATGCCGGCCCCGGAGACGACCCCCGGCAGCAGCTCCTCCACGGTCCGGTCGAGGGTGAGCCGCCCCTCGTCGACGAGTTGGAGCACGACGGTGGCGACGAAGGTCTTGGTGACGCTGCCGAGGCGCAGGTAGCCGTCCCGGGGGACGGGGCGGCGGCTGTGGAGGTCACCGACGCCGGAGCGGGCGGTGACCTCCCCCTCGGGGGTGTCGAGCCGGACGGACACGCCCGTGACCCCGGCGTCGCGCAGGGCGTCGGCGCCCTGCTGGACGGACCAGGCGGCGGGGGCGGGCGGCGGCGCGGCGGCCCTGGCGGCCGCGCCGGACGGCGGAACGGACAGGGCGAGGGTCAGGACGGCGGCCGGGACGCGTGTACGGCGGAAGATCATGATCCGAGACTAGGAACGGCCCCCGTCGCCGGCCATCCGGACCACCCGCCGGAGGAGCGGGGGTTGACCGGATGGACAGGGCGGCGGACCGCGCCGGGCGTCGGTCGCCCGGCAGGCGGCACCAGACGACCGGCAGACGCCAGCCGACCGGCAGGCGTCAGGACGTCAGGCAGGCGTGTGGGCGTCAGGGCGTCAGGCAGGCGGCGTCAGCCGGCCGACGGCTGGAAGAAGCGTTCCGCCGAGGGTGACCGCGTGGCGCTCCGGGACGGGGGCTCGCCGCAGAACTCCGCCTCGATCACGTCGACGTAGAGCTTCCCGTCCGGCAGCCAGTCGCCGTTGGCGTTGAACGTCAGCTGGTGCTCGCCGTCGACCGTTCCGACCATCGCGGACAGG
The DNA here is from genome assembly GCF_043077165.1 of Streptomyces kanasensis. Taxonomy (NCBI): domain Bacteria; kingdom Bacillati; phylum Actinomycetota; class Actinomycetes; order Kitasatosporales; family Streptomycetaceae; genus Streptomyces; species Streptomyces kanasensis. Next base: position 305,392 of record NZ_JBIBSF010000001.1, read on the forward strand.
GAGCCGTTGGTGCGGCCGCTCTTGCCCACCACCTCCACGCCGCAGGACAGCCGGGCGAACTCGACCCCCAGCCCGAAGCCCGTGCCGTCGTCCGCCGGCACCTCGTCGAGCATCCGCTCCAGCTGCGCCGGAGGCAGCAGTTCGCCGCGCAGCAGGGCACGGTGGAAGCGGTTGAGGTCGCCGGTGGTGGAGATGACGTCCCCGGCGGCGCCCAGCCAGGTCATGTTCTGCTCGGTGGCGTCGTGGATCGGCGCGTCGGGGGCGTCCCGGTGCAGACGGGAGTAGCCGACCGGGTGCGGCTGCGGCATCCGCGGCGACGTGCCGGGGAACGACGTGCCCCGCAGCTTCAGCGGCTTGATGATGCGGCGGGTGACCTCCTCGGCGTACGGACGGCCCGTCGCCTCCTCGATGACCATCCCGGCGATCACGAAGTTGGTGTTGGAGTAGACGGGCACCCTGCGCGGGTCGGGATGCGGCGGGTACCGCAGGGCGATCGCCACCAGCTCCTCGGGCGTGTGGGAGTCGTACCGGTGCTCCGGGAAGCCGGGGCCGGCGGCGTCGTGCAGGAACGCCTCGTCCTGCGTGTGGTTGGCGATGCCGCTCGTGTGGTCCAGGAGTCGGCGCAACGTCACCTCGGAGCCGTCGTAGCCGTTGCCGTGCAGCAGGCCGGGCAGCCACTCCTCGACGGTGTCGTCCAGGCTCAGCCTGCCCTCCGCCTCCAGTTGGAGCAGGACGGTCGCGATGAACGTCTTGGTGATGCTGGCCCCGCGGAAGTGGTCGCGGGTCGTGCGCGGGCGGCCCGTGGCCGTGTCGGCGTGGCCGGCCGTGGCGGACCACCGCCGGCCGCCGTCCCGTACCTCGGCTGCCGCCCCGGGCAGTCCGCCCTCCTCGACCAGCGCCTCCAGCGCCCGCCGGGTCGCTTCGTGGCCGTGGCCCGGAGGCACGGCCTGCGCGGTCGGCGCGAGCGTGGCGCACCCCACGATCACCGAAAGGGCCAGGGCTGACGAGGCGGTACGTACGGACCACTGCTTCATGGGGGCCTCCCCGGTCGCCGGGGGCAGGTCGTGCCCCCTGTGGGAGGAGGGACGCCGGGCGGGGACGACGTGGTTGATCCACCGGCGCGCGGAGCCCGGCACCGGCCGTGGCCACGGCCGGCCCCTGCGGAGGGGAAGTGGGGGCGATCCGTTCCACCCTGCGGGTGACTCCCGCCCCGTCGGGCCCGTGCGCGGCGGTCGGCTGCCCAGACTGGGCCGCGGCGGCACGGGCCGCCCGGGAAGGGAGCCGCATGGCGGACAGTCGAGTTCTGGTGGCGGTACGGGAGCATCACAAGGACGAAGGTGCCGGGGCCAAGCAGATGGTCCGCATCCGCGAGGCGATCGAGGAACGGGGCTTCGACGTCCGGTGGGCGGTCGACGTGCCCGACGCGGAGGCGGTCCTGCGCACGGAGGCCGGGCTGACGGCGGCGATGGTCGCGTGGGAGCTGCCCGGCCGGCCCGGCGCGAACGGCGAACCGGGCGGTGCGGCGGTGCTGCGCTCCCTCGGCCGGCGCTACCGGGACCTGCCGGTGTTCCTCGTCATGGACGGCGACGGCGTGCGCGACCTGCCGCTGTGGGTGTCCGAGTCGGTCGTCGGGTACGTGTGGCCGCTGGAGGACACCCCGGGGTTCATCGGCGGCAGGATCGCCTCCGCCGCCCGGACGTACCGGGAGGCGATCCTGCCGCCCTTCTTCCGGGCGCTGCGCCGCTTCGACGACGCGCACGAGTACTCCTGGCACACGCCGGCGCACTCCGGCGGGGTCGCCCTGCTGAAGTCGCCCGTCGGCCGGGCGTTCCACGACTACTTCGGGGAGCGGCTGCTGCGCAGCGACCTGTCGATCTCCGTCGAGGCGCTCGGCTCGCTGTTCGAGCACAGCGGGCCGATCGGCGCCGCCGAACGGAACGCCGCCCGGGTCTTCGGCGCCGACCTCACCTATTTCGTGCTGCACGGGGACTCCACCTGCAACCGCGTCGTCGGCCACTTCAGCGCCACCCGCGACGAGATCGCGCTGGTGGACCGCAACTGCCACAAGTCGGTGCTGCACGGGCTGGTCGTCTCCGGCGCGCGCCCGGTCTACCTCGTCCCCACCCGCAACGGCTACGGCCTGGCCGGGCCGCTGCCGCCGGCGGAACTGGACGCGGAGTCGGTCGCGGCCCGGATCGCCGCCAACCCGTTGACCGCCGAGGCGGTGTCGGCGCGGGCCCAGTACGCGGTGTTCACCAACTCCACCTACGACGGCCTGTGCTACGACGCCCCCACGGCGGCACTGGCGTTCGCCGCGAGCACCCCCCGGCTGCACTTCGACGAGGCGTGGTTCGCGTACGCCCGCTTCCACCCGCTCTACGCGGGCCGGTACGGGATGTCCGTGGACGAGGACGCCTTCCCCGGCCCCGACCGGCCGACGGTCTTCTCGACCCAGTCCACCCACAAGCTGCTGGCGGCGCTCTCGCAGAGCGCGATGGTGCACGTCAGGCCCGCCCCGAGGGCGCCCGTCGAGCACGAGCGGTTCAACGAGGCGCTGATGATGCACGGCACCACCTCGCCGCTCTACCCGATGATCGCCTCGCTGGACGTGGCGACCGCGATGATGGACGGGCCGCAGGGCCACTGGCTGATCGACGAGGCGGTGACGGAGGCCGTCCGCTTCCGCCAGGAGATGGTGCGCATCCGGCGCCGCATCGAGGACGCCGGCGACCGGCCGCCGTGGTTCTTCGGCGTGTGGCAGCCCCCGGCCGTCACCGACCCGGGCACCGGTGAGCGGCTGCCGTTCGACGAGGCCCCGGCCGATCTGCTGCGCACCGAGCCCTCCTGCTGGCACCTGGAGCCCGACGCCGACTGGCACGGCTTCCCGGGGCTGACCGACGGGTACTGCATGCTCGATCCGATCAAGGTCACCCTGACCTGCCCGGGCATCGACGCCACCGGCGGGACGGCCGAGTGGGGCATCCCGGCGCGGGTGCTCACCGCCTACCTGGCCACCCGCAACATCGTCGTGGAGAAGACCGACAGCTACACCACGCTCGTCCTGTTCTCCATGGGCATCACGAAGGGCAAGTGGGGCACCCTCCTCGACGCGCTGACGGACTTCAAGTCCCTCTTCGACACCGACGCGCCCATCGACCGCGTCCTGCCCGCGCTGGTGGCCGAGCACCCGCACCGCTACGCCGGCCAGACCCTGCGCGCGCTGTGCCAGGACATGCACGACCACCTGCGCTCCGCCAGCCTCGTGGACCTGCTCGACAACGCCTTCCGGGAGCTCCCCGAGCCGGTCGCCCCGCCGCAGCGGTGCTACCAGCGACTGATCCGCGGCGGCACGCACCGGGTACGCCTCGCGGACGCGGCGGGGCAGGTGGCCGCCGCCATGGTCACCGTCACCCCGCCCGGCATCCCCGTGCTCATGCCGGGTGAGGGCGTCCGCGCGCCCGACGGGCCGCTGCTGCGGTACCTCACCGCGCTGGAGACGTTCGACCGACGCTTCCCCGGTTTCCGCAGCGAGACGCACGGGGTGACCCTCGACCCGGAGACCGGCGACTACCTCATCGAGTGCCTGCGGCCGACGGGCCCGCAGGAGACGGACCCGGAGGCGCTGCTGCATCAGGCGTGACCCGACCGCCCGCCCTCAGGGCCGCCGCCGTCCCGGTCACGGTGCGGCGGCGGCCGGCGACGCGGTGACGGCGTGCGCGGGCGACGGCTCCCGGCGGGTCCGACGACGTGGGTGAAGTACAGGGCGGAGGTGACGGAGTGGGCGCCATCACCGAGGGAGTCAGTCAACTGGACGGCACGAAGGGCTGGTTGGGGCCCGCGGGGTGGCAGGACGTCCGGCACGGCACGGACGGTACGCGGCCGGTGGTCCGCCTCCGCGGGACATGGGGGCGCCGTCTTCCCGGGCCATTCGGAGCCGGCGGGGCCAGGTGGGGGCGGACCCGACCTGACCGGCGGAGTCACCCTAGGCTGGCCGTCATGGGGACGACGGGTGCGCAGGACGTCGACGCGGCGGTCGGTCTCGCCACCGCCGCGCTGCGTGAGGTGGCGGACCGGGACTGGTCCGTGCCGGCCGCGGGGTCGGAGTGGAGCTGCCGCGACGCGGTGGTGCACCTCGCGCAGGGCTTCGCGGGGTACGCCGCCCAGGTGGCGGGTCGCGTGGCGCAGGGGTACGTGCCGTTCGAGGTCGTGCCCGAGCCGGGTGCCACCCCGGACGGGCTGGTGCGCCTGGTGGAGGCGACGGGCGGGCTGCTGGCCGCGGCGGTGTTCCGGGCACCCCGGGACCTGCGCGCCTGGCACCCGTACGGCCACGCGGACGGCGACGGCTTCGCGGCGATGGGCGTCGTGGAGGCGCTGGTGCACACCCGGGACGTCGTCGCGGCCCTGGGCGCCCCGGACTGGCGGCCGCCCGGACCGTTGTGCGCCCGCGCCGTGGAGCGCCTCTTCCCGCAGGCGCCGCGCGACCACGACCCGTGGCGGACGCTGCTGTGGGCCACCGGCCGCGGCGGGCTCGACGATCTGCCCGGACTGCGGGCCTGGCGCTGGTACGCCGACCCGATCCGCTCGGGACGGCTCGTCCTGTGCGAGCTGTCACCGGACCTCGCCGCGGACCTGCACGACGGCGGGGAGGGCGGTTTCGCCTGGGCAGCCGGAGGGCCCGCGGAGGGCACCCGGTTCGCCGGGGGCCTGGTCGAGCAGGCGCACGAGGTGGGCGCGTACCGGCCGGGCTGGGGCGTGTACGTCATCGTCCGCGCCTCCGACCGGCGCGCGGTGGGCGGCATCGGCTTCCACGCCGCGCCGGACACGGACGGCGCGGTGGAGATCGGGTACGACGTCGTGGAGTCGGCACGCGGCCGCGGCCACGCCACGGAGGCGCTGCGCGCGCTCGCCGCGTGGGCGTTCTCCCGGCCGGAGGCGAGGCTGCTGCGCGCCACCGTCGAGCACGGCAACGCCGCCTCGCACACGGTCGTCGGGCGGGCCGGTTTCCGGCCGGTCGGGTCCGGCGACGGGGTCGTCCGCTACGAACTGCGGCGCGGCGGGCTCCGACGGGGCTGACCAGGGCACCGCCCCGGCTACCCGGGCCGGGCCTGGGCCCCGGCCGCCCCGGCCCGGGCCGCGTGCCGTCCGGGCGCGGAGCCGGCTGCCGGACCGGATGCCGGACCGGGCGCGGGGCCGGATGCCGGACCGGCGCCGGGGTCGGGTGCCGGACCGGCGCCGCGACTCGGCCCGGGCCCCGGGCCAGGCCCGCGGCGCTGCGGGGCCGGCCGGGGCCGGATCCGTTCGAGTGCCGCGCCAGGTGACCGGGCCGCGGGCCGTCCGGGCCCGGCGCCGGCCCCCGGACGGGTCGTTCCGCAGGGTCGGGGCGCCTCGGCCGTGCGTGCGCGACGCGCCCCGGACACACGCCGGAACGGCCCGGCATGACCCCGGAGGGGCGGGGTATCCGGACGGGGACCCGAGCCGGCGCGACTCCCCCCGGCCGCGCGTCCGGGCACCTGGCCCCGCCACCCCTTCCTGTCCCGGTGGCGGGGCCACCTTCCGTCCCGGGCCCGCCGGCTTCCCGCCGGGCCCGGTCCGCCCGAACCGCCGGTCTCCCGGGCTCGCGCCTTCCCCGGCGGACGTCAGGGGTCCTGCGGTTCCGCCCGGAGCAGGAGCATGGCGATGTCGTCGGTGTACCGGCTCGACCTCCAGGCGTGGCGGATGAGGCCGTCGGCGAGGAGGCCGGGGTCCTGGGACGCGTGTGCGGCCAGGTACCGGGCGAGGTCGGCGGTGATGCGCTCGGGATCGGCGCCGGGGACCTCGGTCAGCCCGTCGGTGTAGAGGGCGAGCGTCGTGCCGGGCGTGAGCAGCAGGTCGGTGACGCTGAAGGAGAGGTCGACGTCGACGCCGAGCAGCGGGGCCGGGTCGAGGGGCAGCGGTCCCGGCGGCCGCCCCGGCCGGTACAGCAGCGGCGGCGGGTGGCCCGCGCCCGCCAGGGCGGCCCGGCCCCGGGCGAGGTCGATGTGCATGTAGAGGCAGGACACCAGCAGGTCGGTCTCCAGGTCGGCGAGGACGCGGTTCGTCCGCGCGAGGACCTCGCCGGGGGCGGCGCCGGCGGTGGCGTGGATGGCCGTGCGCACCTGCCCCATGAGCGCCGCCGCGGCCACGTTGTGGCCCTGGACGTCACCGATGACGGCCGCGACCGTGGTGGGGTCGATGCGGATGACGTCGTAGAAGTCGCCGCCGACGTTCATGCCGTGGCTCGCCGGGAGGTAGCGGGCGGCGATCCGCAGGCCCGCCACCGTGGGCAGGCTCCGCGGGAGCAGCGCCTGCTGGAGGCCGTGTGCGAGGTCGTGCACGGCGTCGTACAGGCGGGCGCGGTCCAGGGCTTGGGCGATCAGGCCGGCCAGCGAGGTGAGCACGGCCCGCTCGTCGGCGGTGAAGGGGCGCGGGTGGTCGTAGGAGAGGATGCAGCAGCCCACCGGGCGACCCGAGATGACGAGCGGGAGGAAGGCCCACGCCTGCTTCCCGCTGATCTTCGGGGCCTTCGGGTAGCCGCGCGCCATCTCCGTGGGGTCGGCGAAGAAGGAGGGGACGCCGGTGGCGAGGACGTCCCCGGCCGGGGTGAGGTCGGTGTCGAGCGGCAGCCCGTCGAGGCGCTCGATCACCTGGGGGTCGTAGCCGTGGTGGCCGGTGATCCGCAGCCGGCCGGCGTCGGCGGCGGACAGCACCAGGCCGTCGGCGTCGAACGCGGGCAGGATCTGCTGGGCGACGAGGTCGACGACGTCGCGGACGGCGACGGTCTCGGTCAGGGCGGCCGCCAGGTGCAGCAGCTGGTACAGCCGACCGACATGGGCGGCGTCCGACGCCGAGGTACTGGCGGGGACGGTGCCGGGCGGCGCGGGACCGGCGGTGCCGGCGGGCGCCGGAGTGGTCGGCTCGGGAGCGGTCGGCTCGGGCGCGGTCGGCTCGGGCGCGGTCGGCTCGGGCGCGGAACCACGGGCCGGGGCCGGGCCGGGCGGCACGGGCTCGGGGCCGTCGGGCGGGGTGGCGCGGGTGACGCGGACGCTGATGCCGCTCGCGTCCGGGTGGAGCTCGAAGCGCAGGTACGTGCCCGGAGGACGCAGGGCGGTGAAGGCCACGGGGTCGCGGCTGATCACGGCGGTGCGGTAGTGGTCCTCCACGAAGGGGGCGTCGAGCCAGGGCAGCGACTGCCAGGGGCGGGTGCCCCGCAGCCGGTCGGCCCCGCGGCCGAGGAGCGCCGCGGCGGTCGAGTCGAGGAAGGTGATCCGCCCCTCCAGATCGAGCGCCACGGCCCCTTCCGGCAGGCGTTCGACGTAGTCGGCGGCGGCGTGGTGCGACGGGTCGGCCGCGCGGTCGGCGGTGAGCGGGATGAGGCGAGGGCGGGCGGGCGCGGCGGCCGGGACGGGTGCCTCGTCGAGGGTGCGGGCGATACGCCGGGCGGCGGCTGTGATGTGCCCCTGCTCGCGGCGCGTGGCGGCCTCCGGGTGGCTCGCCGGCCACAGCAGGAGCAGGGCGCCCCAGCAGCGGGCCCGGCCGGGCAGCGGAGCCGCCGCCAGCGCGAACCGGTACGGCAGGCCCGCGGCGGCACGGGGGTAGGCGCGGGCCATGTCGTCCTGGGAGGCCACCCAGACCAGGCGGTCCTCCCGAACGGCGTCGGCGACGGGGAACGGGGCGGCCACGGCCATCCGGCCCCACGGCAGTGCCACCTCCGCGGGTACGCCGCACATCACCGCCAGGTCCAGCGCCTGGGCAGGCTCGTCGAGGAGGTAGACGCCCCCGGCGGAGGCGCCGGTGCGCCGTACGGTGTCGGCGAGCGCCGTGTCGAGCCGGCCGGTGCCGACGGGCTCCTCATCGCGCGGGGTCACCACGGCCCCCTGCGGCTCCGGCGGGGACCGGCACGCGGTGGCGCCCGGCGGGCCGCGCGACCGGCCGGGGCGCGGCGTCGCCCCGGCGACCCGTACCGGACCGGGTGGTGCACCCGTCACCCATACCAGGACAATACGCTCATCTCAGGGGCCCTGCGCCGCGTCGCCCACCCGTGACCCCGCCCTCGGCTCCCGGCCGACGGCCGGGCGGCCGGGCGGCCGGGCGGCGACGGTCGTGCCCCGGCCCGTCGCCGCCCGGCCGCCGCGCCCGCTGCCACGCCGCCGCTCCCCCACGGCGGCACCCCCGTCCGCGCGGACCGACGATCGGGTCGTGTCGGCCGCATCGGACCCTGCCGGTCAGGGGCCGGCCGGGAGTCGGTCAGGTCGCGCCCGTCGTACCGGTCCGGTCGTCCGGTGGTGACGTGACGGTGCGGAACTCGACGGCGACGTCGTACAGACCCGCGCTCGACGTGATGGGGGTCGTCGCGTCGTCACGCGCGGCTTCGGTGCGCTCCCTGAAGAGCGTGTCGGCGGTGGCCGCCTCCCACGCCTCCTGGCTCTCCCAATGCGCCACGTTGACCAGTTGGAAGCGGTTCTCCGACGAACGTGCCCGGTGCAGGCGGGAGTCGAGGAACCCCGGCTTGGCACTCATGAGCGCCGCCCGTTCCTCCCAGCGGGCGACGAAGGCGTCCAGGTGCTCGGCTGTTATCTCGAAGACGTTGATGAACGTGACGGAAGTTCCCGGCGCGGTCACCGACGGGTTGTCTAAGGCCATGGGTCGACTCTATAGCCGCCCCGCACCGCCGCGTCCGAGACCCCGAACGGCCCGTCGGAGCCCGTCCGTTCCCCGCGCCGGCGGACGGGGCGGCGGGGGCGACGGGGGGTGGCCCCCGGCATGATCGCCACAATGGGGGCGGGGGTGACGGCGCGGCAGCGCCACCGGCCCGGGTCCGCGGCCGCACATCCGCCCCCGGCGCCGACGCCCCTCCCTGACGACTTCTCCTGGAGGACCTGTGAAACCTCGGAAACTCCGCTGGCTCGTGCCGTTCCTCGCGGCACTGCTCGCGGTCGTCTCGCCGATGGCGCCCGCGCACGCGGCAGCCGCCGCCGACTGCGCCGGAACGGGGGTGGAACGCTTCGGCGCGGCCTCGGTCTCCGGGGCGATAGTCGGCGCCGTCGTGCACGAGGGACGCGGCTACGTGGTGACCCGCGGTCAGACCCCGCCGATCCTCGCCGAGTACGACCTCGCGACGAAGAAGATCGTGCGCCAGGTGCCCCTCACCGACTGGCCGGGCACCGTCGCCCCCGAGGGCGCGTGGGCCACCGTCGTCTCCGGCGGCAAGATCTACGTCGGCACCTACCCGGCACCGCTCCTCTACCGCTTCGACCCGGCGACGGGCAAGGCGCAGTACCTGAAGACGCTCGGCGGGGCGAGGGGCACCATCTGGAGCCTCGCCGCGGCGCCGGACGGGAAGATCTACGCCGGCACCAACCCCGACGGGCGGGTGTGGGAGTACGACCCCGCCGACGGGGCCGCCAAGAGCTGGTCCCTCGCGACCGGCGAGCACCACGTGCGCGCGGTGGCCGCCGACGCGACCCACGTCTACGCCGGGCTCCTCGACACGAAGCAGCTGCTCGCCGTCAACCGGTCCACCGGCGCGGTGCGCCTGCTGGCACAGGGCGACACCGGGTTCTCCACCGTCTCCGTCGGTCGCACCCGGCTGCGCGCCGGCAGCGGCTCCACCCTGTACGACATGAAGACCGACGGCAGCGACGTGCGCAAGGTGTCGCTCGGCCGCAACTCGGCGGACTCGATCGGGGTGGCGCCGGACTACACCGCGTACGTCTCCACCCGTCCCGCCGGTCACGTCTTCTCCTACCGCACCGGTGACGCGGCGCCGACGCTCGTGGGCACCGGCAAGCCGCAGGACGAGACCCGGCACCTCGCCGTCGACGGCACCACCCTCACCGGCTTCGCCGGCAGCGGCGGGGTGTGGACGATGGACCTGACGACCGGCAGGTCGGCGCACACCGACCTGGTCGCGGCCGGCCTCACCGTGGGCGCCGAGCGCCCCCACTCCGTCCTGCTCCACACCGACGGCACCGTCTGGGTGGGCGGCCACTTCGGGATCACCGTCCACGACCCGGCCACCCGCACGTCCCGCCGCATCTGGGTGCCGGGCGAGCCGAAGGCCATGGCCCGCGTCGGCGACCGGATCTACGCGGCCCTGTACCCCAGCGGCGAGATCCTGGAGATCGACCCGCGCGACGACGACCGGGTGCGGTCCCTCGGCGCGCTGGGACACGGGCAGCAGCGCCCCTGGGACATGGAGTACGACCCCGCCACCGGCAAGCTGCTGGTCGCGTCCGTGCCGCCCGGCCCTAACCTGAAGGGCGCGCTGACCGTCATCGACCCCGTGGCGCGCACGATGAAGGTGTTCGTCGACGTCATCCGCGACCAGGGGCTGACCACGCTGAGCGCGGGCCCGAACGGCGTCGTGTACGTCGGCGGTGACGTCCTCGGCGGCGGTACGGCCGTCGCCACCCGGAGCACGGCCGCCGTCGCCGCCTTCGACCTGGCCACCGAGAAGGTGCTCTGGGAGACCGAGCCGCTGCCGGACAACCGGACGCTGCAGGACGTCAAGGTCCACGACGGCCTGCTGTACGGGGTCCTCAAGCGCAACGCCGGCTGGTTCGTCATGGACCTGAAAACCCGTCAGGTCCTGCGCCACGGCGCCCTGTCCGGCTACGGCGAGATCGAGGTCCACCAGGGCCAGGTGGTCACCTCGACGTACTTCGACGGCGGGAACGTCTTCCTGCTGGGCCCCGGCCTGGCGGCGCCCCGGAAGCTCGCGACGGGGCTCGGCGACGAGTGGCACACCGACCCGCAGCTCGCCTTCGAACCGGCCGGCTGGCACGCCTGGACGCTCGTCGACCGCCAGCTCGCGCGCCTTCGCCTCGACCCGGCGTGTGCGCCACCCCTGCTCACCTCCTGAGCGTGCGGTGGGGGCCGCGTCCGCGCGGCCCCGCTGCGGCCGTCCCGGCCCCCGACTCACGCCGGACCGTCCGGGCCGGGGGACCCGGGCGGACCGTCCGGGCCGGGCGGGAAGCGGACGGTCAGCAGCGCCCGGTCGTCGGGCATGTCCGAGTCGGGCTGCTGGTGGAGGAGGAGGTCGCAGGTGCCCCGGGCGTCGAGACCGGCGGTCGTGCGGGCGGTCCGGGCGAGGCGTTCGAGCCCCACGTCGAGGCTCTCGCCGCGCCGTTCGATGAGGCCGTCGGTGTAGAAGAGCAGCGTGGCGTCGGCCGGGATGGCGATCTCGGCCTGCGGGTACTCCGTGTACGGCACGGGGCCGAGCGGCGGGGCCAACGCCCCCTCCAAGTACTGGGTGGTGCCGTCCGCGCCGATCAGCAGGGGCGGCGGATGGCCCGCCTTGGTGTAGCGCAGCGTACGGGTGGGACGGTGGTAGGCGGCGTAGCAGGCGGTCGCCATGCGGCCCTCGTGGTAGGTGCCGAGGAAGTCGTTGAGCTCCGCCATGATCGTCGGCGGGTGTTCGCCGTGGCGGCGGGCGATGCTGCGCAGCACGGTGTTGATCTGCGCCATCGCGGTGGCTTCGGCGATGCCGTGGCCGGCGACGTCGCCGATGGTGAAGCCGACGGTGTCGTCGTCGAGGAGGTGGACGTCGTACCAGTCCCCGCCGACGTCGACCATGTGCGTGCCGGGGGCGTAGCCGCTGGCGATGTCGAGGTCGGGGACGTGCGGCAGGCGGGGCAGCAGGCTGCGCTGGAGCCTCTCGGCGAGGCGGTGCTCGTGCTCGAAGAGGCCCGCGCGGCGGACGGCTTGGGCGATCTGCTGGGCGATCGCGACGCTGTGCTCGACGTCGGGTTCGGCGTCGGGCGCGTGGTGGACCGCGAGGCTCCCCAGGTGGATGCCCTCCGTCTCCAGGGGGACGCGCCGTCCCGTCGCGGGCAACGGTGCGCGCGGCGGGGCGCCGGACCGCTCGTCGAGGTCGATCCAGGGGGTCGCCGGGTTCGGGAGGGTGTCGGTGGGGCCCAGGGACGGCACGACGCGCCGCACGTGGAGCTCCAGGGTCACCTCCACCGCGTCGAGCGCGGCCGGTGCGCAGCGGTGGACCGCGTCGCAGACGTCGGTGAGGTTCCCGCTGGCCGCGAGTGCGGCGGTGAGCCGGTACAGGCGCTGCATGCGGGCGCGGGCCGCGGTCTCGGCGCGCAGCAGCCGGTCCCGCTCCTCGGCGATCGCGTGCCGGTAGGCCAGTTGCCGGTCCATGAGGTGGACCCGTTGGCTGAGGGCCACGAACCGGTCGCTGACGTCGAGGCGCGCCAGGTGGATCTGGACCGCTGGTTCCTCGCCGCGCCACCAGGCGGCGCGGGCGCCGTGGCACCGCAGGCGCACGGGCGGCCCCTTGCCGTCGCGCACCGTCATGACACCGGGCAGCGGGGATCCGCTGCGCAGCCACTGCCGCAGCCGCCCGGCCACCTCGTCGGCGTCGGTCACCAGCTCCAGCAGCTGTGCTCCGGGGCGCATGCCGCCGACCGTGCGGTGGGTCGCGGCGTTGGCGGCGAGGATCCGTCCCGAGGCGGTGCACACCATGACGGCGTGGGGCAGGGGCCGGGCGACGGCGTGGAAGACGGACAGGTCCATCTCATCCGCCCGTCGTCGTGGGGGCCGCTCGGCCGGTGCAGGTCCTTCCCGGTGCACCGGGCTCACCGCTCGCACCCGGTTCACCGGTGGCGGGCGCCGCCGCACTGGGGGCCCCGGGCTCACCGGCCGTGCCGGTCGTCCCGGTGGTTACGGACGTCCCGGCCACCCCGGCCACCCCCGCGTCGCCGTCCGCCGTGGGCGTCCGCGCGTCGCCGAAGTACTCACGGCCGGGTTCGTCCAGCACGTCGAGGTCGGGCCGCAGGTGCACGACCACGCGGCAGCCGGAGCTGCCGCGGGCGATGGTCTCCTCCAGGTCGACCCGCGCGTAACCGAGGTTCTGCGCGGCGATGGTGCCGAAGATGTTGGACGTCATCATGCACATGGACTCGCGGCCGAGCACCTTCTCCGCGAAGGGGCAGCTACGGCTGCCGAGGACGATCTTCTCGTCGTCCTGGGAGATGACGAAGAAGTCGCCCTTGATGCGGAGTTTGAGGTCGACCAGCACGTCGGCGACCTGCTCACGGGTGAGTCGCGGCACCTCGAGGGCCGTGGTGTACGCCTCGTTGATGTGCGAGCCGACCGACTGGCCGACCAGGCTGATGTAGCCCGACGCCTCCTCGAGCCCGACGACGGACTCCAGGGAACTCGCCAGTTCCCGGATGAGGCCACGCATGAACACGTCGCGGTCCAACGCGACGTCGAGTTCCTTCGCCGACTTCAGGGCCGCCCCCTTCCGTACGCAGTGGAGCACCGTGCGGCCTGCCGGCGCGTACACGACTCCGGGCGCGGTCGCCCGGGGTTCGTGACCCCGTTCCTCCGAGCATAGGACGCCGCTCACAGGTTGTTGAACCCTCGCTTACACGACCGTCCGGACATGGGACAATGCCTCCCGCCGGTCCGGTGCGGACCCCTCGCGGCGCTTCGGACGGTGGCCGTTCCCCCGCCTCCACCACCGCGGGAGACCGACCGCGGATCCCTGGTCCGTGTGCGGCGGATGGGGTCGGAGTGGTGGATCAGCCGTGCTGGGGGACGCACTTCCGGGATGACCGCCGTCCCGGCCGGCGACCGGCCGGCGTGCAGCGTGTCGACCCGGCCGGGCCGCACGTGCCGGCACCGCTCGGGGGCGAGCGGGTCGGGCCGTACGGTGACGCGTCCGCCGGGTGCCGGGGACGACGCTTGCGGGGAACGACGCTTTCCCCAACCGGAGTCCGGCGATCTCCACGCCCGGCCCCCCGCCGGGAGCCCGGTGGCCGATGTGCCCCCTCGGCCACCGGACACCGGAGCCGGGCGGAGGGTTCCGACGGCGGCCCGCTCCGGCCGGCCGGAGCGTCGCGGGAAGGAAGGCGGATCGCACCGGTCCGAGGGCGTCCATCGGCCCACGGCGCTCCCGCACCGGGGGCAGCAGGGCAGCGGGCAGCGGGGGGGGGTGACGCAGCGGTGCCCCCTCCGCACGACCGCGAGAAGGGGCACTGCTCGCGGTCGTGCGGAGGGGGCACTCGGGGTGCGGCGGCGGCCGGTGGACGGTCGTCCGCGGGGAACCCGTGACAAACGCCCGCCCGGGTCAGGCGGCGTGACGGCCGTGACCGCGGGAACGCGCCGCGCCCGGCTCCCGCGAGTGGACGAGGCGCAGGTGACCACGGCGGGCGTGCCGCGGCTGGGCGGGCGGTGCCGGCCGCGCCGACGGGGCCGGCGGGGCGAGTATGCGGTCCTCGTACCGACCGAGCAGCACGACGGCGAGGAGGAGGAAGGGCGGCAGCAGGATGCCAAAGAGGAACACGGCGTCTCCCGGAAGGAAATGGGTGGTGTAGTCCGGGTTGCCGGGGTCCCCGCGGCCATGGCCGCAAGTCTGTGAAGGTCTTGTGACCGATACGGTGTGGGGGGCGGGGCGCGTGGTGGATGCCCGCGCGCCCGGGGCGCACACCTCCCGTCACGTTCCCCGGGGCGCCTTCGCGTGGCGCGGTGGGTAGTCCTGCGGGGTGAGACCCTCATGGATCGTTCAAAGCAGAAACGAATCGCCCTTCTGGGAGGCCCCCGCCCTCAGCGCGGGGCTGCCGCGCCCGCCCGTGAACACGGTGGCGGTGGACGTGCACCCGTGGGAACTGCGCCTGGGGGACGTCGTCCCCTTCTCCGACCACGTGGGGCGGCCCGTCATCGACATACGAGCGGTGAGCCTGGGCCAGCGGGCCCGGTGCCTGACGTTCGCGGACCTGCCGCCGGTGACCGTGCACGGCCGCATCCGCGTCTACCGCAAGTGTGAGCTCCGGGTCGCCTGACCCGGGCGTGCCCCCGGCCACGGGCGTCGGGGGCACGCACCGCGCCGGTGCCGTCCCGCGCGCCGCACCGACCGCGCCGCACCGACCGAGTGCCCGGACCGCTCGAACGGCCCGGGACGGCCCGGACGGCCCGGCGCACCCGCAGCACCACCCCTCGCCAACCGGCCAACGGTCGGCGAAAACCGCGGCACAGGCAACGCGACGCGTCCCCATCGACTCTTGCTGGTCGTCAGACCGCCACTTTCACGATGGGACGCACGGTGGTTACGAGCAACGCGAGACGAGTGACCCTCGCCCTGACCGCAATAGGTGCCGTACTGGCGCCCACGACACCGGCTTTCGCCGCACCGGTTCCGCCCCCGGTGGACCTGCGGGCGGACGTGGACCGGGACGGCCGCGTCGACGTCACCGGGACGACCGACACGGCCGGCGAGGACGGGTGGACCGCCGACCGCGGCGCCGTGTTCCTCCCCAACATCGACGACGACACCAAGCGCTGCCCCGCCGCGGGCCCCGGTGGCCGGCCCCTGTCCGACGCCGCGCTCGCCGCCTGCAACGACGCGGCCGACGCGGTCGTCAACGGCGGTGCCGACGCCTCCGACCTGGCACGGGTCCGCTCCGTCCCCATGGCGAACCTCCCCGCGACCGCGACCGGCACCCTGACCCTCCGGGCCGGCGCCAAGAACACCCGGGTCTTCGTCAAGCGGACCTCCGGGTGGGCCCTCGTCACCGGCAAGACCCGGCTGACCGCCGCCGAGCTGCGCGCCGGGGTGGAGTTCGGCGCGGAGGCCACCGACGTCGTCCGCGACGCGAAGGCGTGGGGCGGGCGCGCCGTGCTGCGCCTGACGGTGACGGTGCCCGGCGGGCGGACCACGACCGACGACGTCACCCTGCGCGTCGCGCCGCTGCTGACCCACCACCACCTCCAGGCCGCCCAGCAGCTGATGGTGACGAAGGTGCCCGGCAAGGACGACTACGCGCGCCGCCAGCAGGCGTTCGTCGCCGGGCTGGCCCAGGAGGTGAAGTCCGCCGGGATCACCCCGCCGCTCCTCACGTTCGACAAGTACCAGGACGTGTGGGCACAGGACTTCGTCGAGCCCGGGTACGTGAGCATGCCCGCCGTCGACGGCCGGCGGCAGGTCATCCGCGTCATGCTGCGCTCGGCGCAGCCGGACCGGGAGTCGGGCCGCGAGCTGTTCGAGAAGCTGCGCGGCCGCGGCGTCGGCGTGGTGCAGGTGTCCGGGGTCCGCGAGTCCGAGGAGTGGACCCTCAACTCCATGGGGAACCTCGAGACCGTCCCGCCGTACACCCACGGCGGCCGTTCCTTCCCCGCCGGGCGCATCATCATGGGTGAGCGCAAGGACTACGGCTCCAAGCCCGCACAGGCCATGCGGACGCTGCTGGCCTCCCAGGGCATGCAGGACCCGCTGCTGCTGGACACGTCGTGGCTGCACGTCGGCCACGTCGACGAGTTCGTGCAGTTCCTGCCCGCCGACACCCCGCGCGGGTGGAAGATCGGCATCGCCGACCCCGAGGCGGGGCTGAAGCTGCTGCGTGACGCGCAGAAGGCCGGGCACGGCAAGGTGCGGATGTTCTCGGTGCCGGGGACGAAGGACACGCCCGCGCCCAAGGAGACCATCGACCAGGCCCTTGCCTCCCGGTGGCTCGTCGCGGACAACACCATGGCCGCCCAGCGGATCAGGGCCAACCTCGCCGTCCTGCAGCGCGAGACGGGCGTGACGGACGCCGAGGTCGTCCGCGTGCCGGCCCTGTACACGCGCGGCACCGAGGAGGCCGAGCGCGGGGACCGGGTCCCGCGGCTGACGCGGCTGGGAGCCGGCCAGGTGCCCGAGGCGGTCAGCGAGTACGGGCAGCAGCGGGAGCTGACGCGCCGCACGGACCGCGCCGGTACCGCGGAGACCGTCATGACCAGCGCGTACGTGCCCGGCGCCGTCAACGGCATCCTGCTCGCCCGGGACCGCTACCTGGCACCGCGCCAGTGGGGCCCGGTCATCGGCGGCAAGGACGTCTTCACCGACGCGGTGACCGCCGCCTACACGACGGCGGGGATGCGGGTGTCGTACATCGACGACTGGTACACCTACCACCTCGGCATGGGCGAGGTGCACTGCGGCACCAACACGCTGCGCAGCACCGCCGACGCCTGGTGGAGGCGCTGACCGGGAGGCGTGCCACGCCTCGGTCGGGGGGGCGGGGGCGGGCCGGGCGGCCCCCCCCCCGCCCCCCCGCCCCCCCGGGGGGGGGGGGGGGGCCCGCGGGGCCACCGCGACACTCCCCCCGCAGCCCCCTTAACATGTATTATCAAGTCCAGGCCC
>NZ_JBIBSF010000001.1:322553-444418 GCF_043077165.1 Streptomyces kanasensis
CCCGGGGGGGGGGGGGCGGGGGGGGGGGGGGGGCCCCGGGCGGGGGGGGGGGGGGGGGGGGGGGGGGGCGCCCCCCCCCCCCCCCCCCCCGGCCCCGCCGGAAAGGGGTGGGGCGCCGGCGGGACCTCGGCTACAGTCCCCCGGATGCCCCTTTCTCATGATGTCTCAGGTCAAGGCCCCGGCCCCGTCGTCCTCCTGCTGCACTCCTCGGTGTGCGACCGGCGCATGTGGGACCCGCAGGTGCCGGTGCTGACCGACGCCGGCTACCGGGTGGTCCGGTGCGACTTCCGCGGCTTCGGTGACTCCCCCGTCGCCGACGGCCCCTACGGCGACGCGGCGGACGTCGAAGCGCTGCTGGACCACTTGGGGGTCGAACGGGCCGCGCTGGTCGGGGCGTCGTACGGCGGGAAGGTCGCCCTGGAGGTCGCCGCGCACCGCCGCGACGCGGTCTCGGCGCTGGTGCTGCTCTGCTCCGCCCTGCCCGGTCACGAACCGGGAGCGGAACTGCTCGCCTTCGACGAGCGCGAGGAGGCCCTGTTCGAGGCCGGGGACCTCGCCGGGGCCGTGGAGCTCAACGTGGCGACCTGGCTCGGCCCGGAGGCGGACGAGGACGTCCGGGGGCGGGTGCGGGCCATGCAGCGCCACGCGTTCGAGGTGCAGTCGGCCGCGGCGGAGGAGTTCTCCCCGGACCGGCGTGAGGTGGACCTGTCGCTGGTCGACGCGCCGTGCCTGGCCGTCTCCGGCGCCCACGACCTGGCGGACTTCCGGCAGATCGCGCGGAGCGTGGCCGAGCGCGTCCCCGGCGCCCGCCACGTGGAGCTCCCCTGGGCCGGCCACCTGCCGGGCCTGGAGCGCCCGGCGGAGATCGGCACGCTGCTGACCGACTTCCTCCGCGCGGCGGAGCCGGTCCACCACTGAGGCGTACGCGTCCACCGGGGCGTGCGGGGGGGGACGCGTCCAGCGGGTGTGCGGGTCTGACGCGTCCACCCGGGTGGGCGGGTGCGCCGGGCGTCGAACGGGCGGTGGCCGAGGTCATGATGGAGCGGTGACACGGACATTCGACGAGCTCGTCGAGGAAGCGGAGTCGGCCCCCGTCGAGGGATGGGACTTCTCCTGGCTCCAGGGGCGCGCGACGGAGGAACGCCCCTCGTGGGGGGTACCAGCGGCAGCCGGCCCGGCGGCTCGCCGGTGCGTCCGCCGCCCTGGACGTGCAGACCGGCGGCGGGGAGGTGCTGGCCGGCGCGCGGCCCGTCGGGGCGGGGGCGTGTCCCGCGGTGACGGTCGCCACCGAGTCGTGGCCCCCGAACGTCGCCGGAGCCACCCGGCTGCTGCACCGGCGGGGCGTGGTCGTCGTCGCCGATCCCGACGAGCCGCCACTGCCCTTCGCGGACGGGGCGTTCGATCTCGTCACCAGCCGGCACCCGGCCACCGTGTGGTGGTCGTGGATTGCCCGCGTCCCACGGCCCGGGGGCACGTACTTCGCGCGGCACGTCGGGCCCGGCAGCGTGTGGAAGCTGGTCGAGTTCTTCCTCGGGCCGCAGCCCGAGGCGCGCCGCAAGCGCCACCCCGACGACGAGTCGGCCGGGGCGCGCGCCGCGGGACTGGACGTGGTCGACGTGCGCTGCGAGCGCCTGCGCATGGAGTTCCTCGACATCGGCGCGGCCGTGTACTTCCTGCGGAAGGTCATCTGGACGGTCCCCGGCTTCACGGTCGGGCAGTACCACGACCGGCTGCGTGAGCTCCACGAACGGATCCGGGCGGACGGACCGTTCGTCGCCCACTCCTCCAGGACCCTCATCGAGGCCCGCAGGCTTTCCGGCGGCTGAGGCCGTTCCCATCGCTGCGGTCGGCGCGGAGGATCCGGCCACCGCTGGGCGCTGCCGTGGCCGTCGAAGGACCGGCTCAGGACGGAACCGCTGCCGGAGTACTGCTGGAGTACTGGTCGAGGGCCCGTCGCGGAGCAGGAGGTAGGCGTTCTGGACGAACCGGCTGGTCAGGGTGGGGTTGGTGTTGGTGAGGGCGACGACGGTGGTGAGGGGCCGGGGGCAGAAGCCGGTGAAGGCGGTGAAGCCCCTGGTGGCGCCGCTGTGGAAGTACAGGACGCGGTCCCGCACGCTGCGTCTGCTCCAGGCCAGGGGTGTGTCGGGGCGTGGCGGTCCGGGGTGGAGCACGGTGTGCAGTGCGCTGCGCAGGGGGTGGTGCTCTGGCGCGCCGGTACCGGGTGAGGCCAGGGAGTGCAGGTGGTGCAGGAGGTCGTGGGCGCTGGAGCGCAGGGCGCCGGCGGCGGGCAGGGCGGGGACGAGCCATGGGGGGCGGGGGCGGCCGTCCCAGTGTCCGGTGGCCTGGGCGCTGTCGGGGTCGTCGGTGGTGTCGGAGAGGTGGAGGGGGTGGAGGACGTGGTCACGCAGCAGCGTGGAGTAGGTGTGGCCGGTGGCGCGGGACAGGAGGTGGCCGAGGAGGCCGGCGCCGAAGTTGGAGTAACCGAATGAAACGACGCCTAAAAGCCCTCTGAGAGTGGCGCCGCAATCCTGAAGCATGCGGACTGGAGCTCAGGAGGGAATCTTACCGGTTCGGCATAGAGTTGATAGTCCCTGTGTCGGATGAAGCGATCAGGGAACTTCACAGATCGGAATGACAACTGGTTCGGGTCGATCTCAGCTGCTTCAAGAACAAAGGTCGAGTCCCCGCGAACCTCTTCCGCAACTTCGGGGTCTCTTATCCCCTCAAAGTACTTGCTGTGCATGCGGAAATTGCTGAACGTGGCGATGCGCAAGCAGAATCCCAGCGGACCAATGGCTCGCCGCAGCTGTCCCGTTTCGCCGATACGCAATCTGCCAGTCCACTCGAACGTGGCGTTACGACGGTCTTCATCAGTTTCGATCTTGGCGATATCAGCTTCGCCGGTGTGATCGATGATGAAGTAATCTGGGAGGTTATTCGAGAAGAGCGAGAGATTAGGCATGTGCTGTCCCTGTTCCGTGATGTCCCTTGAGGCGTCATGCCTCGTCACGGCGGGGTGGGCATGCGAATCGGCATCCACCGCGCCGATCGTAGGTGAGAACGTCTGTTCCATCGTGCGCCGCCGAAGGAGTGACCGCCACCGCTGCATGAAGGTTGCCAATTCAATGGGCGGACGGTCCGGCTGCGCACGCAGGTCACCCGGGGCGCCGGCAGCGCGGCCGCAGCCCTCGCGATGGTCTTCAAGCTCGCCGAGTCCGCACAGGCTCGCCGTTCGCCGGGTGCACCAAGGGCGAGCACCAGATAGACCACCGCATGCCCGGCACGGTCCCCAGCGCGTGGTGCCTGGGAAACTGACCAGGCATCTCGCACTCAAGGCAGGATCTTGTATTTCAACCCATACAGAGACCCACCACCCTCAAACCTCTTGGAGAGCACTCCGCGGTTGACTTCGTCCCGTCTGAGGAAGATTGAACCCAGGGAAATCGGTTGCCCCGGCTGATTCACCACCTTCAACGTGAGTTCGACGTCACCTCTACCGAACGGCACGAAGAAATCTTCGTCTTCCAGGTCCAGATGGTCGCCTTGACGCACAGTGATGAGACCGGCAGAAGGGGAGAATGCAAAGTTGCCATCAAACGCCTTGCCCCGAACCGAACTCCACGACGCCTTCGTCTCGTTGCCCTGCAGCCTCATCTGCCGGAGACGCCTCAAGAAGGCTCACCCGTGATCGTGTTACGAGTTCTAAGGCACCGGAGGGGCGGGCGGGGGCAGTTCGGGTACGAGGCGGACGTCGTCGGGGTCGCGGAACGAGGCGATCAGGTCGGCCCTCCGGCGGCGCGCCCAGGCGGGACGCAGGGTGTGCAGCAGGGCGAACTGGCGCCGCCAGAGCGTCACGCGGAAGGGCTCCCCGTCCTGCGGCCGGCTGCGGGCCCACACGCCGGCGGCCTCGAAGGTGACGTCCTGGAAGGCCCAGTAGAGGACGTCCTCGGGGTCGTGGGTGACGCGTTCCAGGACCTTCCGGCCGCGCTCGTAGGCGAGGTAGCGCAGCTCTCCGTCGGCGCCGACCTCGATGAACGGGCAGGCCCCGTCGCAGGGCGTGAAGCCCGGCAGACCGCCGGGCGCGATGCCGGCGAGCCGGCCCAGCCGGGCCATCTCGCCTTCCAGGTACCCGCAGGTCGCGGCCCGCTCGTCGTCGGTCATGTCCGTCCACCTCGCCGCTCCCCCGCCGCGTGCGCGCAGGCCGTGTCCGTACCGACGGGCGGGTCGCGGCCCAGCCTTCCCCGGACCGCGGCCGGGCCGCAACCTCGGCCGCGCCCGGCTGTGGCGGTACGGCGGCGCGGGGTGCGCGGTACGGCGAGGCGCCCGGTCGGGCCGCAGGGGGGTGCGGTCCGGCCGGACACGTGACCCTTGCCCGCCGTGGGTCGTCGGTCGTGGGCCGTCGGTCGGCGGGCACGGGCCTCCGTCGTCAGGCGTCCGAGCCGGACGCGTCGTCGTCCGCGTCGGCGGGGCGCGCAGTCCGTCGGTCAGGCCGCCTTGCCCCGGCCCGCCGGGGCCGCCTTGGCGTCGACCCGCGTCTCCTTCCCGGCGCCGTCGGCGGTGCGGAGTTCGACGTCCCAGGTGCCGTCGTCGTCGAAGTCGACACCGGTCACCGTGGCACCGGCGTGGGCCCTGAGCGCCTCCGCCGTCGCCTGGGCGGCGTTCACCTTCGCCGAGCGCAGGGCGGCGCGCTCGGTACGGTCGTCGTCCCGGTCACCCCGGTCGTCGGACCGGTCGTCGTCGGAGCGGTCGTCGTCGGAGCGGTCGTCGTCGGGCGTCACGGTGGCCTTCGCGGCGTCCACCCGCAGATCGTGCTCGCGGTCGTCCTTGCCCAGTACCTCGACGTCCCAGTGGGTCCCGTCGTCGGCGGGCTCGACCGAGGCGACCACGCCGGGCGTGGACTTCAGCGCGGCGGCGATGGCCTGGGCGGCGGTGACGGGACCCGCCGGGGCCGCCCGGTCGCCGTCGCGGCCGGCCTCGTCGTCCGCCTTGCCGTCGGCGGCGTCGTCGTCGCGGTCGGCCCGGTCCTCCGCCCTGTCGTCGGCGTCGTCGGCGTCGTCGTCGGCTCCGTCACCGACGTGGTCGTCCACCACGGCCGCCGCCGTCCGCAGGGACGGCGTCGCGTCGCCGGCGGCCGCGGCCACCGCCGTGTACGCACCGCCGCCGACCAGGGCGGCCGCCGTCAGCGTGGCGATGACGAGATTGCGCTTCATGGGTGTTCCTCCTCCGTGCCGGCACGGTTCGTGCCGTTCGCCGATGACGTGGTCCACCCTGACCGGCGCACGCTGAAGGCAGCCTGAAGCCACCTGAAGGGTTCTTCAGCTCCGCTCTGCGACCCTGAACCCATGAGGTTGTTGATCGTGGAGGACGAGAAGCGGCTCGCGGCGTCACTCGCCGCGGGGCTGAGGGCCGAGGGCTACGCCGTGGACGTCGTCCACGACGGGCTGCAGGGGCTCCACCGCGCTTCCGAGGAGGCCTACGACCTCGTGATCCTCGACATCATGCTCCCCGGCCTGAACGGCTACCGCGTCTGCGCGGCCCTGCGCGCCGCCGGCAACGACGTCCCCCTCCTGATGCTGACCGCCAAGGACGGCGAGTACGACGAGGCGGAGGGCCTGGACACCGGTGCGGACGACTACCTGACGAAGCCCTTCTCGTACGTGGTGCTCGTGGCCCGGGTCAAGGCCCTGCTGCGCCGCCGGGGCCGGGGCGCCGCCCCGCCGGTGCTCAGCGTCGGGGACCTGCGCGTCGACACGGCCGCCCGCCGGGTCTTCCGCGGCGACGACGAGGTGGCGCTGACGGCCAAGGAGTTCGCCGTGCTCGAACAGCTGGCCGTGCGCCCGGGGGAGGTCGTCGGCAAGCCGGAGATCATGGCGCACGTGTGGGACTTCGCGTACGAGGGCGACCCGAACATCGTCGAGGTGTACGTCTCCGCCCTGCGCCGCAAGCTCGGCGCGCACCGCATCCAGACGGCTCGCGGTGCCGGGTACCGGCTGGTGGCGGCGCCGTGAGGTCGGTACGCGCGCGGGCCGCGCTCGGCGCCACCCTCGTCGTGGCCGTCGCACTGGTGGCGGCGGGCGTCGTCCTGCTCCAGGTGCTCCGCTCGAACCTGATCGGCCAGGCCGGCCTCCAGGCGGAGATCGCCGCGCGAGAGGTGGCCTCCCAGATCGCGCTGGACCGGCCGCTCGACCGGCTGGACCTCCCGGACGGCGACGAACGGCCGGTGCAGGTCGTCGAGGAGGGCGGCCGGGTGGCGGCGGTGAGCGAGGGGCTGGAGGCGGTGGCGGGGACGTCGAGCCGCACGGTCGCGCCCCCGCCGTCGTCGGCGTCCTCACCCGGCGGCCGGGAGGACGGGGACGACGCCGACGGCGGCGCCGACGGGAACGACGACGACGCGCCGGCACGCGGCGAGGTCAGCGCCGATCCGCCCCGCTTCACCTCCGGCAGCGCCACCGTCGAGGGGCGGGCGGCGGAGTACCGGTTCGCCGCGGTGGAGGTGACGTCCGGGGACACCCAGCGCACCTACACCGTGTACGCGGGCGCGCCGCTCGCGGCGGAGCGCGACGCGGTGGGCACGGTGCGGACCGCGATGCTGATCGGCCTGCCGGTGCTGCTCGCCGTGGTCGGTTCGGTGACGTGGCTGGTGACCCGCCGCGCCCTGCGGCCCGTCGAGGCGATCAGGAGCGAGATGGCCGCCATCACGGCGTCCGAGGACCTGTCGCACCGGGTGCCCGAGCCCGCGTCGCGGGACGAGGTGGCCCGGCTGGCCCGGACGACGAACGAGACGCTCGCGGCGCTGGAGGCCTCCGTGGAGCGCCAGCGCCGGTTCGTCGCGGACGCCTCGCACGAGTTGCGCAGCCCCATCGCGTCCCTGCGCACGCAGTTGGAGGTCGGCGCGGCCCACCCGGAACTGCTCGACCTGGACGGGGCGGTGCAGGACACCCGGCGTCTCCAGCACCTCGCCGCCGACCTGCTGCTCCTGGCGAGGCTCGACGCGGGTGAGCGGCCGGCGGCGCGGCGGGTGGACGTGGCGGAGCTGCTCCGGGAGGAGGTCGCGCGGCGCCACGGCGACCGCCTCCCCGTCACCGTGGCGGTGGACGGGGAGGGGTGCGAGGTGACCGGGTCGCCGGGCCAGTTGCGCAGGGTCGTCGCCAACTTGTTGGACAACGCCCAGCGGCACGCGACCGCCTCCGTGTCCGTGTCCGTGCGGGCCGCCGCCGGCCGGGTGGAGGTGGCGGTGTGCGACGACGGGGCGGGCGTGCCGGAGGCGGACCGCGAGCGGATCTTCCAACGGTTCGTCCGGCTGGACGACGCCCGCACGCGGGACGAGGGCGGCGCCGGGCTCGGGCTGGCCATCGCGCGGGACGTGGCCGGGCGCCACGGCGGCACCCTCACGGTCGGCGCGGCGGAGGGCGGCGGTGCGCGGTTCCTCCTGTCCCTGCCCGGGGCGCCCGGTACGGGGCCGGCCCCGATCGGTACGGGACCGGTCTGACGGGCGGGCCGATCCGGGGCAGCTCGTGCCCGGCCCGGCGGAGCCCGGCGTGGTCCGGCGGGACCCGGCGCAGGCCCGGCGGAGCCCGGCACGGCACGGTCCGACGGCCGCCGTGGCGACCCCGGCCCCCGTTCCGGTGGCGCCCGGGACGATCGCCCCGGTGACGGTCCGGCGGGACCCGGCGCAGGCCCGGCGGAGCCGGACAGCCTCGGCCGGCGTCGGTGCCGGCGGCGGGCCGACGCGGGGTCTCAGCCGTCGACGAAGGTGAGGCTGGTCGCGTCGTAGCGGGTGCCCGCGACCCGCTCGGTCGGGACCGCGGCCTCGACCGCCGCGAGGTCCTCGGCGGACAGCTCGACGGTCAGGGCCGCGAGGTTCTCCTCCAGGTAGCGCTGCCGCCGGGTGCCGGGGATGGGCACCACGTCGTCGCCGCGGTGCTGCACCCAGGCCAGGGCGAGCTGACCGGCGGTGATCCCCTTGGCCGCGGCCAGCTCCTCCAGCCGCGCGACGATCGCGAGGTTCCGCTCGATGTTGCCGTCGGCGAACCGCGGCTGACCGCGTCGGATGTCCCCTGCCGCCAGCGTGTCGACCGAGCGGTAGCGCCCGGTCAGGAACCCGCGGCCGAGCGGCGAGAAGGGGACGAGCCCGATGCCGAGCTCCCGGCAGACCGGGGCGACCTCCGCCTCCGGGTCACGGGTCCACAGCGACCACTCGCTCTGCAGCGCGGCGATGGGGTGCACGGCGTGGGCCCGGCGGAGGGTGGCCGCGCCGGCCTCGGACAGCCCCAGGTGGCGGACCTTCCCGGCCCGTACCAGCTCCGCCATGGCGCCGACCGTCTCCTCGATCGGCACCTGCGGGTCGACGCGGTGCAGGTAGTAGAGGTCGATGTGGTCGACGCCGAGCCGGCGCAGCGACGCCTCGCAGGCCTGCCGTACGTAGGCGGCGTCGCCGCGGATGCGGGTGGGCTCGCCCAGGCGGTTGGCGAAGCCGAACTTCGTCGCCAGCACCACCTCGTCGCGGCGTCCGGCGACGGCCCGTCCGACCAGCTCCTCGTTGTGCCCGCCGCCGTAGAAGTCGGCGGTGTCGAGGAGGGTCACGCCGAGGTCGAGGGCGCGGTGGAGCGTGGCGATCGACTGCGCGTCGTCCGCGGCGCCGTAGCCGTGGCTCATGCCCATGCAGCCCAGGCCCTGGGCGGAGACCGCCAGGGCTCCCAGGTGGCGGGTGGGTACGTCGGTCATGCGGTGCCTCCCGTGATCGGAATTCCGTTCGCCGGTGACGCTAGGTGCTGGAGTGCGCTCCAGGTCAACCGCACGCCCGGCCGGGCGGCACACCGCTCGGGGAGTGTCCTGCCGGTCGGACCGGATCGACACGGCGACCCCGCGAGGGAGCGTGCCGGGCGGGCGAGCCCGCCCTGATCGCCGGGACGCCCCGGGGGCCGTCGGGGCCTCAGCGGCGTGCGGCGGGCTCGTCGAGGTGGGCGGCCGCCGTCCGCCAGGCGGCGGTCACGGCGCCCAGCGCCTGGGACGTACCGGTCGCGGCGTCGCCGGTCAGCGCGAGCGGTCGGCCGACGTGGACGTGGAGGCAGGGCCGGCGCAGGGGCGCGGTGACGAGGCCCGCGAGCTGCTTGGCGGCGCTTCCCGAGACGAGCCGCCGCGCCCCGGCCTGACCGACGGGGACGACGGGCGCGCCGGTGCGCCGGGCGAGCCGGGAGAGGCCGCTGCGGAAGGTGCCGGGCGGGGCCTCGGCGGCGTCCCCGCGGCGCGGGAGTCCGCCCTCGGCGTAGAGGAGGACGACGCGCCCCCGGTCGAGCGCCGCCTCGGCCAGGTCGAGGGCCCGGGCGGCGCGCCGGTCGCCGCGGTGGACGGGGATGTGGCCCTCGCGGGCGAGGACGCGGCCGAGCACGGGCACGCGCCACAGGCCGGCGGTCGCCATCACCACGGGCTGTACGCCGAGGTGGCGCAGGGCGGCGAGGACGACGGCGGGGTCGGCGAGCGACGTGTGGTTCGCGGCGACGATGCTGCCGGGCGCCAGGTCCGCGCCGTCGTCCGCGGTGACCGAGAGGCGCCCGAAGGCGGGCACGAGGGCGTCGGCGAGGCGGCTGAGCAGCATGCGGGTCTCCCGGTGGCGTGGGCTGGTGATCGCCATCATGGGAGGCCGGGCGGCACGGGACCTGAGCGCTCGTACTCGGGTGGGGCACGTCACCGTACCCAGACGGACGGGCGGGAATGACTCCCTAGGGAGCGGTGAGGCGGGCGGTCTGCTCTCGGGCGGCGGCGAGGACGGCGTCGAGGAGGCCGGGGAAGAGGGTGTCCAGGTCGTCGCGGCGCAGGCCGTTCATCTTGGCCGTGCCCCGGTAGGTCTGGCGGATGACACCGCTCTCGCGCAGGACGCGGAAGTGGTGCGTGGTGGTCGACTTGGAGACGGGCAGCTCCACGTGCGAGCAGGGCACCTCGGCGTCGGCCGCCGCCAGTTCGCGCACCACGCGCAGCCGCATCGGGTCGGAGAGCGCGTGGAGGACGCCTTCGAGGCGGATGTCGTCGCGCGGGGGGTGCGCGAGCTCGCGCGGGCCGGTCGCGGCGGTCACGGGTGTCACGGGGGCTCCAGACTCGTCGGGTCCCCTCATTGTACGAAGGTCCTCGTAGTTTGACAGATGGCGTACTACGAAGGTTATCGTACGAGCCGTCCATCGGTCCCGTCCTTCCCGAGTGGAGTCCGCCGTGAGCGCACTGTTCGAGCCCCGCACCCTGCGGTCGCTGACCATCCCCAATCGCGTCTGGATGGCGCCGATGTGCCAGTACAGCGCCGAGGCCTCCGGCCCGCACGCGGGCGTCGCGAACGACTGGCACTTCGCCCACTACGCGGCCCGCGCCGCCGGCGGCACCGGTCTGATCCTGCTGGAGGCGACCGCGGTCTCCCCCGAGGGCCGCATCAGCCCGCACGACCTCGGCATCTGGAACGACGCGCAGGTCGACGCGCTGCGCCGCATCACCGGCTTCCTCAAGGGGCAGGGCACGGTGCCGGGGGTGCAGATCGCGCACGCGGGACGCAAGGCGTCCACCGACCGCCCCTGGAAGGGCGGCGCCCCGCTCGGCCCCGACGCGCACGGCTGGCAGCCGGTCGCCCCGAGCCCGCTGGCGTTCGACGAGGGCCACCCGGTGCCGGACGAACTGACGGAGGACCAGATCGGCGCGGTGGTGGAGCAGTTCGCGGCAGCCGCCCGGCGGGCCCTCGACGCCGGCTTCGAGGTCGTCGAGATCCACGGTGCGCACGGCTACCTGATCGGCGAGTTCCTCTCCCCCCACAGCAACCACCGCACGGACGCGTACGGCGGCTCCTTCGAGAACCGCGCCCGGTTCGCCCTGGAGGTCGTCGACGCCGTGCGCGAGGTGTGGCCCGAGGAACTGCCGCTCTTCTTCCGCATCTCGGCCACCGACTGGCTGGAGGACCGGGCGGGCTGGACCGCCGACGACACGGTGCGGTTCGCCGCGTTGCTGAAGGAGCACGGCGTGGACCTGCTCGACGTGTCGACGGGTGGCAACGCGCCGCGCGTGCGCATCCCGGTCGGGCCGGGCTACCAGGTGCCCTTCGCGGCGCGGGTGAAGGCCGAGACGGGCCTGCCGGTCGCCGCGGTCGGCCTGATCACGGAGCCCGGGCAGGCGGAGAAGATCGTCGCCAACGGCGAGGCCGACGCGGTCCTCCTCGGCCGCGAACTGCTGCGCAACCCGTCGTGGGCCCGGCACGCCGCCCGCGAACTCGGCGGCGACGTCCACGTCCCCGACCCGTACCACCGGTCGGTCTGAACCCCCGGGCGGGCGGCGGGCCCGGCAGACTGGGCGCGTGGATGACTACGCACCGGTACACCGGGACCCCGCCCCCGAGTCCTACGGACGCCTGCGCGTACGGACCGCCGACCTCGGCCCCGCGCGCTGGCTCACCCGCCACGACCCGTCCGGGGCGGGGGCCTTCGGGACCGTGGCGGGCGTCGCCGCCCCCGGCTTCGCCGCGTACGTCCGCGTCCTGCACCCCGCGTCCCTGGAGGAGCGGCCCGTGCGCTGGTCGACGGTGGCGGCGGCCCACGGGCGGCGGGTGACGCCGACCTCGCGCTGGCACGAGCTGGTCGGCATGGACGCCCTGTACCAGAACGCGTCCGAGTACGGCCTGCCCGGCGTATGGGACGAGCACCCGGTGGAGGGCCCCACCCCGCCCGACGTGGCCCGCGCCCTCATCCCGGTCCTCGCCCGCCACACCGGCACCCCCGACCACTGCTGGTACGGCCTGTGGAACGGCTACGGCCGCTGGGACTTCGACCACCTGCCGTTCTTCGAGAGGCCCTGCCGGGACGAAGTGCTCCTCGGCGGCACGCTCGCCGACGCGGTGTCACCGACGGACCTGGAGGCGTTCGCCGAACTGCCGGACCTGTGGTGGCCGCAGGACCGCGCCTGGTGCCTGGGCGGCGACGTGGACCTGGTGAGCACGTACGTCGGCGGGTCGGAGGCGCTGGTCGCCGAGGTGCTGGCGGCCCCCGGCCTGGAGGCGCACCGGGTGGACCCCGGCGACCCCGTCGGCTGAGCCGCCGATGCACCCCCGCTGCGGCCGGTGCGGGGAGGCGCTGCCCCGGTGGGTCGACTCACTCGCGGGCCGGCCGGTCCCCCGGCGCCTGGAGGGCCTCCGCGGTCTCCGGGGCCACCACGACCTTCGGGGCCTCCGGCGCCTCCGGGGCCGGGGAGTCCGCTGGGGTGTGCGGCTCGACGGGGTCCCCGACCCCCGGGGCCGTCGCCCCGCGGCGGGGCGGGGCCGGTTCCGGGAGCGTTGCGAAGAGCAGCGCCGCCGCGAGGGGCAGCAGGACCAACGGGCTCAGTGCCGTGGCGAGGGAGGTCGCGTCGGCGAGCGCCCCGACGAGCGGGGCGGTCAGTCCCCCGACGCTGACGGTGAGCCCCAGGGTGATGCCGGCGGCGGTGCCGACCCGGGACGGCAGGTAGTCCTGACCGAGCGTCACCTGGAGGGAGAACGGAACGTAGAGGCCGACGGAGGCCAGCGCCACGCACAGCAGGAGCGCGGGGCCAGGCACGGTCACGATCCCGGCGACGGCGACGGCGGTGGCCAGGTACGACCAGCGGCAGACCGTCACCCGGTCCCAGCGCTCCGCCAGTGCGCCGCCGAGGACCGAGCCCACCGCGCCGCCCAGGAACAGGACGAACAGCGCCGCCGTACCGACCGCCGCGTCGCCGCCGGTGCGCTGCCGCGCGAGGAGCGGGACGAAGGTGCTCAGGCCGACGAAGACGACGGACCGGCAGACCACCGCCAGGGACAGCCGCAGGAAGGGTCCCGGCCGGTCGGGCCCGGCCGGGACCGCCGCGCCGGGCCGGGCGCGGTCGGCCTTCCGTACCGCGCGGATGGCGGGCAGGCACAGGACGCCGCCCACCAGGGCCGGCACCGCGAGCAGCGGCGACATGCGCAGCCCGCCGACGGCCACGACGGCCGCCACCAGGAGGGGCGCGAGCGCGAACCCGACGTTGCCCCCGAGGGAGAACCAGGCCATCGCCCGGTGGCTGTCGCCCGCGGCGAGACGCGCGACGCGGGCGGACTCGGGGTGGTACGCCGCCACGCCCAGCCCGGACACCGCGACGAACAGCAGCGTGTGCGCGTACGAGCCGCCCACGCCGGCCAGGGCGACGCCGGCCCCGGCCAGGAGCGTGGCGACGGGCAGCAGCCAGGGCATCGCCCACCGGTCGGTGAGCAGCCCGAACAGCGGTTGGGCCACCGACGACAGCACGGACGCGGCGAGCACGACGCCGGACGCGGCGGCGTAGCCGTAGGCGTGCTCGGTGACGAAGTAGGGGACGAGCGAGGCCACGGCGCCCTGGTAGACGTCCACGCAGGCGTGCCCGACGGACAACATGATGATCGGCTTGTTCCTCCGCACGGCCCCATCGTCCGCCGCCCGACCCCTGTCGCACTTCCGATAACCTGCCAGGCGATGACGCAGATCCGCCACCAGCCGGTCGCGCCGACCCGCGTGCAGAGCATGGCCACCGGAGCGGTGATCGACGCCCACCGGCACGACGACCACCAGATCGTCCACGCGGGGCGCGGGGTGCTGTCGGTGACGACGGACCGGGGCACGTGGGTGGCCCCCGCGACGCGCGCCATCTGGGTGCCGGGGGGCACCGTGCACGCCCATCAGGCGCACGGGTCGGTGGAGTTGCACCTCGTCGGCCTGCCGGTGACCGACAACCCGCTCGCCCTGTACGAACCGACCGTCCTCGCCGTCGACCCGCTGCTGCGCGAGCTCCTCCTGGCGTACACCCGGCCGCCGCTCGACGACACCCCCGAACGGGCCAGGCTGCGCGCCGTCCTGCTGGACCGGTTGCGGATCTCGCCGCAGCAGCCCCTGCACCTGCCGACGCCCACCTCGGCCGTCCTGCGGGCGGTGTGCGGGCTGCTGCGGGACGATCCCGCCGACCAGCGCACGCTGGTCGCGCTGGGCCGGGCGGTCGGCGCGAGCGACCGCACCCTGTCCCGGCTGTTCCGTACGGACCTGGGCATGACCTTCCCGCAGTGGCGCACCCAACTGCGGCTGCACCGCGCGCTGGTGCTGCTGGCCCAGGGCGTCCCGGTGACCGCGGTGGCGCACCGGTGCGGCTGGTCGTCCGCCAGCGCGTTCATCGACGTCTTCCGCCGCGCCTTCGGCCACACACCCGGCGAGTACCGGGAGCGCCGACCCCGCTGACGCCCGCGGGCGTCGCCCTGGGTGCCCGCGCGGCTGCCCGTCCGGGCACCGGAGCGCCTGCGACAGGGCGGACTTCTGTACCGGAACACCCTTTCGACTGCATTCTGGTCGAGACCATTCCTTTCCCGGAACTATGCAGGAAAACGCATATCTACCCGGATAGCCTCCCCCGTTGACACGAGGGGTGCACGGAAGCGTGCGGACCGTCACCGACAACGGCCCGCCCCCGACTCTCCGCAGGGAAGATCGCACCGCGCCGCCCCGGAGCAGATCTCCGGAAATCTCGACCCGCCCCGGGAAATCCCGCAGCCACCTGCCCTTTCGACGCGACGATCCTCATCACCCGACCCGCAGCCGCCAGTTGGTCCGGTCCGGACCCTTGCGGCGGCGGCGACCCGTCTGCCACATTCACCACAGCCGCACATGGCATGCACGCGACAGGTTTACCCGGCCTTCGCGTGCGCCGACTGCTGCATAGGTATGCAGTGCAGTCCTCATGAAGGACGCCTCCACCCCCACACAAGGGAGACGCACGTGCGAACAAGCAGACTGGTTACGGCGCTCGCCGCCACCGCGATGACCGTCCTCGGCCTCGCCGCCCCCACCGCCACCGCCCAGGTGCCCACGGTCGAGAGCGCGCCCGCCGCGGTGTCCGGTACCTCCGTCCAGCCGATCATCGGCGGCGGTTACGCGAACAACGCCCCGTGGGCGGCCCGCCTGTTCTCCAACGGCCGGCAGACCTGCAGCGCCTCGATCATCGCCCCGACCTGGATCCTCACCGCCAAGCACTGCGTGGGCGGCGGCGGGCTGTCCTTCCGCATCGGCAGCCTCGACCAGACCAGCGGCGGCACGGTCGCCAACGGCGTGAGCGTCCACAACCACGCCTCGTCCGACCTGTCCCTGGTGAGGCTCGACCGCTCCGTCTCGGGCACCTACGCCCGGCTCGGCCAGCCCGGTTCGGTGTCCGTCAACCAGACCGTGCAGGTGTACGGCTGGGGCGCGACGTCCCAGTGCGGCTCCGAGGCCAACTGCCAGTCGCAGTACCTCAAGGTCGCCAACGTCATCGTGAGCGGCGGGTGCCGCGACGCCTACAACGGCTCGGCGATCTGCGCCCGCCGCGGCGACGGCATCACGGCCGGCGGCGACTCCGGCGGCCCGATGATGGCGAACGGCGTGCAGGTCGGCGTCGCCTCCACCAGCGACCGGCAGACCACCACCGCGTACACGAACGTGACCGCGTACCGCTCCTGGATCCAGAGCATCGCCGGCGTCTGACCGGCCTCCCCCCTCCCCCGTCGCGCCACGAGCCGCGCGCGACGGGGGAGGCCACCGGGGCGGGGGGGGGGGGGGGGGCGGGGCCGCCCCCCCCCCCCCCCGGGGGGGGCCCCCCCCGGGGGGGGGGGGGGCCGGCGCCCCCCCCCCCCCCGCCCCTCGGCCGTGGTCGCCGCCTCCGTGTGCCGTGGTCACGGCCTCTCGGTCGTGACCACGGCACCGGTCAGCGGCCGGCGCCGACCGCCTCCCGCCCGTCCCGCTGACGGGGCAGGGCCGGCAGGGCCGTCATGCTGACCGGCTCGCCGCCGGGCTCGCCCCGCTGTTCCGCCCAGGACCGCAGCGCGGCCCGGCACGCGTGGTCCAGGTGGTGGAGTCCGGAGAGGTCGAGCTCGACGCCGCGGTCGCGGGGCAGGGCCTCCAGCGTGTCGAGGAGGCGCGGCAGCCGGAGGAAGGTCGCGTTCCCCGAGAGCCGCGCCCGTATGGGCCCGGTGCCCCCGTCCACGACGTCCAGCCTGACGTGCGACGCGTCCCAGGCGGCCTTGGCGACGGAGAGCGCCAGGCCGATGAGGACGCCCTGGAACATGTCGATCGTCACGATGGACACGGCCGTGACGACGAGGACGACCGCCTCGCCGCGGTGCGAGCGCCACAGGGTGACCACGCCCCGGAAGGGAATCAGCTTCCACCCCGCGTGGACGAGGATGCCGGCGAGGGCCGCGAGCGGTACGAGCTCCAGGGTGGCCGGCAGCGCGGCGGCGAACACCAGCAGCCAGACGCCGTGCAGCACGCGGGACGCCTTGGTCCGCGCGCCCGCCTGGACGTTGGCGGAGCTGCGTACGATCACCGCGGTCAGCGGCAGCGCGCCGAGCAGGCCGCAGACGGTGTTGCCCGCCCCCTGCGCCATGAGCTCCTTGTCGTACGCGGTGCGCGGCCCGTCGTGCAGCCTGTCCACGGCGGCCGCGCTGAACAGCGACTCGGCGGAGGCGATGAGGGCGAAGGCGAGGACCGTGCCGACGAGGCCCGGTCCGGCCAGTTCGGCGAACGCGTCGAGCCCCGGGGGCTGGACGGCGTCCAGCAGGCCGTTCACCTCCACCGTGGCGACCGGCAGGTCCAGCGACCACGTGAGGAACGCGGCGAGGACCACCGCCACGAGCGCGCCCGGCACCGCGCGGACCCGGCCCGGCAGCCGCCGCCACAGGACGATCAGGGCGACCGTTCCCGCGGCTGTCGCGAACGACACCAGGGCCGCCGGGCTGCCCACGACCTCGACGGCCGCGCCCGGCAGCCGGGCCACCTTCTCGAGACCGGAGGCCGGGGCGTCGACGCCGGCGGCGGCATAGAGCTGGCCGGCGATGATGACGAGTCCGATGCCGGCCAGCATCCCCTCCACCACGGAGAGGGAGATGGCACGGAACCAACGGCCCCACTTCAGCGCGCCCATGGCGATCTGGAGCAGTCCCGCCAGCAGGACGATGACACCGAGGACGGGCAGGCCGTACGTGCGGACGGCGTCGAAGACGAGCACGGTCAGTCCGGCGGCCGGCCCGGACACCTGGAGGCTGCTGCCGCGCATCAGCCCGGTGACGAGGCCGCCGACGATGCCGGTGATCAGGCCCAGTTCGGCGGGGACGCCGGAGGCGACGGCGACGCCGAGGCACAGGGGGAGGGCGACGAGGAACACCACCAGGGAGGCGGCGACGTCCTGCCGCAGGTGGGGGAAGCGGTCACGCACGGTTCCCACCCCCCTCACAGGGACTCGAAGGTGTCGGTGGCCGCCCGGTGCTCGCGCACGGCGCCGGTGTGGACCTCGTAGTACCAGCCGCGCAGCGTGATCCGCCCCTCGCGCAGGCGTCGGGCCACGCACGGGTACGAGCGGAGCCGCAGCAGCTGCGCCAGCACGTGGTTCTGCACGGGTCCCGCGACCGTCGGGTCGTCGTCCGCGCGGTGCCCGGCGGGTGCCGGCGCCGCGTGCGCGAGCCAGTCACGGACGGCCGGGACGGTGCTCAGGTCGTCGCCGCGCACCAGGGCGCCGACCGCGCCGCAGTGCGAGTGGCCGCAGACCACGACGTCCCGTACGCCGAGCACCTCGACGGCGTACTCGATGGTGGCCGCTTCACCGGAGGGCCGTCCCGTGCCGTACGGGGGCACGATGTTGCCCGCCGTGCGCAGCTCGAAGAGCTCGCCCGGGCGGGCTCCGGTGATCAGGGCGGGGACGACCCTGGAGTCCGAGCAGGTGACGAACAGGACGCCGGGCGACTGGCCTTCGGCGAGTCCGGCGAACTCCTCAGGGCGCTGTCCGAACGTGCGGGCGTTGTCGATGAGGGGTTGCATGCGGTGATTCCTCCTGGCGCGCGCTGACGGCGCGTCGGGCTGACGGGGGGGGGTGGGGCGTCGGGCGGGGGCTTCGGGGTGGACGCCACCCGGCACCGGTGGGAAGCGGAGGCGGCCGGGGCGGGCCGTCACGCCGGGTCTCGACGGGTACGGCTGCGGACCACCACCTCCCTTCACGGCGGAGCGCGCCGCGCTTACCCAAGGAAAGTTAAAAGCAAGGTCAATGAAGAGTAATGGCGCAGGTGGGGTCGGACTGTGAAGACTTTCTGAACAGGCGGTGTTTTCGAATGGAAACGGCCAGAAGTCGACGGAAAACCGCCCCGCGCCCGCGGCGGAGGAGGGGCGCGTCGGTGGCCCGGGAGCTCTCCGGCGCAGCCCCCGGGGTCATCGCCGCGCCGGAGTGCCGGAGTCCGCCCCCGCGGCACGGCCCGCACGGCCGTCGGGGCGGCCCGGCGCGGGCGGCCGCAGCCGGTCGCACACGGCCCGGACGACGGCCGGGGCGACGGTGGTCGCGGCCGCCTTCCAGGCGACGTTCGCGTTGACCTCGCAGATGTCGAACGCTCCGTCCGGCAGGAAGAGCAGGTCCACGCCGGCCACGGTGAGCCCCAGGGTCCCGGCGGCACGGCACGCCAGGTCCTCGGCCTGCGGGTACCGCCCGGGGCAGGCCGTGGCCGTCCCGCCCCGGGCGAGGTTGGCCTTCAGCCGCCGCCCCGGGGCGGTGCGCACCTGGGACCAGACGGCGCGACCGTCCACCACGACGACCCGCAGGTCCCGGCCGTGGGAGGAGGCGCGGTACTCCTGGAAGAGGTAGGGCACCTCCTGTCGGAGACAGCCGGAGAGGTCCTCCAGGGCGTCGACCGTCGGAGCGAGGAAGACCCCGTCGCCGCGATGGCCGCGCACGGACTTGACCACGCACGGCTCGAAGGGGCTGGCCGCCACGGCGGCGGCGAGCGGCGCGTCCGCGTAGGTGACGCTGTCGGGTACGGGCAGTCCGGCGGCGGCGAGTTGCTGGAGGTGCCAGAACTTGTTCACGCAGGACAGCACGGCGTCGATCGGGTTGAGCAGCAGCGCCCCCATCGCCCGCAGGTGCCGCAACAGGGTGATCTCGCGGTCCGCGCTGAGCCGGGGGGTGGGCAGCCGGGCGTAGACGACCTCCGGCGGGTCCACGTGGGTGCCGGTGAGGGTGCTCAGGGTGAGCCTCCCGGAGCGGACGCCCATGACGAGGGATCCGGTGCGCACCACGGCGAAGTCCGGGCCGAGTGCCGCGTCCAGATGGGTGGTCAGCTCGCGGGTCACGTCGTCCTGGTCGAGGCGGTCGCCCAGCAGCAGCCAGGCCCGCGCCGGCCCGGTCGACGCCCCGGACGGCGACCCGGACGGGGGTGACGCGGAGGGGGCACCGGCCGGATCGCCGGTCGGGGAAGCGCTCTTGGCGGGGGTGGGGATCGACACGGGAACTCCCTGGGGCAACCGGACGCGGCCGACGTGCTCGTGCGACCCCAGCGACAACGATCAAGGCGCTGCGCGGGTAACTGCGGTCCGGCACCGCCCGGAGCCGTCGCCATGCGGACATGCTCCGACCTGTACGGCGCCTGCCGTCCCCACCATGACGACGACGCGGAACGCCCCGCGGGACCCGCCCGTCCCACGGCCCCCCGCCCCACGCCCCCTCTCCCCGACGGCGAGCGCGGCGAGTTGCCGCGCGCCCTCGCCGAGCAGCGGGAGCTGCTGCTGATCACCGTCCGCGGCATCGACGACGAGCAGGCCGCCCGGCGGAGCACGGTGAGCGAACTGACGCTGGGCGGGATCGTGAAGCACCTGGCGTCGGGCCACCGGGTGCGGACGCAGATGATGGTCCGGGCGGACGGCGCGCTGCCGGACGGGATGCTCGACATGGACCAGTACCGGATGGCGGACGGCGACGCGCGGACCGGGCTGGTGGAGCAGTACGCCGCCGCGGCCCGCGCGACGGAGGAGGCGGTCGCCGCGCTGCCGGACCTGGACCGCATGGTGCCCCTGCCCCGGACCCCCTGGTCCCCGCCGGAGACCGTCCACTGGCCCGTGCGGCGGGTCCTGCTGCACCTGCTCCGCGAGACGGCCCACCACGCGGGCCACGCCGACATCGTCCGCGAGGCGCTGGACGGCGCCGACACCACCGCCCAACGCTGACCCCGCCCGTCTCCGGCACCCCCCGGTACGACGGCGCCGCCCGCCCGCGCCTCCCCCGGCCTGACCGGCCGGGGGGGGGCTCGTCAGAAGGCGTAGCGGACGTCGAGCCAGGGGGCCTCGGTGTCGATCAGGGCGCGCAGGGTGGTGAGGGACGCGGACTTGACGGTGTTGCGGTACCGGACGTTCCGGTCGCCGTTCTGGGAGAGCTTGGGCTGCTGGAGGTCGGGGCGCCACAGCAGTTCCTCGGCGCGCGGGTGCCAGTCGAGGTTCACCTCGTGGAGGCGGTCGTTGTGGGTCAGCATGATGACCTCGGCCCGTGCCTGCTCCTTGACGCGTGCGGGCAGCACGTCGTCCAGCTGCCGCAGCAGCTCGGCCCAGTCCTGCTCCCAGCCCGGCCGGACCACCACGGGCGAGAGGTTGAAGTGGACCTCGTACCCGGCGTCGAGGAAGTCCGCCGCCGCGCCGATGCGCCGCTCGACGGGGCTGGTGCGGATGTCGAGCGTCCGGGAGTCCGCGTGGGGCATCAGTGAGAACCTGATGCGGGTGCGGCCCTGCGGATCCAGCTCCAGCAGGTCCGGGTTGACGAACTTGGTCGCGAAGGACGCCTTGGCGGTGGGCCAGCGGCGGAACGCCGCGACGAGGTCGGCGGTGTTGTCGCAGATCAGGTCGTCCACGGAGCAGTCGCCGTTCTCCCCGATGTCGTAGACCCACGCCCGCGGGTCGCACTGGTTCGGCTCGGGCTTCGTGCCCTGGGCGGCGACGTGGCGGCCGAGGTGGCGGACGACCTGCTCGACGTTGGTGAAGACCGTGATGGGGTTGGCGTACCCCTTGCGGCGCGGCACGTAGCAGTACGCGCACGCCATCGCGCACCCGTTGCTCAGCCCGGGGGCGATCCAGTCCGCCGACCGGCCGTTGGGGCGCGTGGTGAGGGAGGAGCGCTCGCCGAGGACGAGCGTCTGACGCTTGACCCGCACCCAGCGCTCGGCGTTGCCCTCGTTGCCGTGGAGGTGGGGGATGCGCCAGTGCGAGGCCGTCTCCAGCACGCGGGCCTCGGGGAAGCGGGCGATGATCTGCCGGCCCCGGTGCGAGGCGGCCGCCGCGGGTTCGGCGTGGATCTCGGTCACGTCGAGCATCCGGCGGGCCTCCGGCGAGTCCCGGAAGGCGCGGCGCCGCGCCGCTCCCGTGTCACGGGGCCGAGCGGCGGCCGCCAGCTCGTCGACGGAGAACAGTTCCTCCTGGCCGTCGTCCGCGCCGTCGGGGGGATGCCGCATGACCACGGGGGAGCTCCGATGCCGGGGGGAGGGCAGGACGCGCGGTCGCCGCCGCAGGGTCCGCCCGGGCTCGCACCGGGAAT
The DNA here is from genome assembly GCF_043077165.1 of Streptomyces kanasensis. NCBI lineage: Bacteria > Bacillati > Actinomycetota > Actinomycetes > Kitasatosporales > Streptomycetaceae > Streptomyces > Streptomyces kanasensis. The sequence continues at coordinate 343,893 of NZ_JBIBSF010000001.1, forward strand.
GGGCGAGCCACTCCCTACTGTACGAAATCGGACACGCTGGCGGAGGGGCCCAGGCATCACCCGGGGCGTGGCGGCGAGCGGGCGGAAGGCAGTGCGGCGCGCCCCAGGCCGGGGCCGGGGCCGGGGCCGGGGCCGGGGGCCGGGGCCAGGGCCGGGGCCAGGGCCGGAGCCGGGGGCCGGGGCCAGGGCCGGAGCCGGGGGCCGGGGCCAGGGCCGGAGCCGGGGAGTGGGAAAGGGTCCCTGCCCGGGAACGAGTGCCCGCCCCTCCCCCACTCCCCGCCGCGCCGCGCCCTTCCCGGCGCCCCGCCCCGTCCCGGGACGGGCGTGTCCCAGCAGGTCAGAGCGGTCGGGATCCCGAGTTCGGTGAAGCGGCCGGGACCCGCTTGTCCGGCTTCTCGGCGGGCTGCTCCCATGGTGCTCACCGCCCCCCAGCGGCCCGGACCACCGGGATTCCGCGCTGGACGGCGGCTTGTCCGAACGGGGGCCTCCTCCTGGGGGGCCTCCCCCGCGGCGCCGGTGGCCGACCACCCCGGCGCCGTCACGGACGGCAGCACACCCGTCTCACCGGCGGCCCGGCCACGGGGCCGGGCCGCCCCACCCATCCGTCCCGCCGGCAGTCGACCTGCCCGGAAGAAGGAGCACACCCATGAACGCCAACGCCACCTCACTCGTCCCGACCCACCGCGCCTCCGCCGAGAGCGGTCCCGCCCGCCCGGCCCGGCGCCTGCGCAGGGCGGTGCTCGCGGGCCTCACCGCACTCACCGTGGCGGGCGGCCTCGCCTCCGCCGCCCCCGCCCAGGCCGCGACGCACACCCTGGACTGCCTGATCACCGGGGGCATCGCCTACACCGGTTGCTCGGGACAGCTGACCGTGCACCCCGGGCAGCGGGTTGACGTCGACCTGGTGTCCTCGGGCGGCAAGAAGGTCCGGTTCTGCGTGGAGCCGTTCGGCGGCGGGTGGGACCTCGGCTGCTCCGGCTGGGTCCACCCCGGCGCCAACACCGCCCTCGTGTGGCACAACACCACGGGCCAGACCCACCGGGTCCAGCTCATCGCCGGCAAGAACGTGTCGGTGACGGTCCACGCCAAGGGCCAGTACCACGTGCGCTAGCCGCCACCATGCCGGTGGGGTCCCGCTCCGGTCGCTCCGGGCGCGGGGCCCCGCCGCCGGCCCGACCGCCGCCCGCCGGACACACGGGGGTCCGGCGGGCGGTACGGGCCGTGGTTCACTCCTCGCCGTGCCCGAAGGGCGCGGTTCACTCCTCGCCGTGCCCGAAGGGCGCGGTGCCGCCGCCCCCGCCGACCAGGTGGCGTTCCAGCCAGTCGGCCGCCGTCCGGCGGAAGTGGCGTCGGTTGTCCGCCCGCTGGAAGTCGTGCCCCTCGTCGCGGAGGGTCAGCAGCTCGGCGGGGATCCCGCGGTCGCGGGCCGCCCGGACGAACTGCTCGGACTCCCCCGGCGGCACGTTCGTGTCGTGCTCGCCGTGGACGGCCAGCACCGGGACGCGCAGGGCGTCGATCCGGTGGAGCGGGGAGAGTGACCGCAGCAGCTCGCGGTCCCGCTCGGGGTGGCCGTACTTGTGGGCGGCGGACTCGGCGATCCACGGCTCCGTCCCGGCGAAGAACGTCTGAAGGTCGGACATGCCGCACACGGCCACGCCCGTGCGGAACAGCTCCGGGTGCCAGACCAGGGAAGCCATGACGAGGTAGCCACCGTACGAGCGGCCCATCACGCCCAGCCGCGCCGGGTCCGCGGGACCGGCGAGGACGGCGTGCGCGGCGCAGTCGGCGACGTCCTGGATCGCGGCGAACCGGCCGGTGCCGAGGTCGGCGTCGACGAAGGTCCGCCCGTGGCCCGAGGAGCCGCGCACGTCCGGCGCGAACACGTCGAAGCCGCGGCCCAGCAGCTCGTGGTAGAGCGGGTCGAGGACGGGCCGCTCCTGCTCCTCCGGGCCGCCGTGCAGGTGGATCACACAGGGGGCGGGCCGGTGGGGGCCGCGTCCGGGGGCGCGGTAGTACCAGCCGCTCAGCGGCGTCCCGTCGCGCGCCGTGAACCGGTGGCGGACGGGGCGGGTGGGCAGGCGGCCGGGCGGTACCGCCTCCTCGTCGCGCGACGACCACGGCGTCCGCAGCGGCTCCCCGGCGCCGGGCAGCCACCAGACGCCGGGACGGCGCTGCGAACCGCTGAGCGCGATCACGGCCGCGCCGCCCGTGCCGGCGGGCGCGACCCTGGTGGCCACCTCGTGGGGGAGGGCGACCCCGCGCCCGGCCGCCACCACGCTCCTCGGCCCGTTCGGATCACCGGTCCCCTCCCCCACGTCCGGGGTGTCCGGGGCTCCCGGCGTGGCTGGGGTGGCTGGGGCAGCCAGGTCGTTCGGGGCGTCCGACGGTGCCGGCATTTCCGGGGCTCCCGGGACGCCCGGGAGCCCCGGGGCTCCCGAAGCGCTCAAGGCGTCCGGGGCGTCCGCGAGCGGGCGGAACTCCAGCTCGCTCAGGCCGCCGTCGTTCCAGGCGAGGAAGGCGCCGCGGCCCTCCGGGTCCACGGTGAGCAGCTCCAGGTCGACACCGTCGCGCTCGGCGGCCACCGACAACCGGGTGACGCTCCCGTCGGGCGCCAGGTCGGCGGCGAGCAGGGCGGCGAACTCCCGGTCGACGTCACTGCGCAGCCACAGCCGCCGCCCGTCCGGTGAGAAGGCGCCGATCCACGGGTCCCCGTCGGCGACCGGGACGGCGGCCGCCGTGCCCAGGTCGGACAGGCGGACGACCACGGCCTCCCGCCGGTTGCGCGGGCCGCGCCGCAGGACGGCCAGCCGTCCGTCGCGGCTGACGTCGCAGATGCGCAGGGTGGCGGCCGTCCGCTCGACGGCCACCAGGGCCGGCGCCGCCACACCGTCCGGGTCCACGAGGTAGGCCGCGAGACCGTTGCCCGCCCGCACGGTCGGCCCTTCGGGGCCCGGCCCGGTGGGGGCCGTCCCCGTGAGCGTCCCGTCGAGCCGCGTCGTGTCGGAGGGCGTCCCGTCGAGGAGGATCCCGTCGCGGTACGCCCCGTCGACGGCGGTCCCGTCGAGGAGGGCACCGTCCGCCGGTCGCACGGCCGCTCCGGTGAACAGGTCGTCGTACCGCGCGTGGGTGGCCGGCCGGGACGCCGTCCCGTCGGGCAGGAGGACGGTCGGCGGCCGGACGGCGGGGGCGACGTCCCCGTGGTGCGCCCCGCCGAGGAGGACGGCGCGGCCGTCGCGGTCCCGCCATCCCGCCGGCAGCCCGACGGCGGACGGATCGGCCGGCTCCGCCTCCCCCGGCGCGGACTCGCCGGGCGCGTGCCCGGTCCCCTCCGCGGGGGCGGCGACCGTGACGGCCACGGCGGACCCGTCGTGCAGCCAGCACCCCAGGTAGGCGGAGGTTCCGGGTTCGGCGCCCGCGAGGACGCGCCGCCCGGTGCCGTCGGGGCGTACGCACAGCACACGGGAGTGCTCGCCGCCGCCCGGCCTGGTGGTGTAGGCGATCCACCGCCCGTCGGGCGACCACGCGACCTCCGACACGGGGTCCGGGCCGGCGTCGAGGAGGTGCGCCTCGCCGCCGTCGACCGGTCCGGTCCACAGCTGGGGCACGCCGCCGCGGTCGCAGACGAACGCGACCTGTGCGCCGTACGGGTCGGCCGACGGGTACCAGCAGCCGTGCGCCGTGAACCGCACCGGTTCGTCCCGGGCCCCCTCGGCCGGTGCCAGGAGGACGGTCGAGGGGGCGGCGACCGGGGCGTCAGCCTCGTCCCGCCGGGGACCGGTCAGTTGATGCCGTGCTTCTGCAGCCACAGCTCCAGCAACGCTACCTGCCACAGGCCGTTCGCTCCTCGCCTCGTACGGTGCTCCTCGGGCGCCGCCAGGAGCTCCGCCACGTACTCCTCCCGGAAGATGCCGCGCCCCTTGGCCGCGGGGGCCTCCAGCGCCTCGCGCACCCGCTCCAGGACCGGTCCGGCCATGTGCTTGATCGCGGGGACCGGGAAGTACCCCTTGGGCCGGTCCACGACCTCGGCCGGGAGCAGCTTGCGGCCGGCCTCCTTGAGCACGCCCTTGCCGTCGTGGGCGAGCTTCAGCTCGGGCGGGCAGGCCGCCGCGAGCTCGACCAGCTCGTGGTCGAGGAAGGGCACCCGGGCCTCCAGACCCCAGTCCATGGTCATGTTGTCGACCCGCTTGACCGGGTCGTCGACGAGCATGACGTGGGTGTCCAGCCGCAGGGCCGCGTCCAGCGCCGTCTCGGCGCCGGGGGTGGCCATGTGCTCCCGGACGAACTGCATCGAGACGTCCTCGCCGGGGAGCATGTGGGGCTGCACGATGCGGGCGAGGTCGGCGTGCGTACGGTCGAAGTACGCCTCCGCGTACGCGTCGGCCGCGTCCGCGCGCACCGGCACGGCGAGGCGGGGGTACCAGTGGTAGCCGGCGAAGACCTCGTCGGCGCCCTGGCCGCTCTGCACCACCTTGACGTGCTCGGACACCTGCCGGGACAGCAGGTGGAAGGCGATCACGTCATGGCTCACCTGCGGCTCTGCCATGGCCGCGACGGCGGCGTCGAGCGCGCCCGACACCTCGGTGGACGGCACCATCAGTTCGTGGTGGTCGGTGGCGAACTCGCGGGCCATGAGCCGTGAGTAGTGGAACTCGTCGCCCTGCTCCCCGCCGGCCGACTCGAAGCCGACGCTGAACGTGGCGAGGTCGCGCTGGCCCTCGTCGGCGAGGAGCGCCACGACCAGGCTGGAGTCGAGACCGCCGGAGAGCAGCACGCCCACGGGCACGTCGGCGACCATGCGGCGGCGGACGGCGACGCGCAGCGCCTCCAGCACGGCGTCCCGCCACTCGTCCGTGGTCATCCCGTCGTGCTCGGGGCGGCGGGTGTACGACGGCTGCCAGTAGTGGCGGTCGCGGTACGTGCCGTCCGTCTCGACCACGCGGACGGTGGCCGGGGGGAGCTTGGCCACGCCGTTGAGGATCGTGCGCGGGGCGGGGACGGTCGCGTGCCAGGTGAGGTACTGGTGGAGGGCGACCGGGTCGATCGAGGTGTCCACCTCGCCGGCGGCGAGGAGGGCGGGCAGGGAGGAGGCGAACCGCAGCCGCCCGGGGCCGGGCGCCAGGTACAGCGGCTTGATGCCGAGCCGGTCCCTGCCGAGGACGACCTGCCCGGTGCGGTGGTCGACGAGGGCGAAGGCGAACATCCCGAGGAAGTGGTCGACGCACTGGACGCCCCACTCCAGGTACGCCTTGATCAGCACCTCCGTGTCCGAGGTGGACACGAAGCGGTGACCGAGGCCCTGCAGCTCCCGCCGCAGCTCCTGGTAGTTGTACAGGCAGCCGTTGAAGACGCCGGTCGCGGCGGCGTCGGAGCCGTCGGTCATCGGCTGGGCGCCCCGGTCGGACAGGTCGATGATCTTCAACCGGCGGTGGCCGAGGGCGACCGGGCCGTTGCTCCACAGGCCCTCGCCGTCGGGGCCGCGGGGGGCCAGGCGGTCGTTCATGCGCCGTACCGCGTCGACGTCGGGGCGGCCGCCGTCGAACCGAATCTCACCGCTCAGGCCGCACATCGCGTGTCACCCCCCGGGTGGAGCGCCTCGGCCGCCTCGTGGCCGGGCTGTCGTATGCCTCCGGCGGGCGGGCGACCCTGGGGTGTGGTATCGCCGGACATGCGGATCCTCCTTCTCGTGACTTCCTCGTACATGGCGGCCCGGCCGGGTGGTCCGGGGGCCGTGGCGCGGGCGCGGTCAGCCGCCGATGGGCTCCACGGGGCCGCGGCGCAGACCCGCCCGGGCGGTCCTCGCGGAGGCCGGGCCGTGGTCGCGGCGGCCGCCCGGGCCGCGGGTCAGCGCGATGAGCTCGTCCACGCAGGCGAGCAGGTCGTCCTGGGCGGCGGTCCGGCGCAGGCGGTGCGCGGCGCTGCCGTCGGCGAGGGCCTTCTCGCTCAGTTCCCGCACGGTCTCCCAGTCGCCGCACGCCTCCAGCTCGGGGCGGAGGCGGGCCAGCATGGTGCGGACGACGCGGGCCGCGGGGGCGGGGCGGCGGGAGACCGGGTCGATCAGGTCGCCCTCCAGACCGGAGCGCGCCGCCCGCCAGGTGGCCGCGCGCAGCCATTCGTGCCGGCCGCCGCAGCGTGCGGACGCGGTGCCGCCGGACTCGAAGCGGGTGGTCGCGCGCATCACCAGGGCCCGGAAGAGCGCGGCGATCAGGACGACCGTCTCGGCGCTCGGCGAGGAGTCGCAGACGCGGAGCTCCAGGGTGGGCTGGTGGTCGGAGGGCCGGAGGTCGTAGTAGATCATCCCGGGGTCGGTGACCACGCCGGAGTCGATCAGTTCGGCGACCGCGGCGTCGTAGGCGGCGGCGTCGGCGAAGCAGCCGGCGGGGCCGGCGGTGGGCCAGCGCTGCCAGAGCATGGTGCGCCAGCTCGCGTACCCGGTGTCCGCCCCGTCCCAGAAGGGGGAGCTGGCGGAGAGCGCCAGCAGGACGGGCGCCCAGGGCGAGATCATGCACATCATGCGGACCGCGGTGTCGCGGTCGGGGACGTCGACGTGCACGTGGGTGCCGCAGATGAGCTGTTCGTCGGCGATCTGCCGGTACTCGGAGACCATGTGCCGGTAGCGGCGGTCGGGTGTCACCCGGCCCGCGCCGGTGCCGGCGAAGGGCACGGTCCCGGCCGCCACGACCGCCAGGCCGTTGGCCGTGGCGTTGCCGCCGAGGCGTCCCCGGGACTCGATCAGGTCGGCCCACAGGGAGTCCATCGTGCTGTGCACGTCGCTGTTCGACTCTACGGTCGACTGCAGGAGCTCCGTGGTGTAGCGGCCCTTGGGCAGTCCCTGGAGCACGTCCCCGGCCCGGGGGACCAGCTTGCCGGTCTCCACCTCCAGGACATGAAACTCCTCTTCCACTCCCACATTGAGCGTCACCGTCACTCCTCCTGACCAGTGCGCGGCGTGACCCGCGCTCGCCCCACCCGGGTGCCCCGTAGCGCCGGCAACACGCCTGACCCATTTCGTCGCGGGCGGCCGTGCGGGGTGCCGGCGGCGTCCGGGCGGGCCCCGGCGTCCCGCCGGGCCGCCCTCCCGGCGCCTCCTCCGACCCGGGGTGAGCCGCGTCTCACCCGGGCCGCGCGGCTTGTCTATGCAACAAGTTGCATAGAAGATCGGGGGCATGGCGCTCGACCACGCGATCCTCGTCTCCCTCCTGGAGCAGCCGGGCTCCGGATACGAGCTGGCCCGCCGGTTCGACCGGTCCATCGGCCACTTCTGGACCGCGACGCACCAGCAGATCTACCGCGTCCTCAAGCGCATGGAGGGCGACGGCTGGGTCGACGTCCGGGACGTGCCCCAGCAGGGCCGCCCGGACAAGAAGGAGTACTCGGTCGCCGCCGCGGGGCGGGCCGCCCTCTCCGCGTGGCTGCGCGAACCGGTCGAGCCCGAGAGCCTCCGCCACGACCTCGCCGTACGCATCCGGGGCGCCGCGTTCGACGACCCCGCCGCGCTCGTCCGGGAGGTCGAGCGGCACCGGCGCGCCCACGCCGACCGCCTCGCCCACTACCTCGCGGGAGAGGCGCGCGACTTCCCGCCCCCGGACACCGCCGCGCCCGACGTCGCGGCGCCCGACGCGGGGCGCGAGCTGCAGCACGTCGTGCTGCGGGGCGGCATCGCGTACGAGCGGATGACGATCGCCTGGCTCGACGACGTCCTCGCCACGCTGCGCCGCCTCGCCGCCGCCGGTCCGAACGGCGACGGTCCGACCCCCGACGGTCCGGCCGCCGCGGGCCCGGCCACCGGCGGTCCGAACGTCGACGAGCCGGCCGGCGGCGGCTGAGCCGCGCGGTCGGCCCCCTTCCCCCGCCGGCGCGGCCGCGCACGCCCGCGTACGCCGCCGGTCCGCACCCGACGCCCGGGGCCGCGCACCGGCACCGGCACCGGGCGGCGGCACCCAAGACCACTCCACTCCGTTCCACTCGCGATCCACGCACCCTCACCAGGAAGGCGGACCCCATGGCCGACCCGCTGCTGTTCAACCCGCGCACCTACGACCCGGCGCACTTCGACCCCGAGACCCGCAGGCTGCTGCGGGCCACCGTCGACTGGTTCGAGAGCCGCGGCAAGCGCCGGATCATCGAGGACTACCGCTCCCGCGCGTGGCTGGGCGACTTCCTCGACTTCGCCGCGAAGGAGGGGCTCTTCGCGACCTTCCTCACCCCGGCCGGCGCCGCCGACGGCCACGCCGACAAGCGGTGGGACACCGCCCGCATCGCCGCCCTCAACGAGATCTTCGGCTTCTACGGCCTCGACTACTGGTACGCCTGGCAGGTCACGATCCTCGGCCTCGGCCCGGTCTGGCAGAGCGACAACGCCGCCGCCCGCGAGCGCGCCGCGCGGCTCCTCGCCGAGGGCGAGGTGTTCGCGTTCGGCCTGTCGGAGAAGAACCACGGCGCCGACATCTACTCCACCGACATGCTGCTGGAGCCCGACGGCGAGGGCGGATTCCGGGCCACCGGCTCCAAGTACTACATCGGCAACGGCAACGCCGCCGGGCTCGTCTCCGTCTTCGGCCGCCGCACGGACGTCGAGGGCCCCGACGGGTACGTCTTCTTCGCCGCCGACAGCCGCCACCCGGCCTACCACCTGGTGAAGAACGTCGTCGACTCCTCCAAGTACGTCAGCGAGTTCCGCCTGGAGGACTACCCCGTCGCCGCCGAGGACGTCCTGCACACCGGCCGCGCCGCCTTCGACGCGGCCCTCAACACCGTCAACGTCGGCAAGTTCAACCTCTGCACCGCCTCCATCGGCATCTGTGAGCACGCGATGTACGAGGCCGTCACCCACGCCCACAACCGCGTCCTGTACGGCCGCCCCGTCACCGCGTTCCCGCACGTGCGCCGGGAGTTGACCGACGCGTACGTACGCCTCGTCGGCATGAAGCTGTTCAGCGACCGCGCCGTCGACTACTTCCGCTCGGCCGGCCCCGACGACCGCCGCTACCTCCTCTTCAACCCGATGACGAAGATGAAGGTGACCACGGAGGGCGAGAAGGTCATCGACCTGATGTGGGACGTGATCGCCGCCAAGGGCTTCGAGAAGGACAACTACTTCGCCCAGGCGGCGGTCGAGATCCGCGGGTTGCCGAAGCTGGAGGGCACGGTCCACGTCAACCTCGCGCTCATCCTGAAGTTCCTGCGCAACCACCTCCTCGACCCGGCGGAGTACGCGCCCGTGCCGACCCGGCTCGACGCGGCCGACGACGACTTCCTCTTCCGCCAGGGCCCGGCCCGCGGCCTCGGCTCGGTGCGCTTCCACGACTGGCGCCCGGCCTTCGACGCGTACGCGCACCTGCCCAACGTGGGCCGTTTCCGCGAGCAGGCCGACGCCCTGTGCGCGTTCGTCACCACGGCCGCGCCCGACGAGGAGCAGAGCCGCGACCTCGATCTGCTCCTCGCCGTCGGACAGCTCTTCGCGCTGGTCGTCCACGGCCAGCTGATCCTGGAGCAGGCGGGGCTGACCGGACTCGACGAGGACGTGCTGGACGAGCTGTTCGCCGTCCTCGTGCGGGACTTCTCCGCGCACGCCGTCGAGCTCCACGGCAAGGATTCCGCCACCGAGGCCCAGCAGGTGTGGGCGCTGGGCGCCGTGCGGCGGCCGGTCGTCGACGAGGACCGCTCGGCCCGGGTCTGGCAGCGCGTCGAGGCGCTGTCCGGCGCGTACGAGATGGCGCCGTAGCCCCTCCGGGTGGGCGGCCGGTCCCCTGGGTGAACCCCGGGTGGCCGGCCCCCCGGTCCGCCGGGGTGGCTGCCCCATGTCGCCCGTCGGCGCGACGGGACAGGATCGGGTCATGGACACCACCCACCGCAAGCCGTCGAGGTCCCGTCCCGGCGTCGTGGCCCCGATGGTGGTCGCAGCCGTGGCCGCCGTCGCGCTCCTGCCCGCCCCCGCCGCGACCGCCGCGACCACCACGACCACCACGTCGGCCGCGGAGACCGCGTCCACGGTCGCCCGCGGGGGCGGTCGTGCCGCCGCGCCGGGGACGATCGTGGCCGTCGAGGCCGGGGGCGGCATGACCGCGGCGCAGGTGTCGCTGAGCCTGCGGGACTCGGGCATCGACGCCTCACGGGTGCGCTACGGGGCGACCTGGTACCGCGTGCTGTACCGCACCACCGACAGCGCCGGCGCCCCCACCACGGCGAGCCAGCTCGTCGTCCTGCCGCACACCCGGCGCGCCTCCCTGCCCGTCGTGTCCTGGCTGCACGGCACCACCGTCCACCGCGACGAGGTGGCCTCCGTCAACCCCGCGTCCAACGACCGGCGGGCGGCGCTCCTCTTCGCCTCCACCGGGCGGGCGGTCTCCGCTCCGGACTATGTCGGCCTCGGCAGGGGCGAGGGGTTCCACCCGTACGGCGATGCGGCCGCGACCGTCTCCGCCGCCGTGGACGGGCTGCGCGCCGCGCGCGCCCTCGCCCGGGGCACCGGCCGCGACCTGGCGCGCGAGGTGCAGATCAGCGGGTTCTCGCAGGGCGGCCCGGCGACGATGCTGGTGGGCCGGGCCCTCCAGGAGGAGGGCCGCGACCCGTATTTCCGGGCGGGTGCGCTGGCCCCCGTGTCCGGTCCCTTCGAGTTGAGCGCCTTCGAGGCCGCGGCGGCCGACGACGCGGTCGACCACGCGCCCCTGTACCTGGCCTACTTCGCCACCGCCTGGGACCGCATGTACGGGCTGTACGACGCGCCCGCCGACGCGTTCCGTGCCCCGTACGACCAGCGGATCGAGGAGCTCTTCGACGGCCGCCACAGCGCCCGGGACCTCATGGAGGCACTGCCTGCCACCTCGCGCGAGCTGTTCACCCCCGCCTTCCTGGACCGGATCAGGAAGCCGGACGGCGAGCTCGCACGCAGGCTGCGCGTACTGGACCGCACCTGCGACTGGCGCCCTGACGTCCCCGTGCACCTCTTCCACGGCAGCGGGGACCAGGACGTCGTCTTCGCGCACGCCCGGCACTGCGTCGCCCAACTGGAGCGCGGCCGCGCCGACTACGCGCTCACCGACGTGGGGGCCGTCGATCACAACACCTCGGTGAAGCGGGCCCTGCCGCTGGTCGTCGACTTCTTCGACCGCCGGCGGCCCTGAGCCCGCCCCGCGGGTGCTCCGAAGGGCTGTGCCCCGCGGGTGCTCCGAAGGGCTGTCCCGTCACACCTCCCCGCCCCAGGCGGCCGTGCACAGGGCACGGTCGACCTCGTCCGCGTAGACGGCGGCCGCGAGCCACGACCGCGCGAAGTGCCCGGTGTCCACCGGGAGCAGGCGGCCGAAGGGGTCGCGGCCGCGGTCGGCGGCGGCCGCGTGGAGCCGGTCGAGGAGGTCGGCCGCGGTGGCGAGCCCCTGCCGGCGCAGGTGCCGCGCTTCGGCGGCGGCGTCCCGGTCCAGGGCGAGCATCCGGCGCCCGCCGGAGACCGCCTGGTGCACGCGGCGGCGCAGGAGGTGCAGCGGGGACTGGTCGGCGACGGTACGGGGCACGGTCGCCGCCGGCCCGACCGGCGCGGTGGGCCCGTCGGGCGCGGTGGCTCCGGCCTGCGTCGTGGGTCCGGCCGGCAGGAAGGAACCGGGCTGCGTGGTGGTCCCGTTCGTCGTGGCCGACGGCGGGAGGTCCGCTCGCTGGAGCCGGTCGAGGCCCAGGTCGAGACGGGTCCCCGCCTCGGTGGGGTGCGTCACCGCCAGGAGCCCGGCACGGGCGTGGGACGCCGTGACGAGGCGGGCGACCGCGCGCAGCGGCGTCCCGCGGGTCTCGGCGAGCAGGCGGAGGTTCTCCCGGTACGCGAGGTCGGGATGGTCGTCGGCGGCGGTGAGGCGCACCGTCACGCCCCCGCAGTCGGCGAGGAGGCAGTCACCGGCGGCTTCGCGGACCGTGCCGACGACGGTGAGGTCGAGGAAGAGCAGCCCGTGCCGCTCGCCGGCCAGGGCCGAGGCGACCTGTTCGGCGACCGGCACGGCCCACAGGCGGTCGAGTGGGTCCTCGTGCCACCCGGCGCCCCGGGCGCGCACGGCCCGGACGCCGGAACCGGCGCCGAGCCTGCCGTCCGCGGAGACGGTCGCGCCGGAGACCGCCAGGCCCTCGCGGGAGAGTCGGCGGTGGGTGAGCGCCGTGTCGCCCAGGCGTACCGCGCGGTCGGCCGCTCCGGTGGCGCGCGCGGGACCGCCCGGCGCGACGTCCGACACCGTATGGAGCCGGCCCTCCGCATCGGTGGTCCAGGTGACGGCACCGGCGTAGCCGCTCGCCGTGACGACGGGCTCGCAGAACAGGCCGTAGAGGCGGAGGGACCCCTCGGGGGTGTAGGCGCGGCGGGCGGTCCCCCGCAGGTCCGCCAGCTCGGTCCCCGTGGCGTACGGCAGGCGGTGCGCGGTGGTGAGCAGGTCGCGCAGCCGCCCGGCGAGGTCGGCCAGTCGGTACGCCGGATCCGCCGACCGCGCGGCACGCAGGCCGTTGAGCACGGCGACCGCCGTGGCGGCGGTGCGGGGCAGTCCGGTGAGGCGGGCGGCGTGGGCGGCGCGGAGCAGTTCCGCCTGGGCGACCGCGCCGGCGCCGTCGGTACCGGTGTCGAGCACGGCGGCCGCCGCCCCCAGGACCGCCTCGGCGGCAGCGCATTGTTCGGCGGTGGCGCGCGGGTCAGCGGTGGCGCCCGGGTCGTGGGGGCCCTCGGGGAGGGTGCGGCCGCCGGGCCCCGTGGGGTCGTCGGGCCGCGTGGGGTCGTCGGGCCGCGTGGGATCTCCGCACCCGTCGGGGCGGTCGGGCGCGCTCGGGCGGGCGGGACTGTCCGGGCTGCCGGACGCGGCGGGTGCGGCGGGTGCGTCCGTGGATCCGAGGGGTCCGGTGCTCCCGTCACGGTCCGCGCCCGTGACGGGGTCCGCCTCGTGCCCCGTGTCGCCGTCGGCGATGGGCGCCGCCGAGGCCGCCGCGGCGCGGTGCAGACAGGCCGGCGCGAGGAGGCAGCCGCAGCGGATCGCCTCGGCGGTCGTCACCGTGCCGCCCGGGGCGTGCAGTTCGAGCGCGGTGTCGTCGTCGACGGCGATCCGGACGACGTCGCCGTCGCGTACGACCGGGCGGGCGGAGAGCTTCGCGATGCCGCCGTCCAGCCGCTTGCGCAGCCGGGGGGGTAGCCCGGCGACGAGTTCGGCGGTCACCGCGGGGGCGACGGCCGGCAGGTGCGGGCTCATGAGATCTTCTCCCCTACCCATTGGGCGAGTTCGAGTGGGCTGAGGGCTGCCACGGGCATGCCCGCGGCGACGAGCTGCGCCGCGACGCCCGTGGAGTAGCGGGGACGGCCGGAGTCGTCGAGGCTCGCGCAGCCGAGGACGTGGCAGCCCGCGCCGACCAGGGCGCGCACCTCGGCGAGGAGACCGCCCACGGGGTAGCCCTCCTCGAAGTCGCTCACCACCACGACGAGGGTGCGGGACGGCACGGTGACGAGCTCACGGGCGTGGCGCAGCCCGGCGGCGATGTGGGTGCCGCCGCCCACGCTCACCTCCAGCAGGAGGGACAGCGGGTCGTGGACGTGGTCGGTGAGGTCGACGACCTGGGTGGAGAAGGCCAGGAAGTGCGTCGACAGGGTCGGCACCCCGGCCAGGACCGAGGCGGTGAGTGCGCTCCAGATCGTCGACGCCTCCATGGACCCGGACACGTCGGTGACGAGGACGAGCCGCCAGTCGGCGGCCCGGCGGGCGCGGGTGCGGAAGACCGGGCGCTCCGGGACGATCGCGACCGTGCCGTCGGGGCCGGGGCGGGCCGTCGCGAGGTTGGCCCGCAGGGTGCGGGCCAGGTCGAGGCCGCCGCCGGGGCGGCGGGAGGGGCGGGGCAGTGCCGTGCCGTGCAGCGCGGGACGCAGACGGGTGGCCAGTTGCCGGGTGAGCTCGTCCACCAGGCGCCGCACCAGCGGGCGCAGCGCGGCCACCCGCGCCTCGGGCAGTCCGCCGGCGTGGCGCAGGACGGTGCGCAGCAGCTCGACGGAGGGACGCACACCGCGCGGGTCGAGTTCGGCGAGGACGTCCGCGCGGCCGGACGCGGCGGCCGCCGCGAGGACCTCCTCGCGCACGCCCGGGCCGAACAGCGCCGCCAGCTCCCGCGACCACTCGCGCACACCGGGGTACGGTGCCTCGCGGCCACCGCCGGGTCCGCCGGGACGGCCGCCCCGGCTTCCCTCGCCCCGCCCGGCGCCGTACAGCTCGTCGAGGGCGGTGGCGAGCGCGCCGGCCGCGGGCGGCAGCCGGTCGGCACGGCGGCCCAGCACGAGCCGCCAGCGGTCTGCCGCGGCCAGCCGCCGCTCCCCCGCCGGGTCCGCCTGTTCCGCCGGGAGCGCCGGGTCCACCGGGTCCGCCGGGAGCGCCGCGTTCCCCCCGTGCGTGGGGGGCGCCGGGGCGACGGTGTCGGCGTCCCCGTCGGTGTCGTGCCCCGCCGGGGGCTCCGGCGCCGGCGGGGCTCCCCGTACGGCCGGGGCCCCGACCGCCGTGCCCCGCCTCGCCGGCAGGCCCGGTGGGGTGGCTGCGTCCGGCCTCGCGCCGGTCCCGGGCGCCGTGCCGGTCCCGGGCGTCGCCCCGGGCGCCGGTGGGGGCAGCAGTTCCAGCCGGTGCAGCGCGGCGCGGGCGGCGAGGTCCGCGCGGGTCCACAGCGCGAGGGCCGCGGGGTCGACGTCGCCGGTGTCGGCGACGCCCGCGCCGAGCCGCTCCTCGACGACGGCGAGCAACCGGTCGCGGGCGGCCGGGCTGAGGGTGTCGAACCCACCGCGCAGCGCGGGCAGGCGGGTGAGGAAGGCCCCGTCGGGGAGATCCGCGACGCGGTCGAGCAGCGGCTCCAGCGCCACGGCGGCCGTCTCCAGCAGGGGGCCCGCCGCGGTCAGCAGCCCGGCGAGGCGCGCGGTGAGGGCCGAGCGCGACGGCGGGTCCCCGGCCGCGTCGACCCACGAGGCGGCGCGCGCGCCAAACCGCGCGGCCTCCTCGTGGCCGAGCAGGACCCGTACGGCGCCGGCCGCGCCGCGCATCAGCGGGGAGCCGTCGACGGCGAGGCGCGCCAGGGCGGCGGCCGGCCGGACACCGCCCAGGAGGTCGGCGCGGTGGGCGAGTTCGACCAGGGCGCGGGCGTCGGCGGGGTCCTCGGAGCCGGTGAGGCCGTCGATCTGGCGGACGGCGGCCGCGGTGAGCAGTTCCGTCGTCTCGGCCACCGTCCGCAGCCGGTCGTCGTCGGTGTCGAGACCGGGGACGTGCCCGGCGCGCACGCGGTCCATCAGGGACAGTCCCGTGAGCAGTTCCGGCAGCGTGGCCGCCGCGGGCAGGACCTCGGCGACCTCGGCGAGGCGGGCGTCGACGAGCGCGGGCAGGGCGCACCGCGCCGCCTGTTCGAGCCCGGCGAGGGCCTGCGCGGCCGTGGGTCCGCCGTCGGCGGCCTCGGCGCGGCGGCCTTCGCGCAGTACCCCTTCGGCGGCCTGCGCCGGCGTCACCCCGCGGGCCCCGGCGGCCGCGAGGACCGCCGCGGTGGCGGGCGTCCAGCGCACCTCCCACCGGGAGGTGAGGGCGTCGCCGCCTCCCGTACCGGCGACCTCGCGGGCCTCCGCGTACGGCACGCCGCACACGCCGAGCCGGTGCAGCAGCAGTTCCCGGCGGCGGTCGAGGTCGGAGCGGAGCGGGTCGAGCCGCAGGTCCACGGGGTCGGCCGCCCGGGTACCGGGGCCGGGCAGCCGCAGCGCGGCCACTTCGGCCTCGACCGCCGGCCCCAGGCCGCTGCGGGGCGCGTCCGGCGCGAGGCGACCGCAGCGGTCGCCGACGAGGACGCGCTCCATGGCGCGCGCCACGGCCCGTCCCCTGCCGTACGGCTCGCCCTGTGCGAGTACCGTCTGCACGGCCTCGACCAGTTCGCCGCGGCCCGCGGCGGGCAGTCCGCGCAGCCGGGCGAGGTCGCCGGCCAGGCGGCTGATCTCGCGGGCGTCGGCCGGGCCGGACGGGTGGCCCAGGGAGCGCAGTTCGGCGCAGATCCGCACCGCCGCCCGGACCAGGGCGTCCTCCAGTGCGGCGGGGTCCTGGGCGGCCGTCAGGACGAGGTGCTGCCACTCGGGGTCACGGATGCCGGCCGGGTATCCGGACCGCGCGTCGAGCAGGGCGTAGGTGTAGGGCACGAGCGACGTCGTCCACGGGGAACCGCCACCGCCCGTGCCGTCCGCGCCGCCCTTGCCGTCCGTACCAGCCGCGCCGCCTTCCCCGGCCGCCGCACCGGCCGGGAGGGGCGCGGCAGTGTCGTCGGGGGGTGCGAGAGCGGGGGTCAGCGCCGGGGCGTGGAAGGCGCCGACCACGGCGGCCGCCCGTTCGCCGTTCGCCGTGGCGGCGGCGAGGGCCGCACGCATCCACCGCTCGCGGCGCAGGTCCAGCGGGCTGACCCCGCCGGCCGCCGCGGAGTCCCGGCGCAGCGCCCAGCCGGTGAGGAGGGCGGCGCGGCGCAGTGCGTGCGGTGGGGAGCCGGGGGCGGTGGCCTCGACGAGGCGGTCCCACAGATCGTCGCCGGGGCGGCCGGTGAGGCGGGCGCGCAGCGCGTCGTGGAGTCCCGGCGCGGTCCGGCCCGGGGCGGGGGCGGTGGCCGCCCGCCACGCCGGGTCGGCGAGCGGCAGGTCGCAGGCGACCACGGGGACGCCGTGCCGGGCGGCCCAGCGCACGGCGACCAGTTCGGGCGAGAAGTCGGCGAACGGGTAGAAGGCGGGTGCGGCGCCGCCCTCGCCGGGGCCGCCCCGGCCACCGGGCACGGCGGCCAGGGCGACGGGGGCGTGCGTCCCCTCGTGGGCGAGCCACGGCAGCCACTCCCCCATCTCGGCGGGGAGTTCCACCAGCAGCACGTCCGGTGCGGCCTCCTCCAGCAGGGCGGGGACCACCGCCGCCAGGGAGGGCGCGTGGTGCCGGACGCCGATGAGGTAGGGGCCGGCCGGGTCGGTGAGGGCGGTGACGGCCTCGTCGGGGGAGAGGGTCACGGCCGTCAGCCTTCCAGGACGGCGCGCAGGTCCCACAGGGTGCGCCAGGTGGCGGAGCCCTGCTCGGCGCGGCGCCGCACGGGGCCGTCCCAGTAACCGAGCAGCCGGGCGGCGTCGGCGGGGTCGTCCTTGCGGACGACGCCCAGCAGGTGGCCGGGGAGGAGGCCGAGCACGTCCCGGTCGCCGGGGAAGTACGCGGCGGCGAGGCCGAGCGCCCCGGCGACGGAGACGGCCTCCGCGGTGCTCATGACGGTCGAAGGACGCTCCACCTCCCACCCCTCGGACGACCGGCCTTCCCGCAGGTCGCGGAAGGCGGTGACGAGGGCCTCCAGCACGGTGTCGTCGACGTGGAAGGGCGCTCCGGCCCGCTCCACCACGGCCCGGGACTGCCGGCGGACCAGGGCGGTCTCCGCTTCGAGGTCGCCGATGGGGCCGACGGTCTCGAAGTTGAAGCGGCGCTTGAGGGCGGCGGACATCTCGGAGACGCCCTTGTCGCGGAGGTTGGCGGTGGCGATGACGTTGAAGCCGGGCGCGGCGTGGGCCAGGGCGTCGTCGGTGCCGGCGAGTTCGGGGACGGAGAGGCGCCGTTCCGACAGGAGGGACACCAGCGAGTCCTGCACCTCGGGCAGGCAGCGGGTGACCTCCTCGACCCGGGCGATGGCACCGCGGCGCATCGCCGCGAGGACGGGCGAGGGGACGAGCGCCTGGTGGCTGGGGCCCTGGGCGAGGAGGAGGGCGTAGTTCCAGCCGTACCTGAGCTGGTCCTCGGTGGTGCCCGCGGTGCCCTGGACGACGAGTCCGCTGGTGCCGCAGACGGCCGCGGACAGCAGCTCGGACAGCATCGACTTGGCGGTACCGGGCTCGCCGACGAGCAGCAGGCCGCGTTCCCCGGCGAGGGTGACGACGCACCGCTCGACGAGGGCGCGGTCTCCGACGAACTTGCCCTCGACGGCGAGGCGGCGCGGAACGCCCTCGGGGGCCGGGGCGTCGTCGGGGAGCCGCAGGCTCCGCCCGTCGCTGCCCATGACGAAGGTGACGGCGGCGCGCGGGGTGAGCCGCCAGGCGGGCGGGCGCGGTCCGCTGTCGTAGGCGGTGAGGAAGGCCAGTTCCGTGGCGTACCGCTCCTCGGGCGGGACGATCTGCCGGGCGGCGCCGCCGGTGGTGGCGCGGGGGGCGGTGTCGGTGGTGCTCATCGGCGGCGGCCCTTCCGGGTGGCTCGGGTGGTCAGTTCTTCGAAGGCGGGGGCGTCACCGGCACGTACGCGCTCCCAGGCGCGGGCGAACAGCTCCGGCACCGGCGTCAGGGGCACCGCGCGGGTCCGTTCCCGCACGGGGTACAGCCCCTCCTTCCAGGTCTCCAGGGGCAGCGCCGGGGCCTTCAGGTCGTACCAGCCGCACGGCAGGAACAGCGTGCGGCCGGCGCGGGCCCGCTTGGCCTCGACGACGAGGGCGGTCGCGGCGAGTTCGGCGCGGGCCTTCTTCGTCCGTGCGGGCCGCCAGCCGGTCCAGCGGGCGCAGGCGCGGTCCGTGGGGTCGGGCAGGGCGAGGAGCTGGAGGTACAGCGCCGCCGCGTCCTCGCTCAGGCCGTGGTGGGTGGCGACCTCGGTGACGAGCGCGGGCACGCTGACGGTCGGGTCCTGGGCGTGGCCGCCGTGGGGCGCGTCTGCGGCGCCGGCGGCGAGGGTGCGGGCCAGGTCGTCACCGAGGACGGTCCGCAGGGCGCGCAGCCCGTCGGCCGCCCGGGCGCCGACGAGCCCTTCGAGCAGGCCGAGGACCGGGTCGTCCGGGCCGGTGAGCGCGGCCGGGCGCAGGAGTACGGCTTCGTTGTCGCCGTACCAGGGGCGCAGGACGAGGGCGTCGCCGACGGGGGTGAGCCCGCGGGCGCCGCCGCCGCCGACCGGCGGCAGTCCGTACGCCTTGCGGACCTGTACGGCCGCGGGCGTGCCCTTCTCCGTCCACGACAGGTGCAGGTCGAGGAGGAGTCCGGGGTCGGCGACGCGGGTGCGCAGGGCGCTGAGGCCCGCGGGCAGGGCGGCGCGCAGCGGGTGCCCGTACGGCAGGTGGTAGGCGAGTGCGGCCAGGGCGTGGACGGCTCGCGGCAGGTGGGAGGCGCCGGGCAGGGCGGCGGGGTCGTCGGGCACGAGGTCGCCGTCCGCGTCGGGCCGCTGGACGGTGGTGCGGCTGAGCCACGGGGTCTGCCCGGGGTTCAGCACGGCCTCCGCCATGTCGTTCGCGATGTCGGGGAGTTCGGCGGCGACGTCCTCCGGCAGGCGGACACGGGAGCCGAGGCGCCCGGCCCAGATGCGGGCGGCCGCGGCCGTGTCGGGCCCGGCCCTCCACAGCTCCTCCGGGTCGTCCGGGAGGAGGGCGGCGACGAGCGCGGACTGGTCGGCGGCCTCGACGGTGCACAGCATGGCCCGGCCGAGCTCGTACCGGCGGGGCTTGAGCCCCGTGGCGGCCTGTGTCCGCGCGTCGGACTGCTGGGGCAGCGCGGCGAGGAGGACGGCTGCCTGCACGGGGCCGAGGCCGGGCGCGCACGCGTCGGTCAGGGCGGTGACGGCGTCGTCGTGCCAGGGGGCGGCGCCCTTGTCGCGGACCAGGCGGGCGACGGTGGCGAGCAGCTCGGCGGGGCAGTCCGGGGTCCGCTCGGTCTCCTCTCGCAGGGTGAAGTGGGCGACCGCGCCGAACGCGCCGGTCGGATCGTGGTCGAGGGCGAGCCAGGAGACCTGCCCGCGGCTGTCGTCGCGTCCCTGGGGGGCGAGGATCACCACGGTCCTGCCGTCCCGGCGCAGGACCTGCCCTGCGCGCTGCTGGTGGTCGTGCTTCTCGTCGAGCACGACTTCGCGGAGCCGGCCGGGGGGCGCGGCGAGGGGCCCCTCGGCGAGGGCGTCGAACAGCAGGAGGAGCGCCTGGCGTTCGTCGTCGGGCAGGGTGGGCGAGGTGGCACGGTAGGCGAGCGGGCGCAGGGCGGTGAGCAGGTGCGGCCAGCCGGCGCCCATGGCGGGCACGGTGCACGCCTCGCCGCGCCAGCCGCCGCCCAGGGCGTTGAGGCGTTCGGCGCCGGGCAGCGGTTTGCCGTCGGCGGGCTTGCCGGACAGGACGTGGTTGACGGCGTGGATCTGGCGCAGGATGCTCCAGCGCTTGCCGCTCCCCCACCAGAAGTGCCGGTGTTCGACGGCGACGCCCGCGGTGGCACGGCGGAGGGTCGCGTCGTCGCCGTTCTCGGGGCTGAGGTCGGCGAACATCTCGGTCGGCGTGGGCGGGGCCTGCCGGGCGGTGTCGGGCGTGACGAACGCCGTGGCCGCCTCCGCGTGGCGGACCGCCGCGCGGACGACTGCCGTGACACCGGTGAGCAGCCGCTCGTCGGTGAGCGCGGGCAGGGCCTGCGACACGGTGAGGCGGGCGACCTCGTCGGCGGTCGGCCGGGTGGTGGCCGACCCGGTGGTGGCCGACCCGGTGGTGGCGGCGCGGCCGGCCGTGGCCGCCGCGGCGGCCTCGGCACGGTGCTCCGCCAGCGCCCGCGCGGTCGTGCGCAGCAGCTCGGCCGCCTGTGCGTCGGTCAGGGCGCGCAGGGCCCGCGATCCCTCTTCGTCTCGGGGACGCAGCGCGTGCCAGAACGGGAGGGGCGGGAGGTACCGGGTGCCGGCGGCGAACTCCCCGCCCGGCCCACCCGGAGTGAGGTGGCCGAGCTCGCCGCTGCCGGCGGCGCCGTCCCCCGGGAGGAGGGCGACGCCGCGCCGGGTGAGTGCGGCGACGGGCGCGGCGCCGCCCGGCATGCGCAGGGCGCCGAGCGGTGTGGGGGCGGTGCCCTCGGGTCCGGCGGTGAGGGTGAAGGTCCGGCCGTCGGGGGTGCCGGTGGTGGTGCGGGCGCCGCCGTCCTCGCCCTCGGCGCGGACCCACCGGCCGAGGACGGTGCCGTCGGTGCCGAAGGGGCTGTTCTCCAGACCGGGCTGCACGGGCAGCAGTTCGCAGGCGTCCTGGAGGAGCCGTGCGCCGTCGCGGACGCCGGACCGCAGGAAGGCGGGGAGGGAGGCGCGGCCGTGGGTGCCGGTCGCGGGGTCGTACTCCAGCCACACGGCGCGGCCCGACTGCCGACCCTGGCGCCAGTAGCCGGTGCCGTCGCCGAGGACGGGGCGGGTGGGCGGCAGGACGGTGTCACCGGCGTGCAGGGTCCGGCCGCCGGTCGCGCGGCCGCCGCCGGGCAGGGGCAGGGAGGGGGCGTCCGTGTCGTCGTGCCACCAGCGGTGTGCCGGGCGCTCGCCCCCGACGGTGAACACCTCGGTGGGACGGTTCGACCAGTACCCGAGCTGCTTGTCCCCGTTCCACCACACGACGAGCAGTTCGCCGTCGGTGTAACGCAACGTGGGTCGCCGCCACCGGTCGCGGGGGCCGGGGATGCGCAGGTCGTGTTCGAGAAGCACCCCGTCGGGGCCGACGACGACGGCCAGGTCGCCGCGGCAGAGGATCAGCGCGGGCCACGCCTCCGTGACGTGGGTGGTGTCGTCGTGGCCGTTCTTCGGGGCCTCGGCGAGTCGCCGCACGGCGTCGTCGAGGGCGGACCAGCCCAGTTCGTCGAGGATGCCGGCGCGCAGGGTGCGGCCGAGGAGCGGCGCGGCCTCGTGGCGGGCCACGCGCGCGGCCGCCTCGGGGTTGACGCGCGCGGCGACGGGCCGGAACGGGCGGAGCCTGTCGAGGGCGGTGCGCGCGGCGGGCAGTCCCCGGGCGCCGTCGAGCGCGTCGGTCGCGTCGTCGAGCCAGTCCCGCAGGACGCCGGCGAGCACGGGGTGGGCGGCGACGCCGTCGAGGACGGCGGGGGTCGGCCGGCTCTCGCCGAGGGTGCTGACGGCGCGGTGGAGCAGGTCCCGGAAGCGGGGGTCGGCGCCGAGGGCGGTCAGGTCGCGCCGACCGGGGCCCTGGTCGGCGAGCCAGCCGTCGAGGGGCAGGTGCGCGTCGGTGGGCGGGGTGGTGAGCGGGATGCCGGCGGCCACGCACAGGTCGAGCAGGTCGAGTTCGGAGCCGGAGCGCCAGCGGCCGGTGAAGAGGTCGACGGGGCGGCCGTCGGCGCGCAGCCGCGGCGCCATGCGGGCGACGAGGTCGAGGGTGGCCGAGGAGCGGCGGGAGGCGGCGGCGCCGTGCTTGCGGTGGGCGGCCCACCGGGCCAGCCACTCGGCGGCGGACACGCGGCCGTCGGCTCCGTCGGCGGGATCGGCGCCGGCGGCGGGATCGGCGCCGGTGGCGTCCGCGCCGTCGGTCCCGTCGGCCTCGCCGGTGAGGAGGGCGTCCGCGCCGGTCTCCGCCAGCAGCGCCAGCCACCACTCGTCGTCCTCGACGGCGCTGCCGAGCTCCCTGGGAAGGATCTCCAGGAGTCTGGCCCTCACCCCGGGGCGCTGCCCGGCGAGGACGGCCAGGGTGGGCCGGTAGGTGGTCCAGAAGGTGCGCGGGGCCCGGACGACGGCGGGTGAGGCGATCAGGTCGGCGACGAGGGCGCACTCCTCGGTGAGCCGGTGGAGCCCGGCCGCCTTGACGAGGGCGCGGGCGTCCTGCGGCAGCGAGGCGTACGGGGCCATGCCGGCGGCGCAGCGCTCGACGGCGAGCTGCCGGTACTGCGCCCACGCCTCGGCCGGTTCGAGGCGGCGGGCGAGGTCCTTGACGTGCTCCTTGAGGGCCTTGACCGTGAGCGCCCCGGCGAAGGCGAACTCCAGGAACACGGCCCGCTGCCGCTCCTCGTCGACGGCGAGGTTGTGCACCCGCTCCGCCTCGCGGGCCTTGCCGAAGAACGCGGCGGCGTAGGTGGTGTTCTCGTGCTGGAGGAAGATCCGGGCTGCCTGCTCGTAGAAGGTGGGCAGGAAGTGCGGGACGGTGCGGCCCAGGCGCTCGCCGAGGGCCTCGAAGCCCTCCTTGGCGGCGCCGGCGCGGGACTTCGCCTGCCGGGCGAGCCGCTCGACGTCCTTGACCAGGGCCAGGGCGTGCCGGCCGTTCGCCGGGTCGTTGACGAGGGCCCAGGCGGGGAAGCCGAGCGTCTCGCGGCGCACCTGGCCGACCTCCGGGGTCTCCGGTTCGCGGGTGAGGCCCAGGAACTCCAGGGCGAGGTCCTCCGCCTCGCCGAGCGTGCCCGGTACGAGGCGGACGATCGGGCGGTCGTCCAGCACGGGGTGCGCGTACGTGCGCACGGTGAGCGTGTCGGCGTCCTCGCGGCTGCTGGTGCCGGGCGGCAGTACGGCGCCCGACTCCAGCAGGGCTGCCTCGGTGGTCTGGTCGTGGGTGCTCACGCGGCACGCTCCTCGTCCTCGATGTCGCGTCCCGCGTACAGCGCGGCCGCCATGCGCATTCCCTCGGACCAGGCGACGGGTCCGACCTCGCCGGTCCTCAGCGTCCGGCCGGACCGGTCGCTCCAGGTGAGGGGGCCGGTCTCGGTCTCCTCGTAGCCGTCGTAGTCACCGATCCACACGCGGGCCTCGGTGAAGCGGCCGTCCTCCAGCACGGGGCAGACTGCGTGGCCGCCCCGCACCCGGTAGCCGAGCTGGGTGGCCCGGCCGTGCAGGAAGCGCAGCTCCTTGAAGACGCCGCCCGCGTACGTGTCGACGCTGCCGCTCTCCGCGTCGTGGTCGGCCGGCCGGTGCCACACCTCCCGGAAGAGCTGCCCGACGCGCTGCTCGACGCCGAGCTCGACGGCGAACTCGCGCAGGTCCTCCAGGTCCTCCAGGAGCACGGGGTGCGGGACGCGGACGAGTGCGGGGCTGACACGCACCGTGTCGCCGTCGAGGTCGACCAGTCCGAGCCCGCGCCCGGGAGCCGCGTCCCGGAGGAACCCGGCCACCTCGCCGTCGTCCCCGCAGACGACGACGTCGCGCAGGGCCGTCTGCCAGGCCGGGTCGGGCCACACCCGCTCGATGACGGCGAGGGGCACGGGCAGCGAGCGCACCATCCAGCGCTCCACGTCGTCCTGGCACTGCCGCTCGTGCCGCTCCAGCCACTCGACGAGCTGCCGCAGGCCCACCACCGCCGGATCCTCGGCGATCTTGGCCGGTACGGACTTGAGCCGCCGTCCGGTCGCGTTGCGGCAGACGACCTTCCCGTCGTCGAGGGCGACTTCGTAGTCGCCCGCTGCCACCCACCCCATGCGTGCCTCCCCAGCACCGTGCTGATCTTTCGAACCGGAACGCTAGAGGACGCCACTGACAACGCCGCCCCGCAGGAGTGCCCCCCACACCCTGCGCGACCTGCGCTGACGGTGGGTCACCCGCTGGACGGTGGCCGCCGGGCCCCCGGATGCCGCGGCTCCGCGGCGGAGCGGCACCGGCAGGTCCCCTGTGCCGCCGCGCCCCGGCGCGCCACACTGGCCGCGTGCGAATCGTGATGATGACGGCGGGGTCGCGGGGCGACGTGGCGCCGTACACGGGTCTGGGTGCCGGCCTCGTACGGGCCGGACACGAGGTGACGCTGGCCGCACACGCGGTGTTCGAGCCGCTGGTGGCCGGTTCGGGCGTGCGGTTCCACCCGCTGCCGGTGGACCCGCGGGCCGAGCTGCACTCGGAGCGGGGCCGGCGGCTGCACGACGCGCGGACCGGCGCCGGGAAGCTGGTGCGGCTGGTGTCCATGGCGCGGGAGGCGGCCGACGACCTGACAGCCGCCCTGGTGGAGGGGGCGCGAGGGGCCGACGTCCTGCTGGTCGGCGGTGCGTTGGGGCCGCTCGGGTACGCCATCGCCGAGGGCCTGTCGGTGCCGGCTGTGGGGCTGCACCTCCAGCCGCTGCACCCGACCGGGGAGTTCCCCGCGCCGATACTGGGGACGCGGCCGCTGGGCACGGTGGGGAACCGGCTGAGCGGACGGGCCGTCACCACCTCGGTGGAGCTGGTCTTCGCCGGTTCCGTCCGCACGCTGCGCCGGCGGCACGGGCTCACGGCGGCCGGCCGGAAGCGCGGCCGCCGGGCAGCACGGCCGGTACTGCACGGCTACAGCGAGCTGGTCGTCCCCCGTCCCCGCGACTGGCCCGCCGGGCTGGACGTGGCCGGGTACTGGTGGCCCCACGAGACCGGGCGGCGGCTCCCGCAGGAGCTGGAGGACTTCCTGGCCGCCGGGCCCGCCCCGGTCTTCGTCGGCCTGGGCAGCGCCACCGTTCCCGATCCGGAGCGGGTGAGCCGCGAGGTCGTCGGCGCGCTGCGGGCGGCCGGGTTGCGCGGGGTCGTGCAGCAGGGATGGGCCGGTCTGGCCGCCGACGGCGACGACATCCTGACCATCGGAGAGGTGCCCCACGCCCTGCTCTTCCCCCGGACGGCGGCCGTCGTCCATCACGCGGGGGCGGGCACGACCGGTGCCGTCCTGCGGGCGGGGGTGCCGACCGTGCCCGTGCCGGTCCAGTTCGACGCGGCCTTCTGGGCGTCCCGGCTGACCGCGCTGGGCACCGCCCCGGGGGCCGTACCGCTGCGCCGCCTCACCGCGGGCGCCCTCGGCGCGGCCCTGCGCCGGGCGACGCAGGACGACGCGCACCGCGTGCGCGCCCGGGAGGTGGCCGCCCGCCTGGCCGGGGAGGACGGCGTGGCGCCGGTACTCGCCACGCTCGACCGTCTGGCGCGCTGACCGCTGCCCCGCGCCGTGTCCCCCGCCTCCGCTCCCCGCCCCCTGCCCGCGTCCCGCCGGCCCGTACCGGCCGGGCGCGACCGGTACGCCGGTAGTCGGTAGCGGATGGCCGGTGGACGGCGGCCAGGCCGTCGAGCCGTCACGTCGTCAGGCGGAGAGCGGTTGCTCCTCCGGCGGCATGCCCCGGGCGCACGCCGCCACCAGGTCGTCGAGGGAAACCCCGAGGGCGGCCGCCAGGGCCACCACGGTGAAGAACGCCGGAGTCGGCGCCCGTCCCGTCTCGATCTTGCGCAGGGTCTCCGCCGAGACCCCCGCCGCCGCGGCGACGTCCACCATGCTGCGCCCGCCGCGCGCTTCCCGGAGCAGCGCGCCGAACCGTTCCCCGCGCTGCCGTTCCCACGGGGTCAGAGGAGTTCTCACCATGACCGTGATACTAATACCGGTATAAGAATTGGTGCCACAGGGGTGGGGAGCAGCGGGACATGGTGGAACTCAAGACCGACGCGGCAGTGGAAGCGATGCGGGAGGCGGGACGGGTCGTGGCCCGCGCGCTGGCCGCGGTCGAGGGGGCGGCGGCCGTCGGCGTGACCCTGCGCGAACTGGACGAGGTGGCCCGGGCGGTCCTCGCCGACGCGGGGGCGCGCTCCCCGTTCCTGGGGTACCGGCCCTCCTACGCCCCCATCCCTTTCCCGGCCGTCATCTGCGCGTCCGTCAACGACGCCGTGGTGCACGGCATCCCCTCGCGGGACCGGCTGCGCGACGGCGACCTGGTCAGCATCGACTGCGGCGCCCTGCTGGACGGCTGGGCCGCCGACGCCGCGGTCAGCTTCACCGTCGGTACGCCGCGCCCCGCCGACCTGGCGCTGATCGACACCACCCGGCGCGCGCTCGACGCCGGCATCGCGGCGGCCGTGCCGGGCAACCGCGTGGGCGACATCGCGCACGCCATCGGGGCCGTCGCCCGGGAAGCCGGGTACGGCGTGCCCGCTGACCTCGGCGGCCACGGCATCGGACGGCGCATGCACGAGGACCCGCACGTACCCAACCGGGGCCGTCCGGGACGCGGCTTCCCGCTGCGCCCCGGTCTGGTCCTCGCGCTGGAGCCGATGTTCACGGCGGGCGGGCGCGACGGGTACCACACGGCCGACGACGGTTGGACGCTGCACACCGTCGACGGCAGCCGCGCCGCCCACGTCGAGCACACCGTCGCCGTCACGGCCGACGGACCCCGGGTGCTCACCCTCCCCTGAGCCCCCGCCACCGGGCCGCGGGCGGACCGGTTCAGCCCGCGGCACCGGCGGGTGCGGGGAACGGCACGGCCGCGGCCACGCCCGCGCGCACAGAGGCGGGTACGCCCCCGGGGGCGGAGGCGGGTACGCCCGCCCGTACGGAGGCCGGCACGCCCGCGGGTGCGCCCGCGCGGGCGGGTACGGTCGGCACGGGTTCGCGGCCGGGGCGCGTGCGGCAGTACTCGTCGCGGACCGTCCGGTAGCCGGGCACGCTGACGGTGCCCAGCAGCTGCGCCCACTGCGCGGCGTTCGTCTCGATCCTCCGGGCGACGCGGTCGCGGGCGGCCTGGTCGGGGGCGGCGGCGAGTTGCCGCGCGTGCTCCCACGCCTGGGCGCGCCAGGTGCGGAACAGCTGTCCGGCGGTGAGGCCGGCGACGGGGTTCCAGCGGTCGTCGGCGAGGGCGACGAGCGGGTCGTAGCGGCGGGCGACGTCCTGGACGGCGGGCCCGTAGGCGCGGTCCAGGACGGCCTGGAAACGGTCGTAGTCGGTCTTGCGGGTGCCGCCGCCGGGGCGGGTGAGGCCCAGGGCGGCGAGGACGTACGGCAGGTCCCGCTGGATGTGCGCGTTGGCTCCGAGGAGCACGTCCTGGCCGGCGTTGACGTCGGCCGTGCGGGCGGCCTCGAACGCCGCCTCCCAGGCGGCCGGGACGGGGCGCCCCGCGCGGTCGGCCTCGTAGGCGTCGAGGTACAGGTTGACGAAGCCGGTGTTGAGGCTGCCGGCGAGCCATGACGGTTCGTCGAAGGTGCCGCCGTCGGCGACCGCCGCCTCCAGCGAGCGCTGCAGCTGGACGTAGATGGCGGGGAAGGGGGCGCGGTGGTCGCAGCCCAGCCGGTCCCGGACCTCCTCCAGGGTGCGGCGCGCGTCCTGCACGCAGCCGACGACCGGGCCGTGACAGGACAGGTGCCCGGTCGGAGCGGTGGCCGGCGGGGCCGCGGAGGCGGTGCCGCCGGTCAGGGCGATGACGCCCGCCATCGCCACGGCGGTGATCGTACGGACTCCGTGCGGCCGACGGCCCATGGGTCGCCCCTCCTCGTTTCCCGGCGGTGGTGTCCCCTGCTGGAACGAGGCCGGAGGAGGGGCGGTTACGGCCGGTGGGCCGGGTGGGGGCGCGGGCCGCCGCGCGGCGGCGGAAGCACCCGGGCGACGGACGGGCCACCGTACGACCGCCGGGCGTGAGCGGGGTGAGGGGCCGTCAGCGGCGGTGGAGCAGTGCGTCCGAGATGACGACGTCCGACGGCGTGAGCGCCCGTTCGCCGTCCTCGACGGTCCACAGGGCGTTCTGCAGCAGGCGGCCCAGCGTCCAGCCGGCCGCGCGGTCGCGGTCCAGGGCGAGCAGGTCGGTGAGCAGGTCGAAGCGGCGGCGTACCGCGCGGGCGGGGTCCGCGCAGGCTGCCATCCGGTCCCAGCGGCTGTCGAGGGCGGGCCACAGGTCGAAGCCGGGATCGCCGGCGAGCGGCTCGGGGTCGATGGCGAGCCACGGCTCGCGCTCCCCCGCGAGGACGTTGCCGTAGTGGAGGTCCCAGTGGAGCAGCCGGTCGCCGGGGTCACCGGCCAGCTCGGCGACCGCCGCCGCCCAGGACCGCAGGAGCCGCCGGTCGGCCGCGTCGGCGAGGGCCCGCTCCGCGGCGGGTACGTGCTCCGGCATCGCGGCGGCGACGTCGCCGAGCCCGCGCAGGCCGGGCGGCGCGGGGACGCGGACGAGCCGTTCGAGGAGCCCGCCGAGGACGCCGAGGGCGGTCTCGTCGTCCTCGACGGCCTCCAGGGTGCGGGTGTGGTCGAGCCGTTCCAGGAGCTGGGCGCCGGTGGCCGGGTCGTGGTCGTGGAGGCGGACCGCGCCGTCGCCGTCCCAGAGGCGCAGGCCGGTCACCGCGGCGGCGGCCTCCTCACCCGGTGGCTGGAACTTCAGTACCGCCCGCGTCCCGTCGTGGCGCAGGACCACCGGCAGCACCAGGGACGCCTGCCCGGAGGCGGCCTCGCCGTCCGGGGAGGCGTCCCAGTGCCCCAGCGCCTCCGCCACCCGGCCGGGCAGTGCCGCGAGCCACGCCCGCCCCGCCTCGCCGCCCTCGCCGCCCTCGGCGTAGGACGCGGCCAGCGTGTCGGGGACGCGGATGTCGGCGGATGGGCGCATCGGGACCACCTCCGTCGGTCACGGCCTGCACCCCGCACGGTAGCCGTGGGTGGCGGAAGGGCATACGGGTTTTCCGGCGGCGGTACGGGGCCGCCGGCCGCGCCGTACGGCCGCCCGTGCGTACGACCGCCGGGCCCCTCCGGTCGGTGCGGTCGCGCGGGGGCTCAGGACTCCGCGGACCTGCCCGGCTGATCGTCGGAGGGATCGCCGGACTGATCACGCGACTGGTCGCCCGACTCATCACCGGACGGTCTCCCCGGGTCCGGCGGATCGTCCGGGGCGCCGTCGTCCGGGGCGCCGTCGTCCGCGCCGCCCGACGGCTCGCCGACCTGCCTCCGCGCCCTGCCCGGCTGATCGCCCGCGTCAGCGCCCGCCGGACCGCCCGGGGCGGCGTCGTCCGCGCCGCCCGACGGCTCGCCGACCTGCCTCCGCGCCCTGCCCGGCTGATCGCCCGCGTCAGCGCCCGCCGGACCGCCCGGGGCGTCACCCGCCGGAACGTCACCCGCCGGGCCGCCCGTCGGGGCGTCCGTCTGGTGGGCGGCGCCGTCGGGGTGGGCGCCGGGGCGGCCCACGGGGTGGGTGAGGGGCGTGGGCGAGAGGTTGGAACTCTCCTCCCCCGCCTCCAGCAGGGTGTCCGCGGCTCCCACGATCAGCGGGTCCGGCTCGCCGAGGAGCTGCCGGTCCTTGCGGTCGTAGTCGAAGCGCCACAGCAGGCTGCGCATGGCCTCCAGCCGCCCGCGCCGCTTGTCGTTGTTCTTGACGACCGTCCACGGGGCGTGGGCCGTGTCGGTGGCGCGGAACATCTCGACCTTGGCCGCCGTGTAGTCGTCCCAGCGGTCCAGCGACTCCAGGTCCACCGGCGACAGCTTCCACTGGCGCACCGGGTCGACCTGCCGGATCGCGAACCGCGTCCGCTGCTCGGCCCGGGAGACGGAGAACCAGAACTTGACCAGGAGGATCCCGTCCTCGACGAGCATCCGCTCGAAGAGGGGGCACTGCCGCAGGAACAGCTCGTACTGCTCGTCGGTGCAGAAGCCCATGACGCGCTCGACGCCGGCCCGGTTGTACCAGGAGCGGTCGAAGAAGACGATCTCACCGGCGGCGGGCAGGTGCGCCACGTACCGCTGGAAGTACCACTGGCCCGCCTCCTTCTCGGTGGGCTTGTCCAGGGCGACCACTCGGGCGCCGCGCGGGTTGAGCCGCTCCATGAAGCGCTGGATGGTCCCGCCCTTGCCGGCCGCGTCGCGGCCCTCGCAGAGGACGACCATGCGCTGTCCGGTGTCCTTCACCCACCGCTGGAGCTTCAGCATCTCGATCTGGAGGACGCGCTTGCGCCGCTCGTAGGCGCCGCGCCGGATCTTCGCCGCGTACGGGTAGTTCTCCCGCCAGGTCTCGATGGACGCCCCGGAGCCGTCGAGCAGGATGGGCTGCTCCGGCCGGCTGGTGTCGACGGTCAGCCCGTCGAGCAGCTCCCTCGACCGGTCCTGGTCTTCCTCGCTGTCGTTCACACTCCCCACCTTCCCCGGATCGCCGCGGAATCGCCCACGGACCTCCTCCGATGTGCCGCGACCGGCACCGGGGCCCGGTCGCCACGAGCGCACGGGGCATTTCCTCCGGAGTCGCGTCGGGGGGCGGGGGCGGGGTGGTGCCCGCCCGGCCGCGCGAGGCCGCGCCGTCCCTGCCGGGGGCGCGGAGCAGGACCTCGGTGCCGGCCGGGCGACGCTCACGGTGGGGCGGCGCGCGGTCGGCGAGGTGGCCGGGGCGGCCGGGTCCGCCGGCGCCTGTTCCCGGCCGGGGTGCGCGCGGCGCCGGGCGCCCGAGCGCGGCGGCGCACGGCTCGGTGTCCGGCTGCCGCTCGGGGGCGGTCGACGGCCGGCGGTTCGACCGGCGGGTGCCGTTCGGGGGACGTCGACGGGCGGCGGCTCGACGACTCGGTGTGTCGCACCGTGGCCCCCACGGAGCAGCCGGGGGGGCGGCGGCCCGGCGCGCCGTGGCGGGCGCGGCGGCCGCGGGTGAGGTGGGCGGTCGGCCGAAGGGCGTCGGCCGATCCACGACGCAAGCGCTGGTGAGTGCCGGCACCCCCGCGCTCGCGCGGGTGGCGAGCCGGCCGAGGACGACCTGCCGGCCCTGACGCCCTAGGGAGCGTGGGGGCGGTAGTGCTGGCCGGCGGCGGGGGGCTGGGGGTTCGTCGCGATCAGTCGGCCGAGGTCCCGGCGTATCCGCTCCGCCTCACCGCGCACCTCCTGCGGGACGTCACCTCTCTCCGCGATGAGCCGGCTGTAGATCGGGGTCTCCTGGAACACAGGCTGACTCTGCTTTCTGGTAGGCCTCTACTGCTACTGCGACAGGTGGGCGTGCACATGGCATGCCTCACGGCAGCTTAAAGGGAAGCGCTGACAGCGGGTCAGGGCAACGAGAGATAACGCACACCACTGCCTGCCCGGCCGTACCGGGGCCCGCCGTCCTCGCCGGGGCCGCGCGGGCCGCACCCCGGTGACGGCCCCGGGGGCCGCGACGGGTGTCGAGGCGTCCGCCGGGGCCTGCGGTGCCCGCGGCGGCGTCGGGCACCCCCGGACCGAACGGGCGGACGAGTGCCGGTACGCCGTACGCACGCGGGGGTTCCGGGTGTGACGGAACGGGCATGCCGTACCCGTCCCGGCCCCTACGATGGTCGGCACGGCCCGCCGGTCGGGCCCTCGTACAACTCGGGAGGCCCCGTGACGACGCCCATGGACGCTGGGAAGTGGCCGCCGAGCTACCCCCCGAGGACGCCCCCGCCGCCGAAGCGGCCCGTCGAGCCGCCCCGGCCCGACCCGAAGGGGGCCGCGGGCGACACGGTGGCCACGCGCGCGCGGCTCCGCGCCAGGATCGCGAACCGCCGTGCCGGCAACTGGACGTACGACACCGCTCCGTGGGCCTCCTCCTCGTCCCCGTCGAAGGCCGGTGACGACGTGCTGGCCCGGCTCCGGGCGTGGGGCTACCACCTGTCGGACGACCATCCCGTGGTGGCCCTGACGGCGCGGATGGTGCGGGCCGCGGTGACCGACGGGGGCCGCCGGGCGAGCGTGCACCTCGCCGACGAGGAGGAGGGCCGCCAGGTCGTCGTCCTCGTCCTCTCGCACCGCCCCGACACGACTGCCGGCGACGCGGAACCCGACGACGGGGGGCTGCTCCAGGAACTCGCCGTCCTGGGGGCGGGTTCCTGCGGGACGGAGACGGACCGCGACGGGGGCGGCCGACGCCGTTGGGCGCTCGTCGCCCTCTGACCAGCCGCGCGCCGCCCGCGTCGTCCGCCCCAGGACCTCTATCCCTGCGCGGGCAGCACGGCGGCCAGGGCGGCGAGCAGGGCGGGACGGTCGTGCGTGGCGATGGAGAGGTCCTCGCCGCCGCGCGTGGTGAGGACGACGATGTCCATGCCCAAGGGGACGCCCCAACCGCCGCCGACGAGGCGGGGCTCGCCCCGGTCCGCCGCGCGCAGCCCCGGCACCGGCGCGTCGATGGCCTGCGCGGAAGCCGCGTAGCGGGCCACCGCGCCCGGCTCCGGTTCCCGCAGCGCCGCCTGGACCGACGCGGGGTCGATGTCGGCCAGCGCGATCCGCTCACGGCCGACGCGCAGCACGCCCGCGTTCCCGTCGACGACGATGCGGTGGTAGATCGCCTTCGAAAGCGGCACCGCGAGGCACGGCAGGAGGACCATCAGGAACGCGGCGCAGACGATCAGCCACAGCCCGAGGTCCTCCGGTAGGGCGTCGATGCCGAGGTTGACGACCAAGGCGAGGTAGATGCCGACGGAGATGACCGTCCAGGTCTTGGGGAGTCGCTCTCGGTACACGCGGTGCCTTTCGTGCTCTGGGGGGCGGGCGGTGGCCCGCGGGGCATGACGCGACCCTATGCGCGCCGCCCCGGGAACGGCAGCCCGCCCCGGCGGTACCGAGGACCGACTGCGTGCACCCCGCCGCTCGCGGGAGCGGCCCGGCCGCCGTGCACCGGTCGTGCCGTACGGCACCGACGCACCACCGCCGTCCGCTGCCCGCCGACCCCGTGGTGGCGGGTGCGGCGGGCAGCGGACGGCGGTGGTGGCGTGGGAGCCGGGCGCGGCCGGGGTGGTGGGCGCGCGGGGTCAGGCGCGGCCGGGGTGGTGGGCGTGGTGGGTGCGGCGGCGCGGGGCGCCGGCGTGGCGCGCGGCGCTGTACAGCCGCCAGGCCACCGTACCGACCAGCGCGCCGGTGATCAGGGCGTACACGCCGATCACCTGGGCCACCGCGACCGCGCCGAGGTCGGGCCGCAGCCAGAGCAGTACGCCGGCGACGACCGACGCCGCGCCGGCGAGGGCGAGCAGCCACTCGTGGCGCAGCTCGCGGTGGAAGCGCACGGCCGCCCAGACCTCCGCGACTCCGGTGACGACCGCCCACACGCCGACGAGGACGGTGAGGGCCAGCGCGGTCACACCCGGCCAGGCCAGTGCCACCAGGCCGGTGGCGACGCCGAGCCCGCCGGCCAGGGCGTGGAGCGCGCGGTGCCGGCAGTCGTCGTGCCGCCGGAAGGCGTCGACGAGCATGGCGATGCCGTCCACGAGTACGTAGGCGCCGAACAGCAGTGCCAGGGCCACTACCGTCACGCCCGGCCACGTCACCGCCAGGAGCCCGAAGAGGAGCGCGGCCGCGGCCCGCAGGGCCAGCGTCCAGGTCAGTCGCCGAGTCGCCATTCGTGCACGTCCCTTCCGTCGGCCCGGCACCCGCCCGGGCGTGTGCTGCCCCGCCTACCCGCGCACGGGCGGTGATCACCTGCCGGTCGGGGGCGGCGTCGTGTCGACGTGCTCGCGTCGCGGCGCGTGTACGGGCGCGCTTCGCCCGGCCCTCCGCCGTGGAAGGGGAGGGGGACCCTCGACGGGCCCCGGGCCGGTCAGGAATGCCCCGGTCGGGGAGACGTCCCGGTGGGGCGGGGTCTCACCGGCCCGGAGCCGCCGCAACCGGTACTCTCCCCTGCCCGCCGACGGTGTGGATGCCGGACGGCGGTGCGGCCATGCCGGCGGGGTGGGGGCGGACGGTGTCCGACGACGGGCCGCAGCCGCCACCCTCACACCCACGCGGCGAGCCGGACGGCCCCGGGCCAGTTGGCGATCCGTCCGTACTCACGGGCCATCACCGGTGAACCGGGGGGCAAGTCGCCCGTCCGTCAGCGCGTTCGTCGTGACCGCGAGGTCGGTCATGACCCGGGGTTCGACGGGATCGCGGATCCAGCGGCCCTCCTGCGCTCTTCGATGGCGGCGGACCACCACTCCCCTGCGCCGTCGAGCCGGCTCGCGAGGCTCTCCGTGCCCCCGGGGCGACCGGCTGGGCAGCTGCTCCCGGGCCCGAGCAGGCGTCAGGCCCCGCCACGACGGGGGAACCGTGGCGGGGCCTCGCTCCCCGTCTGCCCCGACGGCGCGGGAATACACCTGCTCCTTGCGCGTCGGTGGAAACACGGCCGGAACGCACCACCGGACGGGCGCGTACCCGCGCCTCTCCCGTCGGCGGGCTCCCCCGCCGGTCCCCTCACGCGGTCTCCCCCGGCGGCCTGGTCAGGCGGGTCCGCCGGCGCCGTCCAGCTCCGCGAGCAGCTCCCTCGCCCCGGCCCGCGCCCGGGGCACGTCCACGTCGTCACAGACCACTTCGAGGCCGAGCGCCGTCATGCCGGTCCCGCCGGACAGCGAGTAGGACGACTGGTAGGAGAAGAAGCCGCGCAGTCCCTCCTCCGGGTCCCGGCCGATCCACAGCGTGGCGTACCGGGTCTCCTCCGTCGGTCCGGACAGCAGCGTCCGCCGGACCGTCTCCGAGAAGAGCAGGCGCCGTTCGTACGGGGCCGGCCCGGGCGGCAGGTCGAGCACCGCCCGGGCGAACTCCCGGACGTGCTCGGCGTCGTCGAAGGCGAGGGTCTCGCTGAATTCGGGCGTCCCGGCCAGGAGGATCCAGCGCCGCCCGCCGTCCGGAGCGGTCGGATCCGGCTCGTGGGCGACGGAGAGGACGGAAGGCTGCCGCCCCGCCGGCCCGTCCCGCCAGGCGTAGGTGAAGACCTGTTCGAAATGCACCGCGCTCCCCCGGTACGTCGCGTGCGCCCCGCGGACACGGGGCGCCGGTCCGGGCCCGGACCGGGGGTCGGGTGGTGGGAAACGGGCGGGGCGGCCGGATTCGAACCGGCGTCCTCCGAGATGTCGTCGCGGCGCACTACCTCTGTGCTACGACCCCGCCACGGCCCCGACCCTATCCCGGGCCACCGCCTCCCTCGTACGGGTTTTCTCCGGGTGCCGACGCGACCGTGGCCGTGGGCGGGTCGGGGAGCAGGGGTGGTCGGGCGCCGGGAAGGGGGACGAGGGCGGTCCGGTGCAGGGGTTCTGGGGCGGACACCGGCGCGGGGCGGCCGGTCGGTCCGGCGCAGGGGTGCTGGGACGGACCCGGCGCGGGGCGGCGGGTCGGTCCGGCGGGGGTAGGGCGGAGGCAGTCAGGCGCAGGGGCTGGGCCGGTCGGCTCCGGGGGTGGGGGCGGGGACGATCGACGGGCGCGGAGGGGGGCGGTCGGGCGCGCGGGTGGCGTAGGGCGGGTGGCTCGTTCCGGTGCCGGTCGGCGGCGGGGCGACCCGCGCCCGGCGGGCCGGGGTAGGCGATGTCGTATGTGGTGGTTCCACCGGATGCACGGCTCCTTCCGCGGCTCTGCCGCCGGTCGCGGCTGGCGGCGCGGCAAGGACCTGGAGCTGATGCACCGGGCGACGGGCTTCGCCGCGCTCGGTCTGCTCACCCTCGTCCCCCTGCTGATCGTGGTGGCCGCCGCGGACCCGGCGAACGGTCAGGGCTTCGCCGAGTGGCTGGCGGAGGGGCTGGGGGTGGCAGAGGCGTCACGGGACGAGGTGGAACGGCTCTTCGCGCCGCCCCGCACCGCGCTGGAGTCCACGACGGGCTTCGGCCTCGCCGCGCTCGCCGGCTTCGGCCTGACGTTCGGCGGCGTGGTGCAGACGGGGTACGAGAAGGTGTGGGGGCTGCCGGCGGCCCGCTGGCACACGATGTGGCGCCACCTCGTCTGGCTGGCGGCCCTCATCGGGTACCTGCTGCTCTCGTCGCACATCGCCGCCCGCCCGTCCGACGCCGGCGACCTGGCGTGGCGGGTCACGGTCGCCACGGTGAGCGCGTGGCTGTTCTTCTGGTGGTCGCAGCGCCTGCTGCTCGGCGGGCGGGTGCCGTGGGGGGCGTTGCTGCCGGGGGCGATCTCCACGGTGATCGGACTGGCCGGGCTGTGGGTCTTCTCCCACCTGGTCTTCTCCCCCCTGATCGCCTCGAACGCCGTCGCGTACGGCCCGGTCGGCACGGTGCTGGTCATCCAGTCGTGGCTGGTGGGCGTCGGCTTCGTCGTCTTCGGCGGGGCGCTCGTGGGACGGCTGCTGTACGAGGAGCGCTGGCTGCTGGGCCGCTGGGCGCGGCAGGCCGCGCGACGGGTGGTGCCCCGGGCCCCCGGCCGGTGAGGGGCGGGCCGGGACCGAACAGGGGTGCCGGTACCGGGAGGACGCGCGGGGCGGGGTGGCGGACCCGTGCGGACGGCCGCCCGCGCGGGGCGCGCTACGCGCCGGTGGCGGCGTCGGCGCCGTCGGTCTGCTCGATCCTGCGGCGCAGCACGTGCAGGCCCCTGCGGGCGTGGCTCTTCACCGTGCCGAGCGGCATGCCGGTGCGCCGGGCGATCTGCGTCTGCGTCAGGTCCTCGTAGAAGGCGAGGCGCAGGACCTGCCGCTGCCCCTTCGGCAGCCGGGACAGCTCACCGGCGAGGACGACGCGGTCGAGTACGCCGTCGGCCGCGGCCTCCTCCCGTGGCGGCACGGACGTACCGGAGAGGCGGGCCGCGGCCTCGGCGAGCCGCAGGCGGCGGGTCCGGGCCGCGAGGGCGTCGACGGTCTTGCGGCGGGTGATGCCGACGAGCCAGGCGCCGAGCGGGCCGCGCTCGGGCCGGAACCCGGCGCGCCCTCGCCAGGCGGCGACGAAGACCTGCTGGGTGACGTCCTCGGCCTCGCGCGCGTCACCCAGCGAGCGCGTGGCCATCGCGTGGACCAGCGGGCTCCACCGGCGGTATATGGCGGCGAAGGCGGTCTCGTCCGACGCGAGGAGGCCACGGGCCAGCGCCGGTTCCTCGTCCCGCGCCGCCTCGACCCGTGTCCCCTGGGCCCATGCCTCGTCGGCCCGTGTCTCGTCGGCCCGTGTCTCGTCGGCCCGTGTCTCGTCGGCCGGGGGGAGCAGTCGGTCCGCCCGGCGCGTGATCGTGCTCATGGTCGCTTTCCTCCAGCCTGAAGGGGCCTGCGCGGGGTGGGGAGGCCCCGTGCGGCGACGGGAGCACCGACGGGCCTGCGCGCCGGATCCTGCGCGTGCCCCCAGTGTTGGACGCACAAACGACGCAAGCAACGTGCGTCGCTTGTGCGTCGTATCCTGAAGCGGTGAGCGACGACGACCACGTGGACGACGGGCCGGGCGGCGGGCTGACCACCGGTGAGGTGGCGCGGCGCCTGGGCGTCGCGCCGACCACGGTGCGCTCCTGGGACCGCCGTTACGGGCTCGGTCCCGACGCGCACACCGGCGGGAGGCACCGGCGCTGGACGCCCGCGGACGTGGCCCGGCTGGAGCGGATGTGCGCCCTGACGGCGACCGGTCTGCCGCCCGCCGAGGCGGCGCGGCTGGCGCGCGCGGGCACGCCGCCGCCGAAGACCGCGCCGCTGCCCGGCCCCGGTCCCCGGGCGGCCCGGCCGCGCGACCGGGCAGGCACCGGCCTCCGACTCGGTGGGG
The DNA here is from genome assembly GCF_043077165.1 of Streptomyces kanasensis. Taxonomy (NCBI): domain Bacteria; kingdom Bacillati; phylum Actinomycetota; class Actinomycetes; order Kitasatosporales; family Streptomycetaceae; genus Streptomyces; species Streptomyces kanasensis. Next base: position 381,662 of record NZ_JBIBSF010000001.1, read on the forward strand.
CCCGGCGGGAGTGCCGGGGCCTCGCCCGGGCGGCGCTGCGCCTCGACGCCGTCTCCCTGGACGGACTGCTCTCCGCCGTCATCGCCGACCACGGCCTGGTGACCGCGTGGACCGAGGTGATCATGCCGACCCTCCAGGCGGTGGGGCGCAAGTGGGAGAGCTCGGGCGAGAAGTACGTGGAGGTCGAGCACTTCCTGTCCTGGCACGTCTCCGGCGCCCTGCGCCGCTGCGTCCCCGCCGCCCCGCCGGTCTCCCCCGGCCCACCGGCCCCCGGCGCCCCGCCGGCCTCCGGTGACCGGCCCGGGGCGACCGTCCTGCTCGCCTGCGTCCCCGGCGAGAACCACACGCTGCCCCTGGAGGTGCTGACCGCCGCGCTCACCGAACGCGGCGTGCCGGTGCGGATGTTCGGGGCTGCCCTGCCCGTGGAGGCGCTGGTGGAGGCGGTGCGCAGGACCGGCCCGGCGGCCGTCGGCCTGTGGGCCCAGTCCCGCACCACCGCGAGCCGGCCCCTGGCGCAGCACGTCGCGGCGATGGAGTGGGGGGTGCGGGGAGCCCGCAGGCACCCCGCCGTCCTGACGCTCGGCCCGGGCTGGGCCGGGGGGCAGGCGGTACCGGGGCTGCCGCGCCCGCCGGGACTGGCCGAGGCCCTGGCCGCGCTGGAGGCGGTCGTACCGGGCGACCCCCGGCAGGGCGTCACCCGATGAGGTCACCACCGTGGCGGCTCCTGGCATCGGCGCCCGCGGCGTGGTCCGCTGGACCGCCCTGCCCGGCCCGAACCTATCGGCGGGACAGCCCCGGGGCCCGGCCGCCGGTGGACGGAGGAGACGGATGACGAGCGATCAGCGCAGTCCCGCGGCCGACGTGGTCGTCGTCGGCGCCGGGCTCGCGGGACTCGCCTGCGCCCTGGACCTGTGCCGGGCGGGACGGCGCGTCACGCTGCTGGAGGCGTCGGACGGGGTGGGCGGTCGCATGCGCACCGACCGGCGCGACGGGTTCCTGCTGGACCGCGGGTTCCAGGTGTTCACGACCTCCTACCCGCAGGTGAGGCGCCGCCTGGCCCTGCGGGGGCTGCGGCTGCGGCCGTTCACCGCGGGCCTGGTCGCGCACACCTCCGCCGGGCCGGTCCGGCTCGTCGACCCCACCCGGCGCGCGGCCCCGGCCACCGGCCCGCGGACCGGCGGCGCCCCGGGCGGGGACGTCCCGTCCGGAGGCGTCCCGGGCGCGGGCGCCCTGTCCGCAGGTGTCCTGTCCGGCGGGGTCCTGACCGGCCGTGACCTCGTGGCGCTGGCCGCCATCTGCGCGTACGACACCGTGCTGCCCGCCCGGGTGGTGAAGCGCCGGGCCGATCGCACCACCGCCGCCGCCCTGTGCCGGGCGGGCGTCTCACGGCGGGCCGTCGACGAGGTGCTGCGGCCCTTCCTCACGGGCGTCTTCCTGGAGGACCGGCTGGAGACCTCCGCCCGCTTCTTCCACCTGGTCCTGCGCAGCATGGCGCGCGGGACGCCGTGCCTGCCCGCCGACGGCATCGGCGCCGTACCGGCGATGCTCGCGGCCGGGCTGCCCGAGGGGGTGCTGCGCCTGGAGGCCCCCGTCGCCGCCCTCACCGACGGGGGCGTGCTCCTCGCCGACGGTTCGGAACGGCCGGCCGGCCGTGTGGTCGTCGCCACCGACGCCCCCACGGCGGCCCGCCTCCTGCCCGGCCTGCGGATCCCGGACGGCCGCACCGTCACCACCTACTACCACGCGGCCGACGTCCCGCCGCTGCGGGAGCCGATCCTCATGGTGGACGCGACGCTGACGGTCCTCGGCACGTGCGTGCTCACCGAGGTCAGCCCCACGTACGCCCCGCCCGGTACGGCCCTGGTCTCGACCTCCGTGCTGGGCGGCGCGCCACCCGGCGGGGAGCCGGCCGTGCGGCGCCGCCTCGCCGAGATGTACGGCACGGACACGGGCTCGTGGCGGCAGGTCGCCGTGTACACCGTCGAGGGCGCGCTCCCCGTGATGACGCCGCCGTGGCCGCTGAGCCGCACGACACGGTTCGCCCCGGGCCGGTACGTGGCCGGGGACCACCGGGCGACGGGGTCCGTGCAGGGCGCGCTCGCCTCGGGCACGCGGGCCGCGCGGGAGGTCCTGGCGGACCTGGCACGCGGATGACCGCCGCCTGGGGACCGCTCCGCCGCATCCGGCGGCGGTCGTCCGGCGGAAGAGGGGACGTCAGCGGGATCCGGGGCAGGGAATGGGGCATGGACTTCGACGGGGCGCGTGGGCGGACCGCCTGCGACCGGGGTGACGCCGGCGGAGCGAGCGGTACCGGCGGGCCGGGCGCCGTGCTGACGGCGCGCCGAGCACCCGCCCCGGGCCCCGCCGGTACCACCTCCACCGCTGAAACCACCCGCCCCGCCCGTACCAGCTCCACTGCCCGTACCACCAGCGCCGCCGGTGCTACCTGCCCCACCCACGCCACCTGTACCGCCGGCGGCTCCCGTCCGGCGGCGGGCCGGTGGCGGGCCGGGCGACCGGGGGCCCCGCGCCGCACCGCCGCGGCCCTCGCCGGACGGCGGGCCCGGTGAGCGGCCTGCGCGGCGCGCCCCGCTCCCCGGCGACGCCCGACGGTGTCGTCATCGTGGGGGGCGGCGCCGCGGGGCTGAGCCTCGCGCACTGGCTGACGAAGACGGGCCGCACCCCCGTGACGGTGGTCGAGCCGCCCGACGGCCCGCTGCGCCCCGCCGAACGCACCTGGTGCTACTGGGACGAGGGGCCGGGCGCGTTCGAGGAGGCGGTGCTCGCCTCCTGGCCCCTGCTGCGGATCCACGGCCGGGACGGTGGCGCCCTGACCGCCGACCCGGCGCCGCTGCGCTACCGCATGGTGCGCTCCACGGCCTTCGAGACACTGGTCCACGCCCGCCTCGCACACCACCCGGGGGCCCGCGTCGTCCGCGCGACCGCCCACACGGTGCGGGACGTGCCGGGCGGGGCGGAGGTCCGGTGCACGGCACCCGACGGGCGGGAGTTCACCCTGCGGGGCCGGTACGCCTTCGACTCACGGCCGCCCCGGCGGCTGCCGCCCGCCCGTACGACGCTGCTCCAGCACTTCCGCGGCTGGTTCGTGCGCACCGCCGTCCCGCGCTTCGACCCGGCGTTCGCCGACCTCATGGACTTCCGCGTGCCGCAGCCGCGCCACGGCCTGGCGTTCGGGTACGTCCTCCCCCTCGCCCCGGACCGCGCGCTCGTCGAGTACACGGAGTTCTCCCGTGCCCCGCTCGGCACCGCCGCCTACGAGGCCGCCCTGGGCCACTACACCCGCGAGGTGCTGGGGTTGGGCGCGCTGCGCGTGGAGACGGCCGAACAGGGCGTCATCCCCATGACCGACGGGCACTTCCCCCGCCGGGCCGGGGCCGCCGTCTTCCGCATCGGCACCGCCGGGGGCGCCACGCGCCCCGCGACCGGCTACACCTTCGCCACGGTGCAGCGGCAGAGCCGGGCCGTGGCGCGGGCGCTGGCCGAGGGGCGCGACCCCGTGCCGCGCCCCCACGGGCGCCGGGCGCTCGCCATGGACGCCGTGCTGCTGCGGGCCCTGGACGCCGGCCGCGTCGACGGGCCGGACTTCTTCACCGGACTCTTCCGCGGCGTTCCGGCCGAGCGCCTGCTGCGCTTCCTCGACGGCGCCACCTCGCCCCGGGAGGAGTTCGGCATCGGGCTGCGCACCCCGATCGGGCCCATGCTCCGCACTGCCGCCGAGCTGCCCTTCCTCCCCCGGCGCGCCGCCCCCGACGTGCCCTTCCCACCCCGCCGCACCGCCGTCCGACCGCCATCCGGAGAGAAGCCCCTATGACCCTCCTGCGGGACCACGACCTCGCCACCGCCTTCGACCACGCCGCCCCCACGTACGACCGCCTGACGGCGGCCAACCCCGGCTACCACGCCGACCTGCGCCGTTCCACGCGGCGCCTGGGCCTGCCCGACGGGGGCGCCGGGCTGCGGGTCCTGGACCTCGGCTGCGGTACCGGCTCCTCGACGCGCGCCCTGCTCGACGCGGCGCCCCGCGCGCGGATCACGGCCGTCGACGCGTCGGCGGGCATGCTGGGCCGGGCGCTCGCCAAGTCGTGGCCGGACACCGTGCGGTTCCTGCACCTGACCGCCGAGGAGGTGGCGGCGACGGCCCGTGAGGAGCCGTACGACGCGGTGTTCGCCGCCTACCTGTTCCGCAACGTGTCCGACCCCGACGCGGTCCTGGCCGCCGTGCGCGCCCTGCTGCGCCCCGGTGGTCGCCTGGCGGTCCACGAGTACAGCCTCAGCGGCTCCCCCGTCCACCGGGCGCTGTGGAACGCGGTCTGCCGGGGAGTGATCATCCCGGCGGGCACCGTCACCGGCGACCGGGCGCTCTACCGTCACCTGTGGCGCAGCGTGCTCGACTTCGACACCGCTCCGGACTTCGCGGCCCGCCTGGCCCGCGCCGGCTTCAGCGGCGTGCGCACGCTCCCGGTCGCCGGCTGGCAGACCGGGGTGGTCCACACGTTCCTCGCCGGCGGGGGCCGGCCCGGCGCGGCGGCCGCCCGATGAGCGCGACCGCGGGGCGCGCCCCCGCCGCCCGCCGGGGCCGGGACCGCAGGGCGGAGGTGATCCTGCCCGCGCCCGGACGGGAGCGCTGCACCGGCGGTGGGCCGCGCGCCGCGGTCGTCGGGGGCGGCATCGCGGGCCTCGCCGCGGCGACGGCCCTGGCCGAACGCGGTGTCCGCGTCACGCTGTACGAGGGGGAGGACACCCTCGGCGGGCGGGTCCGGGGATGGCGCACCCGGCTGGCGGACGGCTCCGAGGTGACGATGAGCCGCGGGTTCCACGCCTTCTTCCGCCAGTACTACAACCTGCGCGGACTGCTGCGGCGGACCGACCCGGGGCTGTCCCGGCTGGTCGGGCTGCCCGACTACCCGCTGCGCCACGCCCGGGGCGTGACGGACGGTTTCGCGCGGGTGCCGCGCACCCCGCCGTGGAGCGCGATCGGCTTCGCCGCCCTGAGCCCGACCTTCGGCGCGCGGGACCTCACCGCCCTGGACGCCCGGGCGGCGCTCCCGCTGTTCGACGTGCGGGTGCCCGAGGTGTACGAGCGGTTCGACGGCGTGGGGGCGACGGAGCTGCTGCGGCGGATCCGCTTCCCCGAGGCGGCCCGCCACCTGGCGTTCGAGGTGTTCTCCCGCAGCTTCTTCGCCGACCCGCGGGAGCTGTCGGCCGCCGAGCTGATGGTGATGTTCCACATCTACTTCCTCGGCTCCTCCGAGGGCCTGCTGTTCGACGTGCCCGACGAGCCGTACCCGCGGGCGCTGTGGGACCCCCTGGGCCGGTACCTGGAGGGACTCGGCGCCGAGGTGCGCACCGGCGCGCCGGTGCACGCCGTCCGCGCCGTCGACGGCGGCGGGTTCGTCGTGGAGGGCGCGGGGACGGCCGACCGCCACGAGGCGGTGGTCCTCGCCCTGGACGGCGGCGGGCTGCGGCGGCTCGTGGCCGCCTCGCCCGGCCTCGGCGGGGCCGCGTGGCGGGACGACGTCGCCGCGCTGCGCGACGCGCCGCCGTTCCTGGTGTCGCGGCTGTGGCTGGACCGGCCGGTGCGCCGGGACAGGCCGGGCTTCCTCGGGACGAGCGGCTACGGCGGCCTGGACAACGTCAGCGTCCTGGACCGCTGGGAGGGCGAGGCCGCGCGCTGGGCGGCACGCACCGGCGGGTCGGTGGTGGAGCTGCACGCCTACGCCGTCGACCCCGTGGAGGAGCCGAAGGAGGTGCAGGGCCGGCTCGTGGCGCGGCTGCACGAGGTCTATCCGGAGACACGGGACGCGCGGGTCGTCGACGCCCGGCACGAGTGGCGGGCCGACTGTCCGATGTTCCCCGTCGGCACCTACCACCGCCGCCCGGAGGTCCGCACGGGCCTGCCGGGCCTCGTGACCGCCGGGGACGCGGTCCGCTGCGCCCTGCCGGTCGCCCTGATGGAGCGGGCCGCGACCACGGGCTTCCTCGCGGCCAACGCGCTGCTCGCCGGCTGGGGAGTGCGGGGCCAGGTGCTGTGGACCGTCCCGCGCGCGGGCCGCTCGCCGGTGCTGCGCGCCCTGGCCGCCCTGGCCGGACGCGCCTGACCGCAGCAACCCGCCGCCGGCCGGGCGCGCGTCCGGGGAACGCTCCGGCCCCGTCCCGGGCGAGGCGGCGCTCGCTGATCCCGGGGGAGCGCCGGCGCTCGCCGGGCCTGGCCGGACCCGGGGAGCGGGCCCTCTCCGGAGCGCTCTGCCCTCCGCCGGAGCCGCCCGCCACCCGGCGGGGCCCGTGCTCACCCCGGGAAGCGGCCCGTGCCGCGGAGGGCCCAGCGGCGTTCCGCGTAGGCCAGGTCGTCGCGCCACAGGCGGCCGGCGGCCCGGCGCACCAGGGGCCGCAGCAGCGGGGCGGTGGCGCGGGCCAGCGCGAAACCGCGGCGGTCGGAGGCGGCGACGACCGCCTCGACGACGGCGGTCCGGGGAGCCGCCGCCCCCTCGGGGGTGAGCGGCGTGGCGTGCGTCTCCACCACGGACGTCGCGCCCTCGCCCTCGGTGATGTGCATGACGACGGTGCGGGGTTCGGGCGCGGTGAACTCCGCCCGCACCGGCACGACCAGCCTGCCGGCGACGCGGAACGACACGTCGACGGCGAAGGCGTCCTCCCCCTCGCCCGCCGGGGTGCCCACCACGCGCAGGTCGACGAACGAGTACGGGTGGAACCAGGAGCCGTGCCACGGGTCGAGCCGGTTGGCGACCACGTCCTCCGGCTCGCACCGTCCGACGGCGGTGAACACCGCGTCCACGCCGGCGCCGGACGCCGGACGCACGGGGACGACGGGACGCTCCAGCGGCTCCTCGCCGCCCGCCCGGTCCAGCCGGACCCACACCAGCACCCCGTCGTCGTGGACCGGGTACGGCTCCCACCCGCCGGACGGCCCGCCGTCCAGGGCGAGTCCGTGCCAGTGGCACACGAGCGTCCCGCACACGACGCGGCTGTCGCGCAGCGGGGCGCCCAGGTGCGGGCAGGCGCCCGGCCCGGCCCGCAGCTCCCCCGAGCGGGACCGCCACAGGACGACCTCGACACCGGCGACGGTCCTGCCGTACGGGCGGCCGGGGCCGACGTCCCGTGAGGCGCCGACGACGAACCAGTTGCCCGAGGGCCGCGCCGAGGCGCGTTTCAGCGCGTCGGCGATGAGGGCGGGCTTCGCCTCCCGCCACGTGGGCCGCTGCTCCTCCCAGCCCGGGCCCCGGCGGATCCGCAGCGGTGACGTCCAGCGCGTCCCGTCCCTGCCTTCGCTCATCGGCCGCACCGCTCCCGTTCCGTCCGTCCTCCGTACGCCGGCGCCGCGGGGCACGGCGCCACCCGGGCGCGTACCCGGGCGCCGACGATGTGCGCCAGTCCGGCGGCCGCGGCGGCCGCCCGGCGCCGGCGCGGCACCACCGAACGGCGGTGCAGCACCGCGTAGCCGTCCTCGGCGATGGCGTCGAGGATGCCGCCGTACAGCGTGCGGGCCGCGCGGATGCAGGGGCGCACCCGCGGGTCGAGCATGGCGATGCCGGGCTCCGCCTGGCGGTACACGGACCGGGTCAGCGCCTCGGCGGCGGTGAGCGCGGCACGGATGCGGCGGTCGCGGCGCCCGGTGCGGCGGCTCCATTCCAGCAGCGGCCGGTCGACGCCGTGGGCGGCGAGCAGGTCCGCCGGCAGGTAGACGCGGTCGCGGTCCAGGTCCTCCCCCACGTCGCGGAGGAAGTTGGTGAGCTGGAACGCCACGCCGAGGGCGGCGGCGTGCGGCGCCGCCTCCTCGCGGGGGACGACGGTGCCGAGCACGGGCAGCATCTGCAGCCCGATCACCGCCGCCGATCCGTGCATGTACGTCCGCAGGTCGGCGTAGGTGGGGTAGTCCCTGACGCTGAGGTCGCTGCGCATGGACGCCATGAAGTCGGCGAACAACCGGTGGTCGATGCCGTACCGGTCGGCGGTGTCCGCCACGGCGCGGACCACCGGCACGTCCCCGGCCCCGCCGCGCAGCCCGTGCGCGAGGTCGTTCTCCAAGTGGCGCAGCAGCCGGTCGCGTTCGTGCGGGGTGCGTCCGCGGTCGAGGTCGTCGACGATGTCGTCGGCCCACCGGGCGAAGCCGTACAGCGCGTGCACGGCGGAGCGGCGTTCGAGGGGCAGCAGCCGGGTGGCGAGGAAGTAGGTCCTGCCGTGGTGGGCGTTGAGCTGCCGGCACCGTGCGTACGCCGAGCGCAGAGCGGGGTCGGTGATCCCGGCGGCGTCCAGTTCACGACGGGTCATCGGCGCTGCCTTTCGGGGAGGGGGCGTCGGTGCGCGCGCGGGGTGCGGCGGGAGCGGGGGGACGCCGGGAACCGGGCGCGGTGACCCCGGTGCCGGTACCTGTTCCTGTTCCGGTGCTCGTACCGCTCCTCGTGCCGGTGCGGACGCGGCCCACGGCGGCGGCCCCGGCTCCGGCGCGTGCTCCGGCCCGGGCGCGGGCGGGTCCTCCGGTGACACGGGCGGCCGCGAGCTTGCCGCTGACGAGCACGGTGGGGACGCCCACGCCCGGAGTGGTGCCGCACCCGGCGAGGACGACGTTGTCCCAGTCGCGCACGAGGTTGCGCGGCCGGAACGGCCCGGTCTGCGCGAAGGTGTGGGACACGGAGAACGGCGTGCCCGCCGCATGGCCCTGCGCGGTCCAGTCCAGCGGCGTGACCAGCAGTTCCCGTTCGACGGACGCGGCGAACCCGTCCAGCCCCCGCCTCTCCAGCTCGGCCACGAGGCTGTCGCGGTAGCGCGGCCCCAGGTCGTGCCAGGACGCGGCGGCGGGGCCCGTGGTGGTGTTGGGGCAGGGGGCGAGGACGTAGTGCAGGTGGCGCCCTTCGGGGGCGAGGGACGGGTCGTGCGTCGTGGGCCGGGTGATCAGCAGCGACGGGTCGCTCATGAGCGTGCCCCGGCGCGTCAGCTCGTCGAAGGTGCCCTCCCAGGCGGCGCCGAAGGAGATGGTGTGGTGCGCCAGATCGGGCCAGGTGCGGTCGGTGCCCGCGTGGAGGATCACCGCGGAGGGCGAGTGCCGCAGCCGTACCGGCCGGCGGGGCGCCCGCCCGAGGAGGCGGTGGGCGACGGGCAGGTCGGGGGTGAGGACCACGGCGTCGCAGGCGATGCGTTCCCCGGTGGACAGGTGGACGGCCCTCGCGCGCCCCGCCGAGCGTTCCAGGCGGGTCACCTCGGCCGACCAGTGGAAGCGGGCGCCCGCGTCGGCGGCGGCGTCGGCCATCGCCCGCGGCAGGGCGTGCATGCCACCACGGGGGAAGTACACGCCGGCGACGGTGTCCATGTAGGCGATGACGGCGTACGCGGCGAGGGCGCGGGCGGGGGCCACGCCCGCGTAGAGGGCCTGGAAGGAGAAGACCCGGCGCAGACGCTCGTCGGAGAGGAAGGAGCCGATGCGCGGGGCCAGCCGCCCGAAGCCGCCCAGCGCCGCCAGTCGGGCCAGGTCGGGGTGGAGCAGTTGGAAGGGCGAGTCGAAGTTCGCGTCGATGAAGCGGCGCATCTGCACCCGGTAGAGGCGCTCCAGCCAGGTCCTGAGCCTGCGGTAGCCGTCTGCCTCGGCGGGCCCGGCGAAACGCCGTACCTCCTCTGCCATGGCGTCGGCACCGGTGTGGACGTCCAGCGCGGAACCGTCGGCGAAACGCGCCCGGTACGCGGGGTGCAGGGACAGCAGCTCGACGCGCCGGTACAGGCTGTCGCCGACGGCGGCGAACGCCTCGTCGGCCAGGTCGGGCATGGTCAGCACGGTGGGCCCGGTGTCGACGCGGTAGCCGCCGAGCTCCTGCCGGCCCGCGCGGCCGCCCGGTCCGGCGTCCCGTTCGACGACGGTCACCCGCCGGCCCGCGCCGAGCAGGTGCAGGGCGGCGGCGAGGCCGGACAGCCCCGCGCCCACCACGACGACGTGGTCGGTCGGTCCGGGCACGGTCCTCATGCGGTCCCCTCCGTGGGTGTCGCGCCGTTCGGTGCGCCGTTCCGTCGGCCGTTCGGTGGGTCGGTGCGCCGGTCGCCCGGTGGGTCGGTGCGTGCGTCATCGCGTGCGTCGTCCCCGGCCGGCAGGGGGCCGACCGCCGCCTCCACCGACGCGGCGAAGTCGTCGCGCGCCCCGGCGTCGGCCCCGGAGGCGGCGAAGTGGCGCAGGCTCAGCGCCGCGAGTTCGCCGATGCGCCCCTCCACGGCGGCGCGGGCCCCGGTGCGCTCCATGGCGGCGCGTATCCGGTCGACCTCCTCGTCCGTGACGTCGCCGGCCGGGGGCCGCAGCGCGGCGACGGCGTCCTCGTCACCGGAGGCCGCGGCGAGCGACGCGGTGACGGCGAGGAGGTAGGTGAGCTTGCGGCCGCGCAGGTCCTCGCCGGCGGGCTTGCCGGTCACCGCGGGCTCCCCGAAGGCGCCGAGGAGGTCGTCGCGGAGCTGGAAGGCGAGACCGGCGCACCGCCCGGCGGAGCGCAGCGCGTCCAGGACGGTGTCGTCCGCGCCGGCCAGCGTGCCGCCGAGGGCGAGGGGGCGTTCGACGGTGTACAGGGCGCTCTTGAGCACGGCGATGACGACCGCCTCCCCCATGCCGGACGCGCCGGTCGCCTGGGCGTGGATGTCGCGGTACTGCCCCGCGACCATCTCGCCGCGCATGGCCCGCCACTCGGCGTGCAGCCGCCGTGGGCGGGGGGTGGTGAGCGCGGTCTCGGCCAGCAGGTCGTCCGCCCAGGCCAGGGCCAGGTCACCGGCGAGTACGGCGGCCGCGGTCGAGAAGGCCCCCGGGGTGCCCCGCATGCGGCCCGTGTCGTGCAGCCGGGCGTACTCGGCCTGGACGGACGGGGCGCCGCGGCGCACCGGCGACCCGTCCATCACGTCGTCGTGGACCAGCGCGCAGGCCTGGAGCAGTTCGAGGGCGGCACCGGTCCGCAGGACGGCATCCGGGTCGCCGGTGCCCCCGGCGGCGCGCCACCCGCACCACAGGAACGCCGTCCGCAGCCGCTTCCCGCCCCGCTGCACGAACGCGGCGACACGGCCGGCGACGTCCCGGGCGTAGACGGGGTCCACCTCGCGCGCCTCGCGCAGCCGCCCGCCCAGGTGTTCCGCGAGGACCACCTCGACGGCCGCGGTGGCGTCGCGCGCCGTGCGGGGCGCGTCGCGCGCACCGCCGCTGCCGGGCCGGCCGTCGCCTCCGGGCGCGGTCGTCCGGATGCCGAGCATGCGCAACCCCCTTCGCTCTGACGTCGCCTGCACACCCCGTCCTTCCGTGTGCGGCACGGGAACGGATGCGTTCATCCCTGCCCGGTACGGCCCGGTGCCGGGGTACGGCTCACCGGGATGGCCGACAGGCGGGTCCCCCGGCCGGTCAGTCGCCGGTGGGGCGGGGGTGCGCGCTGTCGGCCCGGCCACCCGGCCCGAGCAGGCCCGTCGGCTCGAACGGCTGCCGGGCGGCGAGGCGGGGCAGTTCCCTGCGGGACAGCGCCGTGACCACGGGCGGCATGGCGGCGCGGACGAGCTGGGTGGCCCGCAGCCAGGACGGCACGTAGACGGCGGCGCGGCGCCGTTCGATCGCGGTGACCAGCCGGCCGGCGACGTGGGCGACGGGGTACACCTTGCGGGCCGGGCGCGGCATGTGACCGCGCAGCTCGCGCAGGACGGCGTGCGCGTCGACGTCGCGGATCATGTCGGTGTCGGTCCAGTTGATGTAGGCGATGCCGACGCCGACGCGGCGGTGCGCCACTTCGGCCCGCAGCGCGTGGGCGAAGGACTCGACGCCGGCCTTGGAGGCGCAGTAGGCGCTCATCATCGGCGCGGCGCCGATGGACGCCAGGGAGGCGACCTGGAGGAAGTAGCCGCGGGTCTCGTACAGGGCGGGGAGGTGGGCGCGTGCGGTGGCGGCGCTGCCGATCAGGTTCACCTCGATGACGCGCCGCCAGACGGCCGGGTCGGACTCGGCGAAGGGGCCGCCCTCGGCGATGCCCGCGTTCGCGACGACGACCGACGGGGGGCCGAACCGCTCGGCGACCTCCGCGGCGACCCGCGCCATGCGGGCGTCGTCGGTGACGTCGACCTCCCAGCAGGACGCCTCGCCCGGCAGCCGGACCCGCACCCGGGCGAGGGTCTCCTTCTCCCGCCCGAGGAGCGCCACCCGGGCCCCGCGCTCGGACAGGAGGCGGGCGATGGCGGCGCCGAGGCCGCGCGCCGCTCCGGTGACGACGGCGGTCCGGCCGTACAGCGGACTCACCGGCACGGCCCCGGCGCCGCCCCTCACGCCGGGCCCCGCCTGGCCCGGCGGGTGGCGGTTCGGCCGGTGGCGCTGCGCCCGGCCGGGGTGCGGCCGGTGGCGGTGCGGGCCGCGGGGCTGTGGCTCGCGGGGGTGCGGGCCGCGGCGGTGCGGTGGTCCATGGGGCGCCTCCTCCGACACGGCCGTGGGTGGCCGTCGTGTCGACGCTAGGCGCACCGCCGCGCGCCGGCTCGGGGCCGGGGGCCCATCGGGTGACGGGCGGGGGCGCCGTACGCGGGGCCGTTCAGCAGGTGGCGACGTACGCGACGTGGCCGTGCCGGCCGGTGTAGCCCTCGCCGATCGTGGTGGTGGTCCCGGGCTGCGCGGGGTGGCAGAGGCCCTCGGCGCCGTCCTCGTAGACGACCTTGACGTCGAGGCTCGTGGCGCAGTCGTTGGTGACCTGCGTGTAGCGCCAGCTCTGCCAGTGGGTCACGCACGGCGCGACGGGCTCGGAGGCGGCACGCTCGGCGGCCGTCGGGGTGGCCGCCGTGGCGGGCGGGGCCAGGACGGTCACCCCGGCCAGCAGGGCGCCGAGTCCCGCGCCGACCGTGGTCCGTGCCGCGCGAGCCGCCCGGGCGGTCCGTGCCGTGCGCCGGGTCTGGGCGTTCATGGGAGGGGTCCTCTCGGTCGGTGACGGTGACGGCCCCAGGCTAGGAGCCCGAAATGCACCCGTGTTAACGAGGCGTAACGGGGTCGTAACACATGGTGCAATGGTGAAGCATCTGCGTTCCGCCGTCGCGCGGGCCGCCGACGCCCGGCCGGCCGTGTCCTGGGCGGAGGTGGGGCGTTGATCCCGGTATGACCAAGACCCAGCGTGTTCTCGCCGCCCTCGCCGTCGCCGCCGGGGCCTCCGCCCTGGCCGCACCGGCCGCGCACGCGGCCCTCGTGCCCGCCCCCGGCCCGCAGGGCCCCTCCCTGCTCAGCCAGGTCGACGACCTCGCGGTCAGCGGCATCGATCCCCAGTACCGCTCGCAGGTGCCGCGGATCACGGAGCAGTTCGGCGGCCTCAGCGGGATCCAGGAGCTCGGTCAGCTCCGCCAGGTCGTCGCCCCGGTGGCACCGGCCCTGGGCCTGGTGCCCGGGATCGGCTGAGCCCGGCCCTCCGGTCCGCACCCCGTCCCTCCGGCACCGCTCCGGACGGCACGGCGAGACGCCCCGCGACCCCCGTCGCGGGGCGTCTCGCCGTCCGCCGCCCCGCCGTCCCGCCTGCCTTGCCCACTCGCCTCCCGCCCCGCCCGGCGGCGCGCCGCCGGCGCCGTGCGCGCGGGGCGCCCGGGGGTGGCGGTGCCGTCCGGTGAGCGGGCGCCGTCCGGTGCGGCGCGGCGCACCCGGTGCGCGGCGCGGCACCCGCCGGCGCGCGGTGCCGTCCGGTGCGCCTCTCCGCCGTCTTCCGGCCGTCCCGGCCCTCGCCCGGGCGGGGCCGGGCTCCGCCGCGCACGGCGGTACGGGGGCCGGAACCGCCCCCCGTTGTGGCGGACGTCTCCCCACCGTCCCGAACACCCCGCGCTAAGCTGTGCGGGTGACTCTTCTCGTGATGCGCCGCCACGTGGACTACGTGCGCGTCACGACCATGAGCTGTCTGCGCCAGGACTGACTTCCCCCTCTCCACCTCTCCACCGGTCCTGCAGCGGACGCACGCTCTCCGGCACACCCACGCCGGCGCCTTCCGTACGCCGCGATCCCGCCAACATCGGGAAGCGGGGCCTCGTCACACTCGAAACGGAAGGCCACCATGCCGGCCATGACTGCCGCCACCACCCGCTCGCTGCCCGTCATCGACCTGTCCGCGGCGGACGACCCGGCGACCCGGGACGCGTTCCACCGCGACCTGCTCGCCGCGGCCCGCGACGTCGGGTTCCTCCACCTCACCGGTCATGGCGTCACCTCCGGCGAGACGGCCCGCCTGCTGGAACTGACCAGGGCGTTCTTCGCCCTCCCGGAGGCCGACAGGCTGGCGCTGAGCAATCTGAACTCGCCCCACTTCCGCGGTTACACCCGCGTCGGGCACGAGCTCACCGGGGGCCGTTCCGACTGGCGCGACCAGCTGGACGTCGGCGCCGAGCGCCCGCCCGTCCCCGTGGGCCCGGACGACCCGGCGTACCTCTGGCTGGAGGGCCCCAACCAGTGGCCGTCGGCGCTGCCGGAGCTGCGCACGGCCGTCCTCGCCTGGCAGGACCGGCTCGCCGGGGTGGCCCACCGGCTGCTGCGCGAGCTGCTCACCGCCCTGGGGGCGCCGGCGGACTTCTTCGACGGGGCGTTCGCGGACCGGCCGCACCTGCACACGAAGCTCATCCGGTACCCCGGGTCGGCGCCGTCCGGGGCGGCCCAGGGCGTCGGCGCGCACAAGGACTACGGTTTCCTGACCCTTCTCCTCCAGGACGAGGTCGGCGGCCTGCAGGTGCGCTCCGGCGACGGCTACCTGGACGTGCCGCCGCTGCCCGGCGCGTTCGTCGTGAACCTCGGCGAGCTGCTGGAGATAGCGACCGACGGGTACCTCTCGGCGACGGACCACCGGGTCGTCAGCCCGCCCGGCGCGGTGGAGCGGTTCTCCGTGCCGTTCTTCTACAACCCCCGCCTGGACGCGGTGATCGAGACGGTTCCCGGCGCCTACCTGGAGCACGCGCCGGGCGTCGCCCAGGACGGCGCCAACCCGCTGCACGCCGAGTACGGCCGCAACGAGCTGAAGGGATGGGTGCGCGCCCACCCGGAGGTGGCCCGTCGCCACCACCCGGAGCTCGTGGCCGGCTGACCGCGCCGCCCGACCGCCCGCGCCCGCGTACGGGCCGGACGGTCCTCCGTTTCACGCCGCCGGCGCGCCGCCCCGGGGGCGCGCCGGCTCGAAGCCGGCGAGCATCCGCTCCAGCGCCTCCTGGTCGGGCCCGACGAACGGGTCGGTCGCGGGCGCCTTCGCGAGGGTGTCCAGCATCCGCCCGGTGATGCCGACGGCGGGCGGCAGGTGCACGGAGAGCACGGTCTCCGGGTCCATCTCGCGCAGCGGCCGGAGGCCGGCCAGGAACCCGTCGCGGTCCACGATGTGCACCCACGGGCTGTCGACGGTCGCCCACAGCAGCTGCGCCCCCTCCAACTCGTCCGCGTCCAGCACCCCGGCGTCCCCGCTGTCGGCCAGTTCGGAGGTCGGCATGGGGCCGCCGAAGCAGTCGGAGCTGAAGCAGGTGCGGGAGCGGTCGTCGTAGAAGCCGACGGTCGCCGGGTTGTCGAAGAGCGGCGGCCGGAAGGCGTACAGGGTGCGGTCGCCGACGTCGAGGGACTGTCCCGGGTTCAGCAGGAAGACCCTGCTCGTGGGCAGGGGCCGCTCGGTGGACATGATGCCCGCGCCGATGTACGTGGTGACGACGCGTGCGTCGGGGGCGGCTTCCAGCAGGTCGAAGAGCCCGCCGGTGTGGTCGCGGTCGGGGTGGGTGAGCCAGATCCAGCGCACGTCGACCGGATCCATCACGGAGCCGAGCCGGGTGAGGAAGTCACGGTCGGGGAGGCCGAGCCCGGTGTCGACGACCACGGGCTCGCGGGCGTGCAGGACGAAGGCGTTGACGGTGAGGAAGCCCATCCCGGGGACGGGGAGCGAGTCCCCGAGGACGGTGATGTCACGGCCGACCTTGTGCGTGGTCATGGCGGCGCTCCGTTGCACCCCCCGGGGGTGGGCGTTCGCGGCCGCGCGGGTCCTCCGGTACGTCCATCATCGCCCCGGCCGTGCCACCTCCGCACCCCGCGCGGGTCGCCGTACCCGTACCGCCCGGAAGAGGGTTCCGGCGCGCGGCGACCGCGTCGCCCGGTGACGATGGGCTCCGGACGGCCACGAGGACGGCCAGGGCGGCGCGGGCAAGGACAGCGGGGACGCCCGAGGACAGCCGGACCCCGAGGACACCCGAGGACATGCGAGGAAAGGGGACACCGTGGGCGACGACGCGGCGGCGGCACACGCGGGCGGTACCGGCGGCGCGCCGGGCGGGGGCGCACACGACGCGCCAGGTGCGGGGCCGGGTGGTGGGCCGGGACCCGAGCGGTGGGCGTACATCGGTTCGTACACCTCGGGAGGTGGCCGCGGCATCACCGTCGCGGCCGTGGACCCCGGGGACGGGGCGCTGACCCCGGTCGCGGTGGTCGCCACCGCGCCGAACCCGGCGTGGCTCGCCCTCGACCGGCGGGCCGGGGTGCTGTACGCGGTGAGCGAGACGGACCCGGGCGCGGTGACCGCCTTCCGGGCCGACGGGCCGCGGCTCACCCCGCTCGGCCCGCCGGTCGGGGTGGGCGGCGCCGGGCCGACCCACCTGGGGCTCGCCGGCGGCAGGCTGCTGACCGCGAACTACGCCTCCGGAAGCGTGAGCAGCCTGCCGCTCGCGCCCGACGGCGCCGTCGGCGGGCCGCCCGTGGTCCTCGCGCACCACGGTTCCGGCCCGGACCCGGACCGGCAGGAGGCGCCGCACGCCCACCAGGTCGTCGGGGACCCGGGCGGCCGCTGGGTGCTCGGTGTGGACCTGGGCACGGACTCCGTGCGGGTCTGCGCGCCCGACCCGGACACCGGCGGGCTGCGGGTGCACGGCGAGGCGGCGCTGCGGGCGGGTTCGGGGCCGCGACACCTCGCCTTCCACCCGGACGGCGAGGTGGTCTACGTCCTGCACGAGCTGGCACCGCAGCTGACGGTGTGCCGGTGGGACGGTGCGTCAGGAGTGCTGCAGCCGCTCGCGGAAGTCGCCGTGGACACCGACCCGGCTCCGGAGGGCGGCCGGCTGCACCCGTCGGTCGTCGGCGTCGCGGCGGACGGGCGCTTCCTGTGGGTGGCGGTGCGCGGCAGCGACAGGCTGCTCACGCTCTCCCTGGAGGACGGCGCGGAGAAGCCCCGCGTCACGGGGAGCGTGGGCTGCGGCGGCGTCTGGCCGCGGGACGTGGTGCTCGACGCCCCGGGCCGCCGCCTGTACGTGGCCAACGAGTGGTCCGGCGACGTGACGTGGTTCGACGTGGACCCGGAGACCGGGACGCCACACCCGGCGGGTGCCCTGGAGCTGCCGGCCGCCGCCTGCGTCGTCCTCGACTGAACGGCCCCCTCGCGGCCGGCACGGCAAGGGTGCCGGGACGCGTCGCCGTCCCGGCACCCCGCGCCGACGGTGTCCGTCAGCGCACGCGGCCGTAGTAGACCGCCTTGGACCAGATCCGCTCCTGCTTCACCACCGAACCGGCCTTCGGGGAGTGCCAGATCTTGTTGCTGCCGGCGTAGATGCCGACGTGGTAGACCCGCCCACCGGAGTGGAAGAACACCAGGTCGCCCTTCTGGCGGCCGGCGGCCGAGATGTGCCGGGTCTTGTTGTACTGCTGCTGCGCGGTGCGCGGCAGCGTCTTGCCGGCCTGCTTGTAGGCGTAGAGCGTGAGCCCGGAGCAGTCGAACCGCTTCGGGCCGACGGCGCCGTACTTGTACGGGGAGCCCTTCTTCGAGGCCGCCACGTTGAGCGCCTTGACGGCGGGCGCGGGAGCCGCGGCCTCCGCTTGCGGGGCGACACCGGGGGCCAGGAGCGAGCCGCAGACTGCGGCGATGGTGAGAGCCGAGACCGTACCGGTCCGGGACAGCACGGACGGGACATTCATCTGCGCGGTCATGCGCAACCCTTCGTCATCCGCCTGCGAAGGATGACCTGTCGGGTTCGGGCTGGCGAAGTTGCCCGGCCGCTGACGCGGCTTCACCCCAAGGGACGGCCGTGGTGCACACGTCCCGTACTGCTGGGTCCTCCACTCCTGCCGATTCACATACCGTCGACTCAGTCATCCGGGCAGCGGCAGGACTCGGCGTCCGCCCGGACCGCCCCGCCACGGCGGCGAGGGCTTGTCGTCGTCACGGATCTTGACCCATGTCGAGCCGAAAGTTCGAACAGATTCGGCTTTTTGTGAGACTCCTCACCGCTCACCCCTTCCTGACATTCCGGGTGTTTCCGGGCAGGGCGAGATGGCCTGAAACCCCCTGTGAACAGGGGGATTCACGGCGGAATCACCCCTTCCGATTACGACTGTCCGCGCGGTGCCGCCGCAGCCTGCGATCCGGGTCTCGATGCACGGGTGAATACCGGTCACCCAGGTGCGCCCCACAGCTCGTTCGATTCCAGCCGGTCCGTCGCTCCCCGGCACGGGACGCGGCCCGGGGCCGGTCGCATCGGGGCGCCCCGTACCGGAACGCCCCGTACCGGAACGCCGGCGTGCGCGCCCCCGTACGCTTCCGTGCCCCGGAACGGTTCCCTCCGGCCTGCGGCCGGGTTCAGCGTGAGGGCTGTACTCCCGGCATGAGGGCGATCCAGGTGTTCTCGCTCTCCTTCAGGACGTAGATCGGATCCGTCCTGCGCTGCCAGTCCAGGGGCACGACGTAGTAGCGGCCCGCGCGTTCCAGGAGGAGGCGCAGTCCCGTGTAGCGGTGGCGGTGCGGGAGGTCGGCGCCGAGCTGCTCGTACGTGACCGTCGGTGAGGCGATGGCCAGCCGCTGGGTGCTCAGGACGACGACGGCGGGCCACCGGCGCACGGTGCGCGCACGGTCCCGGGCGTCCCGCTCGCCGAGGTGCCCGGCCACGAGCGTGAGGGACCAGAACAACAGGAGGAGCGCGGCGAAGACCGGTACGGCCCTGCCCCACAGGCCCTCCGGGCGTCCGCCCCGCACGGTCGGGCTCTGCCCCAGCAGGAGGCCCACGGCGAGAGTGAGCGGCGCGACCCAGCCGTAGGGCTGGATCCGCTGCCACAGGACCAGCAGCACCAGGCCGGCGACCGCGAACACCAGGTGGAGGCGCGCCAGCCACGCGAGGACCGTCGCGGCGGCCCTGACCGGCGGCCGCTCGCGAGCGCCGGCCCGCGCGAACAACAGGACCACCACCAGGACCGCGCCGACGGTCAGGACCTCCAGGCGGAGCAGGTGGAGGCTCTGCAGCGCCAGGTGGGAGAAGGCGAAGTCGAGGGACGCGGGCCCCAGGTGGAAGTACCCGTAGAAGCGTCCCGTGTAGATCGCGCCGAGGTAGAACATGAGGGCCGCGACGAGCGACGCCTGCGCCACGAGGGCCTTGACGAGCGCGGTGCCCGACGTGTCGCCGCCGCCCGCCCGGCCCTTGGCGAGGGGTTGCTCCGCCGGGGCCCCGCTCACGGGGCGTCGGGCGGGACTTCGACGCCGGGACTCTCGGGACCCGGGGGCTTGGGCCCGGGGGTCTTCGGGTCGGGGCTGGCGACCGTCTGGGTGGGCGCGACCCCGGGGTCCGTCGTCGTCGCGCCCCGGTCGGTGGGCGGTTGCGGGACCTGGGGCACCTGGTAGTGGCCGGTTCGGCTCGCGTACGGCGACGACGGCGTGCCCGGCGGCGTGGCGGTCGGCGACGCGGGCAGGAGGCTGCTCGACGGCGACGCCGGCGGGTCCCCCGGCTCGGAGGACGAACCGCAGGCGGCCGCTCCCCCGACGCACACCAGAACCAGCACACCGGTACGGGCGGCGCGCCCGATCACCCCGTCGACCATGTGACCTCCCGAGTCGCCGGTGAGCGTAGCCCCGTCGGGCCCGCGCTCCCGCGCGCCCGGCGGCCGGGCCCGGGCGCGCCCACCCGATCGGCCGCACACCCGGTACCGCGCCGCTGCCGGGCGCCGGCCCCGAGAGGTGCGTGCCCCGGGCGTCGGGACCGGCGGTGGCGGTCGGGGGAACGCCGGTCGGCCGGGGACCCGCGGCCGACTGCCGCCGGCTTGGCGGCCGACGACGCGCCCCCTGGCGTCCGAGCCGTCGGCGGGCGGGGTGGAGGTGGGGGCTGGGGCCCGCCCACCAGCGTCGGGCGCGGCGGGGCGGAGGGAAGTGCAGGCGACCGCGGGCACCCCCTCCGAAAGCCGGCGGATCGCCTTCCGGCCCCCGCCCTCCGCTCCCCCGACGGGCACGCCTCGACCGCGTCGTCCTCGTGGAGCGCGGCCACGTCGGCCGCGCCGCGCCTCGGACCGGCCGCCGGAGCCGTGCTCACGGGGGGCGTCGATCCGGCGCTCGTCGGCGTCCCGGCGGCGGTGCCCGCGGACCTCGGGTCGCAGCTGCTGACCGGCGGGCGGCTCGCCGCCGCGGCCCGCCCGGACACCCCCTCGGCCGAGCGGTGGCCGCGTCACCCTGCGTGACGCGGCCACCCATCCGTGCGCCTGCGTGCCGCCGGGCACCGGCCCGCGCGCGGTGGTCGACGACGCCGGCACGCCGACGCTCGTCCGGCGTAACGCCCCCCGTCCCGCCGTCCGGGCCCTGCTCGTCCCCACCTGCAGGGCCGTCGCCCCGGGGCCGCCGGCCACGGCGGCGGGACCGTCCGGCCGGCCGACATGGAAACCACCGATCCGGGAATGCGTCACCGGGTGTGATCGTTGATCCCCGGATGTACCGACCGATGACGACGTAAGGATCGACCGCCCGTGAGCAAGGTCCCCTCCCTCATCCTGAACAACGGTGTCTCCATGCCGCAGCTCGGCTTCGGCGTCTGGCAGGTCCCGGACGACGAGGCGGCGAGCGCCGTGGGCACCGCCCTGGAAGCCGGTTACCGGAGCGTCGACACCGCCGCGGTCTACGAGAACGAGCGCGGCACCGGACAGGCCATCGCCTCCTCGGGCATCCCCCGCGAGGAGCTGTTCGTCACCACCAAGCTGTGGAACAGCGAGCAGGGCCACGACTCCACGCTCCGCGCCTTCGACGCCTCCCTGGAGCGGCTGGGCCTCGACTACGTGGACCTGTACCTCATCCACTGGCCCGTGCCGGCGCTGGACGCGTACGTCGACACGTACAAGGCGTTCGAGAAGATCCTGGCCGACGGGCGTGCCCGCGCCATCGGCGTGTCGAACTTCCTGCCCGAACACCTGGAGCGGCTGATCGACGCCACCTCCGTGGTCCCGGCCGTCAACCAGATCGAGCTGCACCCGCAGCTCGCGCAGTCCGAGTCCCGCGCCTTCCACGCCCGCCACGAGATCGCCACCGAGGCCTGGTCGCCGCTCGGGCAGGGCAAGGGCCTGCTGGAGGTGCCGGCCGTCGCCGCCGTCGCCCGCAAGCACGGCCGCAGCCCGGCGCAGGTCGTGCTGCGCTGGCACCTGCAGCTCGGCAACGTCGTCATCCCGAAGTCCGTGACGCCGTCGCGGATCCGGGAGAACATCGACGTCTTCGACTTCGAGCTGGACGCCGAGGACATGGCGGCGTTCGCCGCCCTCGACGAGGGCAAGCGGCTCGGCCCCGACCCGGCCGAGTTCGACGTCCGCTGACCGGTTGAACCGCATGCGCCCGGGCGGGTCGCGGCCGTCTCGCACCCCGGCCCGCCCACCGCACGGCGCAGGAAGGGCCCCATGGACATGGACCGAGACCCCGGAGTGGAGCGGACCTCGAAGGAGGTCGCCGCGCTCGCGCCGCAGTGGACCCCCGTCTCCGAGCGGGCCGCGGTCGGACTGTGGCGGCTGCCCCGGGCGGCGGAGGCCGTGGAACGGGCGCTGGCGTCCGAGGACACGGCCCTGCGCGAGCGGGGCTGGGTGATGGTGCGCGCCCGCGTCGCGGAGGAGATCGACTCCGGGCGCGACTGGACGCGGGAGGCCGCCCTGTGGCTCGCCCGGGGCTCGGCGTCCTGGGCGGAGTCGGCGCGGGTGACGGGCGACCTCTCCTGGCGGGCTCGGGCGGCGGGCCGCAGCGCCCTGCTCTTCCTCAGCGACGCGCACGTGGCGTCGGTCGATCCCGGCGACCCGTACGGCCGCGCACTGTGGCACTGCTTCCTCACCACGCTCCGGTACGACTTCCGGTGCGCCGCCATCGAGGAGTTCTTCGGCCGCGGTCCCCGCGAGCTGCCGGACCTCGATCCGTACAGCGACGCGATGCGCGTCTTCGCCCTGCTGGGCCGCTCGCGCACCGAGGGCCTGCCGCTGCTGGACTCCGTCATGGCCCGGGCGGGTGACGACGACAAGGTGGTCCACGCCCTGCTGCACGGCCTGTGGCTCGGGGAGGACCTGCCCGACCAGGCGGACCGCATGCTGCGGCTGCTGGAGGCCCCGGCCTTCGCCGGGGGGCTCGGGCCCGAGGCGCTGTTCCGCAAGGCGGGGGCGCTGCGGCGGTTGCGCCGGTACGGCCCCGCCCTGCAGGCCGTCCAGGAGGCGATCGACGGCCTCGACCCGAGCGAGGTGGTCGTCCACGCCGACTGCGTGCGCGAGCGCTCCCTGATCCTGGCGGACCGGGACCTGTACGAGGCCGCCGGCGCGGGCGACCGCGCCCCGGCCCGCTGACGGCGGGACGGCGTTCCGCCGACGACGCGGCGACACGGGCGGGGGCGGTCCGGCCGTCATGCCGGACCGCCCCCGCCCTCACGCGTCTCCCCCGCCCTCGCGTCCTCTTCCGCCCGCAGGCGTCCTGCCGGGCCCTCATCCGTCCTGCCGGCCCTCACGGCTCGCGGCGCATCGGCCCCCACGGGCGCCGCTGCGCCGCGACCTCCTCCTGGGCCTCCTCGATGACCGCGAGGTCGATCCAGCACACCGGCTCCACGTCCCGCACCAGCGGTTCGTTGTCCGGGCCACGCCCCACCTCCCTGCCCCGCAGCGCCCAGGGGCGCACGTCGCCGTTGCGCTCCTGACGGAGGTGGCAGTAGTCGTACAGGCGGCGCGCCACCCAGAGACGGACGGGGCGGTCGCCCCACCACGCCTCGACCGCCAGGGGGTTCGCCGACAGGCCGGGCATGGTGATACCGGTCAGGTGGTCGACACTGCGGCTGCTCCCCAAGTCCTCCGCGGGGCCCCGCGACCAGCGGACGTAGAGCGAGCCGTGCCGCCCCAGGAGCCCGGCCAGCTCCGTCAGGCTGCTCAGGTTCGGCAGCTCGGTCAGGCCGTCGGGCGCCGCCGTCAGCGGCGACGGCATCACGGTCTCCTCCATGTGGCTCACGCTCCTCGTCGTACGGGACGAACGCCGCGTACCCCGGCGGACCGGGGTCGATTCCCCCGCTGAGCTGGGTGGCTGCACTCGGTGCCGGGCCCCGGAGCGCCGGGGTGACCGCCTGGGCGGGCATACCCGGGCCGGCTTCCGGCCCCCGGCCGCCCCGCCCTCGACGCCCGGCGCTACATCCGACTCCCGACTCCCGACTCCCGGATCCCGGCCCCTGGCCCCTGACGCCCGGCTCCCGCCGGGTCGGCTCGGGCTTCCGGATCCCGGCGGGTCAGCGCGCCGGGCGGCGCGGCTCGGCGAACCGTGGGCGCCGGTCGAGCCGGCCGTACCGGGCGCGCGGCGCCTGGGGGACGGCGGTCCGCCCGTCGCCGACGGACGGCCGGTCGGCCTGAAGGCGAAGGGGTGGCCCTCCCCCCGGTGACGGGACGAGTCCCGGCACCGCGAGAGGGCGGCCGGGCGGGGGTGGCGTGTCGGGGTTCGCCCGTTCGGCCGTGCCGTCGGCCGTCGGCGATGCGGAGGGCACCGGGCAGCGGTTAGCGTCGAAGGGCCCGCCCGCCGGTGGTGCGGCGGGCGGAACCCCATCCTGTTGTCGGAGCTTGGAGCTGCTTGTGGACAGGTCAGCGCTGGCGGAGGCCACGGCCCGCAAGGCGGCGGAACGCGGCGGCCGGGTGTCGGTCGACGAAGTCGGGCGGGTCCTGGAGGCCCTGTTCGGCACGGTCGCCGACGCGGGGACCCTCGCCGAGGCGCTTCGTCGCGACCGGACGGTCAGCCTCATGGGCTTCGGCAGCTTCCACCTCCAGGACGGCACGGCGGTACTGCGACCGGGCCAGGCCCTCAACGAGTACCTCAACGGCAGCCTGGACTGACACGCCCGCCGGGCGGCGCGTCCGGAAGGCGTCCGCCCCGCCTCCGCGCGCACCCGGCTCGACGGCCGGGCACGAGGCGGCCCGGGGGCGCGGCGGCCCGGGGCTCCGCGACCCGCGCGGGCCCGGCGGCGTGGGCGGGTCACTCAGGCGGCGTCTGGAGCGGCGTGACCTGCAGGGCCTTCGCCACACCGTGGAGGTTGGCCGCCATCGCGCGGCCGGTCTTGTGGGCCCAGTCGTGGCCGCGCTCGTCGTCCAGGTAGTCGGGGCCGGCCCCCGGACCGAGGTGCCAGTACGTCCACGCCTGGCCGGGGATCGTGTAGCCGATGTCGCCCAGCGCTCCGGCGATCTCGCTGACGACGTGGTGGGCGCCGTCCTCGTTCCCCGTGACGACCACGCCCGCCACGCGGTTGTAGGCGACGGGCCGCCCCTGGTCGTCCGTCTCCGACAGCATCGCGTCCATGCGTTCGAGGACCCGTTGGGCGAGGGACGAGGGGCGGCCCAGCCAGGTCGGTGACGCCATGACGAGGATCTCGGAGCGGAGCAGCTGCTCGTGGACGGCCGGCCAGGCGTCGCCGGGCCCCGCGTCGGTGGTGACGCCCGGTTTGATGTCGAGGTCGACGGCCCGGACGAACTCCGTCCGCACCCCGTACGCCTCCAGCTGCTGCGCCACCACCCGGGCCAGCGCCTCGGTGTTGGAGGGTTCCGGCGAGGTCTTCAGGGTGCAGTTGATCACCAGTGCTCTCATTCCAGGGCCTTACCCCGCACGGCGGGGAACGCCTCCTGCGGCGGCGCCGACCAGGTGACGCCACGCCCTCGCGGGACGGGGCGATCACCGGAAGTCACCCGTCCGGTGGGCACCGGCGGATACGTTGCCCGGCATGGGAGACTCACAGAACCCTCAGACCTCTGCCACCTCACACCGCATACGGATCAAGCGCGTCTCGACGGCCGTCGCGGGGGCGGCGGCCCTCGTGGCCCTCAGCGTCGGCGCCGCCCTCGCAGCCGGCTCGGCCGAGGGACCCGCCCCCGCGGCCACCTCGACGTCCACCACCCAGCCACCGAACGACGAGCCCACCGAGGGCGGCGGGAGCGGCGAAGGGACCGTCGGGACGGACGGGGGCGGCTCGGTCGGCGTGACCGTGGGAAGCGGCTCGACGGACGGCGGGTCGTCAGGCGGATCCTCGGAGGGCGGCTCCTCAGAAGGCGGCTCGACGGACGGCGGCTCGTCAGGCGGATCCTCGGAGGGCGGCTCGACGGACGGGTCGGGCGGCGGCGAGTGGCCGAACCCGACCGAGACCCCGATCGGCACCCCGCCGCCCACCAGCGGCCCCGGCCCGCACCCGTCGACCCCGCCGAACCTGGCGGAGATCGACCGGCGCCTCACCGAACTGAACCGGAAGGTCGACCAGTTGCCGACCAAGAAGGAGCTCGCGGACGCCCTGCGCGCCTTCGCGGACCAGCTGGACCAGCCTTCCTGACACCCCTTCACCGGGCCGTCGTCCGCCCGCCCCGTGCCCTGCGCGTACGGCGGGCGGGCGCGGTTCTGCCACGATGGGGGCATGGACGACGAGGTGATCCCCATCCTGCGGGTGGCCGACGCCGACGCGGCGGTGCGCTGGTACGAGCGGCTGGGCTTCACCAGGCAGTGGGAGCACCGCTTCGAGCCGGGGTTCCCCGCCTTCGTCGAGGTCGCCCGGGGGCGGGTGCGGCTGTTCCTTTCGGAACACGCCGGGGACGCCCGCCCGGACGCGCTCGTCTACCTGCGCCGGGACGATGTCGAGGCCGTCGCGGCCGACTTCGGGCTGCAGGTCGGCGAGCTGCCGTGGGCGCGCGAGGTGGAGCTGCGCGACCCGGACGGCAACCGCCTCCGCATCGGCACGCCCACGGACTGACGCACGAACCGCCCCGGCACCGCGCGCGACGGTACCGGGGCGACGGCAGTCAGCGGCGCTTCTCCCGGGCGGCCTTCTCGGCCGCCCGGTCCTTCGCGTGCGCCTGGTGGTGGCCGACGTCCAGGAAGTGCCGGATGTCGTCCGGGGTGCCGGCGAGCGCCTTCCGGGCGGCCGCCTTGACGGTGATCCCGCCGGCCTGGGCGATCCGGGCGACCCGCGCCCGGTCGTCCTGGAGCCGGGCCGTGTGCTGGCCGGTCTCCAGGAAGCGCTCGATCGCGTCCGCTCCCCCGTTCAGCGCCTTCCTGGCGGCGGCCTTCACCTCGGGCCCGCCCACGCTGTGGATCCGGACGGTACGCACCCGGTCGTCCTGGTGCCGGGCCACGTACTGCCCGGTCTCCAGGAACTCGACGACGTCCCGCGGTGTGCCTCTCAGGGCCTTCTCCGCGGCCGCCTTCACCTCCGGTCCGCCCACGCGGTGGATCCGGCTGGTCCGCACCTGGTCGTCCACGATCCGGGCCTCGTACTGGCCGGTCTGGAGGAACCGGCGCATGTCCTCGGGCGTACCGTCCAGCGCCTTCTGTGCCGCCTCGCGCACGCCGACGCCCGTGTAGGGGTTCTCGACCATGCGGCGGATCACCACCGCGTCGTCCTCCGCGGCGGCGGGCCGGGCGGAGGTCGCCGTGGGAGGCGCGCCGGCGGGGCCGGGCCCGTCGCCGCCGGCGGCCACGGCCGGGACACCGAACAGCAGGGTGGGCACCGCCGCGGCCGTGGCCACCAGGGCGACGCCGCGAACCGACATTCTTCTCAACAATCCGCTCCTCGCAGGAGAACCTTCACGTTCGGCCTCACGGTACGTCGATCTTGATCCGCACCGTCACCCGGTTTTCCGCCGGTCCCGCCAGGGCCGTTCCCAGCGCCGCCGGAACCGTTCCCGGTCCGCGACCGGGCCCCTCGCCCGGCACGAGCGGGCTGCCGCGGGCTTGCCGGCGGCGTTCTCCGTGGTCAGGCCTTCGCCACCGCCCTGGCGATGAGGGCCACCAGTGCGAGCACGGCGGCCGTGACGACGACGAAGACCACGTCGGCCATCGCGAGCTCCTCCAAGGGTCGTGTGCGGAGAGACCGTTCGAGGACAACGCGTTCCGGGCCGCTCGCCCGCGCCGTTGACACCTCCCTGACGGCACCACCCGCCGTCTTGACGGATCCCTGACGACAACCGCCTGCGACCCGCGGTCCCGGCGGCCGGGGCCGGAGCGGTGCGGTACGAGTGCCGTGCGGACGCAGGAGCGGCGCCGGCGGCGGTGGTCAGTCGGCGGCCGGCGCGGGAACGGTGGTCATCGCGGCCAGCCGGGTGAGGGCGGCGGCATCCGGGCCGCCCTCCTCGGCGCTGAACACGTGCATGACGAGCCCCGTCTCGCCGGGCGCCGCCGGGACGTGCAGCGTCTCGTAGTCCAGGGTCAGCAAGCCGACCTCCGGGTGGCGCAGCCGCTTGCGCCCCGCGCCGCACATGACCACCTCGCCCCGCGCCCACAGCCGCCGGAAGTCGGCGCTCGACGCAGAGAGGTCGGCGGTGAGCGCGGCCAGCTCCGCGTCGTCCGGGTAGCGCCCGGTGGAGACCCGCAGCTGCCCGACAGCCTCCAGGGCCCTGGCCTCCCAGTCGGGGAAGACCTCGCGGGAGGCGGGGTCCAGGAACAGGTACCGGGCGTTGTTGCGGTCACGGCGGCCCGGCTCGGCGAGCCCGCCCATCAGCGCGCCGCCCAGGTCGTTCCAGGCCACCACGTCGAGGCGGGGGTCGGTCACGAAGGCCGGCAGGCCGTGCAGCGCGTCGATGATCCGGCGCAGCAGGGCGCTGACCGGGGCGGTGGGGGCGGGCCCGCCACGCCTGCCGACGGCCAGGGTGGCGAGGTGCCGGCGTTCCGCGGCGTCGAGGCGCAGTGCCCGCGCGAGCGCGTCGAGCACCTCGGGCGACGGCTGGGTCGCGCGGCCCTGCTCCAGATGGACGTAGTAGTCGACGCTGATGCCCGCAAGTTGTGCCAACTCCTCGCGGCGCAGTCCGTGGACGCGCCGTCGCCGGCCGCCGGCGAGCCCGACGTGCTCCGGCGCGACGCGGGCGCGCCGGGCGCGCAGGAAGCCGCCGAGGGCACGCCGGGGGTCGTCGGCGCCACCGCCCGCCGCGGTGGCGGGGACACCGCCGGAGCCGGCACGGGGGCCCATGACGTCCGTGGGGCCGGCGACGTCCGTGGGATCGAGGTGGTCCACGCGCTCCATGCGCTCAAGTATGCGTGGCCCTGCCGGTACCAGGATCGCCGTTCCACCGGAGGAACAGGGCTCTGGCTGCCCCGGCGGGGCCGGGAGAGCGTGTGCTCATGAACACGACCGGTCCGCAGCAGCGCAAGAACGTCCTCGTCGTCACCGCCCACCCCGACCCCGGCTCCCTCACCGCCTCCCTGACCGGCTTCGCCGCCGAACACCTGCGCGCCTCCGGGCACGAGGTGCGGGTGTCCGACCTGTACGCGATGAAGTGGAAGGCGGTGGTGGACGCCGACGACTTCCCCGACCACACGCCCGGGAAGCGGCTGGACGTGATGGACGCGTCGGAACGGGCCACCCTCTCGGGCCGGTTGACGCCGGACGTCGCCGCCGAGCAGGAGAAGGTGCTCTGGTCGGACGCGGTGGTCCTGCAGTTCCCGCTGTGGTGGTTCTCGATGCCCGCCGTCCTGAAGGGCTGGGTCGACCGGGTCTTCTCAGCCGGGTTCGCCTACGGCCCCGCAGTACCGCCGCCCTATGGTGACGGCGCGGCCCTCGCCGGACGGCGCGCGCTGGTGTCCGTGACGGTGGGGGCGCGGGAGGGCGCGTTCTCCGACCGGGGCGTCCACGGGGCACTGCCGCACGTTCTCCACCCGGTCCAGCACGGGCTGTTCTGGTTCACCGGCATGGCGCCGCTGGAGCCGTTCGCGGTGTACGGGGCGAACGAGCTGCCCGAGGAGGACTTCGCCCGGGCGCGCCGGGCGTACGCGGCGCGACTCGACGGGCTGTTCACGGAGGAGCCGGTCGCGTTCCGGTCGCTCTCCGGCGGGGGGTACGACCGCGACATGCGGCTCCTGCCCGGCACCGAGACGCCGGGGACCACCGGCCTCGACCTCCATCTCCGCACGGTGCGGGGCTGAGCGGGGCGGCGACGGGCCCGGCGCACGGGCGACCGGTGGTACGCCCTCGGCCGATCAGCCGACCGGGAACGTGGCCCCCGGGTCGGCGTGGGCGACGGGTCCGTCGAACCGGGTCGCGGCGCGCTCCACCGCCTGCCGCGGGGTGAGCGAGCGCCCCACGTGGGTGACGACGAGCCGCCGTGCTCCGGCCGCCGCGGCGGTGTCCCCCGCGTCCTCCGGCGTGTGGTGCACCTTCTCGGTGCCGGCGGGCGGCTCGGGTCCGTCGGCCTCGCAGAGCAACACGTCGCACCCGGCGGCCAGGCCGGTGAGGGCGGGGCAGGGCGCGGTGTCCCCGGAGTACACCAGCGACCGGCCCGCCGCCTCCACGCGCAGCGCGAAGGCGGGGATCCCGTGGGCCACCGCCCTGCTGGTCAGGGTGAGCGCGCCGACCCGGACGCGGTGCCCGTCGCGCAACTCCTCGACGGCGAAGGCCGATTCGACGGGGCTGCGGGTGTCGGTGTTGGTGAGGAAGTGCGCGAGCCTGTCGGCCGTTCCGGGCGGGCCGTACAGCGGGATGGGAGTGGCGAGGCGGACGTCGGCGTAGAGGGCGCCGTAGTACGCGGTGAGGAGGTCAGCCGTGTGGTCGGCGTGCAGGTGGGAGATCCAGATCGCGTCCAGCTCGTCCAGGCGCAGGTGGCGCTGGAGCCGGGCGAGGGTGCCGGTGCCCGCGTCGACCCACAACCGGGCGCCGCCGCCGCGCACCAGGTAGCCCGAGCAGGCGTTGTCCACGGCCGGGTAGGGCGTCGCCGAGCCCAGCACCGTGAACCGCAACGGGTCGCCCGTCACCGCCGGGCTCCTCGGCGCGCCGCCCGGGGGGCGTCGGACGTGCGGGGTACGGGGGTCGGGCCGGGACGCACGGGGTGGCTCCTCCGGTGGTGCGGTGGTCCAAGATCGTGTGGTGAGGGTAGCTCCCGGACCGGGGGGCGGGAAGTCGCGCGGGAATCCGTCCCGACGGGGGCAACCCTCCGGGGGTGCCGTCGGTCGTCCATGGTGCACGCGCGCCCCGGTGGCCGGGGCGCGCCAGGGGAGGAAGACCACCACATGCGCAAGTCCTTCAGACGCCTCGCCGGTTCCCTGGCGGGAGTCGTCGCGGGCGGCCTGCTCGCGACCGCCGCCCTACCCGCCGCGACGGCGCAGGCCGCGACCGGGGCGGACCGGTGCCCGGCCGGGTACTTCTGCGGGTTCACGGGCACGTCGGGCGACGGCACCATGTTCAAGACGAAGACGAACATGCCGACGCTCGGCACCTGGGACGACCGGATCCGCTCGTACACCAACCGCGGTACGACGTTCGCCTGCCTCTACACGGAGCCGGACTACTCGCTGGCCGGCGACGACGCCTACTACTGGTCCGAGGCGCCGGGCGGGCCGGGCACGTACGCCTGGAGCACCGGGTTCGACCGGGAGATCAGTTCCGTCAAGTTCGTCAGGACCGAGCGGGAGTGCTCGCAGAACGCCTACCCGCAGTGGTACTCCGAGCCGGCGCCCGTGCCGGCCCGGTTCTCCGACCTCGACGGCAACGGCCGGTCCGACCTCCTCGTCCGGGACGCGGTCGGCCGCCTGTGGTTCCTGCCCGGTGACGGCTCCGGCCGGCTGGTCGGCTCCGGCTGGAACGCCATGACGGCCCTGACCCGGCACGGCGACCTGTCCGGCGACGGCCGGGAGGACCTGCTCGCCCGGGACAAGGGCGGTGTCCTGTGGCTCTATCCGGGCCGCGGCAACGGCACGTTCGGGACGCGCACGTCCGTCGGGTCCGGATGGAACGCCATGGCGGAGCTGCGGGCGGCGGGGGACCTGTCCGGCGACGGCCGCGCCGATCTGCTCGCCCGGGACGGGAACGGTGTCCTGTGGCTCTACCCCGGCCGCGGCAACGGCACCTTCGCGGCGCGCAAGAGCAACGGCTCCGGCTGGAACGCGATGAACCGCCTGGTGGGCACGGGCGACCTGACCCGGGACGGGCGCGCCGACGTGCTCGCCCGCGACACCTCCGGCCGCATGTGGCTCTACCCCGGGCGCGGCACCGGCGCCTTCGCCGCCCGCACGCCGCTGGGCAGCGGCTGGGGCGCGATGCGCGACCTCGTCGGTGTCGGCTCGTACGACGGCGACGCCGTGAACGACCTGGTGACCGTCACCGACGAGTCCTACCGGGGCGGCCAACCCGGCTGGCTGCTCGGTTACCGCGGCACCGGCGCCGGAACGTTCCAGCGCGCCGCGGAGCTGAACGGCGAGTGGTGGAGCCTCAACGGCGCCTACTGACGGCCCTCTGGATCTCCCACCGGCACGCTTCCGCCCGACGCCCGACGCCCGACGCCCGACGCCCGGCAACGGTCGCTCGGTATCCGGCGTCGGGGGCTCGGCGTCGGGCGTCAGCGCTCGGCGCCGGCCCCCGTCCCGTGCCCGACCGGGCGGGGGACGGGACGCGGGGCGGGCGGCTCGCACGCCCCGCCGGGCGCGGCCGGCGTCGGGTCGGAGCGGGTGAGCGGGTGAGCGGGACCGGTCGGTCCTAAGATCGTGGGGGGGCGTACGCGCTCCCGCACGTCACCGCCCGCCGCACCCCGTACGACCGGAAGGCCGCCGTCATGACCGACACCGTCACCGTGGGCCTCCTGGGTACCGGGATCATGGGCGCGGCGATGGCCCGCAACCTCGCCCGTGCCGGGCTCGGCGTCCGCGTGTGGAACCGCACCTGGGCCAAGGCCGAGCCGCTGGCCGCCGACGGGGCGTACGTCGCCGACACGCCCGCCGAGGCCGTACGGGGGGCCGACGTGGTGCTCACCGTGCTCCACGACGGCGACGCCGTGGTGGAGGTGATGCGGCAGGCGGTGCCCGGGCTGCGGCGGGGGGCAGCCTGGGTCCAGTCGACGACCGCCGGGCCGGAGGCGGTCGGCGAGTTCGCGGAGCTGGCGCACGCCCACGGTCTGGTGTTCTTCGACGCCCCGGTGCTCGGCACCCGCGAGCCCGCGGAGGCGGGGAAGCTCGTCGTCCTCGCCGCCGGGCCCGTCGGCGCGCGCCGGGCGGTCACGCCCGTGTTCGACGCCGTCGGGACCCGTACGGTGTGGACCGGGGAGGACGCCGCGGAAGGCAGCGCCACCCGGCTCAAGCTCGTCACCAACAGCTGGGTGCTGGCGGTCACGCACGCGACGGGCGAGGTGCTCGCGCTCGCGGAGTCCCTCGGGGTGGCCCCGCAGGGCTTCTTCGACACCGTCGCGGACGGCCCGCTCGACATGGGTTACCTGCGGGCGAAGGCCGCTCTGGTGCTGGAGGACCGACTGACGCCGCCGAGCTTCGCCCTGGCGACGGCCGCCAAGGACGCCGACCTCATCGTCCGGGCGGCCCGTCGTGGCGGCGTGCGCCTCGACCTGGCGGAGGCGGGCGCCGAACGGTTCCGCCGCGCGGCCGCGCAGGGCCACGCCGGCGAGGACATGGCGGCGTCCTACCACGCCAGCTTCGACGAGCCGCGCACGTCCTGATGCTCGCCGAAGGCCGCCGGCGCCGCGTCGGCCCGGCGCGCACGGGCCGCTCCGCCGCCTCGCGGTCCCGCAGGCCGGCGGAATTCCCGGAAAGCCACCGGAATGACGTCCCCGGGGATATGCGGGGGAGCGTACCGGCGGCCTCCGCCGTCGCCATCCGGTCATTCACCGGTCATGCGCGGGTCGTTCGCAGGTCGTTCCCCGACCTCTTTCCGACCATTCCGGCAGCGGTCCGCGCACGGACGTGTGGGAACGCGCCCGGGGGTTTTCCCGGGCGCGTTCACGCACGTCGCTGCGTTCTCAGCAGGTGCCGCCCTTGTACCAGGCGTACTTGATCACGGAGGTGCTGCCCAGGTAGGTGCGGTTCGGCCCGACGCACTTGTCGAAGCCGGAGGCGCCGTGCCTTTCGACGCGGATCCAGATCCAGCTGCCGTCACTCGTGCAGTGGTTGTAGTAGGCCCGGCCCGAGGCGGCGTCCGGGTCCCAGCCGCAGGCCAGGGCGCCGGAGGGGGCGGCGCCGGCCACCGGGGCGGTGGCCAGGGCCCCGCCCACCGTGGCCGCGCCGAGCAGGCACGCCGCGGTGAGGGCGCGGAGGGTGGAGGAGATCCGTCGCATGTGTGTCCTCTTCTTCCTCGTCGTTTTCACGCGGGCACCACACACGCATGACGTCCATTCGCCATTGCGCATTTCCGGTGCCGCTGGGTCCTACGATGGCGCCGCCGCCACGGGGACGGCCATGGGGAGAAGTACGTATGGACAACCGGGGGAAGCATGACGATTCTGCGGACGTGCGATTGGGAGAGGGTGCTCGACCTGGCGGTGGGGGTCCTGGAGGCAAGGACGCCTGACCACCTCTGGCGTTCGGTGGCGCGGGAGTTGCTGGTGGCGCTCGACGCGGGTGCGGTGGTGCTGCGGGACGGGCGGGAGCCGGCGGGCGGGGCCGGGGTGGTCGTCGTCGTCCGGCGGCCGACCGCGCCGGGGGCCACGCCGGGCGGGGTGCTCCGCGCGCCCCACGTGCTCGACGTCCCCCTGCCGGGCGGCGGCGGGCGGGCGTTCCTCGTCTACCGCGAGGGACGCCCCTTCACGTCCCGTGACCGGCTGTACTGCGCGCGGGTGCGGCCGCTGCTGGCCGCGGCCGCCGGGCGCTGCGCGCCACCGGCGCCCGCCGGGGCGACCGCCGCCCCGCCCGGCCGGACGACCGCCGCCGTCCCACCCGGTCCGGCAGGCGGCGGCACGGGGTGCGCCCCGCTGACGGGTCGGGAGATGACGGTGTTGCGGATGTTGTCGGAGGGGCTGCCCGCGACGGCGATGGCGCGGCGGCTCGGCATCTCCGTGCGGACGGTCCACAAGCACCTGGGGAACCTGTACCGGAAGCTCGGCGCGGCCGACCGGCTGGGCGCGGTGCTGCGGGCGCAGGAGGCGGGCCTCCTGACGCCCGCGCGGGCCGGGTGACGCGGTCCCCCGTCGGGCCGACCGGTCGGCCCCCACCGGCGTCCGGTCACGGACACGGGCGCGGAGGCGCGGTCACACCCGGGTGGCCGGCCGGTAGGTGCAGACGTGGACGCCGGCGTCGCTGGTGGTGGTCGAGACGAGCTCCAGCGGGTGCTTGACGCCGTCGGTGGGGAAGATGGTCTTCCCGCCGCCGAGGACCACGGGCATGACCATCAGCCGGAGTTCGTCGACGAGACCCTCGTTCATCAGCGTCCGGACGAGCGTGGGACTGCCCATGACGAGCAGGTCGCCGCCGCCGGCGCCGCGCAGGGCGCGGATGCGGGCGACGGCCTCGTCGCCGGGGATGCGCGTGGTGTTCTCCCACGAGAGGTCGTCGTCGGCCAGCGTGCGGGAGACCACGTACTTGGGGAGGGCGTTCATCCGGTCGGCGAACGGGTCGCCGGCCCGCTCGGGCCACGCACCGGCCATGGCCCACCAGGTGCGGCGTCCGAAGAGCAGCGCGTCGGCCTTGGCGAGCGCCTCGTCGAAGGCGCCGCCCACCACGTCCGGGTCGAAGTAGGCCTGCGTCCAGCCACCGTGGGCGAAGCCGCCGTCGGTGTCCTCCTCCGGTCCGCCGGGCCCCTGCACGACGCCGTCCAGACTGATGAACTCGCTGATCACGATGCGCACGAGCCGCACTCCTTCTCTTCCGCCACGGGTGTACGACAGGGAAGACCGCCGCTCCCCGCGGGACTCATCGCCCCCACCCCACCACACCGTGTGAACTGCGGCACACCCCGCCCCGGCCGGTGGCGGGACGCGGGGGTGCCGGATGCGCATGTGCCGGAGGACCGGATGCGGCCCGGCCGGATGGCGGTGTGCGGGTACGGGTGCGGGGCCCGGACCGGATGGGCCGGGACCGGGAGGGCCACGTCCGGATGACCCCGGACCGGACGGGCCGGGACGGGGTGCGCCGGGTCAGGACGGGCCGGGACGGGGTGCGCCGGGCACCGGGAGGGCCCGGCCGGTCACGGCGCCTGCCGGGCGGCCCGCCACTCGGGGGCGAGCACCGACCAGACCTCCTCGTCGTGCCGCGCCCCGCGGTACGGGTGGCTCTCGCGCAGCACGGCCTCGCGCGTCATGCCGAGCCGCCGGGCGACGGCGATGCTGGGCCCGTTGCCGGACGACACGACCCACTCGACGCGGTGGATGCCGCGTTCCTCGACGGCCCAGTCGACGAGCACACGGACGGCGCGGGTCACCAGTCCCCTGCCGACCGCCGACGGCTCCAGCCAGCATCCCGCCTCGGCGCTGCCCTGCCGGACGTCGAACCGGCGGAAGATGACGGCGCCGACCAGTCGACCGTCCGTCCATATCCCGCAGATGCGGCCGGTGTCGGCGGCCGTCTTCTCCGCGTACGCCTGGAGGAAGGCGCGGCTCGACGCGAGGTCGGTGACCACGTCCGGCAGGCCGTTGTGCCGCCCGATGAACTCCCGGCCCCGGTCCAGGTGGGCCAGGAACTCCTCGGCCTGCCACGGTTCGAGCGGGCGCAGCTCGGCGCCGTCGTCACCCAGGGATATCGCGAACATCGTCGTCCTCCACGCAGTAGCCGGCCCACGGCGGAAGGGATCCTCTCACGCGGGCCGGCGGCGGGGTTCCGGATCAGTCCTCGACGGCGTCGAGGACGTTCCCGAGGTCGACGAACTTGAAGCCGGTGGCGTCGCGGTCGTTCTCGGCCGGGGTGTCGTCGCCGTCCTGGACGACGAGCAGACCGCGGGGGTACTTGCGACCCAGCGGGGCGTTCAGCACGGCGGCGCCGTCGCACTCCTCGGAGCCGTCGACGGTCCGGGAGGCGGTGACGCGGAACCCGCCCTCGTACTCGTTGTCGTCGGAGACCTCGCGGTCGTAGAGGACGAAGGTGTCGTCACCCTGGCTGGAGGCGAGGACGTAGCCGTCGCCGTCCGGCTCGGTGAGCAGGGTCAGGCCCTCCACGTCGGCCGAGAGGTGCTCGCCGCCGTGGCCGGGGTCGGCGCCGGCGGGCAGGCACTCGTCGCTCTCCTCGTCGTACGCCGTGGGGACGCCGTACTCGCGCACCCTGTCGATCAGGACGGGCTGCCCCGTCAGATCGGCGCGCAGGCGCCAGATGCCGACGTCCTCCTGGCCGGCGTACAGCGTGCCGTCGGCCGGGTCGACGACCATGCCCTCCACCTGCGGCAGTTCGCCGGGTTCGCCGCACGGGCGCCAGGTGGTGCCGTCGGGGAGGCGGAACGCTGAGGGCAGGTCGAGGGTGCGGACCTTGGTGTAGCCGACCGTGCCGCCGGGACGGGCGACGAGCTCCAGCAGCGCCACGGTGGTGCGGTTGTTGCGGCTGGCGAGCGCGTAGGAACGGCCGGTCGCGGGGTCGGTCCAGGTGGCCAGGCCGTAGGCGGTGTCCTGGTCGTTGATCTCGTCCTGGGACGCGGAGAAGATCGGGGCGGCGCCCGGGTCGGTGACGTCCGTGAGCGGGCCGGCCGGGTTGTCGCGGTCGATGCGGTAGACGCGCAGGCGGTCGTGGCCGCGGTCGCTGACGACGGCGAGGTCGGACCGGCGTCCGGCGAGGGAGGTGCCGAGGACCAGGTCGACGTTGTTGTACCGGCCGGGGGCGTCGTCGGGGGCGGTCGGCGGGGGCGCGGGGAGGGACTGGACCTGGCGGGCGTCGAGGTCGTAGACGCGCAGTCCGCCCTCCTTGGCCGTGGCGATGACCAGACTGCGGTCGGGCGCGGCCGCGTTGCGCCAGATCGCGGGGTCGTCGGCGTCGGCGTTGCCGCCCGGCTCGTCGTCGTACAGGGTGGCCGTCTCGGCCCTGGGCGTGACGCCGGGAAGGCCGGACGCGGCGGTGCTCGCGCCGGCGGGCACGGCCGTGGCGGCCACGGCCGTGCAGAGCAGCACGGTGGCCGTGAGGGCGGATCGGCGGAGGGACACGGGAATCTCCTCGACGGGTAAGCGGGTGAACGTCGGCATGATCGTGGGACGGTACCGAGGCGGTCGGATGACGCGGCCCGGAACGCGGCCGGTCCGGGTCACGAACAGGGTGTGACGGACCTGTTCGACCGGCCGGACGGCCGTACCCGGCTCGCGGTCACGCCCCCGCCGCACGGCCGCGATCCCGGTGCGCCATCACGGCACGCGGTCACGGTCACGGCGCGCGAAACCCGCCCTCCCCCACCGGCGGTCCGGTGGGGGAGGGCGGGTTCGCGGCGGTGGCGTGCGCCGGGGTCAGTCCCGTGCGGCGGCGGGGCGCGGGGCGAGCCCGGCCGCCGCGACGACGGCGCCGAGGACGCACAGCACGCCGGTGACGACGGCCGCGACGTGCAGCCCGCTCATGAACGCCTGACCGCTGCCCTCCACGACCGCGGCCCGCAGCGCGGCCGGCATGTCGCCCGAGACGGGCGCGACGCCCATGGCGACGGCGTCCTTCGCCTCCGTCAGCCGCGCGGCGAGAGCCGGCGGTACGCCCGCCCCGGTGAGTTCCCGGCCGAGGACGGAGCCGACCCGGCCGCTGATGAGGGAGACCAGGACGGACGTGCCGAGCGCGCCGCCGATCTGCAGCGCGGTCGCCTGGAGTCCGCCGGCGACGCCGCTGTCCTCGACGGGCGCCTGCCCGACGATCGCGTCGGAGGAGGCGGCCAGGACCATGCCGACGCCGAGGCCGAGGGCGACGAACGGCGGCCACATGGTGGCGTACGAGGAGGAGGTGTCCCAGGTGAGCATGGCGAAGGCCGCGGCTGCCTGGAGGAGCATGCCCAGCGGCATGGTCAGCCGGGGCCCGAAGCGTCCGGTCAGCGCGGCCCCCAGCGGGGAGGCCACGAGGGAGGCGAGGCTGAGCGGGAGCGTGCGCACACCGGCCTCGACGGGTGAGAAGCCGCGCACGTTCTGCAGGTAGAGCATCACGAAGAAGATCGCGCCCAGCAGGACGAAGAAGTTGAGCGCCGTGACGACCGTGCCTACGGTGAGGGAGCGGTTGCGGAAGAGCCGCATCGGCAGCAGCGGGTGCGCGATCCGCGTCTCGTACCAGCCGAACAGCGCGAGGAGCAGCACGCCGGCGGCGAGGGTACCGAGGGTCCCGCCCGAGGTCCAGCCCCAGGTCTCCCCCTTGACGACGCCGAACACCGCCGACAGCAGGCCCAGGGCGAGCAGGACGACGCCGGGCACGTCGAAGCGCCGGGCGCCGGCCGGGCTCTTGCTCTGCGGCAGGACGGCCGCGCCCACGAGCAGGGCGAGGAGGCCGATGGGGGCGTTGATGAAGAAGACCGACTCCCACGAGACGTGCTCGACGAGCAGCCCGCCGACGATGGGGCCGAGCGCCGTGGACACCGCGGAGACCATGGCCCAGATGCCGACGGCCATGCCGAACCGCCGGGGCGGGAAGACCGCCCGCAGCAGGCCGAGCGTGTTCGGCATGAGCAGCCCGCCGAAGAAGCCCTGGACCGCTCGGAAGAGGACGACGCCCTCGATCGACCCGGCCAGGCCGATCGCGACGGAGGCGAGGGTGAAGCCGGCGATGCCGACCATGTAGTACGTGCGCCGTCCGTAGCGGTCGCCGAGCTTGCCGCCCAGGATGAGGCTCGCCGCCAGGGCGAGCAGGTAGGCGTTGGTGACCCACTGGAGGTCGGCGGTGGAGGCGTCGAGGGCGCGGCCGATCTCCGGGTTGGCGATGGCGACGATGGCTCCGTCGAGCTGGACCATGAACAGGCCGAAGGCGACGGCGAGGAGGGTGAGCCAGGGGTTGGCGCGGCGCCCCGTGGTGCCCGTGGCCCGTGGCGGGGCGGGGGCGGGCGTGGCAGGGGTGGCTACCGGTGTGGCGGTCATGGGGGTGTGACGTCCTGTCGAACTGTTGGGTGGGGTGGGGACGTGACGCGCGCCGCGGCCGGATCCGGGCAGGCCCCGCCGCGCCGCCGCACCGCGGTACGTCGGCGTGCCGCGCGTGGCGCCCTGCGGCGGTGCGCGCCGGGCGCGCGGGTGCGGGCGGGCGCGGCGGTACGGGTGGGCGGCGCGCGGCCCGGGTGTGCGGTGGGGGTGCGGCGCGGGTGCCGCGTGTCCGGTGGGGGTGCGGCGCGGGGCCGGTGTCGCCCGGCGCGGGTCCCGGCGGGGGCCGGGGGTCCGGCGCGGCGGAGCGCCCTTGGGGTCCGGACCGTCGTGGACCGGGTTCGGGGACCGGGTCCGCTGCGGGCGGGTTCGCGAGAGCGGGAGCGCGGGCGGGCCCGGGTGCTCCGGGGCGTTACCGGGCTGCGGGGTGGAGGTGGCGCGCCAGCGACGTGAGGGCACCGACCGCCGAACCGAGGGCGTCCATCTCACCGTCGGTGAGGAGGTGCAGCGCCCCGGCCAGATGGGCGCCGCGGAGCCGCCGGACCTCCGTCAGCTCCCGACGGGCCCGGGGAGTGGGGTACAGGCGCGCCACGCGCTTGTCGGCCGTGTCGCGCCGGCGCTCCAGCAGACCGGCGTCGGTCAGCTGGGAGACCAGGGCACTGACGTTGTTCGGCCTCATGAGCAGGGCGTCCGCCGCCTCACGTACGGTCGCGCCCTCGTGGCGGGCGACGTACCGCAGCAGCGCGAGCTGGCCCTCGGGCGGCTTGGGGTGCTCGAAGTCCTGGGCGACCCGGCGTTCCAGGGCACGCTCCAGCGCAGGCAGGCACTCCGCCAGGGCGGCGGCCAGCCGTTCGGTGTCCTGCAGGGACGCGCGGGAGTGGGGCACCCGAGGAGAATAGGTCTGGAGAGATAGGTATGTCAACGTACCCACCTTGGGTGCGCCGCACCGCCCCGGGCGGCGGGCCCGGGTGGCGCGGCCAGGCGACGCGCCGGGCGGCACGGCGCGGCCACGCCGTGCGCCGGGGTCCGGACAGCGGAAAGGACCGCGTCGCACGCGGTCCCCTCGGCTTCGGTCACGGGCCGTCGCGGCCCGTCCGCTCGTTCGTCAGTCGCCGGGCCTGATGCGGCCGCGCCAGGAACCGGACTCGCCGCCCCGCGTCTCGATGTACTCCTTGAAGCGGCGCATGTCGCCCTTCACGCGGCGGTCGATCGTGCCGGTCAGGTCGGCCGCCTTCTCCACCATGCCGGTCGGCTCGACGTCCATGACGAGCTCGACGCGCGTGTGGGTGTCGTCCACCCGCTGGAAGCTGACCACGCCCTTCTGCTGCGTGTCACCGCTCACCGTCCGCCAGGCGATGCGCTCGTCGGGGAGCTGGTCGATGATCTCCGTGTCGAACTCGCGCCGGACACCGCCGATCTTCGTGGTCCAGTGGTTGTGCTTGTCGTCGACCTGCCGGACCTCCTCGACGCCCTCCATGAAGTTCGGGAACTCCTGGAACTGCGTCCACTGGTTGTACGCGGTGCGGACGGGCACCTCGACCTCGACGGTCTCCTTCACCCTGCTCATCAGTCGCTCCTCGTTCTCTCGTGACGGTGGCGCGGCGGTTCGGCCGCCGCGCTCGGCACGAAGGCCCGGGTACCCGC
The DNA here is from genome assembly GCF_043077165.1 of Streptomyces kanasensis. Classification (NCBI taxonomy): domain Bacteria; kingdom Bacillati; phylum Actinomycetota; class Actinomycetes; order Kitasatosporales; family Streptomycetaceae; genus Streptomyces; species Streptomyces kanasensis. The sequence continues at coordinate 422,202 of NZ_JBIBSF010000001.1, forward strand.
TGACGCCCGGACATGCACGCGGGCCCCGGATTTCCCCGTCCCCGTCCCGAGCGGACGTCTCGCGGACGCCCTGGAACCCGGTCGCGGAGATACCGGATGAGGGTGCGGGACACGCGGTGGATAACCTGGCCGACCGGACCCACCGCCCGTACCGCCGCACGCCCCGGCACGCCGCGCCCCGCCCCGCCCCGCGCCCCCCGTTCGCACCCGGAAGACCGCCAGGAGAGCCGCCGTGACCGACGAGGAGTTCGCCGTGTTCTACGCGCAGGCGGTCCGGCGGCTCACCGGGCAGCTGTACGTGATGACCGGCGACTTCCACGAGGCGCAGGACGTCGTGCAGGAGGCGTTCGCCCGCGCCTGGGCGCAGCGGCACCGCATCGACGCCGAACGGGGGCCGGAGGCCTGGGTGCGGACGGTGGCCTGGCGGCTGGCCGTGAGCCGGTGGCGCCGGATCGTGCGCGGGCAGCGCGCCTGGCGGCGCCGGGACGACGCCACCGCCGGCGGCGAACCCGACCCCGCGGCGGTCGACCTCGCCGCCGCCCTGCGGCGCATGCCGGCCCGGCAGCGCCAGTGCGCCGCCCTGTACTACGTGTGCGACCTCACCGTCGAGCAGACCGCCGTCGAGACCGGCCTGTCGGCGGGAACCGTCAAGACCCACCTCTCCCGGGCGCGGGCCAAGCTCGCGCTGTACCTGGACGACCACGTCCCCGCCGTGGAGGACCGCGATGCCTGAGCACCACGACCGGCTGGCGGCCGAGCTGCGCCACGCCGCCCTGTCAGCGGCCGAACGGTCCCGTCCGGCCGACCTGCGGGAGGTACGGGAGCGCGGCCGGGCCCTGCGGCGGCGGCGCGCCGTGACCGCCGGGGCGGGTGTGGCGTGCGGCGCCGCGGCGGTACTGCTCGCGGTGTGGGCCGGCCGCCCGGCCACCGAGCCGCCGGCGGCGCCGCGGCCCGCCCCCGCGCCGACCGTCTCCGCCACCCCGTCCCCCACGGCCGCCCCCTCGCCCTCCCCCTCCTCCACCCCGACGCGGCTGCCCACGTCCCCCGGCACGAGCACCGCGCCCGGCCCGCCGCCGTCGACGGCGGTGACGGCGGTGACGTCGATGCCCCCGACGTCGACGTCCCGGGAGTGACCTGCGTCTCACCTGTCAACCGGGCCTGCGGCCCGGGCGTATCCCCGGCATCGACCACCCACCCCATCGGGTCCGTACGGGACCCGCCGAAGGAGCCGATGCCGTGCCGACCCCCGCGCAGCGGTCCGCGGTCCTGTCCCGCCCCGCCCTCCCCACCGTCCCCGCGCAGGCGGGGCCTCCTCCGCCGACCGACGTCCCGCCCGTCCCACCGCCCGTCCCGCCCGGCCCGCCGGCACGGCGCAGACCCCGGACCGGCCGGGGGGCCGCCCGGGCGGCGGTCGCGGTCGGCCTCGTGTACGCGGGCAGCCTGGCGCTCCACCTGTGGCTCCTGGCCCTGTTGATCCCGCCGGGGGGCGGAGGGATCCGCGACCGGCTGCTGGCGTGGGACGCCCGGCACTTCGCGGACATAGCCGCACACGGGTACCCGGACGGGTTCAGCCACACCCCCGAGGGTGAACTCACCGGCAACGACCTGGCGTTCTTCCCGCTGTACCCCCTGCTGACCCGCGCCGTGGCGTCGCTCGCCGGCGTCGACACGGGAACGGCGGCGCTCGGCACCGCCCACCTCGCCGTGCTGGCGATGCTGGGGGCCGTGCACGCCCTGCTGGTCCGGCTGCACGGCGAGCGCACGGCGCTCGCCGGGATCGTGCTGCTCGCCGGCGCCCAGCCCATGGCGCTCACGTTCTTCATGGGGTACAGCGAGGCGCTGTTCACGGCGCTGGCGGCGGGTGCCCTGCTGGCGGCGCACCGGCGGGCCTGGCTCACGGCGGGGTCCCTGACCCTGCTGTGCGGCCTGACCCGGCCGGTCGCCGCGGCCGTCGCCCTCGCGGTGGCGGTCGCGGCCGCGCAGCACGTGCTGCGGGCGCGGCGGCCGGCCGCCCGCCCCGTCACCGCGGTCGTGCTGGCCTGCGCCGGGGCCCCCGCCTACCTCGCCTGGGTCGGCGACCGGCTCGGGCGCATGGACGCGTGGTTCCTGATACAGGAGGCCGGCTGGGGCACGCGGTGGGACAACGGAGCGGCCTTCCTGCGCTTCCTCCGCGAGGTGCTGCCGCGAGAGGACGGCTGGGTGCCGGTGAGCACCGCCCTGCTCGTCCTGGCCCTGCTGGGGCTCACCGCGGCGGCGTGGCGGCGGGACGCCTGGCCACCGCTGCTGGTGTACGGCACGACGGTCGTCGTGGTCACCCTCGGCCAGTCCAACTACTTCCACTGCAAGCTGCGGCTGCTCGTCCCGGCCCTCGTCTTCCTGCTGCCTCCCGCCCGTGCCCTGGCGGCGACCCGGCCGCGCACGGCGGTGGCCGTCCTGGCGGGGGCGGTGCTCTTCGGCTCCTGGTACGGGGCGCACATGCTCACCGTGTGGCCGTACGCCATATGACGCGGCGCGCGGCGGCGCGCTACCCGTTCGGGCGGCGCCCGCCGTCGGCGCCCGTTAGGGGACCCGCCTGCGGGGTACCTCTGCGCGGATCAGACGGTTCCACGCGGAGGGATCTCGTATGGAGATCGGTTACAAGTTGGCGGCGGAGGCGTACGGGCCCGGTGAGCTGGTGCGGCAGGCCGTGCTGGCCGAGGAGGCCGGGTTCGACTTCGTCGAGATCAGCGACCACTTCCACCCCTGGCTGGACAACCAGGGGCACTCGCCGTTCGCCTGGACGGTCCTGGGCACGATCGCGGCGAGGACCAGCAGGATCGGGCTCGCCACGGGCGTGACCTGTCCGACCATGCGTTACCACCCGGCGATCATCGCCCAGGCCGCCGCGACGCTCGCGCTGCTGTCGGACGGGCGGTTCGTGCTCGGCGTCGGCTCCGGTGAACGGCTGAACGAGCACGTCATCGGCGGGGGTTACCCGGCGGTGTCCACCCGGCACGAGATGCTCCGGGAAGCCCTGGAGATCATCCGGCTGCTGTGGGGCGGCGGTTACCGCTCGTACGAGGGGAAGCACCTCACCCTGGAGGACGCCCGCGTCTTCGACCTGCCCGACACCCCGCCCCTCCTCGCCGTCGCGGCGAGCGGCCCCGCCTCCACGCGCGTGGCGGCCGAGCTCGGCGACGCCCTGTTCGCCACCGAGGCGAAGGCGGAGATCGTCCAGGGCTACCGGGACGCCGGCGGGTCCGGGCCCCGGTACGCGGAGGTGCCCATGGCGTGGGCGCCGGACGAGCGCACCGCGGCGCGGGCCGCCCGGGAGACGTCCCGGTGGGCGGTGACGGGCTGGAAGGTGATGAGCGAGCTGCCGAACCCGGTGAACTTCGACGCCGCCACCACGACCGTCCGCGAGGAGGACATCCTCCAGGCCTTCGCGTGCGGCGACGACCCGGAGCGGTACACGGAGATGGCCCAGGGATACGTCGACGCGGGCTTCGACCGGCTGGTGATGCAGAACGCCGGGCCCGACCCGGACGGGTTCATCGACTTCTACCAGCGGGAGCTCGACTCCCGCCTGCGCGCCCTGAAGCCCTCGGGCGGCGCGTAGCCACCAGCCGGCCGCCGCACCCCGCCGACGCATCCCGCGGACGCGTCGGGGCTCGGGTGCGGCGCGCCGGCTCCGTGGACCGACGGGTCAGAAGGAGACGTCGATGTAGTCGATGTCCGTGAACGCGACCTCCAGGTCGTCCGCGCGGCGGCCGCCGTCCTTGAAGTACACCTCCTGGAGGCCCTCCGCGACGATGGAGCGCAGCTGCCGGTCCGACTCGCCCCGCCGGCGTGCCTCGAACAGGCGGCTCGCGTAGGCGGGCGGGAGGTGGACCGTCAGGCGCCGCATGCGCCCGTCGTCGGTGGAGCCGATCGGCGCGGTGTAGCCGAAGCGGGCGCGGGTCTCCACGGTGATGCCGGTGGTGGCGGCGGCCTCGCGGCGGCGCCGGAGGCGGACCCGCGGCTGCCAGCGGCTGCGGACCTCGGCCTCCAGACGGTCGGCGATCTCCTTGGGGGGGTGCTTGCGCTCCCCCGTGCGGTAGCGCTCGACGGACCGCCGGGTCACGCCGAGCAGCTCGGCGACGGCCCGGGTCGTGCCGACCTTGCCGAGGAGGAAGTTGACCCGGGCCCGGGTCGACCGGGGCGGTTCGCGGGTGAACGCCTCCTCGTCGGCGCGCCGCAGGGCTTCGTCGATCTCCCCCATGTCACTCCCCCTCGTCCATGACGGCGTCGCCGCCCTTGATGTGGCGGGCGGGGTTGAGGTGGCGCTCCATCAGGTCGACCGCCCACGCCATCTCCTGGGTCCCCTCGTGCTTGGCCAGTCCGGGCGAGGGGCCGAGGCGGAATCCGCCCGGCAGCGGTGAGCCGTCCGCCGCGCGCGGCAGCAGGTCGGTGGGGGCGGGGCCGGGCGAGGGGTAGACGACGCAGTCGGAGAGGACGGCCAGCGGGTACAGACCGGCCGCCTTGGCCGTGTTCAGCATCTTGCGGTGCATGTTGACCCGCGCCTTGGCGATGACGGCGGCCCGGATGTCGGGGCGCCACGTGGGCCGGTCGAGCGCCGGCCAACGCTCCCCGTCGCGGTAGTGGCGGCCCTGCGGGCGTTCGCGGAGCTTGCCGACGCCGCCCTTGACGGTGGACTTGACGGCGGAGAGGGCCATGGCGACCATGCGGTGCCGCTCGACCGCGGCGCGCAGGGCGTCGTCGTCCGCTGCGGCCAGGTCGGCCAGGTCGGCGGGGTCCGCCTGGAGGAGGGCGCTCGCCGTGGGCTGGTGCTCCCGGAGCGCGTCGCGCAGCCGGTCGGGCGCGGCGAGCGCGGCCCGGGCCGCCGCCAGCCCCCGCAGCCGGTCGAGGGCGGCGGGGTCGCCCGGGGCGACGGACCGCAGCAGCTGGTGGAGGGCGGTACGGGCCAGGAACCCGGCTTCGTCCAGGTCCTTGGTGATGCCGACGTCGGCGAGTGTGGCGGCGTAGGCGTCGCGCAGCCGGTCGTGCCAGGGGTCGAGGTAGGGGCCGGTCTCCCGGCGGACGAACGCCTTCAGCGGCGCGACCTCGTGGCCGAGTTCGACGGCGTAGGCGACGGTGGGCGTCGCGTACCAGGCGGGGCCTTCGGGGCGCTGCCCGTTCGGGGTGAACGGCGACGGGAGGCGGGGGTCCAGCTCGATGTGGGAGAGGTCCACGAGCCACGCGCCGGGGAGCTTCTTGTCGAACGCCGGCCGGTCGACCTCCACCGGCCCGTCCAGGCCGACGACGAGGCGGGCCGACGCGGCGAGGAAGGCGGCGTTGAGGTCGAGGCCGACGGCCCAGGGCCGGAAGCACTCGTCGTCGGAGAGCGACCGCGGGTCGCGCACCCACTGGTACGCCTCCTCGTCGAGGAAACCGCCGGTCCAGCCCCGGGCGACCGGGTGCTCGGCCGTGGCCTCCGGCGGCGCGGGGTCGACGCCGTGCTCACCGAGGCTGCCGGGGTTCCGGCCCGGCACCCAGGCGCCCGTCGCCGCGTCCCGCACGGCGCGGGTGGGCGGGCGCAGCGCCGTCATGAGCTCCAGGCCCGAGACGGCCGTGGAACCGCGGGGGGTGATGACCCGCCGGGCGTAGACGCCGAGGACGCGGGCGAGTTGCGGCGGTGGCAGTTCGGCGGCGGTCCCCCAGGCGCGCGGGTCCAGCGCGTCCCAGGGCAGGACCGCGAACTGGACGCACTGGCGGCGGGTGCCCTCGGCTCGGCGGTAGACGCGCGCCCAGGGACCGAAGCCGCGCTGGGTGAGCCGCCACCCGGCCTCGGTGATCCCGCGGACGACCGGGTGGTCCTGCGGCAGGCGCAGGCTCCGCCGGGCCTCGGGCCCCTCCAGCCGGGGCGGGAGCCCCAACCGTACGGCCGCCGACTCGGTCAGCACGACGAGCGGGTCGGAGTCCTTGCCGTGCCGGTGCAGACGGGGCGCGCCGACGCCGGACTCCGCCAGCGTCCACTCGACCAGCTCGGGGACGCTCCTGGCGGGGCAGTCCAGGACGAGCCCGCCGACGCAGTACGCCGTGCCGTCTCCGTCGAGCACCGCCAGGGGGCCGCTCGGGAAGTCCGCCTCGCCGGCCGGGGCGACGGCGGTGGACGCCCCGGGCCGGGTGGATGCCGTGACCCTGCGGGCCGGCCGGCTGGTTCCGGCCGGCGCGGTGGAGGGCGCCCGGCGGGAGGGCGCCCCCGCGCCGGGGCCGGGTGCCGGCACGGCGGCGGGTACCGGCGGCACGGCGGCCGGCGCCGCGTGCGGGAGGGCAGACGCGGGCACGGGGGCGGGAGGCGCGGGGGGCGCGGTCTCCGGAGGGGCGGAGGCGGGCGTGGGGACGGGCCCGGCGGACGCGGGATCCGCCGGGTGCTGCGAAGGGACGGCCGGGGGCGGGTACTTGGCGGCCCATCCTTCGAGGACGCGGAGGTACGCCTGGAGGCGCGGGGGGCGCGGCTCGGAGCGGCCGTTCTCCCAGTTCTTCACCGTCTGCGTCGTCGACTTGAGGGCCTGCGCGAGACGGGCCTGCGTCACGCCCGCGGCCTCACGCAGCCGGGCCCGCTCGGCGGGTGGCGGCAGGTGCGGCTCGCCGTCCAGCAGCGCGTCGACGGCCGCGAACAGCTCTTCCTCGGTGGGCATGGTCACCTCCGCCGCCACCCTAACAGGTCCTTTATCCCTGCTTTTAGCGCCGGTTTTAGCCCGCACGGGTGCCGTCACCGACCCGCGCCCGAGGAACCCGGCCGTCCGGCCGCCGTCCCGGACGGCTGACGCCGAGGGCAGCGGTCCGGCGACGGCGGCCGTCCCCGACCTCGCCGGACCGTGGCACGCCCGGTTCGCCCGGCCCCCGGTCCCCGGCCGGCCGGTACGGCTACGGCTACGGCTACGGCTACGGCTACGGCTACGGCTACGGCTACGGCTACGGGACGAGTCGGACCTCCTGGGTGCCCAGCTCGTAGCGTGCGCCGACGATCGCCAACCGGCCCGTGGCGGTCCGTTCCGCCAGGTCGGGTTCGGCGGCCAGTCGGGAGCGGACGAGACGGACGTTGGCGGTGATCGTCGCGTCGACGCGGGCCGGGCCGGTCTGCGAGTGGTCGATCGCGGGGCGGATCTGCTCGGCCACGTACGCGATGTGGGCGGGCAGTTCCTCGCCCGTCTCGGCGGCGTGGACGGCGGCGGTCACGGCGCCGCACGAGGCGTGGCCCACCACCATGACGAGCGGGATGTCCAGCTCCAGGACCCCGTAGGCGATGCTGCCGAGGACCGCCTCGTCGAGCACGCACCCCGCCGAGCGGACGGTCATCAGGTCGCCCAGGCCCTGGTCGAAGACGAGCTCGGGCGGGACGCGCGAGTCGATGCAGCCGAGGACCAGCGCGAAGGGGTGCTGTCCGGAGACGGCCAGCAACCGGTCGGCGCCCGCTTCGTGCGGGTGCGTCTGGTGGCGGGTGGCCCAGCGGTGGTTGCCGCGGCGCAGCTCGCGGAGGGCCGCCTTCGGGGTGGTGGGGCGGTGTGCGGGCCCGGCGGCGACGGCCGGTGAGGCGGAGAGGGCCGTTCCGGCACCGAGGGCGGCGCCTCCGGCGAGGGCGGCCCGGAGCAGGGCGCGACGGGCGGTGTTCCCGGTGGCTATGTGTGTGGGTGTCGAGGTCACGCCCGGCACCGTACGTCCGGGGGGCGATGGCCTGTTCGCGCTTGGCGGTTCGTTGGGACGGGCTTGGGCGAATCCTGGCTCAGGCCACGCCGTCGGCGGGGTCGTGCGCCGTGGGGGTGGCGAGGGCGGCGACGAGGGCGGCCGCGTCCTCGCGGAAGAGGGCGCGGCCCAGGGCCGTCTGCCGGTCGCGGACGGGGCCGTCGGGGACGAGGAGGTCGGCGGCGGCGAGCAGCGCGGGCAGGTCGGCCGCGGTGGTGGTGATCCCCTCCGCCGCCATGTGCCGCACCCCGTCGGCGCCGTGGCCGGGGATGGGGCGGTAGCCGACGACCGGCAGCCCGGCGGCGAGCGCCTGGACGGCCGTCTGCCCGGCGGCGTTGTCGACGAGGAGGCGGGCCGAGGCCATGAGGCCGGGCAGGTCGTCGGTCCAGCCGAGCGCCACGGCGCCCGGTACGCGCGCGGTACGGCGACGCAGCCGCTCGTCGCGGCCGCACAGCACGACCGGGCGCAGGCCGTGGCGGGCCAGGGCGCCGGCCGTGTGCGGCAGGGCCGAACCGACGCCCCACGCGCCGGCCGACAACAGGACCGTGGGACGGCCCGGAGCACCGCCGCCGTCCGGGTCCGCCGCAGCGGCCGGCCGGGAGGGAACGCCCGGGTCCGACGGGCCGCCCGGGCCGGCCGGCGGGGCCGGGGTGCCGGGGCCGGCCGCTGCGGCGGGCCCGGGCGGATCGGCCGGGGTCGCCGTGACCCCCGCGTCGAAGGGCTGCCCGGCCAGGTGGAAGGCGGGCGCGACGACGGGTCCCGGGGCGAGGGTGCGGCGCCCCGAGCCGGTACGGGCCGCCGCCGCGGCGCCGTCGCTGACGCACAGGTACAGGTCGTTGCCCGGGTGGAGCCAGCCGCGGTGGACGGCGAAGTCCGTGACGTACACGGCGCTGGGTATGCGCAGCGCGCCCCGTTCGCGCATCCGGCCGGTGATCTGGGCGGCGAGGTGGAAGGTGGAGACCACGACGTCGGGCCGCAGGCGTTCGACGAGCGTGGCGAGGGGTCGCTCGGCCGACACGGCGAGGGGCGAGGTGCCGGCGTGCGGGACGGCCCGGGCGCCGTCCGGGCGGGGCGGGGGCGCGGCCAGGAAGACCCGGTAGATCGCCGTGTACAGGACGGGCGCGCGGCGGACCGCCGTCCGGTAGAAGCCGCGCAGGGCGGGTCCGGTGCCGGGGGGCAGGAGGGCCAGCACGTCGTGGAGGTGCACGTCGTGGCCCCGGGCGCGCAGCCGGCGGGCCAGTTCGGCGGCGACGGTGTCGTGACCCGCGCCCATGCTCGCGCTCAACACGAGACAGCGCCGTGTCATGGGGTCGCCTTCCGGTGGAAGGGGTCCGTCTTCCCCTGCATGGTAGGGCCGGTGGGCGGCCGCGGCGGTCCGGGCGGGCCTGTTCGGGTGGTTCGCGGGCCCGGCCGACCGTCGCGGGGAGGTGGCCCGGGCACATACCGGGAGGCTGGGGGGCTGAGCCGCAGCCGCACGAGTCCGGAGGTCTGGCATGGCGGAGACGAAACGGCCGGTCGTGCTCGTCACGGGTGCGTCGTCGGGGATCGGTGAGGCGGTGGCCGAGCGGTTCGCCCGGGATGCCGGGCGGCGCTGGCGGCTGCTGCTCGCCGGGCGGGACGAGGCCCGTCTCGGCGAGGTGGCCCGCCGTACCGGTGGCGTGGCGCTCCCGGGCGAGGACCTGGACGGGCTCGCCGGTGTGGAGCGACTGGCGGCGCGTGCGCTGGAGGTGGCGGGGCGGGTCGACGTGCTCGTCGCGTCCGCGGGGATCGGCTGGGCGGGTCCGTTCACGCGGACGCCGCCCGAGACCGTCGAACGGCTGGTGGCGGTCAACCTGACGGGAGTCGTGCAGTTGGTGCGGCTCCTGCTGCCGGGGATGGTGGAGCGCGGGGTGGGGCGGGTGGTCCTCGTCAGTTCGATGGCGGGGTGCGCCGGGGTGGCGAACGAGGCGGTCTACGCGGCGACGAAGGGCGGGCTCTTGGCGTTCGCGGACAGCCTGCGCTACGAGCTGGCCGGTACGCGCGTGGGGGTCACGTCGGTGGTGCCGGGGGCCGTCGACACGCCGTTCTTCGCGCACCGGGGCGTCCCGTACCACCGCACGCGGCCGCGTCCGGTGCCCGTCGGGCGGTTGGCCGAGCTGCTGTGGGGGGCGGTCGTCCGGGGGCGGGACGAGGTGTTCGCACCGCGGTGGCTGACGGTACCGGCGCGTGTCCGGGGGGCCGCGCCGGGCTTCTTCCGGGCCATGGCCAAGCGGTTCGGCTGAGCCGCCGCGATGCTGGCCCTGTCGATCTGTCTGGCCCTGCTCGCGGCGGTGGGCAACGCCGCGGCCTCGGTGCTCCAGCGGCGTGCGGCGGCCGACGCCGGTCCGGCGGGCACGGCCGTGCGCGGCTGGTGGCCCGGGCTGCTGCGGCGGCGGGCGTGGGTGCTGGGGTCCGTGGTGTTGGGCGTGTCGGGCGTCTTCCAGGCGCTGGCGCTGGCGACGGGGCCGCTCGCGGTGGTGCAGCCGGTGATGAGTACGGAGCTGCTGTTCACGCTGGTGTTGGGCGGGGTGGTGTTCCGGCGCAGCCCGGACCGGCGCACGTGGTGGGCGTTCGGGGCGATGGCCGCCGGGCTCGCCGCGTTCCTGGCGCTGGCCGAGCCGACGGGTGGGCGCTCCACGGTGCCGGCGGCGGACTGGCTGTGGGCCGGGGTGGCGATCGGTGCGGCCATGGTGGCGCTGGTGGTGGTGGCGCTGCGGCTGCCGTCCGCGCCGCGGGCCGCCGTGCTGGGCACGGCCACGGCGATGGGGTTCTCCGTCACGGCGGCGCTGCTGAAGGACGCGCTGGGGCGGGTGCAGGACGGGATGGGCCTGCTGTTCGGGGCGTGGCAGCTGTACGTGGCCGTCGCGGTCGGTCTGACGAGCTTCCTGCTGCTGCAGGTGACGTTCCGGGCGGGGACGCTCGTGGCGTCGCAGCCGGCGCTGACGATGGGCGACGCGCTGCTGAGCGTGGTGCTCGGGGTCGTGCTGTTCGAGGAGCGGGTCACCGTGGGCGTGCGGGGCGTCTTCGAGGCGGTCGCCGTCATCGTCCTGGTGGTGGCGTGCGTGGAGTTGGCGCGGTCGCCGCTGGTGACGGGTGGCGAGGACGGGAAGGGGACGTGGTGACGGCGGTGCGGGCGGTGGTGCACGCGGGAGCGGCGGGCCCTGTGGACGTCGTGCGTCGCGCGGGAACGGTCAGGTCCGTGCGGCACCCGCGAACGGTGGGGGCCGTGGGAGGCGTACGGCAGGCGGGAGCGGTGGGGGCCGTGGCGGCGGGCCTGGTCGCCTGGCACGTGGTGCCGGCGGCGGTGTGGCTGCCGGGGGCGCGCCGGAGGCTGTGGCCGGCGCTGGACGGGCAGGGCGATCCCGGCCGTGTCGCGCTGACCTTCGACGACGGGCCCGACCCGGTCACGACGCCGCTGTTCCTGCGGGCGCTGGACCGGTTGTCGGTGCGGGCGACGTTCTTCGTGCTGGGCGAGCGGTTGGCACGGGCGCCGGGCCTCGGGCGGGCGATCGTGGCGGAGGGCCACGAGCTGGCCGTGCACGGATGGCGGCACGACCGGCCGTGGACGCCCCGGCCGCTGCGCGATGTGCGCGAGGTGGCCGGGGCGGCGGAGCTGGTCGCGGACGTGGCCGGGCGCCGGCCCCTCTGGTACCGGCCCCCGTACGGCGTGCTGACCGGTGGCCGGTGGGCGGCGGCGCGGGCGGCGGGGCTGCGCACGGTGCTGTGGTCGGTGTGGGGCCGCGACTGGACGTCCACCGCGACCCCGGACGGCGTGCGCGCCGAGGTGGCGCGGGGACTGCGGGGCGGGGCGACGGTCCTGCTGCACGACTCGGACGCGATGTGCGCTCCCGGCTCGTGGCGGGCGGCCTTGGACGCCCTGCCGGGCGTCGTGGCCGACTGCCGGGCGCGGGGCCTGGTCGTGGGCCGGCTCGCCGAGCACGGCGTGCACGGTGGCCGCGACCTGCGCGACGTCGGCGACGGAGACGGTCCGGCGGGGCGGGCCGGGGGCTGACCGTCCCGCCTGACGGCCTGCAGGCCCGGGTTCTGCCGCTCCAGCAGGGGGCTGCTCGACGAGGACCCCTTCCGGCGTCAGGGCGCGCCGGGGCCGACCGCGTCCCGTCGGCGTCCGGAAGTGGGAGGTGTCGATGCCGTACGCCGCGATGCGGCGGCCGATGGACGCGTGGTGCCCGCCGACGGCGTTCAGTCCGAGGGCAGAGTCCAGGGCTCGCCGTCGTAGGCCAGCCGCTCGCGGGACATGGCCCGGCGGACGATCTCGACGTACTCGCGGGTGCGGGGCTCATGGAGAGCCTGCGCGAGCGGGCCGACAGCCTGGAGCAGGAGCTGTCGCTCCTCGCCGACCAGGCGGAACGGCGGGCGCAGCTGGCGCGCACCGAGGAGCGCGCACCGCCCCGGCGCGGGGTGGTGGGAGTGGGTCCGCCTACGGGTAGGCGAGCGCCACGAGCCCGGCGGGACGCCCTTACCGATCGTTTCAGAATGAGTTGGCGAGGCGATCGAGCCGTTGCTGAATGGAGTCCTGACGCCGTGGGACTTCGCAGGCCCGCAAGACACCCCTGGCCCTCCGGACCACCCCCCTTTACGATCAACGCCCATGCCCACCACCACCTCGCTCATACCCGTCCTCCGCGGCTCCGGCGGAACCACCCTCCAGGCGGAGGAAGACGCCCTCGTCCTGCGCCGGTGGCGCAAGGAGAAGCGGATCCCACTCCAGGCCGTTCGCCAGGTCCGTGCGGAGGGCCGTGCCCTCGCCGTGGAGCTCACCGCCCCGGCCGGTACAAACCCGACCGTGTTCCGGGTACGGAGCGTGAGCGCGGCGGCGGCCGCGGTGTTCGCCGACGCGGTCACCGCGCGCCTGCCCGAAGAGCGGGAGGCCGACGGCGAGGCCCTCGTCACCGAAGGCACGCCGGCGGAGTCCGAGGGGGAAGCGTACCGGCGCAAGCTCAAGCTCTGTAGGTGGGCCGTCGGCCTCGTGACCGTCGCGGTGGCGGTGGCGATGGCGATCGTGGGGTCGGGGGTCTTCGCGTTGCTCTTCCTGATCTGCACCCCCGTGACCCTGGGCATCCTCGTGCTCGGTCTCTACGCGATGAGGACGCCGTACTACGAGTGGTACCTGCCCCGGTACGGCATCACCGTCGAGGCGGTGCACCGCGGCTATCGGAACTACGCCTACACCGATCTGCACGGCGTGGCCCGCACCGCCTCCGTCGCGAGCTACGACCCGACCAAGCGGGTCGCCTACCACCCGGACAGGCCCGGCGAAGCGTTCGCCGTGTACTCCTGGATCCGCAAGGTGTTCCGCACCCTCTTCAGTCTGGCGTTCTTCCTCGTCGGCCTCTCGCTCTTCGCCTTCAACATCTGCATGGCCGTCAACGGCTTCCAACGCGGCTAACTGATCGATTCAGGAGGAGGTTCGCAGGCGGCGCAGGCATATGAGGCTGCGGGCCAGTTCGAGCAGGCCCTGGTGGAGGTCGGCACGTCGCTCGTAGCGGGTGCGGAGTCCGGTTGCCGCCGGTGAGCGTGACGGCGAGCGGGGTTCCGTGGCGGTCGACGATCAGGGGTACTTGGAGCCGGGGCGGGCGCGGTCGACGGGTGAGGGGCCGACGTGATCCCCCCTTTGAGGGCCCGGACGTGTGATCCGTCCACGGAGCAGTCGTCCAGGTCCGGCAGCGGCGCAGTTCGGCCGGCAGGGTGGCGTGCAGGCGCGGCCAGACGCCGGCCTCGGTCCAGTCCCGCAGCCGGCGCCAGGCCGTGACTCCGGAGCAGCCCACGGTCTCGGCCGGGACGTCGCGCCAGGCAACGCCGGTCCGCAGGACGTCCATGATGCCCGCGAGAGCCGCACGGTCCGCAACGCGAAGCCGTCCGGGATACCGGCGGCGCCGTTCGGGAGCAGGCGGCAGCAGCGGAGCCACCCGCTCCCACAGGTCGGCAGCAACAAGATCAGCACGCACCCGGACACCCTGGCGACCAAGATCGGCAAGCGCGAGACCCGCAGCTCAACTCAGCCTGAAACGATCAGTTAGTGCCGGTGGAAGGGGAGCCGGGGGCCGCGGGTGCACCAGGAGTGGGGCGCGGGGTGCGGGTTCCAGTACCGGTCCCATTCGGCGCGGTGCGCCCGACGGTGGGGGTGCCCGGACGTGTGCTCGGCCGTGCCGTAGACGAGGGCGCCCAGCACGGCGGTGATGGCGGCGAGTTCCGCGCTCGTCGGTGAACCGTGAACTATTCGCAGGTGGTGGGGCATTGGTCCATCGTCCGACGGCGGGGCCGGCTCCGCATCCGCACGCCGATCCGTCCCGCGGCGGGGGTGTCGGCGGCGTGCGCGGGGCGCCCGGGGAGGGGCGCCGGAGGGGGCCCGGACCGCGGGCGGGTGGCGGCCGGACGGGTGAGCTCGCGGGGCGGCCCGTGGGCCCGTCGCCCCAGTCCCGCCTATGGCCCGGGGGTCCCGGGGGCGGTTCGCGGTGACGACCCGGAGTTGCCTCGACGCGCGCCGTCGTCAGACCTCCCACATCCTTTGAGTGAACGCGAGCAACACGCGACGAAAGGGCTCGACATCATGGCCACGTTGTGCAGACCCGCGGTGTCCGTCCCCGAGCATGTGATCACCATGGAGGAGACGCTCGAACTGGCGCGGACCATCCATGCGGACCACCCCCAGCTCCCGCTGGCGCTGCGGTTGATGGAGAACACCGGGGTCCGCAAGCGCCACATCCTCCGTCCGATCGAGGAGACGCTGAAGCACCCGGGTTTCGAACACCGTAACTCCGTCTACGAGGCCGAGGCCAAGGCGCGCGTGCCCGCCGTGATACGGCGTGCACTGGAGGACGCGGAGCTGCGGGCCGCGGACATCGACGTGATCATCTACGTGTCGTGCACGGGCTTCATGATGCCCTCGCTCACGGCGTGGCTGATCAACACCATGGACTTCCGCAGTGACACCCGTCAGGTGCCCATCGCGCAGCTGGGCTGCGCGGCGGGCGGTGCGGCCATCAACCGCGCGCACGACTTCTGCACGGCCTACCCGGACAAGAACGCGCTGATCGTGGCGTGCGAGTTCTGCTCGCTCTGCTACCAGCCGACCGACCTGGGCGTCGGCAACCTGCTGTCGAACGGCCTGTTCGGCGACGGGCTCGCCGCAGCCGTGATGCGCGGCAAGGGCGGCACGGGTGTCGAGTTGGAGCGCAACGGCTCGTACCTGGTGCCCGAGACGGTCGACTGGATCGCCTACGACGTCCGGGACACCGGCTTCCACTTCAAGCTGGACAAGCGGGTGCCGGGCACGATGGAGCCGCTGGCGCCGGCGCTGAAGCAGCTGGCGGGTCAGCACGGGTGGGACGCTTCCGACCTGGACTTCTACATCATCCACGCCGGCGGTCCGCGGATCCTGGACGACCTCAGCAAGTTCCTGGGGGTGGATCCCGAGGCGTTCCGCTTCAGCCGGGCCACGCTCACCGAGTACGGCAACATCGCCAGCGCCGTCGTCCTGGACGCGCTGCGGCGGCTCTTCGACGAGGGGGGCACCCCCGAGTCGGCGCGCGGCCTGCTGGCGGGCTTCGGGCCCGGCATCACCGCGGAGATGTCGCTCGGCCGCTGGACGACCTCCGGCTCCTCGCCGGCCGCCGCCGTCGGCGCCCGGTCGAGGGTGGGAGCCGCCTCGGCGGTCGCCGTGGCGCCGAACGCCTTCGTCGACGCGTACACGGACACCGAGGAGCCCGACCGTGCTGGATGAGACCACGACGACGTCCGTGCCGGAGGCCGGCGCGGACGCGGTGGGCGCCGACGCCGAGCTGCCTCCCGTACGGCACTGGCCGGCGCTCGACCTGTCCGGGGTGGACTTCGACCCGGTGCTGGCCGGGCTGATGGAGGAGGGCCCGGTCACCCGCGTCAAGTTGCCGAACGGATCCGGCTGGGCGTGGCTGGTGACGCGGTACGACGACGTGCGCGCGGTGACGAACGACCCCCGCTTCAGCCGGAAGCTCGTCGTGGACAGCGACGTCACCCGGCTGGCGCCGCACTTCATCCCGGTGGACGGGGCGGTGGGGTTCGAGGACCCGCCGGACCACACGCGGCTGCGCCGCTCGGTGGCGCCCGCGTTCACCACCCGCGGTGTCGAGCGGCTGCGCGACCGGGCGCGGGAGATGCTCGACGAACTGGTCGAGGGTGTGTTGCGGGACGGGCCCCCGGCCGACTTCACCGAGCGGCTCCTCGGGCCGTTCCCGCTGGCCGTGGTCTGCGAGTTGATGGGCGTGCCGGCCGAGGACCGACCGCGCATGCACGAGTGGACCAACCTCATCCTCTCCTCGGCGCAGGGCGCGGAGCGCAGCCAGCGCGCCAAGGAGGAGATGTGCGGCTACTTCGCCGAGACGATGCGGCGGCGCCGCGGTACGGGCGGCGAGGACGTCATCGGGCTGCTGTCGGCGGCGGTCGAGGCCGGCGAGATCACCGAGTCGGAGTCGGTGGGCCTGTCGCTGCTGATCCAGATCGGCGGTGAAGCGGTCACGAACAACACCGGCAACATGCTCTTCATCCTGCTCACCCGTCCGGACCTGATGGACCGGCTGCGCGCCGATCCGGCGGGCCGGGGCCGGGCGATCGAGGAGCTGCTGCGCTACATCCCGCACCGCAGCGCGGTCGGGCTGTCGCGGATCGCCCTGGAGGACGTGACGGTCGCCGGGGCGCGGATCCGGGCGGGCGAGGCGGTGTACGTGTCGTACCTGGCGGCCAACCGGGACCCGGACGTGTTCCCCGACCCGGAGCGGCTGGACTTCGATCGGGCCCCGAACCCGCATGTGGCGTTCGGGCACGGACCGCACTTCTGCGTGGGCGCCATGCTGGCCCGGCTGGAGTCGGAACTGCTCGTGGACGCGCTCGCCGACCGGTTCCCGGGGCTGCGGCTCGCCGTCCCGGCCGGGGAGGTCCGCTTCCGGCGCGGGGCGCTGATCCGAGGGCCCGAGTCGATGCCGGTGGCGTGGGGATGAGCGCGCACGCACCCGACGGACTGCTGGTGCCCACCGGCCACGGCCGGACGCTGGTGGCGCCCGCCCACGAGGTCACGTTCAAGGTCACGGGTGAGCACTCGCGGGCGGCGTCGAGCTTCGAGGTCGTCGTGCCTCCGGGGTTCGACGTCGGGGCCCACGTCCACGCGCACAGCGAGGAGCTGTTCTACCTGCTGGAGGGCGAGCTGGACGTGCTGGCGTTCGAACCGCGGGTGCGCACCCGCGACGACTGGCGGCACTGGGAGTCCACGAGCGGTCGCCGGACGGTGCGGGCGACCCCCGGCACGGTGATCGTGGTACCACCGGGGTGCCCGCACGCCTTCGCCAACCGTACGGACCAGCCGGCGAAGATGTTCTTCCAGGCGTCCCCTCCCCCGGACCACGAGCGGTACTTCGAGGAGCTGCTGGACATCCTCGACGCGGGCGGCTCCCCGGACCACGCGGCGATCGCCGCGCTGCGCTCGCGGTACGACATCGAGCAGCTGACGCCCATGCGGCACGACGGGTACGGCACGTCGGCGCCGTGACCCGCACGGCGTGCACGGCCCGGGCCCCGGCCCGCCTTTCGAGGCGGCCCGGGGCCCTTCCCTTGTTCGGCCCCTTCTCCGGCCGGACCCGTCACGGGCGGTGCTGTGCGCGGACCGCCCGGGAGCGTGTCGGTCGGGTCATGGCGTGGGGCGGTTGCGGCGGGCGCGCGAGCCGCCGCTGCGGCGTTCGCCCGTCGCGGCCATGGCGGCCCCCAGCAGCAGGGCCACGACACCGACGATGATGTTGTTCCAGATGGTGCGCGTGGTGTCGACGTTGCCCGCGACCAGCCACGGCGCGATGATCGTGAAGGCACCGATGGCCACGGCGCACCAGGCCATGGCGTGGGTCCGCTCGTAGGCGGAACCCAGGCCGCCCATGCACAGCGCATAGGCGACACCGAGGATCAGGTTGGTCACGGCGAGGGTCGTGAACCCGCTGAACCCCGCGATCCACGGGGATGCCGCGAGGTAGACGCCGGTGAGGAACGCCAGCGCCTCGATGGCCTGGCCGCGCGGCGTGCTGGTGGCTCGCTCGAACCGAGCGCGCATCTCTGCGACGTCGGGGTGTTGCTCGATGGTCGGGTGCGTGGTCATTGCGGGGCCCGCCTCCTAAAGAAGCCTTTATCTGCCCTTTACGACCATATAACCCCTCTTACTCCATCCGGGTCAAATGGAACTTTTCCGAGCCTGGACCGCCCCGCGCCCACCGGTTCACCGGTTCACCGGTTCACCGGGATGGCACCACGACGACGACACCTCCGCGGCGCACCGTCGTTGATCAACCGCACGCCCAGCCGTGCGCGGTACCGCGACCCGCGAACCGGTCGCTGCCGACGACCCGAACGGAAGAGGTACGCCATGAACCTCCGCACCATCGCCCTGGCCGCAGTCGCGGGCGCGCTCGCGGCCACCGGCACCGCGGGCACCGCCCAGGCCGCCCCGTCCGCGCCGCACTCCCCCAGCGCCGCGGACGCGCCGGACACCACGCGCGACGACGGGGTCGCCCTGGTGAAGAAGGACGCCCTGACCCCCTGGTCGCTCGTGGACTTCGCGCTCGGGCGGGAGGAGCGGGCCGACCGGGCGGGATGAG
The DNA here is from genome assembly GCF_043077165.1 of Streptomyces kanasensis. Classification (NCBI taxonomy): domain Bacteria; kingdom Bacillati; phylum Actinomycetota; class Actinomycetes; order Kitasatosporales; family Streptomycetaceae; genus Streptomyces; species Streptomyces kanasensis. Next base: position 440,549 of record NZ_JBIBSF010000001.1, read on the forward strand.
GCGGCACGGGCCCGGGCGAATCGGGCGGGGCAGACCGGGGTGAGCCCGGCCGGGCCCGGGTGACGCGGCGCGCCGGAACGGTCCGAACAGTGGCGAAACACGGAAGTTACCGGTGCGTTTCGGACATGTTGCGACTCACATTCCGCACCAATCCACGCATCGTGCACTTTTGAACCGGATGTGCGACCCCCGGTCAACCTGCGGTGACGCAGCGCCACATGACGCACCGTAACACCCGGGGGAAGCTTTCGCGTCACTGCTTGAAAGCGGGACGGCACCTGAAAACCTTCACTGAATGTGCGTCAGCGGGCTCGTATCGGCAGGCTGTTACCGACCCCGACCGACGGATTCGAAGGAAGAGTGATGACCATGACGCACAAGCGGAACCCCCTGCGCCGCACCGCCATACTCGGGCTGATCACGGCCGCGGCCATGACCGCGCTGGCCCCGGCCGCCGGCGCCGCGGAGGCGGGCGACACGGGCGAGTCGCGACTGTACGCTCCGAGCGCCCTGGTCCTGACCGTGTCGGACGGCGAGGACGCCGCGACGGCGACCCCGCTCCGCGCGGTGACCCTCAGCTGTATGCCGTCGCCGGGCGGGACCCATCCGGACCCGCAGAAGGCGTGCGACGCCCTGCGCGCCGTCGACGGCCGGTTCTCCGCCTTGAAGAGTGACGGCACGCGTGCCTGCGTCAAGATCTACGACCCGGTCGTCGTCACGGCCGAGGGCGTCTGGGAGGGCCGGCGTGTCCAGTTCGAGCGTACGTACGGCAACTCCTGCGTCCTGGGGGCGGAGGGCACCCCGGTCTTCGCCTTCTGAGCGCGACCGGCGCCGATCTCCCCGCGGCCCGCGTCGTCACCGGCGGCAGCCTCCCCTTGCCACCGGTACGGCGCGGGCCGCTGCCGTGCCCGGGGGCCCGCGACCGCCGTACGCCGCGCCGGGGCCGCGCGGGCCGGTCGGCCCGGCCGGGGGCATAGTGAAGGGACGGGCGGGGTGCGGCAGCGCCCCGGGAGAGCGAGCCGTGGGGCCGTGAGCGATGGATCTCGACAGTGTCGCCGACGAGCTGTACGGGCTGCGGCCCGCGCAGTTCACCGCGGTCCGCGCGCAGCGCGCCGCCCAGGCCCGCACCGCCGGCGACCGCGGGCTCGCCGAGCGGATCGGGGCGCTGCGGCGTCCGACCCTGGCCGCCTGGGCGAGCAACCTCCTCGTCCGGGCGAGACCGGAGGAGGTGCGGTCGCTCGTCGCGCTCGGCGACGGGCTGCGGCGGGCGCACCAGGAGCTGGACGGCGCCGGGTTGCGCGAGCTGGGGCGCCGGCAGCACGTCCTGGTGGCCGCGCTGGCCCGGGAGGCGCAGCGGCTGGCCGCCGAGGCGGGTGAGGCGGTGGGGGACGCCGCCCGCGAGCAGGTGGAGGCGACCCTGCACGCGGCGCTCGCGGATCCGGACGCTGCCGAGGAGTGGGCCGCCGGACGGCTGAGCAAGGCGCTGAGCGCACCGGTCGGGTTCGCCGCCGCGGGCTTCGGGATGCCGGGCGCGCCGGGTGGCGCTCCCGCGAGCGGCCGCGCGGGCGGGGGCGAGGGCGGTACGGCGCCCCGGCGGCGTACGGCCACCGACCGTCCGGAAGCGGCCACGGCGGCGGGGCGGCGGGGCGCCCCGGCCGGCCCCGCACCCCGGGAGGAAGAGCGACGGACGCGGCAGGAAGAGCTGCGGGCGCGGGAGGAGGAGCGACTGCGGGCCGAGGGGGCGCGGGCCGAGGAGGCGGCCGCCCTCGCCCGCCGCGAGGCCGAGGCGCGGGAGGGCGACGCGGCCGCGGCCCGCGAGGAGCTGCGGGTGGCCGACCGGCGCGTACGGGACGCGGACTCCGAGGTGGCGGAGCTGACGGCCCGTCTGGAGGAGGCGCGGGAGCGGCGGGAGGCGGAGCGGGGCGCCGTACGCAGGGCGCGGGAGCGCGTGCGGAACGCCGGGCAGGCGGCCGAACGGGCCGGGACGCAGGCGCGGGAGGCCGCGGAACGGGCGCGGAGGGCGAAGCGGACGGCAGAGCGGCTGCGGTGAGTCGCGGAGGCGGGCCCGGCGGCCTCCCGTGCGTCCGGGCCGCTCCTACGGGTGTCCCCAGCGACCGGCCCGGTCCACGGGTGCGTCCGCCACATCCGGCCCCGTGAGCGCCGCGGGCCCCGCCGGCAACGCTGCCGCGCCCGCTCGCGCGGGAGCGGGTCGGCCGTGGGCGGCGCGGTGGAGGTACCGGACCTTGATGCACAGTGCCCAGGGGTCGATCGGCTTCATCAGCAGGTCGGCCGCGCCCAGGCGCATCGCCGTGCGGGACAGCTGCGCGTCGACGCCCATCCCGGTCACCAGGATGACCGGGATGCGCCGCGTCTGCTCCACCCGCTGCATGTACCGCAGGACGTCGAGGCCGCTCACACCGGGCATGACCACGTCCAGGACGGTCACGGCGACACCCCCGCGCAGCACCGCCTTCAGCGCGGCATCTCCGCTGGTGGCCGACTCCAGGGGATAGCCGAGCGGCGAGAGGGCGCTGTGCAGCGCGAACAGGTTGTCCTCACGGTCGTCGACCAGGAGGACCTTCTCCCCGGCGGGCATGGTCCCTCACCTCCGCTCCACAAGGCGGGCGGACGCGGACCGGCCCCCCTCGCTCCAGGATGCCCAGGATGCCCCGGCCGGAGCCGCGGCGGCAGGGGGCCGAACGAGCCGCGGCCGGACGACGCCCCGTCGCCCGCCCCGCCCGGGTCACGGGCGGTAGACCTCTCCGGGTTCGGGCGTGGCGGGAGCGAGGAGTTGCGGAACGGTGACGAAGGTGAAGCCGCGTTCCTTCAGCTCGTCGATGATGCCGGGCACGGCGGGGACGGTCCCGTCGTAGATGTCGTGCAGCAGGATGATGCCGTCCTTGTCGGCGCCCTTCAGGGTCCGTTCGCGGATCAGGTCGGAGTCGGTGGTGGCGTAGTCCTTCGCGGTGACGCTCCACAGGACCTGGGAGAGGCCGAGTTCGCGGCAGATCTCGGAGACCTTCTCGTCGGTGCGGCCCTGCGGCGGTCGCATCAGGGTCGGCCTGCGGCCGGTGAGGCGCTCGACGGCGTCCTGGGTGCGCTGGAGTTCCTCGCGTGTCTCGTGCGGCTCGATGTCGGTCAGGTCGGGGTGCGTCCAGGTGTGGTTGGCGACCTCGTGCCCCTCGGCGGCGATGCGGCGGACGACGTCCGGGTAGCGGTCGACGTGCCTGCTGCCCAGGAGGAAGAACGTGGCGGGGACCTTCTTCGCCTTGAGGATGTCCAGCAGCTCCGGGGTGTCCTTGCCCGGCCCGGCGTCGAAGGCCAGGGCTATGCACCTGGCCTCGCGGCAGTCCACCGGGCGCGGGGCCTCCCCCTTGGCGTCGCCGCGCGCGTCGGCGGGGGCGACGGTGTCGACCGAACAGCCGCCCGCGGCCAGGACGAGCGAGGCGACCGCGGCGAGGGCGGCGGCCCGGCGGCCACGGCGTGACGGACGGGGGGAGCGCGTCGCGGACGACGCGGAGAGCGGCGGGAACGGCACGGTGCAGCTCTCCTTCGGGAGGGCGGGTCGGGAAGGCCCGGCGAGGGCCACGAGCTGCACAGTACACAGGGTGTATACACCGCATGTATACCGGGGTGGGTGGTCTGTGGGGTGGGTGGGGTGGGCGGCTGTCGCCGGTTTCCGGCGGTGGTGCCGCACGGCGGACGGCGGCCGACACGGCGGACGGAGCCGCCCCGGCCGCGCGGAGCGCACGCGGCCCCGGGGCGGCCCCGGGGGGGGGGCGCCCCCCCGGCCGGGGGGGGGGGGGGCCTTCGCGCCGGTCGACTTCGCGGGCGGGGCCCGGCGGGCGGCCGCGGCGGCCCGCCGGGAGC
>NZ_JBIBSF010000001.1:444428-498100 GCF_043077165.1 Streptomyces kanasensis
CGCGGGCGCGGCCGCCGGCGCGGCCCCCCGGCCCCGCCCCCGCGCCCCGGCCCGGGGCGCGGGGGGGGGGCCCCCGGCCGGCCGCGCCCCCCCCCCCCCCCCGCGGCCGGGGGGTTTTCCGACTGCGCGCGGTTCTCTGCCGGCGCGTCGCCGGTCAGTGCGTCAGCGAGGCAGCGCGGTCAGCCCCGTCAGCGTGAGGCGAGCAGGAGGCGCGACTCCCGTTCGTGCTCTCCGGACACGTCCTGCGTGGAGCGCACCTCGAAGAGCCTGCCGAGGACCTTCACCACCTCGTCCACCGCGTGGCTGTCCCCGGTCAGCAGGGCCTCCACCGGGGCGTCGAGCCGCGGCGTGTCGGAGGGGTCGCCCGAGTGCGCGGAGCTGTCGAACGTGGCCATCCACACGGTCGGCTCCGGTCCGGAACCCGCCGCCGCCGGCGCCACGTCCTCACAACCGGCGAAGACCTGGTCCAGTACGCCGAAGATCGCCTCTGCCTCGGCGCGGCCGCAGTCGCTGAGCTGGACGGTCACGTCGCAGTCCGCGGGGTGGCCCCCGGCGGCCCCGGCCCCCGTGCCCCTGCCCTGGTCGCTTGCCATCTTCGTTCACCACGTCCTTCCGTCGGGTGCTGCGGGACGAGTACCCGTCTTCCCCATACCGCCACGGATGACGCCGGGCTGCCACTCTTGGCCTCGCGCGGGTGGCCACCGTGTGTTTGCGGGGGTGGCCGCCTGGTACCAGGGTGGGGATGACGGGGGGACACCGAGGAAAGGAAGGGCCATGCCCGCAGGTTCCAGCCCGAAGCGTGAACGCCAGTACGAGCACATCAAGGACAGCGCGCGCGACCGCGGCGAGAGCGAGAAGCGCGCCGAGGAGATCGCCGCGCGGACCGTCAACAAGGAGCGGGCCCGCAGCGGCGAGTCCAAGACCGCGAGCAAGACGTCGACGAAGGACATGTCCTCGTCGAAGCGCGGCGGTCAGCGCTCGCACAGCGGCGCCCAGGGCCCCACGTACGACCAGCTGTACGCGGAGGCCAGGAAGCGCGACATCCCGGGCCGGTCCTCCATGAACAAGTCGGAGCTGCAGCGCAAGCTCGGGAAGTGACCCGGCGCCGGACCGGCGGACGGCCTCACACCGGACCGGCGGACGGCCTCACGAGGCGGCCCCGCCGAACGGGCTGTCGTCCAGGTGGGCGAGGAGGTCGGCGGGGTCGGCGTAGATCGCGGTGGCGCCCGCGTCGGTGAGGTCCGCCCGAGGGATGCCCCCGCACAGCACGCCCACGCAGGTGACGCCCGCACGGGTGCCGGCCTTCATGTCCCACACCGTGTCGCCGACGAACACCGACCCTTCGGCCCCGGCCCCGGCCAGCCGCAGCGCGTGCCGCACCGGATCGGGCGCGGGCTTGCCCGCCTCAGTGTCGTCGGCGCTCGCGACGGCGGTGACGGCGTCACCCGCGTCGATGGCCCGCAGCAGGGCGTCGAGCTCCGCGCCCCCGGCGGAGGTGGCGAGGACGACGGTCCAGCCGCGTTCCGCGAGGGTCTGAAGGAGGCGGCCGGCGTCCCGGAACGCGGGCAGCCGGTCGGAGTAGGTGCCGTACAGGGCGGTGTGCGCGGCGGTGACGGCCGCGTCCCCGCTCCTGTCCCGGTCCGGGTCGAGGAGGTGTTCGACCAGGTCCTCCGCCCCGAGGCCCACGGCACGGTGGACGGCGTGCATCGGGACCTGGTGGCCTGCCTGACGGAACGCCTCCCACCAGGTGGTGACGTGCAGGTGGTTGGTGTCGGCGAGGGTTCCGTCGACGTCGAACACGGCGGCGCGGGTCATGGGGTTCCTTTCGGTGCGGTGGCTCTGGCGTCTTCCTGGCACGGGCGCCCCGCCCCAGGCCCGGCGGGGTCGGGGGGCGGCAGGACACACGCCCGACGGGGGCCGGGCTGACGAGGGCCGGGAACACGACGCAGATCCGGATGCCCGGCGACCGCGCGTACACGCCCGCCGCAGACCACCGCCGTCGGCATGGCGCCGTGACGCGGGCCGGACGCGCCGGCCCGCGTGCTGCCGCACCCTGTCGGCCAACAGCCGGGGGCCCGCTCGCGACCCTCCGCGGAACGGGGCGAGGAGCGCGCGGGGCGAGGAGCGCGCGGGGCGAGGAGCGCGCGGGGCGAGGAGCGCGCGGGGCGAGGAGCGCGCGGGGCGAGGAGCGCGCGGGGCCGGGGGCGCGGAGGGCTGAGGGGCGTGCGGGGCGGCGCCGGTGAGGGCCGGCGATGCGTGGGTGAGGGGGCGGCGCGGGGAGGTTCGAGGGGCACGCAGGTGGTTCGAGGGGGGACGGGGGACGCATCGGGCCGGGCTCCCTTCGGCGCTGGGGCCCGGGGGCGTCCCGGACGGTGGTACGAGCATCGCCGTGGGTCGGGCAGCGGTCACGCTCCGGGCGCGCGACACCCGGCGCGCGTCCTCCCGGTGCCGTAGCGCGGCCCGGTCGGGGCGGCGAGAAGCCCCGTCGTACGAGGGTCCGCGAGCCCGGCGGGATTTTCGAACCCTCCAGGGGTGGATTCGGCGCGCCCGGAGAGTTACCAAAGGACTGGCGGACCAACGTCGGGAGGCCGGCATGCGTGGCAGTGAGCGTGGCGACACGGGCGGAGCGGACGCGGCGGACGGGTCGGACGGCCCCGGCGGTCCGAGGACACCGGAGTACGCGACACCCCGACAGGTCGGACGCGCGGGGCCGGAACATGCGCACGGCCGGCGGCGGGGCGGACAGGAGGCCGACCGGGGGCACGGTCGGCGCGAGACGCCCGAGGAGCGGGCCGACCGGCGCTGGGTCGAGCTGGTCCAGGAGATACGGGTGGCACAGACGGGTGTGCAGATCCTCTTCGGCTTCCTGCTGACCGTGGTCTTCACCCCGCGCTTCGCCGATCTGCCCGACCTCGACCGCGCCGTCTACATCACCACGGTGGTCCTCGGCGCGGCGGCGACGGGAGCCCTGATCGGACCGGTGTCGTTCCACCGGATCGTCTCCGGGCGCCGGCTCAAACCGCACGCCGTGGTGTGGGCGTCACGGCTGACCTTCGTGGGTCTGGTGCTGCTGCTGGCGACGATGGTGTCGGCGCTCTTCCTGGTGCTGCGGGTGGCGACGCACGACTCGTTCGTACCGTGGCTGGTGGCGGGGGTGGCGGCCTGGTACCTGCTGTGCTGGTTCGTGCTGCCCGCCTGGGCGCGGCACCGCTACACGACCGGGGACTGAGGACCGGCCAGGATCCGGTCGACGGTGTCGGCCTGCGCCGCCGGCTTGTCGGGCCGGTGGCGCAGGACGCGGGCGAAGCGCAGGGTGATGCCGGCCGGGTAGCGCGAGGAGCGCTGGAGGCCGTCGTAGGCGATCTCGACGACCAGCTCGGGTCGTACGCGCACGGTCGTCCCGTCGTCGTCGACGGCCAGTTCGCGCAGCCGGTCGGTCTGCCAACTCAGCATGGTGTCCGTGAGGCCCTTGAAGGTCTTGCCGAGCATCACGAACGTCCCGTCGGCGGCACGGGCGCCGAGGTGCAGGTTGGACAGCAGGCCGGTGCGCCGGCCGTGCCCCCACTCGGCGGCGAGGACGACCAGGTCGAGGGTGTGCACCGGTTTCACCTTGAGCCAGGACCGGCCGCGGCGGCCCGCGCTGTAGGGCGCGTCGAGCGCCTTGACCAGGACGCCTTCGTGGCCGCGCGCGAGGGTGTCGGCGAAGAACGCCTCGGCCGCGGCACGCTGGCCCGGGTCGGCCGGGTCGGTGACGACGGTGCGCCGCACCCTCATCGGTTCGGGGACGAGGCGGGCGAGCTCGGCGTGCCGGTCCCGGCCGGGCAGGTCGAGGAGGACGGCTCCGTCGGCGGCGAGGACGTCGAAGAAGACCGGCGACACGGGCCGGGCGGCCGCGGCCGCGGCCACGTCGACGCGTGACCCGACGCGCGAGGCCGTCTCCTGGAACGGCACGGGCCGGCCCTGTCCGTCGAGAGCGATGACCTCGCCGTCCAGGACGAGGGCGTCACCGGCGATGGCCCGGGCGGCCTCCCTCACCTCCGGCAGCCGGTCGGTGATCTCCTCGAGGGAACGGGTGTAGATCCGCACGTCCTCGCCGGAGCGGTGCACCTGGACGCGGATGCCGTCGAGCTTCTCCTCCACGGCGCAGGGGCCGAGCGCGGCGAGCGCGTCGGCGACGCCCTTCGCGGTGTGCGCGAGCATCGGCTGCACCGGAGTGCCGACGCGCAGCCGGTACCTCTCCAGCGCGGTCGGGCCCTCGGCGAGGAGGGCCGTGGCGACGCGGGGCAGGGACCCGTCGAGCATCACGGCGCGGCGCACGTCGGCGGCGGGGGCGTGGGCGGCCCGGGCGACTCCTTCCAGGGCGATGGCGTCCAGCGCTCCCTGGCGCACCTCGCCGGTGAGGAGACGCAGCAGGAACCGCTGCTCGGGGGCGGTGGCGGCGGCCATCAGCCCGTGCACGAGCCGCTGCCGCTCGCCCTGCGACCCCGGGCCGGCGACCTCGGCGAGCGCGGTGAACGCGGCGTCGGTGTCGGCGATGGTGAGCGTGGCGTGCCCGGCGGCCGGGACCGGATCCCTCAGGGTACTCCAGCCGACGCCGATGCGGCCCTGGGGCAGGCGGCCCGCGAGGTAGGCGATGACGAGCGGCGCCTCCGCGGGCGGGGTCGCGGAGAACAGGTCGGCCAGGACGGCGATCTTCCGCGAGCGCGCCGAGGTGGCGGCGACCTGGTCGGACACGTCGGCGATTCGGGCCAGCAGCATGCGGCCATGGTGCCCGCCCCGCCCGCCTCCCGCACGCGGGAGGGCGTACGGGAGGCGGGCGGGGCGTCCCGCGCGCGGGCATGGTGCGCGGCGGACGGTGCGGCACGGTGGTCGTCGCCCGGGTGACTCCGGCGCGTGGCGGCGAGTCAAGCCGCGGGCCTCCCCTCCTTCACACAACTCCCCTACGCTTCGGCGGACTTCGACCGGTCCGATCAGGAAGCAGGGGACGACATGGGGACATTGGCGCGCACCGCCGGGGCGGCCGTGGCGGCGGGGATGCTGGTACTGGGCGCGGGTCCCGGCCCGGCCTCGGCCGTGGACGCGGGGCAGTTGTCGTACGGCGCGTCGACGTCGGTCGGGGTGCACAACGCGTACGAGAAGGGCAAGTTCCGTTACTTCGCGGACGCGCTCGACTCGGGGGCGGGAATGCTGGAGCTGGACGTGTGGACGAACACGTTCGGCCGGTCGTGGAGGGTGTCGCACAGCAATCCTCTCGGGAACGACAACAACTGCGAGAACGCCGCGCACGCCGGCGAGCTGCGCACGAAGGACCGCAACCAGGACCTCGGCGGCTGCCTCGCCGACATACGCGCCTGGCACGACGCCCATCCGGGGCACCGGCCCGTACTGCTGAAGATCGAGTTGAAGGACGGGTTCGCGGGCCGCCTCGGACGGGGGCCGGCCGCGCTGGACGCGCTGCTGACCGCCCGGCTGGGCGATGCCCTGTTCCGGCCCGCCGACGTGGTCCGCGGGCACGTCGACCTCGACACGGCCGTCCGTGCCGACGGGTGGCCGTCCCGCGACCGGATGGCCGGCAAGTTCGTCGTCGAGCTGATCCCCGGCACGGTGGAGGAGGACAACCCGGCCGACTCCCTGTGGACGGACCGCGAGTACGCCACGCACCTGCGCGACCTGGCGGCGGCCGGGCGGCTGCGGGAGGCCGGGGCCTTCCCGGCCGTACACCGGGCGCAGTCCGGCGACCCACGTGAGCGGTACGCGGACGCCGCGCTGCGGCCGTGGTTCGTCGTCTTCGACGGGGACGCGTCGGTGTACGCGAGCGGTTCGGTGGACACGTCCTGGTACGCGCGGCGGAACTACCTGGTCGTCATGACGGACGCGCACGGCGTGGCCCCGGCGATCGACGGCGTCCGCCCGACCGAGGCCCAGGCCCGCGACCGGATCGGCCTGCTGTCCGGGCGCCACGCGAGCGTGGTGTCGTCCGACTGGTACCCGCTGCCGGCGGTGCTGTCGTCGGTCGTCCCGCGCGCCGCCGGCTAGCCGCTCGGCGGGCCCGAGACCGCTCGCGACCGCCCCCGGCCGAACCGTGCCCGCAACGCCTCCCGCAACCGACCGGGGCGGCGGCCCGCCGGCCCTGGCGGTGCCGGCCGCCGACGACGGAGGTGGCCGCCCACCACCGCCCCCGACGACGGTCCGGGCGGCATGCCGGGCGGAGTCCCGGTCTGCGACCCAAGCGGTGTCCCGGGCGGCATCCCGAGGGGTGTCCCGTTCCGCGCTCCGGGCCGAGCGGCGACAGTCCGTGCCCCGGGGGGCGGGCCGCAGTGGTCGCCCGGGTCGGGGCCACGGCCGGAGCCAGGGCCGGAGCCGAGGCCGGGTACTCGGCCGGGGTTCGGTCCCACGCCCGGACCGGAACCGGAGTCGGATCCCGGATCGGCAATCGGGTCGGGGTCGGGACTTGAGCCGGGGCCGGGGCCAGGGCCGGGGGGCGAGTCGGGCCCTGTGCCTGTTCCGGGGGCCGCGGCCCAGGCGGGCTCCGCACCCGAGCCCGGGGCGGGGGCCGGGGCGGTCGCCGTGCCGTGTGCCGCCGATGGCGGAGTCGGGGCGCGACGGAGGTCAGGGCCCGGGCGCCGGGCCGGGGTGACCGTCGGGTCGTGAAGGACCAGGGGCCGGGTCAGGGCCGGGATCGGGGTGGAGGAGCGCGGGGTCGAGCCTCGCGCCGCCTGGAGAGCCTCCGCCAGGGCGAGGCGGAGCCGGTCCCCTTCGTGCGGATGCTCGGCGAGGAGCAGCCGGTCGGCGACGGCGCGGGCGGACGGCACTTCCGGGTGGCCGTACGGTGGCGGCGGGCGGAGCCGGTCGAGACGGGCCCGCTCGGACGGGTCGGGGACCACCTCGGCCAGCCGCTCCGCCTCCAGGAACGAGGCGACGGCCGCCGCCACCGCCCACGCGTCCGACGCCCGCGCCACCAGCAGCCGCAGGCGTCGGGCCCGCCACCCGCACGGCCGGGCGTCCTCCCCGGCTCGGAGCCGGTCCGTCAGGTCCCGCGGCGCGCGACCGGTGAGCAGCTGCGGGTGCTTCTCCGTCAACTGCCGTACCTCGCGGGCCAGGTAGAGCCAGACGACCGCGCGGTAACGGTTGAGGCGGAAGGCAATCGGTGTGACATGGCCTGTTCTCGCCAGTCTCGTGAAGCGGTCGGGTGAGATGTCGGCCATCTCCGCCGCGCGCGCCGTGCCCGCCGTGCCGACCCGGTCGTGCAACCCGTCCGGGAAGTCCGGCTCGGCGCGCAGCCGGTCGATCTCCTCCCACGCCACCCGGGGGCGGCCCCCTCCCGCTGCCGCGACGGAGCGGACCAGGCCCAGGTCGACCGCCGCCGCCATCTCGCCCCGCCCCAGCCCCAGTTCACGAGCCGCCCGCCCGCCGGTGACGGTGTCTCCGTCCCGCCCGCCGCCTACCGCCCGGTCGTCCCGCATCGCGCCCCCCGTTCGCCGATTACTCTCGGTGACGAGGTTAGTACGGGGGAGCATGCTGCGCCGTGCCTGTGGAAAACCGTCCGCGGACGTGCTCGGGGGCGGCCGTCAGGGGATGTCGCGGGCTCCGGGGCGGCGGGTGGCCACGGAGAGGTGTTCACCGACGCGGTTCACCATGAGGGTCATCTCGTACGCGACGTGGCCGACGTCCGCCTCGGCCGTGCTGAGCACGCAGAGGCAGCTGCCCTCCCCCGCGGCCGTCACGAAGAGCAACGCGTCGTCGAACTCGACCATGGTCTGGCGGGCGCCGCCCACCCGGAAGTGGCGTCCGGCTCCGCGCGCGAGGCTGTGCAGGCCCGAGGCGACCGCGGCGAGGTGCTCGGCGTCCTCCCGGACCAGATCGCTGCTGACGGCGGTCACGAGCCCGTCGCTCGACAGGACGAGGGCGTGCCGTATGTGCGCGACGCGCTTGGTCAAGTCGTCCAGGAGCCAGTCGAGTTCCTTCTCGAGCGCCATGCCCGGTCCTCCCCGTTCCGCATGTCCCCGTTTTTCCCCGTTCCCGCGTAAGCCTTACCCACCGCGGAGGGCCCGGCAAGCACCCTCCAGGCCACCGGGTCACGGCACGGGGTCGAGGAACCGGGCGGTGTGGACGCGGGCCGCGTGCTCCACGAGCCGGACGAGGACCTCCTTGCCCGAGTCGCGGTCGCGGGCATCGCACAGGACCACCGGAGTGCCGCGGTCGAGGTCGAGCGCGGCCGCGACGTCATGGGCGCCGTGGGAGCGGGCACCGGGGAAGCAGTTGACGGCGACGAGGAACGGGACGCCCCGGCGCTCCAGGTGGTCCACGGCCGGGAAGCAGTCCTGGAGGCGGCGGGTGTCGGTGAGGACGACGGCCCCCAGGGCGCCCCGCGACAACTCCCACAGGAACGCGCCGCGGTCATGCCCGGGTGTGCCGAAGAGGTGGAGGGAGAGACCGGGACGGAGGGTGATGCGGCCGAAGTCCATGACGAGCGTCGTGGTCCTCCGCTCCCCCGCTCCTCCGGGGCCTTCCCCGTCCGGCCACGCCCCGGTGGACGGTTGCTCGGTGCGCAGCGGCCGGATCTCGCTGACCGCCCCGACGAGGGTGGTCTTGCCGGCGCCGAGGCCCCCGGTGACGAGGATCTTCAGGGGCAGGAGGTCGGAGTGTGCGGAGGCCATCGATCACTTCTCCCAGGGTGTGCTCGTCGGGCGGGCGCACGACCCGGCCGGGACGGTGGACGGTGACGAGCCCCGCCCCGGCGAGGTCGCCGAGGAGTACCCGGACGGCGCCGACCGGCAGGCCCGCGCCGGCGCCCGGGTCGGCGACGGACCTCGTGCCGGCGCGGCAGAGGGCGAGGAGGGTGCGGCGCCGGGGGCCCGGCAGATGTTCTCCGGCCCCCTCCGAGGGCGGTTCGCTCACGGCGGCCACCAGGGCGACGAGATCGGGGCCGGCTGTCGGGCCGACGGGAGGTCCGCCGGGCGGTTCGGCGGGGGCGCCCGTCAGCGCGTACGGGCGTACGAGAGGGCCGGCGTCGGTGTCGTACCAGCGGCCGCCCCGCGGTGGCGGGTCGGCGGGTGGGGGCGGGGCAGCCGGTGTAGGCGGACCGACCGGCACCGGCGGAGTGCCGGGCACCAGCGGATCGGTCACCTTCCGTGGGGCTCCCGGCAACCGTGGATCGGTCGCCGCGGGTGGGGTGCCCGGCGGCAGGGACACGCCGTGCGGCAGCGGGGTGCCCGGCGGGCGGTCGGGGCGGTGGCCCGGGGCGCCGTCGAGGGGGATGCCCGGGGTGCGGCGCCGGGCGGCGGGTCTCTCGGGGTCGCTCACGCTTGTCCTCCGTCGCCGCGGCGGGTGGGTGGGTCGCGCTGCCGCCCGGAGGTCGCCGAGGCGTGGCGAAATCCGGTGGCTCCATGGGTCCGGGACCGTAGCCCTGCGGGGGCGCATGTCCGGCGCACGGACCGGATCTGACGGAACATGACGGGATCACACCCATGGAGGACCGCTCCTGTCCGAACGAGTGCGCCGAACGCCCCGCACGGCCGCTGCGTCGGGAAGGTATTCGGCTGCGTCATCCGGTACGGGATCATGGGCGCATGGACGACGACCACAGGCAGGTGCAGGAGTTCTTCACCCCTCGGGCGGCCGACTGGGAGCGTCGCTTCCCGGACGACGGCCCGGCCTACGCGGCGGCCGTCGCCGACCTCGGTCTCCGTCCGGGTGACGCCGTGCTGGACGCCGGCTGCGGCACCGGCCGCGCGCTCCCCGCGCTGCGGGAGGCGGTCGGTCCCTCGGGGACGGTCCTCGGCCTGGACCTGACGCCCGCGATGCTGCGGGAGGCGGTGCGGGAGGGCCGGGACGGCAGCGCCGCGCTGCTCCTGGGGGACGTGGGCCGGCTCCCGCTGCGGGACGGGGCCCTGGACGCGGTGTTCGGTGCCGGTCTCGTCTCGCACCTGGCCATGCCCGCCGATGACCTGCGGGAGCTGGCGAGGGCGGTGCGGCCCGGCGGGCGGCTCGCGCTGTTCCACCCGGTCGGCCGGGCCGCGCTGGCCGCGCGCCACGGGCGCCCGCTCACCCAGGACGACCTGCGCGCGGAGCACAATCTGCGTCCGCTGCTCGCCGGTTCCGGCTGGCGGACGCTCTCGTACGTCGACGAGGACGCCCGCTTCCTGGTGCTTGCCGAGCGGACGGACTGACCCTCCCGCCCGGCGCGGGGCCCTCTTCTGCCGCGGCGGCCGTGAGCTTACGTTGGAGGTTCACGGACGGGCGCGGCGGACGGCGGCGCCGCGCGGGAAGGCGGGCCCCATGTTCAGCAGGCTGCGTACGCTCCTCCCGTCGGCCGCGCGGGCCGGGAGGCGGGGCGCGCCGGCGTCCGGTGGCGCGGGCGCGGCGGACGGTACGAGCGGTACGGGTGCGACGCGGAAGCGGCAGCACAACATCTTCGAGGCGGCGGCCGTGTACGTGGCGGCGTGCGCCGAGGACGACGAGGACGCCATGGACGAGGCGAGCGGCTGGGTGTCGCCGGAGGCCCTGTCGTTCGGAGTCGGCGAACTGGCCTGCCGTGCGGTGATAGCCCTCGCCCGGGAGCGGGACGAGTCGCCCGAGACGGTGACCCGCTCCCTCCTGGGCCTGCCGACGCCCTGAACGCCGACGCCCGCCGCCTCCGCACGCCCGCGTACCGGCACCGCGCTCCCGCGCCTGCCTCCCCGCCCACCGGCCACCCGCCCGCCCGCCGCTCACCGGGTGCGCCGTACGTCTCCTTCCCTTCCTCTCGACGGCCGGGTTACTCACTGGTTAGGGTGCGCCGACCGGGCCCCTTCCGACGGGACGCGGGATCGCTACGGGGCTGCTACTGGAGGACGGAGGCCGCCGTGACCGGGACGACGGACGAGGAAGCGGGCGCCCCGGCGGGACGGACGGACGGATCCGCCGCGGCGGCGGGCGGCGCGGACGACCACCTGTACGTGCTGACCGCCGTGCTGCTCACCCCGGCGCAGTTCCCCAGCGTCCTCGGCGACGACTACCCGCAGGCGTGCCGCGCCCTGGGGCTGGAGCCGTACGCGGAGGGCTACGGGCTGGTGCTGGGGCAGGACGGCGAGGGGGCGCGCTGGACGGTCGCCGTGGACGACGTCTCCCTGGTCGCCGTCGCGATCGCCGCGTGGGACTGCGGAATGGAGTACGACCTGTCACCGGGCGAGGACAGCGTCGTCGCGGCGCTGCCGGGGTGGCCGCTCGCCCTCACCGTCCGCGCTCCCGGGGTCCCCGCTCCGCACGACCCGCGGCCGGAGCCCGGTGACCCGCCGCCGCTCGCACCGCCCGACGACTCGGTCTGGGGTCCCGCGCAGCGGCGGCTCGGCGCGGACGAGATAGCCCTGCAGTGGGCGGCCTGGCGCGAGCAACTGGGCGGGGACGACTTCGCCCCGGCGGCCGATCCCACCGGGACCGGGGGGAACGGCAGGGCGGACGGCCCCACGGGAGGGGACCGTGGCGCAGGGACGGAAGGACCGCGCGCGGACGCGGCGGGGCCCGACGGTGGCGGCGGGGGTCCGTACGCGGCCGTACGGCGCGTCCTGGACGAGGCGCGCGGCTACCTGGAGGATCCGCCGCCGCCCGGGCGGGTGCGGTCGACGTTCGCACCCGGCGGCGCACGGACGCTGCGGGCGGACGGACCCGGGTGGTCGCTGATCGCCCGGACCGACGACATCGCGTTCCTCCTGCTCGACGAGTACCCCGGTGAAGTGCTGCCCGTGGGCCGGGGCCCGCAGCTGCCGGGCCTCCTCGCCGGGCTCGACGCCATGGCCGTCCGTCCCGGGTGAGCGATCCGGCTGAGTACCCGGAGTCGCCCCGCCGTCCCCGCGGCCCGGCCCTCGGTCGGGTGCGGCCCCCGTCGACAGGCAGGCAGGCACGCGCCGCGCCGAGTTGCTGGTCGGGCCGCGCCGGGCCGGATCGGGCCGGCGCGGATCGGGCCGGGCCGGTCGGGTCGGGCGAGCCGGGCCGTCAGGCGGTGCGCAGTGGCTCGCCGACGGCGTGCAGGTGGCCGAGGGCCTGGCGGTAGGAGTCGACCGCGCCGGTCTCCGCGTAGGGGATGCCCAGGCTCCGGCAGTGGGCGCGTACCAGCGGCTGGGCGAGCCGGAGGTGGGGCCTCGGCATGCTGGGGAAGAGGTGGTGCTCGATCTGGTAGTTGAGGCCGCCCAGCAGCCAGTCCGTCAGGGCGCTCCCGCGGATGTTCCGCGAGGTCAGGACCTGTCGGCGCAGATGGCCCCAGCGCTCGTCGTCGCCGGGTACCGCCATGCCCTTGTGGTTGGGCGCGAAGGCGAGACCCAGGTGCAGGCCCAGCAGCATCTGGTGGAGCAGCGCGAAGAGCAGGGCCCGGCCGGGGGGCATCGTGGCGAGCAGCAGCGCCGCGTACCCCGCGACGTGGGCGAGGAGGAGCCCGCCCTCGACGGCGCGCTCACCGCGCGTGCGGCGCGGGCCGTCCGACGAGAACAGCGCCCGGAAGCCGTACGCCTTGAGCGCGAACCCCTCCAGCGTGGTGAGGGGGAAGAACAGCCACGCCTGGTGCCGCGTCAACCAGCCGCGAGGTCCGGTGCGGCCCACCGCCTGGTGGTGGTTGAAGACCAGCACGTCCGGGGCGACGTCGGGGTCCTTGTCGACGTGGTTGGGGTGCGCGTGGTGGCGGTTGTGCTTGTCGTTCCACCACTCCTGGCTCATGCCGAGGAGGAGGTTGGCGTGGAGGAGCTGCAGCAGGTGGTTGGTACGGCGGCGGGCGGCGATCTGGGCGTGGCCGGCGTCGTGGGCGACGAACGCGGTACGCGCCGAGAGCACGGCCAGCGGGACGGCGAGCAGCAGGCTCCAGGCGGAGCCACCGAGAACGGCGAGGGCGGCGCCGACGGCGGCGAGCCCGGCGAGGTTGGCGGCGATGCGGAGGGCGTACCAGCCGGTCCGGCGTTCCAGCAGTCCCTGCTCCCGCACGACCCGGAGCAGGGGGCTGAACTCGCTGCCGCCCCGGCGCACGGGGCCCGGGGTCCGCGGCGCGGCCTCGTCCGGGACCCGCGGGGCGGGCGGGGACGGGGTGCGCTCCGCTGGGGCGGCGGTGAGTTGCGGCATGGCGGTCTCCGGTCTGTCTGCCGAGGTGTCGGCGCGGGGCGGGTGGGTGCGGTGGGCGCGGATCGCGGGCGTGGATCGGGTCGCGGCGGCGGCGCCCTACGAACGTATGGGCGGCATGCGGCGCCGGACCATGGGGACAGCACCCGACCCGGAGGGGGGCCGCCCTCCCCCGCCCCCGATGCCCGGTGGCAGCCGTGGCGGCACCGTTTCCCGGGTGCGTGACGTACCTCACCACCGGAACTGCGCCTTCCAACCTTGCCTTCCTGTATGTTCGGCCCTTCCGATCTGAGCTAGTCAAATTTGAGGACTACGTCAGCACCGTGCACTGGGACCCCACACTCACCGATCTGGCCCGCTGCTCCACCCTCTTCCTCCCCGCCGACCCCGCCCGTACCGGTCGCGTCGCCTTCTGGGCGCCCGACGACGGACCGCTGCCCGCACCACCGGGGCGCGGCTCCGTGGAGGAGGTCACGGTCGTCGACGACGACGCCCTCCCCCGGCCCGTCCCGGCTTGCTGCCTGCCCGTCGCGGACGCCCTGCCCCTGCTGGCCCGAGTCGGCGCCGGAGCCGTCGCCGAACCGTCGCCGTCCTGCGCCTTCTGGGGCGCCGCCGCGCTGCTCGCCCTGCGCGTCGCCGCACGCGGGCGGTTGCTGCCGGGCCTGAGCACCGCCGGCCACGACGCGTGGCGGGCGGGGCCGCTCCCCGCCGACGACCTGGACCGGTTGCGGACGCTCGCCGCGTCGATGCCGCCCGCGGCCCACGCGCTCCCCGCCGGTACGGACGACGACGGGGTGGTCCTGCTCCCCGACCCCGAGGCGCTGCTGCGGGCCTTCCTGGACGCGGTGGCCGACACGCTGCCGCGCACGCCCGCCGCCCCGCTCGCCACGGGCGGTGCGCCGTACGCGGCGGAGGAACCGCAGTACGTGCCCGGCCTGCGCGACTGGGCCGCCGAGGTGGCGGCCGGACACGACGCCGGAGTGCGGCTCTCCCTGCGCATCGAGGTCACCGGCCTCGACGCGGACGGGGCGGCTCCCGATGCCCCGACCACCGCCGGCGCGGCCGCGGCCGCGCCGGCCTGCGACGGCCCGTCCGCCCACCACCGGTCCGGCGCCTGCGCGTCCGCCGTCGACACCGATCCCCACGAGGCGGACCGGGACACGGCCGGGGACACGCGGGCCGGGGCCGGGCACGGGCCCGCCGTCGCCGGGAACACCGGGCACCGGCCGGCTTTCCGTGCCGTGCCCCAGCTGCACAGCGTCGCCGAGGCCGCGCTGGTCGCGGACGCCTCCGACGTGTGGTCGGGCGCCGCCGGTACGGCCTTCGGCGCCTCGGCCCGCCGGGACGCGCTGCTCGCTCTGCGCCGCGCAGCCCGGATCTGGCCCGCCTTGTCGCCGCTCCTGTCGGCCACCGTGCCCGACGCGCTCGACCTCGCCGACGAGGAGGTCGCGGAACTGCTGGGCGCCGCCGGGCGGGCGCTCGCGCACAACGGCGTGGAGGTGCACTGGCCCCGCGACCTGGCACGGTCGCTGACCATCCGCGCCGTGGTCGGACCTCCGCACGGCGGGGGCGCGGGCGACGGCCACCCGTCCGGACGGGAGTCCGGGCTGCCGTCGCTCCTCTCCGCCGACGCCCTGCTCTCCTTCGACTGGCGCTTCGCCCTCGGCGACCGGCCCGTCGCCCGCGCCGAGCTGGACCGGCTCGCGGAGGCGGGCCGTCCCCTGGTCCGGCTGCGCGACCGGTGGGTGCTGGTCGACCCGGAGGAGGTACGGCGGGCCCGGGAGCGGCGCGACCGCAAGATCACGCCGGTGGAGGCGCTCGGAGCGGTGCTGACGGGCACCACGGAGGTGGACGGCCGTCGGGTCGGCGTCGAGGCGTCGGGATGGTTGCGGGAACTGCGCGACCGGCTCGCCGACCCGGAGGGCGGCCACCAGGAGGTCGGGCAGCCCGCCGCGCTCACCGCGACGCTGCGCGACTACCAGCTGCGCGGGTTGAACTGGCTGCACCGCATGACGTCCCTCGGCCTCGGCGCCTGCCTCGCCGACGACATGGGCCTGGGCAAGACCGTCACGCTCATCGCGCTGCACCTGCACCGGCAGACCGAACCGGCCGCGGCCGGCCCGACGCTCGTCGTCTGCCCCACGTCACTCATGGGCAACTGGCAGCGGGAGATCGAGCGGTTCGCCCCCGGCACTCCGGTACGCCGGTACCACGGCCCGGGCCGCGACCTGGCAGGCGTGGCCGACGGCTCGTTCGTCCTCACCACGTACGGCACGATGCGGCTGGACGCCGAGCGTCTCGCCCGCGCGGACTGGGGCATGGTCGTCGCCGACGAGGCCCAGCACGTGAAGAACCCGTACTCGGCCACCGCCCGCAGGCTGCGCGCCGTCGGCGGCCGCGCGCGGGTCGCGCTCACCGGCACGCCCGTGGAGAACAACCTGTCCGAGCTGTGGGCGATCCTCGACTGGACGACACCCGGACTGCTCGGCCGGCTCGGCACGTTCCGCGACCGGTACGCCCGGGCCGTCGAGGGCGGCGCCGACCCCGCGGCCGCCGAGCGCCTCGCCCGGCTGGTCCGCCCGTTCCTGCTGCGCCGCCGCAAGACGGACCCCGGGATCGCCCCGGAGCTGCCGCCCAAGACGGAGACGGACCGTGCGGTGGCACTGACGACGGAGCAGGCGGCGCTGTACGAGGCGGTGGTCCGCGAGACGCTCGCCGCCATCGCCGCCGCGGACGGCATGGAGCGGCGCGGCCTCGTCGTCACCCTGCTGACCGCGCTGAAGCAGATCTGCAACCACCCGGCGCAGTACCTCAAGGAAGAGGACGCTCCGAGGCTCGCGGACCGCTCGGGAAAGCTGGAGCTGCTCGACGAGCTCCTCGACACCATCCTGGCGGAGGACGGGAGCGTGCTCGTGTTCACCCAGTACGTGCGGATGGCCCGGCTGCTCCAGGACCATTTGGCCGCCCGGGGCGTACGGGCCCAGCTCCTCCACGGCGGCACCCCGGTCGCGCGCCGCGAGGAGATGGTGCGCCGCTTCCAGGACGGCGAGGTACCGGTGTTCCTGCTGTCGCTGAAGGCGGCGGGGACGGGGCTGAACCTCACGCGGGCCGGGCACGTCGTGCACTACGACCGCTGGTGGAACCCCGCCGTGGAGGCGCAGGCCACGGACCGGGCGTACCGGATCGGGCAGACCCAGCCGGTACAGGTGCACCGGTTGGTCGCCGAGGGCACGGTCGAGGACCGCATCGCTGACATGCTGACCCGCAAGCGGCGGCTGGCGGAGTCCGTACTGGGCGGCGCCGGCGAGGCGGCGCTCACCGAGCTGACCGACGCCGAACTGGCGGAGCTGGTCGAGCTGCGCGGCCCCGGCGGTGGCGCCGGAGCCGACACGGCCGCCTCCGGCCACCCGGGCACGGGTCGCACGGGCGTCGCGGGCAGCACGGGCGTCGCGGGCGGCACCGGTGGAAGAAGCGGCACGCGCGGGACCGGCGAAGCGGACAGGGCGCGTGGGGCGTACGAGGCGAACGGGAGGCGTGGACGATGAACGGCACCGATCACGGTGACGAGGCGACCTTCGCCGCGCTGCCGCCCGCCCGCGGGCGCGGCTTCGCGGAGACGTGGTGGGGCCTGGCCTGGCTGCGGACCCTGGAGGACTCGGCCCTCGACGGCCGGCAGTTGCAGCAGGGCCGGGCGCGGGCACGCGCGGGAGCGGTCGGGGCCGTCACCGTCCGGCCCGGCCGGATCACCGCGGTGGTCACGGACCGGGACGGCACCGCCCACCGCGCCGACGTGCTCGTCCAGGAGCTGTCGGACGGGGACTGGGAACGGTTCGCGGCCACGGTGGCGGCCCGCGCGGGCCATGTCGCCGCGCTGCTCGACCGGGACGTGCCTCCGCACCTCGTCGAGGACGTGGCGGCGGTCGGCGTCGACCTGCTGCCGGGCACGGGCGACCTGGAGGCGGAGTGCGGCTGCGGCGCCTGGGACCACTGCCCGCACACGGCGGCCCTGTGCTACCAGGTGGCGCGGCTCCTCGACCGGGACCCCTTCGTGCTGCTCCTGGCGCGGGGGCGGGGTGAGCGGCGGCTGCTCGCGGAGCTGACCGCGGGGGGCACCGCGGCGGCCGGCGCCGACGCGCGCGCCGGGGCCGGCGCCGCGGGGCCTGCGGGCGTCCGGGCGGACGAGGCGTTCGCGATGGGCGGCATCCTGCCCGCGCTCCCCGGCCCGCCGCCCGTACCGGAGGACGCCGGCGAACCGCCGTCCCTCGTCACGGGCGACGACGGCACGGACGGCTCCGGCGGCACGGACGGTACGGACCGTACGGGCGGCGGCGCGGTGGATCCGGCCGCACTGGAGGTGCTGGCCGCCGACGCGGCGGTACGGGCGCGGCGGATGCTGGCCGAGGCGCTGGGCGCGGTGCCGGCGGCCCCGGCGGACGACGGGCCGCCGGACGTGCGCCGGGACGCCGTGCGGCTCGCCGCCACGACCGCGGCGGCCGTTCCCGCCGTGGTCGCGCGGCTCGCGGCGGGCACGGGACGGGACGCGGCGGACATGGCGGCGGCGGTACGGGCCTGGCGGCTCGGTGGTGCGGCCGGCCTCGCCGTGCTGGAGGAGGAGTGCACGCCGGCGCCGGACGTGCTGGCCCGCGCCGAGGCCCTGCTCGCGCGGGCCTGGGACGCCCCCGCCGGGGACGACCCCGCCGACGTCCCCGCGGAGGACCACCCTGCCGGGGACGGCCCGGCACGGGACAGCCCTGCCGGGGACCGCCCTGCCGGCCGCGCCGGGGGCGGCTCCGCCCCGGGCGGCGCTGCCGGGAACGGTGGCGGGCGACCCGCCCTGCGGCCGCTCGGCGGCGGGCGGTGGGAGGTGCCGGGGGCCGGCGCGCAGCTCCGTCTCGGACGCGACGGCCGCTGGTGGCCCTACCGCCGGCTGGACGGCAGGTGGACGCCCGCCGGCCCGGCCGACCCGGACCCGGGCGCGGTCCTGGCCGGGCTGCTGGAGGAGGACGACCTGGGATGACGGCGCCGGGGCCCGGGCGCCCACGTCCGGGCCCGGGGGCCGGGGCTGCCCGGCGCGGACGGGCGTCCCGTCCGTACCGGGCGGTCCGTCACGACCCCGGGCCGCGGGCCGCGCGCCCGTGTCCGCGCCCGCGACCCAGCGGCCGCCCGGCGCGGACGGGTCTCCCGACCCTGCCGGGCGGACCGTCACGCCCCCGGCCCGGGGACGGTTCCGGGAGGCGGCCGTCCGTCAGGCGGTCGTCGTGCCCCGCAGCCGTTCCGCGGCGTCGACGGTCTGCGCCAGCAGGGTGGCGATCGTCATGGGGCCGACCCCGCCCGGCACCGGGGTGATCAGGCCGGCGCGCTCGGCGGCGGACGCGAAGTCGACGTCGCCGACGTTGCCCTCGTTGTAGCCCGCGTCCACCACGACGGCGCCGGGCTTGATGTCCGCGCCCGTGATGAAGCGGGCCCGGCCGACCGCGGCGATGACGATGTCGGCCTCGCGCAGCACGGCCGACAGGTCGGCGGCGGGGGTGCGGGAGTGGCAGTAGGTGACCGTGGCGTTGCGGGCCAGCAGCAGCATCCCGGCGGGCTTGCCGAGGATCGCGCTGCGGCCGACGACGACGGCCCGCTTGCCGGTCGGGTCGACCCCGTACGCGTCGAGGAGTCGCATGATGCCGCCCGGCGTGCACGAGACGAATCCCGGCAGACCGAAGCTCATGGACGCGAACGAGCTGGTGGTGACGCCGTCGACGTCCTTCTCGGGGGCGATCGCCTCGAACGCGGCCCGCTCGTCGATGTGCCGGCCGACCGGGTGCTGGAGCAGGATGCCGTCCACTTCGGGGTCCTGCGACAGCGACCGCAGCGTGGCGACCAGCTCCTCCGTCGTGGTGGTGGCGGGCAGTTCGACGTGGCGGGAGCGGATGCCGGCCTTCTCGCAGCGGGCGCGCTTCATCTTCACGTACGTGACGGACGCGGGGTCCGCGCCGACGAGGACGGTGGCCAGGCACGGCGGGGTGCCGGTGCGGCGCGTGAGGTCGGCGGCGCGGGCGGCGGTCTCCTCGACGAGACGGCGGGCGAGGCCGCTGCCGTCCATGAGGCGGGCGCTTGCGGTCGTGGACACGGGTCCTCCTGGGCGTCGACAGAACGTGTGTGCTGATCGCCCAGGCGCGCGGCAGGTGGCGGTGTCCGCCGGGCCGCTCCCCGGTGGTACTCCACCCAAGCGCCAGTCACGGCCCGTCCCCACTGTACGGGAGGAGGGGGGCGCGCGGGGGCGCGGACCGGGTTGTCGGCGTGCGGCGGGAGGACCACGATGGGCACCCGGCACGGAGACCTCGACGGGGAGGGCGGGTTGAGCGACGCGTGGACGGCCCTGGAGCCGGGTGCGGACCCCGTGCGGCGCGCGGGTGAGCTGCGCCGGGCGCACGAGGCGTTCGTCACGGCGGCCGGCGGGGACGGGGCCGCGCCGGGGCTGGACGGGGCCGGCGGGGCCGGGCCCGTCGGGGCGGGGGGCGTGCCGTTGCGGCCGGTCGTGGCGGAGTCGTGGTGGCGGTGCGCGCGGGCCCGGGTGAGTCCTGAGGGCGCCGCGAGCGTCGAGCTGGACGAGGAGGAGCTGGCGGCGTACCGGGCGGCGCACCCGCTGGCCACGGTGATGCCGGTGGTCCGCGAGCTGACGGGGGCGTACGCCACGGACGGGGAGCACCTGGTGGCGGTGTGCGACGCGTACGGGCGGCTGCTGTGGGTTGAGGGGCACCCTCGGACACTGCGGTCGGCGCGGCGGATGAACTTCGTACCGGGGGCACGCTGGTCGGAGTCGGCGATGGGCACGAACGCGCCGGGCACCGCCCTCGCCGTCGACCGCCCGGTGCAGGTCTTCGCCGCCGAGCACTTCCGGCGCCCGGTCCAGGCGTGGACGTGCGCGGCCGCCCCGGTGCACGACCCGCGGACCGGGCGGCTGCTCGGCGCGGTGGACGTCACGGGCGGGGACCGGCTGGCGCACCCGCACAGTCTGGCGTTCGTCCAGGCGGTGGCGCGGGCGGCGGAGTCCCACCTCGCGCTGCGGGCACCGGCCCCGGCGCCCGACCGGCTGCGCCTGTGCGCGCTCGGGCGGGACGAGGCGCTGCTCGCGGCGGGGGGCCGCACGGTACGGCTGAGCCGGCGGCACAGCGAGATCGTCGTGGTGCTGGCCGCGCACCCGCAGGGACTGTGCGGGGACGAGCTGCTGACGGCGCTGTACGAGGACGGGACCGTCACCCCGGTCACCCTGCGCGCCGAACTGTCGCGACTGCGCGGCCTGTTGGGACCGGAGCTGCTGCGCTCGCGGCCGTACCGGCTGGGCCCGCCGGTGGACGCGGACTTCGACGCCGTGGCGCGGCGGCTGTCGTCGGGCGCGGTGACGGCCGCCCTCGGCGCGTACGCCGGCCCGCTGCTGCCCGGGTCGTGGGCGCCGGGGGTGGCGCGGTTGCGGCGGCGGCTGGCGGACGGGCTGCGTGCGGCGCTCGTCGCGCGCGGGGACCCCGAGCTGCTGGCGGACTGGGCGCACAGCCCGTGGGGCGAGGACGACGTGGAGGTGTGGCGTGCCCTGTCGACGGCGGTACCGGCGGGGCGGCGACCGCAGGTACTGGCGCGGGTGCGGGCACTGGACGCGGAGTTGGCGGCGCCGGGGTGGGCGGTGCGGGGCCCTGCGCCGCGCGCAACGTGGTCGCAACGTCCCGCGCCGTAGCCTCACGGAGGGGAGCGCCGGCCGGACGGCGGCCGACGCTCCCGACACCGCCCGGGCCCGGCCGGTCGGTCGGCCGGCCGGCCGCCGCGCCGGCTCGCCGCCGCCGTCCCACCGGCCGGCCACCGGGGCGACGACGGGATGAGCGGTCCGCGCAGCGCGGGGCCCGCCCGAACGGCTCCGTCCCGCCCCCGGCGGGCGGGGCGGGAGGCGTTGCGGCCGGAGGTCCGCCGAGCACCCCGGCCGCCACTCGGGACCGGCGGGGTGCCGGTGGCCGGGCCGCGCGGCGGGGGACGGTCAGCGGCCGTCAGGACACCTGGAAGACCTCCGCTCGGAAGGGCGCGGGGCGATGCACAGCGGCCCCCGGTGACGCCGGTGCGCGCGTGACGTCGCAGGACGACGGTGCGGCGGTGCGCAGGGAGCGGGCGTCCGTCAGGTGGAGAGCACGGCGGTGAGCATCCGCCGGACGACCGGGGTCAGCTCGGTCGCGTCGGGCACCGGGCGGGTCGCGGCCATCGCGCCGGCGAGCCGGTCGTACAGCAGGCCGTCGGTCCAGGCGACGAGCAGGTCCGCGGCCGCCGCCGGGTCGGGAGCGCCGAGCGTCGCCAGCAGGGCGGCGGCCCTGGACCGTGCGGCGAGGCCGGCGGTCCGCAGGTCGGCGCGCAGTTCCGGCCGCCGGGTCGCCTCCAGGCTGAGTTCGAAGCGGGCGAGCTGGCGGTCCCGCTCCACCGTCAGCCAGTGGTGCAGCAGCGCGGCCAGCGCCTCCGCGGCGGAGTCCGGGTCCGGGCGCCCGTGCTCCGCTTCCCAACGGTCCACGTCGGCCACCGACAGTTCGGCCAGGCGGAGGTAGCAGGCGCTGATCAGGGCGCTGCGCGTGCGGAAGTAGTACGACGTGCTGCCGGCCGGCAGCCCCGCGGCGGCGTCGACCGCGCGGTGGGTCAGACCGCGCAGCCCGGCGGTGGCCACGGTGCTGATGGCGGCGTCGGCGATCAGGTCTCGGCGATCAGGGAGGGACACACCCCCACTCTACAGGTGTAGAGTGCCCGACAACGGCCTCTACATTTGTAGAGGCGCCGGTGGACAAGTGGCACGTGGGGGAAGTCGACATGGATGTTCGTCATGCCGTCGTGGCGGGCGGCGGTATCGGGGGTCTGACCGCGGCGGTGGCCCTGAGCCGCCGCGGATGGCGCGTCACCGTGTGCGAGCGGTCTCCCGCTCTCAGGGGCATCGGCGCCGGCATCGTGCTCGCCCCCAACGCACTGCGCGCGCTGGACTCGATCGGCCTGGGCGCCGAGGTGTCGACGGGGCACGCCCTGCCCGGCACGTTGGGGCTGCGCACACCCGACGGCACGTGGCTGAACCGGTCCGACGGCGACGCGATGTCCACGCGCTACGGGCTCCCCACGCGCGCCGTGCACCGCGGCTTCCTGATCGACGTCCTCGCCGCCGCCCTGCCGCCCGGCGTCGTACGCCTCGGCGTGTCGGTGACCGGTGTGGACGACGCCGGGGGCAGCGCGGTCGTGCGTACGTCCGCGGGCGACCTGCGCGCCGACGTCGTACTGGCGGCCGACGGCTTGCGCAGCGTGCTCCGCGGCCGGCTCTTCCCCGGGCACCCCGGGCTGCGTCACGCCGGTGAGGCCGGCTGGCGAGCGGTGCTGCCCGGTGCCGGTCCGCCTGCCCTGCAGGCGACCGAGACGTGGGGCCGTGGTGAGCGGTTCGGCGTCGTTCCCCTCGCCGACGGCCGGACCTACGTGTACGCCACCGCCGTCACCGGCCCCGGAGGCGCGGAGCCGGCCGACCACCACGCGGAGCTCATCCGGCGCTTCGGCGCGTGGCACGATCCGATACCCGCGCTGCTGGACCGGCTGGACCGGCGGAACCCCGACCCGGTCGGCATACTCCACCACGACTTCCACGAACTGGCCTCGCCGCTGCCGCGGTTCCACGTCGGCCGGGTGGCCCTGCTCGGCGACGCCGCCCACGCGATGACGCCCAACATGGGCCAGGGCGGCTGCCAGGCCATCGAGGACGCGGTCGTCGTGGCGCACCTCCTCACAGCCGGTGCCGACGTACCGGCCGCGCTCGCCGCGTACACGGAGGCCAGGCACCGGCGCACCACCCGTATCAGCCGCCGCTCGCGCCGCATCGGTGAACTCGCGCGGCTCTCCCATCCCCTCGCCGCGGCCCTCCGGAACCTCGCCGTACGAGCCACCCCGCGGGCGGTGACGGCGAGAGCCCTGGACCCGGTCCTCGGCTGGCGACCGCCCTCCGCCCCCGGCCCCGCCCCCGTCAACGTCAACACGCAGGTCAGCCTCAAGGAGCAGTCATGAACACCGCGGTCACCTCCCGCCCCCTCCCCCGGGCGGACTCCGTCCGGCCCTTCACCGTCGGTGCCTACGGCTTCGTCTTCCTGGGCGTCGGCCACCTCGCGCTCTCCGCCGTCGCGGCGGCGGCCACCGCGACACCGCAGCGGCGTGCCGTCGACACGGCCATGCGGGAGTCCACGTTCGCCCTGCTGGGTCTGGAACGCACGCTCATCGACGTCTTCAACGGCATGAGCATCGCCATGGCCTTCTTCGCCATCGCCTGCGGCCTGCTGGTCCTCGCTGCCGTCCGGCACGCCCCCACCCTCGTCCAGCACCGCACGGCCTTCGGCTGGATCGCCCTCGTGGTCTCCCTGGCCGTCCTGGCCGTGTCGGTTCTCCTGCTGCCTCCTCCGCCGATCGTCGTCCTCACCGTCAGCAGCTGCGCCTTCGCCCTGTCGTTGCGCAGGGCGGCGGCCCCCTCCGCTCGCGTGGCCCGGTGACGTGACGCGGGCCGCCACGCCCGCCCGGGTGGGCTGGTTGCGGGGGTGCGGGTGGCGGGCCGCCCACACCCCCGCCTCGTGCCGTGCGGGACGACCGCCCGCGGCGGGGCTGTGGCCGGTTCGGTCCGCCGCCGTCCCGGGGGCCGGACCGGGTGCCGGGCGGTGGTCGCCCGGCGGGAGGCCGGTTCCGGGCGGCGTCAGGGGTGCGGGGGGACGCGCAGGGCGGCCAGGCGGTCGGCGAAGGGCGTCACCTCGTCCGCCGCGGGCGGGGGCCGGTGGCCGGTCATCAGGGCGGACAGTTCCGAGGCCGCCCGGTCGACGCGTTCGGCGAGCGCGGTGGTCCGGGGGTCGGTGCTCGCCCCCCAGTCCTCGGGGGCGGCGAAGACGGCGGTCGGTGCCACCGTGGCCCGCAGGTACGCGAAGAGCGGCCGGACCGCGTGTTCCAGGGCGAGGGAGTGGCGGGCGGTCCCGCCGGTCGCCGCGATCAGCACGGGCTTGCCCGCCAGCACGTCCCGGTCGACGACGTCGAAGAAGGACTTGAACAGGCCGCTGTAGGAGGCGCTGAAGACGGGCGTGACGGCGATCAGGCCGTCCGCCCGCGCCATGGTCCCGATCGTGTCGCGCAGCGCCGGGGGCGGGAAGCCGGTGACGAGGTTGTGGGCGATGTCCACGGCCAGTTCGCGCAGTTCGGCCGTCTCGACCTCGACCGGCCGCCCGGCGTCCACCAGGTGGCGGCCGACGGCGGTGGCGAGCCGGTCGGCGAGGAGCCGCGTCGAGGACGGCACGCTCAACCCGGCCGTGACGACCGCCAGGCGGGCCGGTGTCACCGCTGCTCCCCGGTGGCCCGGGCGACGCGGTCCGCGTGGGTCGGGGCCGCCGGGACGTCGGCCGGCCGGCCGACCGCGAACTCCTTGCGCAGTACCGGCACGACCTCCTCGCCGAGGAGGTCCAACTGCTCCAGCACGGTCTTCAGGGGCAGCCCGGCGTGGTCCATCAGGAACAGCTGGCGCTGGTAGTCCCCCACGACCTCCCGGAAGCCCAGGGTCCGTTCGATGACCTGCTGGGGGGAGCCGACGGTCAGCGGGGTCTGCTCGGTGAACTCCTCCAGGGACGGGCCGTGCCCGTACACGGGCGCGTCGTCGAAGTACGGCCGGAACTCGCGCACCGCGGCCTGGGAGTCGTGACGCATGAAGACCTGGCCGCCGAGGCCGACGACGGCCTGCTCGGGGGTGCCGTGACCGTAGTGCGCGTACCGCTGCCGGTACAGGTCGACCATCTTCTTCGTGTGTTCCTGGGGCCAGAAGATGTTGTTGTGGAAGAAGCCGTCGCCGTAGTAGGCCGCCTGCTCGGCGATCTCGGGTGACCGGATGGAGCCGTGCCAGACGAAGGGCGGCACCCCGTCGAGGGGACGCGGGGTGGAGGTGAAGCCCTGGAGCGGTGTGCGGAAGCGGCCCTCCCAGTCGACGACGTCCTCGCGCCAGAGCCTGCGCAGCAGCGCGTAGTTCTCGACGGCCAGGGGGATCCCCTGGGTGATGTCCTGCCCGAACCAGGGGTAGACGGGGCCGGTGTTGCCGCGTCCCAGCATCAGGTCGACGCGCCCGTCGGCCAGGTGCTGGAGCATCGCGTAGTCCTCGGCGATCTTCACCGGGTCGTTGGTGGTGATGAGGGTCGTCGAGGTCGACAGGATGATGCGCTCGGTGCGCGCGGCGACGTACCCGAGCATGGTGGTGGGCGAGGAGGGCACGAACGGCGGGTTGTGGTGCTCGCCCGTCGCGAAGACGTCCAGTCCCACCTCCTCCGCCTTGAGCGCGATGGTCACCATCGCCTTGATCCGCTCGTGCTCGGTGGGCGTCCGCCCCGAGGTCGGGTCGGGAGTGACGTCCCCCACCGTGAAGATGCCGAACTGCACAGGTTCCACCTTCGTCGTCCGTACGTGGTCGGTCGTGGGACGGCCCGTGGGACCGGTCGTGGAGCCGTCCGCCACCTCCCAGCATGCGCCCGTCGGCGCCGCCCTTGTCGGGGGCGTGGGTGTCCCCGGCCGGATCAGGTCCCTGTCCGGTGCGCTTGGCGGGAAGTGGGCGTCGATCTCGGTGACACGGGTCCGGAGCAAGGCCCGCGGACCTCGGCCGGGCCCCGGGCCGCTGGGACGGCGGGACGGCGGTGGCGTCACCGGGCGGGGTGGCCGGCGGTGGCGTCGCCGGGCGGGGTGGCCGGCCCGTCCGAGCGCCGGGACGGGCGGGAGCCGCGGGACCCCCGTCACCCGGCATCCGGCGCGGGCGACCGGCCCGCGCCGGGACGCCCCACTGCGCGCGGCACCCCCCGGACGCCCCTCCGCCGGCGCGGCACCCCACCGGCGCGCCCCGGGCGGCGTGCGCCCACCGGTGGGGCCCGCCGCCCCTCAGCCGGGCGGCGGTGCCCGTCGCGGCCCCGTCACGCGGCCCGTGCCGGTCAGCGGCCGACGTACGCCGCGAGGTGTTCGCCGGTGAGGGTGGCGCGGGCGGCCACCAGGTCGGCCGGGCGGCCCTCGAAGACGACGCGCCCACCGTCGTGGCCGGCGCCGGGCCCGAGGTCGATGATCCAGTCGGCGTGCGCCATGACCGCCTGGTGGTGCTCGACGACGATGACCGACTTCCCCGCGTCGACGAGCCGGTCGAGCAGCCCCAGCAGCTGTGCCACGTCGGCGAGGTGCAGGCCGGCGGTCGGCTCGTCGAGGACGAGGATGCCGCCCTTGTCGGCCATGTGCGTCGCCAGCTTGAGCCGCTGCCGCTCGCCGCCGGAGAGCGTGGTGAGCGGCTGGCCGAGGGTGAGGTAGCCGAGCCCGACGTCGGCGAGGCGGTCGAGGATCCGGTGCGCGGCCGGCGTGGCCGCGTCCCCGGAGCCGAAGAACTCCTCGGCCTCCGCCACCGACATCGCCAGGACCTCGCTGATGTCGCGGCCGCCGAGCCGGTACTCCAGCACCGACGCCTGGAACCGCCGGCCCTCGCAGTCCTCGCAGGGGGTGGCGACGCCCGCCATCATGGCCAGGTCGGTGTAGAGGACGCCGGCGCCGTTGCACGTGGGGCAGGCGCCCTCGGAGTTGGCGCTGAACAGGGCCGGCTTCACCCCGTTGGCCTTGGCGAACGCCTTGCGGATCGGATCGAGCAGCCCGGTGTACGTCGCCGGATTGCTCCGCCGCGAGCCGCGGATGGGGCTCTGGTCGACCACTACCACGCCCGCTCCGGCGGGGACGGAACTGTGTACGAGGGAGCTCTTGCCGGACCCGGCGACCCCGGTGACGACGCACAGCACGCCGAGGGGGACGTCGACGTCGACGTCGCGCAGGTTGTGCGTGTTCGCGCCGCGGATCTCCAGCGTGCCGGTGGGCTCGCGCACGGTCTCCTTGAGGCCGGCCCGGTCGTCGTAGTGGCGCCCGGTGACGCTGCCGGCGGTCCGCAGCTCCTCGACGGTGCCCTGGAAGCAGACGGTGCCGCCCGCCGTGCCGGCGCCGGGGCCGAGGTCGACGACGTGGTCGGCGATGGCGATGACCTCCGGCTTGTGCTCGACGACGAGCACGGTGTTGCCCTTGTCGCGCAGGCGCAGCAGCAGTTCGTTCATCCGCTGGATGTCGTGCGGGTGCAGGCCGACGGTCGGCTCGTCGAAGACGTACGTGACGTCGGTGAGGGAGGACCCGAGGTGGCGGACCATCTTCACGCGCTGCGCCTCACCGCCCGACAGGGTGCCCGACGGGCGGTCGAGCGACAGGTAGCCCAGCCCGATCTCCACGAACGAGTCGAGGGTGTGGCCCAGCTTGGCGAGGAGCGGCGCCACCGAGGGCTCGTCCAGGCCGCGGACCCACTCGGCCAGGTCCCGGATCTCCCTCGCGCAGGCGTCGGCGATGCTGATCCCCGCGACCTTCGACGTGCGGGCCCCCTCGCTGAGCCGGGTGCCGTCGCACTCGGGGCAGGTGGTGAAGGTGACGGCCCGTTCCACGAACGCCCGGATGTGCGGTTGCATCGCCTCCTTGTCCTTCGACAGGAACGACTTCTGGATCTTGGGGATCAACCCCTCGTAGGTGAGGTTGACGCCGTTGACCTTGACCTTGGTCGGCTCCCGGTACAGGAAGTCCTGCATCTCCTTCTTCGTGTACGCGCGGATCGGCTTGTGCGGGTCGAGGAAGCCGGACTCGGCGTAGACGCCGACGGTCCACACGTTGTCGGACTTCCAACCGGGGATGGTGAACGCGCCCTCGGCGATCGACTTGGAGTCGTCGTAGAGCTGGGTGAGGTCGATGTCGGAGACCGTCCCCCGGCCCTCGCAGCGCGTGCACATGCCGCCGGTGCGCTGGAAGGTCGCCTTCACCGCCTTCTTGGCGCCGCGCTCCACGGTGATCGCGCCGCTCGCCCGGACCGAGGGGACGTTGAACGCGTACGCGCTGGGCGGGCCGATGTGCGGCTCGCCCAGCCGGCTGAAGAGGATGCGCAACATCGCGTTGGCGTCGGTGACGGTGCCGACGGTGGAGCGGGGGTCGGCGCCGATGCGCTGCTGGTCGACGCTGATCACGGTGGTCAGCCCGTCGAGCACGTCGACCTCCGGCCGCGCCGGCGTCGGCATGAAGCCCTGGACGAAGGCGCTGTAGGTCTCGTTGATGAGCCGCTGCGACTCCGCGGCGATCGTGTCGAAGACGAGGGAGCTCTTGCCGGAGCCGGAGACGCCGGTGAACACCGTCAGCCGTCTCTTCGGGATCTCGACGCTGACGTCCTTGAGGTTGTTCACGCGCGCGCCGTGCACGCGGATCACGTCGTGGCGGTCCGCGGCGTGCGGCGCGGCCGTGCGCGCGGCCGTCCTCGTGGCCTTGCTCATGATGTCTCCCTCGGTGTACGGGGCCGGACGGCCGTCT
This sequence comes from Streptomyces kanasensis, assembly GCF_043077165.1. NCBI lineage: Bacteria > Bacillati > Actinomycetota > Actinomycetes > Kitasatosporales > Streptomycetaceae > Streptomyces > Streptomyces kanasensis. Next base: position 472,902 of record NZ_JBIBSF010000001.1, read on the forward strand.
GCCCGGGCGCCACGCGGATCGGTCCTGCCTGCTGCGAGCGGTGGGGCCCCCGGCATCGGAGCGGTGGCGGGGGCGGGCCCGGCGCCCACCCGCTCCGTACCGCCGGCGCGACGCCCGGCCGCCCGCCGTGTCCCGTGCCGCCGCGCGGCCCGCGGGCATCGGTGTCGGGGTAGAAAGGCCGGGACGGTGGCCGGGGTGGCGGCCGGGACGTCGTGCGAGAGGAGAGGATCAGGTGACGGGTGCTGCCCACGGGGATCAGGGTAGGTGCGGCCGGGTGGTCCGTGCTTCTCCGTTTCTGATCGTTCCCGATCGTCTCCCCGAGCCGTGGGGCGGCGCCCCCGTCGGGGGAACGCACGCCCGCCGTCCGGGAGGGGATCTCCACGTGACCACCGACCGTTGTACCCGCGGAGAGAGCGTTCCGTGTACGCGCGACCGCGCCGCCCACGCGATGAGGAGGACCCCATGAACGCCGCCGGTGAACGACGGCAGCAGCTCGACGCGGCCAGCGTCCTCAACGCCAAGAGGACCCTCGTCCAGCTCCTCGGCCGCGCGGGGGTCTACGCCGGCGACGCGGAGGAACTGGTCGGGCTGGTCGAGGCCGGCGCGCTCTCCCTCGCGGGCGACGAGGTGGCGGGCCTGGTGCGGAGCGCTCCGACGGAGAAGGGCCCGCTGTACGGCTCGGGTTGGCTCGACGGGGCCCGCGCCGCCGCCGACCACCTCGGCGATCTCGCCGAGCGGGCCCTGCGGGACGCCGTGGCCCGCGACTCCTCGGCCGCCTCGCAGGACGCCCGCACTCCCGTCGGGCGGATGGAGGTGGAGCGGGCCAAGGTGGCGGTCGTCCCCCTGTACCTGTCGTTCACCACCCCTTCCGACCTCGATCCCGAGGTGTCCGACCAGGTGCTCACCGCCGTCCTCGGCACCATGGGCTCGCGGCAGCGGGCCGGGTACGCGGGGCTGCTCGCCCAGTTCGCAGCCGAGCACCGGCAGCGGCTGGAGCGGCTGTTCGGGACGTACGGGCCCGGCAGCTCCGTCGCGGTCCACGGCCGCTACTCGCTCATCCACTCCCCCACCAGCGTCGCCGTCCTGGAACGCCTCGGCGCGGCGCCGTCCGCGCTGCGGGAGGAGTGGGACGCCGCCGAACTGCCGCCCGCCTGGCTGGAGGGGCTCGCGACGGCCTGGGGCTCACCCGTCTGACCACCGGCCACCGACCGTCCCCGCGGAACGCGTTCGGCGGACCGGCGGCAGCGGGGGGCCGGGAGCCGCACGGCCCGCCGCCGTTCGCCCCCCGGCCCCGCTGGGCGCCCGCCGCCGTTCGCCGTTCGCCGTTCGCCGTTCGCCGGGCCACACCGGGTGCCCACCGGTGCTTCGAGGCGGCGTCGTTGGCCGCGGTGGCGGCGGTTAGCCTGCACGGATGAGCGAGACGAATGGTGGCGGCCGCCGCCTCCTCCTTCCCGCGCCGGCGCGGCCGGCCGCGGCGCCCGACGGCGGCGGCGTCGTCGACGCCGAGCCGTACGTCCTCCGGTGCCGCCGCCACTCCGGGCCGACCCCGCCGCCCGGGAGGCACGCGCTGACCCCGCGCAGCCCTGCCCGCGCGGTCGTCGCGGCCGCCCGCCCGGAGTCCCCGACGTACGCCGGGGACGTCCCGGCGCCGTGCCGGTGAGCGGGCGGCCCGGCGGGGCGGCGCGGGCGGCCGCCGTCCATCTGGCGGGAGTCTGGTTCGTCGGGTGCGTGCTGACCGCGGTGCAGTTCCAGGCGGTGCTGGTCGCGCTCTTCGTCGGAGGGTGGGGTGCCTTCGCCGTGGTCCCGCTCGTCGTGGTGCCGCCGGCCGTGGCCCTGCTGGCGGTCATGGGCAGGACGGCCCGCGTCTTCGTGCCGCTCGTCCGGCGACCGCGCGGCCCGTGGAGGTGGGCCGCGGTGGTGTATGGCCTGGGCACCGCGGGCGCGGCCGCCGCCGTCGCGGCGAGCCTGTCCACCGGCGGGCGCGGCGGCCCGCTCGTCCTCCTCGCCGGAGGGACCTGTTACGCGCTGGCCGCGGCGTCCCTCGTGCCGGGGGCGCGGGCGCGGGCGGGGACGCTCGGGGCGGCGGCCCTGCTCGTGGCCGCCGGCGCGTACGCCGTGTGGGACGCGTCGCGGCCGCCCACGCTCGACACCTGGCTCACCGCCCACCGCGTCGACCGCGACCTGCTGCGCCTCGGCGACACGCCCCCCGGCCACGCGTCGCGGGTCCTCGGCGCGAGCGGGGACGGGTTCGGCGTCGCGTACGAGCGGCCCGGGTCGCCGGGGCTGCACCTGGCGGTGGCCCGCGCCGGACAGGACGCCCGGCGGGTCGACGCGCGCGGCTGCCCCGTCCCGTACGGCGGTGTGGTGCGCTGCGCGGACGACGCCGGGGGGCGGCTGCTGGTGACGTACGAGGACGGCGACACCCGGCGGGAGTTGCGCCTGGAGCGGGAGGGGCTGGTGTACACGGTGTCCTTCCGCGGCGCGGACGCCGAGCTGTCCGCCGCCCGGCACGTCCTGTCCACGCTCCGGCCCGCCACCGCCGCCGAGTTGGCCCCGCTGCGGGAGTTCGGTATGCCGCGCTGAACGGCGCGGTGTCCGCCGCGTCGTTCGGGGACGGGTACGGGCCCCTCCGCGTGGTGCGGAGGGGCCCGTACGCGCGGGGCGTGCGGGGTCAGGGCGTGGCGACCGTGCCGCCGAAGGTCACCACGAGGCGGCCGTCGGCGGCGCACGACCAGGCGAGGGTCCCGCCGTACGCGGAGCAGCGGGGACCGTTGGCGCCGGTCCAGGACTGGTGGGAGCCGTCGGCGTCCCCGACGGTCCTGTCGTTCGTGCCGCCGCCGGTGCGGCAGGACTGGGGCCGGCACGGCGTGGGGCGGGCACGGCAGGACGGCAGGCTCGGCGTTGGCTGCCCGGTACGGGGGACGCGATGGGCGCTCGTACGGGAAGAGGGGCGGGCCGGGCCCCGGGACACCACCCCCCTGCGGCCACCGGACCGGCCCCCGGCGGGTCAGGAGACGGCGCCCTCGGACCAGGCCCGCCGCAGGATCTCGTCGACGGTCCGGTCGACGGACTGGTGGGAGGTGTCGAGCCACAGCCCGATCGGGGGCGTGTCGACCCGCAGGATCCTGTCGAGGTCCCGCGGCTGCCAGTCGGCCCCGTAGCCGGTCTTCGCGCGCTGCTCCTCGCGCCGGGCCACGGCCTCCGGGTCGGGCGCCAGCACGACGACGGCCAGCGGGCGGCTCCTGATCGTCCGGGTGATCTCGACCAGGTGCTCGCCGAGCAGGACGTCCTGGAGCACGACGGTGAAGCCGGCCTCGGCATAGGCGTCGGCGGACGCGGCGGCCAGCCGGTGGCGCAGCCGCAGCTGGGCGACGGCCTCCGGCGGGGCCTCGGCCGTCATGTCCGCCCGGCCCCTGACGATCATGCGGCGGAACACGTCGCCGCGGAGGTGGACCGAGCGCGGCAGCCGCTCGGCGAGGGCCTGGGCGACGGTGGACTTGCCCGCGGCCGAGATGCCCGAGACGACGATGACGCCGGGCGCCTCGCCGCCGGGGACGGCGGTGGGGCCGGTGTGTCCGGTCATGTACGGGGGTCCTCTCTCGTGCACGGGCGTGGGCGCGGCGCGCGGACGATGCGGACGATACCGGCCGGGCGGAGCCGACCTCCTGCAGGAAGAGGAGCCGTCCCTCCCGGTGATGTACGCCGCGGCGCCCGCCCCGGGCCGGGACGCGTCGCCGGATCACCGGCGTGCCGGTGCGGTCGTATCTCCCGGTGCCGCCGCGCGGCCGGGCCGCCGCGGCGCCGGTCTGGTGCCCCGGAGAACGCGAGCGCCGGGGCGTCGGCGGCCCCGGCCCCATCCGTTCAGCGTGTCGATCAGGTGAGGGACGGTCAACGGGATTGCCGCGGGCACCGCTCTTCTCCGGTCGGAACAGTGTGCCGGACACGGCAATGCGGCACGCGCCGCCATGCGACCGGACACAGCGCCCCCACACGGTGGCGAGAGCACGGCCCCACGCGGCAGCGGCGGTACGACCTGGGCCCGGTCGGGCGCCGGGGCGGCCCGGGCCGAGCACCAGACCGGGGCGGCCCTGGTCGCGGACCGAGCGCCGGGACGGATCGGCTCCGGCAGGCGGGCCGAGCGCCGGGACGGGCAGGGTCGGTCCGGATCGATCCTGCGTCGGACCGGACCGGACCGGACCGCGCCGTGCGGCCGGCCGGGGGCGGCGGGTGGTGCGCCGGCCGCGATCCGTGGAACACATCCGCCGGAAGCGTCGGTGCGCGACGTGCACGACCGGGCGGAAGGACGAGGCGATGCGCGGCAGGACCGGAGGCGGCGGAAGCCGCCGGCGGGTGGCGGTGGCGGTTGCCGCGCTGGTGGCGGCGGTCACGGTGCTCCAGGCACCGTCCGCCGCGGGCACGGACCCCGGGCGGGACACCGTCCGGACGGAGTCGGGGAAGGTGCGGGGCGTCCGCTCCGGTGAGCACACGCTGTACTACGGCATCCCCTACGCGGGCCCGCCCACCGGCGCCCACCGGTGGGCGCCACCCCGCCCGGCCGTCCCGTGGTCCGGTGTCCGCGACGCGACGCGGCCCGGTCCGCTGTGCCCGCAGGTGCCGTCCGCGTACGCGCCGATCGCCAGCGAGGAGGAGGACTGCCTCGTCCTGAACGTGACGACGCCGCCCCGCGGGACGCGCGGGCCCGCTCCGGTACTGGTGTGGATCCACGGCGACGGCGCGGTGGGCGGCGGGGCCTTCTTCGACGGCCGCCGACTCGCCGAGCGCGGCGTGCTCGTGGTGACGGTCAACTACCGCATGGGCGTCTTCGGCGGACTGGCGTTGCCGGGGCTCGAAGGGTCCGGCGCGTTCGGGCTCCAGGACCAGCAGGCGGCGATGGCCTGGGTGCGGCGCAACGCCGCCGCGTTCGGTGGCGACCCGCGGAACGTGACGGTCGCGGGCGTCTCCTTCGGGGCGGCCGCCATCGCCGGGCACCTCACCTCGCCCGGCGCGCGGGGCTTGTTCGACCGGGCGGTCATGGCGAGCGGCGAGGGCATGATGGACATGCCGGCCGGGACGATGGGCCCCGGCGTCCCCGGTTACCCGTGGTACGTCTGGCGGTCCGTCCGGGAGCTGGAGGACGTCACGACCGAGACGACCGCCCCGCTCGGCTGCCGTCACGCCGATCCCCGGCGCACGCTCGACTGCCTGCGCGCGCTGCCGGTGAAGCGGATCCTGGAGGTGCCGCACATCATGAACGCCCACCAGGCGTTCGCGGTCGGCGGCGCCACCCTCCCGGAGCTCCCTCCCGACGCGCTGCGGGTCGGCCGCTCCCACCGGGTGCCGGTGCTCTCCGGGGCGACGCGCGACGAGCACCGCACGTTCGTCGGTCTGCTGTACGACGCGGTGGGCCGCCCGTTCACGGGGGCGGACTACGACCGGGCCCTGCGCACCGCGTTCGGGCCGCACGCGCGGCGCGTCGCCGCCGCGTACCCGCTCGCGTCCTTCCCCTCGCCGGGGCTCGCCTGGGCGACGGTGGTGACCGACCGCATGTGGGCCCGCGGCACCCACGCGCAACACGAGGCCCTGGCCCGGCGGGCGCCGGTGTACGCGTACGAGTTCGCCGACCGCGACGCCCCGATGTTCCTGCCGCTGCCGGACGGGTTCGACTTCGGGGCGTATCACGCCGGCGACCTGCCGTACCTCTTCGAGGACGACAAGGCGGAGCCGCTGTTCACTCCGGCGCAGCGGCGGCTGGCCGCCACGATGGCGGACTACTGGGCGGCGTTCGCGCGGACGGGCGACCCGAACGGTCCCGGCCGGCCCGCCTGGCGCCCGTACCGGCCGGGTGACCGGCCGGCGTACACCCAGTCCCTGGCGCCCGGCCGGATCGGGCCGGTCGACTACCACCGCGAGCACCGCCTCGACTTCTGGAGCCGGCTCCCCTGACGTCCGGAGCGGGCCGGGCACCGCGAGCCCGCCCCGATCGGCCCTGGGTGGACTGCGGTGGTCGGGCGTGCGCCGGGACCCCGCCCCCGGCGACGGGACCGGGGCGGTGCAGCGTTCGACGTTCAGGGAGGCCGGCAGCTGGGTGGAGGCGTGGGCGAGGAACGCGGTCCGCTGCTGCTCGTGGTGGAGCGCCCGCTCGGCCAGGGACCGGTCGGTGTCGTCGACCAGCCACCACACGACGTCGCCGTCCGCGCCGACGGTCGGGTGAGCCTCCAGGGAGAGACCGTCGTGGCAGCCCCGGACGGGGCGGCCCGCGGCGCCGGGCCCGGCGTCGTCGTCCTGGCCATGGGCGAGGCCGCGGTGCGCGTCGGCGAGCCACGACGGCAGCGTGTCGTCGATCCAGGCACCGGTGACCGCCTCGGGGAAGAGCGCGGCCGCGGCGTCCTTCGTCCGCACCACGCCGCCGGTGGAGTCGGCGACGAGTGCGGGGTAGGGCGCGCTCATCCAGGAGGCGCCCACGGTGTGCGCGAGGTTTGCGTTTCCGGAAAGCGCTTCCGGGTGAAAGCCCGCCGGACCCGCGGCCGGCGGGGCATCTGCACAGCGCGTGCGGCCCGCCGACGCCGAAAGGCCACACAGGACTACCAGGCGTCATCGGCGGCGGACCGCTCGTGGCGCCCGTCGGGGCAGTCGTCCACCCCCGTGCGCCGCGGACGGAGGGGCTGCGACAATGCCGCGGTGAGCGAAGACCCGGAAGTCCTGACGACCGTGACCGGCGAGGTCCGCGTCGTACGCGTCGCCGGCGAGTTCGACTTCGACACCGTCGAGCGACTCGTCCGCGCGTTCGACCCCCGGGAGGGGGGCGGCACCACGGCCACCGTCCTCGACCTGTCGCAGGTGCGGTTCGCCGACTCGGCGTTCCTGCACGCCCTCCTCCAGGCGCGGGCGCGCCACCTGGAGGCGGGTGCGCGGCTCGTGCTGGCGCAGCCGGCCGCGTGCGTCGTCCGGCTGCTGGAGGTCACCGGTACGGCCGGTTCCTTCATCCTCGCCGGCACGGTCACCGCCGCCCTCTCCGCGGCCCGTGGGGTGTCGAGTGATGGTCCGACGGAAGGATGAGCGTGTCCGGTCCGCCAAACCCGGGCAAACGGACATGAGCGACACGCGAGAGACGGTAGACCGGACAGTAGGAGTGAAGGAGGTGAACATGACGACCCACGACACGATGACCGGCCACACGCGGTGGCCGGCCACCGCGGCCGCGGCCCGTGACCAGGTACGCCACCTCCTCGCCGCCACCGGCCCGCCGCCGCCCGAGAGGGTGGTCGACGACATCCTGCTGGTGACGTCCGAACTCGTCACGAACGCGCTGCGCCACGGAGGCGGCATCACCGCCTTCGCCGCCGAGCGCGACGCGGACACGGTCCACATCAGCGTGAGCGACCGTTGCCCGACACCGCCCACCACCATCCCCCGCCACCACCCGGCCACCCCGGGCGGCTACGGCTGGCCCCTCATCCGGCGGCTCAGCACACGCGTCACCGTCGTGCCCTCCACCGACGGCAAGACGATCACCGCGGTCATCCGCTCGCACTGACGGCGCCGGGGCGGCCCTCCGCGTCCGCGGAGAGCGGCCGCCCGGGCCCGGGGCCCGCAGGCCGCCGGGCGGCGTGCGATCACGGGCCGGAGTGGCCCAGGTACTCCAGATAGGCGTGCAGCGCCGCCGAGGCGCGGAGCCGGTGGAGGCTGCGCCGGCTCAGATCCCGCTCCCGCCGGTCCAGCTCCGCGCGGACACGGCCGGGGTCGCCCGTCGTGCGCAGCTCGTCCAGGACCGCGCGGACGGCGGCAAGCGGGTGGTGACCCCGCCGGAGCAGCGCCACGACGTGGGCGGCGCGCAGCTCTCCCCGCGAGTAGACGCGGTACCCCGTGGCCGGGTCGCGGTCCGGTCTCAGCAGGCCCCGCTCCTCCCACAGGCGCAGCACCGGAGGGCGGACACCCACGGCACCCGCGACCTGACCGATGCGCAGGCCGCGCCGGGACGGGGGCGGGGGCGGCGCCCCGTGGGCCAGGACGGTCTCCAGCGCGTCGCGTACGGCGGCCAGCTCGCCGCGCTCCAGGTCGAGACGGGCGTGGCTCTCGTCGAGGGCCGCCAGGGCGGTGTCGAGGTCGCCCTCGTGGACGGCCCGCATGACGGCGCGGGCGGTCGCCCAACCGTGGCCGGCCGCCATGTCCCGGGCGGCGGTGAGGGCCTGGGCGTGGGCGCCGGTGTAGACGCGGTAGCCGCTCTCGGTGCGGCCCACGGGCGGCAGGACGCCCGCCGCCACGTAGTTGCGGAGTTGCTGGACGGAGACGCCCGCCGTGCGGGCGAGGTCGGCGGCCCGCCAGCGCCCTTCCCGGTCCCCGCCGTGCCGTCCCGTCGCCGACATCATCCCGCTCTCACCACCAGTTGAGACTTTCCGGACTATTCACCGCACCCACCAGGCGAGGTGGCCGTGAAAGCCTCTCATAGGACATGAATGAAACAATGGAGACGGACGAGCGGCGGCCGGACGGCCGGGCTCGGTTGACCCGTGCATGGGAGGCGACACAGACGTGAAGTTCCTTCTCGAAGTCACCGTCGACGAGGGGAAGTCGGCCGAGGACAGGGCGCGCGAACTGGGCCGCGTGCTGCGGTACTGGGGCGGGAACCTGCACCACTACGCGTTGGAGCCCGGCGACGGTTCACCCGTCCACGACTCCGACTACCGGGAGGTGGGGCAGTGGCGCATCGTCGCCGGCGAAGCGGCCTGACCGCTCCCCCCGGCTGAACACCCCCTCCGCGGTCCGATCACCCCTCCTCCCGCCGCCCGACCCTCCTCCGGTCGACGCCCGCCATCATCCGATCGGTGGACCCCGGGTCGAGCGCATCGGCCGATGCCGCCCGGTCGCCCCGTGGGCGAACCTCGGACCATGCCGATGATCGAAGTACGGGACCTGCACAAGGCCTACGGGGGACGGAAGGCCGTCGACGGCGTGTCCTTCCACGTCGACGAGGGGGAGGTCTTCGGGATCCTGGGACCGAACGGGGCGGGCAAGACCACCACCGTGGAGTGCGTGGCCGGACTGCGCGCCCCCGACGCCGGGTCGGTGCGGGTGGCGGGGTTCGACCCCGCCACCCGGCACGCGGACGTCACCCGCGTGCTGGGCGTGCAGCTCCAGCAGAGCGAGCTCCAGCCCAAACTGACCGTCCGCGAGGCACTGGAGCTCTTCGCCTCCTTCTACGAGCGGCCCGCGGACTGGCGGGTCCTCGTCGAACGGCTGGGCCTCCAGGACCGCTTGCGCACCCGCTACGCCGCGCTCTCCGGCGGCCAGAAGCAGCGCCTGGCCATCGCCCTCGCCCTCGTGGGCGACCCGCGCGCGGTCGTCCTCGACGAACTGACCACCGGCCTCGACCCGCGCGCCCGGCGCGACACCTGGGCCCTCATCGAGGAGATCCGGGCCCGGGGCGTCACGGTCGTCCTCGTCACCCACGCCATGGAGGAGGCCCAGCGGCTCTGCGACCGGATCGCCCTCATCGACCGGGGGCGGGTCACCGCCCTCGACACCCCGGCGGCGCTCGTCGGCCGCACGGCCGCCTCGCGGGTGATCTCCTTCGCCGCCGACACCCCGCTCGAACCGGGCGCCCTGCGGGCCCTGCCCGGCGCCGCCCAGGTGACGACGGCGGAGGGCCGCACCGTCGTCACCGGGACGGACGCCACCGTCGACGCGTTCGTCGCCCTGCTCGCCCGCAGCGCGGTCACCGCCCGCGGACTGCGCGTGGGTGACGCCACCCTCGACGACGCCTACCTCGACCTCACGGGAGCCGACCTCTCATGACCGCCCCGAGCGCACCCAGCATCCCCACCAACCCGACGTCCCCTGCGCCACCGGCCGCCGGACCGACCGCCGCCCGCGCCGTGCTGCGCACCGAGGCCCGGCTGTTCACCCGCGAACCCGGGTCGCTGTTCTGGGTGATGGTCTCCCCCACCGTCCTCCTGGTGATCATCGGCCTCATCCCCTCCTTCGGGGAGCCCTCCCCCGAACTGGGCGGTCGCCGCGTGATCGACCTCTACGTCCCCGTCTCGGTCCTCTTCGCCCTGATCATGTCGGGACTCCAGGCCATGCCACCGGTCCTCGCCGGTTACCGCGAACGCGGCATCCTGCGGAGGATGTCCGCCACGCCGGTCCGACCCGCGGCCCTGCTCACCGCCCAGCTGGCCCTGCACGCGGCGGCCGCCCTGGTCTCCGCGCTCCTGGTGCTCGTCGTCGGGCGGCTCGCCTTCGGCGTACCGCTGCCGAGCAACGCCCCCGGGTACGCCCTCGCCCTGCTCCTCGCCACCGCCGGGGGGCTCGCGCTCGGCGCCGCGGTCTGCGCCGTCTCCCGCACCCAGAAGATCGCCACCGCGGTCGGCTCGGCCGTCTTCTTCCCGACGATGTTCACCGCCGGCGTCTGGGTGCCGGTCCAGGCCATGCCCGATACGCTGCGCGAGGTCGTCCGGTTCAGTCCGTTCGGCGCCGCCTCCGACGCGCTCGACGCGGCGGCGGGCGGCGCGTGGCCCGGGTGGCTGTCCCTCGGGGTGGTGCTGCTCTGGACGGTCGTGCTGGCGGCCGCTGCGGTCCGCTGGTTCCGCTGGGAGTGACGGCGCGCCGCGCGCCACGGGGGTGGGGCATGGCGACGACGGTCGAGGAGCACTGGCGGCGGTTCTTCCACTGGGGCCCGTACCTGCTCCTGCTCATCGCGGCCCTCCTGGCGGCCGCCTCGGCGGAGGAGGTCATGGACCGGTGGGAGGCGACCGCGGCCGTTCCCCTCGCCGCCGCGGCGCTGGCCCTGCAGGTCTGGTGGACCGGTCTCCAGCGGGCCGCCCGGGACGGGGCGCCGGACGGTCTCGTCCCGGGTGCCCCGGGCCCCGCCTCCGCCGTGTACTTCGTGGTGCGCACGCTCCTAGGCTTCGCCCTCACCTGGCTCAACCCCTTCTTCGCGGTCTACGCCTGCGTGGGCTACTTCGACGCGGTGCACCTCCTTCCGCCGCGACCCGCCGTGGTGCGGGCCGGGCTGCTCGGCGTCGCGGTCACCATGGCCGGGTCGCAGTCAGGCGGCCTGCCGCCGTCCTCCCCGCTCCAGTGGGCCGCCTTCGGGGCGCTGTTCGTCCTCAACGCCTGCCTCACCCTGGTCTTCTCGCACCTGTCCGAGAAGGAGGCCGAGCGGGCCGCGGAGCGCACCGCCACCATCACGGAACTGGCCGAGGCGAACGCCCGCCTCGAACAGGCCCTCGCCGAGAACGCCGCGCTGCACGCGCAACTCCTGGTGCAGGCCCGGGAGGCGGGCGTCGCCGACGAGCGGCGCCGGCTCGCCGCCGAGATCCACGACACCATCGCCCAGGGACTCACCGGGATCATCACGCAGCTCCAGGCGGCCACGGCCGGCACCGACCCGGAGCGGACCCGCACCCACCTGTCGCGCGCCGCCGACCTCGCCCGGCACAGCCTCGGCGAGGCGCGCCGCTCCGTGCAGGACCTCGGGCCTGTCGCGCTGGAGCACGACGCGCTGCCGGAGGCCATGCGGAAGACCGTCGCCGACTGGTCGGCGCGTACCGGCGTCGCGGCGGTGTTCACGGTCACCGGCACCGAGGAGCCCCTCCACGACGAGGTCGCCGCCACGCTGCTGCGGATCGCCCAGGAGGCCCTCGCCAACGCCGAGCGGCACTCCGGCGCCACCCGGGCCGGCGTCACCCTGTCGTACATGGGCGACGAGGTCACCCTCGACGTCCGCGACGACGGGATCGGTTTCGATCCCGCCGCCCGGCCCGCCCGGTACCTCCACCCCGCCGGTGCCCGTGCCGGCGGCGACAGCGGCGCGGGCGGGACCCCCGGGCCGGGCGGGGGCCCGGGGGGCGGCGGTTCCGGCCACGGCGGGGGGTTCGGGCTCGACGGCATGCGGGCCCGCGCGGCGCGTCTGGCCGGCCGGGTCACGGTGGAGTCGGCACCCGGCGAGGGCACGGCGATCTCCGCCCGCGTACCGTTGGTCCGCCATGACTGAGATCACCCTGCTGATCGTCGACGACCATCCCGTCGTACGGGACGGCCTGCGCGGCATGTTCGCCGCGGATCCGGGCTTCGCCGTGCTCGGCGAGGCGTCCGGCGGGGTCGAGGCCGTCGGCCTCGCCGTGCGCCTCGACCCCGACGTCGTCCTGATGGACCTGCGGATGCCCGGGGGCGGCGGCGTCGACGCCATCGCCGAGCTGGCGCGGCGCGGCGCCCGTTCCCGGGTCCTCGTGCTCACGACGTACGACACCGACACGGACACCCTGCCCGCGATCGAGGCGGGGGCGACGGGTTACCTGCTCAAGGACGCGCCCCGCGAGGAGCTGTTCGCCGCCGTGCGGGCCGCGGCGGCCGGCCGCACGGTGCTGTCACCGGCCGTCGCCTCCCGACTCGTCAGCGCCGTGCGCTCGCCGGCCCCGCCCGCCGACGGGGCCCTGTCGGCACGGGAACGGGAGATCCTCTCCCTCGTCGCGCGCGGCACGTCCAACCGCGCCATAGCGGCCGAGCTCTTCATCAGCGAGGCCACGGTCAAGACGCACCTCACCCACATCTACGGCAAGCTGGGCGTCCGGGACCGGGCCGCGGCGGTCGCGACCGGCTACGACCAGGGCATCCTCGGCGGCACCCGCACGTCCGACTGACCGCCTCCCCGCACTGCCGGACCGACGCGCCGCCGACTTCCGGCCGACCGAACCCGCCTCCCCCGGCCTCCCGGCCGGACCGACGCGCCGCCGCGCCGGACCGACGCACCGCCGGCCGGACCGACGCGCCGCCCCGCGCGCCCCGCCGGGCCGACCCGCTCCGCGCGGCCCACCCCGGGACCGGCCGGGCCGGCCGCGCCGGGCCCCGCCGCGCCCGGGGTGGGTTCAGACCGTCGCCGCGGCGGCGTCGCAGCCGGGGTGGCCCCAGCGCGTGCCGAGCTTCGCGATCGACTCCCCGGCGGCGTACGGCTTCCCGCAGGGACAGGTGCCGCGGAACTTCGCCTTGATGGTCCGCGCCCTGGACGCCGTAGCGCCCCCGGTCCCGGCCCCCGCCCCGCCGGCCCGGCGCGCGCCGGCGGGCTTGCGGCCGGCGGGCGCGCTGCGCTGCGGCGCCGGTACGGGCATGTCGACCGCGCCGAACGCGGTGCCCGCCGCCTGCTGACCGACGGCGGCGTCGCTCGCGGCCTGGTCGGCGATGGCGTTGAGCAGATCTCCGTCCTCGCGGTGGGCGGGGACGTAGCGGAACTCGACGTCCCGCTCGGCGAGGAGCGCGTCGATGCGCTGCACCAGCTCCTGGTTGGCGACGGGCTTGCCGGCCGCCGTCCGCCAGCCGTTGCGCTTCCAGTTGGGCAGCCACTGCGTGACGGCCTTCATGGCGTACTGCGAGTCCATGCGCACCTGGAGCGCGGTCCCGGGGGCCACGGCCTCCAGGAGGCGCTCCAGGGCGGTCAGCTCCCCCACGTTGTTCGTGGCGCGGCCGAGGGGTCCGGCCTCCCAGCGTTGGGGGCGGCCCTCGGTGTCGGCGATGACCCACGCCCAGGCGGCGGGGCCCGGATTCCCCTTGGCCGCCCCGTCGCAGGCGGCGATGATGCGATCAGACATCCCTCGATCATGCCCTACCCGCGGAGGCGGTCCCGACCGCCGGAGGGCCGGGCGGACCGCCCGGCCCCACCACCCCGGCCCACCTGCCGGGACCTCCATGACCGACATCGCCGACAGGACCGCCCTACGATGGTCCGGGGGGCGCGGCCGCCGCCGGTGGCCGCCGACACCGAGCGAGAGGCGGAGTCCGGTGAGCGCCACCCCCATCCCCCAGGACCACCCCCGCGTCACCCCCTACCTCGCCGTCGACGGGGCTGCGGCGGCGATCGACTTCTACCGCACGGTGCTCGGCGCCGAGGAGCGCATGCGGATGACCGGACCGGACGGCCGGGTCGGCCACGCGGAGCTGGTGCTCGGTGACTCCGTGATCATGCTCGCGGACGAGTTCCCGGAGATGGGGTTCCTCGCCCCGGGCACGGTGGGCGGCACGCCCGTGCTCCTGCACGTGTACGTCGAGGAGGTCGACGCCGTCTTCGCCGAGGCCCTCGCCCGGGGCGCGACGGAACTGCGCGCTCCCAAGGACGAGTTCTACGGGGACCGGAGCGGGCAGTTCGAGGACCCGTTCGGCCACCGCTGGAGCGTGGCCACGCACGTGGAGGACGTCCCGGCGGACGAGTTGGAGCGGCGCGCCGCGCGGGCCGCGGGCTCCGCGGGGGACGGCGCCTGAGACGAGCGGTCGGGGACGGGCGGGCGCACGCGGCGCCCGTCGGCGGCGGCGGTGCCGGCGCCCGTGACGCGGCGGGCGGCCGCCCGCCGCCTGAGTGATAGCGGGGGCGCCGGGTTGCTTCCGGCACGCCACGTGGGATCTGACCGGTGGGGCTTCGTCACCGACGTCGATCGAACAGCCACGGGCTACGGAGAGGACCGATCATGGGACACGGCGGGAACGTCATCCAGGAGCTGACCGCTGACCACCGCGAGGTGGACGAGCTCTTCGCCCGCATCCAGGCCATGCCGCCGGGCGACCCGGGGCGGCGCGAGCTGGCCGACGAGCTGACCAGGGAACTGGTCCGCCACGCCGTCGCGGAGGAGGAGCACCTGTACCCGACGGTGCGCCGCTACGTGGACGACGGCGACGACCTCGCCGACAAGGAGATCGCCGACCACGGCCGGATCGAGCGCCTGCTCAAGGACCTGGAGGACTGCCGGCCCGACGACGACCGCTTCGACGCCCTCGTCGACGAGCTGAAGGCGTCGGTCACCGCGCACGTGGCCGACGAGGAGAACCACCTGTTCCCCCTCCTGGCGGAGTCCTGCTCCGGGGAGGCGCTCGACGTGCTGGGCGCGCGGGTCCGGGCCGCCAAGGAGAGCGCCCCGACGCGGCCCCACCCGGCCGCGCCGGACACACCGCCCGCCAACCGGCTCCTCGCGCCCGGCATGGGGATGGTCGACCGCGTGCGCGACGCCCTCAGCGGCCGCGGCCACCAGCGGCAGGGCTGAACCGGCGGACGGGTGGCGTGACGGGCGTCACCCGGCCCGGAGCAGTTTCCGTTTCCGACAAACCGGGCAACCGTGGCACATGTTTCTTGATCGAGAACACCTGGTCGACCGCACGGCGCCGCTGCTGACGGCCGGCTACGCCTGGCTCCCCGACCGGATGCGCGCCGCGCCGGACGACGTGGTCCGCACGCGGCTCATGGGACGCCCCGCGCTCGCCGTGCGGGGCCCCGAGGCGGTCCGCTTCTTCTACGACGAACGTCACGTGCGGCGCGAGGGCGCGCTCCCGGGCCCGGTGCTCTCGACGCTCTTCGGGCACGGGGCGGTCCACACGCTGGACGGGGAGGCCCACCGCGTCCGCAAGGCGATGTTCCTGGCGCTGCTCACGCCTCCCGCGCAGGTCGCGGACCTGGTGGAGCGGACCACCGCCGCCTGGGACGACGCCGTCGGGAGCTGGCGCGGCCGGCCGGAGGGTGTGGTGTTGTTCGACGAGGCCGCCCGTGTGCTGACCGTCGGCGTCTGCGGCTGGGCCGGCGTGCCGCTCGGCTCGCGCGACCCGGCGGCAGTCGCCCGCGACCTGGTCTCCCTGGTCGACGGCTTCGCGACCATGGGGCCGCGGCACTGGCGCGCCCGCGCCGCGCGCCGGCGGTGCGAGGCGTGGATCGCCGGGCTCGTGGACGACGTGCGCGGGGGCCGGACGGAGGTGCCCGAGGGCAGCGCCGTCGACGTGGTGGCGCGCCACGTCGACGCGGACGGGCGGCCCCTGGACGCGCGGACCGCCGCCGTCGAGGTGCTCAACATGCTCCGGCCGACCGTGGCCGTCGCCTGGTTCGTCACCTTCGCCGCCCACGCACTGCACCGCCGGCCCTCCCACCGGGCGTGGCTGCGGGACGGCGACGCCGCCCGCACCGCCGCGTTCGCCCACGAGGTGCGCCGCTTCTACCCGTTCGCGCCGTTCACCGGCGGCCGGGCGGCCACCGACCTGACGTGGCGGGGCCGGCACGTGCCGGCGGGCGGCCTCGTGGTGCTCGACCTGTACGGGCAGGACCACGACGACGCGCTCTGGACGGACCCGTACGCCTTCCGCCCCGAGCGGTTCCTGGAGCAGCCCGTCGAGCGGGACGAGCTGGTGCCGCAGGGCGGCGGCGACCCGTCGAGCGGCCACCGCTGCCCCGGCGAGGCCTTCACGATCGCGCTGCTCGAAGCGTTCGCCGTCCGCCTTGCCCGGCTGGAGTACACCGTCCCGGAGCAGGACCTGCGGATCCCGCTGCGTCGCGTCCCGACCCGCCCGCGCAGCGGCTTTCGCATGGTCGTGCCCCCGGCGGCCGCCGGATGAGGCGCCTGCCCTGACGCGGCCGCCGGGCACACACCGGGCCGCTGCGCTCAGGCGGCCCACCATCGGGGGGCCGATGGGCCGGGGCTGAGGAGCTGTGAGGCGCTGCTGCTCGCCTGGGGCACCGGTCGGCGGCGAGTGGCTCCGTCGGCACCCGCCGCCGAGCGCGCCGACGGCGCTCGGCGGCCGTGCTGCCGGGCGCCGCGACAGTGGATCACACGGGGCGGGCGTGACCGGTGCCCGAGAACCGTCCGCCCAGCGGGTCCGTGCGGGACGCGGGCACCAGGTCCCACCACCAGGAGATGGACGCGATGTCCAGCGGCTCGGTGCTGTCGTCGGTCGGGCGGTCGGTGAACGCCTGGGGAAGGTCGGCGGGGTCGTCCGGCGTGGTGTAGCGCAGGGAGGTGATGCTCCAGTCCTGGGTGGCCCGGATGAAGGCGGCGAGGCTGCGCAGGTACTGCCGCATCTGCGGGCTCCCTTGGTCCTCCAGTTTCGCGCGCAGGCTCAGGAACAAGCACATCACACGGTCCCGTTGGGCGACGGCCGTGGTCAGGGCCGCCTCGGGGCCGAGGTCGTACTCGTGCATCAGTACGCGCACGCTGTTCAGGTAGTAGCCCGTCCCGCGGCTCTCCTTGTGGTGCGAGTAGATGTCGTTGTCCCACGTCGTGATGAACGAGGTCATCTCGGCAGCGGCCCGCAGCGCCGGGCTGTCCCGCTCATGGGGCTGGAGCTCGTACCCGTACCCCATCTCCAGGAACGGCTGCACGACGGAGGTCGCGCCGTCGTAGAGGCGCATCAGCGTGTAGTCGTTCAGGGTGGGCACCCGGTTCGCGGCGCGCTGCTCGGCCTCCCAGACCACGGCGAAGAAGTATTCGCGCAGCGTGTCCACCCATCGCCCGACCTGCAGGGCCGTCCCCCAGCGGGACACCCGCAGCGTCAGGTCGCGCAGCCCCTCGGCCAGCGGGTCGCCGGCGAGCATCGGTGTCTGCGGATTCTGGGCCACGCGCAGCAGGCGGTGCAGCACCGCGGCCAACTCGTAGGGCTTGTCGGCCAGGTGGCCTTCCTCGCAGTAGCCGTCGTCCACGGCGAACAGCCAGATGACGAAGTCGGAGAGGACGGCGACGACCTCCTCCTGGCCCTCGGGGAGGATCCGCGCGGCGAAGGCGCCGATGTCCTGGGTGGCGAGCCTGCTCCGCCACTGCGGTGACCCGAGGTCGAACTGATCGGCCCAGGCCGCCGTCTGCTTGTCTATGGCGGCGTGGCTCGGGTGGATCGCGGACGGGATGGGTGCGTACGTCGGCGGAATCACCAGGGGTGAGGGCACCCTGGTCCCCTTTCAGCTCGTTGGTACGCGGACGCAGCTGCACACACGGACCATGGCCAGAGTCTTACGTTGAGTAATTGACTAGGCGCATCGTACTGATGGGAGGTCAGCTCTCCAAGACCGGCCGCGGCGGGGTTCCCCGAGTGATCGGACGAGTGCCCGTCCGGCGGGAACGGTGGGGTGGGTGCCGGCCACAGCCCGCTGTCCCCGTCCGCCCACCCGCGCGGGTGCCGCCCCCGCGGCGATCGGCGCGGAGGGGCACCCGGTGACCGCTGCCGCAGCGCCGCGGGCGGGCGCGGCCGCCGTACGCGACCGGGCCCGAACCACACACGCGGTTCGGGCCCGGCGCCGTTTCACCGTCGCCCGAGGAACCGCTGCCACCACGACCGGCGCGCCGGAGCCGCGGCGGCAGGCTCCGCAGCCGGCGAGGCGACCGCGGGCAGCGGCTGCGCCTGCGTGGGTGACTCCTGGGCCGCGGGCCTGCCGCGCCGGGGGGCGAACCGCACCGGCACACTGTTCAGTCGGGTGGAGACCAGGGAGGTGCTGAAGTCGAGTTCCGACTCGGCCACGGCCAGGTCGAGGTCGGGAAGCCGCGTCAGCAGGGTGTCGATGGCGGTCTCGGAGATGGCACGGCCGATGTCCTGGCCGGGGCACTCGTGCGGCCCGGCGCTGAACGCCAGGTGGGACCGGTTGCCGGGCGCCGGGAGATGCAGGTCCGGCCGGATCTTCGGATCGGCGTTGCCGGCCGCCAGGCCCAGCAGCACCATGTCCCCGGCACGCACCAGCTGACCACCGAGCTCGATGTCGCGCCGCGCGAACCGGAACGCGCCGACCGACAGGGGCGGGGCGTCCCACATGACCTGCTCGAGCGCGTCGGGCAGGGTGAGGGACCCGCCCGACAGGCTCGCGCGGAAGCGCCGGTCGGTCAGCACCATCAGCAGCGCGTTCGCCATCAGGTTGGTCGTGTTCTCGTGCGCGGCCACGATGGCGTGCCGCAGGTGCTCCATGACCTCCTGGTCGCTCAGGTTCGACTCGTGGTCGAGGAAGTGGCTCGCGAGGTCGGGGCCGGGGTCGGCCTTCTTCCGCTCCACCAGGTCCGACATGATCGACACGAGCAGGTCGTTGCTCTGCAGCGCCGTCTCGCTGCCCTTGACCATGTCGCGCACCGCAGCACCCAGGGGCAGGGCGTCGGATTCGCGCACCCCCATGTGACGGGCCATGACCAGGGCGGACAGCTTCTCGGCGAAGTCGGTGACGAGATCGGCGCGGCCGGTGTGCGCGAACGAGTCGATCAGCTGGTTCGCGTAACGCACCACGTAGCGGCGGATGGAGTGCCGGTCGATCTTCCCCAGGCTGTCCACCACGGCCTCGCGCAGCCGTGCGTGCTCCTGTCCGTCAGCGAAGACCAGCAGCGGCTGCCAGGCGGTGAGCGGCAACAGCGGGGAGTCCGGCGGCAGCCGGACGTTCCAGTTGCGCGAGTCGCACGACCACGACGCCGGCGTGCGCATGACGTCGAGGTTCTCGCGGTGCCCGAGCACGAACCAGGCCGGTACGTCACCGGGCAGCAGTACCGGCGCCACCTGGCCGTGCTCACGGCGCATCCGCTCGTACAGGGCGTACGGTGTGGCGGCCTCCGGCCCGTACATCGGCTGCCGTGCGGCGCGCATGCCGGCGTGCGCGGGGCACTGCGGCGGCGGAGCATCGGCAGGTATCGCGGTGCCGTCTGTCGGTGTGGTCACAAGGCCCTCCGGAGGGGCGACTGCATACGGTCAACGACGCCCCGGCCCTACGACGACGCGGAATCGATCAGTCCTCAGCAGGAGGGACGTGGGCAGCATAGCCGCCGTCACCCCCACCGCACGCGCGCCCAGGGGGCGTTGACCAGGCACGGCGCTCTCGCGCGGACCGGTCGGCCCATGGTGAGATGGCGGCTGATCACCGAGAGCGCAACCCTGGTACGCGAGTGAGGAAATGCCGTGACAGATGACCGGTCGGGTTCGACTTCGCCCCCGCGGGTTCCCGGGTCGATACCCCTGCTCGGGCACGCGCTGAGCCTGTGGCGCGATCCCCTGGGCTTCGTCACCTCGCTGCGCACCCACGGCGACCTCGTCCGCGTGGACCTCGGACTGATGCCGATCTACGTGGCCACCTCGCACGACCTCGTCCACGAGATCACCGTCGCCCAGGCCCGCAGCTTCGAGAAGGGCCGCTTCTTCGACCGGCTGCGGCCGCTCGCGGGGAACGGCCTGGCCAACGCCGACGGTGAGACCCACCGCCGCCACCGGCGGATGGTCCAGCCGATGTTCTCCGCGGACCGGATCGCCGACTACTCGGCCATGATGAGCCGCCAGGCCGAGGCCATGGCCGACTCCTGGACGCCGGGCCAGGTCGTCGACATCGAGCAGGCCATGGCCGACTACTCGATCGAGACGCTGGCCGCCACCCTCTTCAGCACGGACATCGGCCTGCCGGCCGTGGAGGCCGTACGCACCAACCTGCCCGTCCTCCTGAAGACCCTGCTCATGCGGGCCGTGTCACCGAAGGCCCTCGACCGGCTCCCGATCCGCGCCAACCGGGAATTCGACGCGGCCGCCGCCCAGTTGCGGGCCGTGATCGACGACGTCGTCGCACACGCCCGGACGACCGGCCCACGCGACCGGTCCGACCTGCTCACCCTGCTCCTGGCCGCGCAGGACGCCGACAGCGGCACCGGACTGACCGACACCGAGGTCAGAGACGAACTGTCGACCATCATGTTCGCCGGCGCCGAAACCACCGCCACCGCCCTCGCCTGGGTCTTCCACGAGCTGGCGGGCCGACCCGATGTCGAGGAGCAGATCGCCGCGGAGATCCGCGACGTGGTCGGCGACCGGGCGGTCACCGTCGCGGACGTGCCGCGCCTGCCCGCCATCCGACGGGCACTCGACGAGGTCCTGCGCCTGCACGGCGTCCCCCTGCTGATGCGGCGCACCACCGCTCCGGTCCGCCTGGGCAGCCACGAACTGCCCCCCGGCACCGAGGTCGCCTTCAGCCTCTACGCCCTGCACCGCGACCCCGCCGTCTACGAGCACCCCGACCTCTTCGACCCCGACCGGTGGCTCCCCGAGCGGCGCGCGGCCATCGCGCGGCACCACTTCGTCCCCTTCGGGGCCGGCAACCGCAAGTGCATCGCCGACCAGTTCGTCTGGACCGAGGCGCCCATCGCCATCGCCACCGTCCTCCAGCGCTGGCAGCTCTCACCCGCGCCCGGCCACACCCCCAGGGAAGTGGCCTCCGCCGTGGTGCACCCCGATCGCCTCCCGATGGTCGTGCACCCTCGCGGCTGAGCGTCCGGCACGGGGAAGGCCGTCGTCGGCGCCGAGCCGGCGATCACCGGGACGAGACCCACTCTCGGCAGCGCGGCGCCGACGGGGCGCCGCGCGGCTGCCCCAGGAAGCGGGGCGTCCGGGTCCTCCGGGTCCATGGGTGTGTCCTCCGTCCTCTCGGTGGTGGTCATCCGGCGGTACGGGCGGTGGTCCCCGCGACGGTCGTGGGCGCTGTGGTGGTGGGGGCTGTGGCCGTGGGCGCTGTGGCCGTGGGCGCTGTGGCCGTGGGGGTGATGGCTCCGCCGCTGGCGGCTTCGGCGGTCGTGGCTTCGACGGCGTTCGCTTCGGGGGCGACGGCAGCCACGGGCATGACGAGGGTGGTGAAGCTGCCCTGGTCGGCGGAGCGGACGACGACCGGCCGGTCGGGGGCGGTGATCTCCAGCAGCACGTCCGGCCCGACCCCGGCGTCGAGAGCCGGGAGGAGGGCCGCCGGGTCGAAGGCCACCTCCACCGGGCCCCCGTGGCCGACGGCCGGCAGCGCGGCGCCGGTCGTCCCCCGCCACACCGGCGTCAACCGCCCGGCCCCGGCGCGGAGCGTCAGGGGCGTGCCCGGAGCGGCTCCCCCGGCGACCGCGACCGCCGCGCGCAGGGCCGCCCGATCGGTGATGACCCGGTGGGGCGCGGCGGGCAGCGCGTCCAGGACCGGGCGGTAGTCGGGGAAGGTCCCCTCGGCGGCCCGCACGGGCAGGGCCGCTCCGCCGTCGACGAGCCGTACGCCCCGCCCGTCGGTCTCCAGGGACACCTCGGGCCGGCCCAGGGCCCAGGAAGCGAGTTCCCGCGCCTGCCCCTCGTCGATCAGGACCCGGCACGGAACCCCCTCGACGCCGCGCGGACGCAGGGCGCGTACCGAGATCCGGTAGCGGTCCGTCGCCACCAGCCGCACCTCGTCGTGGTCGACCTCGACCAGGACGCAGCCCAGCACGGGGAACTCCTCGCGCCCGGACGCGGACGCCGTTGCGGGGGCGACCTGCCGTACCGCGCTGGCCAGTTCCGCCCCGCCGAGCCGCGCCACGGTCCGGGTGACGCCGCCGGGCAGCGCGCGCAGGACGTCGTCGAGGAGCGACCGGGCCGCGTCGGCCGTGTCCCGCGCCTTCCGCGCGTGCTCGCGCAGGATCGTCCGGGCCTCCTCGGGGCTTCCGTCCAGGACGACGGCGGCGTCGGTCAGCGGCATCCCCGCCTCCCTCAGCCGCCGCATCAGCAGGGCCCGTTCCCGCTGGTGGGGGGCGTAGTACCGGTAGCCGGTGACTCCGTCCACGCGGGCCGGCGGGAGGACCCCGCAGTCGTCGTAGAAGCGCAGGGCGCTCGGGGCCAGCCCGACGCGGCGCGCGAAGGCGCCGATACCCATCAGCTCGTCGCTGTCGTCCATGCCGGCGATTGTGGGCGTTCAAGCGGCTTGAAGGTCAAACCGGACCCGGGACGGTCCGGCCGCGCGGGCGAGGCGCCCCCCCGGAGCCGGCACCGGCCGCCCGCCGGGCGGGTCCGCTCCCCCGCCGCCCTGCGTCCGCCGCCGCTCCCCCGCCCGCCGCTCCCCCGCCCGCCGCCTCCCGTCCGCCGCCGCTCCCCGTGCCGGGGTTCAGTCGAGGGCCGCGAGGAGGGCGCGTTCCCGCTCGGGGCTCAGCCCGGCGCGCCGCTCGCGGTCCAGTCCCAGCTCGCGCTCCCAGCGGAGCGTGTCGGCGAGCAGCTCGGCCCGGGCCCGGTGCCGGAGCCCGGCCGCGCGGGCCGCCGCGCCGGCGCGGGCGGACCAGCCCTCCCACCCCGGCTCGACCATCCACATCGGCAGCGACTCGGCGCCCATGTACCCGGCGACGCCCTGCGCGACCAGCCATGCCGAGTCGGCGGTCACCACCGGGCCGGTGTGCCCGCCGAGGGTGCGGGACAGGTCGATCCACTCCCCGAGCGGGACGACCGGTCCGACCGCGTCGTACGTGCCCGTGGTGCGCTCCGCCGCCGCGTCGAGGAGCCAGCCGGCGAGGTCGCGCACGTCGACCACCTGCGTCGGCAGGGCGGGGTCGGCCGGTACGAGCAGCGGGCCCCGCGGGTCCCGCGCGGCGCGGGCCACCCAGTAGCCGGCCCGGTCGCTCCGGTCACCGGGGCCGCCGATCAGGCCGGCGCGCGCGACGAGCAGACGGTCGCCGACCGCCGCGCGGGCCGCCTGCTCGCAGGCGGCCTTCGCCGTGCCGTACGAGGACCGGTCGACCTCGTCGAGGTCGGTCGGGTCGAGCAGCGGCGCCGACTCGTCCGCACCCGGCTCGGCGTGCGTGGCGTACGCGCTCACGGACGAGACGTACGTCCAGTGGCGGGCCCGCTCCCCGAGCGCGTCCAGCGCCCCGCGCACCAGGCCCGGCTGCCAGGACACCTCGACGACGGCGTCCCAGGTGCGGTCCGCCAGCGGCCGGTACGCCCCGGGCGCCCGCCGGTCGGCGGCCACCAGCGTCGCGCCCGGAACGACCTCGCCGCTCTCGCCGCGGGCCAGACACGTCACGCGGTGACCGCGCTCGAGCGCCTGCCGCGACACCTCACGGCCCAGCCAGGCCGTCCCACCCAACACAAGGATCTCCATGACGCCACCCAAGCACCCCGGGTACCGGGCGCCAGGCGGTTTCGCCACCGGCGGACGGCGCCTTCCCCGGGGGCTTCAGGGCAGGAACGGGGCGAGTTCCTCGCGCAGCCCGGGCCGGTCGGCGAAGTCGTCGGGACCGGCGAACCGGTGGTCGGCGTAGTCGAAGCCCGGCGTGACGACCTCCGCCACCAGCGCGTGCGCGGCGTCGCCGGTGAGCCGGGAGCCCTTCCACACCTGCCCGGGGACGACGAGGAAGTGCCGTTCGCCGGCGCGCAGCGTGACCCTGTCCAGGGCGCCGTCCGGGGTGACGGTCACGTACTCGACGGGGCCGCCGTCGACGAGGAAGTGGAGGATGTCGCTGCGGTTGCGGTGCAGGCGCCCGAGCGGCTCGTCACGCGTGAGGAGGTAGTGGATCGCGGTCGCCGCGGGACGCGGTCCGGACGGCGTCGGCGCGGTGTGCGGGCTGGTGTAGATCCGCTGGAAGTACCCGCCCTCGGGGTGCGCCTCCAGCCCGAGGCGGTGTTTCCAGTCCGGCACGGTTCCCTCCCTCTCCTCGCCGTCCGGCCAGCCTACGACCGGGACGCCGCGCCGGGCGGGGACACTGCCGAGCCGCGTGCGGGGAACGCCACCGCCGGCGGCCGCCTCCCGACGCGCCTCGCCCCCGGTCCGGCAGCGGCGGTGGCGGCGGCGGCCAGGGGCGGCCGGGGGCGGGTCGCCTGGCACATCCGCGCCGCCGGGCAGCGTCCCGTGGGGCCCGGCAGGGGCGCCGTCGGCTTCCGTGGCCGGTGGGTGGGGGCGGCGCTACGGTGGAATTCCCCCCGTCGGACGGCTCCGTGGGAGCGAGGTCGCCATGGGCCGTACCACCCGGCCGCTCTTCGGGTCGCTCGCCGCGGCCCGGGTCACGCACGTCGCGGGGGGCGCCGTACGGGCCGCGGGGCGGGCCGTCCTCGTCGCGCGGGACGGCCTGCGACTCGCGCGGGGCGCCCGGTACGACGCCCGTGGCCTCTCCCGGCGGCGGGCGCTCCTCGCCCGGGACCTCGCCTCCGGCCGGATCGGGCGCGCCGAGTACGCGTGGCGGGAGCGGGCGCTGCTGCGTCGGCTGGAGCGGATCCGCCGCTACTGGGCGGGGGCCGGAACGGGTAGCCCGCCGGCACGGCGGACGGATGGGCGGATGAACCGGCGGATCGGGGGCAACCGGAGCGGTGAGGGGACGTCGCGCCCGCCGGACGTGGGGCGCGGCCCCGACACGTGAGCAGGAGGTGTGGGACATGACCACTGGCAAGAAGGCCGAGAACGCCGCTCAGAGCGCGAAGGGCAAGGCCAAGGAGGCCGCGGGCAGGGCCACGGGCAACGAGCGCCTGGAGGCCGAGGGGCGTGCGGACCAGGTCAAGGGCGACGCCAAGCAGGCCGGCGAGAAGCTGAAGGACACGTTCAAGCACTAGGGACGTTCCGACCCGGGCCGTGGGGGCCCGGCTGACCGTCCGGACGGGGCGGGCCCCCGGGGGGGAACAACCCCGGGCCCCCCCGACACCCGCGGGGCGGGGAGCAGCACCAAACCCCGGTGTGACCGGCCCGCCGGGCGCCGGAGTTAAAGAGGGGC
>NZ_JBIBSF010000001.1:498110-599316 GCF_043077165.1 Streptomyces kanasensis
GGTTCCGCCCCTCTCTAGCCCCATGTCGCCCCCCCGGGGGGGGGGGGGCGGGGGGCCGCGGCCGCGGGGGGGGGGGCGCGGGGGGGGCCCCCCCCCCCCCCCCCCCCCCGTCCGCGTGGACGCGGGTCAGTCGCAGCAGCCCGGGGTGTCGCGGCCGCTCGTCGCGGCGTAGTACTGGAGGTCCTGTACCGCGACCTGCCGCCTCACCCGGTACGGCAGCTCCACCGCGGCCCGGGTCCGGCCGTCGCGGACGGCCTCCGCGGAGACGGTGCCCGGGCGCAGCGGCACCAGCACGGTCCGCACCCCGGCCGGCAGCCGGTGCGCGGAGGTGGCGGGACCGACGGCGGCGCGGACGGTGGCCGGGCGGGCGAGGAAGGCGACGACCTCGACGGTGTCGCGGGGTGCGGCGCTGCTGCCTCGCGGCGCCATCAGCCGGTGCTGGCCGCCCGTGGGCGCGGCGCCGGCGAACTGGGTGCGCGAGGAGACGTACAGGGTGTCGCGGGTGATCCGGGGCCAGGCGCCCGTCTTGAACCGGGTCAGGTAGTACGCGCTGAGGTCCAGGTACGCGTGGCCGTTGTGCAGGGACGGCGCGAAGTGGGTGCCTTCGGAGTAGTCGTTCCAGGTGGTGAGCTGGACCCAGTCCGCGTCGCCCTCGATGGCACGGTTCCAGGTGGCGCGCAGGGTGGCGGTGTTGCCGGCCTCGTCGTAGACGCCCTGGTTGGGGCGGGCGTCCTGGACGGAGACCGGCTCCATCCAGATCTTGCCCATGCCGTGCGCGCGCCGGGCGTCCCGGCCGGGGTCGCCCTGCCCGGTGTGGCTGCGGCTCCCCCAGTCGGAGAAGCCGTGGCTGATGGGGGCGAACGCGTCGTGGTGGGCGCCGTAGTCGAGGAAGAGCGGGACGAACGCGGTGCGGACGCCGTGCCGGGTCCGCAGGGTGTCGAGCACGCCCGCCCACCAGTCGGCGCCGCGGGCCTCGGCCTTGAACGGCGAGACGACGAGGCGGCCGTCGTCGAGTCGGTGCGCGGCGGGGTGCCTGCCCAGGTCGGCGAGGGCGTCGGCGAGCCGCCGCGGGTCGGTGGTGCGCAGGGACGCCATGTCCGGCATGAGCATGATCTTGAAGTCGGGGTCCACCGACCGGGCCGCGTCCATCAGCAGCCGGCAGCGTTCCCAGTTCCGGCCGGAGAGGGAGAGCAGGTCGAGGGTGAAGCCGTCGAGCCCTGCGGCCCGCGCCGTCCGGACCTCCTCCCGCAGGTTGGCGAGTTCCCAGTCGCCCGTCTTGGGCGGGACGGGTACGGGCCGGTCGCGCAGGAGTCCGCCGTAGGCGCTGTGCTTGCCGCGTTCTCCGTGCGGGGTCAGGTAGTTGCGGGTGTAGTAGTCCCGCCCTGCCTCCTGGTTGTCGAGGGAGAGCGGGTAGGGCGTGAAGTAGTGGGCGAAGACGAGTTTGCCGCGGGCGCGCAGGGCCGCGCGGTCCGGCAGGTCGAACGGGAGGGCGGGGGTCGGGTGCGCGGCGGCGGATCGGCCCGGTCCTCCGGTGGCGTCGGTGCCGTCCGCGGCGCCGCGGACGGGTGACGGCCCGCCGGTGGCGGGCCCGCGGTCGGTGCGGGTCGGGGCCGTGGTCGGCGGGGCCGTCGGGGGCTGCGGCGCGGGGCGGGGCGCGGGCGGCGCGGTGGAGGCGACACCCCCGCGGGCGGCGCCGTCCACGGCGTCACCGCCCTGCTGCAGGCCCCAGGCGGTGGCGAGCGTGGCGCCGGTGCCGGCCAGCAGTAAGCCGGCGACGACCGCGGCGACGGTCCGTCCCCGGCGGCGGGTCCGCCGGTGCCGGCTGCGGTGGGCCCCGCCGTGTCCGCCGTCTTCCGTCCTCATCGCGACCTCTCCCTCCGGGCGGCCGGTGCCGGAACGCCCGACAGAAGTAGAGCGGATCACCAAGATCCGGACAACCGTTCGTCAGGAACGGAGGAGGGGGGTCCGTTCCCGGCGCGCGACCGCCCCCCGGGGCGACAGGCGTCGCACACCCCCCTCCGGGTACGTTGATCGGGGTCGGGACGTCCGGTCCCGGCGTACGGGAGGAGAGTCAGGCCATGCGGAAGGCGGCGAGGGCCCGGAGCGTACTCAGTCGGCTGGACCGGGCGGTGTTCGCGCAGGTGGCGCAGCGCACCTGGCCCGCGGCCGAGCCCGTCCTCCCCCGGCTCAGCCGGAGCGCCAACCACGGGGTGCTGTGGTTCGGCGTCGCGGCCGGCATGTGGACCCTGGGCGGGGCGCGCGGGCGCCGGGCCGCGGTGCGGGGCGTGACGTCGCTCGCGCTCGCGTCGGCGACCGTGAACACCCTGGCGAAGGGGGCCGTGCGGCGCCGGCGCCCGCTGATCGACCGGGTACCTGTCGCACGCCGGCTGCCCCGCCAGCCGTTGACGACGTCCTTCCCGTCCGGACACTCGGCGTCCGCCGCGGCCTTCACGGCGGGGGTCGCGCTGGAGTCGCGCGGCCTGGGCGCCGTGCTCGTGCCGGTCGCCGCGTCCGTCGCGTTCTCACGGGTGTACACCGGGGTGCACTACCCCAGCGACGTGCTGGTGGGGATGGCGCTCGGGGTGGGCGCGGCCTTCGCGGTGCGCGGGATGGCCCCGACACGTGACCTCGTGGCGGTGCCGGCGCGCCCGCGCGCCGAGGTGCCCGCCCTGCCGGACGGGGACGGGCTGGTGGTCGTGGTGAACCCGTCGTCCGGCGCGCAGCCCCAGTTCGTGGACCCGGTGGCGCAGATCAGGGGGCAGCTGCCGAAGGCGGAGATCGTGCTGTGCCGCGCCGGTACGGACTCCCTCACCGACCTGCTGGAGACCGCCGCGGCCGGGGCGGCCGCGCGGGGCGGGGTCTTCGGGGTGTGCGGCGGTGACGGCACGGTGAACGCGGCGGTGGCCCCCGCGCTGCGGCACGGCGTACCGCTGCTGGTGCTGCCCGGGGGGACGTTCAACCACTTCGCCGCCGACCTCGGCGTCGACACGGTGGCCGAGGGCTGCCAGGCGGTGGCCGAGGGGCACGCGGTCCGCGTCGACGTCGGGCGTGTGGTGCGCGACGGGGACACGGCCGAGCCGGTGTACTTCCTCAACACCTTCAGTCTGGGCGTGTACCCGGAGCTGGTACGGCTGCGGGAGCGCTGGTCGCCCCGGATCGGCGGCCCGGCCGCCACGCTCCTGGGCGCCGCCCGGGTGCTGCGCACGGCGACGCCCCTGCGGGCCGAGGTGAACGGGCGGCGCCGGCCGATGTGGTTCCTGTTCGCCGGCAACGGCGCGTACCGCAGTGTGGGGCTCGCCCCGCTGCGCCGCCACGACCTGGCCGACGGGGTGCTCGACGTGCGCATCGCGCAGGCGGGCCGGCTGGCCCGGCCCCGGCTGCTGGCGACGGCGGCGGGCGGCCTCGCCCGGACCCGGCTGTACGCGGCCGCGCGCAGGACGTCGCTGCGGATCGGCGGACTGCCGCCGAAGACCCCCATGGCGTACGACGGCGAGGTGGTGCCCGCGGCGCGCGAGCTCGTCCTCGACAAGCTGCCGGAGGCCCTGACCGTCTACCGGCCGCTCACGGACTGACTCCGTCGCCGTCCGCGGGTACCGGCCGGCGGGGCGCGCCCAGGACGCGTACGGCGTCGACCAGCAGGTCCCAGTAGGCGGCCACGTCCACGTCGACGCCGACGTGGACGTTGGGCGGCGCCCCGGTCACGCCGTCGAGATCGACGACGGTGGCCCCGCGCGTGTGGGTGCCGGTGAGTTCGACCGCCACGGGGGCGTGGACCAGCCGGACGAGCCCCGGGGCGATGACGTGGGCGACGGTGAGCGGGTCGTGCAGGGGCGGGGCCGGGAAGCCGAACACCTCGCGGTAGGTGTCGCCGAAGTAGGTGAGCAGCTCGGTGCAGAGGTGGGCGAGAGGCGTGCCCAGCGCCCGGAAGCGGTCGACCACCTCGGGGGTGGCCAGGGCCCGGTGGCTGACGTTCAGTCCGATCATGGTGACGTGGAGTCCGCTGCCGAGGACGATGTCCGCCGCCTCCGGGTCGGCGAGGACGTTGAACTCCGCGGCGGGCGTGCGGTTGCCGCGACCGGTCGAGCCTCCCATGAGGACGATCCGCTCGATCCGGGCCGCCGCCTCCGGGTGGGTGAGCAGCAGGGTGGCGATGTTGGTGAGCGGGCCGGTCGGCACGAGCGTCACGGGCTCGGGGTGGGTGAGGAGGGTGTCGCGGAGGAACGTGACCGCGTCGCGGCCGTCGACGGGCACGGTCGGCGGGCCGAAGCCCGGCCCGTCGAGGCCCGACTCGCCGTGGATGTCCGGTGCCACGATGCCGGGTCCGTGCAGCGGGCGGGCCAGGCCCGCGGCGACGGGCACGCCGGCGATGCCGGCGGCGGTGCACACGCGGCGGGCGTTGAGGGTGGTCTTCTCGACGGTCTGGTTCCCGGCCACGGTCGTGATGCCGAGGAGCCGGACGGCCGGATGGGCCGCGGCCAGCATGATGGCGAAGGCGTCGTCGTGTCCGGGGTCGCAGTCCAGGATGACGGGGATGGGCATGGGTCTCCTCTCCTGCCGCGGGCGCGGCCGGCGCCGCCCGTCCCCACCCTCCCCCGCCGCGGCCCGCCTGTCACGGCCGCCTCGGCCGACCGGCGCCCGCGTGCGGCCCCCGGGGCACGGGCCCGCCGGAGTGACGGGTGCGGGGCGGGGCCCGGCTCGGCGGCGCCGTGCGGGGCCGGGCTCGGGAGCCGGTGTGCGGGGTCGGGCCCGGGCTCGGGAGCCGGTGTGCGGGCGGGGGCCGGTGCGGGGCGGCGTGGGGGCGGTGCGGGACCTCGGGCGGGGGGCGGTGCGGGACCGGACGATCGCGGGTAACGGTCCAGGGGTGTGGTGCGCCCCCTAGACTCCCGTGGATGAGCGGACGGGGTAAGCAGCAGCCGGATCGCGACGGGCATACCGGCCCCGGCGACCAGCGGCAGCGGCAGCGGCGGGGGAAGCGCTACCGGCGCGACGAGTTGGCCCGGGCGGCCGGGGTGAAGGAGCGCAACCTCCGCTACTACCAGGAGCGGGGGCTGTTGCCGCCGCCCGAGCGGGAGGGCCGGATCGCCTGGTACTCCGACGAGCACCTGGCGCGGCTGCGGCTCATCGACGACCTGCTGGGCCGGGGGTACTCGGTCAACGGCATCGGCGAGCTGCTGCGGGCGTGGGAGCAGGGCAGCGGTATCGCGGGGCTGCTGGGGCTGGAGCGGGTGATGTCGCACGGCTGGGTGAACGACGAGCCGGTGAGCCTGCCGATGTCGGCCCTCGCCGAGCTCTTCGGGACGGCGGGCACGGCCGACGACACCCGCCGGGCGGTCGAGCTCGGCTACCTGCGGATCGACGGGGAGACGGTGACGCACGTCAGCCGCCGGCTGCTGGACGCCACCTCCGCCGTGGTCCGGGAGGGCGTCCCGGTCTCGGAGATCCTGGACGTCGCGGCGTTCGTGCGGAGCCAGGCGGACGCGGTGGCGGGCCGGTTCGTGGACCTGTTCCGCCGGCACGTCATCGCGGGGCGGGAACTGGACGAGCTGACGCCGGACGACGTCCAGCGGGTCATCGACGCGGTGACGGCCCTGCGGCCGGTCGCCGGGGACGTGGTGGCCGCGGAGTTCTCCCGCGCGATGGCGGAGCGGATGGACGCGGAGATGTCGGGCTGGCTGCGCGGGGCGCACGGAACGCCGGGGGCGCAGGGGCCGGTGGCACCGGGAGCGCAGGGGGCGGTGGCGACCGAGGAGCCGGAAGGGGCGGGGAAGGCTGCCGAGGCAAGTGGGGCGGCAGGGGCCGGAGGGGCGGAGGATCCGCCCGTCGAGTAGGCCGAAAAGCGCCGTCCATCAACCTTGCCAATGGCCAATGGCACTCTTACATTCAACCCGTCGGTAACACCCGCGAGTACGGTCGGCGTCCCGCCCCCGTCCCGCGACCGCTCTCCGCTCACTTTCCCGCGCACCGCCGCGTACCCCCGGTGGCCCGTTCCGCGCCGGGCCCAGGAGCCGCCTGACGGCACGTCACACCCACCGCGGCGACATCCCGCGTGTGCGCGTACCGACATCCGCGGCCGCGCACCCCCGTGCGGCCGCGCACACCAGCAGAGGGGATCGTTCATGAGAAAGGCACCCCCGACGGACACGGACGAGGTCGTCGGCCGTATCCAGTGGAAGCGCTTCGCCGCCCTCTCCGCACCGGGCGTCGCCCTCACCGCCGCCCTGGGGGTCGCGCTGTCGAGCGGGGCCCTCGCGGCCTCGTTCGCCGTCTCCGGCCAGCAGTTCAAGGTGTCGGCCGACCGGCTGACCGGCGAGGGCTTCGCCCAGTACGGGAGCATCGACACCAACGCCCGCGGCGAGCTGCTGCCCGTCGCGGTCACCGCCATCCGCTCGGCGAAGCTGCACAGCCTGTGCCAGTCGGTCGTCACGACCCTGCCGGTGGTGGGCGACATCTCCCTGAACCTCACCGCGGGGAAGACGACGCCCGTCACGGCCACCGACCTGTTCGTGGACGCGACGCAGCTGTCGGGCGACGCGGCCTTCACCAACATCGAGATCGGCCGCGACGCGTCCACCCTCGACAAGGGGCCCGACGGCGGTCAGGGCATGCAGGACCTCTTCGGCCAGCAGGCCGACGACATCAGCATCAGCGGACTGAAGCAGGTCGCCTGGGCGACGAACGCGGGCACGTTCAAGCTCGCCGGGCTCAACATGAAGGTCACCAAGGGCAAGAAGGAATGCTTCTGACATGCCGTCACCGGTGGACCGGACGGCGGGGCCGGACGGGGCGGAGCACACCGCCGCCCCATCCGCGCCGCCCGCCCGGGAGCACGTCGGCCCGAGGCAGAGGTGGCGCCGCTGGCGCCGGAGCCGGCCCTTCTGGGGCGGGTTGGTCACCGCCCTCGCGGGGGCGGAGATCTGCGCGATCCCGCTGGCGCCGATGGAGGTGATGCTCCACCAGGGCATCGCCGGGGTCCCCTCCGTACTGCTCGGAATTGTCATGATCATGCTAGGCGTGTCGGTGTGGTGGTCCCCGCAGTACCGCTCGCTCGCGGGCGTCGTCACCACTCTGATCGCCGCGGCCGCCCTCGTCATGTCCAACCTGGGCGGCTTCCTCATCGGCACGATCCTGGGCATCGTCGGCGGCGCCATGACGTTCGCCTGGCAGCCCGTGGCCCCGTCCCGCCACTCCACCGGGACGGCGCCCCCGTCACCCGCGGCCACCGCCGCCGACACCTGACCGAACACGGCGGCCATCCGCTCCGTGTGTCCGCACCACCGTGGTCCCCCACGGGCTCCACCCCCTGTTCGGGCCCCCCACACCCGCACCCCCGTGACATCCCGTCACACCATCCCCGAAGGAGCACGCCAGATGGCAACCCTCACGATCCGCACGGCGCTCGCCCTGGGCACCGGCCTCGCCACGGCCACGGCGCTCGCCCTCGCCGGCACCACCTCCGCCGCGGCGCTCGCCGCGCCGGCCGCAGCCGGCTCCACCACCGTCACCCCCGCCGGGCACGGCTTCGCCGCCTCGCTCAGCGGCAAGGCCACCCTCAAGGCGGGCGCGGTGACCGTCACCTGCTCCGTCTCCGCCTCCAGCGGCACGGTCCCCGCCGCCCCGGGCAACCACAACGCGGCCGGGCCGGTCACCAGCGCGATCACCCCGCCCACCTTCTCCTCCTGTACGACGAGCATGCCGGGCGTCAGCGCCTCCGTCAGCACCAGCGGCGCCTGGACCGTGTCGATGCAGCACGGCTCGCCGATCGTGGCGTCGTTCACCGTGCCGACCGGCGGCCTGGTGGTCACCACCTCCGGCATCGCCAGCTGCACCGTCACCGCCGCCCCGACGGCACCCGCCGCCACCAGCGGCACCTGGGTCAACGGCGCGCCGTCGTCGCTGGCGTTCTCCAACGCCCAGGTCCCCGTCAAGGTCGTGGGCGGCTTCGGCTGCCCGACCAGCGCGACGTCCTCGTCGTTCACCGCGAAGTACCTGGTGACCGACAAGACCGACTCGGCGCAGCAGATCACCGTCTCCGGCTGATCGACGGAAGGCGGGGCGGCACCGTCCGGCACGGCGCCGCCCCGCCTCCCGCTCCGCTCCCCCGAGGTCCCGCCCGCGACGCCCCGTGCGCCGCGGGCGGGACCTCGGCCGTCGGCGCGCCCCGCCGCCGCCACGCCCCGCCCCCGGCCACGCGCCGCGCTCCGGAGGGCCCGCGCCGGTGGGCGCACCCTCGGGACGCGCCTCGGGAGGCGCGGGCGGCCGGCGGGGTGCGCCGGAGGGGCCGGGTGGGCCGGGCGTGGCGGGGTACCCGGAAGGCCCGTACGACCCGACGGCCCGAGGACCCACCGTGGAACCCACCGACTGGCTGCTGACCGCGACGGAACGCGGCAATCCGGCCGTCCGCCTGGACAGCCGGCGCGGCGAGGCCGCGTGGTCCGCCGGCAACGACGTGCGTCCGCTCGTCCACGGCGCGACGTACTTCGCGGAACTGCTCGCCGCGGTCCGCGCCCAGCGCGCCGGTGACCTGTGCCTCTTCACCGACTGGCGCGGCGACCCCGACGAGCGGCTGGACGGGGAGGGCAGCGGGATCGGGGCCGTCCTCGCCGACGCGGCGCGCCGCGGTGTGATCGTCAAGGGCCTGGTGTGGCGCTCGCACCTGGACCGCTTCCGCTTCAGCGCGGAGCAGAACCGGCACCTGGGCGAGGTCATCGAGGCGGCCGGCGGCGAGTACCTCCTCGACATGCGGGTGCGCCCGGGCGGCTCGCACCACCAGAAGTACGTCGTCCTGCGGCACCCCGACCGCCCCGAGCGGGACGTCGCCTTCGTCGGCAGCACCGACCTGTGCCACAACCGGCGCGACGACGCCGAGCACCTGGGCGACCCGCAGGCGCTGCCCATCGCCGACGCGTACGGGCCGCACCCGCCGTGGCACGACATCCAGCTGGCGGTGCGCGGCCCGGCGGTCGGGGACGTGGAGGCGTGCTTCCGCGAGCGGTGGGACGACCCCGCGCCCCTCACCCGCAGCCCCCTGTCCCGGCTGCGCGGGCTCCTGCGCCACGAGGACACCCGGGCCGACCCGCTGCCCCCGCAACTGCCCGACCCCCCGCCCCGCGGCACCCGCACCGTGCAGGTGCTGCGCACCTACCCGCGGCGGTTGGTGCACGGGTACGACTTCGCCCCCGACGGCGAGCGCAGCATCGCGCGCGCCTACCTCAAGGCGCTGCGCCGCGCACGGTCGTTCATCTACCTGGAGGACCAGTACCTGTGGTCCACGGACGTGGTGCGGTGCTTCGCCGACGCCCTCCGCGTCCACCCCGGCCTGCGGCTGGTCGCCGTGGTCCCGTCCTTCCCCGAGTCCGACGGGCGGCTGGCGCTGCCGGCGAGCCTCGTCGGCCGGATCGCCGCGCTGGAGGGGCTGCGCCGGGCCGGCGGCGACCGGGTGGCCGTGTACGGGCTGGAGAACCACGCCGGGACGCCCGTGTACGTCCACGCGAAGGTCTGCGTGATCGACGACGTGTGGGCGGTCGTCGGCTCCGACAACGTCAACCTGCGCTCGTGGACCCACGACTCCGAACTCAGCTGCGCCGTCCTGGACGAGGCGGCCGACCCCCGTGAGCCGCGCGACCCGGGCGGCCTCGGCGACGGGGCGCGCCGCTACGCGCGGGAACTGCGGCTGACCCTCGCGCGAGAGCATCTGGACCGCGCGGAGCCCGCCTCCCCGGACGACCCGGAGCCGCTGTGCGACCCCGCCGAGACCTTCCGCGCCTTCGCCGCGTCCGCGGCCGCGCTGGACGACTGGCACGCCGGCGGCCGCCGCGGGCCGCGCCCGCCGGGCCGGCTGCGGACGTACCGGACCCCCCGGCTGTCACCGCTCGCGGCGGCGCTGTCCACCCCGGCGTACCGGCTGCTCGTCGACCCGGACGGCCGCCCGGGACGGCTGCGCCGACGCAACACCTACTGAGGGGGCCGGGGCGGGGCACGATCCGCGGACCCGCACGACCCGCACCGCACCGCGCGTGCCGCGCCACCCGCCCGGCGGCCGCCACCGGGCCCGGCGGCTCCCAGCGGTACCGGCGGGCGGATGCGCGTCGGCCCGCCGGACCCCCGGCCGTGGCCGGCGCGAGCGAAGACCGGCCCGGCCACCCCGCCCGGGACGGGCCGCTCCCCGCACGGCCCGGGAGTGTGGTGCGCCGGTGGTCCCGCCCGACGGGCCGGCGCACCGCGTGACCGTCGGCGGCGTACGCTCCCGCCCGGCGGCCTCCCGGGGCGTCGCCCGAGCGCAGGGCCTCCGCGAGACGGCCCTGACCCCCGCGGCGGGTCTCTCCCCGCCCCGACGGGGCGTGCGCCGGGGCGGGTCAGCTCGGGGCGGTCCCCGGGCGGATCTCCGGGTCGCGGTCCGACGCGGGCCAGACGTAGTCGAGGTCGCCCGGGACGCCGGGGAAGCACTCCGTGTAGTACCCGGGGTCCTTGCGGACGAGCGCCGACTGGTGGCTGCGGTGGAACAGCGGGTCGCCGAGCCAGGGCGGCACCTCCCCCGCCCGCGCCAGCTCGTCCTGACCACGCACGGGCGCGTCGGGGCGCAGCTCGCCGTACCCGGCGAGGAGCGAGTCGGCGCAGGTGTCGCGGTGGCCCCGCGCGGTCCAGACCTCGCACACCTCCAGGCCGTACCGGACCAGGGCCTCCTCGTAGCCGATCCACATCCGCACGGCCGGGTGCCGGCGCCATCCGTACCCGGGGACGGTCAGCCCGCGGAACACCTGGAGGGCCTCCACCCGCTGCTTGCCCAGGCGTCGGAGGTCCATGGCGCGGGCGGAGTCCCCGAAGGACGGGTACGGCAGGAAGGTCTGCACGCACCCGTGTCTACCGCAGGCGTCCCCACCCCGCACGTCCGCGCGCGTCGACGCCGGCCGCTACGGTCGCGCACTCCGCGGGCGCGGTCGGGGCAGCCGCCGGATCGTGACGGCGCAGGCGGCGGGCCGCTGCGGTGCACGTGGCGGCGGGGGCGCGGGGCCGGATGGCGTACGCCCCCGAGCCGGGGCGTGGCCCAGGGGCGTGTGCGATGCTCGGAGGGTGGAAGACCCGCGTGTGCCGACGGACGACGACACCTCCGACGTGGAGGCGCTCGCCCGGAAGGTGGCCAGGTTGCGCGCCCGCGTGGAGGAGCTGGAGGACACGCTGGCCACCGCCGCCGTCCACGAGCGTGCCAAGGGCGTGCTCATGGGGCGCGACGGGTTGTCGGCCGGGGCGGCCGGCGCCGCGCTCGCCCGCCGTGCCGGCGAGCGGGGCCGCACCGTCACCGACGAGTGCTGGAGCGTGCTGGGCGGCGGGGCCCGCCGGGGCTCCTCCCCCGCCCCACCGCTCGGGACCCTCCCGCAGGGGCGGGACGTCACGGCCGGACCGGCGGACACGGCCGGCGGACGGGTGCCGGGATACGGGACGGGGCCGGCGGAGGCGACTGACGCCGGTGCCGCCGCTCCGGACGCCGGTGTGGTGCAGACGGTCCTCGACACCCTGCCGATGCCGGCGGTCCTGCTCACGCCCCTGTGGTCGCCCGACGGCGACGTCGCGGACTACCGCATCGACGCGGCCGCCCCCGAGTCGGTGGACTCCGTCGGCCGGCGCGGCCGGGAGCTGCTGGGGCGGCGCGTCCTGGAGACCTACCCGACGGTCGCGGACACCGACCTGTGGCAGGGCTACCGCGACGCGCTGCTGACGGGCACACCGTACGAGAGCGGGTCGTTCACGTACGAGGAGGTCGCCGCCGGACTGCCCGGCGAGTCGTCGTGCACGGTGCGCGCCGTGCGCCTCGGCGGGCGGCTCGTCGTCTCCTGGGCCTGCCACGACCCGCTGGTCCGGGAGGCCCGCAGGCTGTACCAGATGGAGCACCTGGGCGACCTGGGCTGGGCCGAGTGGAACCTGCTCACGGGCACGGCGACCTGGTCGGAGCAGGCGTACCTGATCCTCCGGCGGGACCCCGCCGACGGCCCGGTGGCCTGGGAGGAGCTGGCCCTGCACGTCGTTCCGGAGGACGTCCCGCCCCTGACGGAGGCCGCCCGGCGCCTGCGCGAGGAGGCCCGCCCGCTGGACCGGACGTTCCGCATCGCGACCGGGTCAGGCGTGCGGCACGTGCGGTTCGTCGCGGAGGCCGTGACCGACCCCGCGGGCACGGCCATCGAGGTGCACGCCCTCTACCAGGACCTGACGGCGCAGCGCAGGGCCGAGCAGGCGCTGCTGGAGTCCGAGCGGGCCTTCCTCGTGCAGCAGGGCCTGCTCCAGGCCGAGCGCGCGCTGGCGAAGAGCCTGCAGGAGGCGCTGCTCCCCCGGCAGGAGCGGACGCTCACGGTCGCCGGACTGCGCACCGAGGTGTTCTACCTGCCGTCGGAAGAGGGGCTCAGCGTCGGCGGCGACTGGTACAGCGCGATCGGGCTGCCCGACGGCAGCGGCCTGTTCGTCATCGGGGACGTGGCCGGACACGGCATCGGCGCCGTCGCGACCATGGCGCAGCTGCGGTTCTCCGCCAAGGGCATGATCGTGACGGGTTCGCCCCTGCCCGACGCCCTGGTGCGGCTCAACGCGCTGCTGATGCACGCGGCCGAGGGCCGCCACACCACCGCCACGATGATCCTCGCGCGCTACCAGCCGTGGGACCGGACCATGACGTGGGTGCAGGCCGGCCACCTGCCGCCGCTGCTCGTCCGGGACGGCACGGCCCGCTTCCTGGAACCGCCCGCCGGGATCATCCTGGGCGCGACCACGGAGTGCTCGTACGAGGAGCAGCGGTTCACGCTCCGGCCCGGGGACCACCTGCTGCTGTACACCGACGGGCTCGTCGAGCGGCCGGCGGAGGACATCGTCGAGGGCCTCGCCCGCCTCGCCGCCGTGGCGGCCGGGGCGGTGAACGACGAGGAGGGCGCCGAGCACCTGACCCTGCGGCTCACCGCCGACCTGTCGCCGACACGGCGCGACGACGTGTGCCTGCTCCACCTCGGCCCGCCCGAGGCCGACTGACCGTACGGGGTCCCGAGGGTCGCCCCCGGCGCCCCGGGACGTCCGGGCGGGCCCGCCGCGTCACGCCGTGAGCAGCGAGTCGTCTTCGGGGCGGGCGCCGGGGAGCTGGTGGCGGGCGGCGACGAGCGCCGCGTCGACGTCCTTGGTCCCGGTGGAGACGCACAGCGTGTAGGCGACGTCGGCCAGCCGCTGCCGGACGGCCGGGGTGCCGTTGTGGGCGTCCAGTTTGCTGAGCGCGTCGTACTCCTCTATCAGCTTGGTCAGCACGGCGGGGTGGGCCATCAGCACGACTCGGCTCCTCTCGAACGGTCAGGGCGTCCGCTTACCCGGGCTCCCTCCGCCCACACGCGTGGGTCGTGCGTGTCGGGTGGGGAGGAGCTGCCCGCCCGCGTACTCCTGGTGCCGGTGGCCGGATGCGGCGGGGTGACGCGCGTGGGAGTGGTTCCGGTGACGGAGGGGCGCCGCTCGATGACGGCGCGGGGGTCGGCCCGGCCCCGCCCGCGCAGACGGGGCCGGGCCGGCGGGGTGGTCGGGGCGGGGTGGTCGGGGCGCGGCCGGCGGGGCGGTCGGGGGCCGGTCGGGGCTGTGCGGTCGTTCGGCCGGCCGGCGGGCCCGCGGGCCGGAGTGAGGCGCAGGGCCCGGGGCGACGGGCTCCCCAGGGGCAGGCCCGGAGGCGACGGGCTCCGCGGGCAGGATCGGGGGGCGGCGGACGCCCGGGGCGGCGGGCTCCCCGGGGCGGCGGGCTCCCGGGGGCGGCGGGCTCGGCGGCGCGCCCGGGGACGGCGGGCTCGGGGCGGGCGCGCACACGGCGGGGCGGGTTCGGGGGGCTGTCGTCGGTGGCGGGTGGTCGTTAGGCTCCGCCCGTCGGGGTGCCGCGGGGCGCCCGCGTCCCGCCGGAGGTGCCCGTGCCGCCGTTCGCCGTGACCCCCGGGGGGTTCCTCCTCGACGGCCGCCCCTTCCGCGTGCTCTCCGGCGCTCTGCACTACTTCCGCGTCCTGCCGCCCCAGTGGCCGCAGCGGCTGCGCGCGCTGCGCGCCATGGGCCTCGACACCGTGGAGACGTACGTCCCGTGGAACCTGCACGAGCCGCGTCCCGGGGAGTACGACTTCGGCGGCCCCGCCGACCTGGACGGCTTCCTGCGGGCGGTGCGCGCGGAGGGCATGTACGCGATCGTGCGCCCGTCCCCGTACGTCTGCGCCGAGTGGGACAACGGCGGACTGCCCTGGTGGCTGGCGGCCGACCGCGAGGTGCGGGCGCTGCGCTGCCGGGACCCGGCCTACCTGGCGCACGTGGACCGCTGGTACGACCGGCTGGTCCCGGTCCTCGCGCCGCACCAGGTGACGCGCGGCGGGCACGTGCTGATGATGCAGGTGGAGAACGAGTACGGGTCCTACGGCTCCGACACCGGCTACCTGGAGCACCTCGCGGCGGGCCTGCGGGCGCGCGGCGTCGACGTGCCGCTGTTCACCTCCGACGGGCCCGACGACGTCTTCCTGACCGGCGGCACCCACCCCGGCACGCCGGCCGCGGTGAACTTCGGCAGCCGGCCGCACGAGGCGTTCGCCGCACTGCGGCGGCTGCGACCGCACGACCCGCCGTTCTGCATGGAGTTCTGGTGCGGGTGGTTCGACCACTGGGGTGAGGAGCACGTGGCGCGGGACGCCGCCGAGGCGGCCGCGGAGCTGGCCGCGGTCCTGGAGTCGGGCGCCTCCGTCAACCTCTACATGGCGCACGGCGGGACGAACTTCTCCACCTGGGCGGGGGCAAACACCGCCGACCCTGCCACGGGCGCCGGCTACCAACCGACCGTCACCTCCTACGACTACGACGCACCCGTCGACGAACGGGGCGCGGTGACGGCGAAGTTCCACGCCT
The DNA here is from genome assembly GCF_043077165.1 of Streptomyces kanasensis. Classification (NCBI taxonomy): domain Bacteria; kingdom Bacillati; phylum Actinomycetota; class Actinomycetes; order Kitasatosporales; family Streptomycetaceae; genus Streptomyces; species Streptomyces kanasensis. Next base: position 512,991 of record NZ_JBIBSF010000001.1, read on the forward strand.
TCCGCGAGGTGCTGGCCGCCCACGCGAACGGTCCCTTGCCCGAGCCGGAGCCGCCCGCCCCACTGCTGCCGCCGTCGCGGGTGGCGCTGACGGGGTCCGTGGCGCTGCTCGACGTGCTGGACGTGATGGCGGCCGCGCCGGTGGCGGCCCCCGAGCCGCCCTCCTTCGAGGAACTGGGCGTCGCGCACGGGCTCGTGCTGTACGAGACCCGTGTCCCCGGTCCCCGCGGCCCGTACCCGCTCTCGGTGCACGGGCTCGCCGACCGGGCGCACGTCCTCGTCGACGGGCGGCCCGCCGGGGTGCTGGAGCGGGATGCCACCGAGTCGCTCGACGGCCTGGCCGTGCCCGCGCGCGGGGCGCGCCTGGCCCTGCTGGTGGAGTCGATGGGGCGGGTCAACTACGGCGTGGGGATCGGTGACCGCAAGGGCGTCCGCCGGGTCCTGCACGACCGGCAGCTGCTGCACGGCTGGACGGCGCGGGCGGTGGAGCTGGGCCACGGCACGCCGGAGCGGGTGCCGTGGGAGGCGCGGGCGGGCGGGCCCGAGGCGGTGGGGCCGGTCTTCCTGCGCGGGTCCCTGGAGGTCGCCGCGCCGGCCGACGCGCATCTGGCCCTGCCGGGGCTGCGCAAGGGGTACCTGTGGGTGAACGGCTTCTGCCTGGGGCGGTACTGGCCCGAGCGGGGGCCCCAGCGGACGCTGTACCTGCCGTGGCCGCTGCTGCGGGCCGGGCGCAACGAGATCGCCGTGCTGGAGCTGGACGGGGCGGTCGACCCGGCGGTCGAGGTCCGCCACACCCCGGACCCGGGCCGGCCGTGACCCGCCGGCCCCGGCGGCACCACCTCCGGACCGACACCACCTCCGGACCGACACCGGCCCCGGACCCGGCACCCCCCGGAGCCGACACCCCCCGGAGCCGACACCGGCAACGGCACCCGGACGGTGCGTCATTCCGCGCCGGGCCGCGGGCGGTTACGGTCCCGGTAGGGGGCGCCGCCCCGCCGCCCGTGCCTCGCCGGGGCTTCGTACAGGAGCAGCCATGCCGACGATCCCGCCCACCGCGCAGACGCCCGGACCCTCGACCGGACCCTCCCCCGGCCGGCGGCCCAGGACCGTGCTGGCCATGGACCCGCCGGTGCGGGACGCCCTGTTCGACGCCGCGACGCTGGAGCGGCTGGCGGCCGTCGCGGACACCGATCCGGCGCTCGTCGTGCGGGACTTCGCCGACCCGGCGCACGCGGAGGCGCTGGAGCGGGCCGAGGCGCTGCTGACCGGTTGGGGCTGCCCGATGCTGACCGCTGCGGCGCTGGAGCGGATGCCGCGGTTGCGCGCGGTCGTGCATGCGGGGGGATCGGTGAAGCACCACGTCACGGACGCCTGCTGGGAGCGGGGCCTCGTGGTCGCGTCGGCGGCCGCGGCCAACGCCCGGCCCGTCGCCGAGTACACCGTCGCCTCCGTCCTCTTCGCGGGCAAGCGGGTGCTGGAGGCCCGGCGCGCCTACCGGGAGCGGCGCGGTCCGGTCGACGCGCTCGCCCTGCTCTCCGGGGCGGGCAACCACCGGCGGACGGTCGGGGTCGTCGGGGCGTCCCGGATCGGGCGGCGCGTGATCGAGCTGCTGCGCCCGTACGATCTGGACCTGCTGCTCCACGACCCGTACCTCCCGGCCGGTGAGGCCGCCCGGCTCGGTGCGCGGCCGGTGTCCCTGGACACGCTGGTGCGCTCCAGTGACGTGGTGACGCTGCACGCGCCGGAGCTGCCGGAGACGCGTCACCTGTTCGACCGGGACAGGCTGGCGCTGCTGCGGGACGGGGCGACACTCGTGAACACCGCGCGGGGCGCGCTGGTCGACACGGCCGCCCTGACGGCGGAGCTGGTGTCGGGGCGGTTGTACGCCGTCCTCGACGTGACGGAGCCGGAGGTGCTGCCGGCCGACTCCCCCCTGTACGACCTGCCGAACGTGCTGCTCACCCCGCACGTCGCCGGCTCCCTCGGCAACGAGCTCGGCCGCCTCGCGCACGCGGCGCTGGACGAGCTGGAGCGGTACGGGCGCGGGCTGCCGTTCGCCGAGCCGGTACGGGCGGAGGACCTGCACCGCTCGGCCTGACGCCCGACCGCCGGTCGCGCGGCACGGAAAATCCCGTGCGGCCCGTACGGGCGGCACCTACCCTGGCCGCATGTCGACGCCCCGCATCTCCTAGCCGAGGACCCGCTTCCCCACCAGAAGTGTGTCCTCGATCCTTCACGGAGCGTCCACCCCATGATCACCGTTCGTGATGTCGTGCTGCGCGCGGGCGCGCGCACGCTGCTGTCCCACGTCTCCTTCACCGTCTCCCGCGGCGACCGCGTCGGCCTGGTCGGCCGTAACGGCGCGGGCAAGACCACCCTGATGACCGCCCTCGCCGGTCTGACCGCTCCCGCCGCCGGGACCGTCACCCGCACCGGCCCCGTCGGGTACCTCGCCCAGGACTCCCGCGCCGCCGACCCGGCCGTCACGGTCACCGACCGGATCCTTGCCGCCCGCGACCTCGACGGGGCCCTGCTCCGACTGCGCGCCGCCGAGGCCGCCATGACGGACGCCACCGGACCGGCCGCGCTGGAGCGGGCGATGCGCGCGTACGGCCGCGCCGAGGCGGCGTTCCAGGCGGGCGGCGGCTATGCCGCCGAGGCGGAGGCCGCGCGGGTCGCGGCCGGGCTGGGGCTGCCCGACCGGGTGCTCGGCGAGCCGGTCGGGGCGCTGTCCGGCGGGCAGCGCCGCCGGGTGGAGCTGGCCCGCGTCCTCTTCGGCGGGCACCGCGGCACGCTCCTGGTGGACGAGCCGACCAACCACCTCGACGCCGACTCCGTCGCCTGGCTGCGCGGCTTCCTCCGCGGCCACCAGGGCGGGCTGGTGCTGATCAGCCACGACACCTCGCTCCTCGCGGACGTCGTGAACCGGGTGTTCCACCTCGACGCCGACCGGGCCCGCGTCGACGTCCACAACACCGGTTGGGAGGCGTACCTCGCGCAGCGGGACGCCGACGCGCGGCGCCGCGCCCGGGAACGGGCGAACGCCGAGCGCAAGGCCGCCGCGCTGCACGCCCAGGCGGACCGGATGAAGGCCCGGTCGTCCACCGCCGTCACGGCGCGGAGCATGGCGCGGCGCGCCGACCGGATGCTGGCCGCGCTGGAACCGGCGCGGCGCGCCGAGAAGGTCGCCCGGATCCGGCTCCCCGAACCCCTGCCGTGCGGGAGGACGCCGCTGGGAGCGGTCCGCCTGACGAAGGCGTACGGCGGGCGGACGGTCCTCGGGGGCGTGGACCTCGCCGTCGACCGGGGCAGCCGCCTGGTCGTCCTCGGCCCGAACGGCGCCGGGAAGACCACGCTGCTGCGGATCCTGGCGGGCGTGGAGGTGCCGGACGGAGGCCGGGTGGTGCGCGGGCACGGGCTGCGGCTGGGGTACTTCGCGCAGGAGCACGACACGCTCCTGGCGGGACGCACCGTCCGGGACAACCTGGCCGCGGCGGCGCCGCACCTGACGGACGGCGAGGTGCGCGGCGTACTGGGCGCGTTCCTGTTCACCGGGGACGACGCGGACAAGCCGGCCGGGGTGCTGTCCGGCGGGGAGCGGACGCGGCTGGCCCTGGCCGGCCTGGTGCACTCGGGCGCCAACGTGCTGCTGCTCGACGAGCCGACGAACCACCTCGACCCCGCCTCGCGGGCCGAGGTCCTCGCCGCGGTCGGCTCGTACCCCGGAGCGCTCGTCATGGTCACGCACGACGAGGGGGCCCTGGACGCGCTCCGCCCGGACCGGGTCCTGCTCCTGCCGGACGGCGACGAGGACCTGTGGAGCGACGACCACCGCGAGTCGGTCGGCCTCACCTGATGTCCCGGGGCCCGTCCCGGCCGGCCGGGACGGGCCTGCGGCAGGGCGGCGCGGGGCCGAAGCGGCGTACGGCGGCCCCGACGGTCGGGGCCGCGGTCCGACGCTACGGCGGCGCGGGGCGGGAGCGACGGTGCGGCGGTACGGCGGTGCGGCTTCACGGCGGTCCGACGCTACGGCGGTGCGGCCGCCCGCGCCGTCGATGCGCGTCGGCGCGCTCAACCCCACTTCTGGCGGTCGGTCCGGTCGCACGGCAGGGTGCGCAGCCCGGTGCCGCTGTCGTCCAGGCACTTCCCCGTCACCCGGCTCCTCACCTCGGCGGAGTCGTCGCTCCAGGTCGTCACCGACCACGTCTGCGGCCCGGTCCGGCCCCCGGCGCAGCGGACCGCCCGGAGACCGGCGGCGCCGTCGTCCAGGCACCGCCCGGTGGCGTGGTTGCGCAGCCGCCGTGAGCCGTCGGCGAGGGTGTGCACGGTCCACCACTGGTAGCTCATGCCGTTGCACTTGTAGGTGCGCAGCCGCTCGTCGAGGCTGTCGTCCAGGCAGCGGCCCGTCTCCCGGCTGACGAAGATCCGGGCGTGCCGGGGGAGCCCCGCCGTGCTCCCCGGCTCCGGCCCCTCCCGTCCGGGGGCGCCGGGGGCGGAGGCGGGGGCCTGCGGCACGGCGAGCGAGGCCAGCAGGGCCCCGAAGAGCACGCCGACGACGGCGCCGCCCGCGGCGCACGCCCGGCGCCCGGGCAGCCGCGCGCGGGCGGCGCCGTACCACCGGCGCATGCGGCCGCCCGGTCCGTCACCCGGCCCGGGGGCCGCGCCCGAGGCTCCGGAGCCGGCTGTTCGGGAGCCGGCCGCCCCGGGTCCGGGCGCCCCGGCGCCGGCTGTCCCCGCCCGCGCGGCGTCGGCGTCAGGTCCGGCCGCCTGGCCCCGGGCCGCCGCCTCCCACAGGGCCCGGTACTCCGCCGGGTCGGCGCCCAGCGCCCGGCACAGGTCGCGCACCGTCGACCACGGCGGGACCGTGCTCCCCCGGAAGTACCGGGAGAGCGACGAGTCGCTGATCGGCACGTCCTCCTCCAGCGAGCGCAGCGTGCGCCCGGACCGCTGCTGCAGGGCACGCAGGGCCGCGCCCAGTCGCCGCGCCGGCGCCCCCTCGGGCCGTTCGCCGTCCACCGCCATGGCCCGCCTCCTCCGCACGCGGTCCGACCGCCGCCCCACACTCCGCTCCCGGTCCCGGGACGAGGACGTCCCAGCAGGTCAGAACCCTAGGGATCCCGACATCAGTGAAGCAAACGGGACACTCTTGCGAAGGGTGACGGACCGTCGCAAAGCTCTGATCGCCGGCCACCGCGGCCCGGCCCGGCGAACGCGCCGCGACCACGGGAGACAGTCGTGTCCGAGACCCCGAACAAGACCGGAGCCCGCGCCTGGGGTGCGGTCGCGCTGACCGCCCTGGCGTGCCCGGCGTCCACCGCGCTGACGCCCCCCAGGCGCCGGCGGCCACGCCCACCGAGCGGACCACCGTCCGTACGGCCGCCGGCGAGGCGGTGGCGCCGGCCCTGACCCGCGCCCAGGTACCGGAGCGCGCCAAGACCTGGCTGACCGCGAACAACGGCCGCCCGGTGCCGTACGCCCAGCACACGTACGGGAAGGCCGGTCACCGGCAGGACTGCTCCGGCTGCGCCTCCATGGCGCTCGGCACCCGCTGGAAGCAGCACTCCCACGGCGTCGGCGGCACCGACGGCCACCACGTCCACCCGCCCGTCCACATCATCGACTGTCCCGTCCCCACGAGCCCACCCCCGGTGCGCACCGGGCGCCCGCGCTCCACGGCGCACCGGGGGCGGGCGACCCGTCCGGAGGCCACCATGCCGTCCGTGCCGTCCCGCGCCGAGGCGCTGGCCCTGCTGCTCACCACCGTGACGGCGCTCCTCGCCGTCACGGCGGCGGCGTGGTGGGGCATCGACCCATCGGCCGGCCCCGCCCGACCCCGGCCGGTCGACCGGGTTCAGCAGACCGGCCCGCCCGGCACCTGGTCGTCCGGGGAGGAGAGGTGGATGTGGGTCAGGTAGCCGCCGTACGCGACGGGGGACCCTTTGGTGGGGCCCGCCCGGCCGCCGGACCGCCCGGCCGCACTCCACGGGCCGGACGCACCAAGGACCGTGGCACTGCGGCGGCCCGCCTGGAGACCACCCACGAGCCTCACCGCCCGCATGGATGACGTCCCGTCAGGAGCCGCCGGCTGACGCGGCGACGGCCGACCTGACGAGGGGTGGAGATCGGCCGGAAACGTACCCCCGATCCGGCACGGCGGCCGTATGCGCGCCACTACGGTGCGTCAGGACCATCAGCCCCACCCGAGGAGCACCGCGACGTGGACCGACTGCGCGCATTCCTGTCCGCACTGGCCCTGAGCCTCACCGCCCTGTCGGCACCGGCGTCGCCCGCCGCCGCCGCGCCCCCGCCCGCCGATCCCCGCGAGGAGCGTCCCGCCGCGTGCAGCGGGGAGTTCCAGGGGGACGCCCGTCTCGGCCCGAAGTACCTGCCGCGCCCGCCCGAGAAGCCGGTCGGTCCGCTGCTCACCGGCTACCGGCGGACCGGTGGCATGTCGCCGAAGGCGTTCCTCGCCACGTACTGGAAGGAGGAGGGCCCGGACGGACCGGCCGGGTGGAAGTACCCGCCCAACGACGGGTTCGCCGAGGTCAACGGTGAAGTGGACCGGCGCGTGGCGACGCTCCGCCCGGGTGATCGGCTGGACCGGTTCGGCTCCGAGTACGGCGCCTACCTCGCCCCGGCGGGTGACGCGTACGCCCGGCGGGCCCTGCCGCCGCAGAGCCTGCACACCCGTGACGCGGCCTTCCCCTGCGACTACCGCGTGTACCGGGTCGAGCGGCCGTTCCCGGTGTGGCGCGGCGGCATCGCGCCCTGGTTCGGGCAGCCCGGCGGCGGACAGCAGATCAAACTGGACCCCGCGCTGCTGGACCCGGGACCGGGACAGCGGCTGAACGTGCGGTGGCTGCTCGACCAGGGCTACCTGACCCCCGCCCGGCCGTGAGCCACCACCCCGGCCCCGCGTTCGGGGCCGGGCCGCCCTACGTGCCGGTCGCGCGGTGCGGTTCGCGCCACATCGCCCACAGCGCAGGCCCGCCCCCCGGCAGCCGCGCCTCCCCGCACACCCGGAAGCCGAAGTGCTCGTAGAACGGGAGGTTCTCCGGCTTCGACGACTCCAGGTAGGCGGGCACTCCCGCCGCGTCGGCCCTGGCGAGGCCCGAGCGCAGCAGCGCGGCGCCCTGCCCGCGGCCCTGGGCGGCCGGGTCGACGCCGATCACCGCGAGGTACCAGTGCGGCTCCCGCGGCGTGTGCTCGCCGGCCGCCTCCACCGCGTCCCGGAAGGCGGGAGCACGGTCGCCCAGGACGTCGAGCAGGTCGCGGACGGTCTCCGCGTCGGGAACGGCCTTGTCCCGGGCCTTCGGCGGGACCCAGAAGGCCGCAGCCGCCTCCGTGTGCTCGCAGACGCCGTGGCGGGCGTACTGGCGGGTGTGGAGCGTGGAGAAGTACCGTTCGAGCCCCGCCGCGCGCGTCGCGCCGTCGGGGAAGAACCAGCGGATCATCGGGTCGTCCTCGAAGGCGCGGGCCAGGACGCGGCTGACCAGCGGGGCGTCGTCGGCCGTGGTCGCCTGTGGACGGTTCGTCATCGGCATAGGCCCCATTCTCCACTTGTGGATCTTGGATCCTCCGCCGGGGCCCGCCCCGCCCGCCGCCCTGGCTCTCCGGCGGTGGGCGCGGCGTTCCTTCAGGCGGTGGGGTGCTCGGCGGTCGGCTCCGCCGCGCGGGCCAGCAGCGTGGCGCGGTCGATGGCGTCGGTCCGCGTCGACGGCACCGTGCACGCGTGGGCGCCGGCCACGGTGCCGTACAGGGCGCACCTGCGGGGCGGTTCGCCGGTCAGCCGGCCGAAGAGGTAGCCGGCCGCGAAGGCGTCCCCCGCGCCGTTGGAGTCCACGACGGGCGCGGGGGGCGCCACGGCGGGGACGTGGGTCAGTTCGCCGTCGGCCAGCAGGTAGGCGCCGTCCGCCCCCGCCGTGGCGACGACCTCGGTGGCCCTGCCGCGCGCGGCGACGTCGCGCAGGGTGCGTTCGGGGTCGTCGAGGGCGGTGGCGGAGACGAAGACGACGTCCGCCGCGAGGGCGAACGCCTCGTGGTACGGGTTCTCGCCGTCCCAGTCGTGCAGGTCGGTGGAGAGCGTGACCCCGGTCCGGCGCAGCGCGGGGAGGGCGAGGGCGCAGGGCTGGGTGATGGAGACGTGGACGTGGCGGCTCGCCGAGGCGAGGGCGGTGACGGTGTCCTCCGGCAGCCGGTCCGACTCCCCGCAACGGGTCGCGTCGTAGAGGGAGAGCCGCCGCCCGTCGGGACCGACGAGGTTCACGGCGCGCTTCGTCCCGGCGGCGAGGGGGACGGCGGTGAGGGGGATGCCCCGGTCCCGGTGGAGGGCGCGCACGAGGTCGCCCTCGGGGTCGTCGCCGAGGACGTCGAGGTGGTGGGTGCGCAGGCCCAGCGCGCTCAGCCCGAGCGCGACGAAGTCGCCCGTCTGGCCGGCCCGGGTCTGGATCCCGGGCCGGATCTGGTGGCTGTCGGCGAGGGGCAGGGGAAGTTCGGGCACGTACACGATCGTGTCGACGCCCGCGCCGCCGAGGACGAGGACGTCGGTCTCCGGGGTGCTGCTCATGGGGTCCTTTCGGAGCCGCCGGGTCCGCCTGGGGGGCACCGGGACCGCGGGGAGGGTCAGAAGTTGCCGTAGTTGACCTGCCAGGTCGGCAGGCCCATGCGGCGCCACACGGCGACGACGCGGTCGCGGTCGTCGAGGGAGACGCGGACGGCGTAGCGGCCGCGGACGTGACGGTCGAACAGCTCCGCCTTCACCACGTCGTCGCGGCGGCCGTCGCCGGCCGCGCGCATCCACAGCTCGTCGTACGGCACGTCGTGGTGGCGCAGCCACGCCTCCGTCTTCCCGCGGTGCTCCTCGCCGCGGCCCGACAGCAGCACGACGGCGTCGCCGTCGGCGCGGCGGAAGGAGCACAGGGCCTGGCGGACCGGGACGTTCAGCAGGTCCTCGTCGCAGCGGGTGAAGTCGTACGGGCCGCGCTCGCCGCGGAGGGCGAGCGTGCCGTCGATGTCGCACAGGACGGCCGACGGCAGCGCGGGGTCCGCGGTGTAGGGCCCGACGGGCGGCTGGTCGTTCATCCACTCCGCGGTCAGCCGCCAACCGCCCCTGCGGGCCGCGGCGTGCTTCTCGGCGAGGATGCGGATGATCTCCTCGCCCACGGGGCGGGCGCGGGCGGCGTCGCGCCGGACGCACTCCTCCACCGGCACGTCGGTGAGGTCGTGGACGACGAAGGTGGCGAGTCCGAGGACGGCTGCCTTGAGCCGCCGGGGTATGTGGGGCGTGAGGTGGGTGTTGTCGACGACGACGTCGAAGCCGTCCTCGACGGCCGCGCGGACCGCCGCGTCCTGCACGGCGAGGACGGTCTGCTCGTGCGCGCGGGACCGGCCGCGCTCCGGGTCGGGGACGTCGAGCATGGTCCGCAGGTCGTCGAGGTTCACCCGGCGCATCCGGCCGCCGGACGCGGTCTGGATGCGGCGCGCCTCGGTCGTCTTGCCGGAGGCGGGCAGCCCGGTCATGACGTGGACGACGGGCGGGCTGGGCGGTGCGGACACGGGGTCAGTTCTCCTCGTCGGTGGTGAACGGGTCGGACGCGTCCGGCCGGACGGAACGGTACGTCATGAGGACGGTGGGCCGACCGTCGAGGCGCTGGAACAGGGCGGGGCGGACGGCGGGGTCCGGCACGGACCTGACGGCGCGGGCGAACGCGGCGCGGTCGCCGGCGAGGTGGGCGACGGACCGGTACGCCTCGTCGATCGCCCGCTCCCGGTCCGTGACCTGCTTCTCGATCCGTGCGACGACGTCGCGGACCCACGTGTCGAACTCGTCCGGGACCTGTTCCAGCAGGGCGTCCAGGGGCCGGCCGTCGGAGGCGGTGACGTACTCCGGCGGGCAGCCCAGCGCCTGTGCGACCTGCCGGGCCGGGAGGCCGGCGAAGCGCTGGACGCCGTGGCCGCGCCAGACGTCCCGCTCGGTCACGCCGGTCAGGACCTTGTGGAGGCGTACGTACTCGGAGAGCTTGGCCTTCGCCCGCAGGCCCGACGCGAAGCGCAGGACGAACCCCTCCGCGTCCGTGCCGGTGGCGGGCGTGCCGTCGGGGTGCGTGGAGGACTCGGTGAGGGCGAGGAGTTCGGCGAGCGGCAGGGCGGGCCGCAGGGTGACGACCGAGCCGACGGGCCGCCAGGCGGGCGCGGCGCCGGCCAGGGGCGTCTCGGTGCCGTCGGGACCGAACGCGGCGAGCAGCACCAGGTCACGGCGGTCGCCGTAGTCGACGACGACGCGGTTCTCCGGGTACACGATCTCCGCGAGGTACGTCGTCCCGGGGCTGAGGGCTGAGGTGTCGCACCCGTCGAGGCGGCGCTGCGCCCAGGTCGCCTGGGTGCTGACGAAGGACCCCTTGGAGGCGACGCGCCACCGGCCCGCGTAGTGGAACACGACGGCGAGGCTGCCGTCGACCTTGTCGTACACCTCGAACGGTTCGTCCGGCAGCGGCGGCGCGTAGGGCTGTCCCGCGATGTGCTCGCCGACGTTGAAGAACTTCGGCAGGGGCAGGGCGACGACCTCGCCCGTGGTGTCGTCGGCGACGAGGCCGCGGCAGCGGACGGTGACGCGGTTCCACACCCGCTCGTACTGCGCCGTCCGCGTGTAGGTGTACAGGGAGAGCGGCAGTTCGGGGTGGCGCTTGCGGGTGACGTGGCCGGCCTCGACGGCCGCTGCCAGGTCCTCCGGCGGTATCAGGGCGTCGAGCGTCGGGCGCGTCGGGCCGGTCATGGTGGTTCCCCCGTTTCGGTGATGCCGCATTCTCACCCGCCCGGGGGGTGCGGGGACAGCGAATTCGGCGGGCACCGCGCGCTCCCCGCACGGGCACCGGTGGGGCGGTGGCGGACGCGCGGGCTCCGGCGCGGGTGTCGCGGGGGCGCGCGGACGGCGTACGTTCACCGGATCGCCGCGGGGCCGGCCGGTTGGTCGTGGTGCGCGGGGGGCAACTCTTCCGGGACCCGAGTGAGTTGTCCCTACCTGTGGGGGTTCGTGATCGTGAGACGTCTGTGGTGGCGGTCCGGTGTGCTCGCCGCGTTGCTGGGGTGTGCGGTGACGGGGGCGGGGCTGGCCACTCCCCCGGCGGCCGGCGCGGCGACCGGTCCGGCGCGAGCCGGCGCGTCCCCGCTGCCGGGGGCCCCGCCGGCGGCGCGGGCCGTCGCGGAGGGCGTGGCGTACCGGACGCTGGACGTGCCGTCGCCGCGCGGCACCGCCCGCGTCCACCTGGTGTCGGTGGACCTGGGTGTGGCACGGGTGTCGGCCGGTCTGCTGTACCCGGGCGTGGTGGCGTCCCGGGCGAGGCTGTCGGCGCTGGCGGACGGGGCGGGCGCGGTGGCCGGGCTCAACGGCGACTTCTTCAACCTCTCCGAGAGTCAGCATCCGGGGGTGACCCCGACGGGCGCGCCGGTCGGCCCCGCGGTGGCCGACGGGGTGGCGCTCAAGGGGGCGGTGCCGCGCGGTCAGCGGTTCGGCCCGGCGCTGCCGCCGGGGACGAACACCCGCATGGTGCTGGGCGTCGACGCCCGGGGCCTGGCCCGGGTCGGCGAGCTGGCGTTGGAGGGGGAGGTGCGGACACCGTCCGGGGTGCTGCCGCTCGGTGGGCTGAACCAGTACGCGCTGCCGGTCGGTTCGGTCGGGGTGTTCACCCGGCACTGGGGCGCGGTGTCCCGGCTGCGCGCCACGTGCGGCACGGACACCGACCGCGGCGCGCCGTGCAGCGCGGAGACGTACGAGGTGCGGCTGCGCGGCGGCAAGGTCACGGCGGTGTCCGACACGCCGGGTGCGGGCGCGGTCGCGGCGGGCACGCAGGTGCTGGTCGGGCGGGAGGCGGGCGCGCGGCGGCTGCGGGAGCTGGCGGTGGGGGACCGGGTGACGGTGACGCACCGGCTGGTGCCGTCGGGCGCGGACACCGGGTCCGCCTTCCGGTTCGCGGTGGGCGGGTTCCCGGTGCTGCGCGGCGGGAAGCCGCTGGCCGGGATGGACGCGGTGACGGCCGCGGTGCGCTCGGCGGCGGGCGTCGGGGACGGCGGGCGGCGGTTGCTGCTCCTCGCGCTGGACGGCGGCGCGGCGTTCCGCTCGGGGCTGACGGTGGTGGAACTGGCGGGGCTGCTGGGCGACCTGGGCGCGTCGGACGGCGTCAACCTGGACGGCGGGGGGTCCTCCACTCTGGTGGCCCGGACCGGCGGGGCCACCGCGGTGCGGGTGCTGAACCACCCCAGCGGGGGCGCGGAGCGGCCGGTGCCGAACGGGATCGGGGTGTTCGTCGGCCCCTGACGGAATGTCAGGCGGCCCGGCCGGTCCCGCGCCGGTGCGGAGCGGGACCGGCAGGCGGCCCTACGGCTTGACGCTGCTGACCGCGTCGGCGGTGGCGGAGACACCGTCGTAGATGCTCGGCGCGAGGCTCGTCCCGGCGAGGAAGAAGCCGAGCAGGGCGCAGACCACCGCGTGGGAGAGCTTCAGGCCGCCGCTGCGCAGGAAGACCACCGCCAGGATCAGCAGAAGCACCAAGACGGAGATGGATACGGCCATGTGTCGCCCTCCTCGGCCAGGTGCCGCACGGTGCGTACGGCGTTCGGCGGCCAGTCTGGCCCAGGCCGGGCGCCGGACAGCCGTACGGCGCGTCGGCCGAACGGGTAGGAATCGGCGGCGGCCCGTTACACGCCGACCGGGACGGCCGTCTCGTGGCGGGTGGCGCCGGTCAGCGCGTCCCAGTGCACGGTCCGGTCGCACCAACGGTCGAGGAGGACGTGGTCGTGGCCGACGGCGAGGAGCCCGGCCCCGTGTTCGCGCCGGTACTCCTCGACCACGGCGACCAGCGCCGCCGTCGTGGACGCGTCGAGCATGGCGGTCATCTCGTCGCAGACGAGCCAGCGCGGCCGGAGCGCCAGGGCTCGGGCGAGGCAGGCGCGTTGGAGCTGGCCGTCGCTGACCTCGTGGGGGCGGCGGGCGAGCAGGTCCTCGGTGAGGCCGACGCGGCGGGCCAGTTCACCCGTGCGGGCGGCGGCCTCGGCGCGACGGCCGGTGGCGCGCAGGGGTTCGGCGATCAGGTCGCGCAGACGCAGCCGGGGGTCGGCGGAAAGGCGCGGCTGCTGGAAGACGACGCCCACGGCGGTGCGCAGGTCGCGCGGGGCGCGGTGGCGCCAGCCGCGCGCCCGCCGGCCGTCGAGGGTGACGTGGCCGGCGTCGGGGCGGTGCAGCAGGGCGGCGACGCGGGCGAGGGTCGACTTGCCGCAGCCGCTGGGCCCGAGCAGCCCGACGGCCTCGCCGGGGGCCACGGTGAGCGACACGTCGCGGAAGACGGGGTCGTCACGGTCGTACCCGGCGGTGAGGGAGGTGAGTTCAAGCACGGGGGGCCTCCTCGGCGGCGTGGGGGCGGGGGGCGTGGTGGCAGGCGACGCCGTCCTCCAGGAGCGGAACCGCCCGGCAGGTGTCGCCGCGCAAGGGGCAGCGCGGGGCGAAGGCGCAGCCGTCGGGCAGGGCGTCGAGCTCGGGCGGCATGCCGGGGATCGGGGTGAAGTCCCGTTCCGGGAGGGCGGCGAGCAGGCCGCGGGCGTACGGGTGGCGGGGGCCGGGGAAGCCGAAGAAGCGGTCCGCGGCGGTCAGTTCGACGACCCGGCCCGCGTACATCACGGCGACCCGGTCGGCGATCCGCTGGGCCGCCGCCAGGTCGTGGGTGATGAGGAGCAGGCCCCGGCCGGTGTCGGTGTGCCGCCGCAGTTCGTCCGCGGTGCGCTCGACCAGGTCGCGGTCGAGCCCGGTGGTGGGTTCGTCGGCGAGGAGGAGCGGCGCGTCGCCGACGAGGGCGAGGGCGGTGGCGGCGCGCTGTGCCTGGCCGCCGGAGAGCTGGTGCGGGTAGTGGTCGAGCAGGTCGGCGGGGAACGAGGCGCGCCCGGCGGCGGCCACGGCCGCGGGGCGCAGCTCCGCGCGCGGGGTGCCCGCCAGTTGGCGCAGGGTCTCCTCCAGCTGCGCACGGACGGTCCGTACGGGGGTGAGGTGGGCGGCCGGTGACTGCGGGACGAGGCCGACGCGCCGGCCGCGGACGGCCCGGGCGAGGGTGCGCTCGTCGGCGGCGAGCAGGTCGATGCCGTCGACGACGGCCGTGCCGGCGGTCTGCGCGTTGCCGGGCAGCAGGCCGAGCAGCGCGGAGGCGAGGACGGACTTGCCGCAGCCGCTCTCGCCGACGAGGGCCAGGCACTCGCCCGCCGCGAGGTCGAAGCTCGCGCCGCTGACGGCGGCGACGTGGCGGCCGCCGCGCATCCGGAAGCGTACGGAGAGGTCCCGTACGGAGAGGACGGGGCTCACAGCATCAGCTCCGATCGGCGGCGGGGGTTGAGCCGCTCGCGCCAGGCACCGGCGAGTCCCGCGATGGCGAGCGTGGGGACGATGAGGAACAGCCCGGGGAAGAGCGTCGGCCACCAGTCGCCGGCGAGCAGCGAGCCGCGCGCCGTCTGCACGAGGTTGCCGAGGCTGGCCTGGTGGGCGGGGAGCCCCAGGCCGAGGAAGGACAGGGCGGACTCGTGCCACATGGCGTGGGGCACCATGAGCACCGCGGCGAGGCCGGCCTGCGGGAGGACCGCGGGCAGCAGGTGCCGGACGGTCACCCGCCACCGGGAGGCGCCGCCGGAGACGGCCGCGTCGACGTAGGGGCGCGAGCGCAGCGACAGCACCTCGGAGCGGACGATCCGGGCGGTGGACAGCCAGTGCGTGAGCGCGACGGACACGATGACCGGCCACACGCCGGGGCGGAACATCGCCACGATGAAGATGCCGAGCAGCAGGTGCGGCACGGACGAGAAGGTGTCGACGAGCCGCATGACGAGCCGGTCGGTCCAGCCGCCGAAGGCGGCGGCGGCCGCGCCCACGGCCGTGCCGATGACGGTGGCGACGAGCGCGGCGACCAGGCCGACGAGGAGCGAGACGCGCAGGCCGTAGACACAGCGCAGCAGCAGGTCGCGGCCGACGTCGTCGGTGCCGAACGGGTGCGCGGCCGACGGCGGCCGGAGCTTCAGCGACAGGTCGACGGCCTGCTGGTCGAGCTGGACCAGGGGCGGTACGAGCAGCACGGCGAGGACGACGGCCGCGACGATGACGGCGGACGTGGAGACGCGTACGGCCCGGGTGGAGCGGCGGGTGCGCCCGCGGGACGTCCAGACGGTGTCAGCCATCGAAGCCCACTCTCGGGTCGGCGAGTCCGTACAGCAGGTCGGAGAGGAGGTTGCCGAGGAGGACCGCGGCCGTGGCGAGCACGGTCAGCGCGGCCAGCAGCGGGAAGTCGACCGAGGTGGCGGCCTGCACGGTGGCGGCGGCGATGCCGGGCCAGCTGAAGACGGACTCGACGAGCAGGGCGCCGGTGATGAGTTCGGGGACGCGCGAGCCGATGAGCGTGAGCATGGGGAGCATGCCGGAGCGCAGGGCGTGCTTCAGCAGCACCGTGCGCTCGTCGAGTCCGCGCGCGCGGGCGCCCCGCACGGGGTCCTCGTCGAGCGCGTCGGCGACGCCCTGGCGGACGTAGAGGAAGAACCAGGGCAGTTGCGAGAGGCCGAGGACGAGGGCGGGCAGGACCAGGTGCGAGGCGACCTGGCCGAAGGTGACGGTCTCGCTGCCGGTGTCGGTGAGCCCTCCGGCGGGCAGGACGCCCAGCTCCAGCGCGAAGAACCAGATGGCGAGCAGCCCGAGCCAGAAGGCGGGGGCGGCTTCGAGGGTGTACGCGGCGGAGCTGACGCACCGGTCGAGCCAGCCGCCGCGGCGGCGCGCGGCGAGGACGCCGAGCGCCGTGCCGAGGAGGACGGCGACGGCGAAGGCGGTGGCGGCGAGGAGCGCGGACCAGCCGATGCGTTCGGTGATGACGTCGGCGACGGGCTGGCGCATGACGCTGGAGTCGCCGAGGTCGCCGGTGACGGCGGAAGTGAGCCAGTCCCACCAGCGGGGCACGAGCGGCCGGTCGACGCCGAGGTTGGCCCGCAGCTGGTCGAGGTTCTCCTGGGAGGCGGTGAGTCCGGCGGTGCCGGCGTACGCCTTGACGGGGTCGAAGGGGGAGGCGGCGGCGACGGCGAACACGCCGAACGTCACGACGAGCAGGACGGGGACGGCGAACAGGGCCCGCCGTCCGGCCATCCGTGCCATCGCGCCCCAGGGGAGGCGTCGGGTCACTTGCCGGCGTCCTTGGGGGTCCAGTCCTCCACGTTCCACCACGGGCCGGAGGCGAGGCCGTGGTCGTGCGGCTCGACCTGGGTGGACAGGCCGTCCCAGCGGTCGTTCACCACGTACAGGTGGTCGATGTGGGTGAGGAAGGTGTAGCCGGGGTTCTTCACCAGTTCCCGCTGGACGGTGTCGTAGGCGGCCTTGCGGGCGGCCTTGTCGTCGGTGGTGCGGCCGGCGTCGAGGGCCTTGTCGACGACCGGGTTGTCGTACCAGCCCATGTTGTTGAAGCCGTCGCCGGCCAGGGAGGAGGTGAGCAGCAGGTACTGGTCGAAGTCCGGGTCGCCGGGCGAGCCGCCGCCGGCGAGGACCGCGTCGGTCTTCATGCGCGGTTCGATGACCTCCCAGGTGCCGGCCTGGGTCTTGATCTCGATGCCGGCCTTCTTGGCGTCGGAGGCGTAGGCCAGGGCGTGGTCCTGGCGGAGCTTGTCGCCGGAGAGGTACCAGAGGGGGAAGGTGGCGCGGACGCCGTCCTTGACGCGGACGCCGTCGGGGCCGGGCTTCCAGCCGGCGTCGTCGAGGATCTTCCGGGCCCGGGCGAGGTCGTGGGCGCGCTCGGTGCCCTTGGTGAACCACTCGCTGTCGGTGGGGACCGGGCCGTAGGCGGGCTTCCCGGCGCCTTCGAGGATCTTGTCGACCATGGCCCCGCGGTCGACGGCGACGTCGAGGGCGCGGCGGACGGCGAGGTCCCCGGTCACCTCGTTGTGCGTGGGGAGGGTCACCAGGCGGTAGTCGTAGGTGGTGGCCTCGTACGTCCTCTTGGCTCCGTCGCCCTTGAAGCCCTTGGCGAGGTTCGGGGGGAGGATCGCCCCGTCGAGGTCGCCGGAGCGCAGCCGGGTCGCGCGGACGTCGTCGTCCTTGATGATCGCCATGGTGAACTTCTTCACCTTCGGCGCGCCGCCCCAGTAGGCGGGGTTGGCCTTGAAGGTGATCTTCTCGCCCTTGGACCAGTCGGCGAGGACGTAGGGGCCGGTGCCGATCGGCTTGGTGGTGAAGGGGCCGCTGTTGACGTCCTGCTTGCCGGCGACGTGCTCGGGGGCGATGCCGAGGACGGTCCGCTCGGCGAAGGGCGCGTAGGGGTGGTCGAGGGTGAAGACGACGGTGTCGTCGCCGACGGCCCTGACGTCCTTCAGGGCGGCCAGCTCGGTCTTGGAGGCGTTGTTCGTCTTCTCGTCGAGGATCGTGCGGTAGGTGAAGACGACGTCCTTGGCCGTGAAGGGCGTGCCGTCGCTGAACTTCACCCCGGTGCGGAGCTTGTACGTGTACGTCAGGCCGTCCGCGCTGACCGTGGGCAGGGCGACCGCCAGGGCCGGCCTGAGCTTCATGTCGCCGTCGAAGGCGAGGAGCCCGTCGAAGATCTTGGAGTTGCCGTCCTTGCCGTAGCCGAGGAGCGGGCTGAGCGTCTCGGGCTCGTAGGCGATGCCGACGACCGCGCTGTCCTTCGCCGCGGAGCCGGAGCCCCCGGCGCCGGGGTTCGAGCAGGCCGCCGCGGTGATGGCCAGGGTTCCGGCCAGCGTGGCGGCGGCCATGCCGCGTATGGATCGGGCGGTCATGGTTCCACACCCCTCGTGCTCTCGCGAAGATCGACTGTTGTTGCGAACGACTCGCAATTAAACAGTACGTAGAGGGGTGGGTTCCTCTTGTGGTCCTTACGTGGAGACCTGCGGCCCGGGCAGGTCCACGAGTCGGGCCAGCTCCTCCTTGTGCCGGCCGGCCGACCCGAGGGCGATCCCGTCGGCCTTGGCCCGCTTCAGATAGAGGTGGGCGGGGTGCTCCCAGGTCATCCCGATGCCGCCGTGCAGCTGGACGCACTCCTCGGTGGCGCGCACCGCGACGCGCGAGCAGTACGCCTGGGCGACGGCCACGGCGAGCGGCGCCTCGGGGCTCGCCGTGGCGAGGGCGTCGGCGGCGTTGCGGGCGGCGGCGCGGGCGCCGACCACCTCCAGCCACAGCTGGGCCATGCGGTGCTTGAGCGCCTGGAAGGAGCCGACCGGCCGGTTGAACTGGTGGCGTTCGCGGGTGTACCGGACCGTCTCCTCCAGGCACCATTCCGCCACGCCCAGCTGCTCGGAGGCGAGCAGCCCGGCGCCCGCGAGCAGCCCGCGGCGCACGGCCCCGCGCGCGCCGGCCGCGTCCGCGAGGCGCGTGCCGCCGGCGTCGGTGGTCACGGTGGCGAGCGGGCGGGTCAGGTCGAACGGGATCTGCGGGGCGACCCGGGCGTCGGCGGCGTCGACCGCGTACAGCCCGTCCGGGCGGACCACGAGCAGGACGTCGGCGTGGACGGCGTCCGCGACGCCGGAGACGGTCCCGGTGCCCGCCGGCGCGTGGTCGGGCCCGGCGGAGAGCGGTACGGCGAGCACGGCGATCTTGCGCCCGGCGGCCAGGTCGCCGAGCAGGTCGGCGGCGCCGCCGGCGGCGTCGCCGTCAGCGGCGGCCAGGAGCGTCTCGGTGGCGACGACGGCGCTGGTGAGGTACGGGACCGGCGTCACCGCGCGGCCCAGCTCCTCCAGGACGACGGCGGCCTCGCGGTGGGACGCGCCCTGCCCGCCGAACTCCTCGGGGACGAGCAGCCCGGCGGTGCCCATGTCGGCGGCGAGCGCCTTCCACAGCGCGGGAACCCCGCCGCCGTCCTCGACGCGGCCGGGCAGCTCCGCCGGGGCGGCGCGGTCGGCCACGAGGGCACGGACGGCGGCCCGGAGGTCGGACTCGGTCTCGGAGTACAGCAGGTCCACCCGGTCCGTCCGCTCGTTCCGATCCGTCCGGTCGGTCTGGTCCTTCATCGGGTGAGGTCCTTCCAGGCGACGTCCTTGTCGGTGCGCGGCTCGGAGGGCAGGCCGAGGACGCGTTCCGCGACGATGTTCAGCAGTACCTCGCTCGTGCCGCCCTCGATGGAGTTGCCCTTGGAGCGGAGGTAGCGGTAGCCGGCGTCGCGGCCCGTGAAGTCGACGCGCTCGGGGCGGCGCATCGTCCACTCCCCGTACAGCAGCCCCTCGTCGCCGAGGAGTTCCACCTCCAGGCCGCTGATCTCCTGGTTGAGGCGGGCGAAGGCGAGCTTCATGGCGCTGCCCTCGGGGCCGGGCTGGCCCAGGGCGAGCTGCTGGCGCAGCCGCTCGCCGGTCAGCCGGGCGACCTCGGACTCCACCCACAGGTCCAGCAGGCGCTGGTGGAGGTCGTGGCTGCGCAGCTCGGGGCGCTCGCGCCAGGTGCGCGAGACGGGGCCGATCATGCCGCCCTCGCGGGGGATCCGGGCGCCGCCGATGGTGACCCGCTCGTTCATGAGGGTGGTCTGCGCGACCTTCCACCCCTCGCCGACCCCGCCGAGACGGTGGGCGTCCGGGATGCGCACACCGGTGAGGAAGACCTCGTTGAACTCGGCCTCGCCGGTGATCTGGCGCAGCGGCCGCACCTCGACGCCCGGGTCGCTCATGTCACAGAGGAAGTACGTGATCCCCCGGTGCTTGGGCGCGTCCGGGTCGGTGCGGGCGATGAGGATGGCCCAGCGCGCGACGTGGGCGCTGGACGTCCACACCTTCTGCCCGTCGACGACCCACGTGTCGCCGTCGCGGACGGCCCGCGTGCCGAGGGCGGCGAGGTCGGAACCGGCACCGGGTTCGCTGAAGAGCTGGCACCAGACCTCCTCCCCCACCCACAGGGGACGCAGGAAGCGGCGCTTCTGCTCCTCGGTGCCGTAGGCGAGGATCGTCGGCGCGGCCATGCCGAGGCCGATGCCGATGCGCCGCGGGTCGTTGTCGGGGGCGCCGGCCGCCGCGAGTTCGGCGTCCACCACGGCCTGGAGGGAGCGGGGCGCGCCCAGGCCGCCGAGCCCCTCCGGGAAGTGGACCCAGGCGAGACCGGCGTCGAAGCGGGCACGGAGGAAGGCGGTGCGTTCGGTGGTGGCGGGCGGGTGCGCGGCGAGCAGCGCGCGCGTCCGGTCGCGCAGGGCGGTGGCGTCGGTCACCTGTCGGCTCCTTCCGGGAGCACCACGACGCGGCCCGTGGTCGTGCCGTCGGCGACGCGCTGCACGGCGGCGGGCGCGTCGGCGAAGGCGACCCGGTCACTGACCAGCGGCCTGATCAGGCCCTTGGCCGCGAGGGTGGTGAGCGTGTCGTGGCAGCGGCGGACGGCTTCGGGGTCCTTCTGGTTGTACAGCCCCCAGTGCAGGCCCATGATCGAGTAGTTCTTGACCAGGGCGTGGTTGAGGGCGGGGGCGGGGATGTCGCCGCTGGCGAAGCCGACGACCACGATCCGGCCCTCGAAGGCCACGCACCGGGCCGAGGCGGTGTACGCGTCGCCGCCGACCGGGTCGTAGACCACGTCGGCGCCGCGGCCGCCGGTGGCGTCCTTGACCGCCGCGACGACGTCCTCGCCGCGCCGGTCGACGACGGCGTCGCAGCCGAGCTCGCGGGCGACGGCGGCCTTCTCGGCGCCGCCCACGACGCCGATGACGCGCGCGCCGGCCGCCTTGCCCAGCTGGACGGCGGCACTGCCGACGCCGCCCGCCGCGGCGTGGACGAGGAGCGTCTCGCCCTCGCGCAGCCCGGCGCGGCGGTGCAGCCCGAACCAGCCGGTCTGGTAGCCGATGTGCAGCGCGGCGGCCTCGGCGTCGTCGAGCGCCTCGGGCGCGGGGAGGACCGCCGACGCGTCGGCGACGGCGTACTCGGCGAAGCCGCCGTGGGGCAGCGCCGCCGTGGCGATCACGCGCCGACCGTCCTCGGTGTCGGCGCAGACCTCCACCCCGGGGGTGAAGGGCAGCGGCGGGCGGACCTGGTACTGGCCGCGGCACAGGAGCGCGTCGGGGAAGTTGGTGTTCGCGGCCCGCACCCTCAGGAGCAGTTGCCCGGGGCCGGGCGTGGGCCGGTCGGTCTCCTCGCGTCGCATCACCTCGCTCGGCTCGCCGTTCCGGTGCACGCGCCATGCCTGCATGGGGGCCTCCACAAAGAGTCGGGCAGTACCGCAGTGGCTCGCATACTAAGCGGTCGCTTGCCCACGGGGGAACAGGGAGCCGCGGATTTCCGGCCACCCGCCCGGGACCCGGGATCCCCCGGAGCCGAGGGGGCGGCGGTCGGGGCCTGACGTGGGACGGCCGAGGCCCGACGGGGGCGGCCACCGAGGTCCGACGAGGGACGACCACGACCCGACAGGGGCGGCCACCGAGGTCCGACGAGGGACGACCACAGCCCGGCGGGGGCGGTGCGAGGGCCGGGTGGGCGTCCGGGAGGGGGACGGCCGAGGTCCGAGGGGACGGCCGGGCCCCGGGTGGCCGCCCGGGGACGGCCACCCGCACGTCAGCGCGGGAAGAGCTCGAAGGTGACGGCCGGGACGCCGCCGAACCGCTCGGACGCGGCCCGCGCGTTGCCCGTGAGGAAGGCGCGGCAGTACGTCTCCGGATCCTCGTCCGTCAGCGCCTCGATGTAGGTGCGGTGCTCCAGGAGGGAGTGGACCGCGCGTTCCAGGCCCGGGGTCGCGTCGACCGCGTGGGTCGGCTCCGGGGAGCTGGCCACGGCCACCCACCGCACCCCGTCCCACGGTTCGAGGCCCTGCTCGACGAGTTCGGGGAAGATCCAGCGGTTGCCCGCGTCGGCCGCCGCGTCCAGGGTGGCGCGACCCACCGCGACGTGGTCGGGGGTGTTCCAGGCGACGCCGCCCCAGGTGTCGCGGTGGTTGAGGGTGACGACCAGCTCGGGTCGGTGGCGGCGGATCGCGGCCGCGATGTCGCGGCGCAGCGCGGTGCCGTACTCGACCACGCCGTCCCGGTGGTCGAGGAACTCGACCTGCGAGACGCCGACGACCCGCGCGCTCGCGCGCTGCTCGGCCTCGCGCAGCGGTGCGCAGACGTCCGGGGCGAGCGTGGCGATCCCCGCCTCGCCGCGCGTCGCGAGGACGTACACCACCTCCCGGCCCGCGTCGGTCCAGGCGGCGACGGCCGCGGAGCCGCCGTACTCCAGGTCGTCCGGGTGGGCGACGACGACGAGGGCGCGCCGCCAGTCCTCGGGCATCGGCCGCAGCGGCCCCGCTTCCTGACGGGACGTCGGCCCGCTCTCCTGATCACTCATGGGCGCAGGATAGGGCCGGGCGGTGACGCGGAGGCGGCACGGGCGCGTGACGGCGCCCTGCCGGAAGGCGGCGCGCCGTGGGCGGCCGGGCACGCGTCACCCGCCGGTCGCCCTCTCCCCCGCCCACCCCGCACTCCCCGCGCGGACGCGCCGTCGGTCCGCCGGGCGGACGGTTCGTCGGCCCCGGCCTGCCCCCGTCGAGCGGCGCCGGCCACCCCGCGTGGCGGCGCGCCGCGGACGGCGCCCGCACCGCCCCGGGGGCGCCGTCCGGCCCCCGCGCCGGTACCGGGCGCCCCCACGTCGTCCCGCCCGGGCCGGGGCCGACGGTCCGCGGGCGGGACGACGCGGCGCCGTGAGTCGCCCTCAGACCTCGCCGCGGACCAGGGCCAGCAGCCGGTCCAGGACCCGGGCGCCGCCGGCCCGCACGCCGTCGTGCTCGTACTCGTCGGTCACCCAGGTGCGCAGGCCGCGGATGGTGCGGGCGGTCTCCAGGGAGTGGGCCGTGTCGACGTACAGGTCGTCGTGGTAGACGGCCGCGGCGGTCGGGACGGTGTTGGCGGCCAGGCGCCGCGTGTCGTGGAGGGCGGGCCAGTCGGTGCGGGCGGCGAGCAGTTCCGCCGTCTCGCGCAGCGGGACGAGGGCGGGGTCGGTGGTGAAGTGCCAGGGGTGGATCGTCTCGCCGGTGAGGAGCAGCGGCGCGTCGCCGGCGAGCGCCGCCGCGGCGTCGAAGTCGGGGAACTCGGCGCGCACCCGTTCGGCGGCCCAGGCGGTCGGGGCCCGGCCGTCGGCGTAGATGGACTCGTGGAGGACGGCGTACAGCGGCCGGGACGCGAAGGAGAGGTGGCCCCGCACGGCCTCCAGGAAGGGGTCGGACAGCTCGTGTCCGGCGGGGGTGCGGACGAAGGCGTCCTCCAGCAGGTAGTGGAGCTGGTCGCCGCCGTCGCCCACGCCGAGGAGGGCGCCGAGTGACTGGAACGCCTCGACGGTGAGCCGGTGCCCGCCGGGCAGCGCCACGGGGTGCTCGACGAGGTGGGCGGCGATCCGCCGGGCCGCCTCGACGTCCTGCGGGTAGCGCTCGTAGTGGGCGAGGACCTTGCGCCGCATGCGCGGGTAGGCGGCGCGGTATACCTCGTCGGCGGTGGCGTGCAGGGAGGGCAGGCCGCCGGTGACGAGCACCGCCGCCAGCCCCTCGGGGGCGGTGGAGAGGTAGTGGGTGGCGCAG
The DNA here is from genome assembly GCF_043077165.1 of Streptomyces kanasensis. NCBI lineage: Bacteria > Bacillati > Actinomycetota > Actinomycetes > Kitasatosporales > Streptomycetaceae > Streptomyces > Streptomyces kanasensis. The sequence goes on from NZ_JBIBSF010000001.1 coordinate 536,502, forward strand.
AAGCCGCCGTAGCTCTGCCCGAGCACGGTCCACGGGGCGCCGCCGGTCAGCCGGGGGCGGACCAGTTCGCAGTCGCGGACGATCGCGTCGGCGCGGAAGTGGGCGAGGTAGGCGGCCTGTTCGCGCGGGCCGCCGCGCAGCGGGAGCGTCCTGCGGTCGGCGGGCGTGGAGCGGCCGGTGCCCCGCTGGTCGAGGAGGAGGACGCGGTACTCGCGGACGGCGCGGCCCAGCCAGGCCGGGGCGCCGCTGAAGCGCCGGACCGCGCAGCCCGGGCCGCCCTCCAGGTACACCAGCCACGGCAGGTCGTCGACGCCCTGCCGCCCGGCCGCGACGACCTCGCGCCCGTACAGCTCGATCCGCTCGCCGTCCGGGTCGGCGTGGTCGAGGGGGACGGTGAAGCGGTGGTCGGTGAGGACGACACCGGGCTGGCGGTACGTGGTCAAGGCTCCTCCTGGCAGGCGGTCGGTCACCGGTCGGCCGGTCGCGGGCCGCGGGCGCGGCGCGCCCCCGCCCGCACAGTGGACCACAGGGGTCCCCGGCGGACGGGGGCGGGGAGGGGCGGGGCGGATCAGCCGGTGGGGAAGTCGTCCGGGGTCCGGATGCGGTCGCGGATCCAGACGCCGGCGGGCTTGAGGGAGGCCGTGCCGGTCCAGGGGCCGCCGGCGCCGCAGGTGCCGGGCTTGAAGACGGCTCCGGTGCGGTGGTCGTCGGAGAAGTTCCAGTTCACCCAGCTGATCTTCTTGGTGGCCATCAGGTCCAGGTAGCGCTGGGCCGTCGCGAAGTCGTCGTCGCCCTCGCCGGCGTAGTTCTGGGTGCCGAACTCGGTGACGAAGACCGGGAGTCGGTCGGCGACCCGGGACAGGGTGGCGAGGTACGCGTCGCGGTGCGACGACGCGTAGAAGTGGAAGGTGTACATGATGTTGGAGGCGTTCACCGGGGCGGCGACGACCTCCGACTCGTTCGCGCCCTCCGAGACGCCGAACGACGACCAGGCGCGGGTGCCGACGAGGACGGGCGTGTTCGGGTCGTGCGCGCGGATGACCGGGATCAGCTGCTCCGCGTAGCTCTTGATCCGGGACCAGCTGACGCCGTTGGGCTCGTTGGCGATCTCGTACAGCAGGTTGGTCTTGCCGCGGTGGCGCTGGGCGATCTCCGTGAAGAAGGTCTTGGCGCGGCTGAGGTTGTGGTGCGGGTCGCCCGGGTCGAGCATGTGCCAGTCGACGATGGCGTACATGCCGCGCGCGGTGGCCTGCTCGATGACGGAGTGGACGAGGTCGGTGTACGCGCGCGGGTCGGTCTCGTACCCGCCTTCCTGCACGTACATGGAGACCCGCAGGACGTCCGCCTTCCAGTCGGTGGCGAGGGCGTCCAGCGAGCCGGACGTGACGCACTGGCGGTACCACTGCAGGCCGTGCGTGGACATCCCGCGCAACTGCACCGGCTTGCCGTACCGGTTGCACAGCTTCGTGCCGCAGACCGTGAGCCGGCCGTTGACCGCGGCGGGGGTCGTGGCCGCCGCGGCGGGGGCGGCGGGGGCGGTCTCGGTGGCGGCGACGGTCGCGCCGGCCGGCGCCGGCTGTGCGGCGGGGGCGGCGGGGACGGCGGGTGCGGTCGGCGCCGTGGTGAGTCCGAGGAGGAGGGCGGTGATGAGGGCGCCGGCTGCGGCGCCGGTGCCACGGGTCCAGGTCCGTGCCGATCTCATGGGATCTCCGATGCGGATGGGGGCGGGGAGCGAGGACTGGAAGGAAACTTTCCTAACCCAGGGGTAGCAGCTCCCGCGACGGGGCCGCAAGGGCCTGCCGTACGGGTGGTCTCAGCACGTACGGTGGCGTCGTCCCGATCCGATGATCAAGGAGGTCGCCCGATCATGGCGCATTTCGACCTGCCCCTCGACGAGCTGCGCACGTACCGGAGTTCGTCCCGGGAGCCCACCGACTTCGACGCCTTCTGGGCGGGGACGCTGGCGGAGGCGGGCAGCCACCCCCTCGACGCCCGGTTCGAGCCGGTCGCCACCGGCCTGACCACCGTGGAGGTGCACGACGTCACCTTCGCCGGCTTCGGCGGACACCCCGTCAAGGGCTGGCTCGTCCTCCCCGCCGCGGCCACCGGACCGCTGCCGGTGGTGGTGGAGTTCATCGGCTACGGCGGTGGGCGCGGCCTGCCCCACACCCATCTGCTGTGGGCGTCCGCCGGATTCGCGCACTTCGTCATGGACACCCGCGGGCAGGGCGGCACCTGGGCGGGCGGGGACACCCCGGACCCGGTGGGCAGCGCCCCGGCCGCGCCCGGCTTCATGACGCGGGGCGTCGAGGACCCGTCGACGTACTACTACCGCCGGCTGTACACGGACGCGGTGCGGGCCGTGGCGGCCGCCCGGTCGCACCCGGCGGTGGACGCGGCGCGCACGGCCGTCGTCGGGGCGAGCCAGGGCGGCGGCATCGCGCTGGCCGTGGCCGGGCTCGTGCCGGACCTGGCGGCGGTCGCGCCCGACGTGCCGTTCCTCTGCGACTTCCCCCGGGCGACGACGATCACCGACCGGAACCCGTACCGGGAGATAGGCGTGTACCTGAAGACGTACCGGGGCAGGGTCGAGCAGGTGGCGCGCACGCTCGCGTACTTCGACGGCGTGCACTTCGCCCCGCGGGCCACGGCGCCCGCGCTGTTCTCGGCCGCGCTGGAGGACCTGACCTGCCCGCCGTCGACGGTGTTCGCCGCGTTCAACGCGTACGCGCACGCCGACAAGGAGATCGAGGTGTACGCCTTCAACGACCACGAGGGCGGTGAGTCCTACCAGCAGGCCGCCCGACTGCGCTGGCTTCCGGCCCGGCTGACGGCCTGAAACGGGCGGGGGCGGGGGGAGGGCCGGTCCGCGGCGGGTCGGACGCCTGGGGGACGTCCTGTCGATCGGGTGGGATCAGGTGGCGCCATCCGGTGCGCGCGCACGGCGGAGGAGGGAGTCGACGCGGAGCGTCGACGACCGGCGAGGACTCCGCGAGCCCGCGCCGGCCGCCGCGAGCCCGACCTGACCGGTGGGGCAGCCCCTGGGGGCGGCGGGCGCTGGATAGGCTGCCCAAGTGACCGGAGACGGGGGCGGGGTACTCGTCGGCCGCCGCGCGACGCGGCCCGACCGCGCCGGCCGTCCGGTGGGAAGGGCCAGTCAATGACCAGCGCACACCGTGGGGCGTCCTCGTCCCGCACCCCCGTCCGACTCGCCGCACTGTGGGTGGGGGTGGTCTTCCTGCTCATCGGCGGTCTGGGCTTCGTCCCCGGCGTCACCAGCGGCTACGACACGCTGGCCTTCGCCGACCACGAGTCGGACGCCCGGCTCCTCGGGCTGCTGCACGTGTCGATCCTGCACAACGTCGTCCACCTGGTGTTCGGCGTCGTGGCGCTCGTCACGGCGCGGACGCCCGGCAACGCCCGTCCGTTCCTCCTCGTCGGCGGCCTCGTCTACCTCGCGCTGTCCGTGTACGGGGTGATCATCGACCTGGACAGCGAGAGCGGCGTCGTGCCGGTCAACACCCCCGACACCTGGCTGCACTTCGCGTTCGGCGCCACGATGGTCGCCCTCGGACTGCTGCTCCCCCGCCCCGCCGGGGGCGAGGGAGGGCCCGGTCCCGGGACCGGCTCGGGTGCCGGGCCCGGGACCGCCTGAGCGCCGGCCCCGGTCCGGTGTCGTCCGGGCGTCAGACGGCGGCGGGCAACTGCTGGCGTACGGCGACGGCGTCGACCCGCAGGGCGAACGGCACGACGTCGTCCACCGCCAGGGCGCGCGCCGCCGCCCCGTCGAGGCCGACCGTCGCGTCGAGGCGGAGGGCGACGGCGTGGACGGCGTCGCCCGTCTCCTCGTCCTGCAGCACGAACAGCAGGTGGCAGGTGTAGCCGGTGCTGTCCTCCGTCCCGCCGGAGAAGGACAGGTGGGCGCCGCTCTGTCCGCCCAGGCCGACGAAGGATCCGGTGAGCGCCCGCTCGACCTTCCGCCAGAACTCCGGGTTGGTGGACGGCGCGGGCAGGGCCTGCCGTACGACCTCCTGCAGCGACAGGGCCATGACGCCGACGGGAGCGGTCTCCCGCAGCCCCCAGCCACGCACGGTCCGCACGGCCCCGGCGTGGGGGACGGCGGCCGCCGCACGGCTGATCCGGCCGAAGTCGACACCGTCGTCGCTGCCGGCGCCGGTGGCGGCCGGGTGACCGGCGACGGCCTGCTGGAACAGGTCCGCCAGAGCCTCCGCCTGCGCGATGTGGGCGGGACCGACCTCGACGACGGGCAGGAAGGCCGCCTGCCCGGCGGCGCCGGCCACCGCGGCCCCGGCGGCGCCCTCCGCCATGGCCACGTCCGTGGTCCCCGCGGCGGTCTTCCCCGTGGTCTTCCCGGCGTTCTCCTCGACGGTGGGCTGGTCGGCCATGTGGTGCTCCTCTGGCTGGAAAGGGTCGCGCCGCGCCGCGGGCCAGTATGCCGCCCCGCCACCCGGCCTCCCGCGGGGCCCCCGGCACCCGGCACTTCGGCCCGGCGGCCCGGTGCCGCCCGGCGGACCGGTGACCCCGAGTCAGCGCACGACCGGCTCGGGCCGCGGGGCGCCCGCGCCGCTGAGGTCGCGCTCCAGCAGCGCGGTCGATTCGCGCCGAAGCCTCGGGGGCGGAGCGCGGGCCGCGCCGAACGGGGAGCACCCGGACGGATGAACGCGGCGGCACCGCCGCGGACCCGCGCCGGGCAGCACCGGCCCACCGCGCGTCGGATCGGACTCCGTCGGGCTCCGATCGGGGTCGGATCGGCCACCGATCGGGGTCGGGTCCGGCTCCGATCGGCATCGGATCGGCCACATCCTGGCTACTTCCCGCCACGCTGCGCACGCGGGTTACCACTTTCCGATCATGGGGACAACCTGACCTGAACGGGTCCTGGCTGGTTATGATCGGCACCCCCACGCGTCATCGCAGCCGCACCGGTGGGTCCCGCAGCCCCTCCGCGGGCCGCACCGGGTCGGCGGCCGAACGTCCCCGCTCCCGCTCCCGAGGGCTGATGTCTCCCACCCGACCCGAGGGCGCGCGAGGCCCGTCGACCCGTCGTCGACGGCGCACCGTGCGCCTGCGCACCCTGCTCGTCCTGCTCGCCGTCGTGCCCACCGCCGCGATGGCCACCCTGGTCACCGTGACCGCCGACCGGCTGTTGGAGCGGTCGGCCCACCTGCGGTCCGACGTGCTGGCCGGCGAGCGGCTCGGGCTGCCGCTGCACGCGCTGATGACGGGCATGCAGGCGGAGCGCACGGCCGCCGCCGCCCGTTGGGCCGATCCGTCCGCGCCCGCCGCCGGACTGCGCGCCCACCGCGCAGCCACGGACCGCGCCGCGGACCGGTTCCGCAGCGCCGCCGCGTCCGCCGGAGGGGGTTCCGAGGAGGCCGACCGCCGGCTCCGGGAGGTGGTGGACGCCCTCGACGCGCTGGGTGCACAGCGTGAGCGCGCGGACTCCCGCACCGGCGGACCCGACAGCACGGTCGCGTACTACGACGGCGTGATCGGCCAGATGATCCGCTTCTACCAGGACGCGTTCGGCCACACCGAGGACGGCGAGCTGACCAAGGAGAGCCAGGTCCTCGTCACGATGTTCTCCGCCTCCGAGATGCTGGCTCGGGAGGACACCCTCCTGGCGCTGGCGGGCCCGTCGCGGGAGTTGGAGACGACGCGCTTCGCGGAGTTCGTCAACGCGGTCGGCGCGCACCGGTACCTGTACGACCGGTGGGTGGTCCCCTACCTGCCGTCCGCGGAGAGCGACCGCTACGCCCGGCTCGCCGGTTCGGAGGCGTGGCAGGCCAAGACCCGTGTCGAGAACCGGGTTCTCGCCGGCCACGAGGACCTGCCGTTCGGCGTGCGGCTGCCGCGGGAGGCGAAGGACTGGACGGCCGCCCACGCCGGGTGGTCCGACGACCTGACCGCCCTCGACGCCGCCCGCCTGCGCGGCCTGCTGGCCCACGGCGACGCCAAGGCGACGGACCTGGAGCGTGAGGTCACCCGGCTCGTCGCCGTCACCGGCGGGGCACTGATCGCGGTCGTCACCGTCGTCACGGTCACCACCCGCTCCGTGCTGCGCCGGCTGCGCCTGCTGCACGACCGCACGGTGACCGTCGCCGAACGGACCCTCCCGGACGTCGTGGAGCGGCTGCGGCAGGGCAGGCCGGTCGACGACGACGCGCTGCCCCGGGTGCGCGGCGAGCGGGACGAGGTCGGGCGGGTCAGCGACGCGTTCGCCCGGGTCGTCGCGGTCTCCGTCGACGGGCAGCGCCAGCTCGCCGCGGAACGCGACGGCTTCGGCAGCTTCGCCGCGGGCATCGCCTCGCGCACCGGGAACCTGGTCAGTCGCCAGCTGGCCCTGACGGAGGAGCTGCAGGACGCGTTCGGCGGGGACGAGGCACTGCTGGGCGGATTGATGCGCGCCGACCAGCTGACGGTGGGCATGCGGCGGCAGGTCGAGAACCTGCTGATCCTCGCGGGCGGTGAGGTCCCCGACCCCCACACCGAGCCGATGCGGATCGCCGACCTGCTGCGCGAGGCCGCGGCGGAGGTCGAGGACTTCCGTCGGATCGACCGCCAGGCACTCGACGAGATCAGCGTGGAGGCGCGCGTCATCAGCCAGGTCAGCCATCTGCTGGCGGAGTTGCTGGACAACGCCACCCGCTTCTCCCCGCCCCGCTCCCGGGTGGTGATCCGGGCGGAGGTGGTCGCCGACGGTCTGTCGGTGGAGATCGAGGACCGCGGCCCGCGCGTGAGCGCGGAGCGGTACGCGGAGATGAACGCCCGCCTCCACTCGGCCCCGCCGTACGCGGTGCTCGCGCGGAACGCGCACCGGCTCGGCCTGTTCGTGGTGGGCCACCTCGCCGACCAGCTGGGCGCGACGGTGACGCTGCGCCGCTCGGTGTACGGCGGCACGGCGGCCGTGGTGCTCGTTCCGCGGGGGCTGCTCGTCCCGACCGGCCCCGAGACGACGGACGGGACGGCGGACCCGACCACCACGGCCCCCGCCCGACTGCCGGCCCCGGCCCATCCCCCCGCGCGCGAACCGGCCCGAGCGCCGGCTACGGCTACGGCTACGGCTACGGCTACGGCTACGGCCGAGCAGCGGCCGGACGACCGCGGCGAGACGTCGCGGCCGGCCGCGCGGCAGGGCGCGACGCTGCCCGTGCGGCGGCGCAAGGACGCACCGCCTCCCGGCGGGGACGGCGCCGCCCGCCCGCCCCTGCCGGAGCGCGTACCGCAGACGCACCTGGTCGAGCAGTTGCGCACGCCGCCCCCCGCCGACGGCGGCGCGGCAGCCCGGGAGACCGGGACGGGCCCGGGCACCGGCCACGACGGGGCGAGCCCCGAAGAAGTGGCCGACGCCTGGGCGGAGTACGAGGACGGGACCCGGAAAGTGGAAGAAGAGCTCCGACAGGATCAGCCATGACAACGACGAACGACATGATCTACAGCGTCCTGGACAACAACCTGAGCAGGATCGCCGGCATCGAGGGGGCGGTGCTCCTGTCCAACGACGGGATCATGCTCAGCGCCTACCTGCTGGACCGCGCGCAGGCCGAACGCATCGCGGCGGCGTCCTCCGGTGTCGCCGCGACGATGCGGGCGATATCCCGCGACGTCGACGGCGGCCGGGTGATCCGGCAACTGGTCGAGATGGACGAGCGGTACCTGTGCCTCGTCGGGTGCGGCGAGGGCAGCACGCTCGTCGTCGTCACCAACCGCAAGGCACGCCTCGGCGAGCTCGGCGGTGAGGCGGTGCGGACAGCGCAGGCGCTCGGCGAGTGGCTGGGCACGCCCGACCGCGCGCAGCCGTCGTCACCGCCCGCCCCGTAATGCCCGACGAGCCGCACCGCCGGGGCGGCCGCCGGCCGCGGCTGTACGCCGTCACCGACGGCCGTACGGCCGCGCCGCGGACCGCCCTGACGATGGACACCACCATCACGGCGGCGGTCGGCGGCGACGCCCCCGACGGGCTGCCCACGGAGTGGCGGCACGTCCTCGCCCTGTGCCCGGCACCGACCGGGCGGGCGGTCGCCGAGATCGCCGCCCGGATGGGGATGCGGCTGACGCCGATGACGCTGCTCCTGGGCGAGCTCGCGGACCGCGGGCTCGTCCACCACCGGCCGCCCCTGGAGGCGTCCGCGACCACCGACGTCCACCTGCTCATGAGAATCAGGGACAACCTTGCCCGGATGTGACACCGCCCCCGGCGGCCAGGAGCCGGCCCCCGTCAAGATCCTCGTCGCCGGCGGCTTCGGGGTCGGCAAGACCACCCTGGTCGAGGCGGTCTCCGAGATCGAGCCGCTGCGCACGGAGGAGCGCCTCACCGCCGCCGGCGTGGGCGTCGACGACCTCGACGGCATCGAGGCCAAGTCCGCGACGACCGTGGCGATGGACTTCGGCCGCATCACGCTCGACGACGCGGGCGTCGTCCTGTACCTGTTCGGCACGCCGGGCCAGGAGCGCTTCTGGTTCCTGTGGGACGACCTGCTGCACGGGGCGCTCGGCGCGATCGTCCTCGTGGACACCCGGCGGCTCGACCGGGGCTTCCCCGCGGTCGACTTCTTCGAGAGCCGCGGTCTGCCGTTCGTCGTCGGCGCGAACTGCTTCCACGGCCGGCAGCCGTACACCGCCGGGGAGATCAGGGCGGCGCTGCGCCTGCGCGACCCCGAGACGCCCGTCCTGCTGCTGGACGCGCGCGTCCGGGACGAGGTGCGCGCGACGCTGCTGTCCCTCCTCGACACGGTGATCGACCGGGCCCGGTCCGCCGCGCCCTCCTGACCGTCCGCTCCCCCGATCCCCCGGCCGCAGCCCCTGGCTCCGGCCCCGGGCCTGTCCCCCTGACACGGCCCCCGGCCCCCCGGCCTCCCGGCCCCCGGCCGGGAGGCCGTCAGCGACCGTCAGCGGCCGTCGTCCAGGCGCATCGCGAAGGTGACGGTGCTGCCGCCGGCCGGGCCGGGGGCGACGGTCAGCCGGTCGGTGATCAGCCGGGTCAGCCACAGTCCGCGGCCCGGGCAGGCGCCGCCGATCCCCGGAGCGAGCTCGGGGATGACGTCCTCCGTGAACCCCGGCCCCCGGTCCGAGACCCGGCACTCCAGCTCCCGCGCGGTCCGGGCGAGCACCAGGACCCCCGAACCGCCCGCGTGCCGCACGGCGTTGACCGCGACGGCGTCCACCGCCACCACGAAGTCGCCGCGCCGCGGCTCCGGCAGGCCCGCCTGCGCCGCGTGGCTCTCCGCGAGCACCCTCAGCCGGGGGATGTCCGAGCCGCCGAACGGACACCGCAACAGGATGTCCGCTCCCTCTCCGTTGCCGGGCACCCTCCCGGCCGTTTCCAGCGCCATCTGCCTATCCCGTCGTGTCCAGGACTGCCGGGTCCGCGCCCAGGCGCCGCAGCAGCAGGGCGTGCCCCGGCGAGCAGCGGACCCGGACGGACCGGAGCGCCGGCGGGCCGGTGAGGGCGCGGACGAGCTCGGCCGCGCACTCGGGGCCGAGGTAGCCGGTGCGCCGCAGGTCGACCGTGGCGGGCCGGCCCTGCGGGAGGTCGCGCAGGGCGCCGTCCACGGCCCGCCGGAAGCAGTCGTACGTGGCGGTGTCAGCGTCGCCGATGACCCGCAGGACGCCCTCGCCGTACGGGCAGCGCAACCGGCCCAGCGCCGGGAGGAGGTTGCGGGGGTGGGCCCGGCACATCGCCTCCAGGACCGGCGCGGGGAAGCGGTCGCGCTCGTAGGCGCAGACCTCGCTGTAGAACCCGTCGGCGAAGAGGTGGCCGGCCCTGCGCTCGCGGTCCACCATCAGGTCGAGGTCCGCCCCGAGGTCCGCGACCCAGCCCATGTCGATGTACGTGCGCAGTCCGCCGTACCCCTCGGCGCGGGCGGCACCGACCTCCTCGGTGATCCGCTGCCACTGACGATCGGCGGTGAACCTCGGGGCGGGCAGGATCAGTTCGCGCATGCTGCTCATCTCCAGCTGCGCGCTCTCGAAGCCCGTGGCGACGAGCGGGCCGGGCGCGTCGCGCAGCCGCGTCCGCAGCTCCGTCTCGCTCAGGTGCGGGGGTCCGAACACGATGACCTTCTCCCCCCGCGCCAGTCCCGCCCACACGAAGGCCGTGAGGACGTCCCAGCCGGGGGTCTCCCGGTCGTAGCAGAGGAACGCGTGGTCCCCGGCTCCCATGTGCTGGACGGGCAGTGTCCCGGGGTGGCGCTCCTCGCCGGCGATCACACCCACGTCACTCACCCCCGTGTAACCGTGGCATGGCTCTACGTTACCGAACGGGCCCCTGCTCCGAGGAGGGACAATGGGCACGTACGTCCGCCCACCACCGCGCCGCCGCGGCCCGCACCCGGGGCCACGGCACCCGAACCCCGCACCCCGCACACCCGTTGGAGAACCACCGCCGTGCCGCCGCACATCCCGCACACCGACCGCCCCGACCTGAAGGCCGACTGCGCGAACTGCTTCGGGCTCTGCTGCGTGGCCCTGCCCTTCGCCCGCTCCGCCGACTTCGCCGCCGACAAGCCCGCCGGCACGCCCTGCGGGAACCTCCGGGACGACTTCCGCTGCGGCATCCACACCCGGCTGCGGGAGAGCGGGTACACCGGCTGCACCGTCTTCGACTGTCTGGGGGCCGGACAGAAGGTGTCGCAGGTGACGTTCGGCGGCCGTGACTGGCGCGCCGAACCGGACACGGCCCGCACGATGTTCGCGGTGTTCCCGGTGGTGCGGCAGCTGCACGAGCTGCTGCGGTACGCGGCGGAGGCGCTGGACCTGCCGGCCGCCCGGCCCGTCCACCCGGAGCTGAGCCGGCTGCACGACCGGATCGACGCGCTGAGCCGCGGCGGCGCCGACGAGCTGTCGGACCTCGACGTGGGGGCACTGCGCGCCGAGGTCAACGTGCTGCTGCTGCGTGCCGGCGAACTCGCCCGCGCGGAGGTGCCGGGGCGGCGCAAGGACCACCGGGGCGCGGACCTGATGGGCGCCCGCTTGCGGGGTGCCCGACTGCGCGGTGCGAGCCTGCGCGGCGCCTACCTGATCGCCGCCGACCTCACGGGCGCCGACCTGCGCCGGGCTGACCTCATCGGCGCCGACCTGCGCGACGCCGATCTGTCGGGCGCGGACCTGACGGGCGCCCTGTTCCTCACCCAGGCGCAGCTGAACGCCGCCCGGGGCGACGGGGCGACGAGGATCCCCGACGCGCTGACCCGTCCGGCGCACTGGACGGCCCGGCCGGGGCGCGCCGCCCGCCGGTGACACGGACGGAGTAGTCGACGCCCCCCGTGCGGGTGCCCTCGCGCCCGGACGGGTGGCGCGCCGGGCGCCCCGCACGCACCCGGTGCACGGTGGAGCGGCAGTCATCCACACGTGCACACATCAGGAGGGCGCCATGCCGCCAAGCCCGTTCCCGCGGTCGTGGACGGACCGGTCGAGGCCCGGGTACAAGGTGCGCTACGCGGTGCGGCACCCGGAGCGGGTCGTCCCGTACGTGCGGCGCGCCGGGCGTGACCTGTGGCTGCGGCTGCGCAGCCGCGGCGATCACGTCGCCTACTACCGGGGGGTGATGGCGAGCGACACGGCCCGCAGCCCGGAGGCGGCCGTGGGCGGGGCGCCGTCGCGCGAACGGTGGCTGGCGATCGGCCGGATGCAGTTCGACTACCTGCTCGGGCACGGCCTGCGGCCCGAGGACCGGATGCTGGAGATCGGGTGCGGCAACCTCCGGGCGGGCTGGCGCTTCATCCGGCACCTGGAGCCCGGCCACTACTACGGCATCGACATCTCCCCGGACATCCTGATCGAGGCGAAGCGGACGCTGGTGCGGTACGGGCTGCAGGACCGGGTGCCGTACCTGACGCCGGTCGACGACCTGACGCTGGACTTCCTGCCGGACGCCCACTTCACGGTGGTGCACGCGCACAGCGTGTTCTCGCACTCGCCGCTGGAGGTCATCGACGAGTGCCTGGCGCACGTGGGGCGGGTGCTGGCGCCGGGCGGCTTCTTCGACTTCACCTTCGACCGGACCGAGGGCAGGGAACACCAGGTGCTGCGGGAGGACTTCTACTACCGGACCGAGACCCTGGTCGGCCTGGCCCACAAGCACGGTCTGCGGGCGCGGTTCATGGACGACTGGGAGCTCCTGCCGCACGGCCAGTCGAAGCTGCGCGTGACGGGCCCGGAGCCGGATCGGGCCGTCCCCTGACGGGCCCGGCCGCCCGGGCGCGACCCGGGCGGCCGGTCCGCCACCTGGCGGGTGGGGTCAGTGGCCGAGGGCGCGGCACAGGCCGAGCCGGTCGGTGCCGAGCTTGGTGAACACGGCCGACAGCAGCTCCGAGACGGACTGCTCGTCGCTGCCCATCCGGTCGGCTATGGCGGTGTTGTCCAGTCCCTCGGCGGCGTGCCGGGCTGCGGCCTCCTCCAGGATCGTGAGGGTGTCGCGTTCGGCGGGGAGCGGACGCCGGGGCCTCAGTCCGGCTGCGGCGAGCTGGCTTCGGGCCCGGGCGGCGAGCGAGTCGGCCCCGCAGGCGACGGCGGTCTCCATGCCGCGGTAGAGCTGCTGGGCGGCGAGGTCGAGGCCGCCGAGGGCACGCAGCGCGGTGCCGTGGTCGATGAGGGCGTGCGCCAGCTCGTAGGCCGCGGGTGACTGTTCGAGGTGGTCGACGGCCTCGCCCAGGAGGGCGACGCCGCGGGCCGGCTCGGAGATCGCCGCGGCGACGCGCAGGGCCTGCCCGACGGCGCTGGCCGTGCCGAAGGCGCGGGCGCGGGCCACCGCCGTGTCGGCGTTCTTCCGGGCCTCCTCCGGGTGGCGGTCGGCGAGGGCGAGGGCCAGGTCGAGCTGCCAGGGGCTCCACGCGGGGTTGCGGGTGCCGCGCCGTTCCAGTCGACGGCCGGCCGCGGTGAGCTGCTGGACGGCCTCGTCGGTCCTGCCGCGGGCCAGCAGCAGCTTGCCCCAGACGGCCTGCGGATCGGGATAGACCACGACCTTGGGGAAGTCGGCGCCGAAGCGGTACCGGGCGGCGACGCGCTGGGCCTCGTCGGCGCGGCCCCGGGCGAGGAGCGTCTCGATGAGGATGCCGACGGCGTACCACTGCGCGGGGATGCCGGGCCCTACGCGGTCGGCGATCTGCAGGCCGCTGCGGACGAAGTCCTCGGCCTCCGCGAGCCGGCCGCGCCGGAAGCGGATGTAGCCGAGCAGCGTGTAGGCGAAGGAGAGGTGGGCGCCGCGCCAGCCCTTCGCCTCGAACTCGGCGATGCCGTCGTGGAAGAGCTCCTCGGCGCGGCCGGGCTGGTCGCAGTACATCAGGGTGAGCGCGACGACGGCCGGTACCTCGAACCCGAAGTCCTGGTCGGTCCAGCTCATGCCGCCGCGCAGCGCCTGCTCGGCGTAGTCCAGGGAATGGGCGGCGGGCTCGGCGCGCATCACGACGTCCCAGGCGCGCAGGCCCAGGATGTGCCGCTCGGCGAGGTCGCGTCCGGTGAGGCGCTTGGCGAACGTGGTCAGCAGGCGCGAGCGGCCCGTCGAGTCGTGTTCGTCGACGTGCACGGCGTTCCACTTGAACTGCTCGGCCTGCATGCGCAGTCGGGTGCGGGAGCTGGTGGTGCGGCGGGCCTCCTCGGTGAGGAGGTCGGTGGCCTGCTGCATCTGACCCGTGTGGGCGAGGGCCTGGGCGAGCCGGTAGGTGACGGCCTCGCGCAGCTCCTGCTCGATCTTGGGTTCCTCCAGCGCGGCGCGCAGCTGGTTGACGGTGGTGGCCGGCTCGTGCGGGAGGTTGGCGGAGCCGAGCTCGAAGAGGACCAGGGCGCGGTCCTCGACGTCCGGCGGTTCGCGCAGCGCGCGGGCGAGGTAGCGGCGTGCGGCGTCGGGCGCGCCGGCGGAGAAGCTGTCGCGGGCGGCGTGGCGCAGCTGCTGGACCACCCACGGGTCGCCCTCGGGGTGCATCTCCAGCATGTGGCGGGCGGCTGCCGCGGCGCCGAGCCCCTCGTCGACGAGGGCCTGTGCGGCGACGCCGTGCATGCCGACGCGGACGCCCGGCGGAATCGACCGGTACACGGCGGTGGCGATGAGCGGGTGGTAGAACTCCACGACCCGCTCGTGGCGCAGGCTCGGCAGCACGGTCAGGATGCGGGCCGCCTGGAGCTGCTCGACGGCGTCGTCCAGCTGGGCCGTGCCGAGCGCGGCGACGGTACCGACGACGGTGGTCGGCACTCCGGTGCCGACGACCGCGGCGGCCCAGGCGAGCCGGACGGCGGACGGGCCGAGCTGTTCGAGCCGTTCTATGAGCCCGCTGCCCTTGACGGCCGAGGCGAGGTCGCGGAGCTGGGGGATGCTCTCCTCCCGCGGTGCCAGGCCGCGGTCGCGGCCCTTCGCGGCGAGCTCGACGACCTCGAAGGGGTTGCCGCCGGTGATCGCCCAGCACTCGCGGCAGAACAGCTCGTCCGCGCCCTCCCCGAGGGCGGAGCGGACGATCCGCGCCACCGCGCCGGAGGTGAGCGGGGCCAGTTCGTGCGAGCGGGAGCCGTGGCGCTCGGCGAGGGTGTGCAGGGGGACGGCGTCGGGCGGCAGCTCGTCGGGGCGGCAGGCGACGACGATGAGCATGCCCAGCTCCTCCGCGCGGACGGCGAAGGCGGTGAGCCAGGCCAGCGACTCGGAGTCGGCCCAGTGCGCGTCGTCGAGGACGAGGACGACGGGGCCGCTGCGGACGGAGAGGTTGGTGATCACCCAGTCCAGTCCGTCGCGGACGCCCTGCGGGTCGGGGTTGGCGCCGGCCTTCGGCGCGGACAGGCCGGTGGCGGGCGCCACGATGTCGTACCAGTCGCCGAGGATCTGGCGCCGCTCCTCCTCCGCCATGGCGGCGAAGACCGGCTGGATCAGCTGGCGCATCACGTGGAACGGCACCTGCCGCTCCTGCTCGCCGCCGCGCGCCGACAGCACCGTGCAGCCGCGTTCGCCGGCGAGGTGGCGGAGCTGGGTGAGGAGCGTGGTCTTCCCGAGTCCCGCCGGCGCGGCGAACGCGAGGACGCCGCCCTGCCGCGTGGTGTGCGCCCCGTCGGCCGACGTGCCGCACAGGCCGTCCAGCGCACGCCGGATCGCGCGGAGCTCCGAATCCCGCTCCAGCAGCGGCGCTTCCAGGAGCGGCGCGGTGTCCCGTTCCTGCTGTTCTCCGGCCGTTGTCATCACTTGCCCCCTCCAGCACGTGCGGCCGAGTGTAAGGGCAAGGCGACGGGTTGTTACGGCCGATGACCGTTCTTTCGGAAACATCGCCACTCGATCGGGGTCGACGGTGTATTCTCCGCTGACCCTCGCTCAGGGACGCGCTCAGCGCCGCGGTACGGGCACCATGGGGAGCGCGTCGGGCAGGGGGATGCCGGCGGGGACCTCCTTCACGACGCTGCCGGGAACCGGGGTCAGACGCCATCGCGAGGCCACGCTCGCGACCGCGCTGAGGATCTCCGCGACGGCGAAGGCGTCGCCGATGCACTTGTGCTGGCCCGCGCCGAAGGGGATGAAGCTGTTGAGGCGCGGCAGCCGCGAGGGGTCGGCGCCGCTCCACCGGTCGGCGTCGAACGTGGTCGGGTCGCGGAACAGCGCGGGGTCGCGGTGGAGCGCGTAGGGGCTGTACGCGATCTCGGCCCCGGCGGGGATGGCCACGCCCCCGAGGGTGACCGGGGTGAGCGTGCGGCGGGTGAAGAGCAGCGGCGAGTGGAGCCGCAGCGACTCCTCGAAGACGCTCCGGGTGTACGTCAGCGCGGCGAGGTCGTCGGGGCGCACGGGGCGGTCACCGACCACGGCGTCGACCTCGGCGTGGACGCGCTTCTCCACGTCGGGGTGGCGGGCCAGTTCGTGGAAGATCCACGACAGGGTGGTGGAGGCCGTCTCCGTGCCGCCGAACAGGATGGTGATGAGTTCGTCGCGCACCTGCTCGGCGCTCATCGTGTCGCCCGTCTCGGCGTCGGTGCTGGAGAGCAGCAGCGAGATGAGGTCGTCCTGGCCGCGGTCCTCGGGACCGTACTCGGCGACGACCTCGTCGATGATGGCGCGCAGGCGGGTGGCGGCCCCGTCGAAGCGCCGGTTGAGGGGGATGGGGAGCCGGTCGAACGCCTTGGGCATGACCGTGCGGACGAGCATGCCCTCCAGGATGATCGGGAACGACCGGTGCACCTCCCGCACGGCGGGCTGGTCGACGTCCCCGGAGAAGATCATGCCGGCGACGGCGGAGAGCGCGAACCGGCGCATCTCGCGGTCGACGCGGACCTCCGTGCCCGCGGACCAGGAGGAGGCCATGGCGTCCGCCTCGCGGCACATCAGCTCCGCGTACCGGCTGATGCGGTTGCGTTGGAACGCCGGCTGCATGAGCCGGCGCTGCTTGCGGTGGAACGCCCCGTCGGTGGTGGCGATGCCGTTGCCGAAGAGGGGGCGGAGCTTCTCGAAGATCCGGCCGCGACCGTAGTCCTGCGCCTCGCCGACGAGGACGGTGTGGATGAGGTCGGGGTCCGTGAGGACGTGCAGGGGCCAGCCGCCGAGGTCGACGCGGACGACGGCCCCGGCGGGGCGCAGCGATTCGAGGAAGGCGATGGGGCCGCGCCACAGTTGGAGGGCGTGGCCGAGGACGGGCAGCCGTCCGGGCGCCATGGGGGCCACGGCGGTGGCGCCCGGCCGGGCGGGCCCCGGGCCGCCGGGGCCGGGCCGGGCCGGGCCGTCGGACCGGTCGGGTCCGTCGCTGGACGTGCGGTCGCTGGTACGGGCCACGGGCTTTCCCCTCATGCCGCGGAGAGCAGGTCCGGTCGGGTGTACGCGGCTTCGAGCCCGGCGGCGAACCGCTCGTCCCGGTAGCGCGTGCAGTCGTAACGCTGCCAGAGGTCGGCGCCGACCATCCAGTCCTCGTAGCTGCGGACGCAGCGGTCGACGGCGGTGCGCGCGGCGGCGTCGGTCACGCCGAGCCGGTCCAGCGCGCCGGGCAGGCGCCGGGCGGAGGCCAGGAAGTCCTCGACGCGGGCGTGGACGCGCTCCTCCACGGCCAGCACGGCGTCGGTGAGGGTCAGGTCGTGCCAGGCGGCCAGCAGGGCGGCGAGGTTGTTGGTGTCCCCGCAGGAGTACTCCTTCGGCAGCGAGAACACGTCGTTGCCCCAGGAGATGACGTCGATGGCGCTCCAGGCGAGTTCCCGGAAGGCGGGGCTCCGGCGGATCTCGGCGGGCACGTCGATGCCCTGGTCGGCCTCGACCATGTCCATCATGGGCAGGAGTTGGGAGCTGTGCCGGCGGGTGAGGACGTACTCCTCGACGGTGGGCCGGTGGCCGGGGCGCCGGTTGGCTGCCTCCTCGTCCAGGGAGCGCAGCATGCGTGGCACGTGGAGCCGGTAGCGGTCCTGGATCGAGGGGGGCATTCCGGCCAGGATCCGGTCGCAGAGCTCGACGAAGGTGTCGAGCAGCGCGCTGTGCGGGGCCGCGCCCGGGCGGCTCGAACGCTCGCCCCGCACATGGCGGGTGATCGCGTCGGAGACCGGCTGCCAGGCGTCGAGGCGTCCCTCCCTGATGAGCAGGTCGTGTTGGTCGTCCAGGACGAACGACCAGGCCATCCACTCGGAGAGCAGCACGATGCGCTCGTACGGCGCGCCGCGGTCGACCCGGGCCGTCAGGTGCCCGAAGCCGATGCCGGCGAACTGTTCCCAGGCGCCGTCGATCAGCCCCCGGTCCACGGCCCAGGCGGTCGCCTCTGCGTTGGCGCGGTCGGCCGCCGGGTCCTTCGAGTTCTCAAATGGAAGATGAAATTCCGGAATCGTGAAAGAGTCGAGATGGGGCATCGATGTCCCTCCGAAGGAAATCCCGGTCCACCATTCTCCGCGCACGTGCCGTGCGGCCCACGACCGGATTCGAGCTCGCGGCCGGGCTGTCACAACACCGTGGCAACCTCGCCGACTCCGGTAGCGGAGCGGCTCGATCCCCCCTCGCGCGAGAACGACGAGCCGCGCTTTGAAGCCATTCGTCTCCATTAACCCGTACCGCTAACTGCACTGTCAATATAATCCCACCCGGAGCCCGAAGTGTGCTATGGGCAAATGCGGGCCGGGTAATCGGAAAGGCATATGCGAGCGCGATATTTCGACCGTTCGGTGGCGATTTCAGGGATGCGGGGACCGGCGCGTCCCCCGGCGCGCCCGGCGCGGCCCGCCGTCCGGCCGCCGGGCGGGCGCCCCGGTACGCCGGTGGCGCGGCGACCCGCCCCGGTACGGTGAGGGACACCGACGCCCCAGGTCAGGAGGTCCGCAGATGTCCGTCGAGGGGACGTGGAGCATCGGCGAGCTCGCCGAGCGGGCGGGCGTCACCGTGAAGACCGTGCGCTACTACTCGGACCTCGGCCTGCTGCCGGAGGAGGGCCGCAGCGCGGGCGGCCACCGGCGGTACGGGCCCGGGGCACTCGACAGGCTGCGCCTGATCCGCTCGCTGCGCGGCCTCGACGTGCCGGTCGCGGACGTCGGCCGGGTCCTGGAGCGGGAGGGCGCGCTGGACGACGTCATCGCGGGGCACCTGCGGGACGTGGGCTCCCGCATGGTGGCGCTGCGCTGGCGGGAGGCGGCGCTGCGGCTGCTCCAGGAGAGCCCCGCCGGGGAGCGGGCCGAACGGCTGCGCCTGGTGGGTTCGTTGAGCACTCCGCCCAGCACGGCGCCGGTGGCGCGATTCCTCCGGCGGGTCCTCCCGCCGCGGCTGCCCGCGCGACTGTTCTCGGCCATCTCCGACGCGGCGGTCCCGCAGCCGCCCGCGGAACCGACGCCCGCCCAGGTACTGGCGCTCGCGCGGCTCAACGCCCTCGCGGCGGACGCGGCGGGCGCGGTCACCGTGTGCCGGACGGTGCCGGGTGATCCCGGCGGCGCCTGCCGGCCCGCCGTGCTGTACGAGGCCCTCGCCGAGGTGTACGCGGCGGCGGCTCCCGAACTGCGGGCGGCGCGACAGCCGTCCGGCGGGGCGGTCGACGCCTTCGTGGCGGCCCACGCCGGCGCGCGCGGCCTCCGTGACACACCCGCGTTCCGGCGCCGCCTCACCGTCTACCTCGACGAGCTCGCGCACCCGGGCGTCGACCGCTTCTGGCGGCTGACCGCGGAGCTGGCCGCGTCGCCCGAGCCGACGTTCGGCGCCACCGACGACTGGCTGCGGGCGGCGCTGGCGGCCGAGGTGACGTCAGCCGGCTGAGGCGGCCGGGGCGACGGGGGCTGTCGGCGGGGGTGGGCGGCGGGCGAGCGGGCGGCGGGAGAGCGGCCGGCGGGGCAGGTGGTCGGGCGAGCGGTGGGCGGGGCAGGTGGGCGGCGGGCGGGTGGTCGGTCGGGGCGGCGGGGCCGGCGAGGGCGCGCCCGTACCCCTCGACGGGGACCTGCCGCCGCGGCGGGGGTGCCGTGTGGTGAGACCGCGTGCCGATTCGGCCCTCCTTTGCCGCACTTCGGTCGACTATGTCCGTCCGGAGGGCGAACAACCGGTGGCGAAACGGTACTTCCCTTGACGTGCTCACATCTGAGATCTTGCGGCTCGACCACTTCTTCATCCCGGCCCGCCCGACGCCTCCCGTGTCGCCGGGCCTTCGGAGGACACATGCTTCCCCACATATCCGCCGGGCTCAGACGCTCGGCCGCCGCCGTCGCCCTCGGCGCGGCCGTCGCCCTCGCGACACCCGCGGCCCCCGCCGCCGCCGCTCCGCAGGCCGCGGCGGCCACGCCGACCGCCGTGACGGCGCCCACCGGCGCCTGGGCCGCGGGAACCCGCGCCTACCTGGTGATCACGGCGCCCGGCGACACCTCCGCGGTGCGCGCCGCCGTCACCGGCAACGGCGGCACGGTCTTCGCGCACTACGACGCCATCGGCGTCGTCGTCGCGCACTCCGCCTCCGCGACGTTCGCCACGACGATGCGCGGCGTCAGCGGCGTCCAGCAGGTCGGCGCGACCCGCACGTCGGACGTGCCCGCCGACGCGTACGCCCCGGCGCTGCCGCCCGCCCCCACGCAGAGCGCGACGACGCTCACCGAGTCCAACCGCTGGGACATGACCCAGATCAAGGCCGACCAGGCCTGGGCCGTCACCACCGGCTCCGCCACCGTGAAGGTCGGCGTCCTGGACACCGGCGTCGACGACCTGCACCAGGACATCGCCCCGAACTTCAACGCCGCCGACTCGGTCTCCTGCGCCTACGGCCGGGCCGACACGCGGGCCGGTGCGTGGCGCGACGTCGGCACCCACGGCACGCACGTGGCGGGCACCATCGCCGCCGCGAAGAACGGCAAGGGCGTCATCGGCGTCGCGCCGGGCGTGCGGATCTCCTCCGTCCGCATCGCGGAGCCCACGACGTCGATGTTCTTCGCCGAGAACACCATCTGCGGCTTCATGTGGGCGGGCGACCACGGCTTCCGGGTCACGAACAACAGCTACTACACCGACCCGTGGATGTTCAACTGCCCGGACGACGCCGACCAGGCCGCCATCATCGAGGGCGTCCGGCGCGCCCAGGCGTACGCCGAGGGCAAGGGTTCCCTCCAGGTCGCCGCGGCGGGCAACTCGAACTACGACCTCGCCAACAAGACCACCGACACGTCGAGCCCCAACGACTCGACCCCGGTGAGCCGCAGGATCACCAACGCCTGCGTCGACATCCCCACCGAACTGCCGGGCGTCGTGACCGTCGCCGCCATGGGCCGCGGCAACGTGAAGGCCTCGTACTCGAACTTCGGGCGTGACGTCATCGACGTCGCGGCGCCGGGCGGCGACGGCTCCAGCGGCGTCTACTCCACGCTGCCGGGCGGCAAGTACGGCAACATGAACGGCACGTCGATGGCCTCCCCGCACGTGGCCGGCGTCGCCGCGCTGCTGGCCAGCGTGAACCCGTCGTTCACCCCGGCCGACCTCCGGGCCCGCCTCGCCTCGCAGGCGACCGACACCGCCTGCCCGTCCGACAGCCGGTGCACGGGCACGACCGCGAAGAACGGCTTCTTCGGCGAGGGCCAGACCGACGCGCTGAAGGCCGTCGGCGGTTCGACGCCGACACCGGGCACGTACTTCGAGAACACCGCCGACGTCGCGATCGCCGACAACGGCACGGTGGAGAGCCCGATCAGCGTCACCGGCGTGAGCGGCAACGCCCCGGCCGCCCTCAAGGTCGGCGTGGACGTCAAGCACACCTACCGCGGCGACCTCGTCCTGTCGCTGGTCGCCCCGGACGGCACGGTGTACCTGCTGGAGGACTTCGCGAACGGCGACAGCGGCGACGACGTCGTCAAGACGTACACCGTGAACGCCTCGGCGGAGGTCGCCGCCGGTGCGTGGAAGCTGCGCGTGCGCGACGTCGCCACGCAGGACTCCGGCCGGATCGACGCCTGGAACCTCACGTTCTGACCGGTTCCGCGCAACGCCCGTGACCCCGGCCCCGCCGCATCCGGTGGGGCCGGGGTCACGGATCGTGGTGAGCTTCCCACGCCCCCGGCCCGTACTCACCGGTACCCACCGGTGGTCGACGAAGGGATCGGGAAGAAGCCATGGGACGACCGTTCGCCCTGCGGTACGCCGTGCCGGCCGGAGCCGGGGCCGGCACCGCCCCGCCGTACGCGTACGACGCCGCGCTCCAGCTGAACGTCCTGCCCGACGGACGGCCCGCCGTGACCGACCCGGAGGTGCTGCGGGCGGCCGGCACGACGACGTCGACGGCCGGCTCCCAGACGCACTTCGACGACTGACCGGCCGGCGTCCGCCATGACGGTACTGGTGCTGACCTGCGAGGAGGACGTCACGGCGGACCTCGTGGTCGCCGAACTGGGCGCCCTGGGCGTCCCCCTGGTGCGGTTCGACCCCGCCGACCTGCCGGGCCGGGTCGCGCTCTGCGCCGAGTACGCGCGCGGTGACTTCCACGGCCACCTGTCGGTGGACGGGCGCCTGGTCGGCACGGCGGCGGTGCGCGGCGTGTGGGTGCGCAGACCGGGCGCGCCCGCCGCGCGGGCGCCGGGGGCGTCCGCCTGGCTCACCGCCGAGACCGGCCAGGCCCTGTACGGGATGCTCTCGGCCACGGCCGCCCGCTGGATGAACCATCCGGCCGCGGCCGAGCGGGCCCGGCTCAAGCCGTGGCAGCTGCGGGTGGCGCACGGGAGCGGTTTCGCCGTGCCCCCGACGGTGGTGACGACGTTCCCCCGGGCGGCCGAGCAGTTCGCCGCCCGTCACCGGCGGGTGGTGGTGAAGACCCTGTCCGGGCCGCCGCGCGAGGAGCCGGGACTGCTCGTGCCGACCGCGCTGGTGGGGCCGGACGCGGACTTCTCCGCCGTCGCCGCCGCGCCGACCCTGCTCCAGCGGTACGTCCCCCGGCGGGCCGACGTGCGGCTGACGGCGGTGGGCGGGCGGCTGTTCGCCGCGCGCAAGCGGTCGGCTCCCGGCCAGGTGGACGGGCGGTACGGCGACAGCGGCCACGGCTGGGAGCCCTTGGCGGTGCCGGAGCGCATCGCGGGCGCCGTGCGCGCGTACACGGCGACGGCCCGACTCGCCTACGGGGCCTTCGACTTCGCCGAGGACGAGGACGGCGTGTGGTGGTTCCTGGAGTGCAACCAGGGTGGCCAGTTCGGCTTCGTGGAGCTGGAGACGGGCCTGCCCCTGGCGCGGACCGTCGCGTCGTGGCTGGCCGGCCTGGACGCGGAGTGAACCACGCCCGTATGGGCGGCCGGCTCGGGTCGGGGCGGCGCTGGTGAACGGGCGGCCGGCTCGGGTCGGCGGGTGCTGGTGAACGGGCGGCCGGCGCACCCCGTAGGAGAGGACGCAGCCGCTCCACCGCACCGAGGAGGCCCCCACCGTGACACGCGTCCGTCTCGACTACCCGCGCCGGGGGCGCCGCGGCCCCGCACGGTTCGTGCCGTCGTGGCGGCAGTGGCTGGGCCTCGTGCTGCTGGGCCTGACGGCGGTCGCCGGGCTGGCCGGGTGGGTGTACGCGACGACCCCGATCCCCGACGTCAACGCCGAGGCGCGGTCCGAGGCCACCGTCTACTACTGGGCGGACGGCACGCAGATGGTGAGCGTCGGGCCGGTCAACCGGCAGAACGTCCCGCTGTCCGACGTCCCGCGACCGCTGCGCGACGCCGTGATCGCCACGGAGAACGCGACCTTCTACAGCGACCCCGGCTTCTCCGTGCGCGGCCTGGCCCGCGCCGTCGTCGCCACGGCCGGGGGCGGCGAACTGCAGGGCGGGTCGACGATCACCCAGCAGTACGTGAAGAACACGTACCTCACGCAGGAGCGGACGGCGTCCCGGAAGCTGCGGGAACTGTGCCTGTCGGTGAAGCTGTCGCGGGCACTGTCCAAGGACGAGATCCTCCAGGGGTACCTCAACACCAGCTGGTTCGGGCGCGGCGCGTACGGCGTGCAGGCCGCCGCCGTGGCGTACTACGGCACCGACGCGCGGAACCTGGACCCCTCCCGCAGCGCCCTGCTCGCCGCGCTGCTGAAGGGCGGTGACCTGTACGACCCCGCGCTGGGCGAGGCGCACCGGCGACGGGCGGAGGCGCGGTGGCGGTACGTGCTGGACCGTCAGGTGGAGCTCGGGCTGATGACGCGCGCGGAGCGGGCCGCCCTCACCGTGTTCCCCGAGCCGCGGCCCAGGCCGGTGGCGAACGGCCTGGCGGGGCAGGTCGGCTACCTGGTCGACGCGGCCGACAAGGACCTGCGCAACCGGACGGGGCTCACCCCCGAGGCGCTCGGGCGCGGCGGGTACCGGATCCGCACGACCTTCGACCGGGCGGCGGTGGAGCGGCTGCGGCGGGCCGTCGAGGACGCGGCCCCGGCCACGGCCGGGCTGGCGGGCGGCGCAGACGGCGGGGCGCGGGGGGCGAACGGTGTGGTGCAGTTCGGCGCGGCGTCGGTGCGGCCGGGTGACGGGGCCGTGCTGGCGCTGTACGGGGGCCCGGACGCGACCCGGCACTTCTCCAACAACGCCGACACGGCGGGCGTCCCCGCCGGATCCGCCTTCACGCCCTTCGTCGCGGCGGCGGCCCTGCAGCGGGGCCTGGTGGGCGACGAGACGCCGCGCCGGGCCCTCGCGCTGCGCCGGGCGCTGGTCCGGGGTGACCCGGAGGTGTTCCTGCGGCTCGGGGAGGCGGTGGGGCCGGCCGGAGTGCGGGACGTCGCGGTCGGCGCGGGCCTGCTGCCGCGCAGCATGGCGCCGCTGGAGCCGGCGTTCGCGCTCGGCACGTCCACGCCGAGCGCGATCCGGATGGCCGGGGCGTACGCCACGTTCGCCTCCGGCGGGCGGCGCGCCGACCCGTACTCGGTGACCGCGGCGACGTACCGGGGCGTGCCTGTGGAGGGTCTGGAGCGGCCGCCCGCCCGGCAGGTGCTCGACCCGGGCGTCGCGCGGGAGGTGGCGCGCGGGCTGCGTGACGTGGCGGTGGACGCGGTGGACCCGGGCACGCTGGGCGCCCTCGGGCCGATCGCGGCGGGCCGCACGGGGGCCGGGGACCGGTCGCCCGCGGCGTGGTTCGTCGGCTACGGCGACGAGCTGTCGACGGCGGTCACCGTCTTCCGCACCCGCCCGGACGGCGGGGGACTGCTCCCGCTGACCGGAGCGGATGGTTCCGGGGGGCCGGGGTCCGTGGAGAACACCGGTGCGGAGAGCGCGGAAACGGAGCCGTCCGAAACGGGCGTTTCGGATGCGGGCGGTTCCGGCACGGACGGTTCCGGCGGGCGTGCGGACGGGCCCGCGGTGCGGGTGTGGTCGGCGTACATGGCCGAGAGCGCGTCGGCCGGCGGGACCGGGGACGGGGCGCGGGAGGCGGGGTGAGTGGGGCGGACGGGTGCGGGTACTCCGGGACGGGCCATGACCGTCGAGAGCCGGCACGGGAGGTACGCGTGCACACCAAGGGTCTGGTCGTCGTGATCACCGGGGCGTCCAGCGGCATCGGCCGCGCGGTCGCCCTGGACTTCGCCCGGCGGGGCGCCTCGCTCGTGCTGGCCGCCCGGGGAGCGGAGGCGCTGGAGGCGGCCGCGCGGGAGTGCCGTGCGCACCGGGGGACCCGCGCGGTGGTCCAGCCGACGGACGTGTCCGACGCGGCGGCCGTGGCGGCGCTCGCCCGGCGCGCGGTCGCCGAGTTCGGGCGCGTCGACGTGTGGGTGAGCGCCGCCGCGGTCGCCGTCTTCGGCGCCGTGGAGGACGTACCGCCCGAGGACGTGCGCCGGGTCCTGGACGTGAACGTCGTCGGGTGCGTGAACGCGGCACGCGCCGCGCTGCCGCTCATGCGGGCGCAGGGCGCCGGCGTCCTGGTCGACGTGGCGTCGGTACTGGGACTGACGGGTTCGCCGTACAACAGCGCCTACACGATGTCGAAGCACGCCCTGCGGGCGTTCGACGCCTGCCTGCGGCAGGAGCTGCGCTTGGAGGGCGTGCGGGACGTGCACGTCTGCACCGTGCTGCCGCCGACCGTGGACACGCCGTTCTTCCGGCACGTGGCCAACCGCAGCGGCCGCGAGGTGCGCGCGATGCCGCCGGTGTACACGCCGGAACGGGTCGCCCGGGCCGTCCGGGGCGCCGTGCGCAGGCCACGGGACGAGGTGGTCGTGGGCTCGGCCGGGCACGCGGTGCGGCTGGCCGCCACGGTCGCGCCCGGCCCACTGGGGCGGGCCCTCGCCGTCAAGGTGGACCGGACCCACTTCGTACGCGGGGGGAGCGCCCCGCAGAGCGCGGGCACCCTGTACGCGCCGCCGCCCGGGCCCGGCTCCACGCGGGACGGCTGGCACGGCGCGGGACGCACCGCGGGGCGGCGGCTCACCGGGGTGACCGTACTGGCCGCGGCGACCGCCGGGGCCGTGCGCCGGACGCGGCGGCGGTAGGCGCGGTCCACGGCGGTGGGCACGGCGGACCCGGACGGGCCGGCGGGAGGCGCGGCCCCTCCTCGGGGAGTCGCGCACGGGCGGCCCGCGAGGGCGCGGCCCGCCACGGGTGCGGCGTCCAGACCGGCCGGTCAGGCGTCGGGCGACGGCCCGTCAGGCGTTCCGCCGCGGCCCGTCAGGAGGCGTTGTCCCGCCGACAGCAGGGCCGCGAACGGCGGGCCGCTCGCGTGCAGGGCGGCCCGCGCCGCGTTCGCGCCCGGCGCGCCGTGCACGCCGCCGCCCGGGTGGGCGGAGGCGGAGGCGAGGTACAGGCCCCGCACGGGGGTCTCGGGACGGCCGGTGCCGGGGACGGGGCGGAACACCAGCTGCTGGTGGAGCGCGGTCGTGCCGCCGTTGACGGCGCCCCCGCGCAGGTTGGCGTCCAGGGCCTCCAGCGTGAGCGGGGTGAGGACCCGGCGGGCCCGTACCGTGCCGCGGAAGCCGGGCGCGAACCGCTCCACCACCGCCTCGATCCGATCCGCCATGCGCTGCCCGTCGTCGGGTGTCCAGGCGCTGGTGATCCCGTCGGGCCCCGCGTCGCCGGTGATGGTGCGGGGCACGTGGGTGTACGCCCAGGCCGACTCGGTACCGGCGGGCGAACGGGAGGGGTCGGCCGTGGTCATCTGGCCGAAGAGGAGGAACGGCCGGTCGGGGACGAGGCCCATGGCGATCTGCGCGGCGAAGCGGGTCAGTTCGTCGACGCCGTCGGCGAGGTGGACCGTCCCGGCGCGCGCTGGTCCTTCGGTGGCCCAGGGCACGGGCCGGTCCAGGGCCCAGTCGACCTTCACCGTCGCGAAGTCCCACTGGAAGCGGCGCACGTCGTCGCGGACGCGGTCCGGCAGGTGCTCCCAGGCGACCAGCTCGCCGTAGAGGGCGGGCGCGGGCACGTCGGCGAGGACGCCCCGGCGTGCCGTGACGGTCTCGCCGTCGGCGGTGCGCACGCCGTGGGCCCGCCCGTCGCGGACGACGACCTCGGTGACGCGCCGTCCGCACCGCACGGTCACGCCGCGGTCGGCCAGGCGGCGGACCAGGGCGTCGGTGAGGGCGCCCGCGCCGCCGGTGGGGACGGGGAAGCCCACCGTCTGGCCGAGCATGCACATGAGCCAGCCGAAGCCGCCGCCGAGCGCCGTCTCCGGGGACAGGTCGGCGTGCAGGGCGTTCCCCGCGAGCAGCAGCCGCCCGCCGTCCCCGGCGAACGTCTCCTCGCCCATGCGCCGCGCGGGCAGCAGGGCGGTCCGCAGCAGGCGCAGGCCGTCGGGACCGCGCAACCGGGCGGCGAGGCGCAGTCCGGACCGCACGGGCGGGAAGGGGGTGAACAGGGCACCCAGCGCGTCGGCGCCCACCCGGTCCCACAGCGCGCACAGCTCCCGCCAGGCGTCGCCGTCGCCGGGGGCGAAGCGCTCCAGGTCCTCGGCGGTGCGGTCCGGGTCGCGTTCCAGCACGGCGCAGCGCCCGTCCGTGAGCGGGTGGGCGACGACGGCCGGTGCGTGGCTCCAGGTCAGCCCGTACTCGTGCAGGCGCAGGCCGCGGATGACCGGGGACGCGGCGGCGAGCGGGTAGAAGGAGCTGAACAGGTCGTTGACGTGGTCCGGGTGGACGCCGCGGTCGCTGCGGACGGCGCCGCCGGGTGCGTCCTGGGCTTCCAGGACGTCGACCGTCCAGCCCCGGTCGGCCAGGAGGTTGGCGGCGACAAGCCCGTTGGGCCCGGCTCCGATGACGACGGCGTCGGGCATGAGGGGTCCTTCCGCGCGGTGGTCCGGCGATTCGGGGGCGGGGGGCGGTGAGGCGGTGTGGTGCGGGGTGTGGTGGCGCGGGATGTGGTCAGGCGGGTGCGGGGCTGGTGCCCTCGACGACCTCGGCGAGGCGGCGGAGCATGCGGCGGTGGCGGAGCTGGAGGAGCGCGTCGAAGACGGCGTTGTGCAGGCGCGCGCCGGGTCCCCGCAGGGGGTGCTCGTCGACGACGACCAGGGTCTCGTCGCCCCAGGGGGCGATCTCGATGGCGACGCGGGCGGTGCCGGTGGGTTCGCTCTTCACCTCCAGCTCCAGCCGGCGCGGCGGTTCCACCCTGCGGACGACCGTGGAGCCCGCGAAGCGGGCGGGGCCGAGCGCGACGGTGTACCGCAGGGACGAGCCGACCTCGGGCCAGTCGCCCTCCAGCGGTTCGGTGTCGTGCGTCCCGACGACCCACTCGCAGTACCTGTCCCGGTCGCTGAGCACGTCCCACACCGCTGCCGGCGGGCGCTTGATCACGTGCTGCCGTACGGCCATGCCTGGCTCCTCCGGGCGGTGGTCACCCGCGTGGGGCCGGGTGACCGAGAGCGTCGAAACGGACGCACCCCGGGTGTCCCGGAAGGCGGGTGATCAAACCCGCCGCGCCGCCGTCCCACCGGGTCGGCGGGGTACCGGGGTCGCGGGGTCGCGGGGACGGGGCAGCCGGAGACCGGGTCGGGCGGGATACCGGCGCGGCGGGTGCTGACGCGTCGGGGGCGGCAGGGGTGGCGTACCCACCCCGGTGCGTACGCCGCCCGGTCCGGGGTGACCGGGCCGGGCGCCCGTCGGTCCGGGGTACCCGGCCGTGCCCGCCGGCCCGGGGCGGCCGCCGCCCCGAGGTGGCCGGCCCGGGGTTCCCCGTGTGTGTGAAGGAGCGGTCCTGTATGCGGCCGGGACCGCCCCTCACGGCGGTCGCCGGCGGGGGCCGTGCGGGCACCGGTCACCGCCCGAGGGCCCGCACGGCCGCGGCCGCCGCCTGGGCGACGAGCTCGTCGCGGCGTTCCGCGCCCTTCCGGTCGCGGCTGGACATGACGGCGATGACCAGGGGGGCGCGGCCGCCGGCCGGCCACACCACCGCGATGTCGTTGCGCCCGCCGTACCCGGCGGTGCCGCTCTTGTCGGCGACCGCCCAGCCGGCGGGCACCCCGGCGCGCACGAGGGTGGCGCCGGTGGTGTTGGTCGCCATCCACGTCCGCAGCTGTGCGCGTTCGGCGGGCCCCAGCGCGTCGCCGAGCAGGAAGGCCCGCAGGTCGCGGGCCATGGCGCGCGGGGTACTGGTGTCGCGGACGTCGCCCGGCCTGCCTTCGCTGAGGTCGGTCTCGCGACGGTTCATCTCGATCACGTCGTCCCCCAGGGCCTTCAGCTTCCGCTCCAGGCCCTCGGGGCCGCCGAGGGCGTCGAAGAGGAGGTTGGCCGCCGTGTTGTCGCTGTACCGCAGGGCGGCGGCGCAGAGGTCGCGCAGGCTCATCCCGGTCCCGACGGCGCCCTCGGTGGCGGGCGAGTGGCCGACCAGGTCGTCCCGCGAGTAGCGGACCACCTCGTCGAGGCCGTCGAGTCCCCGTTCGCGCAGGAGGGCGCCGACGGCCAGCGCCTTGAACGTCGAGGCGTACGCGAACCGGTCGTCGGCCCGGAAGGCGACCTCGCGCCCGGTGCCGGTGTCGACCGCGTGGACGCCGAGGCGCGCGTCGAACCGGCGCTGGAGGTCGCGGAACGCGCGGTCGGCGGTGGCCGCCGCGGCGCCCGGCGACCCGGGGGCCGCGGACGTGCGGGCGGGGGTGGGCGTGGCGGCGGGGGCGTGATCGCCCGCCGCACCCGGTCCGCACGCCGGAAGGAGGACGGCGAGGGCGAGGAGGCCGGCCGTCCGGGCGGCGCCCGGGCGCCTGCGCGGGCGGGATCGGGGTGTCATCGGGTGGGCCTCCACGGGGTCGGGAGCGGCGTGACCGCGGGTGCCGGGGCCCGTCGCCCGGCGTCGCCCACCACTTTCCGCCCTGCGGCCCCCGCCCGTCCAAGGCGCGCCCGGCCGGCGCCGGGGCGGGCACCGTGCCCGGCGCCCGCCCCGGCGTGGTCAGGAACCGGCGTCGGGGCGACCCCCGTGGTCCGGGCGGACCGACTCCTGGGCGGTCGGGCTGGGGGTCAGGGAGTCGGCGGCCTCGCCGTCGTCCTCGTCCGCCTGCCCGTCGTCGAGACGGAGTTCCGCCTCCTCGAACTCGTGCAGGACCTCCTCGGTGGCGGTTCGCGGCTGCTGCTCGTGCTTGTCCGTGGATTCCATGGGGTTCGTGTTCCTCGTGGTGCGCCGACCCAATCCGCCCCGTCGGGCGCCCTGACGGAAGTCGTCGATCAGGTGACCGTCGGCATGTGTGCTCACTGCTCGGGTCGCGGGGCAGCGTGCACCGCGGCCGTGGATCGTGTCGGACGAGAAGGGGTCCTGAGCCAGTACGAGCGGGCAGCGACAGTCAGTGCGGCTCCGTAGACGGCGAACGCGGTCATGCCGATCCAGGCGACCAGCAGCGCATCACTCGAGGAGTGGAAGTCGCCCCGCCGTATCGTCACCACGCCGGCCGTGGCAAGGGCCACGTAGCCGACACCGAAGACCCCGTACGGAGCCAGGGTGGCGGCGCCCGTCAAGGCCGGGGCCAGGAGGAGCCAGCGGGGGACGCGGCGGTCGCGCAGCCACAGCGTCCAGCGCGGGAAGACCTGGCCCCACGGACGGACCAGGCCCCACAGCAGGAAGGTGCCGAGCGCGGCCAGCAGCACGGTGGCGTCCAGGCCCCAGGACTCCAGGGTGAGCCATGCTCCTGACGCACCGTTGCGCCGGGAGACGGCGCGCATCTCCTCGCCGGTCATCCCGGCGAAGGTGCCGCCGGACGCCCAGACGAGCTTCATCGCCGCGTAGGGGAGAAACGCCATCGTCCCGGCACAGGCGGCGAGCTGGACCGGCCCCGAGGCGGCGGAAGGGGCCCGTGCGACGGCCGCGTCGGGCACGCGGCGGACGGGCCGGGACCGGGCAGTGGCCGCGAGCAGCAGGACTCCGGCCGCCGCCAGCGCGTGGTGCGCCGCGGCCACGCCGTTGTCCACCCCCTGACCGAACACCAGGGTGATGACGTCCATCAGCAGGCCGAAGGCGGCCGTCCCGGCCGGCACGCAGAGCACCCACAGCAGCACCCGCGTCGCAGGCCGCGGTCCGTACCGCGTCACCGCGCCACAGGTCAGGGCCGCCAGCGCCCCCACCCCCGCGACCCCCCAGCCCAGCGCCGAGGGTCCCGGGTCGCTGCCCAGGTGGAGCGGCGGCGTCCCGCTCAGCGCGCACGCCAGGCCGAAACCGGCGTACAGCACCGCCCACACCATCGTGGCCCGGGCCACCCGGCGCGGCCCCCACGGGCGCCGGGGCGCCCCCGTCTTCCCTGCCCCAACGATCATGCACCGACCGTCGCATCGACCGCGGCAGCGCGGCGTCACCTGCTGGGACGAGTCCCCTCCGCCGCTCGGGTGAGCCCCCGCCGCACCTCGGGTGGAGGCGGAAAGTTGGATACTTGACGCATGAACGTCTGCGTGCCCGGGCTCGTGGGCGGGCGGGAGAGACTCGGTCGCGCCCTCTTCACCCGCGTCGCGGGGCCTGAGGGCGAGGCCAACCGCGCGCGGATCCACGGCACGCCGGGGCCGCGCTGGTTCGGTCCGGACCGCCCGGTGCGAACCGTCCACGGCGACGCCTCGATGTTCGTCGGCGGGCTGCGGGCGCTGCTGCTCCAGTCCCTGCACCCGCTCGCCATGGCGGCGGTGGCGGCCCACTCCGGCTACCGGGGGGACCCGTGGGGGCGGCTCCAGCGCACCAGCACCTTCCTGGCGGTCACGACGTACGGCACCGCGCGGGACGCCCAGCGGGCGGTCGACCGGGTGCGGGCAGTGCACGAGGCGGTACGCGGGCGGACCACCGGGGGCGCCGCCTACCACGCCGCGGATCCGCACCTGCTGGAGTGGGTCCACGTCGCCGAGGTGGACAGCTTCCTCACCGCGCACCAGTGCTACGGGGCCCACCCGCTGGACCCGGACGGCTGCGACGCGTACGTCGCCGACACGGCGCGCGTGGCCGCCGCGCTGGGCGTGCCGGACCCGCCGCGGAGCCGGGCGGCGCTGGCCGAGCGGATGGCCGCGTACCGGCCGGAGCTGACCGCTTCGGAGGAGGCGCGGGAGGCGGCCCGGTTCCTGCTCCTGCACCCGCCGCTGCCGTGGGCCGCCCGGGCGCCGTACGCGCTGCTGGCGGTGAACGCCGTGTCGCTCCTGCCGCCGTGGGCACGCGCTCCGCTCGGCCTGCCGTCCCTGCCGCTGCTGGAGCGGACCGCCGTGCGCGCCTCGGGCCGGGCCGTGGTCGGGACGATCCGCTGGGCGCTGCCCCCGCGTCCACCCGCCGCCGACGTCCCCTGACCCACCGCTCGTGACCACCGCTCGTGACCGGCGGCCCGTGATCGACCGCCCATGAGCGGCAGCTCGCCACCGGGGGCCGCTCAGCGGCCGCGCGTGAGGGTGCCGAGGACGCGGACGTGGGGGCGGTCGCCGTCCGCCGGGACGGTGATCTCGGCGCGCACCCCGTAGACGTCGGCGACGAGCGCCTCGGTCAGTACCTCGCCGGGCGTGCCGGCGGCCACGACCCGGCCGTGGGCGAGGACGGCGACCCGGTCGCAGTACATCGCCGCGAGGTTGAGGTCGTGCAGGGCGACGACGCTGGTGACGGGCAGGGCGGCGACGAGGTCCAGCAGGTCGAGCTGGTGCTGGATGTCGAGGTGGTTGGTCGGCTCGTCGAGGAGGAGCTCCCTCGGTTCCTGCGCGAGTGCCCGGGCGATCTGGACGCGCTGCCTCTCCCCGCCGGACAGGGTGTGCCACGACTGGTGCGCCCGGTCGGTGAGGCCGGTGCGTTCCAGAGCCGTCCGCACGGCTTCCTCGTCGGCGGGCACGGGCGGCGTCCAGGCGCGGCGGTGCGGGATGCGGCCGAGGCGGACGACGTCGGCGACGGTCAAC
Organism: Streptomyces kanasensis; assembly: GCF_043077165.1. NCBI lineage: Bacteria > Bacillati > Actinomycetota > Actinomycetes > Kitasatosporales > Streptomycetaceae > Streptomyces > Streptomyces kanasensis. Next base: position 569,149 of record NZ_JBIBSF010000001.1, read on the forward strand.
TCGACGAGGGTGTCCGACTGCTGCTCCACGACGGCGACGCGCCGGGCGACGTCCCTGCGGCGCAGGGCGGGCAGCGGCAGCCCGTCGAGGGTGACGACGCCCGATGCGGGCGCGAGGACCCCGGCGAGCAGCCGCAGCAGCGTGGACTTGCCGGAGCCGTTGGGCCCGAGGAGCCCGGTGACGCCGCCGGGCTCGGGGGCGAGGCTGACGCCGTCGAGGATCAGCCGGCCCCCGGCGGTGCGGGTGACGCGGTCGGCTGCGAGGGTCACCGGGCGGCCCTCCGGGTCCGGTACAGCACGAGGACGAAGGCCGGTACGCCCAGCAGGGACGTCATGACGCCCACCGGCACCTCCTGGGGTTCGAGGACGGTACGGGCGAGGGTGTCGATCCACACCAGGAAGACGGCCCCGCCCAGGGCGGTGGCGGGCAGCAGCCGGGCGTGCCCGGGGCCGACGATGGCCCGGGCGGCGTGGGGCAGCACCAGGCCGACGAAGCCGATCGCGCCGGCCGCGCTGACCAGGGCGGCGGTGAGGAGCGCGGTGGCGCACAGCAGGACGAGGCGGGTGCGGCCGACGTGCACGCCGAGGGACGCCGCGGCGTCCTGCCCGAAGGCGAACGCGTCGAGGGTCCTGCCGTGGGCCAGACAGACGGCGAGGCACGCGGCGAGGACGGCCGCGCACAGCCACACGTCGTCCCAGCCGGCGCCGCCGAGCGAGCCGAGCAGCCAGAACAGCACGCCGCGGGTGGTCTCCGCGTCGGCGGAGGTGACGACGACGAAGGAGGTCAGCGCGGAGAAGAGCTGCATCGCGGCGACACCGGAGAGGACGACCCGGTCGGTGGTGCCGCCCAGGACGTGGCTCAGCAGCAACATCAGGGCGAAGGAGCAGACCGCGCCGGCGAAGGCACCCGCGGAGAGCGACAGCGCGCCGCCACCCGCGCCGAGGACCACGACGAGCACGGCGCCGGTGGAGGCGCCGGAGGAGACGCCGAGGACGAAGGGGTCGGCGAGCGGGTTGCGCAGCAGCGACTGCATGACGGCGCCGCACACGGCGAGCCCGGCCCCGCACACGGCGGCCAGCAGGGTGCGGGGCAGCCGCAGGTTCCACACGATGCCGTCGCGGATCGGGGACAGCCCGGAGGGGGCGCCGCCGAGGTGCGAGGCGACGACGGACCACACGTCGGCGACGCCGAGGTCGGCGGGGCCGACGGTGATGGTGAGGGCGACGGAGACGGCGAGCACCGCGAGCCCCGCCGCCGAGCGCAGCAGGGCGGCGGTCACCGGGACAACCCGAACCGGCGGATCGCGGCGGCGACCTGCTCGATCCCCTCCACGGTGCGGATCGTCGGGTTCATGGCCTGGCCGCTGAGCAGCACGTACCGCTTGTGCTTGACGGCCTCCATGTTCCTGGTGACCGGGTTCGACTCCAGGAACGCGATCTTCTTGCTCGCGCTCTCCGCGGTCTGCGACCGGCGGGTGAGGTCGCCGATGACGAGCACGTCGGGGTCCCGGTCGGCCACGGTCTCCCAACTGACCTGCGGCCACTCCTCGGTGGTGTCGTCGAGGACGTTCTTCGCGCCGAGCGTGCGGGTGATGATGCCGGGCGCGCCGCAGCAGCCCGCCATGTACGGGGACTCGGCGTTGGCGAACCAGTACATGAGGGTGACGTCCGACTCGTCGAGGCCCTTCTTCGCCGCGGCGGTGCGGGCGTCGAGCCGCTCGACGAGCTGCTCGCCGCGTTCCTCGACGCCGAAGACGCGGGCGAGGTCGCGCACCTCCCGGTGGATGGTCTCCATGGTGAGCGGCGCGGTCCGCACGCCGTCACCGCCGCCGGAGTTGTCCTTGCCCGCGCAGTCCGCCGGGGAGAGGTACGTCGGAACGCCCAGCTTCTCGAACTGGTCGCGGGTCGCGACGCCGCCGGTGCCGAGGGTGGAGGCGAAGGAGGCGGCGACGAAGTCCGGTTCGGTGTCGAGGACCCGCTCGAACGAGGGGTTGTTCTCCGCCAGCCGCCGGACGCGGGCGTTCTCCTTCTCCAGCCCCTTCATCACCGGGTCGGTCCAGGTGGCGGTGCCGGCCATGCGGTCGGCCAGGCCGAGGGAGAGCAGCGTCTCGGTGGTGCCCTGGTTCAGGGACACGGCCCGGCGGGGACCGCCGCCGTGGACCTCCACCTGACGCCCGCAGTTGTCGAGGGAGCGGGCCGCCGCGCCGGAGGCGGACGCGGACGGGCCGGATGCGCCGCCGGCGCATCCGGTGAGCAGCAGGGCGCCGCAGAGCAGGGCGGCGGGCAGGCGGTGCTGGCGTGGCAGGGGCACGGGGCGTCCTCGGTTCGTGGCCCATGCGCGGGGCCGTCCGTAACGGGCGCCAGCAGGTCTTCGGACTCGGGGTCGACCGGACGCGGCGCCTTCCCGGGCCGGTCGGTGCCCAGTGGCTCGTGCTGCCGCGCCCGTCACCCTCACCGCTGCGCGTCAGTTCCGGATTCACACCGGATTCCCTGACCCAGGTACCGCAGGTACTGAGTTCGACTGGCCACGGCAAGGTAACACGGTGGTCGCAGAGCGGGACCGACCGGGCCGGCCCGCGGCCGGGGGTGCCGACGGGCGTCGGCCGACGTGCGCCGGCGCGACCCGGCGGGGGGCGGGCGCGGGCCGGCGCGGGCGGGCACGATGGGCGATCCGCGGGCGGGCGTCGGCGGGCGACGGCGGGCGACGGCGGGATCGGATCCGGGTGCGGGCGGGCGTCGGCGGGCGGGCGTCGGCGGGCGGGTGCGCTCAGCGGGCCGGACACCGACGGGCAGGTGCCAGCGGGCCGGACGGCGGCAGACGGGTCCAGTGGGCCGGACGGCGGCAGACAGGTGCCATCGGGCCGGACACCGACGGGTAGGTGCCATCGGGCCGGACACCGACGGGTGGGTGCCAGCGGGTGGGCGCCGGCGGGTGGGAGGTCAGTCGGCGGACCGGGCGTAGTCGCCGAAGCCCGTCCAGTCCAGGGCGACGCAGGGTTCGTCCCCCAGCACCCAGGCGTCGTGGCCGGGCTCGACCGTGAAGAAGTCGCCGGGCCCCACCTCGGCGCTCTCACCGCCGCCGTCCATGACGATCCGCATCCGGCCGCTGACCACGTAGCCGGTGTGCGACGCCTGGCAGCTGTCGGTACCGGCGAGCGGCCTGACGTGCTCGGTCCACCGCCAGCCGGGTTCGAAGACGGCGCGTCCGACGGGTCCCTGCCCGGTGGTGATCAGGTCCAGCCTGCCCTTGCCGTCCTCGAAGGGACGGGTCTCATCGGCGGCGTCGAAGTTCCTGCTGACGATGGCTGTCATGTCGTCCGCCTCCCCGGGAGAGGATCGGTCCCCGAGTACTCCTCCAGGCTACGCCGCGCGGTGCGTCAGGGGTGCTCCAGGTAGCCGGCGAGCGTGCCGCGGCTGCGGCGGAGGGCGTCGATGCGTGCGTCCGCGGCCGCCAGCTCGCCGTGCAGGACGTCCCGGATCCCGGCGCACCAGTCGAAGCCCAGACCCGGCCCCTCACCCCGGGCGCAGGGCAGGACCGTGCGGATCACCTCCGTGGAGAGCCCGGCGGCGAGCAGCGCGCGCACCTGCCGGACGGTGGGCACGGCGTCCTCGTCGTAGTCGCGGTACCCGTTGCCGCGCCGGACCGAGGTGAGCAGCCCCTGCGCCTCGTAGTAGCGCAACAGCCGCGTGCCCACTCCGGTCCGCCGGGACAGCTCCCCGATCAGCATGGCCCCTGCCTTCCCCGCCTTGACCTTCGCACCAGTGTGAAGCCCTAACGTCGGCTCGGGCCGCGGGAATTCCACCGCCGGTCCCGCACCCCTGCCCCCACCGCCCCCTCTCCCCCACCCCTCACACCCCTCACACCCCTCACAGACCAGGAGTGATCCATGACGTCCACGACGGCGTTCGCCGTGCACCGCGACGGCCGCGCCTCGACCGCCGCGGAGCTGGCGCCGCTCGCCTTCGCCGGGTACGCGCACTTCACCGCCGCCCAGGTGCGCGGCGGTCGGATCCGCGGCCTCGACCTCCATCTGGAACGGCTGCGGTCGGCTTCCCTGGAGCTGTTCGGCAGGGCGCTGCCCGACGCGACGGTCCGGTCCCACCTGCGGACCGCCCTGGAGGCGGGGCCCGCGGACGTCTCGCTGACCGCCACGGTCCACTCCCCCGCGGGCGAGTTCACCGTCGCCGACCCGGACGAGACGCCCGCGCTGCTGGTCCGTACCGGGCCGCCGGCACACGGACCCGCCGGCCCGCTGTCGCTGGTGCCGGTGACGCACGAGCGCTTCCTGCCGACGGTCAAGCACGTGGGCGAACCGGCCAAGACGCACCTGCTCCGCCGGGCCGCCGCACAGGGCTTCGACGACGCCCTCTTCCTCGACCGGCGGGGCCGGCTCAGCGAGGCGACGATCTGGAACCTGGCGTTCTGGGACGGCACGTCGGTGGTGTGGCCCGTGGCCGACATGCTGCACGGCACGACGATGGGCGTGCTGCGGCGCGCCCTGCGTCGGCTCGGCGTCCCGCAGCGCCGGCAGGAGGTCACCGCCGCCGACCTGCCCGCGCTGGCCGGGGCCGTCGTCATGAACTCGTGGACGCCGGGCGTCCCGGTCCACCGGATCGGCGCCGTGGAACTGCCGGCGGCCCCGTCCTTCGTGGACCTCCTCCACCGCGCGTACGCGTCCGAACCACCCACCGCTCCCTGACGGTCCGTCATCCGAGCGGTCGCCACCCGTGCGGCGCCCGTTCGGGCAGCCCGGGGCGCGCGCACCGCGCCCCGGCGCGTGCGCCGGGGCGGCACTGGCGCGCACGAGGAGCGCGCGGCAGGGCCCGTACCGACGTCCGTACATCCATCCGGGCGACGGCGGTGCGGAAACGCGGACGCCGGCGGGCCGCGGGTGGGAGCCTCACCGACTGACCAGCCGCCGTGCGGGCGGCGTCCGGAGAGGAGTTCCCCAGGTGACAGGCAGCAGTATGCGGGTCGGTGGACGGCGGGTCGCGGCCGTCCTGGCCATGGGCGGCGGGCTCATGCTCGGACCGGTGGTCCCGGTCCAGGCCGACTCGCCCGACGGGCTGGGGCTGTCGGCACGCACCACCGCCGCCGACCGCCTCACCGAGCCGGTGTCCGCAGCCGTGGGGACCGCGGAGGACCTCACCACCCTCACCTCGCCGGGCGGCGGGCGGGCCTGACGGACGCGCGCCGGTCGGCGGCCTCGGGCAGCCCGCTTGACGGACCGACAGGCAGCCGGGCGGCGGCCCGTCAGCCGAGGTCCGCCAGGAGCCGGCGCGCCTGCCCGGCGGCGTACGGGTGGCCGGAGTCGACAGCCGTACCGAGCGCCGCCCGGGCCCCCTCGACGTCGCCGTGCGCGGCCAGCAGGAGACCGAGGTCGAGGGCGGCACGCGGGGCGAGGTCCCGGTGGCCGAAGTCGACGGCCCGCCGGTAGGCGGCCCGGGCGCCCTCGACGTCGCCCTGCTCCTTCAGCAGGAAGCCGAGGTTCGCGGCGGACATGGAGCCCGCCTCGGGGTGGCCGGAGTCGATCGCCCGCTGGTACGCCGCCCGCGCCTCCTCCAGGTGCCCCTGCCGCTTGAGGACGTAACCAAGCGCGAACGCGGCGCCCGGAGCCTCCTCGGGGTGGCCGGAGTCCATCGCCGTGCGCAGCGCCTCACGGGCGCCGTCCATGTCGCCCAGTCCGACCAGCAGGTTGCCCAGCAGGGCGGCGGCCCGGGGAGCGGCGTCGGGGTGGCCGGAGTCGACGGCCGCGCGGTAGGCGGCCCGTGCGCCGTCGGTGTCCCCGCGCCGGTGCAGGAGGGAGCCGAGGTTGGTGGCGGCCAGCGGGGCGGCGTCCGGATGGCCGGAGTCGACGGCCGCCCGGTAGGCGGTGACGGCGCCGTCGGGGTCACCGTGGGTGGCGAGCAGGGCACCGAGGTTGGTCGCGGCCATCGCCGCGGGCCCGGGACACCCGGAGTCGACGGCTCGTTGGTAGGCGACCCGCGCGCCCTCGGCGTCCCCGTCCTTCTCCAGCCACATGCCGTGGCTCAGGTCGTAGCCGGCCTTGCGGTACGCGTCGCCGCCGTCGTCCATGTCCCCGCGCGTCCTTCCCCCGAGCCGGCGCTCGCGTCCGTCCACCCTGCGTGCCACCGTCCGGCGCGCCACCACCCCCGCGCCACGGTCCGCGCGTGCCGCCGTCCGCGTCGGCGGACACCGGCGATGCCCGCGGGGCGGGCCGGCGTGCGCGCCGGTGGTGCGTCCGCTGGTGCGGTCCCGCGTGGGTGCGGGCCGGGCGGCGGCGATCATCCTGCCACGGAACCGGCCACGGCCTCGATCCGCAGCCACCCGGACCGAACGGACAGCCGGCGGGTGGACACTCCGCGCCACCTACAGCCGGTTCGACTCCTGGACGCCGGGCTGCCTGCACGCGGGCGGCAACCACACCTGGTACACGACCAACGGTGACGACCGCGGAACCTCCGGTTTCGTTCCCGCCTCCGCGGTGCACACGCCGTCCTCTCTCGACGCCGACCCGTCCGCGCACGGCCTGCGCCGCTGCTGACCCCCATACCGAAGGCAACCGACCCGGCCCACCTTCGAGTTGAGCCGTCCGACCCATGGTTTTCGGACGTCACGGAATTTCCGTGGAGCGCCGGGAACTCCCTCCGGTTCTCCCCCGACTCCTGAGATGGGGCCGTCGTCCGGCGGCCCGGACAGATGGGGGAGGGCCGAGGGTGTCAGAGCACCGTGCGGGTTCGGAAGCGCCCGGTCACATACCGGAACCCGGCGATCGCTGGCTCCTGGTGGCCGTGGCGGGCATGCTGTCGTTCGTGGCGATGCTCGACATGAACATCGTCAACATCGCCCTGGCGGCGATATCGGAGAGCCTGGACGTGTCGGCCGCGACGGCGCAGTGGGCCGTCCTCGGTTACCAACTACCGGTGGTGGCGCTGCTGCTGCCCGTCGGGCGGTGGCTCGACGGCGTGGGCACGCGATCCGCGCTGCTCGTGTCGGCCGGTGGCTTCGCCCTCTGCAGCGCGCTGGCCGCACTCGCCCCTTGGGCGTCCTGGCTGATCGCGGCGCGCATCGCCCAGGGGGCGTTCGGCGCCGTACTGTTCGTGCTCATGCCGGTCCTGGCGATCCGCTCCGTGCGGCCCGAGGCACGCGGTCGGGCCATGAGCGTCCCGGCGACGCTCGGCCCCCTCGGCGCGGTGACCGGCCCGGCGGTGGGCGGACTGCTCCTGGACCACCTGGGCTGGCGGGCCGTGTTCCTGGTCAAGATCCCGTTCTGTCTGCTCGCGCTCTTCGTGGCGTGGCGGGCCATGCCGAAGGACGGGCGGCTGCGCGCGCTCGACCGCAGGGCGCTCGCCGACACGGTGCTGGTCGCCTCCGGCGTGACGTTCCTCCTGCTGTCGCTGACCCTCGCCTACGACGACCGGGCATGGCTGCTGCTCGCCCTCGCCGCGTTGCCGCCGCTGTGGTGGTGGGCGCGCGGCCCGAGCGGCCGCCCCGTGACCGCCGCGATCAGCGCGTCCCGCTCCTACCCGGCGCACGGCGCCGTCCTGGCGCTCGCGGCGGCCTTCGCCGCCATGCACTACGTCACCGCCCTGCACCTCCAGCGGGACAGCGGCTTCAGCGCCACCGCGACGGGACTGGCCCTGCTGGCGTTCCCGCTCGGCATGGGCGTGGCGGGGCCCGTCGGCGGACGCCTCGCCGACCGCTACGGTGCCCGGCCCGTGGCGGTCGTCGGCGCCTGCCTCACCGCCGCCGGGCTGCTCCTCCTCGTTCCCCTGGGCGACGGCTGGACCCTGCCGGACATGGCGTGGCGGCTGGCGCTGGCGGGCGTCGGCATGGGCCTCAACGGCGGCCCGACGCAAGCGCTCGTCATGAGCTCCGCCCCCCGGGAGCGGACCGCCACCATCGCGTCGACGATGCAGCTGTCGCGCAGCGCGGGCTTCACCGTGGGGCCGGCCCTGGCCACCGCGGCCTGGGGCCTGGCCGGCGCGGAGGGCGGCGTCCGCGCCGGGCTCGTCCTGGCCGCCGTCGCCGCCTGCGCCGCCGTCCCCCTCATCTCCGTACGGGGAGGCCGATCCGCCTCCTCACCCGATCCCAAGGCCAGTCCCCAGGGAGGGTCGGAGGCCGACCCGGCCTCCGGCGCGGCGCCCGCCGCGCGCCCCTGAGCATGCCGCCCCCGACCCCCCGGTGCCCCGGCCCCTGATGCCAGGCCCGCCTCCGCCCACGATCCCCGATGCTCCGACCCCACGAGTACCCCTGAACGCCCCAGAACCAGGAGTCACCCCCCATGTGTGGAATCACCGGCTACGTCTCCTTCCACCGCGACGCCCGGCGTGAGAAGCCCGTCATCGAGGCCATGACCGCCACCCTCACCCCCCGCGGGCCCGACGCGGGAGGTGTCTGGACCGGCGAGCACGCCGCCATCGGACACCGGCGCCTGGCCGTCATCGACATCGCCGGCGGCGTCCAGCCGATGCTGGACCGGCCGCAGGACCCGACCACCGTCCTCACCTACAGCGGCGAGGTCTACAACCACCACGAGCTCCGCGCGGAGCTGCGCGGCCTCGGCCACACCTTCCACACCCGCAGCGACACCGAGGTCGTGCTCCGCGCCTACGCCCAGTGGGGCGAGGGGATGGCCGACCACCTGGAGGGCATGTTCGCCTTCGGCATCTGGGACGAGCGCGAGCAGCGGCTGGTCCTGGTGCGTGACCGGCTCGGCGTCAAGCCGCTGTTCTGGGCCGCCGTCGACGGGGGCCTGGCCTTCGGGTCCGAGCCCAAGGCCCTCTTCGCCCACCCCGAGATCCGGCCCCGCGTCGACGCCGACGGCCTGCGGGAGGCGTACAGCCTGCTGTTCAACACCGGCCCCACCGTGTGGTCCGGAGTCCGGGAGGTCGAGCCGGGCGGGATCCTCGTCCTGGACCGGGGCGGCGTCCGCGAGCGCCGCTACTGGGAACTGCGGGCCCACCCGCACGGCGACGACCAGGACGCCACCGTCGAGCGGGTGCGCGAGCTGGTCGGCGCGGCCGCCCGCAGCCAGCTGGAGGCCGACGTCCCCCTGTGCAGCCTGATGTCCGGCGGTCTGGACTCCACCGTCCTCACCGGCCTCCTCGCCGACGAGCTGCGCCGGCGCGAGGGCGAGGACGCCCGCATCCGCTCGTACGCGGTCGACTACAGCGACCAGGCGGAGGAGTTCACCGGCGACGTGCTGCGCACCGGGCACGACACGCCGTTCGCCAACGAGGCGGGCGCGTTCATCGGGACCGACCACAGCACCGTGATCCTCGACCCGCGGGCGCTCCTCGACCCCGAGCACCGCAAGGCCGTCGTCGTCGCCCGTGACTCGCCGATCGGCGTCGGCGACATGGACACCTCGCTGTACCTGCTCTTCGGCGAGATCCGCAAGCACTCGACCGTGGCCCTCTCCGGTGAGGCGGCCGACGAGGTCTTCGGCGGCTACCCGTGGTTCCACAACCCGAAGGCGCTGGCCGCGGAGACCTTCCCCTGGCTGCTCGTCACCGGGGACGAGGCCGCGATGCCGATGAACCCGGACCTGCGCCTGGGACTCACGGAGTTCCGCGAGAACACCTACCGCGCCGCCCTCGACGCCGTCCCGCACCTCGGCGACGAGACGCCGGCCGAGCACCGCCAGCGCGTGATGCAGCACGTCTCGCTCACGCGGTGGCTGCGCCAGCTCCTGCACCGCAAGGACCGGCTGAGCATGGCGCAGGGCCTGGAGGTGCGCGTCCCGTACTGCGACCACCGCCTGGTGGAGTACGCGTTCACCACCCCCTGGTCGCTGAAGAGCTTCGACGGCCGGGAGAAGAGCCTGCTGAGGGCGGCGGGCGCCGGATACGCGCCGGACTCGGTGCTGTACCGGCCCAAGAACCACTACCCGGCCACCCACCACCCCGACTACAACCGCGGCCTGCAGGCGATGGCCCGCGACGCCATGTCCCTGGAGCAGGTCCGCATGCTGGCCGACGAGCGGCTCGTCAAGCCGTGCCTCGACACCCCGGCCGAACAGCTGGAGTGGGGCCACCGCCTGCGCCTGGAGCGGGTCGTGGACCTCGCGCTGTGGCTGGACCACTACAAGCCGGAGCTCGCCCTCTGACGGGTTCCCCGGTCTCCGGTCGTGGGCCCCCCCCCCCCCCCCCCCCGCCGGGCCCCCCCGGGGGGGCCCCCCCCCCCCCCCCCCCGGGGGGGGGGGGGGCCCCGGGGGGGCCCCCCCCCGCGCGGGGGCGTGGTGGGGGTCGTCGCCGTCGGGGGGGGGCGCCACCCCCCCCCGCGGGCCCTCGCCCAGTGCGGGGCCCCCGCGCGGCGGGCGGGCCCCCCCCCCCCCCCCCCGGGGCGCGCCCACGACCGTGAGGAACACCTCCTGCCACCCCGCGGAGTGGTCGACGGCCCGGAGGGGAACTCCCGTTCGCCCTGGGACGTGTAGAGAACGGGGTGTTGGTCACGGCCCCCGGAGACGACCAGACGGGGGGCCGGCGATGACCACCGCCGAGCACGAGAAGGCAGCGGACCACGGGAGCGGCGGCACGCACGCCCAGGGCGGCGAGAGCGGTACCGGTGGTGCGGCAGGCGGGGCCGGCGGTACCGGTGGTGAGGGAGGCGGCACCGGCGGCGGAGCGGGAGCGGCGGCCGGGGGTGTCCCGGGCGGCCGGCGTCGGCGCGGGAGCGGGGCGCGGCGGCCGTGGTGGAAGGAGTTACCGGTCCTGGTCGGTGTCGCCCTCCTCCTGTCGCTCGGGATCAAGACGTTCGGGGTGCAGCCCTTCTCCATCCCCTCGGGGTCGATGGAGAACACCCTGCGGCTGGACGACCGGGTCCTGGTGGACAAGTTCACCCCGTGGTTCGGCTGGACGCCGCAGCGGGGGCAGGTCGTGGTCTTCCGCGATCCCGGCGGCTGGCTCCCCGAGGAGCCGCACGAGACGGACGGCGCCCTGGTGCACGGGGTACGGACGGCCCTGGGCTTCGTGGGGCTGACGGCCCCGCCGGACGAACGGAACCTGATCAAGCGGGTGATCGCCGTGGCGGGTGACACCGTGACGTGCGAGCGCGGCCGGCCGCTGCGGGTCAACGGCGCCGCCCTCGACGAGCCGTACCTCCATCCGGGTGCCACGCCGTGCGACGACGCTCCCGTGGGCACGGTCACCGTGCCCGCCGGCCACCTGTGGGTGATGGGCGACCACCGCGACGACTCCCGGGACTCGCGCGCCCACGTCCACGAGCCGGGCGGCGGTTTCGTCCCCGTGGAGAACGTGGTGGGCCGGGCCTTCGCCGTCGCCTGGCCCGTCTCCCGCTGGGCCCCCCTCCCGATACCGGACACGTTCAAGGGGCCTGACGCACCGCGCGACTGACCGGTCGTCTCGGGGGCGGGGGGTGGGCGGTGAGCCGCTCGGCCGGACGGAGCCGTGCGGCGGGTGGCCGCGGGGCGCCGGGCACCGGGGGGCGACGGGGCAGGACCTCGTCCGTGCGCTGCTGTGCCGACGGCTCCAGGGGATGTGGGCCCGCCCGCCGGGACGGGCCGGGGGTGCCGGGTCCTGTGGGTCGGTGACGACGGCGGGCTGCGGGTGTCGTCGGGGGCGGCCGGCTCCGCGGGGCCGGGCCGGCGGGTGGTCAGCCGGGAGGGCTGTGTCCGCACGGGCCGGCCGGGCCGGCGGGTGGTCAGCCGCGACGTTCCAGGTCGGCGCGCATCCGGACGAAGAGCTTCCCCGCGGCGGCGGGGGTACTGCCGCGGAAGAGGGCCACCGCCGCGGTGCCCTCGTCGGCCCATCCGCAGACGACGTCGCCGTCCTCGCCGAGGGAGGCGAGCAGGCACTCGACCGAGCCGCCCAACGGCCCCGGGTCCAGCGGCTCGGCGAGGGGCTGCCCCGACTCCGGCTCCCACCGGAGGTGTTCCAGCATGCCCCGGAACAGGTGCTCGCGGCGTACGGCGGTGTCCTCGGGCACGCCGTCGACGCCCTCGAAGAGGACGGGCGGTCCCTGCTCGCCGGGGGCGCGGTAGTGGCCGGCGACCAGCGTCATCCCGTCACGCATCTCCCCCGGGTCGACGGGGACGTCCCGCAGGGCCCCCGCGCCGGTCAGCTTGTGCAGGCCGCCCGCCACGCGCGCGTCGACGAGCGAGCGCCGGCCGTCCCCCGACGCCGGGGACGAGGGGGCCGCCCGGGACGGGGGCGCATCCGGGGAGGCGGAGGCCGCCGGCTGCGTCGCGGACGGGGCCGGCGGCGCGGCTGCCCGGGACCGGGAGGTGTCGGGCGCCGGGCGCGGTTCGTCCTGGCAGCCCGTCACCGCCACGAGGGTCAGCACGGCGGCGGCCGCGGAACACGCTCGTACGACGCGCGTCCGGTTCATCTCGGTCCTCCCGATGGTGGGGCCCGCCCGAGGCGGCGGACCCCACCAGTGACGCCGGCGGGACCGGGACGGTTCCGGTCCGGTGCTCCGCTCCCGACCTCGGGTGCTGCCCCGGGCCGGAGCCGCGCGGTGCACCGGGGGCCGGTTCCGGGCGGTGTACCGGGTTCCGGGCGGTGTGCCGGGTGGGTTCCGGGCCGTGCCGCCTCGGGCTGCCCCCGGGCGGTGCCCCGGGCCGGAGCCGCGCGGTGCACCGGGGGCCGGTTCCGGGCGGTGTACCGGGTTCCGGGCGGTGTGCCGGGTGGGTCAGGACCTGCGGCGCTTCTTGTGCAGGGCGTCGGGGCGGTGCACCGCGGTGCGGCCGGACTTCTCGCTCTCCACCTCGTACTGCGGGTCGTCCTTCGAGGCGTCGACGGTGCGGCCCGACGCCTCCGTCCGCTTCGTGATCTTCTTCTTGACCTTGCCGGGGACGGTCTGTCCGTGGCTGCGCCAGGTGACCTCGTCGCCCTTGCTCAGGCCGTCGTCCTTCGCCATGGGCCTTCCTTCCGCGGGGTGCGCTCGGCGCGGGCCGCGCCGGGGCCGCGTCCCCCAGCTTCCGCCGCTCCCCCGGCGTCCGCACCTCGGGCGGGCGCGGGCCGGGGCGGGCGCCCCGTCACCGTGGCGGGACGGGGCCGGGGCGTCCCGCCGCCGTGCGGCCCACCGCGGCGGCGAGCTTGCGCAGGCGGCGCCAGTCGAGCGGGGGCTGTGCCTCGGGGACGCCGGGCCGGTGGCGCGGTACGCGGACCCGCAGCGCGCCGGGCGCGGTCCGGCAGCGCACCGGGGAGGGCAGTACCAGGGCCTCGCCGTCGACCCCCGCCTCGATTCCGGATGCGGTCCCGGCCTCGGGCCGGGGCTCGGGCCCGGTCTCGCTCGCGGCGCCGGTCCCGCTCGCGGCGCCGGTCGCGGCGCCCGGGATCCCGGCGTGCACGACGACCTCCCGGGCGGTGGTCACCGTGATGCCGCTGCCCTGTGGGTCCAGCAGCAGCCCGGCGGCCGCGACGGGCCCGTCCACCCGCACGCCGAGGACACCGAGCGTCCCGGCGTCCAGGCGCTCGCGGCGGCCCAGGCCGAACGGGTCGTCCCTGCGGTAGGGGTTGTTGCTGACGAGCAGCGCCTGCGGGTCGGTCAGGACGGTGTCACCCGCGTGGGCGGTCAGCCGCGGCCCGCCCTCCCCGGTGAGGAGGTCGGGCAGCATGTCGAGCACGGTACCGACCTTGTCGTCGCGGTACGCGGGGCTCTGCACGACCGCCGCGTAGACGCCGAAGGAGACGTTGTTGACGAAGGGCCGGTCGCCGGCGAACCCGAGGTCCACACGCAGTTCGACGCCGTCGCGGAGCGCGTCGAGACAGGCCGCCGGGTCGTCACGGTCGAGGCCGAGGTCCATCGCGAAGTGGTTGCGGGTCCCCGCCGGGACGACCAGCAGCGGCACGCCGTGCTCGGCGGCCACGCCCGCCACCAGCGCCTGCGTGCCGTCGCCGCCCGCCACGCCCAGCAGGTCCGCGCCCTGTGCCAGGGCCTCGCGCGCCAACGCGGCGACGTCCTGGTGCGCTTCGTGGTCGAGCAGCACGACGCGGGCGCCGAGCCGCTCGGCCGTCACCCGGAGCCCCAGCCGCTCCACCTTGCCACCACCGGACCGCGGGTTCATGAAGACGACGGGCCGGCGGGGCGGCGGGGTGCGGTGCTCCCGGACCCGCGGCGGCCGCAGCCCGGTGCTGCGCAGCGCGTACCGCCCGGCCCAGACGGCCAGCGACCACAGGGCGAGGCACACGACGACCGTCCGCAGCATCCCTGCCACCGCGAACAGGCCGACGACGGCGAGCGGCGCGGCCACCGCCAGCGCCGCGGCGGCCGCGCGGGCGGTACCGCGCGTCGTCAGCGCCCACCAGACGGCGGCGGCCCCGACGGCGGTGGCGGCCGCCGCGCAGAGCAGCAACAGGATCCCGCCGAGGCCCCCCTGGAGCAGAGGCAGCAACGCCGCCAGCGCGGCGGCGGCCAGCGCGAGCCGCGCCGACCACCGCTGTGCGCGTCCGGCCCGCCCGTACGCGTCCCACCCGACGCCCATGCGCCCTCCTTCTCACGGCCCCGGACATCGTAGGAGGCCCCCCGCCGGCCCCGCCCAGGTCGAACGGCCCGTCACCGCCGGCCCGGGGCCGGTGGGGAGGGCAAAGCGGCCACCTCAGTCGGGTGGTCGCGGCACGCCGTCCGGAGGGGTGGCGGTCGCCGGGCCGGGACGGCGCCGCACCCCGCCGCGCGCGGCGTGCACGGCGAGCCGTCCCGCGAGGGCGACGAAGACCAGACCGGCCACCATCTGCACCATGGTGAGCACCCGGGCCCGGGGTGACACCGGCGTGATGTCCCCCAGGCCGACCGTGCTGAAGACGGTCAGCGTGTAGTAGAGCGCGTCCGTGCGGCTCAGGTGCTCCGTGAAGCTGCCGGACCGCGCGAGCTCCATCACGTGGTACGAGGCGGAGAAGAGCAGCAGCAGGAGGGCCACGGTGCTGCCGACCGCCTCGACCGCCCGCAGCACGGGGTGCCGCGAGGTGGCGGCGGCGCGCAGGTGCCAGGCGAAGAGCGCCACCACGGCCACGAGACCGGCCCCCAGGGCCACCACGCCGGCGGCGCCGGAACCGCCGTCCAACGGCAGCGTGTAGTACGCGGCCAGGAACCCGCCCACCACCAGCGCCGGCCGTACCAGGGCGCCCACGGGCGGGCGGCTCCCCGGCAGCTGCCGTCGGTCCACCGTGCCACCTCCTCGCCGACCACGCCGTGCGCCGCCGCAGCCATCCGGGCGGCCGGGCGGCCGGGCCGAGGCGCCGCGGCCGCGGCCGCGTGGGCGGGCGGCAGCCCACCCTAGGTCGGTGCCGCCGGGCCGGAGGGCAGGGTGGCGCGTGTCGCAGGTCCGGCCACCCGGTCGCCCCGCGTGACCACCGCCCCGACCCGCCCCGGACCACCGCCCGACCCACCACCCGATCCCGCCACCCTGATGCCGTACGGCCCCGGGCGTCCCTCCCGGAACGGGGTTGATCTGGCCTTTCGAGGAAACCCGGGTGACGCGGGCACACCGCTGCGCGACCCGAGCAAGGAGGAGGCGACATGGGTGACGACCAGATGGCGGACGACGTCTACCAGCCCACCGGTACCAACGAGGAGCAGGAGGACGGGGCGCCGCTCGACCTCCAGGACGCTGTGGACGAGCGGACGTACGACGACATGCTGGACGAGGGGTACTCACCCCCGGAGCGGCCGCTCGGCGTCACCAAGCACGGGACGACGGCGGCCGAGCAGCGCGAGGGCGAGACGCTTGACCAGCGCCTGGAGCAGGAGGTCCCGGACGTGGAGCCGCAGCCGGGTGACGGCCTGGGCGACCTGCCGGGTGGCGACGGCGAGCTGGTGGACCCCGAGGCGGGCGGTGCGCGCGCCGGTCGGCTGACCGCGCCCGACGAGGGCGCGCGCCCGGACACCACCAAGGAGCTCATCGCTGAGGACCAGGGCATCGACGCGGGAGCCGCCGGCGCCGAGGAGGCCGCGATGCACGTCGTGGAGGACGGCCCCGCCGTGGAGCCGGACGACGACCGGACCCGCTGACCGCCACGCCGGCCCGTGCACCTGACGCCCGGGGCCGCCCCGCACTCCCCGTGCGTGGCGGCCCCGGGCGTCCGGCCTGGAGCCTGTCGGGTGTGGATCGGGCCGGATCAGGGAGCGGCGTCCGGTGCTGTGGCTCGCGAAGGCGGAGGAGGGAGTCACTGCGGAGCACGGGCGACCGAGACGACGCGGCGAGGCGCGGTGCCGGACGCCGCGAGCCCGGCACGATCCGCAAGACAGGCCCCAAGGGTGGTGGTGTCCCCCGGGTAGGCCTGGTGGGTTGTTGCCTGGTGGGTGGGTGGTGCCGATCGCGGTGCCCGTCCTGCTCGCCGTAGGGAGACGAGCCGTACGTGCGCCTGCCGCACGGGTACGTGCCGCGCGAGCCGGGTCCGGCGGGTCGGCGGGCGCGGACGGGCGGCGCGATCAGCGGTGGCGCCGGCGGGCGGCGCGGGTGAGGGCCCAGGCGGCGCCCAGGCAGACCGCCGCCACGGCGAACCTCCTGCCGGCCGGGGAGCCGACGCCGGCGGGCAGCAGCTCGCGCGCCCGGTCGAAGGCGCTCAGCGGTACGCCGAGGAGGGCGTTGCCCGGGGGCCTGCGCGGCACGGCGGGGTGCGGCCGGGTGGGAGCGGTGCGGCGCACGGTCTCCCAGGCCGAGCCGAGCCGGCGCAGCCTGGCCCGGTCGAGGAGTTCCTGCAGGCGGGGCAGGAGGAGGTCCTCCTCGTCGCGGATGTCCTGCCGGATCAGGGCGAACGCCTCGGCGGCGAGTTCGTCGTGGAGCGGGTCGTCCGCGCCGATCCGCTCCATCTCGGTGACGAGGTCGTTGATCCGTTGGTGCTCGTCCTCGACCCGCGCGGTCAGCGCCTCGCCGTCGGGTGCGAGGCGGCGCAGCGCGGGCCACAGCACGGTCTCCTCGGCGAAGGCGTGGCTGAAGGTGAGCTGGACGAGGTCACGGAGGACGCGCTGCCGCTCGTCGGACGATGCGCCGCCCGATTCGTACCGTCGCATCAGGCGTTCGAGTTCGGCGTGGTCCCGGCGCTGACGCGCCAGGACGCTCGCCTCGCCGCCGAGCTGCTCGACGCTCTGCTCCGCGATCGACAGGGTCATGTACGGGTCACCTCGGTCATCACAGGTCGGTCCGGGAACGGCGGGTCAGGGCGACGCCCAGGGCGATCATGGCGAGGCCGAGCACCAGGTGCAGCCAGTTGTCGGCGTTGTTGACCGGCACGAAGTTCGCGCTGCTGTCGTGGTCGATGATCAGCCCGTACAGCCACAGCACCAGGTAGATCACCCCTCCGCCGATCAGGTACGTGCGGGCGGTGGAGGCCGCGCGGGACATGAGGATGCCCGCGACGCCGAACAGCAGGTGCACGATGTTGTGCAGGATCGACACCTGGAAGACGCCCAACAGCTTCGCGGTGGAGTCGTGCGAGGCGAACTTGAGCGAGTCGTAGTCCGTGGTGACACCGGGGATGAACCCCAGGATGCCCAGCAGCAGGAACACCGCCCCCACCAGGAGCGCGGCCTGCTGGACGCGGGAGCGAGCCGTCATCGGCGCACGGTGCGTAGCCATCATGATCGAACCGCCTCTCTGCCGGGACTCCGCGGGGGCGCGGCGCCGCCCGGCGTTCAGTTCACCTCGCCGATTACCCCCCGCGAACACGGCTAGGCCGACTGCCCGGGATCGGATTCCGTTTCCGCTCCGAAGACCTCGCCGGCCTGCTCTCCGGTGGGACGTCGGCTCTTCCGCCGAGCGGTTTCCGCCCGGCCCGGGCGGACCGCTTTCGGTTTCGGCCCGGTTTGTCCCCGGCTCTCGCCCGGTGCGCGGAACCGGTGGCAGTTCGTACCGATGGCTCGCCCGGATTCGGGTACGCGGAGGTGGAACGCAACCCAATCCATTCCATTTCGGGAGGATTCATGAGCGGCTTCGAAGAGCCAGGGCGCCGCGAGGACAGCGCGCCCCGCGCGGCAGCGCGTACGGCACAGGACAAGGCGGCCGAAAGCGCCGGGCTGGTCGGCGAGAAGGCCGCAGAGGTCGCCGGTACCGCGAAGGAGCAGGCTGCCGGTGTCGCTCACGAGGCCACGACGCAGGCGCGCGACGTCGTCGGAGAACTGCGGGGCCAGCTCCAGGAGCAGGCGCACACCCAGACCCGGCGGCTCGCCGACAACGTGCGTCGACTCGCCGACGAGCTGCGTGAGATGAGCGACCACGGCAAGCCGGACTCCGGCGTCGGCGGCGTGGTGCGGCAGATATCCGACGGCGGTCACCAGGTCGCCTCCCGTCTGGAGGACCGCGGGCCCGACGGGCTCGTCGACGACCTGCGCGACTTCGCACGGCGTCGGCCGGGGGTGTTCCTCGCGGGAGCCGCGCTGGCCGGCTTCGTCGTCGCCCGCGCCGGCAAGGGCGTCAGCGCCGCCGGCTCTTCGGCCTCCGATGGACCGTCGGGGACGGCCGGTCCGACGGGGACCACCGGATCCTCGGGGGCCCTCCAGGAGACGCCGGCCCCGTACCCGCCGCCGCCCAGTGGCCTCGGGACGCCGACCGGATCGCCGCCGGTGACACCGACGACGCCGACCGCACCCGCCCCTCCGCCCGTGGCTCCCCCCGTCGTGCCCCCGGTCCCGCCGTCCTCCCCGAACACCCCCTACCCGGGTGAGGGGGGCCTGCGATGACCGCACTGTACGAGCACGACGACCGGTTGCGCGTCCGCGACCTCCAGCCGCCGCCCGCCACCGCGAGCGACACCTCGATCGGTGATCTGATCAGCGACATCAGCGCGGACGTCTCGCAGCTGGTCCGTGACGAGATCGAACTGGCGAAGGCGGAGATCAAGGAGGAGTCCACCAAGGCCGGCAAGGCCATGGGCATGCTCGGTGGCGCCGGATACGCGGGCCACCTGGTGCTCCTCCTGGGCAGCCTCACGCTGATCTTCGCGCTGGGGAACGTGATGGACCTGGCGTGGGCCGCGCTGATCGTCACCGCCCTGTGGGCCGTGGTGGGCGCCGTGCTCTACACGACCGGCCGCAAGCGGATGCGCACCGTCAACCTCAAGCCCGAGCAGACCATGGAGAGCCTGAAGGAGGACGCCCGATGGGCGCGACACCCCAGGAACTGAGGACCGACGTCGAGTACCGCCGGGCCCACCTGGCCCGCAGCGTGGACCTGCTGGCCGACAAGGTGACCCCGGGCAGGGTCGTACGGCGCAAGGCGGGCTCGGCCCGCGACCGGTTCACCGGAGTGAAGGAGCGTGTGATGGGCACGACCCGCGACACCGCCGGCGGCATGGCGGAGTCCGCACACGGGATCGCCGACAGCGCGGGCCAGACGGCCGGAAGCGTCGCGCGGTCCGTGCAGGAGACCACGAGCCGGGCGGGCGAAGCCCTCCAGCAGGCTCCCGAGCAGGCCAGGCGGCAGACGCAGGGCAGCCCGCTCGCCGCGGGCCTCATCGCCTTCGGCGCCGGCATGCTCGCCGCGGCGCTGCTGCCGGCCACCAGCGCCGAGGAGCGCGTCGGACAGCAGCTGCGGGAACACTCCGACGAGCTGCTGGGGCCGGTGAAGCAGCAGGCCACCCAGGTCGCGCAGGAGGTCAAGGAGGACATGCGCGAGCCCGTGACGCAGGCCGTGGAGTCCGTGAAGTCGACGGCGCAGGACGCCGTGGGGACGACCAAGGAGCAGGCGCAGACGGCCGGGCAGGACACCGCCCAGGGGCTGCGCCGGGCGGGCCAGGACACGGTCGCCGAAGTACGCGACCAGTCGGGGCGCTGATCGCGCCACACGGGAAACGCCCGCGTTGCGGGAAGGGGTGCGGTGCCGGCGGACGGACGTCCGGCACCGCACTTCTCTGTGTGGATCCCCGCCCCCGGGCCGTCCGGGGACGGTCTCGAAGACGGGGACGTGGACGGGGACCCGTCGGCCCCGCCGGACCGCCGCCCGGGCCGGAGCGCACGCCGTACGGGCCCGGGGGCCACGCCGCGGCCCCGGGGCACGCCCCCGGCCCCACAGCCACGCATCACAGGCCGGGGCGCACCCTCGACCCCCGGTGCACCCCCGGCCGGGCCGGCCACCCCCGGTCCGGGCGCACCACCGAACCGAGGCCACGCCGACCGGCCCGGGGCACCGCGCTTCCCCGGCCGGGTCACACCGCGTGGATCGAGGTCACCCGGTCCGCGTCACGTCGTCCGCGGTGGAGTCGCGGACCGACCCGCCTGGGCGCGAGCCTCGCGCCGGCGCGAGGCGGACGCGCCGAGGACGACACCGACGGCCAGCACGAGCAGGCCCCGCGCCCACACCTCCCCCTCGATGCGGGTGGCGAGCACGACGCACGAGAGGGCGCCGAGCGCCGGGAGGACGACCGGTGCGCGGAAGTGGCCCGGCGTGCCGGGGTCGCGGCGCAGGACCAGGGCGGCGGTGTTCACCAGGAAGAAGACCACCAGCAGGAGCAGCACCAGGGTGGAGGCGAGAGTGGCGACACCGCCCGTGAGCGCCAGCAACATCGACAGGACGGTGGTGACCGCGATGGCCACCCACGGTGTGCGCCGGCGGGGCAGGACCCTGCCGAGCGGGGAGGGCAGCAGGCCGTCGCGGGCCATGCCGTACGCGAGGCGCGAGGACATGATGCCGGTGAGCAGCGCGCCGTTGGCGACGGCGACCAGCGCGATGGCGCTGAACAGCCACACCGGCACGCCGCCCGCTGCCTTGACCACTTCGAGCAGGGGGCCGCTGGACGTCGCCAGCGTGTCGGTCGGTACGGCGGCGGACGCGGCGATGCCGACGAGGACGTAGACGGCGCCGGCCGTGGCGAGTGCGCCGAAGAGGGCGCGCGGGTAGGAGCGGCGCGGGTCGCGGGTCTCCTCGGCGACGTTGACGGACGTCTCGAAACCGACGAAGGAGTAGTAGGCGAGGACCGCGCCGCTCAGCACGGACGCCACCGCGCCCTGCCCGGCCGTACCGAGCCGGGTGAGCCGGCCCGGATCGCCGTCGCCGCGCAGCAGCAGCCAGGCGCCGAGGGCGATGATGATCGCCAGGCCGCCCACCTCGATGAGGGTGGCGACGACGTTGGCGCGGGTGGACTCGCGGATGCCGCGGGCGTTCAGCAGGGCGAGGGCCGCCAGGAACAGCACGGCGACGACCGCGACCGGCACGGTGGCGAAGGCCGA
This sequence comes from Streptomyces kanasensis, assembly GCF_043077165.1. NCBI lineage: Bacteria > Bacillati > Actinomycetota > Actinomycetes > Kitasatosporales > Streptomycetaceae > Streptomyces > Streptomyces kanasensis. The sequence continues at coordinate 590,272 of NZ_JBIBSF010000001.1, forward strand.
GAGGTAGTCGCCGGCGAAACCCCGGGCGAGCGCCGCGACGGAGACGATCCCCGCGGCCAGCATGCAGAACCCGGCGACGAATCCGGCGAAGGGCCCGTAGGCGCGGGTGACGTAGTGCGACGCCCCGCCGGCCCGCGGGTACTTCGTCGCGAGCTCGGCGTACGAGGCGGCGGTGAGCAGGGCGAGGCCCAGGGCGACGGCGAGCGGCACCCAGACGGCGCCGCCCGAGTCGGCGGCGACCTGGCCGATCAGGACGTAGACCCCGGCGCCGAGGACGTCACCCAGGATGAAGAAGTAGAGCAGGGGGGTGGTCAGGGCGCGTTCGAGCGGCTGCCCGTGATCATGGGTGGTGGACATGGGTGCCGTTTTCCCCGCCGTCACTCCCGCCACGCAGGTCACGCCCCGACCCTGCCGGGACGCCCCCCTCGGACCGCTTCGCGGACGGGCACCGCGGACGGCTCGCAGACGGCTCGCGGACGGGAACCACGGACGGGCACCGCGGGCCGACAGCGGCCCGCGCGGGCCGTGCCCCCGCAGCGGCGGACGCCGTCGCGGTGCCGTCGGAACCGGGCCGGGCGCGGCCGTTGCGCCCCGGTGAACCGGGGTACCCGACGCCGGGAACGACCCGCCGCGCGCGGCCGCGGCCCCGCCGGTGATCCGGCTTGCCGGGCCGGTGGCCCGCGCGCCCCCGGCTCCCGCCCCCTGGAGGCATCGTATGAGCAGTACCCGGCACCGGCTCCTGACCGCCACGGCCGCCACGGCCGCCACCGCGGGCTCGGTGGCGCTGTGGCGCCGGGCTACCGCCCGGTCGGCGGACCGGACGGAAGGCGGCGACCGGTGGCTGACGGTCACCGTCAACCGGCCGCCCGAGGAGATCGACCCGGGTGACCCGCCGGAGCCCCTGCGGCGGTACGCGGACCGGATCGAGGTGCGCACCCGCCCGGCTCCCGGCGGGCGGGGCACGGAGCTGGCCGCGCGCCTGCGCGGGGGCACGCCGCCCGCGGCCGCGTCCCCCGTGGCACGGCTCGCCGGCGACGACCCGCGCCAGGACGTGCGCCGGGCGCTGCGCGACGCGAAGGCACTGCTGGAGGCGGGTGAGGTGTTGGAGCCCGACGCGCCCACCACGCGGGACACACCGGGCGGCCGCCTGGTCGGACTGGTGACGCGCAGGTCGGGCGGGGAGGGCGTGCTGTGAAGGCGCTGTGCTGGGAAGGCGTGAACAAGCTGTCGGTGGAGCGGGTTCCCGACCCTGAACTGCGCAACGACCAGGACGTGATCGTCCGGCTCGTCGCCGGGACGACGTGCGGGTCGGACCTGCACCTGATCGGCGGGTACATCCCGGCGATGCGGGCCGGGGACGTCATCGGCCACGAGTTCGTCGGCGAGGTCGTGGAGACGGGGCCCGGGGTGCGGCGCCACAAGGTGGGCGACCGGGTCGTCGTCTGCTCGTTCGTCGGATGCGGCCGGTGCTGGTACTGCGCCAACGACCTGTGGTCCCTGTGCGACAACACCAACACCAACCCCGGCATCGGGCAGGCCATGTTCGGCTACGAGTCAGCCGGCATCTTCGGTTACTCGCACGCCATGGGCGGACTGCGCGGCAGCCACGCCGAGTACGTGCGCGTCCCGTTCGCCGACTACGGGGCGTTCCCCGTGCCCGACGCGATCGACGACGTCAGCGCCCTGTTCGTGTCGGACTCCGTGCCCACCGGATGGATGGGCGCCCACCTCGGCGGGGTGCAGCCGGGCGACGTGGTGGCGGTGTGGGGGTGCGGCGCGGTCGGGCAGATGGCGGCCAGGGCGGCGGCCTTGCTGGGCGCCGAACGCGTCATCTCGATCGACCGGATCCCCGAGCGGCTGGCCATGGCGGAGCGGTACGCCGGCGCGGAGACGATCGACTACTCCACGACCGACGTCGCCGCCGAGCTGCGCGAGCGCACCGGTGGCCGAGGGCCCGACGTGTGCATCGAGGCGGTCGGCATGGAGGCCCACAGCACCGGCCCCCTGCACGTGTACGACCAGGTAAAGCAGCAGCTCCGGCTCCAGACCGACCGGCCGACCGCCGTCCGGGAGGCCGTCCACGCCTGCCGGAAGGGGGGAACCGTCTTCATCCTCGGTGTGTTCGCGGGCGCGGTCGACAAGTTCCCGCTCGGCGCGGTCGTCAACAAGGGACTCACCGTGCGGGGCGCGCAGATGCACGGCCAGCGGTACATCCCGATGCTCCTGGACCGCCTGGCGGCCGGGGAGCTGGACACGGCCCACCTGGCCACGCACACCGTGTCCCTCGACGAGGCGCCGACGGCGTACGACCTGTTCAAGAAGAAGACCGACGGCTGCGTCCGTGCCGTCATCCGCCCGTGAGGCGTCGTCGCAAGACGCCCATCAGACCAGAGGAGTCCGTCGTGAACCAGCCCGAGAAGTCGCGGGACGAGAAGGCGGCGCCCCGGGAGCGCGTCCCCGGTGAAGAGGGCGTCACCCCGGAGGAGGAGCGGCGCGGGGAGCCCGCCCGGGAGCGGGGCGAGAGCGCGGCCCGGGACGCCGACGCCCCGACCGGGGGCACCCCGGAGGACCTGGACGTGGGCCCCTCCGCGTGACCCGACCGCACACCCGCCCCACCCGGCCCGGACCGCCCGGCGCGGTCCGGGCCGCGTGCCGCGTGCGGTGCGCTCAGCGCGCGAGCCGGTCGGCCGGGACGGGCACGTCCGCGGCGGGGTCCGGTCGGAGGAGGCCGCCGGGGCAGGGGCCCAGGCCGAGCATGCCGAGCGCCGCCTCGGTGGTGAGCCGGTGCCACGCACCGGCGTCGCGCAGCATGGCGTGTCCGCCCCGCGGCATGGAGACGCCGACCGCGCCGGCGCCCGCCTGCCGCGACCGGCGCACCAGCTCCCAGGAGCCGCGGGCGGCGGTGACGCGGTCCCGCTCGTCGTGGAGGACGACGACGTGCCGACCTCGCAGCTGGGCCACCGGCTCGCCGGGCGGACACCAGGGAGCGAGGGCGACGACGCCGCGCACGTACCGGTCACCCGCCAGGCGCAGGGCGGCCCGGCCACCCATGGAGTGCCCGACGAGCACGACGGGTACCGGCCCGGCGCGCCGGTGCAGCTCCGCCAGGGCGCGGCGGGCGTCCAGGAGGGCGTCCTCACGGGAGCCGTTCCAGCCGCGGTGGCGGTAGCGCACGCCGGCGACGGCGACGGCGTCCCCGCGCGTGGCGCGCAGCACGGCGGAGGCGAAGGGGCGCAGGCGCAGGGCGGGGAGGTCGAGCGGGCGCGGGGCGTCGAGCGCGTCGGCCCGCCCGCCGTGCAGGAACAGCACCGCCGCGGCCGCTTCCCCCGGCGCGCGCCGGACCACGAGCCGCCCGTCGTCGCCGTCATCGGTCGGCGCGCCGTTCGCCATGGGTCCTCCCGCAGTCGTCGCCCCCGTCCCGGCGGGACCCTACCGGCACGGCCGGCGCCCGCCTCGCCCGGAGGCACCGCCCCGGCTCCGCACCCGCCGCCCCGCGGGCGGGCCGCGGGTGGGGGCGACATTCCGCCCGCGGTGCACGGCGTCAGCGGCGCGGCGGCGGGCACGGCGTGGGCGGGTACGGCGTGGGCGGGTACGGCGTGGGCGGGTACGGCGGCGGGCGGGTACGGCGGCGGGCGGGTACGGCGTGGGCGGGTACGGCGTGGGCGGGTACGGCGGCGGGCGGGTACGGCGGCGGGCGCGGCCGGTAGGGACTGCCCGGGCGGGGCGAACGGCGAGCAGAGGCGTCGGTTTCCAGCCGGATCGGCGTGATCCAGGGCATACCGCGCGGGCCCGGTTGTTGCTACTTTGGGCGACTTGCCTGACGGAGCCGGCCCGCCACCACCTCCCCCTCCCCTCCCGCTCCTCCCCCTCGCCCCGCCCGTGTCACCGCGCAGGCGCCGCCACCGACCCCAGGGAGACCCATGCACCGCCGCCCGATACGTCCCGCACGGCCCGCCGCCTGGACGGGCGGCGCGCTCGCCGTCGGCGTCGGCGGGCTGTATGCCGCCGGGCTGTTCCTCGGCGGCGGTGAGATCGACGGGGGGACCACGATCGGCGGGGTGGAGGTCGGGGGGCTGACCCGGGCGGAGGCCGTCCACAAGGTCGAGCAGCAGCTGTCGGCACCCGCCTCGCGCCCCCTCGTCGTGCGGGTCGGTGACCGCGACGCCGTGGTGGACCCGCGCCGGGCAGGCCTCTCCTTCGATGTCCCCCGCTCCGTCGATCAGGTCGCGCGTTCCGGCGCGGATCCGGCCGCGGTGATCGGCGGGCTCTTCCGCTCGGGTCGGCGGGTCGAGCCGGTGGTGCGGGTCGACGAGGACCAGGCCCGCGACGCCCTGACCACATTGGCGGGGTCGCTGGACCGGACGGTACGCGACGGCGCGGTGGTCTTCGACGAGGGCAAGGCCCGGGAGGTCCCCGCCCGCACCGGGTACGCCCTGGACGTCGACGCGGCGGTCGCCCCGCTGACGGACGCGTTCCCCGCGGAGAAGGCCGGGCCCGTGACGGTGCTGCCGAGCCGGCGGACCGACCCGAAGGTGACCGCTCAGGAGACGCGGCGGGCGATGCGCGAGTTCGCCCGCCCGGCCATGTCGGCGCCGATCACCCTCACCCTGGCCGGCGAGCGCGTCACGATCACCCCGACCGTCGTCGGCGCGCACCTGGAGATGCGGCCGGACGCCGCCGGCCGGCTGGTCCCCCGGCTCGACGGCAAGGGCCTGCTGGCGGCCCCGGAGGTGGCCCGCCCGGTCTCCGCCCTGACCGGCCCTCCCGAGAACGCCGTCCTGCGGCTCGACGGCGAGCGGGTCGTCGTGGCCGCCGACGGCAAGGTCGGCCGGCGGGTGACGCCCGGGGCGCTGAGCGGGGCGGTCCTGCCCCTGCTGACCCGGTCGGGTGCCGACGCCCGTACCGGTGAGCTGCCCGCGCGGGTCACGCGGCCGGCCGTGACCCGTGAGAACGCCTCCGAACTGGGCCTGAAGGAGGAGATGTCGTCCTTCACCGTGGGCTTCGAGCGGGCCGCGTACCGCACCAGGAACATCGGCCGGGCAGCGGAACTCATCGACGGCTCGGTGGTGCTGCCGGGCGAGACCTGGAGCCTCAACCGGACCGTCGGCGAGCGCACCGAGGCCAACGGGTTCACGGAGGGCGTCATCATCCTCGACGACAAGTACACGAAGGCGGCCGGGGGCGGCGTCTCCACCGTGGCCACCACCGTCTTCAACGCGATGTTCTTCGCCGGACTGGAGCCCGTCGAGTACGGCGCGCACTCCTTCTACATCGAGCGCTACCCGGAGGGCCGCGAGGCGACGGTCGCGTGGGGCCACCTCGACCTCCGCTTCCGCAACGACTCCGGGCACGCGATGGCCATCCGCGCCGAGGCCACGGACACCTCCGTGACCGTCACCTTCCTCGGGACGAAGAAGTACGACGAGGTCAAGGCGGTGAAGGGCCCGCGCACTCGTGTGCAGCAGCCGGCGAAGAAGGTCAGCGCCGACGAGGCGTGCGTACCGCAGACCCCGCTGGAGGGCTTCGACGTGACCGTGGACCGGGTGTTCGTCCAGGACGGCCGGGAGGTCCGGCGCGAGCCGTTCCGCACGCGCTACACCCCGCGGGACGAGGTCGTCTGCCAGGCGGCGGAGAGCCGGACGGCACCCGACGGACAGGAGCCGGCGGCACAGGGCCGGTGAGGCGAGGGCCCGTGGCGCGGGACCGGTGACGCCCGGCCGCCATCGGCCACCGACGGGCAGGCGGGACGGACGGCGACCACGCGCGGAACGGGACGGAGCGGGGACGGCGCCCCCGGCCAGGGCCGGGGGCGCCGCGCGGGTGGGGGGTGGCGGTCCCCGTCAGCCGGTGAAACCGGCGGTGATGGCGGTGAACTCCCAGTTCGGCCGGTCGCGGTTGACCGACCAGAAGGCCAGGCGGCCGATGTGGTGGGCGTTCGCCCAGTCGCGGATCTGGGTCCAGATCCGGGGGGTGGTCACCTCTCCGGTGTCGCTGCTGCCGTTCATGCCGGAGATGCCGATGTGGGCGTAGGCCTCCGCGTCGTTCCAGCCGAAGACGGACACCAGCTTGTCCTTGAGGCCCTCGGTGGCGGTGACGGTGCTGCCGTACATGTCGGCTCCACCGCCGAAGTTGAACGGCATGATGGTGAAGTTGTCGATGTCCGCGTCGAGGGCGTGGGCGCGCTCGACGAGGCGGTCGCCCCAGGAGTCGGGGCCGCTGACGAGGGTCGGGAAGGTCAGGATCGTCCGCAGGCCGGGGTTGTCGCGCTTGACGATCTTCAGGGCGGTGAGGATGCGGTCCTGGACGGCGGCGTTCTCGAACTCGTCGGTGTTCTCGATGTCGACGTCGATCGCCTTCAGGCCGTAGGCGTCGATCACCTTCTGGTAGGCGCCGGCCAGGGCCTCGGGGGTGGAGCAGTTGGGGCCCAGCTTGTTGCCGCTCCAGCCGCCGATGGACGGGACGACGTCGCCGCCGGCCGCGCGGATCGCCCTGATGGTGGACTCGTCGACGCCGCCGGTGAGGGGGCGCTGACCGTCCCACGCGGGGTTGCAGCCGTTCTGGGCGAGGATGAAGGCCATAGTGAACCACTTGGTGCCCGTGGCCCTCATGACCTCGGTGGCGTTCGGCGGGTTGCCCCAACCGAGGTACAGGTAGGGCGCGGCCTGGACGAAGCGGGCGCCGCCGTCGCCGCCGCCCGTGGTGGTCACCGTCAGGGTGCCGCCCGCGGGACCGACCTGGTCCGCCGTGTCGCGGGCGCGGACGCTGTACCCGTACGTGGTGCCCGGCGAGAGTCCGGTGTCGGTGTAGCCGGTGGCCGTGACCGTGGCCACCTTGGTGGAACCGCGGTACACGTCGTAGTTCTTCACGCCCTTGTCGTCGGTGGCGGCCGTCCACGTGAGGGTCACCGCGGTGTCGGTGACGGTCCCGGCGGTGGGCGTGCCGGGGGCGGACGGCGGGGCGTCGCCGGGGGTGCCCGAGCCGTCGCAGGAAGCGCCGTTCAGGGCGCAGCCCGTCGGGTCCGCGCCGCCGCTTCCGGTGCCGTTGAAGCCGAAGGAGACGCTGGCACCGGGCGCGAGGGTGCCGTTGTACGAGGCGTTCCTCGCGGTCCATCGGGTGCCGGAGCCGGCGACGGTGGCGTCCCAGGCGGACGTGACGGAGGTGCCGGCAGGGAAGTCCCAGGAGACGGTCCAGCCGTTGATGGCGGTGGTGCCGGTGTTCTTGACGGTCCATTGGCCGGTGAAGCCGCCGCCCCAGTCCTGGGTCTTCCGGTACGTCGCCTGGGCGTCGGCGGCCTGCGCCGGTGCGGCGAGGCCGACCATGGCGGCGAGCGGGAGGACCAGGCAGGCGAGCAGCGCCGTGGCCCGTGTCCACGGGCGTCCGGCGGTGGGGGATCTCAAGGCGTCTCCCTTCGAGTGTCGGTTCCGTGAGGGGTCCGGGCGGCGGGCCCGCGATGGCGGCCGCCCGTGTCGTTCGTGGAAATCTGTTCGGTCGGACCCGGTGGCGGTCCGACCTGTCGGCGGTCGGACCTGTCGGCGTCGAACTGCCGGTGGTCCGCCCTGTTGGTCGTGCCATGACACTCACACGGCAGGGAGGCTATTGGTATGAACCAATGCGGTCAATAGGTCTGGACCAATTGGGAGTTCCGCCCCCACTCGCTCCCCCGTGGGCGCGCTGCGCCCGGAGACGTCCGCACGGACAGCCCGAGCACGTACACGACCCGGCTCCGGGCGGGCAGGGATCAGCCGGTGTCGCCGTCGGGGCCGGGCGGCCAGGTCCAGTGCATGCCGTGGACGCCGGGGGTGCACTTCGCCGGATACAGGTGGGCGGCCCGCGAGGCGTCGACGACGAGGCGGGCGACCTGCTCCTGCGGGGCGTCGGTCCGGCGCCGGTAGTACTTGTGGCACGTCGCCGGCACCGCTCCGGGGGCGAAGGAGACGTGCAGCAGGTACTCACGCAGGTTGGTGCGGACGCGGCGTTCGTAGAACGAGCTGGCGGCGGGCCCCGACGGGAAGTCGACGTCGTAGCGGACGACGGCGGTCTCGCCGCGCCGCAGGGGCCGCCCCAGCAGGATGTCGGCGACCACGCACCGCAGGGGCCCTTCCGTGCGCACCGAGCCGAGCGTGCCGCAGTGGACGGTGAAGTCGAGCTCCGGCGGCACGCCCTCGTCGACCTGGTGCACGAGGGTCAGCCGGTCCGGGCCGTCGCAGATGGCGCGGAGCACCTGGGTGACGGACAGGCGGCGGATGCAGCGGTCCTCGGCCACGTGGACCGCCTCGTGGATGGAGAGCGGGGCGATGTCCCGGTTGAAGAGCGCGAACGCGGCGCCGAGGGCCCGCTCCACCTCGGAACCCGGGGCGAAGACACGGCGCGAGGCGGTGACGTCCTGGCCGCTGGTGCGCGCCCTCCCCCGCGGCCGGTGGGGCTGGAGGAGTCCGACGAGGTGGCCGCGGGGCACGGCCAGGATCTCCTCCAGCTTCCGCACGGCCCGGAGGGACTGGGGGCGTTCGGGCAGGCTGCGGCCGCGCTGCCAGTGGCTGAGCGTGGCGGGGCTGATCCGTATGCCGCGCTCGGCCAGGCGGTCGCACACGCGTTGCAGGGGCAGACCGCGCAGGCGGAGGGCCTGCCGGAGCGCCGCGTCGAAGGTGGCCGGGGCGTCCGGGGAGTCGTCGGCGGGGAGGTGCGGCATGTGGCCTTCACGAGCGGGGCGGCGTGACGGAACCGCGGGGGTACGGAGGCGGCACGGGCGGGGTGGGGGCCGAGGGGGCGGAGGGCTGCGGGTGCCGGAGTACGGCGGCAGGTGTCGGGGCACGGCGGCGGGCGTGGGGGACGGACCCGGTGGGGACCGGTACGGCCGGTGGGGATCGGTGCGGCCGGTGGGGATCGGTGCGGCCGGTTCGGGCCGGTGAGGGGGAGGGTACGGGGGCGGGGGGGCCCCCGGCGCCCCCCCCCCCCCCGGGGGGCGGGGGGGTAGCGGGGGGCCCGAGTACCCCCCGGGGTGGGGGGGCCGCGGGGACAATTGCGCGACCCACCCCAAAACCCCCAATC
>NZ_JBIBSF010000001.1:599323-877051 GCF_043077165.1 Streptomyces kanasensis
CGTGGGGGGGGGGGGGGGGGGGGGGGGGGGGGGGGGGGGGGGGGGTGGGGGGGGGGGGTGGGGGGGGGGGGGGGGGGGGGGGGGGGGGGGGGGGCGCCGCGGGCCCCCCCCCCCCCACGGGTTCACTGGGTGTTCAGCGTGAGCCCGTAGTACCGCAGGGTGTCGTCGAGCGGCTGGAAGTAGGACGAGCCGGACCCGTACACGCCGTTGCACTGCTGGTCGGTGGGGCCTCCGGAGGTCATGCCCTGTCCCTGGTTGCCCGCGATGTAGGCGCCGCCGCTGTCACCGCCCTCCGTGCAGACCGAGGAGCTGCCGAGGCCGGTCACGAGGGTCCGCACCCCCGTCCGGCGGTTGGTGTAGGTCACGGAGACGTTGTAGGAGGACACCTCACCGCACGTCCAGCCCGTGGTCGCGCCGGACTTGCACACCGTCGCGCCGCGCGGGGCGCGCTGGCTGCCCTTGACCGCGACGGGCCCGCCGTTGCCCCAGGTGCCGACGGACGTGGCGATCGCGTCGCCGGAGTCGACCCGGGCGGTGCCCATGTCGACGCTGTCGTACCCCTCGCGGTAGCGGGAGCGCTCGCCGACCGCGAACCGGTCGCCGTCGAGGTACAGGCCGGGCCCGCCGGCGACGCAGTGCCCCGCGGACACCAGGTGCTGACGGCCCTGGGAGTCACGCGCCCCGAAGCCGACCGAACACCACGAGTTCGGGTCGTTGTTGAGGTTCATGCGGCTGCCCGGATACACGGTGGCCTGCGCTTCGAGGACGTCCTTGTCCTCCACCACGCGGACGGCGCTGCCGCCGTGACGGGCGGCCGCCGCGAGGAAGGCGCGGGCGGCGGCCTGGTTCCGGTCCGCGACCGTGACGGTGACGGTGTCGGAGGCGACGTCCACCCCCCACGAGGTCACGCCCTCGGGCACCTGCCGGGCGGCCTGCGCGTCGAGCGCGGCCTTGATCCGGTCGAGCGCGGCCTCGCCGCGCTCGGGTATGCGCGCCTGGAGGCCGGCGTTCCGCACCGCGCCCGCGGCCCGTCCGTCCGCGGCGTTGACGACCAGGCGGCCGGCGTCGTCGAAGAACGCCCCGTCGGCGCGCACCCCGGCGCGCTCCAGGCGGTCGAGGGTTTCCTGCTGGTCGGCCTGGCGGTCCAGGTGCCGGACCGCCGCCGTGTCGCTGACGCCGAGGGACTGCGCCAGCGCGTGCACCATCTGCGGCTGGTAGTGGCCGGGGGCCGGCTCGGGCCCGGTGGCCGCGTGCGCGCCCTGCATCCCGGTGGCGGCCAGGGCCGCGACGGCCAGGGCTGTGGTGAGCAGGCGGTTGCGCGAGAGGGTCATGGGGGTCCTTTGCGGAAGAAGAGGAACGGGCCGCATTGACGGAGGCATGACAAGCAAGCCCGTCCGGACGGCGATCGACCGGCACTCCGAGAGCCGGCCCCCGCGCCCTGCGGCCCGGCGGCGCTGTGGGGGAAGCACCGCGGGCATGACTGTGCCCGGTGCGCGCCGTGGCCGACAACCCTCGGGTGACGGCCGGTTTTTAACAGATTTTCCGCTCTCTGTAATCCCACGGACCGCTTACGCGGCGACACCGTCCACTCCACGGACCGCGTACCGGCCCCCGCCCGGCCACGCTGCCCGCGGTACGCGGTGAACGCCCTGTTCCGGACAGGCGAAGTCGCCGCCAGGGAACGCACACCCTGACGGCGACTGCTGTCCCGCCACCGCGACCGCGGCAGGCACCCCGCGCCGACGTACCCACCGACTCCGCCGGGGCACCGGCCTGCCCGACGACTCGGTCAACGGCCCGTCGGCCGACCCGGGCACGGACCTCGGCCTCGGGCCTGTCCGACGGCTCCGGGCAGCGACCGGTGCGACGGCTCCGGGCACCGGCCTGCCGCGTCGGCCTGGGACACCGACCGGCCGGTCAACGCCGGTCGGCGACCCGCCCGTCGGCCCCGAGCGCCGGCCTCGCGCTCACCGGCTCCCGCGCCCGCCGGCGGTGTCAGTCGACCCGGAGGACCAGCTTGCCGCGGGTGTGGCCCTCGCGGCTGATGCGCCAGGACTCGGCCGCCTCGGCCAGGGGGAGGACCTTCGCGACGGACACCGTGAGCCGTCCTTCGTCGGCGAGGGCGGCCAGTGCGGCCAGGCCGCCGGAGTCGGGCCGCACCCACACGTAGTGCCCACCGTGCTCGGTGACCTCCGCGGCGACGATCGAGGCCAGTCGCCCCGGATCGCCGAGCAGTTCCAGGGAGACGGCGACGGCGTCGCCACCGACGCAGTCGAGGACCGCGTCGACGCCGTCCGGGGCCACGGCACGGACACGGTCGGCCAGGCCCTCGCCGTAGGTCACCGGCTCCACACCCAGCCCTCGGAGGAAGTCGTGGTTGCCCTCCCCCGCGGTCCCGATCACGCGCACGCCCCGGGCGACGGCGATCTGGGCCGCCAGGGAGCCGACCCCGCCGGCGGCGGCGTGGACGAGCAGGGTGTCGCCGGACACCACCCCGACGCGCTCCAGGGCCTGATGCGCGGTGAGTCCGGCGAGCGGCAGTCCGGCCGCCTGCTCCCAGTCGAGCGAGGCCGGCTTGCGGGCCAGCATGCGCACGTGCGCCGACACCTTCTCGGCGTAGGCGCCGAGCTGGGCCGTGTCCTTGCGGATGTACCCGAAGACCTCGTCCCCCACGGCGAACTCCTCGACGTCGAACCCCACGCGTTCGACGACCCCGGCGACGTCCCATCCGGGAATCATCGGGAACCGGCTCTCCATGACGGGATCCAGCAGGCCCTCCGCCAGTTTCCAGTCCACCGGGTTGACCCCGGCGGCCTTCACGCGCACGAGCACTTCGCCCGGCGCCACCTTGGGGTCGGGCTGGTCGGTCAGTTCGAGGTCCTGGGCCGTTCCATAGGTCTGCAGAGTCATCGCCTTCATGACCCCCACGGTACATGCAGGCGCGGGATACCGGCTGAAGCAACTATCGGGGGCGGGGGTCGAGTCGTCCGCGCCGCCGCGGTGGCGCTCTGGCGGCCGCACCCCACGACCGGGGAGGACCGGGCCGGAGACGCGGGTGCCCGAACCCCCGGGAGTCATGCGTCCACCGGCCCGGAGATGGCCGAGGGCCTTCGGCTCCCCCGTCTGCGGCGCGGCCTGTTCACGCACGTCGCATCGGCACACCGTCCGCCGTCGCCGACGACGGGCGCCAAACGGCAAACGGCAAACGGCAAACGGCAAACGGCAAACAGTAGACGGCAGACGGGTGCGTCGACTCACGGCGTCCGGCCTCGGGGAACATCGGTACAGCCGTTGGCGCTGAGAACGATCATGATCCGGTCGGCGTGAGGGTGCTGACGCGGTTCTCGTACTCGCGGCGGGCCTTGCGCTGGGCCGGGACCGCGGGAACGCCGTGGCCGCCGTCGAGCGGCTGGCAGCGGGCGAGGAGTCCGAGGTGCACGGCGGGGACGGCGGTGACGCGCAGGGTGTAGCCCTGGCCGCGTCGTACGGTGACGCCCTGGTCGAGCGCGGCGCGCTCGTCGGGCTCCAGGTCGGCCGCGCGGAGGAAGTCAGCGACCTTGCCGGGGATGTCGAGGGTGACCGGCAGTTCCGGGGCCGGGACGTCCTCCGGCTCGGTGGCGGTGTGGTCGGGCATGAGGTCGGCGACGGCCGTGCGGATGGCGCCGCGGCTGACGCCGTGGTCGCGGGCGAGGGCGGCGATGGAGCGGCCTTCCAGGTACGCGGAGCGCACGGTGTCGGTCTTGTCGGCCGGGACGGCGGGGCGGCGTCCACCCTTGCTGCCCTTGGCCTCGGCGGCGCGCAGTCCGTCGTAGGTCAGCTCGCGCTGGAGGTCGCGCTGGAGTTCGCCGGCGGCGGCGAAGGTCTGCACCATGAACTTCACGGTGGACAGCAGCTCGCCGGTGCGCGGGTGGCGGGCGGTGAGGTCCATCGCGGAGAACGCGCCGTCGTGGATGCGCAGTGCCACCTGCTCGCGGTGGAGGACGTCGAGGACGTCGAGGATGTGCCCGGTGCCGCGTACGAGGCGGAACATCTCGGAGATGTGGACGGTGTCGCCCGGCCGCGCGTACGTCATCAGCTCGCGGAACTTGGGGCGCTGGAGGGGATGGAGGCGGCTGGAGGTGCCCGGGTCCTCCTCAAAGACGACCGGGTCCTCGATCCCGGCCTCGTCCAGGACGAGGTTCTGCCGGGCGGTGGACTGCTGGTCGGTCGAGACCCGCTTGTAGACCAGGTTCGCCACCGAGGGGCCCCTTCCGTACGGAGGAATGGACCTTATATGTCGTCCCCTGTCAGCAATCACCATCGGATCTGAATGGATTCGAGCCGCCGCGAACCGACGGATTGCACGGGTTCATTGGACGCGACGGCCACCTGTCGTCAAACGATCGTTTGACGACAGGCGACCGACACCGACACCCTGTTGTGCGGCCGCAGAGGGCCACTGGCCCTCCTTATGGTCCCGCTACAACAGATGGCGGGCGAAGAAGGTCCCCACCCGGCGCCGTACCTCAGCGAGTGTCACCACCGGGTCGCCGGTGCCGATGAGCGCGGCCCGCGCTGTCGCTGTCACAAGGCCGGCGGTCTGGAGCCGCGCGACGAGCGAGCCGTAGTCGGTAAACGCCCAGTGGTTCGCGTCGGCAAGCAGCACGCGGCGGCCGGGAAGGCTCGCCCAGGAGGACTCGATACGAGCGGCGCCGTCGAATCCGTCGGTGCGGAACAGCAGCAGCGGCTGGTCGAAGCCGGCCAGCGTCGGGTACAGGTCGAGATAGCCCTCCAGGTTCACCACCGCGCCGACCCGGCGGTCGTGACGGGCCGCGTACACCGCCGCCGTGCCGCCTGCGGAGTGCCCGTACAACCCGATCCGCCAGGAGTCCATGACCGGGGCGAGCGGCAGGTCGCTGAGCCGGTCCAGGACCAGGCGGAGGTCCGCGATCCGGGTGTCCACCATCGTGCGGAAGGTCGCCGGGTCCGGCGGTCCAATCAGGACGGTCGTTCGCATCCCGGTCGGCAGCTCCACCTGAGAAGCGTCACCGGGGTGATCGACGAGCACGACCACCCGGCCGTGGCTCGCCAGGTCCTCGGCGAGGGTTGTGCCGAGCGTGCGGGAGTCACCACCGCCGGGTGAGTACACCAGCACCGGACGCCGCCCAGGCAGAGGCGGCGCGCCCACGTACCCGTGGGTGAGGACCGCGCCCCAGTCCACCACTCCCGGCTCCGGCAGTCCCGGACGAACGTGCGGCGCGTACTCGGCGAACACCCCGGCCTCGTCCGGGGTGAGCTGCGGGGCCCGGGAGAAGCCGCGCACCGATCGGGCCGGGTACAGGACGGTCAGCATCAACTCCCGCACGCCGCCCACCCACGGGTCGGTACGGGCCGGGTCCGTCAGATGGACCGTCTGCATGCCTACGGGGTACGGGCCGGAGGGCGCGGGCAGCCGGAGGATCGAGCCGCTACCGGAGGCGGACGCAGCCGTGGGCAGCAGGGCGGCGGCACTCCCGAATAGGGTGCCCTTCAGAAGAGTGCGTCGAGAAGTCATACGAACATCCTTGGGGCGGGGCCGTCACGACGCGAAGGTTCAGGCCCTGGCCGAAAGGCTGGCCCAGGACGAGGAGTTGTGAGGGCGCTGCGAATCCACTTCACCGCCCAGGACTTCGCCCGGATCCGCTTCGCACCCCGCCCGGCACCGCTCCAGGAGCTGCACGCCGCCCTGACGACAGCCGTGACCCGGCGTGGCGGGCCGCTGTTCGCGCCGTGGCGCGGCCGCGTCCTGCGCGCCCTCCCGGCGGCGACCGACCCGCTCGCCGACCTGGTTCCGGCGGGCCGCCCGCCCTCCTTCCTCGACGTCCTCGGCGACACCATGGCCGACGGCTTCGAACAGATCCGCGCCACCAGCCCCGGTCTCGTCCGCTCCGAGCTGGAGCGGGTCTACGGGGCGGTGCCCGCCCCTCGCTGGATCCACGGCCTGCACGCGGGCGACGAGACGGCCTGGCGCACCCTGCACCGCGCCCAGCAGGCCGCGTATGAGACGGTCCTCGCCCCGGTCTGGTCCGTCGTACAGGATCTGCACCGCGAGGAGTTCACCCGCTACGCCCTGGCTGTCGCCGAGCACGGCGTGGCCGCCGCGCTGACCGGCCTGGCCCCGGGCAGCCGACTCCACGAGGGTGTGTGGGAATGGCCCGGCGCAGCGCCGGTCCGCGACGTCTGCCTCGACGGGCGCGGCCTGGTTCTGCTGCCCACCTTCCACCACCCGGCAGGCCCACTTCTCCAGGACACCCCGGGCCATCCCGCAGTCCTGACGTACCCAGCCGGTCCCGGGCTCCCGCCCACCACGGGGCGCCCGGTCGTCCCCGCCGAGACCCTGGCCGCCGTCCTGGGCCGCACCCGGCTCGACGCCCTGCGCCTCCTCGCCGAGCCTCACACCACGACATCCCTGGCCCGCGCCCTCCACGTCAGCAACGCGACGGCCTCGTCCCACGCGGCGGCGCTCAGATCGGCAGGCATGGCGACGACGACCCGCACAGGCCGCTCGGTCACCCACCAGCGCACGGCCCTCGGCACGCTGGTCGCGGGCGCCTGGCCGCCGTAGTTCGCCACAAGACGGAGCCGGCCCCGCCCCGCAGGTGAAGTACCTGTCCACGCTCGCGGAGAAAGTCGGCAAGGAGCGGTTCAACGCGGAGTTCGCCAAGGTGATCAAGGGCAGCGATATCGCCCCGCGCGCTCCCCGGCAGCGTTGCGCGACGGCCGCGAAGCGGCTGGCCAAGGCGAGGGCCCGCAAGCTCATCACCGTCCTGGTCGGCCACCCTTAGTCCTGCCCGCTCCCGTCGTCGTCCTCGTCCAGCTCGGGCGCGTCCGGGTCGCGCAGCGGGCGCAGGGCGCCGGCGGCCGGGACGCTGGCGGTGAAGCTGTAGCGGCCGAGCAGGTTCAGGTTGCGGTGCTTGAGCGGGGAGAGCCGGGCGATGTCCTCCTCGCGGATCTCGTGGCCCTCGGCCTGGAGCTGGGTGACCGCGGCGTCGATGTACCGCGTGGTCCAGAGCACGATGGCGTTGAGGACCAGGCCGAGCGCGCCGAGCTGGTCCTCCATTCCGTCGCGGTACGCCTGGTGGATGGTGCCGCGCTTGCCGTGGCACACGTCCCGGGCCAGCTTGTGGCGGGATTCCTGCACGGTGAGCTGGCGGTTCATCTGACGGCGGTAGGTGTCGTCGACCGGGTCGACCACCCGCAGCAGGTGCTCGGTCTTGGCGATCCGCCCGTACTCCGCGAACGCCGCACCCAGCGGAGTTGGGCGCCCCTCGCGTCCGAACATGCGCAGCAAGTCGTAGGCACGCACCTGGTTGGTGACCAGGGAACCGGCGACCTTCAGCATGTCCGGCCAGTGCGTGATCACCTTGTTCAGGTTCACGCGGTTGCGCGCCAGGTCCTCCACCGCGCCGTACGTGCCCGTCTCGATGCCTGGCATCGTGGCGCGCCAGAACCGCTGGTCGTCCAGGTCCCGGAACCGGGGTGAGAAGTTGTAGCCGAGGATCTTGAACAGGCCGAACACCATGTCGGAGTACGAGGCGTTGTCGGTCGCCACCATCTCCGGCTTGCGACCGCCGTCCAGGTTCAGCAGCGCGTCCAGGATGTGCAGTGAGTCGCGCGGGGTGCCGGGGACGACCATCTGCCCGATGCCCGCGACCTGGTCGTTGACGGCGTTGAGCCAGGTGATGCCCCGCTTGAAGCCACAGTACTTCGGCGATGGCGCCGCATGGACGGTGCGGACGGGGACGACGAACCGCAGCCCGCCCACCGAGGCGAGCAGGCCCTCGCCCCAGAACTTCACGATGGGCACAGCGGCCTGGGCGGCGATCAGCCGCGCGTTCGCCGCAGCGATGGTGTCGGCGCGCAGGTAGTACTGGTCGACGTGCACGAGCCGGGCCCGGGTCAGGGCCTCGTAGCCGGGGTTGACCACCGGGGCCAGGCCGATGTTGCACGCCTCGGACACCAGCAGCGCGACCACCGAGGTGGACAGGTCCTTCATCCGGGTGGTGCCGTCCCCGAGGTGCACGAAGGCGTCGAGGAAGCCGGTCCAGGCGTGGACCTCGAAGAGCAGGTCCGGCAGGTCGATCTTCGGGAGCATCTTCTCGACCCGCTTGCGAAGCCAGGTCAGGGTCTTCGGCTCGCTGAGCGCGCCGAGCTTGTCGACGTTCAGCTTCAGCCGCCCGTCGTCCTGCACCTCGATGGAGACCTTCGCCGCCAGCCCCGCCTCCTGAAGGCGCTCGGCCAACTGCTTCCACCCGGCGTCCAGGCCCCGCACCAGCTCCGCCAGATGCTCCTCGACGGGCATGTCCAGGCTCAGCCCGGCCAGCACGTCCTCCTCGACGGCCTCCCACTCAGGCCCGTCCAGCAGACGGGCCCGCGGGTCGGACCAGCGGTGCGAGGGCGAGGCGAAGACGTCACGGTTGTTCAGGGCCCGGTGCAACTGCTCCAGCACGCACACCACGTACGCGTCCCGGTCCACCGCGCCCTGCGGCAGATCGGGATTGGCGTACACCGCCTTGCGCCACGCCGGAGGCACGAGCTTGTCGTCCACCTCGCGCGGCAGTAGCGGCTTGACGCCCACCTTCCGCCGCGCCAGCGCCGGGAGGCTACGGACCCCGGCCAGGGCCCGCTTGCCGGCACTCGCCGCGTCCAGCGCCTTCGACTCGCCCAGCAGCGACAGGAACGGACGCACCGTGGCGTACCGGGTTGCGAGCGCGGCCCGCATCGCTACCTCGGCCGAGCCCTCGTCCTCGGGCACCAGTGAGACCACCGTGGCCGCGGCGGTCATCACGGCGGCGCGCGGGGCGACTTCCTCCAGCGCCGCCCACAGCGCGGCCACGTCCATGTCCGTGCCGTGCTCCTCGACCGCCTCCAGCTCCCCGGCCAGCACCTCCCACGCGCGGGCGACCAGTCTGGACGCCTTCTCCAGCTGCGGCATCGTGGACAGGCGTTCCTTCTCCGTCTTCCGTTTCGCCGTGCTTAGCAGCCTGGTGGCCATGAGGACCTGGAACAGGTCCAGGGCCTCGTCGATGGCCTTCGCCTCCAGGTGCCGCATCACCGCGGTGAGCATCGCCGTGCGCTTCGGCTCCGACGCCCGCTCCAGCAACGCCGCCTTCGATCCCAGCGCATACCGGGCCAGCGACGCCATCCGGTTCGGCGGGATCTGCGACAGCTTCAGCCGCCCGAGCTGGAAGGCGCCGATCTCGTCCACCCGCTCCAGCGCGCGGGCAAACGCCGTCCCGGTCGTCCGCGTCGGCGGCCGGCGCAGCCGCTCCAGCTCCGAGAACCGGGAACCCTCCGGCGTCTTCAGCGTCGCCACCAGATCGCCGGGCAGCGCCGGGTCGGCGCGGCGGGCGGCTCCCGCGACGGTGGCGTGCAGCCGCTTGTCCGCGACCTTGCGGACCTCCGACACCTGCCGGGCCAGCACACTCACCCCGGGCAGCAGTACGCGGTTGCGGCGTAGCCAGCCCACCGCGTTGTCGAACAGCGCCTTCGGCCCCTCGGCGTGCGTCCACGCCCGCCCGTGGAGGAACGTACGGAACCGCCGCGACCACTCCGGGTCCTCGTACTCGTGGTACTCGTAGGCGTCCCGGATCTCCCACGCGTGCTCGTACGCCGTCTTC
Organism: Streptomyces kanasensis; assembly: GCF_043077165.1. Taxonomy (NCBI): domain Bacteria; kingdom Bacillati; phylum Actinomycetota; class Actinomycetes; order Kitasatosporales; family Streptomycetaceae; genus Streptomyces; species Streptomyces kanasensis. The sequence continues at coordinate 608,962 of NZ_JBIBSF010000001.1, forward strand.
GGCCGATCGGTGTACCGCTTCACCACCGACGGGTCCTCGATGCCGAGCTGCGCGGCTAGGTGCTCGACCACCGGCCAGGGGGCGTCGAGCGGGTCATCAGGGAGGAATCGGCCGATGTAGCGCACCGTGCACATCTGGAGCGCGAAGCCGAGCCGGTGGTGCGTCGAGCGCCGCCGCGCGGTCAGATCGCGGTCGACGTCGTCCAGGAAGAAGAACCGCTCCAGCTCGGGGCGGGTCGGCTCCTCGGCGAACTTCCCGTACGCCTCAGCCTGCTCATCAGTCAGAAACTCCACCGGCACGACGAGACCGTAGCCAGCGCCGCCCCTCGCCCCGCGATCTTTCCGCGAACCCCAGCGGAGCCCTCAACCGGTGTGCTAGCCGACCATGATCGTTCTCAGCGCCAACGGCTGTACCGATGTTCCCCGAGGCCGGCGTCGAGGCGGCCCCCCCCCTCGCCACGGGATCAGCATGGTGCCGCACGTCAGGGGTAGGGGGACGGCGGTGGTCAGGAAGCGGGCCCCCTCTCTCCGGCATGCCTCCGAGGAGCCAGCGTTGCCGTTCCCGTGCTACCGCCTCAGCAGCGACGACCTCGTGATCGAGATCGGCGACGTCGTCGACGCGCACGAGGAGGAGGCCGCCGAGCGGGAACTCCGCACGGTGGTCACGGGTTCCGGTGCCCGCACGGTGATCGTCGACGTACGGACGGCCCTCGTCACCGCCGGCCTGGTCGACGTGCTGGTACGGGTCCACCGGGCCGCACGCGACCGGGGCACCGTGGTCTGCGTGGTGGCCCGCCGCCCGCTGGCCCGCAGGGTCTTCCGGGTGTCCCGCGTCTCCCGCACCCTGCTCGTGGCGGCCACGCTGTCCGGCGCCGCGGCCTTGTCCCGCGGGTGCCGTCCCGCCGCAAAGGAGCGGGACGAACGGGGCCGGAACGCCGGCCCGTGAGCAGCTGCTCCCCTCCCCGGCCGGGCCCCGCCGCCCCGTCGAGGCCGGGGGTGCGGCCCCCCGCCCGGCGGGCGGCCCACCGGCGGTGCCGGCCGGCGCGGCGCTGCGGACCGGCCGGGACGACGGCCGTTCGGCCGGCATCGCCGTCCCGGTCGGCCCGGGGGTCGTACGGGCCGTTCTCAGCGGCGACCCAGGAGTTCGGCGAGTCGGACGAACCCGTCAGCACCGTGGCCGCGGCCGACGGCCCGGCGGGCCAGGCCCTCGGCCGCGCGCATCACGCCCGCGTCGATGCCGTGCTCCTCGGAGGTCCGGACGATGTGCGCCATGGACGACACCGCCGAGGTGATCGGATTGCCCTCGCCGGAGTAGCCACCGCTGTCGGCCTCCTCCGCGGCCTCTTCGAAGATCGGCGGAAGGATGTCACCGATGCCCTTGGCGAAGGGCGCCAGCTCCCTCGCCGTGATGCCTTCGGCCCGCGCCACCGCCAGGGCGTGCACATAACCCGCCATCGCGGTCCAGAAGATGTCGAGCAACGCGATGTCGTATGCCGCCGCCCGACCGATCTCCTCACCGAGATGGGTGTGGGTACCGCCCAGCGCCCGCAGAACCGGTAGGTGCTCGCGGTAGAGGTCCTCCGGGCCGCTGTGGATGAACACCGCCGCCGGGGTTCCGATGGTCGTGGTGGGCGTCATGATCGCACCGTCCAGGTAGCGGACTCCGTGCTCCGCCGCCCACGCCGCGGTGTCGCGGGCCCGGCTGGGCGTGTCGGCCGTCAGATTGATCACCGTACGGCCCTTGAGCGCCCCGGTGACCGGTTCTCGCCGCAGAACGCCGTCCACGGCGTCGTAGTTCACCAGGCAGACCACGGTCACCCCGCTGGCGGCGACCGCCTCCTCGGCCGACCCGGCACCGGTCGCCCCCCGCTCGACCAACTCCCGGTCGCGCCCCGGCGTCCGGTTCCAGACCGTGGTGCGCAGACCGCAGTCCACGAACGCGCCCGCCAGGGCTCGACCCATCGGCCCCAAGCCGAGGACGGTGACGGCAGAGTGTTCACTGCGCGAGGACATGATGTGACTCCCTTGGAAACTGTGACAATTCATGATGAGGAGGACGGAGATGACGCGCAGCCGCGCCCAGGACCCGGACGTCTGTGGGGTGACCGCCGCGATCGCCGTGATCGACGGGAAGTGGAAGACGGCTCTGCTCTGGCTGCTGGAAGCCGGCCCCCACCGTCCGGGGGAGCTGCGCCGGCGACTGCCGGGCCTCAGCGAGAAGGTGCTGACTCAGGCGCTCCGCGAGATGGAGGCCGACGGACTGGTGCACCGTGAGGTGCACGACGTGCTCCCGCTGAAGACGGTGTACTCCTTGACCGCCTTCGGTCGGGAACTCTCCGAGGCACTGGCCCCCGTCGCCGACTGGGGCCACCGCCGCCTGGAGAAGCTCGCGGAGACCCAGTCGGCCTCCTGACCCCTCACCCCCCACCCACCATTCGCCCGGATCCCGGCGGGCGGCCCTCCGCTCTCCCCCCACCAGGATCACCGGGCTGCCGCCCGCCGCCAAGTACCCACAAAAAGGTGGCTACCACGAGCTCCGGCGCGCCCCAGGGCCGCCCCTGATTGACCCATGGATCACGCCTCCGAATGCACCCCGCCATGGGTCTTTCCGGGCCGTAGATTCATCCGTGTCAGCAGGAACCGGCGGGGAGAAGCCGGGTCGGACATCCGGGAGGAACCATGAACACCAGCACGACCCAGCAGGCCGGCCACGTCCTCGTCCGGGCCGAGACCGCCGAGTCCCTCCAGGACGGTGCGACGAGCCTGATCACGCTGCTCGCGGACGCGGGGGTGACGGGCGGGGCGCTCACCGCCAACAAGGCCACGTTCCGCGAGGGCTCGCCGGGGGCGCCCGCGCACTTCCACACCAGGGCCACCGAGATGTTCCTCGTCCTCGACGGCGCGATGCGCGTCCTCGTGGACGACGAGGTCCTGACCCTGCGCAAGGGCGACTTCCTGACCGTCCCTCCGACGGTGCCGCACGCCTTCGCACCGGCCCCCGGCAGCGAGGCGGAGATGCTGGTGGTCTTCACCCCCGGCATGGACCGCTTCGACTACTACCGGCTGCTGGAGCGCGTCCACCGCGGCGAGGCCACCGTCCAGGACATCCGCGACAGTGCGCAGCAGTACGACAACCACTACGTCGAGAGCCCCGTGTGGTCGAAGGCGCTGACCGAGCGCTGAGGCCGCGGTCGAGCCGCCACCCGGCCCGGCGGCGGCCCGGCGGGCACTCCCCCCTCCGTGCGGCGGCGCCCCCGCCCGGGGCAGCGCGCTTCCGGTGCTCCCGGCCCCGGCCCCGCCGACGGGCGCGGAGTGCGGCTCAGGCGTCAGGGAGGGGCGGCAGGGCCCGGCACAGCGCGTCGAGTGCGGGTCGGTAACGGTGCTCGGGCGGCGTGGCGTAGCCGACGACCAGCCCGTCCCGGTGTGGTTCGGGGGCGTCGGGGTGGCGGAAGTCCGCGAGGCCGTCGAGGGCGACGCCCCTCCGTCTGGCCGCCTCGACGGTGGACGCCTCGGTGCCCGGCGGCAGGCTCAGTACGGCGTGCAGTCCGGCCGCGACGCCGGTCACCGTGATGTGGGGGGCGTGCTCGGCCAGCGCCGCGACCAGCTGGTTGCGCCGGGCGCGGTAGCGCTGCCGCATACGGCGGACGTGCTTGTCGTACTGTCCCGATGCGATGAACTCCGCGAGGGCGAGCTGGTCGGTGACGCCCGTCCACGCCTCGCGCAGCCCCTTCGCCGCGAGTACGTCGTCGACCAGGTGCGGCGGCAGGACCAGCCAGCCGAGCCGGAGCGCCGGGGACAGGCTCTTGCTGACGGAGCCGAGGTGGACGACATGGTCGGGATCGAGTCCCTGCACGGCGCCCACGGGCTCGCGGTCGTAGCGGAACTCGCCGTCGTAGTCGTCCTCCAGCACCACCCCGCCCCGAGCCCGCGCCCAGTCGACGGCCGCCGCACGGCGCGCCGCGTGCAGGGGGCCGCCGGTGGGGAACTGGTGGGCGGCGGTGAGCAGGACGGCACGCGCGCCGTGCCGCGACGAGGTGTCCGGGTGCGTCGCCAGCCGGTCGGTCCTGGCACCCCTCGCGTCCAGCCCCAGGGGGATCGTGCGCACCGCGGCGTCGGTCAGGATGCCGCGGTGGAAAGGGAGGCCGTACGCCTCGACGGCCACGGGGCCGCGCAGCACGCCTCCTCCGAAGAGGAGGCGCAGCCCGTGCGCGAACCCGGCGCAGACGACGATCCGATCGGGCGAGGCGCACACGCCGCGCGCCCGGCCGAGGTATTCCGCCAGCGCGCGCCGCAGTTCGGGACGCCCCCGGGGGTCTCCCGGACCGAAGGCGTCGTGCGGTGCGGCGGTCACCGCCCGGCGGACCGCAGCGGCCCAGGCGGCCCGGGGGAAGGACGTCGCGTCGGGCTGCCCCTGCCGGAGGTGGTGGACGGCGCCCGACTCGCCGCCCGGGGCCTTCCCGGGGACGCGCCGCGCCGTGGCGGCGACGCGCTCGGCGACCCGGGTGCCGGAGCCCTGCCGGGCGGTCAGCCACCCTTCGGCGACCAGTTCGGCGTACGCGTCCGCCACCGTGTTGCGGGCCACTCCCAGGTCGACGGCGAGCGAGCGGTACGGCGGCAGCCGGGTGCCCGGCGCGAGTCGCCCGGTCCGCACCGCCTCGCGCAGGGCGGTCGCCACCGCCGCGCGGCGAGGCCCGGTCGGCGACAGTACGAGATGCACGTCCGAGCCCGTCTCGTGGGGGGAATCGACCCCGGACATCGGCACCGCACTGCACCCTTCTGCCGGTCGCTCGACTGCCCAGGCTAATCCCCTGGGGAACGGCGCCGCCCTCGCCTCCCCTCCCCAGCGCCCTCGCCTCCCCTCCGCGCCGGCTTCGCGGTGCCCCGGGTGCCCGGCGCGGCAGTAGGGCCGGGGGGACGGACAGACGGCCCCCGACGTCGATCCCGACATCCAGGACCTGGTCCGGCCCGCGATCGAGCACACCGGTCACACACCCGACCGCACGGCGAGGGAGGGGACCGACTCCCTCATGAACCTGGAGACCTCGACCACCGGGACTCCCGAGTCGGCGAAGCACACCGAAGTCCGCACCAGGGCGGCGACGTTCGAGAACGGGACCTATGCCGCCCGGGAGTTCGGCCGTCACGACGCCCGCTACCTGCCCGAACGAACCATGTCCATCAACTTCAACCAGTGGCTCATCGACCTCGCGGGCCAGACCGGCACCACTCCGCGCGTACGACCGGAAGGTCGACCACGTGCTGCACGTAGAGGACCAGGCCCTGACGCCGGCCCAGGTCGCCGCGAGCATCGCCGCCTACCGGGCGGCAGGCACCACCTTCGAGGACACGGTGCCCGCGAGCCGGTGACGGTGCGCGGCGGGCGGATGTCGCCGGTGCGTCCACCCGCCGCGCCCACCGCGCCCGCCGGGCCGGTCGGGCCGGTCGGTGCGGTCAGGTCGGTCAGGCCGGCCGGTGGGCGCGGCGCGGGGCGCGATGTCCCGCGGCCGCCCACGGGCTGGGGCACGTGGTCGGAACACCTCGACGCCCCTTCTCCTCAGCGCACCCTGCCCCGCGGCTTCAGCGCGACCGGCGGGAGTTCGGGGGCGGGCAGCCGGCCCCCGTCGTAGCCCTCCACCCGGCCGAAGCGGGTGCCCGTCATCCAGTCGGCACGGGCCTGCTCGATCTCCTGCTGGGTGCGGCCGACGAAGTTCCACCACATGATGATCTCCTCCGCGAACGGTTCGCCGCCGAGGAGCATCAGCGACGCGTCCGACCCGGCGCGCAGGGGCAGTTCGGTGCGGCCGCAGCCGAGGTAGAGCATCGAGCCGGGGAGGACCGGGACACCGTCCACGTGCGTCTCGCCGGACATGGCCAGGACCGCGTACTCGAAGTCCGGGTCCAGGGGCAGCCGCGCCCCGGCGCCGCGGGCGAGGGTGAGGTCCGCGCCGACCAGCGGCGTGTACGTGGTGCCGGGCGACGTCGCGCCGTCGAGGGTGCCGAGGACGACGGTCGCGGTCAGGCCCGGCGCGGTGACGTGCGGGAGGTCGGCGTGGTGCTCGAAGTGGGGGTCGACGTGGCGGTGGCTGTCGGGGAGCGCCACCCAGAGCTGGGCGCCGTGCAGGTAGCGGGCGTGGGGGCGGGGGCTCTCCTCCGAGTGGGAGATCGCCCGGCCGGAGGTCATCAGGCCCAGCTCGCGGGGGCGGATGGTCTGGAGGCTGCCGGTGCTGTCGCGGTGCAGCACCTCCCCCTCGTGGAGCCAGCTGACCGTCTGCAGGCCGATGTGCGGGTGCGGCGGGACCTGCATGCCGGGCCCGTCGGCGATGTCGTCGGGGCCGTAGTGGTCGACGAAGGCCCAGGCGCCGACCATGCGGCGGCCGAGGTTGGGCAGCAGGCGGCGCACCTCGGTGGACTCCCCGAGCTGCACGCGGCGCGGGCTGAGGAGTTCCCTCACGGGCTCCGCGGCGACGAAGCCCCTGCCGCCGCAGAGGGACGGCACGGCCTGGCGGTCGAGATTGCTCATGGCGCCCAACCTAGGCGATGGGGGCGGCGTGGCGCCTCTCCCCTACGGGCAGGGGGAATAGCGACGACCCCGGGCACCGTTGTCGGGGGCACCGAAGCACCCCGGAGAGGCGGACGGCATGAGCACGATCGAACTGACCAAGGAGAACTTCGACCAGGTGGTGTCGGACAACGACTTCGTCCTGATCGACTTCTGGGCGTCGTGGTGCGGCCCGTGCGTCCGGTTCGCCCCGGTGTACGAGAAGGCCTCGGAGCGCCACCCGGACCTGGTGTTCGCCAAGGTGGACACCGAGGCGGAGCAGGAGCTGGCGGCCGCGTTCGACATCCGGTCCATCCCCACGCTGATGATCGTGCGCGAGAACGTGGCCGTGTTCGCCCAGCCCGGGGCGCTGCCCGAGGCCATGCTGGAGGACGTGATCGGGCAGGCGCGCGGGCTGGACATGGACGCGGTGCGGAAGTCGATCGACGAGGCCGCGTCGACGGGTGGCGGCACGGGGTCCGCGGGCGGCGGCCCGGCGGCCGGCGAGCCGGGGCCCGCGGGCGGCGGCGCCGAGGGCTGACGCCGCCCGGCGCCGGCCGGGCGCCGCGCCGCGCGCCTCTCAGCGCTCCAGGACGACCGCGATCCCCTGGCCCACGCCGATGCACAGCGCCGCCATGCCCGTGCCCGAGCCGGCCGCGGCCAACTGGTGGGCGACGGCGCCCGCGAGCCGGGCGCCGGAGGCCCCCAGCGGGTGCCCGATCGCGATGGCGCCGCCGCGCGGGTTGACGACCGACGGGTCGAGGTCGGGCCACTCCGCGAGGCAGCCCAGCGCCTGGGCGGCGAACGCCTCGTTCAGCTCCAGCACCGCGAGGTCGTCGAAGGTGCGGCCGGCCTTGGTGAGGGCCCGCTGCACCGCCTCGACGGGGCCGAGCCCGAACAGCTGCGGTTCGATGCCGGTCACCGCCGACGCGCGGATGCGGGCGAGCGGCTCGCGGCCGCAGGCGCGCAGGCCGTCCTCGTCGACGAGGAGGAGCGCGGCGGCGCCGTCGTTGAGGGGTGAGGCGTTGCCGGCCGTCACCGTCCCGTCCGTGCGGAACGACGGCTTCAGCTTCGCCAGGGCCTCCATGGAGGTCGTGTCGCGGATGCTCTCGTCGCGGGGCAGGTCCACGCCGCCGTACGCGACGACCTCGCCGTCGTACAGGCCGTCCGCCCACGCCCGGGCCGCCTTGTGGTGGCTGGCGAGCGCGAAGGCGTCCTGCTGCTCGCGGGTCAGGGCGTGCTTGTCGGCGATCAGCTCGGCGCCCTCCCCGAGCGGGACGGTCCACTCGTCGGGCATGCGCGGGTTGGTCATGCGCCAGCCGAGGGTCGTGGAGTACATCTGCTGGTGCCCGGCGGGGAAGGCCCGCTCGGGCTTGGGCACGACCCACGGGGCGCGGGACATCGACTCGACGCCGCCCGCGAGGACGACGGACGCGTCGCCCAGGGCGACGGCGCGGGCGGCCTGGACGACCGCCTCCAGGCCCGAGCCGCACAGGCGGTTGACGGTGACGCCGGGGACCGAGACGGGCAGGCCGGCCAGGAGCACCGCCATGCGGGCCACGTCGCGGTTGTCCTCGCCGGCGCCGTTGGCGTCGCCGAAGTAGACGTCGTCGATCCGGGCCGGGTCGAGGTCCGGGGTGCGGTCGACCAGCGCGCGCACGACGTGCGCCGCGAGGTCGTCGGGACGCACGGAGGAGAGGGCGCCGCCGAACTTGCCGATCGGCGTGCGGACGGCGTCGACGATGTAGACGTCGCGGATGCTCATCGGGTCTCTCCCACGGCCTGGGGCCCGCATGCGGGCCCGCATGCGCGCGTACGTACGGTGAACACGCGTTCACAACCGACGGGGCGAGTCTCCGACCCGGCGGCCGTCGGTGTCAACGGGCGCAGCCCGCCCTGGGCCTCCCGGGCCGCCGGCGCGGGCCGGCCCCGCAGCCGTCGCCGGCCGGCTCCCCCGCCGACCCTCCGCCGTCGCCGGCCGGCCTCCGCCGCCGTCACCGGTCCCGCCCGGCGTGCCCGCGCCGCCTCCGGCGCGGGCACGCCGCGCTCGTCAGTCGTCGCGCGGGTCCGCCACGCGCACCGAAAGGCCGTAGTCCAGCTCGGACCCGTCGACGAGCAGCGCCTCGACGGCGCGGGTCTCCGGGTCGATGTCGGCGACCATGCCGCCGCCCGCGTAGCGCGGATAGCCGGAGGCACCGGTCTCCCCGGTGGCCTCGACCACCGCCGAGCGGATGGCGGCCTCGGCGAGGTGCGCGGCGTCGCGTCCCTCCGCCGGTCCGGGCACGATCAGGATCTCGAAGCGCTGCGGTCGTGTGTCCATGGTCATGACGCTAGAGGACGGACGGGGCCGCGCGCACGCGCGCGGCGCCCCGGGGCCGGCCCCGTCCCGGCCCGGACGGCTGGGCCGCCCTCGTACGCCCCTGGCCGGACGGCGGGGTCGCCCCCGCACGTCCCCGTCCCGACAGGCGCGGCCGCCCCCGTACGTCCCGGTCCCGACGGGGACGTCCGCACCCGGCCCGGGAGCGGTCGTCCGGTCGGTGCGGGTGGCGTACGAGGCGGGTGACGGCCGCGGCAGCCGACCGGCCGGTGCCCGGCGGTGGCGCGTGCCGGCGATCGTTCACCGGGGCGCTCTTGTGCGGGCCCGCCGCGGTGGCTTAGGTGGGACGGTACGCCTTCGACAGGAGGAGCGACCATGCCGTCGATCGACGTCGGGGCCGGCGGGCCCCCGCTGGCCGAGGACGAGGCCGAGGACCTGCTGCGGTGCATCTGCTTCAAGACCGGCCCGCCCGGCACCGTCGGGGTGGAACTGGAGTGGTTCGTCCACGACGCGGACCGCCCGCGCCTGACCGTCACGCCCGACCGCCTGCGCGGCGCGTACGCCGCCCTGCGGGACCTGGGCCTCGGTTCGTCGGTCTCCCTCGAACCGGGCGGGCAGCTGGAGCTGAGCTCGCCGCCCGCCGCGTCCCTCACCGCCTGCGTCGCCACCGTCCAGGCCGACCTGTCGGCCGCGCGGGCCGCACTCGCCCGCCTCGGGCTCGTCCTCACCGGCTCCGGCACCGACCCCTGGCTGCCCACCCGCGAGCGGCTGCTGCGCGAGCCCCGCTACGACGCCATGGAGACCTACCTCGACCGCTGGGGCCCCGCCGGCCGGCACATGATGCGCGACTCGGCGTCGGTGCAGGTGTGCGTGGACACCGGGTACGAGGAGCCCGGCCCGCTCGGCTACCGGCGGCGGTGGCGGCTGGCGCACCTGCTGGGCCCGGTCCTCGTCGCCTCGTTCGCCAACTCGCCGACGCTGCACGGCCGTCCGACGGGGCTGCGGTCCGTGCGGCAGTCGCTGTGGGCGGGCATCGACGCGGTCCGGGGGCTGGCCCCGCCCCTCGGGCAGGAGCCCCGTTCGGCGTGGGCCGCCCACGTGCTGGACGCGCCGGTGATGTGCGTGCGCGCCGAGGAAGGCCCCTGGCTGGTACCCAAGGGGCTGACGTTCCGCCAGTGGCTGCGGTCGGCGGCGCCCCGGCCGCCGACGCGCGCCGACCTCGACTACCACCTGACGACCCTCTTCCCGCCGGTGCGGCCGCGCGGCACGCACCTGGAGCTGCGCATGCTGGACGCGCAACCGGGCGAGGACGGATGGGTCGTGCCGCTGGCCGTCACGACGGCGTTGTTCGACGACCCGGACGCGGCCGACGCGGCGTACCGGGCCCTGCTGCCGCTGACGGAGACGGCCGGGCCGCTGCGCCCGCCGGGCGACGCGCACTGGCGGGCGGCGATCCGCGACGGGCCGGACGCGGCCGCGCTGCACCGGGCGGCCGTGGTCTGCTTCGGTCTCGCCCTGGAGGCGCTGGCCCGTTCCGGCGCGCCGACGGCGGTGCGCGACGCGGTGGCCGGGTTCCACGAGCGGTTCGTGCTGCGCCGCCGCTGCCCCGCCGACGACCCACGGCCCGCCCCGGCGCCGGCCGGCACCGCCCCGGCCGCCACCGCGGACCGTGTGGCCCCGGCGGCCCCGGCGGCCCCGGCGGCCCCGGCGGCCCCGGCAGACAGTGCGACCCCGGCCGCACCGTCGGCCCCGTCGGCCCCGTCGGCCCCGGCAGACCGTGCGGCCGCGACGGCACCCCTGGGCCCCGGAGCCGCCGGGCCCGTTCCCGCTCCCCGATCCGGCCGGGACGCCGGCCCCGACCGCGTGGAGGACCTCCGCCCATGACCGCACCCCCCTCGCCCTCCCCCGCCGCCGAGCCCGAGGCGCTCCGCCGGCGCGCGTACGACGCGCTGGCCGCCGCCCGGGAACGCACCGCGCGGCTCACCGACTGCGTCGACGACGGCGAACTGGCCGCCCAGCACTCACCGTTGATGTCCCCGCTCGTGTGGGACCTGGCGCACATCCCGAACCAGGAAGAGCAGTGGCTGCTGCGCGCCGTGGGCGGGCGGGCCGCGCTGCGGCCCGAGATCGACCCGCTGTACGACGCGTTCCGCCACCCCCGCGCGAGCCGCCCGTCGCTGCCGCTGCTGGCCCCGCGCGAGGCGCGCGCGTACGGGGCGGAGGTGCGCGACCGCGTGCTCGACGTCCTCGCGGCGGCCCGGCTGGAGGGCGACCCGCTGCTCGACGCCGCGTTCGCCTTCGGCATGGTCGCCCAGCACGAGCAGCAGCACGACGAGACCATGCTGATCACCCACCAGCTCCGGCGCGGCCCGGCCGTGCTCACCGCGCCGGAGCCACCGCGCCCGACCGACGGCCCGCCCGGAGGCCCGGCGCGCCTGCCGGCCGAAGTGCTCGTCCCGGGGGGCCCGTTCACGATGGGCACCTCGCACGACGAGGAGCCGTGGGCGCTCGACAACGAACGGCCCGCCCACGTGCGGGTCGTGCCGGACTTCCTGATCGACACCGTGCCGGTCACCTGCGGCGCCTACCGGGAGTTCGTCGACGACGACGGCTACCGCGATTCCCGCTGGTGGGCGCCGGAGGGCTGGGAGCAGATCCGGCGGCACGGCATCGGCGCGCCGCTGTTCTGGCGGCGCGACGGCGGGCGGTGGCTGCGCCGTCGCTTCGGCGTCGTGGAGGCGGTGCCGGACGACGAGCCGGTGCTCCACGTCAGCTGGTACGAGGCCGACGCGTACGCGCGCTGGGCCGGGCGGCGGCTGCCGACGGAGGCCGAGTGGGAGAAGGCCGCACGGTACGACCCGGTGTCCGGCCGGTCGCGGCGCTACCCGTGGGGCGACGCCGAGCCGACCCCCGACCACGCCAACCTCGGGCAGCGGCACCTGCGACCGGCGCCCGCCGGCGCCTACCCGGCCGGGGCCTCGCCGCTCGGGGTGCGGCAGCTGATCGGCGACGTGTGGGAGTGGACGGCGAGCGACTTCCTGCCGTACCCGGGCTTCGTGGCGTTCCCGTACCGGGAGTACTCGGAAGTGTTCTTCGGGCCCGCGCACAAGGTGCTGCGGGGCGGGTCGTTCGCGGTGGCGCCGGTGGCCTGCCGGGGCACGTTCCGCAACTGGGACCTGCCGGTCCGCCGGCAGATCTTCGCCGGTTTCCGCACGGCACGGGACGCGGGGTGAGCCGCTGATGTGCCGGCACATCGCCTGGGTGGGCGACGACGCGGTACCGCTCGGCGAGCTGCTCGTCGCGCCCCCGCACGGACTCCACCGGCAGTCGTGGGCACCGCGCCACCAGCGGTACGGGACGGTCAACGCCGACGGCTTCGGGGTCGGCTGGTACGCGCCGGGCGACCCGGTGCCGGGCCGCTACCGCAGGGCGGGGCCCGTGTGGGGGGACCCGTCGTTCGCGGACCTCGCCCGCGTGGTCCGCTCGGCGGCGGGGCTGGCCGCCGTGCGGGACGCGACGCTGCCGGGCGCCGACGCCGAGGCCGCCGCGGCGCCGTTCGCCTCGGGGCCGTGGCTGTTCAGCCACAACGGGGCCGTGGCCGGCTGGCCCGGTTCGGTCGCGGCGCTCGCGGCCGGCCTGCCGCCCGCCGACCTGCTCGCCCTGGAGGCGCGCAACGACTCGGCTCTGGTGTGGGCGCTGGTGCTGCACCGGCTGCGGCGCGGCGACACGACGCCCGACGCCCTCGCCGGAGTGGTGCGGGACGTGGCCGCGGCGGCACCCGGCTCCCGGCTGAACCTGCTCCTCGTCGACGGGACGGCGGTCACCGCCACGGCGTGGGGCGACACGCTCTGGTACCTGGGCGGGGGTCCCGGCCGCCGCCGGCGCGCGGTCGTGGCGTCGGAGCCGTACGACGACGATCCCGCGTGGTGCGAGGCGCCCGACCGGACGCTGCTGACCGCCACGGCGGACGGCGTGGCGCTCCGCCCCCTGGACCGCCCGCCGGACCGCTCCCCGGACGCGCCGGCCGCCCCGCCGCGCACCGCCTCCCCGTCCTTCCGCCCGTCCCCTCCCCCGCACGCCGCGCGTGCGGCGCGGCAACCGCTCGAGGAGTACCCCGCGTGAGCCCGTTCCTGCTGACCCGCACCCTCCCCGAGGGCGCCACCGCCGCCGACCTGCGCGCCGACGTGCTGCACGGTCTGACCCGCACGCCGAAGGAGCTGCCGCCGAAGTGGTTCTACGACGCGCGCGGCAGCGAGCTGTTCGAGGAGATCACCCGGCTGCCCGAGTACTACCCGACCCGTGCCGAGCGGGACATCCTGGTCGCGCGGGCGCCGGAGATCGCCGCGGCGACCCGGGCCCTGACCCTGGTGGAGCTGGGTTCGGGGTCGTCGGAGAAGACCCGGCACCTGCTGCGCGCGCTGCGGCCGCGGCTCGCCGACTACGTGCCCGTCGACGTCAGCGAGTCGGCGCTGACCGGCGCGGCCGCGGCGCTCACGGAGGAGCTGCCGGGGCTGCGCGTGCACGCCCTCGTCGCCGACTTCACCCGCGGCCTCGCCCTGCCGGGCACGCCGGGGCCGCGGCTGGTGGCCTTCCTGGGCGGCACCCTGGGCAATCTGCTGCCCGGGGAAAGGGCCGTGTTCCTGCGGTCGGTGCGGTCGCTCCTCGAGCCGGGTGACGCGCTGCTCCTCGGCACGGACCTCGTCAAGGACGAGGCGACGCTGGTCGCCGCGTACGACGACGCGGCGGGGGTGACGGCGGAGTTCAACAAGAACGTGCTGGCGGTGCTCGCCCGGGAACTGGGCGCGGACGTCGACGCGGGCGACTTCGACCACGTGGCCGTGTGGGACCGGGAGCGCGAGTGGGTGGAGATGCGGCTGCGGGCGCGGCGCGGGCTGACCGTGACGATCCCGGAGCTGGACCTCACCGTGCCGTTCGCGGCGGGTGAGGAGCTGCGGACGGAGGTGTCGGCGAAGTTCCGTCAGGAGGGGGTGGCGAAGGAACTGGCCGCGGCGGGGATGGAGTTGTCCCGGTGGTGGACCGATGAGCGGGGCTGGTTCGCGCTGTCGCTGGCGACCGTCGTCTGAGGCTCGGCCCCGACCCGGGGAACCTGCCCGCCTCCGCCACGGGCCGCGCGCCCGGTGCGGGGCGGGTGCCCGGCGTCGCGGGGTGCCCGCCCGACGTGGGCCGCGCGCCCGGTGTCGTCCCCGGGCGCGGCCCGGCCCGTCACCGCCGTGTGGGCGGCGCGGGCCAGGGCGCGCCGGTCGGTGTGGAGCCCGGCCGGGAGGGGCGGCAGGAGCCGCAGTTCGGCGGTGAGGGCGCCCGCCGTGACGACCCGCCACAGGGAGACGGCGAGGGGGTCGTCGCCGACGAACGCGGCCGGCCCGAGCGGCCGGTAGGCGATCCGTACCGGCAGGACCGGGGCGCCCGCGTCGAGCGCCGCCTGGAAGGCCGCCGGTCGGAAGGCGCCGGGGGCCCGGCCGCACCAGGTGGAGCCCTCGGGGAAGACGACGACCCGGTGCCCCGCGCCGAGGGTGCGGGCCATGGCACGGACGGCGCCCGGCAGGGCGCGCAGACGGTCGCGGTCGAGGAAGAGCGTGCCGCCGAGTGCGGCGACCGGCCCGAGCAGCGGCCAGTCCCGCACCTCCCGCTTGGCGACCATGCGGCCGGGCAGGACGGCGGCGAGCAGCGGTACGTCGAGCCAGGACACGTGGTTGGCGACGACGAGGTGCGCGCCGGGCGGCGGGGTCCCGATGACGCGGGTACGGACGCCGAACGAGCGGAGCACGGTACGGCACCACAGCCGGGTGAGCCGGTGCCGGGCGGCCGGGGCGAGGGGCGCGCTGAGCGGCGCGAGGACGAGCCCGGTGAGGACGGCGCCCACCCCGGCGAGCAGGCGTGCGGCGGCGCGGAGGCGGCCGGCCGCCGGGTGGGCCGGGGTCGCGCAGCGGCGCGGGGTGCAGGGCGAGGAGGGCAGCCAGGCGCTCATCACTCCGCGCCGAGGGCGAGGAAGTGGCGCAGGTAGCGGGGGTTGGTGCGGCGCAGGGACAGCAGGACGTACAGGTCGGCGACGCCGAAGTCGGGGTCGTGGGCGGGCGCGCCGCACACCCAGGCGCCGAGCCGGAGGTAGCCGCGCAGCAGGGGCGGCAGGTCGGTGCGGGCGGCGGGCCGGGCGGTGCCGGGGGCCGGGGTCCACAGCCGGTGCGGGGTGACCCAGTACTCCTCGGGCGCGAGGTGGCGCGCCCGGACGGCCTCCCAGGTGGCCGCGGCGAGCGCGCCGCCGTCGGCGAGCGGCAGGGAGCAGCAGCCGGCGAGCCAGTCGTGCCCGGCGCGGGTCATGTAGCGGGCGATGCCGGACCAGATGAGGGAGATGACGGCGCCGTCGCGGTGGGCGGGGTGGACGCAGGAGCGGCCGACCTCCACCAGGTCGTGCCGGATGGGCGCCAGACGGGTCAGGTCGAACTCACCGTCGGAGTAGAGGCGTCCGGCGATGCGGGCACGCTCGGGCGGCAGGAGGCGGTACGTGCCGACGACCTCGCCGGTGGGTTCCTCGCGGACGAGGAGGTGGTCGCAGTAGGCGTCGAAGGCGTCGCTGTCGAGGCCGGGTTCGGGCCCGGCGAGCTGCGCGCCCAGCTCGCCGGCGAAGACGAGGTGCCGCAACCGCTGGGCGGCCCGGACCTCCTCCTGCGTACGGGCGAGGGAGACGCGGTACCGGGGCCGGCCTGCGGCCTCGGCCCGGATCTCCGGGTGCTGCGGGTGGGCGGGGGACGCCGGTGCCGGGAGGGCCGGTGCCGGGAGGGCCGGTGCCGGGGTCGTCGTGGTCATGGGGACTCCTTGGCCGGGGACGGCGGGGGCGGGCCGCGATCGTGCGGCGGCCCTCACCCCCTACTTGTGCCGTCACCGGCTGGCTTCGGCGTGTCCGCCCGGCGGAGCGGGGATGTGCGGCGGCTGAATGCCCGGTTCGCACCCGGCACCACGGTCCGGGCGCGGGCCGGCGCCGGGGCCCGGGCAGGGGCCGGCCACGGGGGCCCGGGCGGCCGGCCACTCGGGGCCGGGGCCCGGGCCGGCGCGGTGGATCCCGCCCGGCGTGCCGGCTCAGCCCGCCAGGGCGTCGGTGATCCGCGCGGACGCCGCACGAGCGGTCGTCCTGGGGTCGCGCCCCTGGAGGACGGCCGTCATGTACGGCTTGATGGGGTTGTCGGCCTCGACGTCCGCCCAGTGCGGCGAGTTGGGCGTGGCCCGGCCCCGCGCGGCGCCCGCGGCCATGGCGGCGGTGGCCTCCTGGCCCTCGACGACGGACGCCAGGGACGTCTTGTTGGGGACGTAGTGCATGGTGCGGGCCAGGTCGGTCTGCCACTTCTCGCCGGCGAGCGCCTTGACCACGTCGATCCCGGCGGCCCGTTCGCCGGCGTTCACGGGGACGACCAGGACGGAGCCGCCGGTGAAGACGGCGCCCGGCTCCTGCGCCGTCCTGCCCGGCACCGGGAAGAAGCCGAGCTGGGCGGCGAGGGAGGGGTTGCGCTCCTCGATGGCGGCGGCCACGCCGGGCGTGGCGATGATCTGCGCGACCCGGCCGCGGGCGAAGACCTCGGCCTGGGGCGGGTTCTCCTCGTCGGCGTCGACCGGGCCGGAGCCGAGGGCCTGGAGTTTCCGGTAGAAGTCCATGCCGCGGAGCGCGGCGGGCGAGTCGAGCGCGCCGACCCAGGCGCCGTCCTTCTCGACGGCGAGCTCGCCGCCCTCGTCCCAGACGAACCCGGCGAGGGTGTACCAGTCCTGGCCGGCGAGGTAGATGCCCTGGGCGCCGGTGCCGTTGACCTTCTCCGTGTCCTCCAGCCACTGCTCGCGGGTCTTGGGCGGCTCCTCCACGCCGGCCTGCCGGAAGAGGTCCTTGCGGTAGACGACGACCCGGTTGGCCGCGTACCAGGGGACCCCGTACTGGCTGCCGTCGATGCTGCCGGGCTCGGCGAGGCCGGGCAGCCACTCCTCGCGGCCGAGGTCGCGCACGGACTCCAGGGTCAGGTCATACAGCCGCTCGCTGCCGGCGTACCGGGCCACCTGGGTGTTGCCGACCTCGATGGCGTCGGGGGCGTCGTCGCCGGCGAGCGCGGCGGTGACCTTCTTGCCGATGCCGGTCCACTCCTGGATGACGATCTCCAGGCGGACGTCGGGGTGCTCCCGCTCGTGGGCGGTGGTGAACCGCTTGAGGAACTCGTCGGAGGCACTGCCCTTCATGAGCCAGACGGTGACGGTGCGGCTGCCGCCGTCCTGGCCGGGGACGAGACCGCAGCCGGCCAGGGCGAGGACGGACACGAGCGCGGCGGGGCGGACGAGCGTGCGCTTCTTCACGTAGGTCACCTTTTGCGTTTTCTGCAGGAGGACGGACCCGACGTGGGGGGAGCGAACGCGTTCGCAACGGGCGGATGGCTGGATTTTGGTATGTACCAATGGCCGGGTCAAGTCCCGGGGGCCCCGCCTCGCGGACCCGTCCACCCTGGGGCACCGTGGAAGGGGCGCGCCAACGGGCGCGCAGCCGCCGAGGAGGAGACCGCCATGTCGCACCACACGTACCGCGTCACCGAGATCGTGGGCACCTCCCACGAGGGGCTGGACGCGGCGATCGGCAACGGCATCGCGCGGGCCGCGCAGACCCTGCACAACCTGGACTGGTTCGAGGTCACGGAGATCCGGGGGCACCTGGAGGAGGGGCGCGTGGCGCACTACCAGGTCGGGATGAAGGTCGGTTTCCGGCTCGACGGTCCGGACGCCGGCGAGGCGTGACCTCCGGCCCCGTCCCGTACGGCTCAGACCCGCACGGCGGGGCACGGACGCGGCCCGGACGAGGCCCGGCGCAGGCGCGGCCCGACCCAAGGCGCAGGCCGACCGGGCACAGGCCGACCCAGGCGCGGCGCGGCTCAGGCGCGGCGCGGCTCAGGCGCGGCGCGGCTCAGGCGCGGGCCGACCAGGCGCGGCGCGGCTCAGGCGCGGGCCGACCAGGCGCGGCGCGGCTCAGGCCGGGGTCGGATGTGCCCCGCGGCAAGCGCGGGCCGGAGCAGGCGCGCTCAGCCGCGCCCCCGACCAGGCGGGGCCCGGATGCGGGCCCGGGTCGAGCGCGGCGCGGATCAGGGCCGGCCCGGCTACAGGCCCCGGTCAAGCCCTGCCCGGATCGGGCGCCCGCATCAGGCGCGGTCCCGAACAGGCGCGCTCAGGTCCGGCCCTCCTTCTCCTGGGCCTGGCGCAGCGCGTCCGAGGCGAGCGCCCAGTCCGCGCGGACGACACGGAACCCGGCCTTCGCGGCGGCGTCGCAGACCAGCTCGTCGTCGTCGACGAGCATGCGCACCTCGCGGCTGCGGCCGATGCGGCGCAGCACCTCCAGCTTCGTCACCCTCGCCGGTCGCCGGTCGTCGTCGCGGCGCATGTGGAGGCGCCCCTCGGGCAGTCCGTGCCGGGCGATCCAGTCCAGGCTGTCGCGGCGGCACCGCTCGGGCCGGCCGGTGAGGTAGCGGATCTCGCACTGCCGCGCCGCCTCCAGGCACAGGGCGACACCGGGCGGCAGGGGCGGGTCCTGCGGGGCCGCGCCGAAGAAGCCGTCCCAGTCGCGCGGGGTGCGCTGCAGGAAGTGCTGCCGGTGCCGCGCGTCGGAGAGGGTGTTGTCCAGGTCGAACACGGCCAGGGGCCTGCTGTCGCTCGTCACCCCGCAAGCCTAGGCCGGGGACGGGGAATCACGGGGCGCGGGAGGTGTTGGACATGGCGTGAGCCTCCCAGCCGTCACCCCGCTCCCCGTCCGCCTCTCCGTCCTGGACCGCTCCCGGCTGCGGGAGGGCGGTGACGGGCCGCAGGCACTGCGGGAGACCGTCCGCCTCGCCCGGTACGCGGAGGGGTCGGGGTACCACCGGTTCTGGGTGTCGGAGCACCATGGCGTGCCCGGGGTGGCCGGTTCGGCGCCGACGGTCCTGGCGGCCGCCGTGGCCGCGGCGACGTCGACCATCCGGGTGGGGACCGGCGGGGTGATGCTCCCGAACCACCGTCCGCTGGTGGTGGCGGAGCAGTTCGGGGTGCTGGAGTCGCTGTTCCCCGGCCGGATCGACATGGGGGTGGGCCGTTCGGTGGGGTTCACGGACGGGATCCGGCGGGCGCTCGGGCACGGCAAGGAGGAGGCGGACGGCTTCGCGGAGCAGCTGGACGAGTTGCTGGGCTGGTTCCGGGGGACGCAGACGGCGCACCCCGGGGTGCGGGCCCTGCCGGCGGAGGGGTTGCGCGTGCCGCCGTTCGTGCTGGCGACCGGCGAGGGGGCGCGGATCGCGGCCGCGGCGGGGCTGCCGCTGGTCGTGGGGGACCTGAAGGGGCGGGCGAAGGTCGTCGAGGCGATCGACCGGTACCGATCCGGTTTCCGTCCCTCGCCGTGGGCGGCGGAGCCGTACGTGGTGGTGGCGGGCACGGTGGCGGTGGCCGGGACGCGGGAGGAGGCGGCGCGGATGCTGCTGCCGGAGGCGTGGTCCCTCGCGCACGCGCGGACGCGCGGTTCGTTCCCGCCGCTGGCCC
Organism: Streptomyces kanasensis; assembly: GCF_043077165.1. Classification (NCBI taxonomy): domain Bacteria; kingdom Bacillati; phylum Actinomycetota; class Actinomycetes; order Kitasatosporales; family Streptomycetaceae; genus Streptomyces; species Streptomyces kanasensis. Next base: position 628,352 of record NZ_JBIBSF010000001.1, read on the forward strand.
CGCCGGAGGCGGTGGAGGCCCGGGCCGTGTCGGCGCGTGAGCGGGAGTACCTCGCGTCGGGGCTGCGCGGGCACGTCCACGGCACGGAGGAGCAGGTGCGGGAGGCGCTGGAGGAGGTCGTGGCGCAGACCGGTGCGGACGAGTTGCTGGTGACGACGAGCACCTACGACCGGGAGGCGCTGCGGGACTCCTTCGGGAGGCTGGCGCGCCTGGCCGGGCTGCGGCCGGGGCCGCCGCCCCGAGGGGAGGAACGGGGCGGCGGCACGTCGGGCGCCCGGGACACCCCGTAGCGCTGCCCGACGGGTCGGGTGGTGCGGCCGGCCTACGGGGTGGCGGGGCCGTGCAGTTCCCAGTCCGGCTCGCCCGGCCCGGTCGCGAGGGTGGTGTGGCGGCTGCTGCTGGACATGAAGAGAACCCCCAAGTGAGTCCCGTGGTCAGGTGCACCGGGGCGGTGGTCGGCGGCCCCGGCAGGCATATGCCTACCGGGGCCGCGCGGAGAGGGGAAATCGCGTGGCCGGTGACGACCCGGATGCGGACAACTCACCACGACCGGTACAGGGTTGAACGACATCGATCTTGTTGCCGGCGGCCTTCGCCGACGTGCGCCGGAGCGAAGTCCTCCGCGCGGGGCCACCACCGTGTGGAGATTCTTTCGCCCGGGTGCCGGCGCTGTGACGGGAGCCACAGCGTGAAGCTGTCCTTAAACCGCCCGGCGGCGGGCGGCGCGCAGCCACTCCTTGTTCATCGCCGAGATGGACGGCAGCGGGATGCCCTTGGGGCAGACCGTGGCGCACTCCCCCGCCAGCGTGCAGCCGCCGAACCCCTCGGCGTCCATCTGCGCCACCATGTCGAGGACGCGGGTCTCCCGCTCGGGCGCTCCCTGCGGCAGGACGTTGAGGTGGTTGACCTTCGCCGAGGTGAAGAGCATCGCCGAACCGTTGGGGCAGGCCGCGACGCAGGCGCCGCAGCCGATGCACTCGGCGTGCTCGAAGGCGGCGTCGGTGTCGGCCTTCGGGACGGGCGTGGCGTGCGCCTCGGGGGCGGAGCCGGTGGGGGCGCTGATGTAGCCGCCGGCCTGGATGATGCGGTCGAACGCGGACCGGTCGACCACGAGGTCCTTGACGACGGGGAAGGCGGCAGCCCGCCACGGCTCGATGTCGATGGTGGCGCCGTCCTCGAAGGCGCGCATGTGGAGCTGGCAGGTGGTGGTGCGTTCGGGGCCGTGGGCCTCGCCGTCGATCACCATGCTGCAGGCGCCGCAGATGCCTTCGCGGCAGTCGTGGTCGAAGGCGACGGGGTCCTCGCCGCGGAGGATGAGCTCCTCGTTGAGGGTGTCGAGCATCTCCAGGAACGACATGTCCCGCGAGATGCCGTCCACGTCGTAGGTGGCCATGGTGCCGGGGGCGTCGGCGTTCTTCTGGCGCCAGACGCGCAGGGTGAGCCTCATGCGTAGCTCCGCTGGGTGGGGTGGACGTACTCGAAGACCAGGTCTTCGCGGTGCAGGACGGGGGCGGCGCCGGTGCCGCGGAACTCCCAGGCGGCCGCGTAGGAGAAGGCGTCGTCCTTGCGGGCGGCCTCGCCGTCCGGGGTCTGGGACTCCTCGCGGAAGTGGCCGCCGCAGGACTCGGTGCGGTGCAGCGCGTCGAGGCACATCAGCTCGGCGAGCTCCAGGTAGTCGACGATCCGGTTGGCCTTCTCCAGGGACTGGTTGAACTCCTCGCCGGTGCCGGGGACGCGGACGCGGCGCCAGAACTCCTCGCGGATGACGGGGATCCGGTCGAGTGCCGTGCGCAGCCCCTCGTCGGTGCGGGCCATGCCGCAGTGCTCCCACATGAGTTCGCCGAGCTCCCGGTGGAAGGAGTCGGGGGTGCGGTCGCCGTCGACGGCGAGGATGCGGCGCAGCCGCTCCTCGGTCGAGTCCACGACCTCGGCGACCGCCGGGTGGTCCGCGGTGAGCGGTTCGGGGTGCGGGGCGCGCGCCAGGTAGTCGTTGATGGTCGACGGCAGGACGAAGTAGCCGTCGGCGAGGCCCTGCATCAGCGCGGAGGCGCCGAGCCGGTTGGCGCCGTGGTCGGAGAAGTTGGCCTCGCCGATCGCGAACAGGCCCGGGACGGTGGTCCGGAGGTCGTAGTCGACCCACAGGCCGCCCATCGTGTAGTGCACGGCGGGATAGATCCGCATCGGCACCTCGTACGGGTCCTCGGCGGTGATCCGCTCGTACATGTCGAAGAGGTTGCCGTACTTCTCCTCCACCGCCCGGCGGCCCATGCGGCGGATGGCGTCGGCGAAGTCCAGGTAGACGCCCTGGCCGCCGGGGCCCACGCCCCTGCCCTCGTCGCAGACGTTCTTCGCGGCGCGGGAGGCGATGTCGCGGGGCACGAGGTTGCCGAAGGAGGGGTAGATCCGCTCCAGGTAGTAGTCGCGCTCGTCCTCGGGGATCTCGTGCGGCGGCCGGTCGTCGCCGCGCGCCTTCGGCACCCAGATCCGGCCGTCGTTGCGCAGGGACTCGCTCATCAGGGTCAGCTTCGACTGGTGCTCGCCGGTGCGCGGGATGCAGGTCGGGTGGATCTGGGTGAAGCAGGGGTTGGCGAAGTACGCGCCGCGCCGGTGCGCGCGCCAGACGGCGGTCGCGTTGGAGTTCATGGCGTTGGTGGAGAGGTAGAAGACGTTGCCGTAGCCGCCGGTGGCGAGGACGACGGCGTCCGCGAAGTGCGTCTCGATCCGGCCGGTGACCAGGTCGCGGGCGACGATGCCGCGGGCCCGCCCGTCGACGACGACCAGGTCGAGCATCTCGGTGCGCGGGTGCAACTCGACGTTCCCGGCGGCGATCTGCCGGGACAGGGCCTGGTAGGCGCCGAGGAGGAGCTGCTGGCCCGTCTGCCCCCGGGCGTAGAAGGTGCGGGAGACCTGCACGCCGCCGAAGGAGCGGGTGTCGAGCAGTCCGCCGTACTCGCGGGCGAAGGGGACGCCCTGGGCGACGCACTGGTCGATGATCTCGACGGAGATCTGGGCGAGCCGGTGGACGTTGGACTCGCGGGCGCGGAAGTCGCCGCCCTTGACGGTGTCGTAGAAGAGGCGGTGGACCGAGTCGCCGTCGTTGCGGTAGTTCTTCGCGGCGTTGATGCCGCCCTGCGCGGCGATGGAGTGGGCGCGGCGCGGCGAGTCCTGGTAGCAGAACTGCACGACGCGGTAGCCCTGTTCGGCGAGGGTCGCGCCGGCGGAGCCGCCCGCGAGGCCGGTGCCGACGACGATGACGGTGTGCTTGCGGCGGTTGGCCGGGTTGACCAGCTTCGCCTCGAAGCGGCGCCGGTCCCAGCGCTCGGCGATGGGGCCCTCGGGGGCGCGGGTGTCGGCGATCGGCTCGCCCGTGGTGTAGGCGGTGTAGGTGCTCATGTCAGCTCACGACTCCGGTCATGACGGCGACGGGTACGGCGAGGAAGCCCGCCGTGAGGACCAGGGCGAGCGTGGTGGCTGCGACCTTCAGGGCGCGGTCCCGGCGGGCCTTGCCGGCGCCGAGGGTCTGGGCGGCGCTCCAGAAGCCGTGCCGGACGTGCAGTCCGACGGCGAGCATGGCCACGATGTAGATCACGTTGCCGTACCAGGTGGAGAAGGTCGCCACGACGTTCTCGTAGGGGTGCCCGGGCTGGGCGTTGGCGTTGACGGTGAGGGTCGTGAGGTCGAGCAGGTGCCAGACGACGAACAGGGCGATGATCACGCCGCCCCAGCGCATGGTGCGGGTGGCGTAGCTCGCGCGCCGGCGCCGGTGCACGTAACGGGTGGGGCGGGCCTTCCGGTCGAGCCGGCTGAGCTGGTACGCCGAGACGCCGTGGGCGACCACCGCGGTGAGCAGCACCACGCGGACGATCCACAGGCCCCACTCGTGGTGGAGGACGGGGGCGCCCATGGTGCGCAGCCAGTGGCCGTAGGCGTTGAACTCGTCGGGCCCGAAGAAGACCTTGAGGTTGCCCATGACGTGGGCGACGAGGTAGCCGAGGAGGATCAGGCCGCTGACGGCCATGACGGCCTTCTTGCCGACGGTCGATCCGAGGAGGGTGCGCCGGGGGGCGCGCGGGGACGGCGGTCGCCCGGCCGTGCCCGAGGAGTGCGTCCGCGTTGCCTGAGCCATACATGGGACGGTATGTCCGCCCTTCCGAGAGGTCCAAGACATGGTGCGGCTGAAGTCGATAGGTGTCGGCTATCGTCCCCGCTTAGGCTGGCATCATGCAGTTCCAGCAGCTCGTGTACTTCGTCGCCGTGGCCGAGACGCGGCACTTCACCCGGGCCGCCGAGCGCGTCCACGTCTCGCAGCCGTCGCTCTCACAGCAGGTGCGCGCCCTGGAGAAGGAACTGGGCGCCGAGCTGTTCAGCCGGGCCCGGGGCAACATCGCCCTGACCGACGCGGGCGAGGCGCTCCTGCCGCTCGCGCGGCGCATCCTCGCCGACGCGGACACCGCCCGGCAGGAGGTGCAGGAGCTGGTGCGGCTGCGGCGGGGGCGGGTGCGGCTGGGCGCGACGCCGAGCCTGTGCACCGGGTTGCTGCCGGAGGTCCTGCGGGCCTTCCACGCGCTGTACCCGGGCATCCGGCTCCTGATCGAGGAGGGCGGTTCGCACGACCTCGTGCGGGAGCTGGCGCGGGGCGCGCTCGACCTGGCGCTGGTCGTCCTGCCGCTGCCGACGCCGTCACCCGCGCTGACGACGGTGGAACTGCTCCGGGAGGACCTGGTGGTCGTCTCCTCGACGGCGGAGCCGGCGCCGCGGCGGCCCGTGCGGATCCGCGACCTGGAGGGGCGGCCGATGGTGATGTTCCGGCACGGGTACGACCTGCGGGAGCTGACGGTCGCCGCCTGCCGGGCGGAGGGCTTCGAGCCGTCGTTCACCGTGGAGGGCGGCGAGATGGACGCCGTCCTGGGCTTCGTGCGGGCGGGGCTGGGCGTGGCGGTGGTGCCCAGCATGGTCGCCCGGGCGGGGCGCGACCTGCGGGTGACGGCGCTGGCCCCGCCGGGGCTGCGGCGGACGATCGCGCTGGCGCACCGCAACGACGTGGCGCCGCCCCGGGCGGCCCGGGAGCTCCAGCGGGTGCTGCTCCAGTCGCTCCCGGGACGCTGAACCGCCCGGCGCCGCCGGGCCCCCCGGGCGGCTGCCGGTCCGGCCGGCCGGGCCGGGTGGTCCGGCGGGTGCTGCCGGGTCGTCCCGGGCAGGCCGGTGGTGGGTCGTCCCCGGCTGACCGCGCCGCCGGGGCGGGTGCTGCCGGGTCGCCCGGGGTGGGTCGGGCCGCCGGGTCGCGCCGGGCGGGCCGGGTGGACCGGTGGGTGCTGCCGGGTCCTCCCGGGTGGGCCGCGCCGCCGGGACGGGTGGTGCCGGATCGCCCCGGGCGGGCCGGGTCGTCCCGGGCGGCGGGCGGGGGCCAGGAGGGTGGCTGCCGGCCCCCGACGGGGGGCCGGGCCGGGGTCACACGGCGTCCGCCAGGACCAGGCGGTGGATGCGGTCGGGAGCGCCCGGGCGGGCGTAGTACCAGCCCTGGGCCGTGTCGCAGCCGAGGGCGCGCAGCTGGTCGGCCTGGGCGGCCGTCTCCACGCCCTCCACGGTGACGGCGAGCTCCAGGCTGTGCGCCAGGGAGACGATGCCCTCGACGATCTTCAGGTCGACGGGGTCCGCCGGGTGCTGCTGCATGCCGCGGGTGAAGGAGCGGTCGAGTTTGAGGACGCTGACCGGCAGGCGGCGGAGGTTGGCGAGGTTGGAGTAGCCGGTGCCGAAGTCGTCGAGCGCTATGTCGACGCCCATCTCGGCCAGCTGCCGCAGCGGCTTGAGCAGGTCCTCGTCGGCGCCGATCAGGGCGGACTCGGTGACCTCCAGGCACAGGGCGCCGGGGGCGAGGCCGGAGCGCTCCAGCACGTCGACGATGTCGGTGACGAGCCCGGGGTGGTGGAGCTGGGTGGGCGACAGGTTCACGTTGATCCGCAGCGGGCCGCCGTCGGCGTGGGGGTGTTCCCAGTACCTGGCCTGGCGCACCGCCTCCTCCAGGACCCAGCGCCCGAGCGGCACGATGAGCCCGGTGTGCTCGGCGAGCGGGATGAACCGGTCCGGGCCGAGCACGCCGTGCTGCGGGTGGCACCAGCGGACCAGCGCCTCCGCGCCGTGCACCGTGCCGTCGCCGAGGTGGACGAGCGGCTGGTACTCGATGAAGAACTCGCCCCGGTCCAGGGCCGCCGGGAGCGCGGTGGTCAGGCCGTGGCGGGTGATGGCGCGGGCGTCGGCCTCGGCGTCGGCGCGCTCGTAGCGGTTGCCGCCCGCCGACTTGGCGCGGTACATGGTGATGTCGGCGCTGCGCAGCACGTCCGCGGAGCCGCGTTCGCCGGCGCAGCCCTCGACGATGCCGATGCTGCCGCGGACGGTGATCTCCCGCCCGTCCAGGCCGATCGGGGTGGACAGGGCGTTCAGGATGCGGCCGGCGAGCTCCTCGGTGTCCTGCGGGGAGACGTCCGGGCCGGTGGTGAGGGCCACGAACTCGTCGCCGCCCAGTCGGGCGACCATCTCGCCGGGCGCGGTGGCGCAGGACTCCAGCCGGTCGGCGACCTCGACGAGGAGCCGGTCGCCCGCCGCGTGGCCGAGGCTGTCGTTGATGGCCTTGAAGCCGTCGAGGTCGAGGTAGCACAGGCCGAAGCGGGTGCCGTCGCCGGCGTTCAGGGCCTTGTCGAGGCGCTCGAAGAACAGGCTGCGGTTGGGCAGCCCGGTGAGCGCGTCGTGGGTGGCCTCGTAGCGCAGGCGCAGGTTGAGCAGGCGCCGCTCGGTGGTGTCCTCCATCAGGGCCAGCTGGTACTGGGGGCGGCCCTCGGCGTCGCGGAGCAGCGAGACCGTCAGATTGGTCCACAGGGCGGTGCCGTCGGAGCGGTAGAACGGCTTCTCCACGCGGAAGTGGTCGCGTTCGCCGCGCACCAGCTCCCCGTAGAGCTTCCAGACGTGCGGGGCGTCCTCCGGGTGGACCCACTCGGTGACGTTGCGGCCCCTGACGAGGTGTTCGAGGCCGCCGAACATGCGGGTGAGGGCCTCGTTGACGTCGAGGACGTTGCCGTCGAGGTCGGCGATGCCGATCCCGATGGCCGCCTCCTGGAAGACGGCGCGGAAGCGGGCCTCGGTGGCGTGCAGGGCCTGTTCGGCGAACGCGCGCGCGGAGAGCGCCGAGCGGGCGATGGCCTCCTGTTCGACGAGGGTCCGCTCGCGCAGCGCGCGGGCGAACCCGGCGGCCAGGGCGTGCTGGAGGCGGGCGCAGCGGGCCCGCAGGTCGTCGGCGGGCATGTCGCCGGCGCCGCAGTACAGCACCAGGTAGGAGTCGACGACGCCGAGCGTGCGGCTGAGCGCGTCGGGGTCCGTGCAGTGCGCGGCGACCAGGGCGGTACCGACGGCGTGGGCGGGCGCCGCGTCGAACGGCTGGGCGTGCAGGGCGGCGCTGAGCCGCCGCGCCAGCGGCAGCAGATGCTGTTCGAATTCGGTGCGGGTCATCGACGTGGCCGTGACCGGGAAGATGGCCCGGCTCCATATCGTCGCGAACCGCTGGAGTCTGTCCTCCAGGCCGTCCGGCTCCGCCGCGGAGCCGGACACCTGCGCCGGCGTGCTCACCCCTTGCGCCCCACCCCGGCGAAGCCCGAGAAGGCGTACGGGTCCTCCTGCTCGGGCGGGGTGTCGGGCCGCCAGTGAGGCATGGACACCAGGCCGGGCTCGACCATCTCGAACCCGTCGAAGAACCGGGCGACCTCGTCGCGGGAGCGCATCACGAGGGGGTTGCGGATGTCGCGGTAGACGCCGACGGTGCCGTCCGCCTGCGCCTCGGGGACCGGGATGCCCTCGAACGAGGCGTGGGTGAGGATGAGGAGGCTGCCGGGTGCCAGCGCCTCACGGAGCTCCTCGACCGCCTCGTAGGGCCGGTCGGAGTCCTCCAGGAAGTGCAGCACGGCGACGAGGAGCAGCGCCACCGGCCGGTCGAGGTCGAGCAGTCGGGCCACGGGCGCGCTGTGCAGCACGTCCTTCGGCTTGCGCAGGTCCGCGGCGGCGATGTCGACGCGCTCTTCGCCGTCGAGCACGGCCTTGCTGTGCGCCACGGCGACCGGGTCGTGGTCGACGTAGACGACGCGGGCGTCCGGGGTGGCGGCGAAGGCGACCTCGTGGACGTTGCCGAAGGTCGGTATGCCGGAGCCGATGTCGAGGAACTGGGTCACGCCCTCGGCGACCGCGTGGCGGACGGCGCGGCGCATGAACGCCCGGTTGGCCTGCATGATCTTCGGCAGTCCGGGCAGGAACTCCATCGCCCTGCGGGCGGCCTCGCGGTCGACTTCGAAGTTGTGGGAACCGCCCAGGTAGTAGTCGTAGATGCGGGACACGCTCGGCACCGACAGGTCGATGCCCGGCGGGGCCCAGGCGGGACGGTCCATCGAATCTCCAACAGTCGCCACGGTGATGAGGCCAGTTCCTGGCCGGTGTTCGAGCCGAGGCTACTGATCGCCCGCCGGGAGGGCGAGGGGAAACGGAAAAATGCGATCCGTTCTTCGTCACAGGCGGTGGTACGGGCGGGGCGGGCCCCGGGCGCGCGGAAGGACGGCCCGTCACTCCCGCGAGGGGAGGGAGTCGACGGGCCGCCCACCGGGCCGGAGTCGCTTGTGGGGGACTCTACTTGGGCGCTCCGACCAGCTTTCCGTCGGGCGAGACGGCGTACCAGGTGCCGCCCACGCCCTGACCGTTGGTGTCGCCGGGCTTCTTGTCACCGGCGAAGGTGTAGAGCGGCCAGCAGTCGATGGTCTGCTGGCTCTTGCCGTCGGGGCGTTCGAACGTCACGTACCCCTTGGTGGTGATGCCCTCGGTGTCGGCCTTCGCGACGGGCTCGACGACCGGCCACTTCTCCAGGCAGGCACCGGTGCAGGCGGTCTTCATCGGCCAGGCCGAGTCCTTGGTGAAGCGGTAGACGGTCCGGCCCTCGCCGTCGACGACGATCTCGCCGAGCTTCGGGTCCTCGCGGACGGAGAGCCCGGCGCGTGCGGCGGGCGCCTCCTCCCCGCCGCCGGACCCGCCGCCGGACCCTTCGTCGGACCCGCCTCCGTACCCGTCGCCGGCGCCGTCGTCCGCGGCGTCCCCGCCGCCTTCCCCCGCCGCCGGTCCCGGGGAGGCGCCCGCCGCGGCCTTCTTCCCGTCGGGTGCCGCCGCGTACCAGGTCCCGCCGACGCCGTGGCCGTTGGTGTCACCGGCCTTGGTGTCCTTGGCGTACCGGTACATCGGCCAGCCGTCGACGGTCAGCTGCTTGGTGCCGTCGGGCCGGGTGAGCGCGCCGAGCAGCGCGGAGTCGACACCCGCCGGGGCCTTGGCGCCCTCCGCGGAGACGACGGGCCACGCCGTGGCGCAGTCGCCCTCGCAGGCGGACTTGGGCGGGTCGGCGGAGTCCTTGTCGAACCGGTAGAGGGTGCGGCCCTCCGCGTCGGTGAGGACGTCGCCGTTCGCCGTGCCCTTGCGGACGGCCAGCTGGCCGGCGGGCGTGGAGGCTGCCCCGGAGGACGCCGCGCCGGAGCCGTAGGCGCCGCCGTAGTCCTTCCCCCCGTATCCCGCGCCCTCGCCGGGGGCGCCCGCGGGGGCCGCGGCGCCCACGGACTGCCCGCCGATGCGGTCCCCCTCGTCCTGACCGCAGGCCGTCAGGGTCAGCAGGGCCGCCACCGCCGTCGCCGCGAGCGCCGTGTCGCGCCAGTTCCTCATCTCAGCTCCCGTCGTGTCGAGTTGCTCGCGGCGTCCGCCGTGCGCCGTTCACGGTCCTAGGTACGGACACGGGGGCCGGAAGTGTTCAACGCCGACCCGAAGTCGCCGGGCGGCGGGCGCGCCTGACGGTGGCACGCACGTGCGAGCGAAACCTCCCATCAGGGGAATCACCGCGCTCGGGCGGACGGTGACTCGTTGGTCGGATCATGCTCTTCGGCGTGTATGGATCCCTCGTCGCGCGGGCGGTGGCGGGCGGTGTGCTCGCCTGGCCGCTCGTGCTCTCCCCCGCCCTCGCGCCGTCGGCGGCGGCCGACAGCTGCGCGCACGCGTCGACCGGCCCCGGTGGGACCCACGCGGTGTCCGTCGCCGGCGGCTCGTCCTGTACGCCCCGCCCCACGCCCCCCTGGCCGACACCGCGCCCGACGCCCTCCCCCGGCCCCTCGCCGCACCCGACGCCCAGCCCCTCCGCGCCGCGGCCGTCACCGCCCGCGCCGTCACCGGCCGCGCCGTCGACCGCCCCGCGGCCGGAGCCGCCCGCCGTGAGCACGGCACCGGCCACCGCCCGGCCGCCCGACCGTCCGGCGGCGCCCCCGGCGCCGCCACCGCCCGCCCGTCCGGCGCCGCAGGCACCGCCGCCCGCCTCGCCCCCGGTGCCCCGGCCGGCGCCGACGGCCGCGCCGGCGCCCCCGGTCCCGTACCCGCTGCCCGCCTACCGGGCCGCCCAGCGCCCGAAGCCGAAGCGCGGGCCGTCGATGGTGTCGATGATGCTCCTGCTCACGGCGCCCGCCGTCTTCGCCGCCGCCATCCTGCGCCCCCGCTCGCGCTGACCCCACGGCCGCCGCGCCGCCCCCACCGCCCCGCGCCGCCGCGCCCCGCACCCTGAGACCCCCACCCCGAGACCGAGACCGAGAGAGAGTTCCCGTGTCGGAATGGCTTGTCCTGACCCTGGCGATGGCCGCCGCGTGCGCGGTCGTCCTCGCCATCGCCGTCATCAACAACCGCCGCATCGGCGAGGACGACGACCCGACCGAGACGCCGGACGTCATGGAGTACATGACGATGATGATCGGCGTGGTCTACGCGATCGTCCTCGGGCTGGCCATCGCCGGCGTCTGGGAGGGGCGCGGCACCGCGCAGGAGAGCGTCCGCCAGGAGGCGCAGGCCCTGCACGAGGTGAGCGTGCGCTCGGAGGTGTGGCCCGCCGACGTGCGCCGGCGGATCCGGGCCGACGTGGAGGCGTACGTCCGGCACGTGGTGGGCCCGGAGTGGGAGGCCATGGCGGAGCACGGCGAGCTGACGGACGAGGGCACGGAGCTGTTGCACCAGGTGCGGCGCTCGGTCACCTCGTACCGGCCGGCCGACGCGCACCAGGCGGAGGCGTACCAGCCGCTGGTCGACCAGGTCGCCGCGGCGGACGACGCGCGCAGCGTCCGGGCGGACTCGGCGGGCGAGACCATGCCGGGCGTCGTGTGGTTCGGGCTGATCACCGGGGCGTTGGTCGCGGTGGGGCTGATCTTCGCGCTGCAGATCCGGCGGACGTTCCGGGAACTGCTGCTGGCGGGGCTGTACAGCGCCCTGATCGCCTTCCTGCTCTTCCTGATCTGGGTGATCGACGCCCCGTTCGGCCGGGGCGTGTCGGCCACCACGGAGCCGTTCCTGCGCGCCTTCCCGTACCTCGGCGGCTGAGCCGGGCCCCTCTGTGGGCCGTACGGGTGACCCATTGCCCCGTTCGCCCGACCGGACTCGCGGGTGTGGTAGTGGGCTCCTAGCGTTCCCGGCACAGAGGGTCATTTCGATGGTTTCGCGGAAGTCCGTTCCGCAGTGCCCCTCGGGACCGGAGGACTCTTCATGCGCGCGATAGGTGCCGCTTCCGCCGCTCTGCTCGGAGCGGCGGCTCTCGCCCTCACCGCACCCCCAGCGGCCGCGGTGGATCCGTACGTCGTCTCCCCTTCGACCGTCAACCCGGGCGGCCGGGTCGTCCTCTCCGCGCCCGGTTGCACGGGGACCGCCATCGCGTCGTCGGGCATCTTCGACGCCGTGTCCATCCCCGCGGGCGGTTCGGCGACGGCCACCGTGGACTGGGACGCCCGCCGGGGCGCCGTCTACACGGTCTCCTTCACCTGCGCCGGCGGTGCCCCCGGCACCGCGCGGCTGAGGGTCGCCGCGGGGACGACCAGCTCGACCGCCGCGCCGACCGTCACGCGGACGGCGACGGTGACCCCGGCGCCGTCCGGCGTCCGGGGCGGCCTGGGCGGCAGCGTCGGCGGCTGGAACGCCGGCGAGCTGGCGGCCGGTACGGGCCTCGTGGTCGCCGCGGCGACCGGCGTGGTCTACGCACTGCGCCGCAGGGCGGAGAGCCGCCGCCACTGAGCCCGCCCCACCGGCGTGGTTCCACCTGCGTGGATCACCACCACACGCCCGACGCCCCGAGTCCTGGCAGGGACTCGGGGCGTCGGGCGTGTTCGGCGTCGGGCGTGTCCGGCCGACCGGGAGGTTCTGCCGATCAGACCCGTCCGGCGCTCGGACGGCGACGGCGGATGAGGAACAGGCCGCCGCCGAGGGCCGCGCTGCCCGCGAGCACCGCGCCGACGGCCACCTCGGTCGAGGTGGGCGTCATCGAGCCGCCCAGACCGCCCTCCGCGCCGCGGCCGCGGATGACCCGGAAGGTCCGGGTGACCACCCGGGAGCTGTCGCTGCACCGGACGGCCAGGTTGTACTGGCCCGGGGTGGCGTGGTCGTAGATCCGCGGGGTGGCCGCGGAGTGCCCCGAGGAGTTGACCGTGAGGGCCGTCTTCGGGAACGCGTTGGACGACACGGTGCCGCCGTGGCCGCACCCCATGGCGCTGACCGCCAGGCTGCCGCCCTGGTGCACCTGGGTCGGGGAGACCGTGACGTTGGTCGGACCGTTGTTGGCGGCGGCGGTCGGAGCCGTGGCCCCGATCACCGCGCAGGCGGTGGCGGCCACCGCGAGGGCGCGTGAAGCACGCATCGTTGAACCTCCAGTGGAAGACGCCCCAAAGCGGTGCTCCGGGAGATCGACGGATGCGCCTTCCATGACGAACCCTCACCACAGAGCGCGCCTCCCGCACGTCGGCGCTGCGCCACCCCGGTGAGGCGGCGCACCCGCCCGGCGGGTACGGGTGGCGACCCCACCGCAGGTCACACACCGTCAGGGCGCCTCCACTGATGACCCGGACGGTTGATCACCCGTCCGCCGCGCCGCCACCCGTTCGCACGCGCCGGGATCGCCGGGGGCGCGGGAGCCGCTTACGGTGCCGGGAGAGGCCACGAAGGGAGAAGCATGGGCCTGGAGCGCAGAGGCATCGGGGACCGAAGTGCCTGGGACGTGATCAGGGGCCGCCAGCCCTGGGGCGCGCTGGCGCTCGTCATGCTGACCGGCCTCGCGATGATGCGGAACGGGGTCGACGCCTCCTCGGGGCCGCCGCAGCCCGCCGCCGCCGCGACGTCGGGGGCCCGGCAGGTCGTGGCCGCGCCGACGCCGTCGGCCGGGCTGCGCCCGCTGGCGTACGCGCCGGCCTCCCGGGTGAGGATCGAGGCGCTGAAGGTGGACGCGCCCGTCATCGACGTGGGCCTGGACCAGGAGGGGTGGATCAGCGCGCCGCCACCGCAGGACCCGAACCTGGCGGGCTGGTACCAGAACGGCATCTCGCCCGGGCAGCGCGGCACGGCGGTCGTCGTCGGGCACGTCGACAACGAGTCCGGGCCCGCCGTCTTCTACCGCCTGGGCGCCCTCCGGCCCGGCCAGCGCGTCGAGGTGACCCGCTACGACGGCCGCGTGGCGGTCTTCCAGGTGTACGGCGTCGAGGTGTTCTCGAAGGACGACTTCCCGGGGGTGCGGGTGTACGGCGACACCGGCCACCCCGAGCTGCGGGTGATCACCTGCGGTGGCGGTTACTCACGCGCGGGCGGCTACGACGGCAACGTCGTGGTCTTCGCCCGGATGGTCGCCACCCGCTGACCCGCTCCCCCGCCGATCCCCCGGACCGGCCCCACCCGGTGGCGGCCCCGGCCCCGTCCCACCCGGCCGGCACGGTCCCGCCCTGCACCGGCCCCGTCCTGCCCCACCCCGTGGCGGTCACGCCCTGCACCGGCCCCGTCCTGCCCCACCCGGTGGCGGCCCCGGCCCCGTCCCACCCGGCCGGCACGGTCCCGCCCTGCACCGGCCCCGTCCTGCCCCACCCGGTGGCGGTCCCACCCTGCGCCTGCCTGCCCCGGTCGTGTCCGGCATCGGCCCCCGCGACCCGTCCCCTCCCCGGCGGCGCGTTACGCCCCCGGCGGCGCGGGCACGGGCCCGGCAGCACGGACCCGTGGTCGCGGGCCGTGGGGCGGGTGCCCGCGGGCCGGCCGCGGGCACCGGCCGCCGGGGTCACCGGCGGGGGACCGTGATGTGGTAGCCCTCGTCCACGAGCCGCGGCAGGTAGGTCCGCAGGGCGCGCACGGTCTGCGAGCGGTCGCCGCCCGCGTCGTGGGAGAGCACGACGACGCCGGGCCCCGCGCCGTCCAGGACGCGGCGCACGATGGTCGACGTCCCCGGTTCCTTCCAGTCGAGGGTGTCGACGGTCCAGGCGAGCGGCTCCATGCCGAGTTCTGCGCCGATCTCGAAGGACAACCGGTTCCAGGCGCCGAAGGGCGCGCGGTACCAGAGCGGGGCGGAGCCGAGCGTCCGCTCGATCACGTCGCTCGTGGAACCGAGTTCCCGGCGGATGCGGGACGGCGGGAGCTTGGGGATCAGGGGGTGGGACCAGGAGTGGTTGCCGACGACGTGTCCGTCCTCGGCCATCCGCCGCAGCAGGTCGGGGTGGCGGACGGCCATCTCGCCGCAGACGAAGAACATCGCGCGCACGCCGTGGTGCCGCAGGGTGGTGAGGATGGCGGGGGTGTACCGCGGGTCCGGACCGTCGTCGAAGGTCAGCACCATGGTGTTGCCGGTCCCGGAGACGCGCAGGAAGGGCCGTTGCCGCACGGGCGGCAGGGCCCGCCGGAAGCGCGGTGGCGCGTACGCCGTCATGGGCTGGAGCCGGTACGCGGAAGGCGCTTGGCGCGGCCCTGCCACGGGACCCGCGGCGGGCGCGGGCGCCGGTTTCGCCGCGGTGTGCGTGCCGGGTGGGGACGTAGGGCGCGCGGTGGGGGCGGGCGCGCCGGGCGGGGCCGCCCGGTCGACGGTGAACAGGCCGACGGTGGTGGTGGCGCCCAGGGCGGCGGCGATGCGCAGCACCATCCGCCGCCCGGAAGGCATCTGGTCCTTTTTCATGACCAATGCTCCGCACGGGCGACCCCTGGATCGGGTGTGCGACACCGGACGCGCGGGGCGATTGCACCCGTTGGGACGAGCGGCGCCGGGGGCCGGCGACGGCCCTACTCCCCGCGCACCAGGCCGTCGGCCGCGGCCCCGCGGCCGAGGACCGCGGCGCTGATCCGGTCGCGCAGCGGGACGAGACCGGTGGCACCCGCGGCGATGGCGGCGGTCAGGTCGACGACGCGGTTGCCGCCGGTGTCGTACCACTGCGGGAGGTACTCGGCGCGGGTGACCTCCCAGCGGCGGCCGGGCGCGGCCGGCGGGGTGAAGGTGAAGCGGGCGATGGTGCCCTCGTTGCCGCGCGGGTCGTGGGCGCCCGAGTGGTCGACCATGGGGCCGGCGATCTGGTCGCCCATGCCGTAGACGATCCAGGTGCCGTTGACCTTCTCGTACGCCTGGGGGACGTGGGCGTGCGTGCCGAGGATGAGGTCGACGTCGGGGCGGCCGCCGGTGGTGGCCGCCGTGAGGGCGCGGCCGAGGGAGAGTTGCCGCCGGTCGGGGGCGGTCTGCCACTCGGTGCCCCAGTGGAGGCTGACGACGACGATGTCGGCGCCCGCCTCGCGGGCGGCGCGGGCGTCGCTGAGGACGCGGCCCTCGTCGATGAGGTTGACGGACCACGGCCGGTCGGCGGGGACCGGGATGCCGTTGGTGCCGTAGGTGTAGGCGAGGTGCGCGACGTCGGCGCCGCCGGCCTTCAGGAGGGTGGGGGTGTTCGCCTCCTCGGCGGTGCGGGCGGACCCGGCGTGGCGGACGCCCGCCCGGTCGAGGTGGTCGAGGGTGCGGCGGATGCCGTCGGTGCCGTCGTCGAGGGTGTGGTTGGAGGCGGTGGAGCAGGAGTCGTAGCCGGTGGCGCGCAGGGCGGCGGCGATCTCGGGCGGGGAGGTGAAGGCCGGGTAGCCGGCGAAGGGGCCGCCGTCCTCGCCGTAGACGGTCTCCATGTGGCAGATGGCCAGGTCGGCGCGGGAGATGACGGGCGCCACGCCGGCGAGCATGGGGCGGAAGTCGTAGCCGTCGCCGCCCGCGTCGGCGTTGGCCTGGCGGATGACCGAGTCGTGCGGCAGGACGTCGCCGGTGGCGGCGAGGGTGAACGGCCGGGTGGCGGGGCCGGGGCCGCCGGCGGAGGCGTGCACGGGTGGGGCGGGGGCACGGGGCGGGCGGGCCTCCGTGCAGCCGGCCGCGGTCGCGGAGAGCAGGACGGTGGCCGCGACGGCCGCCGTCCGCCGGACGCGCAGTGTCATCGGTGGGCTCCCTGGGTCGGAAGGGACGGGTGAGCTCCCTGCATCCACCGAGGACATAGACGCCAAGCGGTATGGCAATAGGAAAAATGTGGCAGATTCACTGAATGGGGGTCATGTCCCTCCGCCGACCGTTCGCCGCACCATTCGCCGCTCGGTGCGACCGCTCGCCGCACGCCTCGGTGCGTCGCCTGTCCCCGCGGCCCCCGATGCGCTCGGATACGGCTCTGGGTCCTGGAGCCGGCGGGAAGGGAAGTGAACGATGACGACGGCGACGACCACCACGGACGAGCGGGCCTTGGAGGAGCTGCAGCGGGAGCACGGCCCCGCACTGCTGAACTACCTGCTCGGCCTCACCTACGGCGACCAGCAGCGCGCCGAGGACCTCCTCCAGGAGACGCTGGTCCGGGCGTGGCAGCACCCGGAGGCGTTCGAGGCGCCGTACGCGTCGATGCGGCCGTGGCTGTTCACCGTGGCGCGGCGGCTGGCCATCGACGCGCGGCGCTCCCGGCTGGCGCGCCCGACGGAGATCGGCGACGGGGTGCTGGCCTCCACGCCCGACCCGGCGGACGCCACCGAGTCCGCGGTGGCCGCGCTCGACGTGCGGGCGGCGGTGGCGGAGCTGAGCCCGGCCCACCGCGACGTGCTGGAGCGCATCTACTTCGACGGGCTGTCCGTCAGCGAGGCCGCGGAACGGCTCGGCATACCCGCCGGGACGGTCAAGTCGCGCTCGTACTACGCGCTGCGGGCCCTCGGGCGCTGTCTGCCGGGCTACAGCCGGGCGTTCCCCGCCCCGGTGCGCGACGGCGCGACGGCGAACGGCGCGGTGGGGCGGGGCGGGCTGTCCCCCGCGGGCCGCGCCGGCGGCTGAGCCCGCCCGCCTCTGCGGGCGCACCGGATGTGTTCCTTCCCGCGCGTAACGGCACGGACGGGAACGTATGCGAAACCACACCGTCAAGTTGTGCAAAGAGCGGCCGCACGCCCCGCCTTTCGGTGGAGGCTCGTCTTTCAGGGGTGCGTGGCCGAGTTACGCGCGGAAGAACGTCCGGGAGAAGGTGGGAACGTTGCGGCCCGAGAGCACGAACGGCACCGGCGGGGGCGGTCTGGCCGTCCCGATGGACTGGCTGTGTGCCGAGTACCTGGCCGATGAGCTGCTGCGGACGGGCGGGCTGGTGGAGACCGGCTCCCTGGAGTACGTGGCGGGGCGCCGGACGCTCGCGCTGACGATCTACCTGAGCGACGGCGCGGCCCCCGAGGACCAGCTCGACGAGTGGCTGGACCGCACCTCGTACGACCACCCGTGGCAGGACTGGGTGCGCGCCCGGCTGACCGAGCGGCGGGCGCGCGAGGGCGACGGCGAGCCGGGGGTGGCCCTGGCGTTGGAGACCTGGCGGCTGCTGGAGGAGACCCTGCTGCTCGCCGCCGACCTCGGCGCCCTGCCCGCGCCGCCCGCGACGGGGCTCGTGGTCGACGAGTCCGCGCAGGTGTGGCTGCCCTCCTGGCAGCTGGGTCTGCCGCTCGGCCATCTGGCGCTGCACCTGTACTGAGCCGGGCCGGCCGGGCCCGCGCGGTCCGGCCGGAGGCCGGGGAGGCGCTGTTGCCCCGGGCGTCCGTGCCGGTCATCCTGGTCGCGGCCGCCGGCCCCGCCGGCGTCCGCACCGAGCGCGTGGACCGGACGGCTGGGGCGGGAGTGGTGGTCTGGATGGTCGCGATTCCCGTGCCGCGCGGGGTGACCGTGGGCGTCGAGGAGGAGTTCCTCCTCGTCGACGCGGTCGACGGCACCCCCGTGGGCGGGTGCGACGACGTACTGGCAGCGGACCGGGCCCGGCCGGAGGGCGGCGGGGGCCGGGAGTTCCAGCGGGAGCTGCTGCCGACCATGGTGGAGACCGCCACGGACGTCTGCACGGACCTCACCGGGCTCCGTACGGAACTGGCCGCCGCGCGGGCGCGGCTGGACCGGGCGGCGCGCAAGGCGGGGCTGCGGCCGCTCGCCAGCGGTACCGCGCCCATGGCCGCCCCGGCCCGCACGGTCACACCCACGCCGCACTACCGGCAGATGGCCCGGCTGTACGGGCGGCTGACGGACGAGACCGAGACGTGCGGCTGCCACGTGCACGTCGGCGTACCGGACCGCGAGACGGCCGTCGCGGTCCTCGGCCACCTGCGGCCCTGGCTGCCGGTACTGCTCGCGCTCTCCGCGAACTCGCCCTACCACCGGGGCGCGGACACCGGTCACGCCAGCTGGCGCACGCTCGTCCTGGCCCGCTGGCCGACCCACCAGATCCCGCCCCGCTTCACCTCCGCCGCGCACTACGACCGCACCGTCGCCGCCCTGCGCGGGACCGGCGTCCTGCCCGCCCGGGCGGCCAACGCGTACTGGCTGGCGCGCCCCTCCCACCACCTGCCGACCGTCGAGGTGCGCGTCGCGGACGTCACGCCGAGCGTCGACGAGGCGGTCCTCCAGGCCGGGCTGACCCGGGCGCTGGTCACCTCGGCGCTGGACGCGGTCTCCCGCGGCCGCCCGGCGCCGGACCCGCCCGACCACATGCTGGCCGCGGCCCTGTGGACGGCGGCCCGCCACGGGCTGCGCGGTCCGGCCGTCCACCCCGTGACCGGAGCGCGCGTTCCGGCCGCCGACGCGGTGCGGGCGCTGCTCACCCGGGTGCGGCCGGCGCTGGAGGCGAGCGGGGACGCGCGTGAGGTGACCGCGCTGGTGGAGGCGGTGCTCGCCCACGGCACGGGCGCCGAGCGGCAGCGCCGCCGCGCCGACCCCGCCACCCCGTGGACGGCGCTGTAGCGCCCCGCCCCGCGCGGCCCCCGGGCCCGGCCGACCTGCCCCGCCCCGCGCGGCCCACCCGGCCCGCGCGGCGGACACGGCTCCTACGGGGCGTCGGGGTGGACGCCGGCCCGGTACTTGGGGATGCGGACGGTGACCTTCATGCCCGCGTCGACGCCCGTCTCGACGACGAGCCCGTAGTCGTCCCCGTACGCCTGCCGCAGCCGCTCGTCGACGTTGGGCAGGCCGATCCCCGAAGCCCTCGGGTGTTCCCCGGCGAGGATGGCGCGCAGGACGGCGGGGTCCATGCCGACGCCGTCGTCCTCGATGGTCACGACGGCCTCGGCACCCGCGTCCTGCGCCGCGATGGTGATCCGGCAGGTGGTGCGCGAGTCCTCCAGGCCGTGCTTGACCGCGTTCTCCACGAGCGGCTGGAGACAGAGGAACGGCAGGGTGACCGGCAGCACCTCCGGGGCGATCTGCAGCGTCACCTGCAACCGGTCCCCGAAGCGGGCGCCGGCGAGGGCGAGGTACTGCTCGATGGAGCGCAGCTCGTCCGCGAGCCGCGTGAAGTCCCCGTGCCGGCGGAAGGAGTAGCGGGTGAAGTCGGCGAACTCCAGCAGCAGCTCCCGGGCCCGCTCGGGGTCGGTGCGGACGAAGGACGCGATGGCGGCGAGCGAGTTGTAGACGAAGTGCGGGGAGATCTGGGCGCGCAGGGCGCGGATCTCCGCCTCGATGAGGCGCGTCCGGGACAGGTCCAGCTCGGCCAGCTCCAGTTGGACGGAGACCCAGCGGGCCACCTCCGTCGCGGCGCGCACGAGGACGGCCGACTCGTGCGACCCGTAGGCGACGAGGGCCCCGGCCACGCCCTCCTCGCCGGTGAGCGGGGCGATGACCACCCAGCGCAGGGGGCAGTCGGGGTCCTCGCACGCGGCGCGCAGGCTCTGCCCGCGCCCGGTTTCGAGGACCTCGGCGACCCGCTCCATCACCTGGTCGGCGTGGTGGGCGCCGGAGCCGTCCCAGGCGAGCACGGCCGTGCGGTCGGTCAGGGCGAGGGCCTCGGTGCCGAGCAGGGGGCGGAGCCTGCGGGCGGCCTTGCGGGCGGTGTCCTCGGTGAGTCCCGCCCGCAGCGGCGGCGCGGCGAGCGACGCGGTGTGCAGGGTGTGGAAGGTGGCGCGTTCGACGGGCGTGCCGAGGTCGAGGCGGTCGCGTCCCGCCCGCAGCGCGGCCAGCCGGCCGAGCGCGTACCCGGCGGCCGTCAGCAGCGCCCCGCCGGCGGCGAGCGCGGCGAGGAGCGTCCCGGTCACCGGGCGGCCCCGTCGGTCTCGGGGCGGCCGACGAGCCCTTCGGGCAGGTGCAGGCGGGCGAGGATCGCGGCGGTGCCGGGCGGGACGTGGCGGGGGGTGGCCAGCGAGACGCCGACCATGGCGACGAAGCCGAGCGGCACCGACCAGACGGCGGGCCAGGCCATCAGGGTGTGCGGCCAGCCGTCGGGGGCGAGCCCGGCGCGCGTCGCCATGACGGCGGTCAGCGCGGCGCCGCCGCCGGTGAGGAGACCCGCCACGGCTCCGGGCGGGGTGAGCCGGCGCCACCAGATGCCGAGGACGAGCAGCGGGCAGAACGACGAGGCCGACACCGCGAAGGCGAGCCCCACCGCGTCGGCGACGGGCACGTTGCTGGCGACGGCGCCGAACGCCAGCGGCACGGCCATCGCGAGCGGTGTGGCGAGGCGGAAGTGGCGTACCCCCCGGGAGGGCAGCACGTCCTGGGTGAGGACGCCCGCCACCGACATGGTCAGTCCGGAGGCCGTCGACAGGAAGGCGGCGAACGCGCCGCCCGCGAGGAGGGCGCCGAGCAGGTCGCCGGCCAGGCCGCCGACGACCCGGTCGGGCAGGACGAGCACGGCGGCGTCGGCGGCGCCGGTGAGGGCCAGTTCGGGCGCGTAGATGCGGCCGAGCGCCCCGTAGAGGGGCGGCAGCAGGTAGAACGCGCCGACCAGGCCCAGGACGACGAGGGTGGTGCGGCGGGCGGCCCGGCCGTGGGGGCTGGTGTAGAAGCGCACCGCCACGTGCGGCAGGCCCATGGTGCCGAGGAAGGTGGCGAGGATCAGGCCGTAGGTGGCGTACAGCTGCTGGCCGTCGCGGACGCCGGCGAGGGAGCGGGACCAGCCGAGCGGGTCGTCGCCGTCGGCGACCCGCTCGGGGACGTGGGCGCCGGGCGGGAAGCCCAGCGTGGTGCCGGCCTCGATGCGGTGCGTGCCGGCGGCGAGGGTGACCGGCCGCCCGTCGTGGACCACCGCGTCGACCGTGCCGGAGACGGTGACGGTCAGCGGGACGTCGACGGCGACGCGGACGGTGTCGGCGACGCGGACGGTGGTGTGTTCCCGCAGGACGGCGGGCGCGTCGAACCGGGCCCGCGGCGCGTCGTCGCCGATCCAGGCGGTGACGAGGAAGAGGGCGGGCACGAGGAGCGCGGTCAGCTTCAGCCAGTACTGGAACGCCTGGACGAAGGTGATGCTGCGCATGCCGCCCGCGGCCACGGCGCCCGTGACGACGACGGCGACGAGCAGACCGCCGACCCAGCCGGGCGCGCCGGTGACGATCTCCAGGGTGAGCCCGGCGCCCTGGAGCTGGGGCATCAGGTACAGCCAGCCGATGCCGACGACGAAGAGGCTGGCCAGCCGCCTGACCTGGGTGGACTCCAGGCGGGCCTCGGCGAAGTCGGAGAGCGTGTACGCCCCCGAGCGGCGCAGCGGGGCGGCGACGAGGACGAGCAGCACGAGGTACCCGGCGGTGTAGCCGACCGGGTACCAGAGCATGTCGGGGCCCTGGAGGAGGACGAGCCCGGCTATGCCGAGGAAGGAGGCGGCGGAGAGGTACTCGCCGCTGATGGCGGCGGCGTTGAGACCGGGGCCGACGGTCCGCGAGGCCACGTAGAAGTCGGACGTGGTGCGGGAGATGCGCAGGCCGAGGGAGCCGATGAGGACGGTGGCGAGGACGACGGCGGCGACCGCCGCCACCGCGTAGGTGTGGTTCACCGGGTGCGTCACCTGCCTTCGACGAGGCCGGTGAAGTCGCGCTCGTTGCGCTCGGCCCGGTGCACGTACCAGCGGGCGACGAGCCACATCACGGGGTGGACGCCGACGCCGAGGGCGGCCCAGACGAACAGTCCCGGGGCCGGGGAGGCGCCGTGCGGGGCGAGCGCGCCGGGCAGCGCGAGGAGCAGCGGCAGGGACCCGACGAGCAGGGCGAGGGTGGCGAGCGCGCGCAGGGCCGCGCGCAGTTGGCTGCGCATGAGGGACCGGACGTAGGTGTGGCCGAGGGTGGTCTGCTCGCTGATCTCGGAGCGGGCGGGCGCGTGCCCCGGCGGCCGGCGGCCGGAGCGGGGCACTCCGGTGACGGTCTCGCGGCGGGGGCGCGGCGCGGGCTGCGGCTCTGGAGACATCGGTGTCCGGGGTCGGGAGTGGTGGGGCCCTGGTGGTGGGAGGGGTTCGGTCGGTGGAGTGTACGCAGACAACGGCCCGACGGGTAAGCGGATCGTCATACCGGCCGTCGGAGCGTGGCTGCCCTTCCGCGACCGGCCCCCGGACGCTGCCGCGGTCAGCCGCGGACGTGCCGGGCCAGGAGCTCGCGCAGCTGGCGGGCGTGGCGGCGGCTGACCGACAGCTCGGCGCTGCCCACCCGTACGGTGGTGGCGCCCCC
Organism: Streptomyces kanasensis; assembly: GCF_043077165.1. Taxonomy (NCBI): domain Bacteria; kingdom Bacillati; phylum Actinomycetota; class Actinomycetes; order Kitasatosporales; family Streptomycetaceae; genus Streptomyces; species Streptomyces kanasensis. Next base: position 651,110 of record NZ_JBIBSF010000001.1, read on the forward strand.
GTCGAGCCGCAGCTCGTCGATCCGGCCGAGGGCGACCAGGTGGCTGCGGTGGATGCGGACGAAGCCGCGCGCCGCCCACCGCTCCTCCAGCGTGGACAGCGGGATGCGGACGAGGTGGCTGCCCCCGTCGGTGTGGAGGCGGGCGTAGTCGCCCTGCGCCTCGACGTACGCGATGTCGTCGACCGCGACGAAGCGGGTGACGCCCCCCAGTTCCACCGGGACGTGCTCGGCGACCGTGCCGGCGGGCTCGGGCGCGGAAAGGTCGCTGACCCGGCGGACGGCCTCCGCGAGGCGCTCCCTGCGGACCGGCTTGAGGACGTAGTCGACCGCCTTCAGGTCGAACGCCTGCACCGCGAAGCCCTCGTGGGCGGTGACGAACACGACGAGCGGCGGCCGGGCGAAGCCCGCGAGGAGCCGCGCCACGTCGAGGCCGGTCAGCCCCGCCATGTGGATGTCGAGGAAGACGACGTCGATGGCGTCGGGTCCGTCGGGGCCCGCCTCCAGGGCGCGGCCGATGCGCCGCAGCGCCTCCGTCGCGTCGGTGGCGCCCTCGGCGCTGCGGACGCGGGGGTCGGAGCGCAGCAGGTACAGCAGCTCCTCCAGGGCGGGCTTCTCGTCGTCGACGGCCAGTACGCGCAGCATGGGGCGGAGTGTAGGCGGGCGCCCGTTGAGCGAGAAGCGGCCGTGGTACGTACGGGTCGGCGCGGGGGCGGGGCGGGCGAGCACGGGAGCGAGGGGCGATGGCACGGCCGGAGCGGCACGACGCGGTGGGCGCCTTCGCGTTGGGCGTGTTGGAGCCGTACGACGCGCTGTGCTGCGCCGAGCACCTCACGCGGTGCGGGGCGTGCACGGCGCGGCTGGCGGAGTTCGCCGAGGTGGCGCGGGCCCTGGCCCAGCTGACCGGCCGCGTGCCACTGGCCCCGCCGCCGCGCCGGGCGGCGCCCCGCGGCGTCCGGCCGGCCGCCGCGCGGTCGGTGGGCGTGCGGCTGGCGGTGCTCCGCCCGCGCGCCGGACGGTCCCGCGCGTGGCGGCCCACCGCGTGGGGTGCGCCGGGCCGCCGCGTGCGCCGGTGGCTGGTGCGCGCCCGGACCCCCGGGGCCTGACGGTCGGCACGGCGGACACGGCACGGCTGGCGGCTGGCGGCTGGCGGGTGGCGCGACGACACGGTGGGCGGCGGGCCGGTACGAGCAGGGCGGGCACGGCACGGCTGGCGGCGGGCCGCGGGCGGGCACGGCACGGCGCGTGGCCGCTGTGCGGTGGTGGTACGGCGCGCGGCGGCCGCGCGGGGCAGGGCGGGCGCGTCCGCGCCGCCGTGCCCGTCCGGGTCCCCCGGCGGCGCCGGTGCCCGGGCGCGGACGCGCGGTGGTGGCGGCTCGGGCGGGCTACTTCAGCAGGCGGGACAGGCGGCGGTCGGCCAGGGGCTTGCCGCCCGTCTGGCAGGTCGGGCAGTACTGGAGCGAGGAGTCGCTGAACGAGACCTCGCGGATGGTGTCGCCGCACACCGGGCAGGGCTCGCCGGTCCTCCCGTGCACGCGCAGCCCGCTCTTCTTCTCCGCCTTGAGCCTGCCCGCCTCGATGCCGCGGGAGCGGGTGACGGCGTCGGCGAGGGTGGTGCGCAGCGCCTCGTAGAGCGTGGTGACGTCGTCGTCGGTGAGGTGGTGGACCGGCTTGAAGGGCGACATGCGGGCGGCGTGCAGGATCTCGTCGCTGTAGGCGTTGCCGATGCCCGCCACGAGGCCCTGGTCGCGGAGGGCGCCCTTGACCTGCCGGCGCTCTCCCGCCAGGAGCGCGGCGAACGCGTCGCGGTCGAAGTCCCCGGCGAGCGGGTCGGGGCCGAGCCGGGCGACGCCGGGCACCTCGGCGGGGTCGCGGACGAGGTGCACGGCCAGCCGCTTGGTGGTGCCCGCTTCGGTCAGGTCGAAGCCGTCGCCGCCGCTCAGCGCGACGCGCAGGGCGAGCGGCCCCTTGCCCGGGCGGGGCGGGGTGGTCGGCAGGTCGTCCCGCCACTGGAGCCAGCCGGCACGGGCGAGGTGGACGAGGAGGTGCAGGCCGCCCGCGGTGACGTCGAGGTACTTGCCGTGCCGGCCGACGGCGGTGACGGTGGCGCCGACGAGGGCGTCGAGCGGCGGGTCGTACGTCTTCAGCACGCTGATCGCGACGGGCAGGACGCGGGTGATCTCCTTGCCGACCAGGTGGGCGTCGAGGAACTCGCGGAGCGCTTCGACCTCGGGCAGTTCGGGCATGGTCCCAGCCTGCCGCAGGAGGGGGCGGCGCGCCTCACCGAACGGTCCGCGGGTGCACGGGCGCCCCCGTTCCCGGCATCCCCGGCCCCGACTCCCCCGGCCCCGGGCGCTCACGGCTCCGCCCCGTCCCGGGAACCCCCGTTCCCGACGCCCCGGCCCCGGCGCTCCCCCGGGCCGTCCCCGTTCCGGCGTCAGTCCTCCCTGGGCTGCCACATCCCCGAGCGCCGCCGCCCCGCCGTCCCCGGGTCCCGCCGCGCGCCGCCGTCGCCGGCGAACCGCTCCGGCAGGGCGAACTCGCACCAGACGCACTTCCCGCCACCCCGCGACTCGACGCCCCACACGTCCGCCAGCTGGTCCACGAGCAGCAGGCCGCGGCCCGACACGCCCTCCGTGCCGGTGTCCCGGCGGCGGGGCAGGGCGCTGGAGCGGTCCTCGACCTCGAGGCGGAGCCGCCGCTCGGGGCCGGTGAGCATCCGCAGGGTGACGATGGCGCCGCCGTCGGTGTGCAGCAGGGCGTTGGTGACCAGTTCGTCGGCGGCCAGCTGGATCTCGTCGGCCCGCTCCCGGCCGCCCCAGGCGCGTACGGCGGCGTGGATCATGTGGCGGGCGGAGCGCAGCGCCTCGGGGTCGTTCTGGGCGACGTGCTGCTGGAGCCTGCCGCCGCTCTGCGGGGTGTAGCCGCCGCGGCGGCGCAGCAGCAGGATCGCCACGTCGTCGTCGCCGCCGCGCTCGTCGACCACGTCGCACAGGAGGTCGGCGAGCTCCTGGAGGTCGGCGGGCCCGTTGCGGACGAGGGCGGTGAGCCACTGCATGCCCTCGTCCAGGTCGGAGCCGGGCTCCTCGACCAGGCCGTCGGTGTACAGCACGAGGGTCTGCCCCGGGTCCAGTTCGATGACGCTCACGGGGTAGTCGAGCGCGCCGAACTCGGCGGACAGCCCCAGCGGGAGGGCGCCCTGCACCGGCACCCGACGGCAGCTGCCGTCGGTGTCCCGCAGCAGCGGGTCGACGTGCCCCGCCCGGACCACCTGGACGACGCCCGTGGCGAGGTCGACCTCCATGTAGGTGCAGGTGGCGAAGCGGTCGGTGTCCAGGTCGCGGAGGAAGACCGAGGCGCGCGCCATGACGGTGGCCGGGGTGTGGCCCTCGGCGGCGTACGCGCGCAGGACGATGCGCAGCTGGCCCATCACGGCCGCCGCGTGCGTGTCGTGCCCCTGGACGTCGCCGATGACCGCGCCGACGCGGCCGCCGGGCAGCGGGATGACGTCGTACCAGTCGCCCCCGACGTCGCGGCCCAGGCGCGCGGCGCGGTAGCGGACGGCGACCTGCGCTCCGGGGATCTCCGGGATGCGCCGCGGGAGCATGGCCTGCTGCAGGCCCTCGGCGAGGTCGTGCTCCTGCTCGAAGAGCATGGCGCGCTGGAGGCTCTGGGCGATGCTGCTGCCGAGGGCGACGAGGACGTTGCGCTCGTCGGGGGTGAAGCCGTTCTTGTCGCTGTACAGCAGCCCCATGGCGCCGATGGGGCGTGCCTGGGCGATGAGCGGCAGGTACGCGGCGGACGTGATGCCGAGGTGGGTGATGTGGGGCCAGAGGACGGGGTACGAGGTGGCGAAGTCCTCGGGTGACTCGATGAAGCGGGGCGCGAGGGTCCGGACGACCTCGCTCATGGGGTACTCCTCGTCCACGCGCGTGTAGCGGGTGCCGGGGACGAAGGAGTCCTCGGGGCCGTCGGCGACGAGGTGGATGCGGCCGGCCTCCAGCAGCCCCATGACGACGCTGGTCGCGCCGAGGTGTTCCAGCCCCTGGGAGTCCTTGAGCACGTCGATGACGTCCTGGACGGTGCGGGCGTGGGCGAGCGCCGCGGTGGTGGACTCGACGACGCTGGTCTGGCGGCGGCGCTCGGCGTCGACCTCCAGCCGGGTGGTCGACTCGGCGAGCTCCTGCGTGGCGTCGCGGACGATGCCGATGATGCGGTGGGGGCGCCCGGTCGCGTCGCGCCGGATGAACCCCTGGGTGTGGGTCCACCGCAGTCCGCCCTCGCGCGTGCGGATGCGGAAGTAGGCGCCGTAGTGGCTGCTGCCGTTCTTCAGGGCCTGCGCGACCATGCCGTCGAGGCGGACCGACTCACTGGGCGGGACCCGCCGGCCGAGGCTCTCCGGTCTGCCGTCGTACTCGGCGGGGTCCGTCTGGAACACGTCGAGGGCGACCTCGTCCATGTGCATCAGCCCGGTGTCGAGGTCCCAGTCGAAGCTGCCCATGCGGTTGAGGGACAGGCTCAGATCCGGGTGGGCGGGCCAGTCCTCGGGAAGCGACAGGGCATCCGCTGCCGGATCAACCATGGAGCCACTCTGCCATCATTTGTCGGTTTTATCGACCTCAACGGAACCTCGGGACGGAGGGATCGTTCCTCCTGTTCCCCGGCCGGTCGGCGGAGCCGGGACCCCACCTCAGTACGGCCCGTCGGGGACGTCGGGGTCGAAGGGCGCGTCGGGCGGTCCGGCCTCGGGCGGCGCCGCGTCGGGCGGCACGTCCGGTGACACCTCCGGCACCTCGCCCGCCCCGTCGCCCGTCCCGTCCGGTGGGGCCGCCTCGTCGGGCGGGGCCTCCCCCTCGGGCGCGACGCCGTCGGGCGCGACGCCGTCCGGCTGAGGGGCGTCGGGCACCGTACCGTCCGGCGGCACGTCACCCTCACCGGGTGGCGGCGGGGGCGCCTCCGGGGTGCCGGGCGCCTCGGGCGCGACCGGCGCCGGCGGGACGGAGGGCCGTACGCCGGCCCCCGGCGGCGTCCCGTCCGGCGACGCGCCCTCCGGCACGGTGCCGTCCGGCGGCGGGCCGTCGGCGACGTGGCGCTCGCGCGGCTCGTACGCGGGGGGCACCTCGGGCTTGCGGTCGCGCTCGCCGCGGCTGCCGGTCGGGCGTTCGAGCCAGGTGTCGTTGAGGACGTTCACCAGGACGAGCCGGTCCAGGGCCTGCCGAGTGGGGCCGATGAGCACGACGCGGTCGGCGCGGTACCCGGGCCACGCCTGTCCCCGGTGGGCCGACGGACGCCGCGGGTCGGCCGGTGTGCGCAGCGGGTTGCCGCAGGCACAGCGCACGCGGGGCGCCCCGTACCGGTCCACCAGCACGGCGCTGCCCGTCTGGAGCACGGCCTCGTACGGTACGGCCGCGCCGTTCCGGTACCCGTGGCCGGTCACGCGGGTGTCGGCGCGCAGCATGACCGGCGTCAGGTCGCGCAGCCAGGCGCCGAGGCCGGCCGGTGTGACCCCGGCCGCCTGGGCGAAGGCGCGGGCCTTCGCCTTGTCGGCGGTGAGGAAGCGCGTCTGCTGCTCGACGTCGCAACTGGGCAGCGAGTGGGTGCCCCCGTACAGACCGGGCGTCGCGCCGTCGACGGTGCGCAGCGGCTCCTCCGGGCCCGGGACCGCGGCCGAGGGGCCGCCGGGGCCGCCGGGCGTGGCGGGCGCGGTGGGGGACGGCGAGCCGCCGGGGACGACGTCCGCGGTGAGGGAGGTCGAGGCGGTGAAGGGGTCCGGGCCGGGCGCGGCGGCCTGCTGGAGGAGGGGGACGCGATCGGTGGCGAGGGGGACGCCGGGCGCGGACGCGCCGCCGTCGTCGGCGCCGCAGCCGGCGGCGAGGAGTCCCGCGACGGCCGCCGCGGCGAGGGCGACGGGTCGCCGCGGGCGTGCCGCGGGGAAGCGGCGTGTGGGTGACGGCACGTGCATCCCGCCCTTCCCAGGAGTCGACCGGACACGTTCCTCCATGTCTGCCGGACCTGCGGGCGCGCCGCAACCGGGGTGGGCCTGCCGTGGCCGGTCCACCCGCCACCCGTGGACTTGAACATGTTCAACTCCGACCACTAGGCTGACTGCTGGTTGAACACGTTCAAGTCCCGGAGAGGGGTGGCGCGGTGACCGTACTGGTGGACCTGGTCGTGGTCCTCGGCATGCTCGTGGTGGTCCCCCTGGGTCTGCGCCTGGTGGCGGCGCCGGAGACGGCGCTCGCCTGCCGGCTGTGGCCGCTGTTCGCGGTCCCGGGCGCCGCTTCCCTGTGGTTGCCGCGCGGCGCGCTCGCCACGGCCCTCGCGGGCTGCTACGCGGCGGGCACCCTCCTCCTGGCGGCGGCCGCGCCCCGCCGGCTGGCGCGGACCCGGTCCCTGGCGCCCGGCGAGGTGGCGCTGCTGACGGCCCTGGTGAGCCCGGCGGTCGCCGCGACCGCCCTGGTCGCCGAGCGCCTGGGCCACCCGCTCTTCGGGTTCGACCTGGCGATCCTCGACCTGACCGTGCCCCACTTCCACTTCGCCGGCTTCGCCGCCGCGCTCGTCGCCGGGCTGGTCCGGGCCGCCACCGGGGACCGTCCGCTGAGCGCCTTCGCGGCGCTGAGCGTCCCCCTCGGCACGCTCCTGGTCCTCCTGGGGTACTTCGTCGACGACTGGGCCGAGCTCGCGGGCGCCGTCGTACTGACCGCCGGGATGTGGGCGGTGGGGCTGCTCACCTGGCGGGACGTGCGGACCCGTGTCCGGGACCGGCTCACCGGCGCGCTGCTCGCCGTCTCCGCGGCCGTCCTCGTGGCGACCATGCTGCTGGCGCTGAGCTGGGCGCTCGGCGAGGCGACCGGGTGGCCGCACCCGAGCCTGGCGTGGATGGCGGCGACCCACGGCGTGGCCAACGCCCTGGGCTTCGCCCTCTGCTCGCTGCTGGCCTGGCGGCGCCTCACCGGCGCCCCGGGACATCAGCCGCGGACAGGTCACGACGCCTCGGGACCCGCGCCCCGCCGCCCGCGCGCCCCGGCCCACCCGCCCGTCCACACCCCCGCCACCGCGGCCCCGGACCCCCAGGAGGTCCCCGAATGACCCGGCTCGTCCGCAGCACCGGCACCACCCCCGACGGCCCGCCGCCCGGCCTCACCTACCCCGAGGTCGGCGCGACCTCGTCCGCCGTCCTCCCCGAGGGCTACCACCACCTGCGCCACCGCGAGCCGATCGGCCACGGCCGGGCCGCCTTCGAGGCGGCGGGCACGGCGGTCACCACCTGGCGGATGCACCGCGCGTCCGGCGCCCGGGTCCACACGGACGCGGTCCGCGCGGCCCCCGGCGTGCGCCTGCGGGTGGCGGTGGGCGTGGGACGGTTCGTGTACGCCGTCCCGTGCGAGGTCGTCCGGACCGTGTCCGAGGAGCGGCGCGTCGGCTTCGCGTACGGCACGCTCGCCGGGCACCCCGAGTGCGGCGAGGAGGCGTTCGTCGTCGAGCTGCGCTCCGACGGGACGGTGTGGTTCGTGGTCACCGCGTTCAGCCGCCCGGCCCGTTGGTACACCCGTCTGGCGGGACCGCTCGTACCGGTGGCCCAGCGGTGGTACGCGCGCCGCCTCGGCCGGACGCTGCGGAAGGTCGCGCGCGGCTGACGCGTGAGGTCGCGCGCGTGCCGACGTGGGGAGGCCGCGCGCGGCTGATACTGGAGGGGATGGAGTGGTTCCCCTGGTTCGCCTCGTCCGACCACTGGCTGGGCCGCCTGGCCTTCCAGCGGGGCCTCGCCCTGGTCTACCTGGTGGCGTTCGCGTGCGCCGCCCTGCAGTTCCGGGCGCTCATCGGCGAGCGGGGCATGCTGCCGGTACCGGACTTCCTGCGCCGGGTGCCGGCGCGCCGGGCGCCGAGCCTCTTCCGTCTGCACTACTCGGACCGCTTCTTCGCGCTCTGCGCCTGGACCGGCGCGGCCCTCGCGCTGGCGCTGGCGGCCGGCGCGGGCGACGCGGTGCCACTGGCCGTCGCCATGCTCCTGTGGGCGGTGCTGTGGGGGCTGTACCTGTCGATCGTCAACGTGGGCCAGACCTGGTACGGGTTCGGCTGGGAGTCCCTGCTGCTGGAGGCGGGCTTCCTGGCGATCTTCCTCGGCAACGACCGCACCGCGCCCCCGGTCCTCCTCATGTGGCTGCTGCGCTGGCTGCTGTTCCGCGTCGAGTTCGGCGCGGGTCTGATCAAACTGCGCGGCGACCGCTGCTGGCGCGACCTGACCTGCCTGTACCACCACCACGAGACGCAGCCCATGCCCGGCCCGCTCAGCTGGTTCTTCCACCACCTGCCGCGACCGCTGCACAAGGTGGAGGCGGCGGCGAACCACGTCACGCAGCTGGCCGTCCCCGTGCTGCTGTTCACCCCCCAACCGGTGGCGACCGTCGCGGCCGGGCTCGTCGTCCTGACCCAGCTGTGGCTCGTCGCCTCCGGCAACTTCGCCTGGCTGAACTGGATCACCATCGTCCTGGCCCTCTCCGCCGTGGACGGCTCCCTCGTCGCCGCTCCGCCGCGGTTGCCCGAGCCGCCGCTCTGGTACGGCGTGCTGGTGGTCGCCGTGACCGTGCTGGTCCTCGCGCTCAGCGTCCGCCCGGTGCGCAACCTCCTCTCGCGGCGCCAGGCGATGAACCGCTCCTTCGACCCCCTCCACCTCGTCAACACCTACGGCGCCTTCGGCACCGTCGGCCGCGTCCGGTACGAGATCGTGGTCGAGGGCACCGACGAGCCCACGGCCCGCGAGGGGACGGTGTGGCGGGAGTACGGGTTCCGCGGGAAGCCGGGCGACGTGCGGCGGCCGCCGCGCCAGTTCGCCCCGTACCACCTGCGGCTGGACTGGATGATGTGGTTCGCCGCGCTCTCCCCGGCGTACGCGGCCGGGTGGTTCGGCCCGTTCGTCGAGCGGCTCCTCGACGGGGACCGCGACACCCTGCGGCTGCTGCGCCACAACCCCTTCCCCGACGGTCCGCCGGCGCTGGTGCGGGCGCGCCTGTACCGCTACCGCTTCACCACCTGGCGCGAGCTGCGGACGACGGGCGCCTGGTGGCACCGCACGCTCGTGCGCGAGTACCTGCCGCCGACGCGGCTGGGGTCCCGGACGGGCAGCCGGCGCGGGCGCGCTCCGTGAAGCGCTGGTCAAAGCTGGTCGGTGAGGGCGGTGTCCGCTACCTTTCAGCGGCAGTGCGGCGGGTCGAGCGGATGCCGATGCCGTTCGGCCCGCCCGTCTGCCCCTTCGGTGGCAGGCCCGTCCGGTCCGCTCTCCCGTGTCGGCGCCGGACGGGACAGCCCCGTGCCCCCGCCGTCACGGGCGGGGGCACGGGGCTGCCGCGCTTCCGGTGCCACGGCCGCGTCGGTACCGGGCCCGGTCGACGCCGGGTGCGGCCGGTACCGGACTCGGCCGGGACGGGGGTTGCCGTCGACGGCCGGCTCGGTCGCCGGCTCGGTGGATGCCGGCTCAGTCGATGCCGGGCAGGATGTGCGGCTCCGCGAGGTCGTCCTCGTACCCCGCCAGGCGGATCGGTGCGGAGCGGGCCCACACCTCCAGGCTGCCGAGCTCATCCGACCGGGTGGACCGGGGGGACCGTTCGGGGAACCCCGCCGAGGGCTCCCGCTTGGTGGTTTCTGGTGTCACCGCGCACTCCTTAGTGTCGCGAACCTATGGATCGTGTTCTGCCGTTCGGTCGCGGTGGCGCCGGTCTCCGGGGTGGGCCGCGACCCAGGTGGCAGGCCGGTCCCCAGGTCGGCCCGAGGGGTTTTCGTGGATCCCCGTCAGCCGACCGTTCGCCTCAGAGTAACCACATGAGCGCGCCTCCGCTCGATGGAACGCGTCACACCGTCGACTTCCGGACAGAGCGACACGGAGTGCCCCGTTCGGGGCACTCCGTGTCGATGTCGCTCTGGGCCGTTCGGCCGGTCACCACTTGCCGGGCGCGTAGTCCTTCAGGAAGCAGCCGTACAGGTCCTCGCCGGCCTCGCCGCGCACGACCGGGTCGTAGACCCGGGCGGCGCCGTCGACCAGGTCGAGCGGGGCGTGGAAGCCGGCCTCGGCGAGCCGCATCTTGTCGGGGTGCGGGCGCTCGTCGGTGATCCAGCCGGTGTCGACGGCCGTCATCAGGATGCCGTCCGTCTCGAACATCTCCTGGGCGCTGGTGCGCGTCAGCATGTTGAGCGCGGCCTTCGCCATGTTGGTGTGCGGGTGGCCGGCGCCCTTGTAGCCGCGGCTGAAGACGCCCTCCATCGCCGAGACGTTCACCACGTACTTGCGGCGGGCCGGGGAGGCCGCCATCGCCGCGCGGAGGCGGCTGATCAGGATGAACGGCGCCGTGGAGTTGCACAGCTGGACCTCGAGCAGCTCGACCGGGTCGACGGCCTCGACGGTCTGGATCCAGCTGTTGACCGGCGCCAGGTCCGGCACGAGGCCACCCGCGTCGATGGCGGTGCCCGCGGCGATCCGCGCCGGCGTCGCCGAGCCGCTGACGAGGGCCAGCTCCGTGACGTCCCGGGCGCTGAGGCCGTCGCCTCCGCGCGCGGAGGGCAGGGCGGCCACGCTGTCGACCGCGCCGCTGCCGAACGTGCCGATGACCTCGGAGGCGGGCAGCTCGCCCGCGGGCAGCGGCGCCGACTCGGCGCCGAGCAGCTCGCTGTACGCCCTGCGGGAGCGGCGGACGGTCTGGGCGGCGTTGTTGATCAGGATGTCCAGGGGGCCGGCCGCCGCGACGGAGTCGGCGAGCGCGACGACCTGCGCCGGGTCGCGCAGGTCGATCCCGACGATCTTCAGCCGGTGGATCCACTGGTCGCTGTCGGGCTGGGCCTTGAAGCGGCGGATCGCGTCGTTCGGGAACCGCGTCGTGACCGTGGTGTGCGCGCCGTCCCGCAGCAGGCGCAGCGCGATGTACATGCCGATCTTGGCGCGGCCGCCGGTGAGGAGCGCGCGGCGGCCCGTCAGGTCGGTGCGGGCGTCGCGGCGGGCCCGGTTCTCGGTCGCGCACGACGGGCACAGCTGGTGGTAGAACGCGTCGACCTGCACGTACCGGGTCTTGCAGATGTAGCAGGACCGGGGGCGCTGGAGTATGCCGGCGACCTCGCCCGCCACGGACGAGCTGGGCAGCAGGCCCTGCGTCTCGTCGTCGATGCGTTCGGCGGAGCCGGTCGCGGTCGCCTCGGTCACCGCGCGGTCGTGGGCGGTCTTGGCGGCCCGGCGCTCCTGGCGGCGGCGCTGCTTGACCGAGCGGTAGATGCCGGCCGTGGCCCGCCGCACGGTGATCGCGTCGGGGTGGTCGACGTCGAGCTCGTCCAGCTCCTCCAGCACGCTCAGGCAGACGGCCAGGCGCTCGGGGTCGATGCCCGGCCCGTACGCCTGGTTCTCTTCTGTCACCGTCATGGCCGCTGCCGTTCCTCGATCACTCGTTTGCCACGTCTCAAAAGGGGCACTCTACGGAGCCGACCGCCCCGCCGCCAAACCCGGGCCCCCCGCCGCGGTCCGTCGCGGGGGCCGGTCGAAGACGCAGTCGCCGCACAGTCCCCCACCGGGGCAGCGGTAGTACAGGCAGCAGGTGCGCCGCCGCAGCCCGGGCCCGTCGAGGGCGCCGCCGAGGTCGGGGTGGTCCAGCAGCCCCGCGGCCAGCTCCGCGGCGCGCCCGGCCACCTCCGGGCGGCCGTGGCGGCGGGCCCAGCCCGTCAGCTCGCGCACGGCGCCGCCGAGCGCCGAGCCGGCGTTCCCCCACAGCAGCCGGGCGGAGACGGGCCCGGCGGCGCGCAGGGCCTCGCCGAGCGGGACGAGGTGGCCGTCCTGGACGACCTCCCGCAGGTCGGCGGGGGTAGCGGGGCGGGTGACGGTCCCGGCCCACCAGAGGTCCTCGGGCGTGGAGCGCGCGGGGTCCCAGTGCAGGGAGGCGGGCGTCACGTCGGGCACGACGCCGTACAGGGCGGCCGAGCCCAGGGTCACCGACCAGAGCCGCGCCGCCAGCCCCAGCTGGGCGATGGACGCGGCGACCCGGTACTCGGGCGCCCCCAGCCGCTCGGCGACGCGCGCGACCCGGGCGACGAGCGGCGGCACCCCGCCACCGCCCTCGGGGCCGGTGGCGGGGGCGGCGGGTCCCGGCGCGGTGGCCGGGACGGACGGGGGGACGGCGGGGGCCGTCGGGTCCGGCGGCGTGGCCGCGGTGGCCACGGGTGCGGCCGGGGCGGCATAGGCGTCGGTGAGGGGGACGTACGCACCGGGGGCTGGGGGCGCGGTGGGCAGGACGAAGAAGCCGCCCACGTCGCTCAGGGTCCGTAGTTCGGCGGCCGTGAGCCGCCGCGTCTGCGCTGCCATCCCGTGCTCCTCCCCTGGCGTGCCGGACCGCCCGGCGGGGACCACGGTAGCGGTGCGCGCCACGGCACCGTACGCCCGTACGGGGCACGGGCCGCGCGACGGCCGTGCCGCGTACTCCCGTACGCGGCACCGCCGTTGCGCTCAGGTGGACCCGGCGGCCGCGTCGGGGCCGCTCGCCCCTACGGGGCCGCCGGAAACCTCACAGGGACACGCCACCGCGGCGCAGATAGGCGAGGGGGTCGACGTCGGAGCCGTATCCGGGGCCGGTGCGCACCTCGAAGTGGAGGTGCGGGCCGCTGCTGTTGCCCGTGGAGCCCGAGCGGGCGATGCGCTGGCCGCTGCCGACGGTCTGGCCCTCCCGGACGCTGAGCGCGGACAGGTGGGCGTACTGGCTGTACTTGCCGTCGTCGTGCCGGATGACGACCTGGTAGCCGTACGCGCCCGCCCAGCCGGCGGAGACGACCCGGCCGGTCGCGACGGCCCGGACGGAGGTGCCGGTGGGCACCGGGAAGTCGACGCCGGTGTGGTAGCCGGAGGACCAGGCGGAGCCGGGCTTGCCGTAGGCGGTGCCCGGACTGGCGTCGACGGGGGAACTGAGCGTGCCGGTGCGGCTCTTGGCGACGACCGGCTTCGCCACGGCCTGCGGTCTGGGCTTCGCCTTGGGCTTCTGCGCCACCGGCCGGGGCGCGGGCTTCTGCGCCGTCGACTGGGGTCGCGGCCGGGACTTCGGCCGCGCCGAGGGGGCCGCCTTGTCCGGGGCCTTCACGGTGGGTCCGGCAGTCGGCGCCTTGGGCTTGGTGCTCGGCGCCGCGGCCTTGGCGTCCGGCGTCCTGGGCTTGCTGCCCGACCGCGCCGACGGTTCGGTCTGCGTACCGCCCGGCGCGCCGCGCAGCGCCAGCCGTTGTCCGGGCATGATCAGGTCGGGGTCGCCCCCTATGACCGCGCGGTTCTGCGCGTACAGCCGCTGCCACCCGCCCTGGACGCGCTTCTCCGCGGCGATCCGCGACAGGGTGTCGCCCCGCGCGACCGTGTAGCTCTCGCGCCGCTGGTTCGGGATGGTGGTCGGCGTGGCGGCGGGCCGGTCACGGCGGTCGGCGCGGCCGTCGGGGGTGACGTCGGGCTTCTCGCCGCCGCGCGCGAGCCCGGCCCGCTGGGAGCAGGTCGGCCAGGCGCGGGGGCCCTGGCCCTTGAGCACCTTCTCGGCGATGGCGATCTGCTGGTCCTTGGTGGCCAGGTCGGCACGGGGGGCGTAGCGGGTCCCGCCGTACGCCTGCCAGGTGGACTGGCTGAACTGGAGCCCGCCGTAGTAGCCGTTGCCGGTGTTGACCTGCCAGCGGTTGGTGGACTCGCAGGCGGCGACCTTCTCCCAGACGTCGACCGACGCGGCGTGTGCCGTGCCCGCGCCGATCAGCGGCAGCGCGATGCCGGCGCTGCCGACCGCGGTCAGTGATGCGCGGTTGAGACGGCTCGGCTGGTGCCGGCGGTGTCGTCCCCGAACGGCCATGGGTGGTTCCCCCTTGCACAGGTCAGCGGCAGCCCAAGCTAGGGGCGCGCGGCAAGCCGTGGCAAGGGGGCGCACAGGGCGCATGGGGCGCGGGCTGTCTCTCAAGTGACCTCGTGGCACTGCGGCGAGACGGACCGTCAGCAGGAAGGCGCATCCGGCCGTACGCGAACACCCGCACGTCGCGTACGTGCGCCGCTCCCGTGGTGGGGTCGTGAGGGGGGCGGCGGCGCCGGGCGGACCGTCACGCGCGGGACGGGTCCCGGCAGCGCGTCGTCGTCCCGGTCACGGACGGGAGAGGGGTCCGGGGCCCGGGTCGGGTGACGGCACCGGGTCGGGGCCGGGGGGCTGGGGCACCGGGTCGGGCGTCGGTACGGGCCCGGGCGCCGGATGCGGCGGCGGGGCCGGTACGGGCCCGGGGCCGGGTGGCTCCGGTGCGGGCCCGGGCTGCGGTGCCGGTGCCGGGTCCGGCATGGGCGGCACGGGGTCGGGTCGGGGCTCGGTCATGGCCTCCCCCAAAGGTCGTCGTCGCTCCCGGTCGGGGTTCTCGTGCTGCGCGTTCCCCCGCACGGCCGGACCATGCACGTCCGCCACGTCCCGGCCACGCGCCCGCCACGTCCCGGCCGCGCACCCGGCCCGTGGGCGGGGCGCCTATGCGGCGCACCAGCCCTGCCGGTCGGTCGACTGTCCGCGGCCGACTGACCGACTGACCGATCGGTCGGCTGTCCGTCCGGCCGGTCGCCTGGCCGTCGGGCCCGGTCGGCTGGCCGCGCGGGCCCGGTCGGCCGGACCGGGGCCCACCTGTCGCGGTGGGTCAGACCCGGGCGGCCGGTACGGCGTGGGGACTGCGCGCGGTGTCCGTCCCCGGGACCGGGGCGGAGGCGTCGGAGCCGAGCTCGACGATGCGGTTCGCGGCGTCGACGTGGACGACGCGCGGCACCAGGGTCCGGGCCTCGGCGTCGTCGACCTGGGTGTAGCTGATGAGGATGACCAGGTCGCCGGGGTGCACCAGGTGCGCGGCGGCGCCGTTGATCCCGATGACACCGGAGCCGCGCTCGCCCTCGATGACGTACGTCTCCAGGCGGGCGCCGTTGTCGATGTCGACGATGTGGACGAGCTCGCCGGGGAGGAGGTCGGCGGCGTCCATGAGGTCCGCGTCGATCGTGACGGAGCCGACGTAGTGCAGGTCGGCCTGGGTCACGGTCGCCCGGTGGATCTTGGACTTGAACATGGTGCGCAGCATGAGAACTCCCTGATTCGGCTCCCTGCCCGCTTTCCGCAGGTCAAGGGCTGTCCCTCAGCGTACAACGGCGTACTGCCGGCTCGGTGGGCGCTCTTCCAGGCGTTGGTCGCCGGCCGCCCGCCGAGTTCACCGACACCTGGCCAGGTCCGGGGCTCGCTCACGGGCCGGTTCCGCTCAGCCGCGGCGGACGAGCGGACATCAGCTTATGGACCGGCCCTCGCGTGCGCACCGAGATCTCCGTCACGTCATGCCGAGCAGGAGCACGGCGAGCGCGGACCGTCCCGCTCCGGGTCGGCTTCACACCGCGGAACTCCCGCACCCCGCACGCTCCACTCCCGCGCCCCGCGCCCCCGGAGCTCCCGGAGCTCCCGGAGCTACCGGGGCCCCGGCGGGCAAGCCCGCCGCGTACGGGGTGGTTGTGCGCCCGTCGTGCGGCAGCCGGCGCGCGGCGTCCGGCTCGCGGCGCGCCGGTCGGTGGGGGCCGGCGTGGGGTCAGGCGGCGTCCGCCCTTCTCCCCGGGACCTCGGCCGGGTCCTGCTCCGGTGTTCCCCCGCCATGGGTGGTCGCGAGGTCCGCCCTCCGCAACTCGCCGGCGATGTGCAGGAGCTCGGCGACCTCGCAGTCCAGGTCGGGGCCGGCGGCGTGCACGGACGGATGCAGCACCAGCCCCTCGTCGCCCGGTCGCCCCAGTGATCTGCGCTCCACGGCCGTCCTGATCGCCACCGCCGCGGTGACCGCCTTGATCCGGTCCCTGCCCAGGCCCGCTCGCCGGGCGGACCGCGCGGCGTCGTCGACCGCCGTGGAGTCGGCGTAGGGCAGGAGGAAGAGCTGACCGTCCCTGATCTCGATCACCCGGCGGTAGAGGCGGTATTCCAGTTCGGTGAGTTTCACCAGGTCGCGGATTCGATTGCGGGGCGGGAAGAGGGCGATCTCGGGCACGGTCCGGTGCATCATCGCCCACAGGTGGTAGAGACGGTGGTAATTGAGCAGATTGACGCACCAGCGGGTCACGAGTGAGAGACGCGGCCCCCAGCCGGGGAAGGTGAAACCGAGCATGGCGAGCAGGGCTCCGGCGTTCCCGAAGACGACGGAGACGTCGTCCCGGTGCGACAGGTCGAACCCGAGGCGCGGCCCGAAGAGGTTGATGATCCTGACCGCGCTGTACCCGAGGGTGAGCCAGGAACCTACCGAAAGGAACCGCAGGCCGCGCCTGAGGTAGACGTCGTCCGTCTCCTTCGCGTTCCGCCAGGCGGTACGGGCGATGAGCACCTCACCACTCGTGTAGACGAACACATAGAGCAGGAGGTAGGTGAAGTAATAGGAAGAGGGGCCGTAATAGACGCTGAAGTCCCGCGGGCGCTGCACCGAGGGGTCGAGCTGGGCGAACAACAGGGCCATCGCGAGGAGGACGAGGGCGCACAGGACGACCCGCCTCCGGGCCCTCCGGCGGGCCTCGGCGGGCGGGTGGATCCAGTACTGGAGAACGATCTGCTGGCCGAAGACGAGCCCCGTCACGCAGTTCCCCGCCAGCAGGGCGGCGATGTTGGGCGCGTCGAACAGGGCGTCCACCCCCACCCACACCGCGGGGATCAGGAGGGTGAAGCCGACGACGGAGAGCCCGAAGACGACGCAGAGGTAGCGGAGCGCCACGTCACCCCTGTCCTGGTACAGCGCGCGCAGCATGTACCCGAGGCCGACCGTGGCCGCGACGGCGCAGAACGCGTTCAGGACCGTGATCACGACGATGCCCGCCGGCGGAGCAGGGTCCTCTCGACTCGTCTGATCACGTCACGGACGGGTCCGCCGCCCCTGGAGGCCGTACTCGGGCAGCGCCTCGACCTGTACATGAGGAGGGAGGCGATGGTCTCGGCCTCCTGCTCCTCCACGACGTCGTACCGGGCCCGGTGGAGGACCCGGGTGACCATCTCCGGCGACAGGTTGGGCATCAGGAGGGCGGACAGCTCCGTGAGTTCCCCGCCGCACCGGTGGTCGCACAGGATGTGCCCGAGTTCATGCGCGACGACATGTTCCCTGTGCAGGGGCGTGGCACGGCTGTCATGGAATATGTAATCGATCTTCCCGGTGGATATCCAGACACCGCTGGGCGATCCCCCGGTGAAAGGGATCCCTTCCAGGACGATCGGCCGGCCGGTATGTAACCCCACCTTTTCACAGAGCTTTTCAATGGGTAATGAATCGGAGCCATCGATACGGCGAACTATCTCTTCGCAACGTCGACGCAGGTTCATTCAAGCTCTTCCGTCGAGAGTGGACGCGGATTCTTCGGGGCGTTACCGTCTTCCTTGGAGAGACCTTCGAGGTCCCTGATGCGCTCGATGATGTCACTGATCGAGTGCAGGCTTTCGGAGGAGAGACCGGCCGCTCGAAGCGCGATCCGCTGGACCCCCGCATCGCGGAGGGAGACCAGCAGTTCGAGTTCGGCGTCGACCGCTTCGGTCACCTGGTCGTCGAAGAAGTAGGCAGGCGGCACGCCGAAGAACTTCGCGAGCGCGCTGATATGACGCAGCGTCGGATTGTTCCGCTGCCCGTTGCGCAAGAGCCAGATGTAACTGCTGGAGATGGAGACCCCGTTCGCGGTGATCGCGCGGGCCACCTCGTCGGTGCTGTACGGCCCCCGGCCCGGCGGCGCCACGACCTCGAAGAGGCGGTTGAGCCGATCAGCGAAAGTGGGAGTGGCGTCGGGCGCCGGTTCCGTCACGGTGCCCCCTCTCTCGTACCTCGACCCTGCCCACACGTCGGACCCCAGCATAGCTCTCCACCAGTGTGGAGATGATCATGAACAGTCTCTTACACCAGTTGACACCCCGACTTGATCTCTCTTAGCGTGGGCCGCAGGCAGCCGGGAGTCCACCGGGTTTCCAGGCACCCGAGGAACGAGAAGGGGGAAGCCCCGTCGCGCGGGTGGGGGCCGTGCACCGCAGGTCGGTCCGCCACACGGGTGTACCAGGCCGGCCGGCTCTCCTTACGGACGTCGACCCCCGCCCCGGCACTCGACCCGAGGTCCCGCGGACCCACTCCCGCGGACGGCGGGTCATCGCGTTGCCGCCCCCAGCCACGTCGAGAGCACGGCGCCACCCCCGCACCTCTTCCACCGCATCCACACGGAGGGCAACCATGCCGGACGTCGCGCAGTCGCCCGCACACACCGACGAAGCCGAGCTGCGTCAGCTCAACCGGGCGACGGTCGAGCAGTACATGAACACCAAGGGGCAGGACCGGCTCAAGCGCCACGAGCTGTTCACAAAGGACGGCAAGGGCGGCCTGTGGACGAACGACACCGGGTCGCCGATCGTCATCAACGGCCGCGACCGGCTGGCGGCGCACGCCGTGTGGTCCCTCAAGTGCTTCCCGGACTGGGAGTGGTACAACATCGAGATCTTCGAGACCCAGGACCCGAACCGCTTCTGGGTCGAGTGCGACGGACGCGGCAAGATCCTCTTCGAGGGGTATCCCGAGGGCCACTACGCCAACCACTTCCTGCACGCGTTCGAACTGGAGAACGGGAAGATCAAGCTCCAGCGCGAGTTCATGAACCCGTTCGAGCAGCTGCGCGCGCTCGGCATCCCCGTCCCGCAGGTCAGGCGCGCCGGCATACCCACCTGACCGGCACGTCCCTTCGCACCTCCGGGAGACCACAGTGCAGGAAGTGCTGCGTGACATCCGTGCCCGCGAAGCGCTGCAACAACCCGAGTGGCCCGACGCGGCGGAAGCGGAAGGGGTACGGGCGGAACTGGCCCGCCGCCCGGCACTCGTACGGCCGGCCGACCTGAGCACGCTGCGGGGCTTCCTCGCCCGTGTCGCCGCGGGCGAGGCCCTGGTGGTCCAGGCCGGCGACTGCGCCGAGGACTTCGGCGAACGCGCGCACGGCGACGTCGCGCGCAAGGCGGCCCTGCTGGACCTGCTCGCCGGAACGCTGCGGATGAACACGGCCAAGCCGGTCGTCCGGGTCGGGCGCATCGCGGGCCAGTTCACCAAACCCCGCTCCCGCCCCACCGAAACCCTGAACGGCCTGGAACTCCCCTCGTACCGGGGCCACATGGTGAACGGGCCCGAACCCGACCCCGAGGCCAGACGTGGCGACCCCCGACGCGTCCTGACCGGCTACGGGGTCGCCAGGGAGATCATGGGGCACCTCGGCTGGAGGACCGGAGCCCCGGACCACGACCTCATCGCCCCACTGGTGTGGACGAGCCACGAGGCCCTGCTCCTCGACTACGAGCTGCCCATGCTCCGGGAGGACGACGAGGGGCGCCTCTTCCTGGGCTCCACCCACTGGCCCTGGATCGGTGAGCGCACCCGGCGGGTCGACGGCGCCCACGTCGCCCTCCTGTCACGGGTGAGCAATCCGGTGGCGTGCAAGATCGGCCCCACGGTGACGCCGTCGGAACTGCTCACCCTGTGCGAACGGTTGGACCCCCGGCGCGAGCCGGGCCGCCTCACCCTCATCGCGCGGATGGGAGCCGACCGCGTCGCCGAGTGCCTGCCGCCGCTCGTGGCGGCCGTGCGCTCGGCCGGCCACCCGGTCGTCTGGCTCACCGATCCCATGCACGGCAACACCGTGACGGCGCCGGGCGGGGCGAAGACCCGCCGGGTGAAGGCCATCGCCGAGGAGGTGGCCCGCTTCCAGGGCGCCGTGACCGCCGAGCGGGGCGTCTGCGGCGGGCTGCACCTCGAGACCACGCCCGACGACGTCACCGAATGTGTCTCCCGCGACGCCGACCTCGGGCGCGTGGGCGACAAGTACACGAGTCTGTGCGACCCCCGCCTGAACCCGCGTCAGGCCGTTTCCGTGCTGTCCGCCTGGAGTTCCTGACACGCCCCCGAGGAAGGTCATGCCTGGTATACCGCGGATCGACCCCTATCCTCTGCCGACCACGGGCGACCTGCCCGCCAACTCCGTGGACTGGACCCCCGACGCGGACCGCGCCGTCCTGCTCGTCCACGACATGCAGCGCTACTTCCTGGCCCCCCTGCCGTCCGGGATGCGCGGACAGCTGGTCCGGCGGGCCGCCGACCTGCGCCGGCAGTGCGTCGCACACGGCGTGCCCGTCGCCTACACGGCACAGCCCGGAGGCATGACCGAGCAGCAGCGCGGCCTGCTCAAGGACTTCTGGGGACCCGGCATGCGCCCGGCGCCCGCCGACCGGCAGATCGTCGACGAGCTCGCACCCGCCGAGGGCGACTGGCTGCTCACCAAGTGGCGCTACAGCGCGTTCTTCGACTCCCCCCTGCTCGACCTGCTCCGCTCCAGCGGCCGGGACCAGCTGATCCTGTGCGGGGTCTACGCCCACGTGGGCGTCCTGATGACGGCCGTCGAGGCGTTCACCCACGACATCCAGCCCTTCCTGGTCGCCGACGCCGTCGCCGACTTCTCGGAACACCACCACCGGCTCGCGCTCGACTACACCGCCGGGCGCTGCGGGAAGGTCGTGACGGCGAAGGAGGTCTTCGGATGAACCAGGACCTCCTCGACGACGTCCTGCGGGACCGGGCGCAGGCGTACGCGCTGCTGCACCGCCCGGAAGCAGCGGGACGCGACGCTCTCGACGTGCTCGTCGGGTGGATGTCGACGCCCGCCTCCCTCGCCGACCTGCCCCTGGCGGAACCCGCGGTCCCCGCGCCCTCCACCCACGAACTGCTGGTGGTGGTCCCGTACCGGCAGGTCACCGAGCGCGGCTACCCGGCCCCCGACGACGGGTCGCCCCTGCTCGCGCTGCACGTCGGCGGGCAGCAGCGGCTGCCCCTCGCGACCGTCCGGGCCCGCCTGCCCGACGTGCCCACGCCGCTGAGCGGGAGCCGCTTCGACGTGGACGACGCCGCCTACGAAGAGGTCGTCCGCTCCGTGATCGATGACGCGATCTCCACCGGCGAAGGGGCGAACTTCGTCATCAAGCGGTCGTTCGTCGCGGACATCACCGACTACGGGCCGCGCAGCGCGCTGTCCTTCTTCAACCGTCTGCTGCAGCGGGAGACGAGCGCCTACTGGACCTTCCTCATCCACACCGGTGAGCGGACCTTCGTGGGCGCCTCGCCCGAGCGGCACATCAGCGTCGACGGCGGCACGGCCGTGATGAACCCGATCAGCGGCACCTACCGCTACCCGGCCGGCGGCCCGGCCCTGCCGGGCGTCCTGGACTTCCTCGCCGACCGCAAGGAGGCCGACGAGCTGTTCATGGTCGTCGACGAGGAGCTGAAGATGATGGCCCGGATCTGCGAGGAGGGCGGCCGGGTGAGCGGCCCGCACCTCAAGGAGATGGCCCACCTGGCCCACACGGAGTACTTCATCGAGGGCCGCACCGAGCTGGACGTGCGCGACATCCTGCGCGAGACGCTGTTCGCGCCGACCGTGACCGGATCACCGCTGGAGAGCGCCTGCCGCGTCATCGACCGCTTCGAGCCGCAGGGGCGGGGCTACTACAGCGGGGTCGCCGCGCTGATCGGGCGCGACGCCCGGGGGCGCCGCGCCCTGGACTCCGCCATTCTGATCCGGACGGCGGACATCGACCGCTCCGGCCGGGTCCGGATCGGGGTCGGCAGCACCCTGGTGCGCCACTCCGACCCGGCCTCCGAAGTGGTCGAGACCCGCGCCAAGGCGGCCGGGCTCGTGTCGGCCCTGGAGGCCGGCGGCGGCGGACGCTTCGCCGGCCATCCGCGGGTCCGCGCCGAGCTGGAGCGGCGCAACGAGACCCTCGCTCGCTTCTGGCTGCGCGACACCGCCGACCAGGCCGTGCGGAGCCCGGAGCTCACCGGTTGCCGCGTCCTGGTCGTCGACGCGGAGGACACCTTCACCGCGATGATCGCGCACCAGCTGCGCACGGTGGGGACCGAGGTGACGGTCCACCGGTACGACCGGGACCACACCCTCGACGGGTACGACGTGGTGGTGATGGGCCCGGGCCCCGGCGACCCGACCGACGTCGCGCACCCCAAGATGGCGCACCTGCACCGGACGGTGCGTGCGCTGCTGGAGCGCGGTCTGCCCTTCGTCGCCGTGTGCCTCAGCCACCAGGTGCTCGGCATGGCGCTGGGTTTCGAGGTCTCCCGGCTCCCTTCCCCGAGCCAAGGGCTGCAGAAGGAGATCGACCTGTTCGGCTCACCCGAACGCGTCGGGTTCTACAACTCCTTCGCCGCGCGCAGTCAGGAGGACAAGCGGGAGGTCGACGGCGTCGGCGTGGTGGAGGTGAGCCGCGACCGCCGGACCGGGGAGGTGCACGCGCTGCGCGGCGCGCACTTCGTGTCCCTGCAGTTCCACGCCGAGTCCGTCCTCACCCACGGCGGGCCGCGCATCCTGGCCCGCGCCCTGCGCGACGCCCTCGGCCGCTGACCACACGGCACCCGTCAGGAGGATCCATGTACCCCTACGTCGTCGTCGACGCCTTCACCGACGAAGCGCTCAAGGGCAATCCGGTGGCCGTCTACCTCGACGCCGACGGCCTCGACGCCGAGCGGATGCAGCGCATCGCGCGGGAGATGAACCTGTCCGAGACCACCTTCGTCCTGCCGCCCCGGCAGGGGGGTGACGCGCACGTCCGGGTCTTCACCCCGGTCAACGAACTGCCGTTCGCGGGGCATCCGCTGCTCGGCACGGCCATCGCCCTGGGCAACCGCCGCGGCGTGGACCGGCTGATGCTGGAGACCGCCATGGGCGTCATCCCCTTCGAACTGACCGTCAGCCAGGGGGTGGTGTCGTCGGCGTGGATGCGGCAGCCGGTCCCCGTCTGGGAGGGGTTCGAGGAGGAGGACGCGCTCCTCGCCGCCCTGGGCGTGTGCGAGACCGCCCTGCCGGTGGAGATCTACCGCAACGGCCCCCGGCACGTACTGGTCGCCCTGGGCAGTGTCGAGGAACTGTCCGCGCTCGAACCCGACCACCGCGCGCTCGCCCGGTTTCCCGACATGGCCGCCAACTGCATCGCCGGGCAGGGCACGCGGTGGCGCAGCCGGATGTTCTCGCCGGCCTACGGCGTCGTCGAGGACGCCGCCACCGGGTCCGCCGCCGGCCCCATCGCGATCCACCTGGCGCGGCACGGCGTGGCCGGGTACGGCCGGGACGTCCGGATCGTGCAGGGGGCCGAGATGGGGCGGCCGTCGACGATGCACGCCCGGGCCGAGGGGGCGGGCGACGTCGTCACGTCCGTCACGGTGGGCGGCGACGGTGTCGTCGTCATCGACGGAACGCTCCACCTGTGATCCGCGGCACGTCGCCGGGACGCCCGCCCGTCCGCCCACCCCGACAGATGGAGGTCCGTTGAACAGCACGAGGTCGGAATCCCTCACCGGGACCGTGGAACTCCCCTTCCCGGAGTACGTCGCACCCCCGCCCGACCCCCTCGCGCTGCTGGGCGGCTGGCTGGAGGAGGCCGAGGGACACCGGGTCCGCGAGCCGCGCGCGCTCGCCCTGGCCACGGCCGACGTCCGCGGCCGCACGTCCTCGCGCATCGTCGTGCTGAACCGGCTGACCCGCACGGGGCTGGTCTTCGCCACCCACCTGGGCAGCCGGAAGGGCAGGGAGCTGGAGAGCAACCCGTGGGCCTCCGGCGTGCTCTACTGGCGCGAGACCAGCCGGCAGGTCGTCGTCGCCGGCCCGGTGGAACGGCTGCCGGAGGCGGAGACCGAGGCGTTGTGGACCGCCCGTCCCCCCTTCACGCACGCCATGTCGACGGCGTCACGCCAGAGCGAGCCCCTGAACGGCCTCCAGGACGTCTCCGAGCTGCGCGAACGGGCCGGGCTGCTGGCGGGCGCCGGCCGGCCGCTGCCCCGGCCCCCGGCCTTCGTGGCGTACGAACTGCGGCCCGTCGAGGTCGAGTTCTGGGCCAACGGCCACGACCGGCTGCACGAGCGCCTGCGCTACGACCGCTCCGGACCGGGCTGGGCCGTCAGCCGGCTCCAGCCCTGACCCGTCCCCGGCCGCACCGGGCGCCGGCCCGGTACGCCCCCGACACGGAACCCGAGGAACTCATGCAGGACACCGGCCCCCCGTCCCTCCGATCGCTCCACTCCGGCTTCCTCACCTCGGTGCGACACCATCCGCACCGCGCGGCCCTGTCCCTCGGCGGCCGCGTCCGGACCTACGCCGAACTCGACCAGGTCGCCCGCCGGTGGGCCGCGGCCCTGCTGGAGGTGAGCGCCCGTCCGCGACGCGTGGGCGTCCTCGGCCACCGCAGCCTCGTCACCTACGCCGGTTTCCTCGCGGCCCTGTACGCGGGGGCGGCGGCCGTACCGCTCAACAGGAAGTACCCGGTGGCCCGCAACCAGGACGTCGTGGAGCGCTCCGACCTCGACGCCCTGCTCGTCGACGACGGCTCCCTCCCCCACGCCGCGCGGTTGCTGGGCGGTCTGCGGGACGCCCCGCCGGTCCTGCTGCCGGAGTCGGACGAGGTCCCCGCCGGGCTGCGCCCCGGTCCGGGCGTCCTCACCCGCGGTGCCGTCGAGGGCCGGACGCCCTTGCCGGAGCCGTCGGCCACCGGCCCCGACGACACGGCGTACCTGCTGTTCACCTCGGGGTCGACCGGCCGCCCCAAGGGGGTGCCCGTCTCGCACGCCAATGTGAGCGCGTTCCTGCGGGTGAACGCCGAGCGGTACGGCTTCTCGCCCACGGACCGCTTCAGCAACACCTTCGACCAGACCTTCGACCTCTCCGTCTTCGACCTGTTCATGGCCTGGAGCAGCGGAGGCTGCCTGGTGCCGCTGGACGGTCCGGACCTCCGCGCGCCGCTGGACTTCATCCGTGACCAGGAGATCACCGTCTGGTTCTCGGTGCCCTCGCTCGCGGTGCTGCAGCACGGCAGCGGGACGTTGCGGCCCGACAGCCTGCCGTCGCTGCGGTGGAGCCTGTTCTGCGGGGAGGCGCTCCCGGCGTCGGCGGCCGCGGCCTGGCAGGCGGCGGCGCCGCGGTCGGTGGTGGAGAACCTCTACGGGCCGACGGAGGCCACCATCGCCTGTACGGTGCACCGCTGGGTCCCGCAGCGTTCCCCCGCCCTGTCCGCGAACGGCATCGTGCCGATCGGCCGGCCCTACCCGGGCATGGAGGCCGCCCTGCTGGACCCCGACGGGACCCCGGTGGCCGACGGCGCCGCGGGCGAGATCTGCCTGCGGGGGCCGCAGGTCTTCGAGGGCTACTGGCGGTCCCCGGAGCAGACGCGGCGCAGCTTCCACGAGCGCCCCGACGGCCGCTGGTACCGCACGGGCGACATCGGCCGCAGGACGGCGGACGGCACCCTCCTCTACGCCGGGCGGCTCGACTCGCAGGTGAAGGTCCTCGGCCACCGCGTCGAACTGGGCGAGGTGGAGGCCCACCTGCGCGACCGGGAGGGCGTGGACCAGGCCGTGGTCGTGGCCGTCCCCGGCGACGAGGAGGGGACGACGGTCCTGGCGGCGGTCCTGTGCGGCACGGACGTGGACGTGGACGCGGTGGAGAAGGGCCTGCGCGACTCCGTGCCCCCCTACATGATCCCGCTGACGTTCCACCTCGTCGACCGCCTCCCGCTCAACGCCAACGGGAAGGTCGACCGCAGAGCGCTCCGCGAGCGGGTGGTGTCGGGAGAGCTCGAACCCTGCCCGCTGTGACCGCACCCGGCGTGACCGGAGGCGCTCCCCCGGGTCACCGCACCGCTCCCCCGGCGTCCCACCCCATCCGTCAACCTCCCTCCGAGAAAGGGCGTTCGTGATAGTCGACGACATCCACCTGGCAGGCATCGGCACGTACGTGCCGCCGCTCGTGCCCGTCGAAGAGGCGGTGCGCCAGGGCTGGTTCGCCCCGGACGCGGCGGAGGGGTCCGGTCTGGTCTCCGTCGCCGTCGAGACCTCCCTGTCCGCTCCGGACATGGCCGTGGCGGCCGCCCGGGAGGCCCTCGAACAGGCCGGGCACGAACCCGGCGACTTCGCGGCCCTGCTGCACAGCGGCGTCCACTACCAGGGCCCCGACAACTGGTCCGCGCCCCACTACGTGCTCCACCGCACGCTGGACCGGCCCATCCCGGCGTTCGGGATCGAGCACGGCTGCCTGTCGGCGCTGACCTCGCTGCACCTGGCCGCCGGCCTGCTCCGGCCCGACGCCCCCGGTCGCCGGGCGCTCCTCGTCACGGCGGCGGACAACTTCTCCACCCCTCTGGTCGACCGGTGGAACGACTCCGAGCACGCGGTGTACGCGGACAGCGGCGTCGCGCTCGTGGTCTCCACCCGGGGCGGCTTCGCCCGTCTCAAGGCCGTCGGCTCGCGCTCGCTGCCGGAACTCGAAGGCGTCCACCGCGGCGAC
This sequence comes from Streptomyces kanasensis, assembly GCF_043077165.1. Classification (NCBI taxonomy): domain Bacteria; kingdom Bacillati; phylum Actinomycetota; class Actinomycetes; order Kitasatosporales; family Streptomycetaceae; genus Streptomyces; species Streptomyces kanasensis. The sequence continues at coordinate 677,454 of NZ_JBIBSF010000001.1, forward strand.
GAGCCCCTGCTGCCCCCCGCCCGGCACTCCGAGCACCCCATGCGGGTGGGGCCGCGGCTGCGGGCGTGGGCCGAGCGTTCGGGCGGCGGCCCGCTGGCCATGGTGGAAGCGGTGAACCGGTTCGGTGAACTGGTCGCCGAGCTCGCCGAGCGGACGCTCGCCGAGGCCGGCCTCGGCTGGGACTCCGTCACCCGCGTCGCCCACACCGGCTTCAACGAGGACGCCCTGCACGCTCTGCTGCTCGACCCGCTCGGCGTGTCCGCCAAGCTCGGCACCTGGGACCACCTCAGGACCGTCGGCCACGCCAGCGTGGGCGACCACGTCCTGGGACTGGCCCACCTGTGGCGGACGGGCCAGGTCGGCGTGGGGGACCACGTGCTGCTCGTCGGCGCCACCGAGGGCATGGAGGCGGGTTGCGCGGTCGTCGAGATCACCGAAGCGGGACCCCGCGCCCCGCACCCCGACACGGAACGGAGGAACCCCTGATGAGCGGTACGCGTCCGCAACCGCCCGCCGTGACGACCGACGAGGTGCGGGACGCCGTCGCCGCGGTCCTCGGTGTGCCGTCCGCGGAGATCGGTGACGACACCGACCTCGTCGGGCTCGGCCTCGACTCCCTCCGGATGATGCGGCTGAGCGGCCGGTGGCGGCGCAGCGGGCTGAAGGCCGACTTCGGCAGCCTGGCCGCCGAGCCCACCGTAGGTGCCTGGGCACGGTGCCTGAGCCGCGCGGCCGCCGAGGCGGGGCCCGCCGGGGACGGCGGTCCGCAGCGGTGAGCGCCGGTCTGCGGGCGCGGGTGCGCGGTGCGGTGCTCACCCCGGGCGACGAGGGCTTCGACGGCGGCTGCGCGGGGTTCCAGACGGCCTACCGGCACCGGCCGTCGCTGCTGGTGCGGGCCGCCGTCCCGCAGGACGTGACCGAAGCCGTGCGGCACGCCGCCGCCCACGAGCTGCCCGTCGCGGTGCAGGCCACCGGGCACGGGTTGACGGTTCCCGCCGGGAGCGGCCTGCTGATCGACACCTCGGCCCTGTCCGGGGTCGTGGTGGACGCCCCCGCCCGCACCGCGCGGATCGCGGCCGGCACCCGGGTCGCCGAGATCATCCACGCCGCCGCGCGCTACGGTCTCGCGCCGTTGAACGGCTCGTCCACGGACGTGGGCGCCGTCGGTTACGTCCTGGGCGGCGGGCTCGGCCTGCTGGGCCGTGCGTTCGGTTACGCGGCGGACCACGTGCGCTCCCTCGACGTCGTCACGCCCGACGGCCGGTTCCGGCGGGTGACGGCGGACAGCGACCCGGAACTGTTCTGGGGCCTGCGCGGGGGCGGGGGCAACCTGGGCGTGGTGACCGGGATGGAGATCGGCCTGGTCCCCGTGAGCGGTCTGTACGGCGGCGACATCGCCTTCGACACCGAGCGGGTGCCGCACCTGCCGGAGGTCTACCGGCAGTGGACCAGCGGGCTTCCCGACGCGCTGACCTCCTCGCTCTCCCTGGCGGCCTACCCCGACCTGCCCCTGGTGCCCGCCGGGTTGCGGGGCCGCCGCGTCGCGCACGTGCGCGTCGCCCATCACGGGGACCCCCGCCAGGGGGCGGAGCTGGTCGCTCCGCTGCGTGCCGCCGGCCCCGCCCTGTCGGACACGGTCGCCGTCATGCCCTACACCGAGTGCGGGTCCATCCACAGCGACCCGCCGAGGCCGCACGCCTACGCCGGGGACAACGTCGTGCTGCGGGGGTTCGACGCGAAGGTGGCGGACGTCGTGCTGGAGGCCGCCCGCGCCGAGGCCCCCGGGCGCCGGGTGATCGACATCCGCCATCTGGGCGGGGCGCTTCGGCGGGCCCCCGATCCGCCGAACGCGGTGGGGCACCGCGACGCGGACTGCCTCGTCCGGATCCTCTCGCCCCTCGCGGGCGCCGACCCCGGCCGGGCGCACGCGGCGCACCGCGCCCTGCTCGACGCGCTCGCCCCGTGGCGCGTCGGGCACTTCCCGAACTTCGTCTACGGGGGCCACCCGGGCGGGGCCGCCGACGAGCCGGTGGACGACCTGTGGGAACCGGCCGACCACCGCCGGCTGGCGCGGTTGAAGGCCCGCGTCGACCCGGCCAACCTGCTGCGCCACAACCTCAACGTCCCGCCCGCCCCCGCGGAGAGGGGTTGATCACCGTGGTCGAGGGTCCGGGGGAAGCCGCCCGGTGGCCCCTGGTGGACCGGGACGCGGAGCTGGCGGAGATCGCGGCCCGCGTCGGGCGCGGGCGGAGCGTCCTGGTCACCGGTCAGCCCGGCACCGGCACGTCCCGGCTGCTGCACGAGGCGCTCGCGCGACTGGCGCCGGGTGAGCGCCCGACCGGCCACGGTGACCTGGTCCGGCTGCTGCGGCAGTGCCCGCGGGGCCCGGAGGAGCGGCGGGCGCCCGGACGGTCGGCAGGGGGCACGACGCGCCGCGTCCTCGCCGTCGACGACGTGCACGCGCTGGACGCGGCGGCCTCCGGCGCGCTGGCCGCCCTGGTCCGCGAGGGCAGGATCCGGCTGCTGGCCGGCGCGCCCTCCGGCGCTCCGCTGCCCGCCGCCCTCGCCGCGCTGTTCCGGGAGGGGGCGCTCGGCCCGGTCACGGCCCGGCCCTTCGACCAGGCCGGTACCACGCGGGCCCTGCGCGCCCGGCTGGGCAGCCAGGTCGCCACGGACACGGCGGCACGCCTGGGCGAACTCACCGGCGGCAATCCGCTGCTGCTCACGGAGCTGGTCGAGGCGTCGGCCGCCGACGGCACGCTGCGTCCGGCACAGGGCCTGTGGCACTGGCGGGGCCCCGCCCCGCGCCCGGCCGCCCGGGTGGTGCGGGCCGTACGGAGGCTGCTGGGACCGCTGGACGCCGAGGAGCGGGAGCTGGTCGCCCTGCTCGCCCTGGGCGGCCCCCTCTCGGACGACCTGCCGCTGGTCGCCCGCTTGGCGGCCCCGGCGGAACGCCTGGACCGCCGCGCCGTCATCGCCGCCGAACCCGTCGGCCGGGGGACGCGGCTGCGCCTGTGCCAGCCCCTGTGCGGGGAGACGGTCCTGGCCGACCTGCCCGCGGGGACGGCGCGCGAACTGCGGCGGCGGCTCGCTGACGCGTTGGAGGAGGCCTGCGACCCCGGCACCCAGCCCGCGGGCACCGCCGCGCTGCTGTCCGTCACCCTGCGCGTCGACGCCGGCCGGCCCCCTTCGGCCGGCCGGTTGCGGGCCGCCGCCGAAGTCGCCCTGCTGCGACACGACTTCGCCACGGCCGAGCGGTACGCCCGGCTCGCGCTCGGAGAGACGGTGCCCACCGCGCGCGCCCCGCGGGCCCGGGACGTCGACGCCGCCTCGGCGCTGCTGCTGGGCCGGGCGCTGTCGGGGCAGGGGCGCGGCGCGGACGCCGAGGCGGTACTCGCCGCCGCGGACGGTCGTACGGCCGACGTCCTCGCCGCGCGGGTCCGCAACCTCGCCTGGGGGCTGCGGCGTCCGGAGGCGGCCGCGGCGTTGGCGGAGCGCGTGCCGGGCGGGACGGCAGGCGTGCTGCGCGCGGTGACCGGGCTGCTGAGGGACCGGGTGGACGAGGTGGCCGCGGCCGGCGAGGCCGCGCTGCGCGGGACCGGCGGTGGGGGGACGGCGCAGTCGTGCGTGCCCGTGGCGGCGTTCGCCCGCGTCGAGACGGGCGGCGGCACCGCCGCCCTGGCGCTGCTGGAGCGCTGCCGTCAGGTGGAGGGGTGGCGCGACGAGGACCGGCACGCCTACCTCGCGGTGGGGGCGTACGCGGCGGTGGAGGCCGGCGACGACCACGGCGCCCGTCTCTTCCTGGACCGGATGCGCCGTACGGACGCCTCCTACGACCTGTGCCGCCGGGTCCGCGCCGACGTGACGCGGGCCCGCGCGCACCGCGCCCGGGGCCGGCTGCCCGAAGCGGTCGCGCTGCTGCGCCGGGCCGCCGCGGTGCCGGGCGGCCAGGACTGGTTCACCACGCGGCCCTGGGTGCTGGCCCAGCTCGCGGGGGCCCTGGCGGAGGCCGGGGAGGTGTCCGAGGCGCTGGTCACGCTGGTCGAGGTGCGTCTCTCGGCACGGCAGGCGCCGCGCTATCCGCTGGCGGACGACGGGGTCGCCCTGGAGGAGGCGGAGGTGCTGGGGAGGGCCGGTGACCTGCCGGGGGCGGTTCACCGTGCCGAGGAGGTGGCACGGCGCTCGGCCGCCGCGGGCCGGAGGGCCACGGCGCTGGCGGCACTGCACCTGCTGGCCCGGTTGGGCAGGGCGGAGGTGGCGGTGGAGCGGCTGGCCGGCCTCGGTGACGCCCTCGCGTGCCCCTTGGGCGGGCTGCGTGCCGCGCACGTCCGCGCCCTGGCCCACCGGGACGCCGGGCTCCTCGACGAGCTCGCGCGGCGCTGGGCGGCGCGCGGCCGGTTCCCGCTCGCGGCGGAGAGCGCGAGCCGGGCCCACGGGCTGTGGCGGGAGACCGGCCGCAACCGCGCCGCCCGGGCCTCGTCCGTCGCGTGCGGGGAGTACCTCTCCCTGGCGGGCGGCGTGCCGCTGCCCGGGTGGGCGGCCTGCCCCGGCAGCGCGCCGCGCGCGGGCCGCGCCCGACTGACCCCGCGGGAACACGAGGTGGCTTCGCTGGCCGCGTCGGGAATGACGAACGCCGACATCGCACGGCGTCTGACCGTCTCGGTCCGTACCGTCGAGAACCATCTGCACCGGGTGTACGGCAAGCTCGGCGTCACGTCCCGCTCGGGCCTGCACGAGCGCATCGACGCACCGGCGGGGGGTCTTCAGCCGGTGCGGGAGTAGAGCGCGGCGAGATCGGTGGCGGCCCGGGAGATCTCCCGGACGGCCTCGGGCGGTCCGAGCACCTCGACGTCCGTGCCGAACTGCAGCAGCTGGCGGACCGCGGCCGGCACCGGGTACTCCAGCTCGACCGTCAGCCACGCGTCGCCGTCCGCCGCGCCGTCCCGGCCCTCGTCGCCCCTCCCGTCGCGACCCTCCTCGCCCCTCCCGTCGCGCCGATCGTCGCCCCTCCCGTCCCGGCCTTCCGCCGTGCGCGCCGGCTCTCCTGCCGGCCCGGCCCGGTCCGCCGGCCGCGCGCCGGTCGGCAGGGCGCTTCCGGGCGGCGGATCCCCACCGGTCATCAGATCCTCCGCGTCCGGCGCTCCCTCCCCCGCCACCCCGAGGAAGTGCGGACGGGTGATGCGGCGGAGCATGTCCAGGCGCCGTCGGCGTACCCGGGCCCGGACGACGGTCCCCTTGCCGCGGGACTCGACCCTCCGGCGCAGTTCCTCCCAGACGTCGACGAGTTCCACCCCGTCACGGCGGCGTACCGGCTCCGCCGTGACGGTGACGCCGCGGAGCCGGTCCGCGCGGAAGAGCCGGGGACGCCCCTCGTGGTCGGCGACGAGGTACCACGTGCCGGCCTTGGAGACGAGGCCGTACGGGTCGACGCAGTAGACGTCGACCGTGGCGCGACCGCTGTGCCGGTAGGCGATCCGCAGGCGGCCGTCGGTGAGGACGGCCTCGTGCAGCTCGTCCAGCCCGGTCTGGTCGCGCTGCCCACCGAGCCAGCCGTCGGGGTCGATCAGCAGTCGCCGGCTCGTCAGCTCGGCGGCCGACCGGTGCGGCGCGGGCAGCGCGCTCATCATCTTGCGCAGCGCCGAGCCCAGCGCCCGGTCCAGCCCCAGCGCGGAGTGCGCGCTCTGCCCCACGAGGACGAACAGGGCGCGCGCCTCGTCCCGGGTCAGGCCCGTCATGTCCGTACGGAACCCGGGCACCAACCGGACGCCGCCGTGCCGCCCGCGCTCGGCGTAGACGGGGATCCCCGCCGCCGAGAGGGCCTCGACGTCCCGGTAGACGGTGCGCACCGAGACCTCCAGGCGCCGGGCCAGCTCCGTCGCGGGGACGAGCCGGCGCTGCTGGAGCAGCAGCAGGATGGAGAGGAGTCGGTCGAACTTCACCCTCCGAGTCTTTCCCATACCTGACGGTGGTTGTCAGGTTTCGGCCTCACGATGGTCCGCACCCGTACGAACCGAGGGAGAGATCCGTGAAGCACGCCGACATCCAGACGCTCGCCTCCCGGGTGGAGGGCCCGGTCCTGCTGCCCGGGGACGAGGGGTACGACGAGGAGCGCACCGGGGCGAACCTCGCCGTCCGGCACGAGCCCGAGGTGATCGTCGGAGCGGCGCGGGCCGAGGACGTCCAGGAGGCGGTCCGCTTCGCCGCGGAGCACGGCCTGGCCGTCGCCGTGCAGTGCACCGGGCACGGCTACGCCGCCGCCGCGCAGGGCGGGTTGCTCGTCACCACGGGCCGCATGGCGGGCGTCGAGGTGGACCCGGACGAGCGCACGGTGACGGTCGAGGCGGGTGTCCGCTTCGAGCAGGTGATCCCCGCGGCGGCGCCGTACGGGCTGGCCCCGCTGAACGGTTCCGCGCCGCACGTCGGTGTCGTCTCCTACGTCCTCGGCGGCGGCGTGGGCCTGCTGGTGCGCACGTTCGGCTACGCCGCGGACCGGGTGCGCCGTCTGGAGCTGGTGACCGCGGACGGGGAGCTGCGCACGGTCACCGCCGACGGCGACCCGGATCTGTACTGGGCGGTGGTGGGCGGCCGGGACAACTTCGGGATCGTGACCCGGCTGGAAATGGACCTGGTCCCGGTGGACCGGGTGTACGGCGGCGGCTTCTTCTACGACGCCGGGGCCGCGCCCGGCGTCCTGTCGGCCTACGCGCGGTGGGCCGAGGGCATGCCCCGGGAGATGAACTCCTCGGTCGCCCTGATCCCCATGCCGGACGACCCGGAGGTCCCCGAGCCGATGCGGGGCCGGCACGTCTACCACGTGCGGATCGCCTACACGGGCGGTGCGGAGGAGGGCGAGCGGCTGGTGGCCCCGCTGCGGGAGGCCGGGCCGGTCCTGATGGAGGCGCTGCGGGACATGCCGTACGCGGAGAGCGGCTCCATCCACGACGAGCCGCCGGTCCCGGTCCCGTTCCAGCGGGAGACCACGCTGCTGCGCGAGGTGGGCGACGACGTGGTGCGGACACTGCTGGAGCACGCGGGCCCGCAGGCACCGGTGCCGTGCGTGGTGGAGCTGCGGCACCTCGGCGGCGCCGTGTCCGAGCCGCCCGAGCGCCCGAACTCGGTGGCGCACCGGGACGCCCCGTACCTGCTGTCCGTCGTCACCCTGCTGTTCGGGGTCACCGCCGAGGACACCCGCCCGCTGTACGAGAAGCTCTTCCACGCACTCGGGCCCTTCTCGTCCGGCGCCGCCTTGAACTTCCTCGGCTTCGGCGCGAACGCCGGCGAGGAGCGGGTCCGCGCCGCCTACGCGCCGGCCGACCTGGAGCGTCTGGCGCGGTTGAAGGCCGTCCACGACCCGCGGAACCTCTTCCGCCTCAACTACAACGTCCCGCCGGCCGCCTCCGACGCGCCGCCGGCGCACTGAGGGGGAGCGGACATGACCCGTCCCCCCGCCCCGACCCGCTTTCCGCCCGCCGGCCGGCGCGGTGCCGTGCGCGGGCTGCGCCGGGTCCTCCTCCTGGACGCGGCCGGCATGGCCTGCGTCGGAATCGGCTACCTGGCGGCGGCCGGTCCGCTCGGACGGCTGCTCGGCCCGGGTACGACGCTCGTGGCCGCGGTCGGCGCGGTGATGCTGGCGCTGGGCGTGGGCACCGCGGCCGTGGCGCGGCCCGCCCGGATCCCCGCCGGGGCGGTGCGCGCGGTGATCGGCTGCGGTGTGCTGTGGATCCTGCTGAGCCTGGCGGCCCTGGCCTTCGCCTGGCTCGACCTCACCACCGCCGGCGTCGTGTGGACCTGGCTGCAGATCGCCCCGGTCGCGGTGTTCGCGTCCTGGCAGACCATGGAGCTGCGGTCGTCCCGGTCCGGCTAGGACACGTCCCGTCGGTCGGCAGGACAACGGTGGGGCGCCGTCCCGGGACGGCGCCCCACCCGCCGCGTCCCGGCGCCCAGCCCCACCAGGTGAGGTCCCACCGGGCGACCCACGCCTTCCTCCGCCGGTGGAGGGGCGCCGCGCCACGGCGTCCGCCACCACTCATCCGCTCCGACGCCGCGCTCCTGCCGGCCGGGTGAGTACCCCCTGTCCGTCCGCGTCCCCGGCCGCCGATGATCGGGGGCCGCGGTGCGCCGTCCCACCCTCCCTTCGAGGACCGGTGCGGCCGGCCGCGGCCGCCCGCCGGACGGAAACCCACCAGAGGAGGACGCGTGGCGCGTGAAGAACTGTCGATCCTCGACCTGCCGCACGACGCCGGGCCGGACCCGGACGAGTTGGTACGGGCCGCGATGCGGTGGCACTTCAGCCCCGAGACCGGCTCGCCGTTCTGGCTGCGGCGGGCCGGGACCCTGGACTTCGACCCGCTGTCCGACGTCAAGGGCTACGACGACCTGGCCCTTTTCCCCAACGTGGCGAACGAGCTGCGCGACGTGCCGGCCGCCGACCTCGTGCCCCGCGGCTACGGCGAACGGCCCGACATCGTCGGCGTGTTCGAGAGCGGCGGCACGACCGGCGCCCCCAAGCGCGTGGTCTGCCCCGCCGACTGGCTGGCGAAGCTGGTCGACTGGAGCAACGCCAACCTCGACGTGCACGGCTTCCCCCGGGGCGCCGACTGGCTCGGCATCACGCCGTCGGGTCCCCACCTGGTCGGCGAGATCTTCCGCCGGTCGGCCCTCACCCACGGCCGGTACGGCTTCCAGGTCGACCTCGACCCGCGCTGGGTGAAGCGTCTCATCAAGGACGGCAGGGGCGCCCACGCGGACGCCTACGCCGAGCACGTCGTCGACCAGGCGACGCACATCCTGCGCACCCAGCCGATCGGGGTGATGACGGTGACGCCGCCGCTCCTGGCCCGCATCGCGCAGCGCGAGGAGCTCGTCGAACTGATCAACGAGAAGGTGCGGGCCATCCGCTGGGGAGGCACCCAGATGGACGGTGACACGGCCGAGTTGTACCGCACCGAGATCTTCCCCGGCACGACGCTCTACGGCCACTACGGCAGCACGATGATCCTCGGCATCGCCGGTCAGCGCCACGGCACCGGGGCCGGGACCGGGGGGCCGTGCGTCTTCGACACCTTCTCCCCCTACGTCACCTTCCAGGTGGTGGACCCCGCCACCGGTGCGCCCGTCGCCTACGGCGAACGCGGCCGGGTCGTGATGCACCACGTCAGCAAGGCCCTGCTGCTCCCCGGCAACCTGGAGCGGGACACCGCGGTGCGCGTTCGCGCGCCCGAGGGGCGGCCCGGTGACTCGGCGGCCGACATCGCCCCGGTGGAGCGGTTCGACGACGAGGTCGTCGTGGAGGGGGTCTACTGATGGGGTCCGCGACGCAGGAGGCGGCGGTCCCCGTGATCGACGTGCTGGGGCCGACCGGGCCGTACCGCACGCAGCGGCGCCAGGAGATCCGCGGCGTCACCGGCGCCCTCCTGGCGGAGACGGGGCTGGCCCCCGAGGTGTACGTGCACCGCACCATGAAGACGTTGCGGGAGTCCGTGCCGCTGCCCGCCGCCGAGCGGGCCGCGGCCCTGGCCCGGGCCTCGGAGCTGTTCGGCTCCGCGGTGCTCGGCGGCATGACGGTGCAGGAGTACGAGCTGGCGGTCACCCGCGTGTCGGGCGTCCCGATCAGCGCGATCCGCACCGCCACCCGCACGCTCCGCGAGCGGATCGGCCATTCCTACCGCAGCGTCCAACTCGCCCGGCCCGACGGCGCCGTACCCGACTGGCGCGACCCGCTGGCCCGGACGGGACAGGCGGTGTGGGCCCGCCGCGGCGACGTGCTGGCCGTGCACGTGCCCGGCAACCACCCCGGTACGCACGGCTTCTGGCCCGAGGCGCTCGCCCTGGGCTACCGGGTCGCCGTGCGCCCCTCGCGCCGGGAGCCCTTCACCGCGCACCGGCTGGTGCTGGCCCTGCACGAGGCCGGGTTCGGCGGGGACCAGGTCGTCCTCCTGCCCTGTGGGCACGAGGCGGCGGACGCCGTGGTGCGCGGCGCCGACCTGGCCTACGGCGGCGACGAGGTCATCCGGCGGTACGCGGACCATCCCGACGTCCTGTCCCTGAGGCCGGGCCGCTCGAAGATCCTGCTGACCGCCGACACCGACTGGCGTGACCACCTGGAGATGATCGTCGACTCGGTCGCCCGCGGCGGCGGCACGGGCTGCGTCAACGCCACCGCGGTACTCGTCGAGGGGGATCCGGCGCCGGTCGCCGCCGCCGTCGCCGAACGCCTGGCGGCGCTGCCCAGTCTGCCGCCGGAGGACGACAAGGCGTGTCTGCCGGTCCAGCGCGACTCCGCGGCCCGCGCCCTGGAACGCCACGTGCTGAAGCAGGCCGAGGGCACCAGGCCCTGGCTCGGGGGCACGGGGTTCGTCGACGAACTCGGCGACGGCAGCGCGGTGCTGCGTCCCGTGGTGCACCAGCTCGCCTCGCCGGACATGCCGCAGGTGGGGGCGGAGGTGCCCTTCCCCTGCGTGTGGCTGGCGCCCTGGAGCCGCCGCGAGCACGGCGTGGCGGCCCTGCGCGACACCCTCGTCCTCACGGCCGTCACCGGGGACGAGGCCCTCGTCGACGCGCTCGTCGCCGAGCCCACCATCAGCAATGTGCACGTGGGCGGCCGGGCCACGCACTGGCACCGTCCCGGGCTCCCCCACGACGGGTACCTGGGGGAGTTCCTGATGCGGAGCAAGACCCTGGTCCGCGTCTGACCGCCCGGTCCGCGAGGGCGCCCGAGCAGCCGGTCACACGGGGGCGAGGGCGGCCCTCGCGAGGTCGAGGAACGCCTGGCCGGCCGGGCTCATGCCCCGCTCGGCCGACCAGGCCAGAGCGATGCGCGCCCGGATGCGGGGGGAGACGATCTCCACGCCCTGCGTCCGGTCCCCGTGCCGTCGTGCGAACGGCGCGGGCAGCACCGCCACTCCCAGCCCGCGCTCGGCCAGCTGCACCAGCCGGTGCGGGTCGGCGGCCTCCATCGTGATCCGCATCGGGATGCCGCGGCTCTCGCACGCCTCTTCCAGCACGGCCCGCACCCCGGTCCCCCGGGGCAGGCAGATCAACGGCCGTTCGCACAGCTCCGCCAGGGGGACGACGTCCCGTGCGGCGAGCGGGTCCTCCGGCACCACGCCGGCCACGACCGGTTCGTCGACCACGATCAGGTGGTGCAGCCCCGGCGGTGGCTCCGAGGCCACGCCGATCAGCGCGGCGTCCAGTTCCCCCGCGCGCAGGCCGGCCACGAGCCGGTCCGAGGACGCCTCCGACAGGTGGATCTCCACCTCCGGGTAGCTGCGGTGGAAGTCCGCCATCAGGTCGGCCACGGGCACCGTGGAACAGGACGTGACGACGCCCACCGACAGCCGGCCGCGGACGAGCCCGGCCAGTTCGTCCAGTGCCAGCCTGCCCCCCGAGACGGCGGAGAGCGCCGAGCGGGCGTACGGCAGCAGCGTGGTCCCGGCCTGCGTCGGCCGCACGGCGGGGCCCGACCGGTCCAGCAACGGCTGGCCCAGTTCCTGCTCCAGCCGCCGGATGTGCGTGCTCACACCGGGCTGGGCGACGTGCAGCCGCGCGGCGGCTCGGGTGAAACTCCGCTCCTCCACCACCGCGAGGAAGTACTCCAGCTGGCGCAGCTCCATACCGAATCATTCTAGGCGCCATGCGATCGCCGTATTGGCCCCGCCCCGAGCCCCCCGACCACGATGACCATGCCGGCCGTCAGCGGACACACCGTCACGTCGAGGAGCAGGAGGGCAGTATGAGCGCGCACGAGGACGACGCCCGTGACCCGGCGGGCGCGGCCGACCTTGAACGTCTCGTGTCCGAGCTGTGGTGCGAGGCCCTCGGGCTGGACGACGTCGGTCCGTCGGACAACTTCTTCGACCTGGGCGGGCACTCCCTGCTGCTGCACGCCGTACGCGACCGGCTCCTGGCCCGTCTCGGCCGGGACGTGCCGCTCGTCGACCTGTTCCGGTACCCCACGGTCCGCGGGCTCGCCGCCCACCTCGCCGCCCCCGCGGGGACGGGTGGCGCCGGCGGCCCGGGCACCGGCCGTGAGACGCCCGGAGGGCGCCTCGCCGGGATCGGGCCCGCGCACGGAGGACGGGTCCCCGCGTCGTTCGCCAGGGGGGCCCGCAGGGACGAGGAGGATGAGGAATGGTGACGTACGCGAGCCCCGGGAGTCACCGGGACGGCTCCGGTCAGCCCGTCGCGATCATCGGCATGGCCTGCCGCTTCCCGGGCGCGCGGGACCCGGAGGACTTCTGGCGGAACCTGGTCGGCGGGGTGGAGTCCCTCACCCGCCGCGCCCCGGAGCCGGTGCGCGGCGACCGGGCCGACGGCACGAGCGCGTGGTACACGCCCGCGCGCGGCCTGCTCGACGACCCCGAGTGGTTCGACGCCCGCCACTTCGGCTACGCCCCGCGGGAGGCGCGCCTCATCAGCCCGCAGCACCGGCTGTTCCTGGAGTGCGCCGAGGAGGCCCTGGAGAGGGCCGGTCAGGATCCGTCGCGCAGCCGGCACGTCTTCGGCGTCTTCGGCGGCGGGACGGACATCGGCTACGCGCAGACGCTGCGCGAGCGCCGTCAGGACCTGCCCTCGGTCACCGACTGGGAGATCCTCCTCGGCTCCGCCCCCGACTACCTCGTCTCCCGGGTCGCGTACAAGCTCGGGTTCACCGGGCCGGCCGTCACCGTCCAGACCGCCTGTTCCACCTCGCTGGTCGCCCTGCACACGGCGGTCCGCTCCCTGCTGGCGGGCGAGTGCGACGTCGCGCTGTCCGGCGGCGCGGCCGTCCACGTCCCGGCCAAGGAGAGCCAGTTCACCCCGGGCGGCATCATCTCCGCCCGGGGCGAGTGCCGCGCCTTCGACGCCGGGGCGGACGGGACGGTCGGCGGGGACGGGGTGGGCGTGGTCGTCCTCAAGCGGCTGGCGGACGCGCGGGCGGACGGCGACCCGGTGCTCGCCGTGGTGCGCGGCACCGCGGTCAACAACGACGGCGCCGACCGCATCGGCTACACGGCGCCGAGCGTGGCGGGGCAGGCGGCGGTGATCCGCGCGGCCCAGCTCGCCGCGGGTGTCGACGCCGCGGACATCGGGTACGTCGAGGCCCACGGCACCGCCACGCCGCTCGGCGACCCGATCGAACTGACCGCGCTGACCGAGGCCTTCCGCCAGGACACCGATCGGACCGGCTACTGCTGGATCGGCTCCGTGAAGACCAACATCGGCCACACCGACGCCGCCGCCGGGGCCGCCGGCCTCATCAAGACCGTCCTCGCGCTGCAGCACGGACAGGTGCCGCCGAGCCTCCACTTCGACAAGCCGAACCCGCAGTTCGACTTCGATGCCAGTCCCTTCCGGGTCGCCACCCACCCCGTGCCGTGGCCGGCGGACGGCGGGCCGCGGCGGGCGGGGGTCAGCGCGTTCGGCATCGGCGGCACCAACGCCCACGTCGTGCTGGAGGAGGCTCCGCCGGAGCGGCCCTCCGCGCCCCCCGCCGCCGCGGAGCAGCTGCTGGTGCTGTCCGCCGACACCCCCAGGGCCCTGGAGGCGGCCTCCCGGCGCCTCGCCGAGCGGCTGCGCTCCCTGGCGCCGGACGCGGCAGGACTCGCCGACTTCGCCTGGACCCTGCAGTCCGGGCGCCGCGAACGCGCCTGCCGGGCCTACGCCGTGGTGCGCGGGGCGGAGGAGGCCGTCGCGGTCCTCGAAGGCCGGGACGGAGCGCGCCCCGTGGCCTCCACCGGGCACCCCGCGCCCCGGGAGGTCGCCTTCCTCTTCTCCGGCGGCGGGGACCTGGCGCCGTCACCCGACCGCTACCGGGCCGAACCCGCCTACCGCGAGGCCGTGGACGCGTGCCACGACGCCGCCGGGCTCGGGGACGGCGCCGGGGACCTCCTCGACCGCGACGTCCCCCGAGGGGGGACGACCGCGCGGGTGGCCGCGTTCGCCCACGAGTACGCGCGGGCGATGGCCTGGATCCGTTGCGGCGTCCGGCCGCACGCCGTCCTCGGCGTCGGGGCGGGCGTGCTCGTCGCCGCCGCGGTCACCAAGGTCCTGACGGTCACGGACGCCGTCCGTCTCCTCACGGACCCCGCCCACGGCTGGACCGGTGAGGCGGCGCCCGCCCTGGAAGCGGCCCTCACCGCGGCCCTGTCCGGCCGCCTCCTGGGGCCGCCGCGGGTCCCGGTGCTCGCCGCCCCGCTCGGCCGCCCCTTCACCGACGAGGAGGCCGCGGACCCCGGCCGGTGGGCCCGCGCGGCCCTGCACACGGGCGGGGACCTCGCCGGCCGCGCGCTGTCGGCGCTGCTGACCGGCCGGGCGCGGGTCCTGCTGGACGCGTCCGCGGACGGTCCGCTGCTCGCCGCGGCCCGCACCCGCCCCGAGTACGGCCCGGACCACCTGGTGCTCCCCGACTCCCCGACGGGCGGCGGACACGGGTCCGACGACGTCGCCACCGCGCTCGACACCCTCGGCCGGCTGTGGCTGAGCGGCGCCGCGGTGCGCTGGCGGCACGTCCACGGTGAGCGGCCGCGCAGGCTGCTGCCGCTGCCCCCGTACCCCTACGAGCGGGAGCGCTACCTGGTGGAGCCGGCCCGCGAGCCCGCCGCCGCGGGCCCCACCGCCCCGGAGTCCGGCGGCCGGAACTCCACCGCCCCGGACCCCACCGCCCCGGGCTCCGGCGACACCGCCGGGGAGCCGGCGCCCGCGGGACGGCCGGACCCCGGCCGGCCCGAGGTCCTGCCCACCCTCCTCCGCCTGTACGCGGAGACCCTCGGCTTCTCCGAGGTGGCGCCCTCGGACAGCTTCTTCGACCTGGGCGGCGACTCGCTCGTCGCGGCCCGTCTCGTGGAGCGCGTCCGCGAGGTGTTCCCCGTGGACGTCGACGTGCTGTCGGTGTTCGAGGCGCCGGAGCCCGCCGAACTGGCAGCCACCGTCGAACGGCTGCTGGAGTCATGACGCCCCCCGAACCCCCCGCCCCGACATCGAGGTGTCCGATGCCCCGCCCCACCACAGCGCCACGCTGGCTGGCCAGCCGCCGCGAGAGCACCGAGGCGGTGGCGAACGTCTACGTCTTCGCCCACGCGGGCGGCTCGGTCGGCGAGTACCTGATGTGGGCCGACGACCTGACCGACCTACGGGTCCGGGGCGTCCGACTGCCCGGCAGGTCGGCCAGACTGGCCGAGCCCCCCTACCACCGGCTCGAACCCCTGGTCGAGGACCTGACGGCCCAGGTCTCCTTCACCGGCCCGTCCGTCTTCCTCGGCCACAGCTTCGGGGCCCTCGTCGCCTACGAGACCGCCCGTGCCCTGCACCGGAAGGGCCGCGAGGGACCCGGCCATCTGATCCTGTCGTCCTGCCCGCCGCCGCACGTCATCGGCACCGGCCGACGGGAGGCCCCCCTGGCCGGCCTGCCCGACGACGAGTTGCTCGCGGCGGTCGAGGAGCGCTGGGGTCCGCTGTCCGACCAGGTGCACGACGACCCCCGGCTGCGCAAGCTGGTACTGGACCCCCTGCGCTGCGACATGGGCGTCCTGGAGGCGTACGAGCACCGGCCCGGTCCGCGCCTCCCCGTCCCGGCGACCCTCCTGTGCGGGACCGAGGAGGCCGATCGGCTCTCCCTCGACGGCTGGTCCGACCACCTGGAGCACGTCACCGGGCGGCTGTCCCTGCCCGGCGGCCACTTCCACTTCCGCGCGGACCGCGCGCCACTCCTCGACGTCGTCCGGGACAGAGCCCGGTCCCTCGTCACCACCCAGCGGACGGGAGCACCCACGTGATGGACCACCTGGTCTTCGGCCGGCGCTGCGGGCTGCGGGTGTCCGCCTACGCGCTCGGCACCGTCAACTTCGGCTCCACATGGGGAGGCGGCACCGACCTGGCCGAGGCGCGCGCCGTCGTCGACCGGTTCGCCGAGGCGGGCGGCACCCTGGTCGACACGGCCGACTGCTACCAGGACGGCCAGTCCGAGACGTTCCTCGGGGAGATCCTGGCCGGCCGGCGCGACCACTTCACCCTGGCGACCAAGTTCTCGTACGGCGTCAGCGCCGCCGACCGCGCGCTCCTGAACACCGGGAACTCCCGCAGCGCCGTGATCCGCTCGCTGGAGGGCAGCCTGCGCCGGCTGCGGACCGACCACGTCGACCTGTACTGGGCGCACTTCCCCGACGACCTCACCCCGGTCGAGGAGATCGTCGTGGCGCTCGACGACCTCGTGCGCGCGGGGAAGATCCGCTACGCGGGACTGTCGAACTTCCCGGCGTGGCGCACCGCGCGGGCCGTGACCCTCGGGGAGGTCGCGGGCCGGACGCCGGTGGTCGGTGTGCAGACCGAGTACAGCCTGATCGAGCGCACCGCCGACCGCGAACTGCTGCCCATGGCCGAGGCCCTGGGGCTCGGAGCGGCGTTGTGGGGGCCGCTCGGCGGGGGGCTGCTGACGGGGAAGTACCGCAACGGCTCCGAGGGCCGGCTCACGGACTGGCACGGCCGCGTCATCCGCACCGAGTCCGACGGCCACCGCACCGCCGTGCTCGACGAGGTGCTCTCGATCGCCAAGGAGGTGGGTGCCCCGCCCGGGCAGGTCGCCGTCGCCTGGCTCGACATCCGCGCCCGGCGGGCCGGGGCGGCCCGGGTCACGGTCATCGGGCCGCGTACCACCGCCCAGCTCGACGACTACCTCGCGGCGCTCGACCTGGAACTCGACGACACGCACGTCCGGCGCCTGGACGCCGTCAGCGCCGTCCCCCTCGGCTCCCCGCACGAGATCGCGCACAGCGCGCGCGACGCCCTGCTGGGCGGCGACGCCTCCCGTGTCCGCCCGCCCGCGGTGCGCGTCCCGTGACCGCGCCCACGCCCCCGGTCCCCCAGGGGCCGACGGCCGACCTGGCCGGGGTGTGGCGGCTGGTCTCCTTCGAGACCCTCGCCCCGGACGGCGGGCGGCGCCCGGGTCCGCTCGGGGAGTCCCCCGTCGGCCTGCTCTTCTACAGCGTCACCGGGCACGTGGCCGTCCACATGATGCCCGCCGCGGGACCCCCCGAGTACCTCAGCTACGCGGGGACGTGGCACCGCGAGGGCGACCGGGTGGTCCACACCCTCACCGTCGCCGCCCGACCGGACTGGCTGGACAGCGCCCAGGTGCGGCTGCTGGAGCTGGACGGGGACCGGCTGACCCTCACGGGCGGCGCGCTGTCCACCGTCGAGAGGCGCGTCCTGGTCTGGGAGCGCGTCGGCCGCGACGCGCCGTGACCGCCCCCCGAGCCCGGGCCCAACCCCGCCCCGGATCCGCACACCACGCACCGCACACCACGCACCGCACACCGATGGAGAGGGAGGCACACCATGGAACGACGTTCCGACCAGCCCCCGGCGGACGGGGCCGCGGGCGCCCCGAGCGTCGCCCGGATGTACGACTTCTACGTGGGGGGAGACCACAGCCATGACCCCGACCGCGAAGCCGCGAGCGCCGCGCTGCGGGCCCTGCCCGGCCTGGACATCGCCATCCGCGCCAACCGGGCCTTCCTGCGGCGCGCGGTGCGGCACGCCGCCGAGCGCGGCATCACCCAGTTCCTGGACATCGGTTCCGGCTACCTGGTCGACGGTCCCGGGAACATCCACGACGTGGCCCGGCGCGTCAGGCCCGACGCCCGCGTGGCGTACGTCGAGTTGGATCCCGAGGGGGTGGCGCACAACCGGGCCATCCTGGGGGACGACCCCGCCGCGGTCGCCGTGCGGGGGGACTTCCTCAAGCCGCACGACGTCCTCGCGGACCCGGACGTCCGGGCCCTCCTCGACTTCGACGAGCCGCTGGCGCTGACGCTCGCGGCCGTCCTCCACTTCATCGACGACAAGGACGACCCCCGGGCGAAGGTCGCCGAACTCCGCGACGCCATGGCCCCCGGCAGCGTCCTGATCGTGTCCCACGCCTACGTCCGGCCGGACGACGCGGGTACGACCTCCGACGCGATCCAAGGGGTGTACCAGGGCTTCGGCAGCAGTCTGCAGAACCGCGGCCCCGCCGAGACCGGCCGCTTCTTCGACGGTTTCACCCTGCTGGAGCCCGGCCTGACCGGAATGGCCGACTGGCGCCCCGACGAGGGCACCGAGACGGACCACCCCATGACCCACAGCGGTGTGGTCGGCATGGGCGTCAAGGACTGACCACCCGACCTCCTCCCCCACTCGCAACGGCTCTCCCACCTCAAGGAGTCTCCCCCGATGCCTCACACACCCGCCCCGGACCAGACCTCCGGTCACGACGTCATCGTCGTGGGCAACGGTGCCCTCGGCTCGTCCGCCGCCGTGGAACTGGCCCGCCGCGGCGCCTCGGTCGCCCTGATCGGCCGCACGCACCGCCCGTACGCCGCGTCGACGGCGGCCGGCGCCATGCTCGGCTGCTTCGGCGAGGTGACCACCGCGCTGGTGGACAACGAGTACGGCCGGCTCAAGTTCGACCTCGACCTCAAGGCGAAGGACATCTGGCCCGAGTGGCTGGAGGGCATCTCCGGCGGGTCGTCCGACGGCCGCGACATCCTCACCGCGACCGGCACCACCGTCCTGCTCAACAGCGTCGGCACGGCGGGCATCGACAGCGGGAACTTCCACGCGATCCGCTCGATGCTCGAGAAGCACGACGAGCCCTACGAAACGGTCGACCCGGCCGACGTCGCCTGGCTCGACCCCGACCCCAACTCCCGCCCCCTGCAGGCCCTGCACATCCCCTCCGAGCACGCCGTGGACTCCGGCCGCCTGCTGCTGCGGCTCGAGCGGACGGCGCGGGACCTCGGCGTCACCCTCGTGGACGGCCACGCCGCCTCCGTGATCAGCGAGGGCGGCCGGGCGTGCGGCGTGGTGCTGGACAACGGCGAACGGCTCCTGGCGGGACAGGTGCTCCTGGCAGGCGGGGTGGGCACGCAGGACCTGGTGGACTCCGTACCGGGGCTCGGCGACTGCATCCCCCGGCTCGTCGCCGGCTACGGGGTCTCCGCCCTCGTCACCACCCAGGACGGGACGCAGCCCGACTCCGTGATCAGGACCCCCAACCGCGCCTTCGCGTGCGGCCTGCACATCGTGCCGCGCGGCGCGGGACGCGTCTACGTCGGCGCGACCAACATCGTCAGTCCGCGCCCGCTGGCCGACCCGGTGATGCGGGACATCCTGTTCCTGCTCGAATGCTCCCACCGCCAGACCCGCCGCAACCTGTGGACCAGCACGGTCGTCGGCGTGAACGTGGGCAACCGGCCCATCTCCCTCGACGGGTTCCCGCTGCTCGGGGAGACGCCCCTGAGCGGTCTGTGGATGATGACCGGCACCTACCGGGACGGGCTGTTCCTGTCCCCCCTGCTCGCCCAGGAGTTCGGCCGGCGGATGTCGGGCGAGACCCCGCAGCTGGACCTGGACCCCTTCACCCCCGAGCGGCCGCCGCTGCAGGGCGTGTCACGGCGGGCCATCGTCGACACGACGGTGGAGCACACCCTGGCCACCGGGTACGAACAGCACTGGCAGGTCCCCACCGACTGGCAGGAGTTCTTCGACGTCGCCCTCAAGCCCACCTACGACGCCTGGGCGGAGGAACTCGACCCGGAGTTCACCCCGCAGCCCGACCTGCTGGCCGCCTCGCGGACGGAACCGCTGTTGACGAAGTGGCTGCGCGCCTACTACGACAACTGCCGTGCCAGGTTCCCCCAGGCGGCGCGGCGCCCGCGGTCGGCCGGCGATCTGATCGACGACGCGGCCGGGCTCCTCGCCGCGGCCCGGGTCCCGGAGCCGCGTGCCGACGCCCTGGCCCTCGCCGCGCACGCGATGCCCGGTCACGACCAGGACGGCGGCGCCGACGAGCCGCTGCCCGAGAAGGAGAGCGAGGCGTTCCGGTCGCTGGTGGCCCGCCGCGCCGAACGGGAGCCGCTGGAGTACCTCGTCGGCCGGGCCCGCTTCTTCGACCTGGAGCTGGAGGTCGGCGAAGGCGCCTACATCCCCAGGAGGCGTACCGAGGCCATGGTCACCGAGGCTCTCGCCCGCTGCACCGCCGAGCGCCCCCGGGTGGTCGACCTGTGCACCGGCTCCGGGGCGGTCGCCCTGGCCGTCGGCGCCCTGCGCCCCGGCTCGACCGTCACCGGCGTGGACAACTCCGCCTCCGCCCTCCGGTGGGCCGAACGGAACAGGAGCGGCCTGGCCCCGCGCGTCGGCTCCGACGTCGACTTCGTCGAGGGCGACGTCACCGACGAGCGGCTCCTCACGGACCTCGGCGGCCGCGTCGACCTCGTCACGGCCGTCCCGCCGAACGTACCCGACCGCATCCAGCTCGTGCCGGAACTGTCGGACCACCAGCCCAGGGCCGCCGTCCGCGGCGGCTGGGACGGACTCGACACGGTGCGCTCGGTGGTCACGGCGGCGGCACGCCTGCTCACCCCCGGCGGCGTGCTGGCGGTGGAGCACCACGACGCCCTCGCGGACGCCGTCGCCGACCTCGTCCGCGACGCCGGTTTCACGTCGGTCACCAGCCACACCGACGGTGACGGGCACCCCCGGTTCCTGATCGCCCGCCGCGCGTCGGCCTGACATCGCGACCTCGCCCGGGCAGAGTAATGCCCGGGCGGGCGCGCCGAGTTGACCAGCTCCGTCGCCCGCCCCGGTCACGAACGCCACCCCCGCCGGCGCGGCCCCGCGCCGCCCGGCCCCGCACGGAGGGAAAGACCCCACTGATGCACGACACGTCCTTACGGGCGACGAAACGGGAGTGGATCGGCCTGGCCGTGCTGACCCTTCCGTCGATGCTGGTCACGATGGACCTGACCCTGCTGCACCTGGCGATCCCCCAGATCGGCGCGGACCTGGGCCCGAGCAGTTCCCAACTGCTCTGGATCACCGACATCTACGGGTTCGCGATCGCCGGTTTCCTCATCACGATGGGCACCCTGGGCGACCGGGTGGGCCGTCGGCGCCTGCTGCTGCTCGGAGCCGCCGCCTTCGCCGTGGCGTCGGTGCTCACGGCGTACGCCTGGACGCCGGAGATGCTGATCGTCGCACGGGCCCTGCTGGGTGTGGCGGGAGCGAGCCTCGCACCCTCCACCCTGTCGCTGGTGCGCCACATGTTCCCGGTGCCCGCGCAGCGCACCACCGCCGTCACCATCTGGTCGAGCAGCTTCATGCTCGGCGGGGCCCTCGGGCCCGTGGTGGGCGGGGTGCTCCTGCAGTACTTCTGGTGGGGCTCGGTCTTCCTGCTGGCCGTCCCGGTGATGGTCCTGCTGCTCGTCCTCGGGCCCCTCCTCCTGCCCGAGTACCGCAATCCGCAGGGCGGGCGCGTCGACTTCACCAGCTCGGTGCTGTCGATGGTCGCCGTGCTGTCCGTGATCTACGGCTTCAAGGAGATGGCCAAGCACGGTCCGGAGCCCGTCTCCGCCGCGGCCGTCGTGGTCGGCGCGGTCGTCGGCTTCGTCTTCGTCCGGCGTCAGCGCGGCCTGGCGCACCCCCTGCTCGACATCCGGCTGTTCGCCGACCGGGCCTTCAGCGCGTCGCTGATGACGCTGCTCGTGACCGTGATGTTCCTGATGGGCCTGCAGTTCCTCATCGCGCAGTTCCTGCAGAGCGCGCTGGGGCTCTCCCCGCTCCGCACCGGCATGTGGATCTTCCCCGCCGTGGTCGCCGGCATGATCGCCGCGCTGGCGGCCTCCACCCTCATGGGCAGGGTGCCCCCGGCCCATCTGTTCGGGGCGGGCATGGCGCTGGCGGCCGTGGGCTTCGCCGTCCTCTGGGGCGTGTCGGCGGACACCGGTCCCGGCCTCGTCCTGACGGCCTCCGTCCTCATGTTCGCCGGTCTGGCCCCGATCTCCGCCCTGGGCACCGACATGGTCGTCGGCAGCGCCCCGCCCGAACGCGCCGGGCCCTCGGCGGCCCTCTCGGAGACCTGCATCGAGTTCGGCGGCGCCCTCGGCATCGCGGTGGTGGGGAGCCTCGCCACCGTCGTCTACCGCGCCGGCATGGCCGACGCGTACCCCGGGGGCACGCCCGCCGGAGCGGCCGGTGCGGACGACACGCTGGCCGCGGCGCTGGAGGGCGCGGCGCGCCTGCCGGGAGAGGCGGGCACGGCCCTGGCGGACGCCGCTCGTGAGGCGTTCGCCCGCGGCCTGCAGGTCAACGCCTTCGTGGCCGCGCCCCTGATGCTCGCGTTGGCGGTGGGCGCCGTCCTGCTGCTGCGGGGAGTGAAGCCGGCAGCGCACGAGGAACAGGAGGAGGGTGCCGCTCCCGCCCCGGCGCACACCCCTGGAGCGGAAGCCCGGGACCACGCCCCGAGCACGGGTGACGGCGTGTGACGGGAGCGCCGGGGAAGGTCGGCACCCCGCTTCCCGGAGCGCACCCGTCTCCGCCGGGATCGCCGGCCGCGGTCAGGGACTTCTGACGGGCCGGTGGGGGCGGGCCGGGTCGCGGGCGGCGCCATGGGGGCGTCGCCCGGGACACCTCCGTGCGGCGGACGGGGGTACGCGGCTGCCGCACATCGGACACGCCTTGCGGCGCCGCACCCCGCGGGGTGCGGCGCCGCAAGGCGTGTCCGTCGGCCGCGCGCCTGCGCGCGCCGCGTCGCCGTTCCCGACCGGCGCCGGGGCGGCCGGCGGCGGTCCGCGGGGGCGAACGGGGCGTCTGGCGAGGGGCGGCGGCCCGCCGTCAGTCGACGGGCGCGACGCGGATCAGGTTGCCGTCCGGATCCGCGACGACGAACGTGCGTCCGAACACCTCGTCGCTCGGCCGGCTGACCACGCGGACGCCCTTCGCCTCCCACTGCTCGAACCGCCGGTCGATCGCTTCGGGGCCGCCGGGCAGCGTGAGACAGACCTCGCTGGTGCGCCGCACCGACGGCGTCAGGTCGTCGATCCGCCCGCTCCAGAGCGCGAGCTCCGCATCCTCGCCCAGGCTGAAGGCGATGTACGCGGGGTGCTGGAAGGTCGGCTTGATCTCCAGGAGGTCCGCGTAGAAGTCGGCTGCCGCGGGCGCGTCGTTGACGTAGACGATGAAGACGATCGAGGGCGACATCACTCACTCCTTGGGGGTGGGTCTCACGGGACGACTGGAGTGTGCCGCTCATTCCTGACAGGTTCCGTCATGTTTCCCGAGCTTTTCGATCTCCCGGCCGTACGCGCCCGCCTCCCTCCGTGGCGCCCGTGCGGTTCCGTGCGTCCCGTGCGGAGGGATCGGGGCGGCGGGGGTGCGGGGCCGGACGCCGGGGTCGGTGGTCCCGGCTCGCGCGCTCCGTACCGGGCCGGGGGGCCCTGACCGCCGGGACCTTGGTCCCGCGTCGTGCCTGCGCGCGACCCGGGGCGGTCCTCGGACTGCTACACCAGGGGGAGCCTGCCCTGCGGCAGCGTCACCTCTCCCCCCTTTTCCTCAGGAGCGTCATGCTGTCTGCCGAGTCGGCCGCGCTGATCCGGGCCACCCTGCCTGCCGTCGGCGGGGCCCTGGACGAGATAACCACCCGCTTCTACGCCACGATGTTCGCCGAGCGCCCGGAGCTGCTGGACGGCATGTTCAACCGCGGGAACCAGGCCAGCGGGGCGCAGCGCCGGGCACTGGCCGGATCCATCGCCGCCTTCGCCGGTGCGCTGCTGGCCGACCCCGACACCCGCCCGGACGCCCTGCTCGCCCGCATCGCCCACAAGCACGTGGCCGTCGGCGTCACCGAAGACCAGTACACGATCGTGCACAAGTACCTGTTCGCCGCCATCGTGGACGTCCTCGGCGAGGCGGTCACCCCGGACGTCGCGGCGGCCTGGGACGAGGTCTACTGGCTGATGGCCGGCGCCCTCGTCGCCCAGGAGGCGCGCCTCTACCTCGAAGCCCAGGTGCGCCCCGGGCACCCCTGGCGGCGGTGGACGGTCGTCGAACGCCGCGAGGAGACCCCCGACACCGCCTCCTTCCTGCTGCGGCCCTCCGACGGCGCCCCCGCCCCGCGCGCCCGGGCCGGGCAGTACGTCAGCGTGCGCGTGCGGATGCCCGACGGCGT
This sequence comes from Streptomyces kanasensis, assembly GCF_043077165.1. Lineage (NCBI taxonomy): Bacteria > Bacillati > Actinomycetota > Actinomycetes > Kitasatosporales > Streptomycetaceae > Streptomyces > Streptomyces kanasensis. The sequence continues at coordinate 701,413 of NZ_JBIBSF010000001.1, forward strand.
GCACCAGCTGCGTCAGTACAGCCTCTCCTCGGCCCCCGGCGACGAGACGCGCCGGATCACCGTCAAGCGCGTGCGGGGCGACGGCGCACCCGAGGGCGAGGTGTCGAACCTGCTGCACCGTACGGTCGGGGTCGGTGCCGAGCTCACCCTTTCCGCCCCCTTCGGCGACGTCGTGCTGGACGACGGGGACGCGCCGCTGCTGCTGGTCTCCGCCGGTATCGGCTGCACCCCGATGGTCGCCATGCTGGAGCACCTCGCGGCCACCGGGTCCGCCCGCCCGGTCACGGTCCTGCACGCCGACCGCTCACCCGCCGACCACGCGCTGCGCGCCGACACCCGGCGGCTGATCGGCACGCTGCCCGATGCGCGCGCCACGTTCTGGTACGAGCGGGACGCGGTGGACGAGCCCGGCTCGCGGACGGGGCGGATGGACCTCGCCGGGCTGGAGCCGGCCGCCGGCGCGAGCGTGTACCTGTGCGGTCCGCTCCCGTTCATGCGCGAGGCCAGGGCACAGCTGCTGCGGAGCGGTGTCCCCGCGCGCGCCATCCGCTACGAGGTCTTCGGCCCCGACCTGTGGCTGGCCGACGCCGCTGCCTGACGGTCCACCCGCGGCCGCCCCAGGCGTGGACCAGCGGTGTGTACCACCAGTACATTCGCCTTGTGATCGCCTGGGTGAAGGCCGCGGGGACCGCCGCGGTCACCTTCCTGCTCTGTCAGCCGCTCTGGGCCCCGCAGTGGGGGCGCGGACTCCTCGGCGAGGTCGGGGGGCTGGGCGTGCCCGTCGCGCTCGCCGTCGTCCTGGTCTTCCTGGGGCTGGTCGCGCTCTACTGCCGGGCGCTCCAGCGGATGCTGGAGCGCGTACGGCCCGGCGCCGCCGAGCGGAGCCCCGCGTCCGTGTGGTGGATGTTCGCGATCCCGTACAACTTCACCGAGGACTTCTTCATCGTGCACGCCGGCGCCAGGTCACTGGCCGCCGACGGCCGGGTGGATCGCCGGTTCGTCCGGCGGTGGGCGGTGCTCGGCCACGGCTGGTGCGCCTTCCAGATCCTGTCGCTCTTCCCCGGCGCGGCCGGGTACGTCGGCGGAGCGGTCGCGGTCCCCCTGTGGGTGGCGCACTGGGGTCTGACGGCCCGGGCCGGCCGTACGCTCACGCCCGTACGGCCGCCGGCCGCCCCCTCACCCACCGTCGCCGGTTAGGCACGCCCATGCCCCTGCCCCGCTTCCACCGGCTGCCCTCCGACACCCAGGCGGCCCTCCTCGCCGTGGCCCGCGCGCACTTCGCCCGGGCCGGGAGGGACGCGGCCTCCTTCAACCGGATCATCGCCGAGGCGGGCATCTCCAAGACGTCCGCCTATCACTACTTCGACGGCAAGGAGGACCTGTTCGACGCGGTGGTCGGCGACGCCGCCCGCCGGACGCTCGCCGCCCTCGGCCCGTGGACGGAGGTCGCCACGGCGGGCGAGCTGTGGGCGCAGCTGGCGGAAGGGGCCTCCCGGCTCGCGGAGCACCTGCGCACCCACCCCGACGACCGGGCCGTACTGGCCGCGGGCCGGGGCCTGGAGCACGCCGACGACTCCTGGATCCACCGTCTCGTCGACAACGGCCTGCGCGTCGGGGTGATCGACCCCGGGCCGAGCGCCGAGCTGCTCACCATGGTGACGGTGGCGGTCTTCACGGCCGTGGACGAGTGGACCCTCGCCCACCCGGACCGTGCGGACGGTGGCGTGACCCAGGCCCTCACCGCGTACCTGGCAAGGCTGTGGCAGACGCCGCCGCCCGCCGGGGGCGCGGGCGTCGACCCGAGGTAGTCAGCACCACTCCGAGCCCTGCCGGTCAGCCGTGATGGACACGTCGAGGAGACCTCCGTCCGTCTCGCCCACCGTCAGATACGCGGTCGTGCCGCCCAGCTCCTTGCCGAGACAGCCGGACACGGGATCACCCGCGGCCACGGTCCGCTGCCGCCAGCCGTCCGCCTCGGCCGCCTCGCGGTAGCGGCGCAGTGCGGCCTCCGCGGGACCGCCGTAGCGGTACGTCCTCCCCGCCCACACGAAGAGGTCGTCGTCGTCGCACCCCTCGTACGTGTCGACCCGCTCCGCCCCGCGCGCGGGCGCGACCGCCAGCACCGCCTCGCGGGCCATCGTCCGGGCGAGGCGGTGCTCCGCCTCGCCGCATCCGTGGACGGTCACGAAGTACACCGCCGGCAGCGCCACCAGCAGCAGCGCCGGCACGGCCGCACCGACGCCCAGCCACACCCACCGCCTCGTCCTCACCCTGGTCACACCGCCGCAACCTGGCGCACGCCGCGGAGGGGCAGTCGACCAGCCCTGCCCGTCCCCTGCCGCGGCGGTGGCGGCGGCGCGTGCGCGCACCCGAGGGGCCCGCGCGACGCCCGCGCGCCACCCGGCCCACCGATCGACTGATCGTCAGATTGGATTGACAATCGTTTTCATCTGGGCAATGCTGCTCACGCCCCGCGCCCCTCCGCACCGTCCTGCGGCCGTGTGGCGCGGGGTCCGTCACGTGAGCCCTGGGAGCAGCATGTCGATCTTCCGTAACCGTCGAGAGTTCCTCGCCCTGACCGGCGCGACCGCCGGCGGTCTGGCCCTGACCGCGTGCGGTGGCGGTGGCGCGGGCTCCGGGGAGGGGGCCGCGGGTGGGGGCAAGGGGGAGCCCCGGCGCGGCGGCCGGTTCCGGGCCCTGTTCACCGGCGGCGGCGAGCAGGAGACCATCGATCCGCACGCGGAGGCCCTGGCCATCGACATGGCCCGCACCAAGGCCCTGTTCGACCGGCTCGTGGAGCTCGACGCCGGGATGAAGCCCGTGCCGCGCCTCGCCGAGAAGTGGGAGTCCAACGCCGACGCCACCGTATGGCGCTTCACCCTGCGCAAGGCGCTGTTCCACGACGGGAAGGCCCTCACCCCCGAGGACGTCCTCTTCACCTTCGCCCGCGTCCTCGACCCCAAGGCGACCGACCACTTCGCGCAGGGCATGCTCTCCGTCATCGACCTCGGCAAGAGCCGCGGCGTGGGCAAGAACGTCGTCGAGGTGGCGCTGAAGCGGCCCGCCGCCGAGTTCCCGGCCCTCCTCGGCACCCTGGGCACGGCCGTCGTCAGCGCCCGGTACGCCGACCCGGCCAAGCCCGTGGGGACGGGGGCGTTCCGGCTGACGTCGTTCCAGGCGGGCCGCTCCTTCGCCGCGACCCGCTTCGACGACCACTGGGACGGCGGCGCGTACGTCGACGAGCTGCGGATCCTGTCCGCCGACGCCGACGCCCGGGGCAACGCCCTGCGGGCCGGGGAGGCGGAGTTCGGCTACGAGATGACGCCGACCTTCGCCCGGACCGTCCAGGCCGACAGGGCCGTACGGATCCTGGCCGCCAAGGGCAGCACCGCCCACGCCCTCGTGATGAAGTGCGACCAGGAGCCCTTCGACGACCCCCGGGTCACCCTGGCCCTCAAGCTGCTCGCCGACCGCGAGAAGCTCGTGCAGGTCGTCCTCGCCGGCCAGGGCGTCGTCGGCAACGACATGTTCGGCAAGGGCTACCAGTACTACCCCGGGGACGTCCCCCAGCGCACGCGTGACGTCGACGAGGCGCGCACCCTGCTCAAGAAGGCCGGTGCGCTCAACAGGACGCTGTCCATCTACACCTCGTCGGTGGCCAACGGCTTCGTGGAGGCCGCGACCCTCTTCGCCGAGCAGGCCGCCGACGCCGGCCTGCGGGTGAAGGTGACCACCGGGCCTTCGGAGACGTACTTCAAGGACCAGCTCGCCAAGGGCGTCATGGGCAGCCACCGCTCCGGTGCGATGACCATCCCCAACTACATCAACGACCGGCTGCTCAGCACGTCCGCGTTCAACGCCTCGGCGTGGCGCCGCAAGGACTTCGACGCGACGTTCGCCAAGGCCCAGTCCACCACCGACACGGCCGAACGCACCGCCCTGTACGGAGCCTTGCAGCGCACCGTGCACGACGAGGGCGGTCTGCTCGTGTGGGGCCACCCGGACTGGCTGAACGCCGTCTCGTCGCGGGTCCGCGGCATGGAGGCGGCCCCGCCCAACACCCTGCACTCCGCCCGCTTCGACAAGGTGTGGCTGGCCTGACGATGCGTGGGTACGCTCTGCAGCGGCTCGCCCTGGGCGTCGGCCAACTCGCGCTCCTGGCGGTGCTGGTCTTCGTCCTGACCGCCCTCCTGCCGGGTGACGCGGCCGACGTCCGCAACGACGAGGACGCCACCGACGCGCAGGTCGCGGCGTTGCGCGAGCAACTAGGCCTGGACCGGCCCGCGGTGGAACGGTTCACCGACTGGGCGGCGGGACTGGCGACCGGCGACCTCGGCACCTCCCTGGTCAGCGGCGGTCCGGTACGCGACATCCTCGCCGACACCGTGGGCACGACCCTGGTGCTCGGAGCGGTGACACTCGCCGTCGTGCTGCCGCTCGCCCTGCTGCTCGGGGTCGCGTCCGGGCTGCGGGAGGGCGGGCGCCTGGACCGGGCCGTCTCCTCCGTCACCCTGGCGCTCAACGCCGTACCGGACTTCGTGCTGGCGCTGCTGCTCGTCGCCGGCCTGTCCCTCAAGCTCGGCCTGCTGCCCGCCACGTGGGTGGGCGTCGGGACGGCGGACCTGTTCGCCGAACCGACGCTGCTGGTCCTGCCGGTCACGGTGGTGGCCGCCCGCATGGTGTGCCTGCTCTCCCGCCAGGTGCGCGCGGGCGTGGTCTCCGTGCTCGGCGCGGGGTACGTCGCCCAGGCCCGGCGCCTGGGCGTGCCCCGCCGGACGCTGCTGCTGCGCCACCTCCTGCCCAACGCGGCGATCCCCGGCATCCAGGAGCTGGCACGCGTGGGCGACAACCTCGTCGGCGGTGTGCTGATCGTCGAGGCGGTCTTCGCCGTGCCCGGCGTGGCCACCGCCCTCGTGCGGGCGGTCGAGGCGCGGGACGTACCCACCGTGCAGGGCCTCGCCCTGGTGGTCGCGGCCGCGGCGCTGCTGTTCAGCCTCGCGGCGGACCTGGTCTGCCATCGCCTCGTGCCACGGACGGAGGTCCTGCGGTGAAGCCGTCGAAGCGGCGGCCCGGCCCCCTGGGCGCCCTCGGGGCGTCGGTCGGCGCCGTCCTCGTCGCCCTGCCCCTGGGCGTGGCCGTGCTGGGGCCGCTGTTCGCCGACGCCCCCGCCCCCGGGCTGGCCGCCCCGTACGCGGCGCGTGACGTCGAGCACCTCCTCGGGACGGACGCCCTGGGCCGCGACGTGCTGGCCCTGTTGCTGCACGGGGGGCGCAGCGCGCTCGGCATGGCCCTGGGCGCGGTCGCCCTCGCCTACCTGGTGGGCGGGCTGGCCGGACTGGTGGCGGCGTCGGCCCGCCGGCGGTGGCTGGACGAGTTGCTGATCCGGCCCCTCGACGTGCTGCTCCCGCTGCCCACGCTCCTGGTGATCAGCGTGGTAGCGGTGGGCTGGCGGGGTTCCCCGGTCGCCATCGCGCTTGCGGTCGCCGCCGTGAACGTCCCGCCCGTGGCCCGGCTGGTCCGGGCGGCGGCGCTGGACGCGGCGAGCGGTCCCGTCGCCGAGGCCCTGCGGCTGCAGGGCGAGTCCTGGGCCCGCGTCCAGTTCGGTCTCGTCGCGCGGTCGGTGCTCGCGCCGGTCGCCGCCGACATCGGCACGCGGGTCACCCTCGCGGTGTTCCTGGTCGGTTCGGCGAACTTCCTCGGCCTCGGGCTGGACCCGACGGCGCCCGACTGGGCGGTGAGCATCGCGCGCGGGCGTGAGGGCCTGCTGCTCCAGCCGTGGGCCGTGCTGGCGCCGGCCGCGATGCTCGTCCTGTTCACCGTGGGGCTCAATCTGTTCGCCGACCGTCTGCTGGCCCGTTCCCGGCACCGTACGCAGGAGGCCGTCCGATGACCGCGCTCGTCACCGTCCGCGGGTTGACCGCACACGCCGGGGGCTCGGTGCTGCTCGACGCGGCCGACTTCGACCTGGACGAGGGGCGCGTCACCGCGCTCGTCGGCCCGTCGGGCAGCGGCAAGACCACCGCGGCCCTGTCGCTCCTGGGCGAGGCGGGGCCGGGCGTGCGGCTGAGCGGCCGGGTCCGCGTCGGCGGGGTCACCGTCGTGGACGAGCGGGGGCCGACCGCGGAGGCGGCCTCGGTACTCGGGCGCGTCGTCGCGTACATGCCCCAGCACCCGGGGAGCGCGCTGAACCCGGCGCGCCGCACGGGCCCGGTCCTCGCCGAACTGGCGCGGCTGCACCGCCCGGAGACCGCGCCGCCGGTCGCGGTGGCCGAGGCCCTCCAGGCCGCCCAGCTCCCCCCGGGGCGGGACGTCGTACGGCGCTTCCCGCACCAGTTCTCCGGCGGGCAGCGCCAGCGCGTGGCGCTCGCCCAGACGCTGGTGTGCCGGCCCCGCGTCCTGGTCCTCGACGAGCCGAGCACCGGACTCGACACGGTGGCGCGGATGCGGCTGGCGGACGAACTGGCCTCGCTCACCCGCCGGGGGCTCGGCATCCTGCTGCTCAGCCACGACCACGACCTGGTGCGGGCCCTCGCCCACCGGGTGGTCGTCCTGGAGCGGGGCAGGGTGACGGCCTCGGGGACCCCCGCGGAGGCCCTGCCCGCCCGGCCCCGGCCGGGGACCGTACGCCACGTCCCCACGGCCCCCGACCGGCCTCCCGTCCTGGAGGTGCGCGGGCTCTCCGCGCACCTGCGCGGCCGTGGCCGCGATCCGGTCCTGCGCTCCGTGGACCTGCGCCTGCCGGCCGGGGCCTGCGTGGGGGTCGCCGGACTGTCCGGCAGCGGCAAGACGACCCTGGCACGCTGTGTGGCCGGCCTGCACGAACGGCACCGCGGACACGTGCTCCTGGACGGTGTGGCCCTGCCCGTGCTGCGGCGGCGCACCCGCGAGCAGAAGCGGCGCGTGCAGTACGTGTGGCAGGAGGTGCGGGGTTCCTTCGACGAGCGGCGCCCCGTCGTCGAGCAGGTGGCCCGTACCGCCGTACGGCTCCGCGGCCTCGCGCCCGGCGACGCGCGCGCCGAGGCGCTGCGGCTGCTGAGCCGTCTGGGGCTCGACGGGGCGAGTGCCGCACGGCGGCCCGCCGGCCTGTCCGGTGGCGAGCTGCAGCGGGCGGCCCTGGCACGGGCGGTCATCGCGACGCCCGACGTCCTGGTCTGCGACGAGATCACCACGGCTCTGGACCCGGCCGCCACCGCGGCCGTCCTCGCCGAGCTCGCGCGGCTGCGCGAGGAGCACGGCACCGCGCTCCTCTGGGTCAGCCACGACCTCGCGCTCCTCGCCGGGGTCGCCCACCACGTCGTCGTCGTCGACGACGGGCACGTCGTCGAGACCGGCCCGCCCGACGACGTGCTGCGCGCGCCCCGGGCCACGCTCACCCGGCGGCTCGTCAGCGCCATGGACCTGGGCACGGGGCGGGCGGACACGGGTACGGCCGACCAGGGTCGGCCCCACACCCCTGCGCCCCACGGGGGCCCGCCCCACATGGCTCCCCCGGACACGGGCCCCACGGACACGGACCCGGCCCACACGGACCCGACCCACACGGACCCGACCCACACGGACCCGAGCGACACGGACCCGAGCGACACGGACCCGAGCGACACGGACCCGAGCGACACGGACCCGAGCGACACGGGTCTGACCGCGCCGACCGCGTCCGGTGCCTGAGCACACGCACGTCCCTTCCCATCCGACGACCACGGAGGACCCATGACCGACCGGCCCGCAGCCGGCACCGCAGCGTCCCGGACCGACGTCCGCGCCCTGCTGGACTCGCTCCCCGACACGCTGCCCGGAGACGAGATCCTCGCCCTGAACAGCGCCCAGTCCGACATCCACACCGAGCGGACGTACGACTACAACGGCTGGACGTTCACCCTGCCGCCGGGGGTCTTCAAGCCGGGCGACACCAGCCGCATCGTCCACGACCGCCTGCTGGACGGCACGATCCCCGTCAGGGGCCGCTCGTACGCGGCGATGGGCGTCGGCCTGGGCGTCGAGGCCGTGATCGCCGGCACCCTGGGGGCGCGGGAGGTCTACGCGGTCGACGTCCACCCGGACAGCGTGGCCGCGGCCGCCGGGCACTACGCGCGGATCGTCGGGGACCGGTCGGACACCGTCTTCCGGCCGCTGGTGTCGAACCTCTTCGAGGAGTTCCCGGACTCCGCCCGGCTGGACGTCGTCACGTTCAACCCGCCGGCGGTCTCCAGGCGGACGAGCGACGACCCGACGGTGGTGCGCAACGTCTGCGTGGGCGCCGAGATCGTCCTGCGCTTCTTCGACCAGATCGTGACCCGCGACCTGCTCGCGCCGGACGGCGAGATCCACCTGATCGTCTCCAACACCGCCGAGCTGAAGCGGATCGTCGCCCACGCCGTCGACGCCGGCTTCCGCCCCGTCGTGCTGCACCGCCAGACGTGGGAGGGCGACAACTGCCAGGCGTACCTGTTCAAGCTCATCCGGCACGACGCCGTCTGACGGGGAGGACGAGGACATGCACGAGCACATAGCCGAGGCGGTCAAGGAGCCGGACGTGGTGGCGGTCCCGCCGGGAGCGGTCTGTCTGCGGTTCGAGACGATGAAGCTGTACTCGGCACTCGGCGCGGTGCGCCACCTGCTGGAGACCGGGCAGGTGAAGCCCGGCGACACGCTCGTCGACAGCTCCAGCGGCATCTACGCCCACGCGCTCGCCCTGGCCTGCCACCGGTACGGCCTGAACTGCCACGTCGTCGGCTCCACCACGGTGGACCGCACCCTGCGCGTCCAGTTGGAGATCCTCGGCGCCACCCTGGAACAGGTCCGGCCGTCCAAGAACCTGCGCCTGGACCAGAACCTCCGCGTCGAGCGGATCGGCGAGCTGCTGCGCGAGAACCCGCACTACCACTGGATGCGCCAGTACCACGACTCCATCCACTACCTCGGGTACCGCGACGTCGCCGACCTGATCCGCAAGGAGGTCCCCGAGGGCCCCCTGTCGCTCGTCGGAGGCGTCGGCACCGGCGCGTCCACCGGCGCCATCGCCACCTATCTGCGCGAGGCGGGCCGTGACGTGACGCTCGTCGGCGTCCAGCCGTTCGGCAGCGTCACCTTCGGCGCGGAGCACGTCTCCGACCCCGACATGATCATCGCCGGCATCGGCAGCTCCATCCCGTTCCACAACGTCCGGCACGACCTGTACGACCGCATCCACTGGGTCAACTTCGACTACGCCATGTCCGGCGCCGTCGAACTCCTGCGCGCCAGCGGCATCTTCGCCGGCCTGTCCGCCGGCGCCGCGTACCTCGCGACCCTCTGGGAGCGCGAACGCGACACCGACAGGACGTACGTCTTCCTCGCCGCCGACACCGGACACCGCTACGTCGACAGCGCCTACGCCCACCACTCCGACGCCCGCGGGCTCGGCGCCATGCGTCCGCACGAGGTGACGACGCAGGACCAGCTCAGGCACCCGTGGTCGGCCATGGACTGGCCGCCGGCCGACAGCGCGCTGCTGCGTGGCGCGCCCGCCCTGGTGGCGGAGACGGCCTAGCGTCCGTCGCGAGGCGGAGCGGATCAGTCCGCTTCCCCCCACCGCGACCGACCGGAAGGTGCCCCATGTCCCTCGACCTGTCCCTCGACGAGCAGCTCACCCGCGGTGTCGTCCTCCTGCCGCGGCTCCTCGGGGCCGCCGAGACGACGGCCCTGGGCCAGGCGGCGGAGTCCGTGCTCGCCCGGGTGACCGGGAGGGCCCCGGACGACACCACCGAGGTCACCGTGTGGCCGGACGGACACCGGCTGGAGAGGGTGGACGGCACCACCGTCCACTGGGAGCCGCGGGCCCGTCCGCCCGTCGTGCGCAGCCTGTCGCCCGTCACCCATCTGGACCCGGTGCTCGACGCCCTGTGGACCGACGACCGGATCACCGCGCCCATGCGGCGGATGGTGGGCAGCGCCCGGCTGGGCAGGTTCACGTCCAAGCTGAACTTCAAGCGGGCGGGCGTCGGGTCGGAGTTCCCCTGGCACCAGGACCATCCGTACTGGTACTGCTGCGCGGGCCCGGCCGCCCGGGACATCGCCACCGCGGTGGTCTTCCTCGACGACGTCACGGCCGACAACGGCGCGCTCGTGCTCGTGCCCGGCAGCCACCTGGCCGGGCCCGTGCCGCGGGACCGGTCCGAACCCACCGGTCTGCTGGTCGACGTGGCGCGGACCGACGTGCGCGGCGCCGTGACCGTCGAGGCACCGGCCGGATCGGTGCTGATGTTCCCCGGTCTCGTCGTGCACCGCTCCGGGCCCAACCGGTCGGCCGCGGACCGGCGCTCGCTCCTGCTGTGCTTCCAGCCGGCCGGGCGGCCGGAGCTGTCCGACCTCCCCTACCGCGCCGAACGGCTGGCCGACCTGCCCTGACCCCCTCCCCCCCCTCGTCCCCCCCGTCCCCCTCCACGCACCACCCCTCGCGCGGCGCCCCTGGTGCCGCACCCCACGGGGGCGCCTCACCGGTGCCCCACCACACCCGTGTCCGCACACACTCGAGAAGGAACCGCCATGTCTCCCACACAGCCGCAGTCCGTACCGGAGCTCCAGCAGGCCGCCCTGGAGGGCGCCTTCGGGCCGCTCCCCGGCGAGCTGGCCGTCACCAGCGCCTTCTGGCTGCACCACACCACCCGACTCGCCGGCAGCCAGGTCACCTACCGCAACCACTACCTGCTGCTCCGCTCCGGCGACGCCTTCGGCGCCTGCTCCTTCGAAGCCGGCGAACTCCCCCCGGACTTCTGCGCCGAGGCCTCCGGCCACACCCTCGACACCCTCCTCCGGCACGAGTCGGCGCCGGTGCGCGTCGCCGCGCTCGACGCCTACCTCGGCCGCGTACGGCCGCACCGCGACGCGGCGGAGGCCGAGACCGTCACCCTGCCCACCGGTACGCCCGAGGAGCGGGCCCGGGCGCGGGACGCCGCGGTGGCCGGGCTCCTCGACATCGCCCCGGGGGCGAAGGTCGCGCTCATCGGCGTCGTCAACCCGCTCGTCGCGGCGATACGCGAGCAGGGCGGTGTGCCGCTGCCCTGCGACTTCAACCTGCGCACCACCAACTGGGGCGACCCGGTCACCGACGACATGGACCAGGTCCTGGACGCGGCCGACGCCGTGGTCGCCACCGGCATGACCCTCAGCAACGGCAGCTTCGACCGGATCCTCGAACACTGCCGCAAGCACGCCCTGCCCCTGGTGGTCTACGCCCAGACCGGCAGCGCCGTCGCCCGTGCCTTCCTCGGTGCCGGTGTGACCGCGCTGTCCGCCGAGCCCTTCCCGTTCTCGCAGTTCAGCGCCGACGCGACCGCGCTCTACCGGTACCGGGTGGGGCAGGCGTGAGCAGCGAGACCCAGGGCCCCGCACCCTCACCATCACCGACCACGGGGACGCGGCCGGAGCCGGCGGCCCGTGCGGGCGCGGGTTCCGGGGGCCACCCGGAAGCCGCCGTCACGGAGGCCGCGATCCCGGGGGCCGCGGCCGGGGCCGCCCCGGGTCCGTCGACCCCCGGACCGGAGGCCGGGCCGGACGCGACGGCAGTGGCGGACAAGGCCGTCGCGGACGCGGCAGCCGTCCCCGGCGACCTGCGCATGGCCCGCGTCCTGTGGCCGTTCATGCTGGCCTCCGCCGTGGGTCTGGTGCCCTTCACCATCTACAGCACCTTCCTCGTCCCGATCGCCGACGATTCGGGGGGCGGCGTCGCGGCCCTGGGCCAGTTGCGCGGCCTCGGCGGCCTGGCCGCCCTCGCCGTGGGCACCGCGCTGGCCCCGCTGATCGACCGCGTCCGCCGGGAGTGGGCGGCCGCAGGCGGCCTCGCCGTGCTCGCGGTCTCGGCGGCACTCGGCGCAGGCGGCGACCTCCTCCTGCTGGCCGCCTTCTGCCTCCTCGTCGGCGCCGGTACGGCCGTCCTCAACCCGGCACTGACCGCGGCCGCCGCCGACCGCTTCGACGACGACGCCGCCGCGGGCCGCGCGGCGACGCTCATCACCGCCACCCAGTCGCTGACCGCGCTCCTCGCCGCGCCGCTCGTGGCGCTGCCGGCGCTGCTGTGGGGCTGGCGGGGCGACCTGTGGGTCATCGCCGCGCTCTGTTCCGCACTGTCCCTGTACTTCCTGCTGCGCGGCCGGCGGAAGGCCGAGCCCGGTGCGGAGGCGCGGGCCAACGACGAGGTGGAGCGGCCCGGCTACGTGGAGTCGTTCCGGCTCCTGGGCGCCCTGCCCGGCGTGGTGCCGCTGGTCCTGGTCGCCATGCTGCGCACGGCCGCGTTCATGGGGTACCTCGCCTATCTCGCCGCCTTCTACGACGAGCGGTTCGGGCTGGCGCCGGGACCGTTCGCGATGGTGTGGACGCTCAGCGGCACGTCGTTCTTCCTCGGGAACCTGTTCGCCGGACGGCTGCTGAGCGTCGAACGGGCGGGGATCTCGGGGGAACGGCTGATGACGCTGGGGCTGGTGGTGGCGCTGGCCGCGCTGGTGGGCGTCTTCTTCACCCGGTCCCTCTGGCTGGCCCTGCCGCTGACGGCGCTCGTCGGCGTGGGGCACGCGACGGTTGCGGCGTGCGTCACCACCCTGCTCGTACGGCGCTGCGGCCCCCTGCGCGGCACGGCACTGAGCGTCAACGCCGCCGGGATGAGCCTCGGGGTGTTCGTCGGCGCGGGACTCGGCGGCGTGGGCCTGGACCTCGGCGGCTTCCCTGGCACGGCGGCGGTCCTCGGCGGGCTGACCCTCGTGGCGCTCGTCCTGGCCCGTGTCGTCGCCCGGTCACCCGCCGCCTCCGGAGACTGAGGGACCCGCGCACGCGGTGGCCTTCACGGCCCGGGGTCCACGGGGATCGCCCGTGGACCCCGGGCCCGGGTGGACAGGAACAACGTCCAGCAGGGAGTCGGCCGTGACCGTCACAGCAACCGGGAGGAACCGGCGCACGACCCGTCAGCGCGCCGCCGTGGCCAAGGCGCTGGCGGAACGCGCCGAGTTCGTGTCGGCCCAGGAACTGCACGGGCTGATGGGCGAGTCGGGCGTCCGCGTCGGCCTCACCACCGTGTACCGCGCGTTGCAGGACCTGGAGCGCGCCGGCGGCGCCGACGTCGTACGCGACGACGCGGGCGAGCGGCTCTACCGCCACCGCCCCGGGGCCGGGCACCGCCACTACCTGGTGTGCCGCGGCTGCCGCCGCGACGAGCCGCTGGACGCCGATGTCATCGAGGAGTGGGTCGCCGCCGTCGTACGGTCGCGGGGCTTCGCGGAGGTGGAGCACACCCTGGAACTCACCGGGCTCTGCGCCGACTGCCGGGACGGCGGGGTGGAGTACGGCGGGGAGCACGGCGGAGGGGAGCCGCACCCGTCCCACGTGGTCCCCTCCTGAACCGTCCGGACGGCGCCACTTCGAGGTGCCCGCCCGCCACCCGCACGCCGACGTCCCCGTGCCTCCGCCGTGAAGGGCGGGGGCACGGGGACGTGGCGCCGCGCACGGCCGACGTGGCGTGCACGGGGCGGCAGGTGGTGGCGGCGCGGAGGCGGCCGTCCTTGACGGGTGCGGTGGCCCGCGCCCCCGGCGGCGCGGGCCGAGGGAGCGGCGTGCGGCCGGAGTCCGACCGGGGAGGTCGCGCGGCGGGGCCGGGTCGGGCGGTGCCGTGGCTGCGACCACCGCCCGACCCGGAGTGCGTCAGCCCGACCGCACGAGCGTGGACTGCTCGTGTTCGCAGGCGTCGTCGATCCCGTACGAGCCCCAGGAAGGGAACGGGTCGTTCGCGGGGAGGGCTTCGCCCTCCACCGTCAGGCAGTTCGCCAGCGCCGCCTTGAGGGCCTCGGGCCGCAGGCCGGTGCCGATGAAGACGAGCTCCTGGCCCTGGGCGGCGTCGCGGACGCCGGAGGGCTCGAAGCGCGCCACCGATCCCGCCTGCGACCACAGTCCGGTGATCAGCGGGCGGCTGGCGAGCCAGAAGAACCCCTTGGAGCGCAGGACCTGCCCGAAGGCGCCGCTGTCGAGCTCCTCGGTCACGAAGGTGAACAACCGGCCCGGGTGGAAGGGCCGGTCGGAGCGGAAGACGAGGCTGGAGATGCCGTACTCCTCGGTCTCCGGCACGTGGTCGCCGTTGAGCTCCATGACCCAGCCCGGGGCCTCCTGGGCGCGCTCCAGGTCGAACAGACCGGTTCCCAGGACCTGGTCGAGCGGCACCCGTCCGTGGACGGCGGTCACCACCCGGGCGGCGGGGTTCAGCCGGTTCAGGGCGGCGCGCAGCCGGAGGGCGTCGGCCGGTTCGACGAGGTCGAGCTTGTTGAGCACGAGGACGTCGGCGAACTCGATCTGGTCCATCAGCAGGTCGCTGACCGTCCGCTCGTCCTCCTCGTACTGGTCCAGCCCACGCTCCACCAGGCCGTCTCCCCCGGCGAGCTCGGGCAGGAAGTTCGCCGCGTCGACCACGGTGACCATGGTGTCCAGGCGGGCCAGGTCGCCGAGGGTCGCGCCGTCGTCCCGGGGGAAGGCGAAGGTGGCCGCGACGGGCATGGGCTCGGAGATGCCGCTCGACTCGATGAGCAGGTGGTCGAAGCGGCCTTCGCGGGCCAGCCGGTCCACTTCCTCCAGCAGGTCGTCGCGCAGGGTGCAGCAGATGCAGCCGTTGGTCATCTCGACCAGGCGCTCCTCGGTCCGCGACAGGGCGGCCTCGCCGCCACGCACCAGCGCCGCGTCGATGTTGACCTCGCTCATGTCGTTGACGATCACCGCGACGCGCATCCCGTCGCGGTTGCCGAGGACGTGGTTGAGCAGGGTCGTCTTGCCGGCGCCGAGGAAGCCCGAGAGCACGGTCACCGGCAGTCGGCGGTCGGTGGCACCCATCGCGCTCAGCCCTCGGGGCGCAGGAGACCGCGCTCGTACGCCTTCACCAGCCGCTGCGGCACCCGGTGGACGGTGCCGTCCACCGTGACCGGCACCAGCTGGGGCGTGACGGCCTTCCACTGGGCCCGGCGGTGACGCGTGTTGCTGCGGGACATCTTGCGCTTCGGTACGGCCATGGCCAACTCCCTCGAACAGGTGGTGACCGAGACGCTATATGAAAATGGATCCCATTACCAAGTCGCTGGTGAGCCCGCATCGCCCCAGCCGCAGCCGTCGCGGCCGGGACGGCAGCCGCACGCACCCTCCCCCGCACCCACGAAGAGGGCGAGCGGGGAGGCGGCGGAGGCGAGAGCGGGCACGACGAGAGAGGTCGGCAGATCCTGAATTCAGGAAGACCGGAAATCCCTCCCGGAGGAACGTCGCCACCCCCGCACCGACTGGAACGCCGAGGTCGAAGGCTGGGTGCGCCGACTCGTCGAGCACCGCGCCCACCGGGGTGGCCACGCGCCGTACGGGGACCCCGACGACCTCCACCACGGTCACGCCCACGGCCACGGTGGCCACCGGTCCGGCCCCGGCGCGGCCACCGCGGTCGCGGCGGGCGCGGCCGGACTGGCCGTCGGCGTCGCCGGTGGGATGGTCGCGGCCGAAGTCGTGGACGAGATCGGCGACTTCTTCGAGGGAGACGGGGACGAGGGTGACGAGGGCTGAAGTGCCCCCGCACCAGGCGGCTCCGCACCCCTGGTAACTTCTACAGCAATGTAGAAGACGCGGTGGTCCGGGCCCGCCCCCGTCCGGCCCGGACCACCCCGACACACGAACGGAGTCCCCATGGCCCTGTGGGACCGCATCAAGGAGTCCGCATCGACGATGCAGACGCAGCTCACGGCGAAGAAGCACGAGCTCAAGAGCGGCGCCTTCCGCGACGCCTCCATGGCGATCTGCGCCCTGGTCGCCGCGGCCGACGGCACCATCGACCCGGCCGAGCGGCGTCGCGTCGCCGAACTGATCGCCGGCAACGAGGTGTTGCAGAACTTCCCGGCCGACGAGCTGCGGCGCCGCTTCGACGCCGGCCTCGACAAGCTCACCGCCGACTTCGACTTCGGCAAGGTCAGCCTGCTCCAGGAGATCGCCAAGGCGAAGAAGAAGCCCGCCGAGGCCCGCGCGGTCGTCCAGATCGGCATCGTCATCGGCGGCGCCGACGGCGACTTCGACAAGACCGAGCAGGCGGTCGTACGGGAAGCCTGCTACGTACTGGGGCTCCCGCCGCACGAGTTCGACCTCTGACCCACCGGGTCCGCCCGCGCCGTGACCGGGACGCACGGCGAAGGGGCCTTCCTCCGAGTCCGGGAGGAAGGCCCCTTCGCCGTGCGTCAGAGCGGTGTGGCCGCCTTCAGGACGAAGAACAGCGTGACGGCCGAGTTCGCCGACGACAGCGCCGAGACCGTCGTCCCCGCGGCGGCGCCCCAGGCCGCCAGGCCCACGGTGGTGGAGGCGGGGGGCCAGACGCGCGCGGCGGGCGCCGGCGCCAGCAGCGCGGCCACCCGGCGCGGTACGGGCCCGGCCCCCGCGAAGCCCGCGAGCGTCGCGACGGGCGCACCGCGGGTGACGAGCGCCGCCTTGCCGATGGCCCGCGCCACCAGGCGCCGGTTGCCGACCTCCTCGGCGGCGTCCTCGTCCGCCCAGCGCTCCGCGGTGTAGGCCACGGCGGTGCGCAGCGGCCGCAGGAACGGGTTGGCCCGGGCCGCGAGCCGCACGGCCAGCAGGAAGCGGTGGTGCCGGCCCGCCAGGTGCGCCCGCTCGTGCGCGAACAGGGCGCGCCGCTCGGACGAGCCGAGCCGGTCGAGCATGCCGGTGGTGACCACGACCCGGCCGCGCGGCCCGCCGGGGAGGGCGTACGCGTAGGGCGCCGCGTCCCGCAGCACGACAACGGACCGGTACGGCAGCGGCGCGAGGGCGTGCGCCGCCCGTCGGCGTACGCGGTGGTGGCGCCACACCGTCCTGGCGCACGCCGCGGTCACGGCCATCAGCGCGGGGATGGCCACCTTGCCCGCGACCTCGTCGTACGGGAGCGCCGCGCGCACCTCCGGGTCGGACCAGCCGTCGGGGAGCGGGTTGCCCGGCAGTTGCGCGGTCCCGACCACCACGAGCAGCGCCAGGCACAGCGTGCTGCACACGGCCAGCACGCAGGCGACCCCCGCCAGGATCCGGGTGGCCGCACGCGGATGCAGGTGCTGCTCGGCGAGCCGGGCGATCGGCCAGGCACTCAAGGGCAGGACGAGCGGCAGGAAGACGAAGACCCCCATGGCGGTCAGTCCTCCCCCTCGTCGGCCGC
Source organism: Streptomyces kanasensis (assembly GCF_043077165.1). Taxonomy (NCBI): domain Bacteria; kingdom Bacillati; phylum Actinomycetota; class Actinomycetes; order Kitasatosporales; family Streptomycetaceae; genus Streptomyces; species Streptomyces kanasensis. The sequence continues at coordinate 718,583 of NZ_JBIBSF010000001.1, forward strand.
CTGGGCCAGCAGGTCGCGCAGCACCTGCTCGTCACCCGGTGGGAGGGCGGTCACGAAGCTCGCCAGGACGGCCTCCCGGTCCTCCTCGGCGTCCAGCACCCTCCGCATCCGCAGCGCCGCCAGCCCCGCCTCGTCCGCGGTCGGCGTCCACGCGAAGGACCGGCCCGCCCGCTCCCGGGCGACCGCTCCCTTGCCGTGCAGACGCGTGAGGATGGTGATCACGGTGGTGTACGCGAGTCCACCACCGAGCCGCTCCTGCACCCACCCGGCGTTCACGGGGCCGGGAGCTTCCCGCAGCGCGGCCAGCACCTGCGCCTCCAGCTCGCCCTGGCCACGGCGACGGGGCTGGTGGGGGGCACCACCCTGGTTCCGGTCCGTCACGCCGCCTCCTCCCGCTCCGCATGCCCGGCACGCGCCGCCGGAGTGGTTCATCGTACTGAGGGGTGACGCGGTGGGAACGACCGGTGGAACATCGCGCGGCGCCTCCTCGTCGACCGCCCCGTCCCCGTCCCCTGGCACGGGCGGCAGGTGGCGTTCCCCCCGCGCACGGACATCACGACCGGCGGGCCACGGCCGGCGACCGCGGCCGGGACACGGGTCAGTCGAGTTCCGCGAACGCCTCCACGGCCTGCGTCCTGCCGGTGACGACGATGACGTCGCCCTTCTCGATGACCGTTTCGGCGGTCGCATAGGTGAAGGCCCGGCCCGGGCGCTTGATGCCGACGACGGTCACCCCGTACCTGCTGCGCACGTGGCTCTCCCCCAGCGGCACGGCCGTGGCGACGGCGGGGGCGACCGTCTTGATCAGGGCGTAGTCGTCGTCGAACTGGATGAAGTCCAGCATCCGGCCGGTCACCAGGTGCGCGACCCGCTCGCCCATCTCGTGCTCGGGCAGCACCACGTGGTGGACGCCGAGGCGTTCCAGGATCCTGCCGTGCTGCCGGCTGATCGCCTTCGCCCAGATGTTGGGCACCCCGGCGTCGAGGAGGTTGGAGGCGATGAGCATGCTCGCCTCGATGTCCGTGCCGATGCCGACGACCGCGCTGCTGAACTCGTGGACGCCGAGCTGGCGCAGCACTTCCGGGTCGGTGCAGTCGGCCAGGACGGTGTGCGTGAGGGAGTCGCCGTAGCGCTGGACGAGTTGCCGGTCGGTGTCGATGCCGAGGACGTCCCAGTCCCGGCGGGTCAGCTCGTGGGCCAGGGAGCTGCCGAACCGGCCCAGGCCGATGACGGCGACGCGCTGGTCCCGCTTCTCGGGGTCGGCGGTCCGCTTCCGGCGCCGGCGCAGGGAGTGCAGGTAGTCACCCAATGACAGGTCGCTCCTCGGGTAGCTCGTAGCGGCGGGTCCGCTCGCGCAGAGCGAGCGCCGACACGAGGGTGACCGGACCGAGCCGGCCGACGAACATCAACAGGATCACGATCAGCTCGCCCGCCACGGGGAGGTCCGGTGTGATGCCTGTCGACAGCCCCACCGTGCCGAAGGCCGACACGGCTTCGAACAGCACCGGTTCCATCGGCGCGTCCACCACCACCAGCAGCGCCAGGGTGGCGGCCGTGACGAAGCCCACGCCGAGCAGGGCGACCGTCAGGGCCTGGCGCAGCGCGTGGGGTGCGATGCGCCGCCCCATGACCGTCGAGTTGGGCTCGCCCCGCACCTCGGCGACCATCGCGGCGGCCAGGACGGCGAAGGTGCCGACCTTGATGCCGCCCGCCGTGCCGGCGCTGCCGCCGCCGATGAACATCAGGGTGCACGTCATGAGGAGCGTGGACGCCTCCATCGCACCGATGTCGACGGCGTTGAACCCGGCGGTCCGGGCCATCGCCGAGTGGAAGAAGCCGTTCAGCAACTTCCCGCCCCAGTGCAGGGGGCCCAGCGTGCCCGGGTTGTCCCACTCCAGCAGACAGGTCAGGAGAGTGCCGGTGGCCAGCAGCGTCGCCGTCGTCAGTACGGTCAGCTTGGTGTGCAGCGACCAGCCGCGCCGACCGGTCGTCCGGTACCGGTTGCGGTGGCGCAGCACCTCCAGCAGCACGGGGAAGCCGATGCCGCCGAGGATCACGGCGGCCGCGACGGGCAGCGTCACCCAGGGGTCGGTGGCGTACCGGGTGAGGCTGTCGGCGTGCAGGCCGAAGCCGGCGTTGTTGAACGCCGAGACGGCGTGGAAGACGGCGGAGTACACGGCGTCCGGGATGGACTGGCCGTAGCCGAACCGGAAGCGCAGGGCGAGGCACGCCGCGACCGCGAGCTCCACGGCGAGGGTGGAGCCCGCGACTCCGAGCAGGACGCGCCGTACGTCCCCGATGCCGAGGCTCTTCGTCTCGGCCTGGGCGGTGAGTTGCAGCCGCAGGCGCATCCTCCCCGACACGAGCAGCGCCAGGAGCGACGCCAACGTCATGATGCCGAAGCCGCCGACCTGGATCAGCGCCAGGATCACCCCCTGGCCGAACCCGCTCCAGTACGTCCCGGTGTCCACCACGGCCAGGCCCGTGACGCAGACGGCGGAGGTGGCGGTGAACAGCGCGGTGACGAGGTCGGTCGCGCCGCCGTGCGCGGAGGAGGCCGGCAGGGCGAGCAGCAGGGTGCCGCCCAGGACCACGGCGGCGAAGGCGACGACGACGGTACGGGCGGGATGTCTGGCGAGCAGGTACCGCCACGCCCTCATCGCTTGCCCCGCCACTGTCCAGCCTTCTTCGTACGTTCGGATACCGCCACCGCCGGCAGGGGTGACCCGCGGCCGGAGGCGCCAGTCACCCTACCTCCGCAGAACGCCTCCGGCGGGGGCCGTCGCGCCATCCCGGGCGGCGCGCGGCACCGGCGCCCGGCCCGCGGGAGCGAGCCTCCGCGGGGACGGGCAACCGGCCTCGGGCCGGAGATCATCCTGGCGGGACTTTCCTGCCGGGACCCGGCAGTTTCCGGCGCGGTGCCGGTCCGGCGTCAAGGATCCGTCAAAGCCGCGCCCGCGGCGGGCGCGTGCCGTCCGGCGGCGTCGTGGTGCCGCCGCGATGCGGGGCGGCGGCCGCCGTGCGGCGGGCGTAGGCGCGGGCGGCTCGGGCGCGGTCGCCGCAGCGGACCGAGCACCAGTGGCGGCGGCCGTGGCGGAGCAGGTAGCGGTTGCAGGGGGTGGAGCCACAGGCGGTGAGCCGGTCGGCGTCGGGGCCGGTCAGCAGGTCGGCGGTGTCGGCGGCGAGGACGGCGAGGGCGTGTTCGACGATCTGCGTGACCGGGTGGGCCGTCTCGCGGTACAGGCCGCGGTCCGGGTCCCAGCGGAGCAGGGAGGCGGCCGGGGCCCGGGTGAGCGCGCCGTTGAGGGCGGTCAGCGCGTCGGCGGGGGCGGGCAGGCCGGCGGTGTGGGCCGCGAGGAGGGCGCGGACGTGCTCGCGCAGGGAGCGCAGCAGGGAGGCGCAGAGCTCCTGCATGCCGGTGTCGACCGGGGCGAGTCCGCGGTCGACGAGCCACCGCTCGGCTCCCGCGGGGGTGTCGAGGAGGTCGAGGCGCTGCCCGCCGGGCAGCGTGACAGCGCTGTTGGCGAGGTCGAGCGCGGGGTACTGCTCGGCGCCGGACGCGGGCGGCAGCGGGTCGGCGATCACGGTCTCCTCCATGGCTCTCATGGTACGGCTTGCGCCCATCCGTGAGGACCCCCTACCGTACTCACGGATAAACCTCCTACGATCCGTGAGGTTCTGATGTCTTCTGCGACGAGTCCCACCGGTGAGCCGTTCCCCGTCCGCGTCCTGGGCGGCCCGACCGCGCTGTTCGAGTACGGCGGCCTGCGCTTCCTCACCGACCCGACGTTCGACGCGCCGGGCGAGTACGCCACGCCGGGCGGCCCGCGCCTGGTGAAGACGGCGCCCGCCGCCGCCGTCCCCGCCGACCTGGGCCGCGTCGACGTGGTCCTGCTGTCCCACGACGAGCACCCCGACAACCTCGACACCTCCGGCCGGGCCCTGCTGGCCGACGTGCCGCTCACCCTCACCACGCCCGGCGGCGGGGAGCGCCTGGGGGACGGGGCGAAGGGCCTGGCCGACTGGGAGTCGGTCGAGCTGGAACGCCCCGGCGGCGGCACGGTGACCGTCACCGGCGTGCCCGCCCTCCACGGCCCCGGGGAGCGCGACGAGGTCGAGGCGATCACCGGCCAGGTCGTCGGCTTCGTCCTCACCGGCGAGGGCCTCCCCACGGTCTACGTCAGCGGCGACAACGCCTCACTCGACCTGGTGAAGGAGATCGCGGCCCGGTTCGGGCCCGTGGACACCGCCGTCCTCTTCGCCGGGGCCCCGCGCTTCCCGGTCGTCTTCGGCGGCGAACCCATCGTGCTGGACAGCGCGCAGGCGGCCGAGGCCGCCGTCCTCCTCGGCGCCCGCCGTGTCGTGCCCGTCCACTACGACAGCTGGGCGCACTTCACGGAGGGCCGCGACCGGCTCGTCGCGGCGTTCGGCGCGGCCGGGCTGGCCGACCGACTGGACCTCGGCACCCGCGGCTGACGCACCCGCACCCGCGGGCCGGCGTGGCGGGGCGTCAGTGGACGCGCGCCCGGCGGGTGACCGCGTGGCGCACCAGCGCGGCGTTCCCGTCCACGTCCCGGCCCTCGGGGTCGGTGAGGGTGTCCTCCAGGCCGATGCGGGTCTGCAGGCCGAGGGCGAGCGCGTGGTCCAGGACGGGCCAGGTGCACTCGCCCTCGCCGTGCAGGAGGACGGGGACGTCGAGCCGCGCCCGCGCCAGTCGGTCCAGGATGCCGTCGGCCTCGGGAAGCGCCCGCTCGGTGGGGAGGTCGATCATCTCCACGAGGATGCGGTGGCAGGTGGCGGCGTGGGGGCCGTCGAGCAGGCGCTCGGCGTCCGCCGACGACCACACGCCCGCCTCGACGCCGACACCGAGCTCCCCCAAGGCGCCCGCCATGCGGCCGAAGCCCGGTTCGTCGAGGTTGAGCGACACGACGTCCGGGCGGTGCTCCGCGTCGGCCCACCCGGCCACGGCGGCCTCGCGCGCGGAGGCGTCCCCCTCGCACATCCACAGGCCGGTCGACACGCTGACCTCCAGTCCGGGACAGGCCCGGCGGACCGCGCGCACGGCCTCCGAGACGACCGCCGCGTCCAGGCTCTCCCCGCCGTGGCGGTCCCGGGGGTGCAGGTGCACACCGGAGGCCCCGGCGGCACGGGCGAGCTCGGCGTCCCGCGCCAACTGCCGCGCCGTGAGGGGTACCGCCGGGTGGTCCCGCGTCGTGCGCCGACCGTTCAGACACGCTTGGATCATGCTCCGATCGTGCCACGGCTCCGCCGCCGCACCGCTCTTCCGGGCGGCGGGTCACCGGCGCGGCGCCGCACGGCGGCGGAGCGGGTCGCCCACCTCGGCCGGGGTGCGGCAGGTGGGCGGCGGCGGTCAGGCGATCCACCCCCGCTCGGCGGCCCGCACCCCGGCCTGGAAGCGGCTGTTGGCATCGAGGCGTCTGGTGAGGTCGCTGATGATCCGGCGGGTCGTGCGGACCGACAGGCCGATGTGACGGGAGATGACCTCGTCCAGCTGGCCGGCGGCCATCAGCCGCAGGACGGTCCGTTCCAGGTCGCTGAGTTCCACCGGCCTCGTGCGGGCGGCGTCCAAGGGGGCGGCCTGGTCCCAGTAGAGGTCGAAGAGGTGGTTGAGGAGGTTGAGCAGCGGCAGGTCCCGGACGACCACCGCGCCGCGCGCGGTGTTCTGCGCGTCCAGGGGGACTATGGCCGTCTTGCGGTCGTATATCAGGATGCGCGTGGGCAGGAGACTCGTCGTACGGACGTGGGCCCCCGCGTCGTGGATGTCCTTGAGGTAGCGGAAGGTGGCGGAGTGCGATCGTGCGGACTCGAGGAAGAGGCTGCGGAGGGCGACTCCGCGGCCGAGTAACTCCTTGTCGAGGGGCAGGGCGGCGCGGATGGCGTGCTCGCTCTGGGCCCCGCCCGGGGCCATCGAGTCGACGCTGGTGGCGGCGAGCGCGGCCAGTTCGCTGAGCGTGGCGCGGACGGTCTCGACCCCCTGGAGCACCTCCACCTGGCCGGCGTCGGACCGCAGGCGGCGGGCGTCCAGGTAGTCGGCGGTCAGGGCGGTGAGTGCCTCGCGGCGTTGCGCGACGTCGAGACGTCGTCGTTCCAGTTGCCTCTCCTCCTCGCCCAGCAGGGCGTCGGCGGCTGCGTGGGGGCTGCGCGCGACCCAGGTCTCGTCGTCGACCTGTTCGAGCAGACGCAGCTCGGTCAGCCGCTGCCTGCGCCGGCACACCTCGTCGGGTGCCACTCCCAACCGCCGGGCCAGTTCGGCCTCGCCGTTCTTGGGTCGTTGGATCTCGGCCCGGTAGAGCTCCACATCCACGCGATCCAGTCGGATGGTCATGCCTTTCCCCTGTCCAGTAGTGGTCTGACCACTTCCTGTCACACGAAGCTGAGCATGCCCCAGGAGTATCCGGATAGCCGTCTGCTTGCCCGGATCGACGTGTGATGAAGGGGAACTAGATGGAACGGTCAACGGCCGCATGGGCCATCGCCGCGGTGACGGCCGGAGTGGTCCTGGTCGCCTCCCCGGCGCCCGCGTCGGCGCTGTCGCCGGAGTCGGCGCCGACGGTCGTCCGCCACGGCAACATATGGGACTTCGTCCCGCTGCGTGAGGGCTGAGACGTGCGGACTGACATCGTCGTGCAGGACGTCGCCTCCTTCCGGATCGACCCCGCCGTCCTGAGCCGCCCGCACCGCCGCACCTGGCTGGTCACCAGCCCGGCACAGCACCAGAAGCTCCTCAAGCGGGGCCGCGCCGACGTCTTCTCGAAGACGGCCGTACTGGAGGAGTTCACCGCCGACTCCCTCGCGGCGTGCGTGGAGGAGATGCGGGCCGACCTGCCCGGGGCGGACCGGGACGAGGTGGCCCTGCTGTGCCACGACGAGTACTCCCTCGGGGTCGTCGCCGAGGTGCGCGCACGGCTCGGACTTGCGGGTGACGAGCCCGCACGGCTCGCACCGTTCACGAACAAGATCGCCATGAAGGAGGCCCTGCGGTCGGCCGGCATCGCCCTGCCGGCGCACCGCGAGTGGGACGCCGCCGCCCACCGCGACGATCCCGAGGGGTACGTCGCCGCGCTGGAGGAGGCCCTCGGCTGGCCGATGTTCGTGAAACCGCTGGACGAGTCCGGCAGCGTGGGCGCCCGGCGGTTGGACGACGCCGCGGAGCTCCACGCGTGGGCCGAGGAGGCCGGGTCCCGCCGGTTCGAGGTCGACGAGTTCCTGCGGGGCACCCTGTACCACGTGGACACGGCCGTCCAGGACGGCGAGATCGTGCACGCGGAGGCGAACGCCTACCTCCACCCGTGCTACGAGTACGTCGACGGCCGGGTGTGCGCGAGCCACACCCTCCCGGACGACCACCCGGCCCGGCCGTCCCTGCTGGAGTTCAACCGCCGCGTCCTCGACGCCCTGGCGGACAAGCCCCGCAACGGTGCCTACCACCACGAGATCTACCAACGGCCCGACGGCAGCCTGGTGTTCCTGGAGATCGCCGCACGGGCCCCGGCCGCGCTCGTGCCCTCCACGAGCCGGATCCGCTGGGGCCTGGACATCGAGGAGGCGCACTTCCGTCTGCAGCGGGGCGAGGGCCTGCCCGGCAGCAGGACCGAGGGGCCCCACGCGGCCTGGGTGTACTTCCCCAAGGTCGAGGGGCGCGTCTCCCGCCTGGACCGCGCGCGACTGCGCAGTGACCACCACTGGCAGTGGAACGTGGAGGTCGGTCAGACGACCTCCGCCCCGCAGGACATCCGCGACTTCGCCGCGAGCGTCCTGCTCTGGAACGACGACTTCGACACGCTCCGCCGCGACCTGGAGGTCCTCGACTCCCACACGGCCGTCATCACCGACTGACCCCCGCGCACCGCTGTCGCCGACGGCGGGCCCCCGCGGCAGCCCCGCGCCGCGCCGGACGGCCCCGGACCGGCCGACGCCACGGCGCGGCACGCCATCCGTGCCCGGCCGGGCTCCTGCGGCCGGCCGGTGTCCGGCCCACCGGTGCACGCCGGTGCGCCCGGTACCCACGGCCCGCCGATGCCCACGGTCGGCCGGTTCACCCCCCCACCCCCGTCACCGCGCGCCGCCACCATCCGGCCGGGTACGACCCTCGTCACCCCGGCCGGTCCGAGCGGCGTCCCCGCGCGGCCGCGACCGCCGGCGCCCCAGGGACGCCTCGCGGCCGAACCCCACCGCGCCCTCCCCCGTCCGTCCTGCCCGCCGAGCGCGGGTACGGGCGCGGCGGCGGTGCGGTCACTCCCCCTGGTCCCATCCCTCATCCACGGCCCCACGGCCGTGCACCCTCACGCCCTCATGGAAGGACGCACCATGCAGCAGATCGAGTACGACTTCGTCTTCACCGACGCCGAGCGGGACGCGCTGCGGGCGGTGCTCACCGACATCGCCACCAGCCCCTACAGCGACTTCGACTCCTACATCTCCGACATGACCCGGCTCCACCGCGACCAGCGGCTCGGCAGCAGGTTCACGGACTTCTGCGAGATGTCGATGCTGCGTGACTTCGCCGAGCGCCCGCTCGTCGTGATCGGCAACGCGCCCATCGACCTCGACCTGCCGAGGTTCGGCTCGGCCGACCCCGTACAGGAGAAGTACCGCCTGAAGAAGACGTTCGTGGCCGAGGGGTTCCTGGCCGCCTACGCCGTCCTCACGGGCACCGAGATCATCGGCCACCTCAGTGTGAACGGCGGTGACTTCTTCCACGACATCTACCCCAAGGAGTCCATGTTCGACACCCAGTCGCAGAAGACCCTCGGCACGCTGAAGTTCCACCGCGACTTCACCAACCACTTCGTCAGCCCCGACTTCGTCAACACGCTGACGCTCCGGGACACCCCGACGAACGAGGTGTACTCCACGTTCACGGTCACGGCCCACGCCCTGGAGGAGCTGAGCGACAGGGACCGCGAGATCCTGGCGCAGCGGCGCTTCTACACGCCCTTCGACGACGTGTCGACCCGGGAGGGCAACCTCCTGGAGGGCCGGCGGGCCGAGGACCACGCCGTCCTCAGCGGCGACGAGGGCGCGCGGGTCTTCGAGGGGCGCACGCGCGGGCTGGACGAGGAGGCGCAGCAGGTCCTGGACCGCTTCGTCGCCGCGCTGCACTCCCGCAAGCGGATGCGCGTGTCCAAGCCGGGCGACTCGGTCACCTTCTCCAACCGGCACGTGATCCACGGGCGTGAGGTGCACGCGATCCACGACGTCGAGGGGCTCAAGCAGCGCTGGCTGCTGAAGACCCACAACGTCTACACCCGTCAGGCGTTCGAGGAGTTCTTCCTCGGCGACCGCTACGGCGTCGTCAACGGCTGACCGCATGATCATCGTCACCGGCGGTGGCCAGGGCATCGGTGCCGCCATCGCCCGCCGCGCGGCGGCGCTGGGACGACCGGTGTGCGTCAACTACCGGACCAGCGCCGCCGGCGCCGAACAGGTCGTACGGGACGTGCGGGAGGCGGGTGTCGAGGCACTGGCCGTCCAAGCCGACGTCACCGAGGAGGACGAGGTGGTGCGGCTCTTCGCGACCGCCACGGACAAGCTCGGCCCGCTCAGCGCCGTCGTCAACAACGCCGGGGTCACCGGCGGTCTGGGTCGGGTGATCGACCTGGACGTCGCCCGGCTCGACACCGCCTACCGCGCCGTACTGCGCAGCGTGGTGCTGTGCACGCGGGAGGCGCTGCGGGCGATGGCCCTCAGCCGCGGCGGCCCCGGGGGCTGCGTCGTCAACATCTCCTCCACCGGCGCCCGTACCGGCGGTGGGGGCGAATGGGTCCACTACGCCGCCCTGAAGGCGGCCGTGAACGCCCACACCTGGGGCGCCGCCCAGGAGGCGGCGGCCGACGGCGTACGGATCAACGCCGTCGCCCCCGGGTTGATCCACACCGGACTGCACCAGGCCAACGGGGTCCCGGACCGCCCCGAACGCCTCAAGACGACCGTGCCCATGGGTCGCATCGGCACCCCGGAGGAGGTCGCGGAAGCCGTGGTCTTCCTGCTCTCCCCGGCCGCCTCCTACATCACCGGGTCCGTCCTCGAGGTGGGCGGCGGCCGCTGAGCCCCGCCCCGCGCACGGGAAGAAGCCACCATGTCCACTGCACCCACCCGCATGCTCGAACCCCACACCCCCCTCTACCTGGACACGCCCCCGCACGTCATCACCGAGGGCTCCGGCATCGAGGTCCGTGACGCCGAGGGCCGCTGGTACGTCGACGGTGTCGCCGGCCTGTGGAGCGTGACCCTCGGCTACAGCGAACCCCGCCTGGTGCGGGCGGCCACGGAGCAGATGAACCGGCTGCCGTTCTACGGTTCGTTCAACCACCGCACCAACGACGTCGCGCTCGCCCTGGCAGCCGACATCGCGGAGATCTCCCCGATACCGATGGGCCGGGTCTTCTTCGGCAACTCCGGCTCCGACGCGAACGACAGCGCCATCAAGTTCGCCCGCTACTACCACTGGGCCCAGGGCCGGCCGGAACGCCGCAAGATCATCTCGCACCACTGCGGGTACCACGGCACCACCCTGGCCGCCGGCTCGGCCACCGGACTGCCCCACATCCACCACGGCTTCGGGCTCGCCGGCGACGACTTCCTCTCGGCCCACTGCCCCGACCCGCTGCACCCGGCCTCGCGCGGCATGAGCGAGGAGGAGCAGGTCGACTGGCTCGTGCGGGACTTCGAGAACCTCGTCCTGGAGACCGGGCCCGAGACGGTCGCCGCCTTCATCTCCGAGCCGGTCCTCGGTGCCGGCGGGCTCATCATCCCCCCGGCCGGGTACTTCGCCCGGATCCAGGAGGTCCTCGACCGCCACGGCATCCTGTTCATCGCCGACGAGGTCATCACCGGCTACGGCCGCACCGGGCAGATGTTCGCCACCACGGCCCTGGGGCTGCGCCCCGACATCATCACCAGCGCCAAGGGCCTGTCCTCCTCCTACCTGCCCATCTCCGCCACCCTGGTCGGCGAGCGGGTCAGCGAGGTCCTGGCCGAGGGGAGCCGGCAGATCGGCACCTTCGGGCACGGCTTCACCTACTCGGGCCACCCGGTGGCCGCCGCGGTGGCCCGCGAGACCCTGGCCATCGTGCGCGAGCGGGACATCCCCGGTCACGTGTGCGAGGTGGCCCCCCACCTGGCACGGGGGCTGGAGAAGTTCCGCGGGGCGGAACTGGTCCGCGACGTGCGGCACTACGGCCTGCTCGGCGGGGTGCAGTTCGACCCGGAGCAGGCCGGCGCGGAGCCCGGCCGGCTGGGCCAGGAGGTCCTGGAGGCGGCGAAGCAGCGCGGTCTGCTGCTGCGGGCCATGGGCGACACCGTCGTCTTCGCGCCGCCGCTGATCATCACGCCCGGCCAGGTCGACGAGGTGCTGGAACGCTTCACCGCCGCCTACGACGACGTGCTCGCCTCCCGCCGTCGACAGGCAGCCTGACCCCAAGGAGCAGACCGATGGCCATCGGCATCCTCGCCACCGGCTCGTACCTGCCCGACCACGTCGTCACCAACGACGACCTCGCCCGGACGGTGGACACCTCCGACGCCTGGGTGACCTCCCGCACCGGCATCCGGCAGCGCCGCCGCGCCCGGCCGGACGAGACGACCTCCGACCTGGGGCACCGGGCGGCGGTGGCCGCCCTCCACAACGGCGGCCTCACGGCGGACCAGGTGGACGCGCTGGTCGTCGCCACCAGTTCGCCCGACCGGATCCAGCCGTCCACCGCCTGCCACATCCACGCCAAGCTGGGGCTGACCCAGGTGCCGGCCTTCGACGTCGGCGCGGTGTGCAGCGGCTTCGTCTACGCGGCCGCCACCGCCGCCGGGTTGATGGGGAGCTTCCCCCAGCACCGCCGCGTCATGGTCGTCGGCTGCGAGACGTACAGCCGGATCCTCGACTACGAGGACCGCGGCACCTGCGTCTTCTTCGGTGACGGCGCCGGCGCCGCCGTCCTCGGGCACGTGCCCGACGGCTACGGCGTCCTCGGCTGCGACCTGATCGCCGACAGCACCCAGCTGGACGTGGTCGGCGTCCCGGCCGGAGGCGCCACCGAGCCCGCGGACGCGCGCACCGTGCGGGAGCGGCGGCACTACTTCCACATGGACGGGCGCCGGGTCTGGAACTTCGCCACCCAGGCCGTCCCCCGCGTCGTCAAGGGCGCGCTCGCCTCGGCCGGACTCGACGTCGGCGACGTGGACCTCCTCGTCACCCACCAGGCCAACGCCCGGCTGATCGAGGAGTGCGCCGACCGGGCCGGCATCCCGCTGGACCGGATTCCGACCACCGTCGAGCGCTACGGCAACACCGCCGCCGCCTCGGTGCCCATCACCCTGGCCGAGGCGCACGCCGCGGGCCGCATCCGGCGCGGTGACGTCGTCGTCCTGGCCGCGGTGGGCGGGGGCATGACGGCGGGCGCGCTCGTCCTGCGCTGGTACTGACCGCCCCTCCCCCGTCCCGCTGCGCCACCGGCGGCCGGCCCGCCCCGGCCCCGCGCACGTCCCCGCGACCACTCGACCCCGGCGCGCAGGGCGCGCACGTCACCCACGCCGTGCACGCCCCCGCCGACCCGCCCACGTGGTGCCCCGCGCCTGCGCGCCGGCACCGGTAGCCCCGTCCAGACACCCCGTCCGAGAGCCAGGAGAACCCTCACGTGACCGCACCCGTCATCACCTCGTCCACCCCCGCCGGCCCGCTCCCCCACCTGGAGGAGCCCCGGGGCGGGCGGGGGGAGCTCCCGCACGACCCGGGCTTCGCCGAGTTCGCCCGCACGCACATCGCCCCCCGCGCCGACGGCGCCTACCGGGCCGAGATCCTCGACCGCTTGTCCTGGCAGCGCCTGGCGGACCGCGGCCTGTGGCGCGTCGGCGTCCCCGAGCACCTCGGCGGTGTCGGGGGCACGTGGCGCGACCTGGCCGAGCGCATCGCCGACATCGCCCGCGAGGGCGACGACCTCGGCTTCGTCCTCTCCCTGATCGCCCACGCCGGCCTGGTGCGCGCCCTGGTCGAGCACGGCGGCGAGTACCACCACCGGACGGTCCTGCCGTCCCTGATGAAGGGTGCCGTCGGCGCGACCGCCCTCACCGAGCCGCACGGCGGGTCCGACGTGGCCCGCACGCGGACCACCGCCGTGCGCACCCCCGAGGGGTGGAGCCTGACCGGCTTGAAGGACCACATCACGAACGCGCCCGTCGCCGACCGGGCGCTCATCCTCGGCCGCGTACCCGAGCTCGGCCGCCGCGACATCACCCTGTTCCTGGTGAACCTGCACAGCCCGGGCGTCCGGCGCGGCCCCGCCGAGGAGCTCTTCGGACTGCGGACCAGCCCCACGGGCGCCATCCACCTGGAGGACGTCGCGCTGCCGGAGGGCGCCGTGCTGGGCGCGCCCGGCGAGGGGCTGCGCACCCTGTACGACATCATCAGCTTCGACCGAGCCCTGTACGGTCTCGTCGCCGCGGCGTTCCTGGAGCCGCGCCTCGACGAGGTGATCTCCTTCACGCGGCGGCGCGAGGCGTTCGGCCAGCCGATCCTGGAGCACCAGTACGTCCAGGGGCGCCTCACCGACATCCGCATCACCATCGAGGTCGCCCGGGCGACGGCGATGGCCGGCATCGAGGCGCTGGTCGCCGGCGACCCGGAGGCGTCCCTGCGCTGTTCGGTGGCGAAGCTGACCGGGTCCGAGGGGCTGGTGGAGGCCGCGCAGAACCTGATGCGCCTGCACGGCCACGCCGGTTACGAGCGCGGCCCGTTGACCCGCATCGTCCAGGACGCCCTGGGCACCCTTATCGCCGGGGGAACCACCGAGATGCAGCGCAAGAACATCCTCAACCAGATGTTGGCGCACCACAGGGGCTGACGGCGGTTCACCCCCGCACCCGCGTACGCGAACCGAACGAGGACCTGATGACCGCTACCCCCGTGGCGTCCGACACCCGGCCGCCCACCCCCCTCGGACGCCCCTTCGTCTGGCTCTGGCACGCGTGCGCGGGCTCGAACCTGGCCGACGGCATCTACCAGGTCGCCCTGCCCGTCACCGCCGTCCACCTCGGCGGCGGTGCGGGTGGGGTGGCCCTGGTCGCGGCCATGTCGCGGGCCCCGTGGCTGGTCTTCGCGCTCTTCTCCGGCCTCCTCGTCGACCGGTGCGACGAGCGCCGGCTCATGCGGATCGTGAACAGCGGGCGCGTCGTCGTCCTCGGCACCACGGCGCTCTTACTGGCGCTCGGCCGGGCCGACATCGCCGTACTCGCCGCGGCCGCGTTCCTCCTCGGCATCGGGGAGACGATCTTCGACACGGCGTTCCACACCACGACCCCCGGCCTGGTCGCGCCGGACCAGCTGGAACGGGCCAACTCGCGGCTCCAGGCCGCCGAGATCACCACCAACCAGATGGCCGGCCCGCCCCTCGGCGGCATCCTGCTCGGCCTGTCCGCCGGTCTGGCCTTCGGCGCCACCGCCCTGCTCTACCTCGCCACCGTCCTGGCGCTCCTGGCCCTGCCCGCCTCCGGGAAGACCACCCCGGACGCTCCCGGCGCTCCGGGGGCTCCAGGCGCTCCGGGGGCCGGGGGCGACACCTCCGCTGCCGGGCGGCCCGGCATCATCGCCGACATCCGCACCGGACTGCGCTTCCTCGTCGGCAACCGCACCCTGTTCGTCTACGCCCTGGGCGTGGGCGCCCTGAACCTCGCCTGGGCCGCGGTCTACGCCGCGCTGCCCGTACTGGCCCTGCCCCCCGGCCCGTTGGGGCTGAGCAGCGCGTCGTACGGGGCCCTGCTGATGGTCGCGGGCGTCAGCGGCCTCGTCGTCGGGCTGCTGTCCGCCACCGCCATCGGCCGCCTGGGGGCGCGCCCCAGCATGGCACTGGGGCTCGCGGGGATGGCCGCCGGCTTCCTCCTGCCGGGGCTGCGCCCCACGGTGGCCGTGCTCGGCGTCGGACTGGGTCTCACCGGTCTGCTCATCCTGATCAACGTCGTCACCGTGTCGTACCGGCAGCGCACGGTCCCGCAGCACCTCCTGGGCCGGGTCACGTCGGCGTACCGGCTGATCGCCTTCGGCTGCCTGCCGGTGGGCTCCGCCCTGGCCGGTGTCATCGGCAGCCACTTCGGCCCCCGTCCGGTCCTGGTGCTCGCCGGCTGCGTCGTCTGCGCGGCGGCGATCCCCATGACCGTGTACACCCGACCGGCCACCGACGCCTCGGCGCACACGGCCTGACGGACGATCACCACGTTGCGCGCACCGCGCCGTGCCACCACGCCGGCACCGCGCCCGACACCTCACTCAGCGCCTCGAACCCGAACCCCAACCCCGACAGCGAGGGACACCATGACCAGCACGCCCGCCCGGACCGGCACCACCGACCTCGCCTCCCTGATCGGCAGGAGCGCCGACGTCGTCCACCGGGTCACCGACAAGGACGCGGCCACCAACTGGGGCAACGACCTGCCCGTCCTCGCCACGCCCGTCCTCCTGTGGCTGAGCGAGATCGCCGCGATGAAGGTGATCGACCCGGCCGTCACCGACCAGGACATGACGGTGGGGCTGGCGCACGACTCGGCACACCTCGCACCGACCCCGGTCGGCGAGGAGGTGACCGTCTCGGCGACCCTGACCGGGGTGGAGGGCCGCAAGCTCGTCTTCGACGTCGTCGCACGCGACGCGGCCGCCACCGTCCTCAGCGGGCGCCACACCCGGGCGGTCATCAACCGCGCCCGGTTCACGGAGAAGCTCGCCCCCCGGCTGCGGACCACCGACCGGAGCGCGTGAGGGATCAGGCCGGCCGTCGCAGCCAGGAGTCGAGAGCCGCGTAGTCGACCTCCGTCAGCCCACGACGGGGGTCGACCCGGTGCAGCAGGGCGGGTCCCGGGTGGTGGGCGGCGACCCATGCCCGGTCGACCCCGGTGATCTCGTCGTCGACCCAGGCGAACGGACGGCCCGCCGCCCAGGAGACGAGGCCGCGGACCTTCCAGTGCAACCCGTCCCGCGCGTCCCGGTCATCGGCGTCGGACGGCTCGGGCCAGCGCACCACCGGCAGTTCCGCCAGGCCGATGAGCGGGGCGACGCACTCGTTCGCGTCGTCCGCCCACGTCGTCGCCCAGACCACGTCACAGGACAGCGCCGCCAACCGGGGCCCGTGCGCCGGGTCGATCCGGGACAGCAGCGGATGGGCCCCGCAGCCCGGCACGTGCCCCGTCGGATGGCTGGGGTACTCGTGGGGCTCCGCCCCGAAGGGGATGAGAGGTCCGTCGACGTCGAGGAAGAGCAGCGGACGCTGCGGGGAGCCGGTCACGGCGGCACCCTATCGACCCGGGCGGAGGGGCTCGGTCGGCGCCCGCTTCCCCGTCCCCGCGCCCCGACGGGATCGCGGACCTCCCGCGTCACGGACCTCCCGCGTCACGGACCGCTCGCCTCACGGACTCCCGCGTCACGGAGCTCCCGCCTCACGGACTCCCGCGTCACGGACCGCTCGCGGCGTCATGTCCGGCCCACCGGCGGGGCGTCGGGCGGGTCCGGGGCGAGGGTGAGCGCTCCGGCGGGGCAGAGGGAGACGGCCTCCCGGGCGGCCGCCCCGGCCGGCCCGGTCCCGTACGCCGCCGCTGGACGCAGCAGGACGACGCGGCCGTCCTCGGGGTCCTGGTCGAAAAGGTCCGGGGCGGTCAGCGCACACATGCCGGCGCCCTGGCAGCGTTCCCGGTCGGCGTGGAGCACCATGGCCTACGCCCCTCCCCAGGCGACGGGGAGCCGGTGCACTCCGTAGATGTTCATGTCGGTGCGCAGCGGCACCTCCCCCGGGTCGACGGCGAGGCGCAGGTCGGGGAAGCGGCGGAAGAGGGCCGGCAGGGCGACGCGCATCTCGACGCGGGCCAGTTGCTGGCCCAGGCACTGGTGGATGCCGTGGCCGAAGCCGAGGTGGCCGATGGCCCTGCGGTGCAGGTCGAGGGCGTCGGGGTCCGGGAAGCGTTCGGGGTCGCGGTTGGCGGCCTCGATGGACAGGGTGACGGTCTCGCCCGCACGGATGACCTCACCGGCCAGTTCGACGTCCTCCAGGGCCACGCGGAGGGTGGTGTGGGCGACGCTCAGGAAGCGCATCAGCTCCTCCACCGCCCGGTCCGCGAGGTCGGGGTCGGCGCGCAGTGCGGCCAGCTGGTCCGGGTGCCGCAGCAGCGCGAAGGTGCCGTGGGCGATCATGTTGGCCGTGGTGTCGAGGCCGGCGGCGAGCAGCAGGCCGCCGAGGCCGGTCAGCTCCTCCTCCGTGAGGTCGCCGGTGGTGAGGTCGCTGAGCAGGTCGTCGGTGGGCGCGGCCCGTTTGGCCGCCACCAGCGACCCCATGTACTCGTGCAGGCGCGTCCCGGCGGCGGTCCGCTCCTCCTGTGTGGCGTCGAGGCTCATCAGCGTGACCGTGTGGCGGTGGAAGAGGTCGCGGTCGGCGAACGGCACGCCCAGGAGCTCGCAGATCACGTGGGCCGGTACGGGCTGGGCGTACGCCCGGACCAGGTCCGCCGTGCGGCCGCCGCGCTCCATGGCGTCCAGGTGCTCGGTGGTGATCTCCCCGACGCGTTCGGTGAGCAGTGCCATGCGGCGGACGGTGAACTTCCCCATGAGCAGACGCCGGTAGCGGGTGTGCTCGGGGGCGTCCATGCCGGTCATGTCACCGGGCGGGGCGGGGGGCAGTTCGCCGGTGGGACCGCCGGGCAGGGGGTAGTGCATCAGCTCGTAGCGGGCACTGAAACGGGGGTCCGCGAGGACGGCCCGGACGGCGGCGTGGCCGGTGGCGAGCCAGCCGTCGTGCCCGTCGGGGTAGCGCATCCGGGCGAGCGGGCGCTCGTCGCGGATCCGACCTAAGGCGTCGGGCGGCGAGAAGGGACAGCCGGCGGGGCGGGCGGTGAGCAGGGTCGACGCCGCGAAGGGCGCGTCGTGGGACATGGGGTCTCCTCGGGCGTACGTACGGGGTGGGCACGGCCAGGCGAGGCCAGGTGCGGCCAGCACTTGCACGATGTGCAAGTGCTGGCCGCACCACCGTAGGAGACGAGTTGCACGGTGTGCAAGTAGGTGATTGAACGGGGTGGCGGAAAGCCGTTAGGCTCGCCGCATGCCGCGAGAGACCCTGACCCGTGACCAGATCGTGCGCGCCGCCGTCGAGCTCCTCGACGCCGACGGCGTCGAGGGTCTGAGCATGCGGCGCCTGGGCGCGCGGCTGGGTTCGGCCGCCACCGCCATGTACTGGCACGTGGGCAGCAAGGAGAACCTCGTCGTGCTCGCCGCGGACCTGGTGTGGGGCGAGCTGGAACTGCCCGACCCCGTCGGAGCGGGCTGGCGCGCCGCCGCCCGCACGCTCGTGTACGACACGCTCGATCTGACCCGCCGTCACCCCTGGCTGCTGTCGGCCGTCAGTACGCACCTGGTGTACGGACCCGGCATGGCCCGCTTCCAGGACCACGCCTACGCCATCTACGAGGCGGCCGGCTTCCGGGACTGGGAGCTCGACTGGGCGGCCAACGCCGTGTTCACCTTCGCGGCCGGCACCGCGCTCGTCGACGCGATCGACACGGCCGCGACCACGGCGCAGGCACCCCGGGGCAAGGGGGAGAGCGGGCCCGTGCAGAGCGTCACGGAGTGGGCGACCGGGATCGCCTCGCAGTACCCGCGGCTGCGGACCCGCCTGGAGGCGCACCAGGGGGCCGACCCGGCGGAACTGTCGCGGGAGAAGTTCGCGTTCGGTGTGGAGGCCATCCTCGACGGCCTCGAAGCCCGTCTCCGCGATCGGGACCGGGGCGGGGAGCGGGACGGGGGCCGGGACCCGGAGCCGGCAGCAGTCGCCGTTCCGGACCGGGACGGGGAGCGGGACCCGGACCGGGACGGGAGCCGGGCCCCGGAGGCGGAGCCGGCACCGGTCGCCGTTCCGGACGCGGAGGCGAAGCCGGGGCCGCGTCCGGCGCGCTGACGCGGCCCCACCCCGCCACCGGGCCGGCGACACCCGCGGACCGCGCGGGGCGCGGGCCCGCACGGCGGGTCCCGGCGCCGCGTCAGGCGGAGCCGCCCCGGCCGCCGAAGCGTCCGGTGAGCGAGGCGAGCCTCTGGCGGACGCCCCGGGTGACGACGGCCGCGCCGTCGGGGTCCCGCAGGGTGGCCTTCGCCGTCTTCTTCCCCTGCTCGAACGGGACGTGCGGCGGGATCGGCGCGATGTCGGCGTCGACCCGGAACTCCAGGACGACGGGGCGGTCACTGCGCAGCGCCGTGTCCCAGGCGTTCCCGACCTCCTCGGGATCGTCGCAGTAGACGCCCTTGAGGCCGAGCAGTTCGGCGTAGCGGGCGTACGGCACGTCGGGCAGGTCCTGGGAGCCGGGGAACTTCGGGTCGCCGGCCAGTGCGCGCTGCTCCCAGGTGACCTGGTTGAGGTCCTGGTTGTTGAAGACGCAGAAGATCAGGGGCGGTCCGCCCGCGAGCCGGTCCGCGTACCGCTTCACGGTGATCATCTCGTTCATGCCGTTCATCTGGAACGCGCCGTCCCCGATGATCGCGATCACGGGCCGGTCGGGGTGGGCGAAGCGCGCGGCGATGGCGTACGGCGTCGCGGGGCCCATCGTCGCGAGGGTGCCGGACAGCGAGGCGTGCATGCCCTCGCGGAGGTCGAGGTGGCGCGCCCACCAGTTGGTGGCGGAACCGGAGTCCGCGGTCAGGAGGCAGCCGTCGGGCAGGCGCGGGGAGAGCTCCGCGATGACGGCCTGGGGGTTGATCCTGCCGTCGAAGGACTGCGCGGCGCGCCGCTCGCAGACGCGACGCCACTCCTCGACGCCCGCCTCGACCTTCCTGCGCCACCCGCGGTCCTCCTTGCGGCGGAGCAGCGGGATCAGCGCCCTCAGCGTCTCCGTCGCGTCACCGACGAGGTGGGCCTCCATGGGGTAGCGCATACCGATCATCCGACCGTCGATGTCGATCTCCACACCGCGCGCCTGTCCCTCGTCCGGGAGCCACTCGGCGTACGGGAAGGACGTGCCGACCATCAGCAGCGTGTCGCAGCCGCGGATCATGTCGTCGCTGGCCGTGCTGCCGA
Source organism: Streptomyces kanasensis (assembly GCF_043077165.1). Taxonomy (NCBI): domain Bacteria; kingdom Bacillati; phylum Actinomycetota; class Actinomycetes; order Kitasatosporales; family Streptomycetaceae; genus Streptomyces; species Streptomyces kanasensis. The sequence continues at coordinate 738,625 of NZ_JBIBSF010000001.1, forward strand.
GCAGGCCGATCGGGCCGGTGACGTAGGGCAGGTCGTCGGGGAGCACCTCGCGGCCCAACAGGGCCTTGCCGACGCCCGCGCCGAGGAGTTCGGCGGTCTCCATGACCTCGGCCTCCGCCCCGGCGGCGCCCTGACCGATGACCATGGCGACCTTGGAGCCCTCGTTGAGGACGTCGGCGGCCCTGCGCAGCTCCTTCTCGTCGGGCAGCACGCGCGGCCGGCTCCAGCCGATGCTGGAGAAGACGGAACCATGCTCCTTCGGCGGGGAGGGCTGCGCGTCCTCCTCCTGCACGTCACCGGGGATGATGATCGTGGCCACCGAACGGGTCGTCAGCGCCGTCTTGAAGGCCCGGTCCACGACGTGCCGCGCCTGCCCCGGGTGGACGATCATCTGGCAGTACTCCGAGACGTCCGCGAAGAGCCTCTCCAGGGCGATCTCCTGCTGGTACGAGGAGCCGAGGCTCATCCGCTTCTGCTGGCCGACGATCGCGACGACCGGCTGGTGGTCCAGCTTGGCGTCGTACAGGCCGTTGAGCAGGTGGATCGCCCCCGGCCCGGACGTGGCGACGCAGCAGCCCACCTCCGAGGTGAACTTGGCGTGTCCGCACGCCATGAACGCCGCGGCCTCCTCGTGCCGCGCCTGGATGAACTCGGGGCCGTCCTCCGCGCGGTCGAAGGCGCCGAGGAGTCCGCTGATGCCGTCGCCCGGATACCCGTACACGCGCTCGACACCCCATCCGCGGACGCGTTCCAGTACGAAGTCGGCCACCGAGGTCATCGCTTCTCCTCCCGCACGCGGTCAGTCGTCCCGTCCGGGTCACCGCCACGGCACGCGGCAAACCAGCCCGCCCCGTGCCCGCAGCCCGCGACGGCACGTCCGCGCACTCCTAGTGCTGGGTCTGCGTCTGGGTGCGGTCGAGGGCCGGGTCCGGGCGCTCGCCGAGGTACTCCACCCAGGCCTTCTTGACGCAGGGGTAGTGGGTGGCCGCCTCCACCAGGTTCATGAAGTTGACGATGTTCGCCTCGAACCGCTCCCGGAGGGTCTCGTCCGCGATGCGCCCGCCGCCGTCGAGCTGGGTGTGGGCGGCCGCGAGGGAGAACATGTCCGGGTAGACGCGGGCCCCGAGGTGTTCCAGGGGGACGCGCAGGGCCCACAGTCCGCGGTTCCCGCCGGCCATCGACGGGGACGCGGACAGCAGCAGTCCCTGCAGTTCGTTGAACGGCTGCGGGCGGAACCGCGAGGTCCAGTCGATGAGGTTCTTCAGCACGCCGGGTACCGAGGCGTTGTACTCGGGCGACGCGATGATCAGGGCGTCCACTTCCAGCAGCCGTTCGCGGAAGCGCTCGGCGCCGGCCGGGATGCCGTGGGCCGCCTCGATGTCGGCGTCGTAGTCGGGCACCTCGAAGTCCTTGACGGAGGCGAAGGCGGCCGCGGCCCCGTTGGCCCGGACGGTGGCGGCGGCCAGCTCGGCGAGCCTGGTGTTGAACGAGTCGGTGCGGCGGGAGCCGGTCACGACGAGGAAGGACAGCGGGCGGCGGGTGGGGGTGCTCATGGACCTGCCTTTCGGGCGGGACACCGGGCTGAGCGTCCGCCGAGGGGCGGCCGGGCGCGTCCGGTGACGGGGCTGGCGCGGGGCGCGGCCGCGGTGGTGCCGCGCCCCGCCCCACCACTGTGCGCGGTACCGGGCGCGGTGCGCCGGGCGGCGCGGCCATACGGGGCACCGGGTCCCGTCCCCCCGGACTGATCGGCCCCCGGAGGACGTGCGCTACATTTTGCGTCGCCTTGACCACGATCACCCACGATCACTTCTGCCACGGGGAGCCGGCTCATCATGATCGACATCGTCAACGGACTCGGCCGGGCCTCCGCCTACGGCGGCCTCGGCCTGGTCCTGCTGATCCTCGGCATAGTCCTGGTCGACGTCCTGACGCCCGGCAACCTCCGCCGGCTCGTCTGGGAACAGCGCAACCGCAACGGCGCCCTGCTCCTGAGCTCGGCGCTGCTCGGTGTGGGCGGCATCGTCTTCACCTCCATCTGGACGACGTACGACGACTTCGGCAAGGGCCTGGTGTCGACGGCCGTCTTCGGCCTCCTGGGCCTGGTGATGATGGCGCTGGCGTTCGTGGTGGTGGACGTCATCACGCCGGGCCGCCTGGGCGCGCTCCTGGTCGAGCCGGAGCCGCACCCGGCGGTGTGGGTGACGGCGTCCTGCAACATCGCGGTGTCCGCCATCGTCTCGGCGTCGATCGCCTGATCCGCGGCGGCCCGGCCGCCGTCCGCCGTACCAGCCGCGGCGGCGTCCGGGCGGCCCGCCGTCCGGTCGGCCCGCCGTCCGGTCGCCGGTCGCCGGTCGCCGGTCGCCGGTCGCCGGTCGCCGGTCGCATGCTCGCCCCGGCCTGCACACCCCGCCGGCACGTCCGGCGTGGCCCACCCGTCGCGGCCCGGTCCCGGCCGGCCACGCCTGCACGCCCGGGCACGCCCGGCGCCACTCTCTCGTCCGCCCGCCCGCCGCCCCGTACCGCTGCAGCCCGACCCGCTGCCGCCGCCACCCGCGATGGCGGCTGCAGCGGGTCGGGCGGGGCGGACCCGGGGACGTGACGCGGCCGTCGGTCGTGCCGACGCGGTGCACGCGCCGAGGGAGGCGACGCGGCGTCACGTGTCCGGGGCGGCCGGCTCCACTTCCAGGTGGCGGCGCCTGCGCGGCCCCCGGTAGAGCAGGGCCTCCCAGCCCAGCCGCTCCAGCCTCCGCGCGCACGCGGTCAGCGCGGCCTCCTCCTCCTGCGCGGCGCCACCGCCCGGCGGGCCCACCCACTCGACCCGTACCTGACCGGGCCGCTCCCCCGGCACGACCCGGTAGCCCGTCGCGGCGCGCGCCCCGTCGGCGTCGAGCGCCGACGGCGGGGTGCCGGCGGCCTCCAGGGCCAGCGCGACCGCCCGTACCGGCCGGCTGCGCTCCCAGGCGGCCGGCACCGCCTGCGGGTCACCGCCCCCCGTGTGCGTCAGGCGCCGTATCTGGAGCAGCCCTTCGAACGCCACGCGCACCTCGGTGGCGCGCCGGCGGGCCGCGTCAGGGTCCCGCGCCGGGTCGGGCGGCGGCGGCCCGTCCCCCGTGGCGGCCTCGAACCCCGCGCCGCCCGCGTCGGTCACCGCAGCCTCCTGATGTCGCCGCGCACCCGGTAGAAGCCGCCGGACGCGGCGTGCAGCGCGTCCACCACGTACCGCGCGCCGGGCTCGCGTATCGCGCGGGGGAACTGGACGTTCCACGACGGCTCGTACCCCTCCGACACCACGTGCACGCGGACCCGCCCGCCGTCCTGGACGCACTCCACGACGACCGCGCCGGCGGGGGCCTGCGCCACGGACGCCACCGAGGTCGCGGTGGTCGCCGGGGCGTACGTCGGCAGGGTCGCGGCGAGCTTGACGTCCCGCGCGACCGGGACCGTGCCCTGCTGCGCCGCCGCGATGGCGGCCTCGCTCGCGTCCACGCACACCAGTGCGCCGTCCGTCGTCACCAGGTACAGCCGCTCGTCGCGGTACTGCATCGACAGGGCGGAGCCGCCGCCGGTGCCCAGCTTCCACAGGCGCGTGCCGTGCCGGTCGAAGCAGTACACGGACGACGAGCCGTCGCCGGCGAAGACGAAGCGCCCGCCGGGCGACGTCGCGCACGAGTACACCGCGCTGTCGCAGGCGTAGGTCGCCTCGATCCGCCCGTCGTCCTTCGCCAGGCGCTGGACCACGCGGTGTGCCGTCCCCGCGTACACCTCGGTGTCCTCCTGCCAGCCGAAGAGGACCCCGCCGCGGGTCGGCGTGTGCCACAGTTCGCCGCCGCCGTCCGGGGCGTAGGCGGTGACGCCGCGGTGGTGGCCGTGGTAGACGGCGCGGTCGTCGGCGCGGACCATCCAGGCGTGCTCGCCCCGCCCGGCGCGGGCCCACTGGTGCTCGTCCTCGTGGTCGATGACGGTGAGCCGGCCGCCCCGGTCCGAGACGTTGAGGACGCCCTCGTGGATGTCCAGCCAGAAGATGTCGACGTCGGCCGCGATGTCGTACGCCGCGAACGGCAGCTTCGACGACAGGTCGTACACACGGCCGTCGTCGCAGCCGGCGTAGATCCAGAAGTCGTCCGCCACCAGGCACTTCACGCCGTCGGGGAGGGTGAAGCGGGCGAGGACGCCACCGTCGTGGTCGAGGGTGTAGACGTCCCCGGCCTGGTTGCCCACCCAGCAGCGGTCGTCGTCGACGTGGATGCCGAACGCGGCCGAGCCCGTGCGGAACCGCCACAGCACCGGTGCGACCGCCCGCGCGGTGGACGGGGTCGAGGCGACCTGACGGCGGGTCACGGAGCGGGGGGCGCGCCCGCCCCGCACGGCCGGCTCGTACCCCTTGCGGACCTTCTCGCCGACCTTCTTCGCGGCGGCGGCCCTGGCCTTCTCCACCGTGGCGAACGTCGACGTCTGCACCTGACCGGCCGCGCCGATCCTCCCGTACCGCACCGTCACGACGAGCCCGTCGACGGTGACCTCGTAGAACTTGTGCGCGCCGCCGCCGTCCTGCGACAGCTCCAGGTACGTCGTCGACGCCGTGGACACAGCGGACATGGCAGACCCCTCCCCAGGACGGTCCCCCCGGCCTTTCCCGCGGGGTCCCACTGCTCGAAACGGTAGGGCGCGCCACTGACAGTCGCCCGGCCCCGGCTCCCGGACGGAGCACTCCGGCGGGCGCCCGGGCCCACCGGCGGTGACGATGGTGTCGTCGCCGGTGCGTCCGTCGACGGGGACGAGACCACGGCGGGAGCGGCCGGGCGGAGGAGGCGTGGACCATGCGTCTGCCGCGTACGCGCCGGGCCCGGGTCACGGCGTCGCTGACCGTCCTCGCGGTGCTGGCGACCGGAAGCGTCGTCATCGGCCGGACGGCGGGGTCCCCGCAGACCACCGCGCGCCCCGCCGGCACCGGAGCGCCGCGCGGGGCCCACCACCGGCCGCCGCGCCCGGCGATCGTGCCGCGCACGGCATGGCACGCGGAGAGCGTGTCGACGGCGCCCGCCGCCCGGTACGCGCCGGCGGTGCGGGCCGCCGTCATCCACCACACCAGCACGCCGAACGACTACGACTGCGCGAGCGTGCCGGGGACCCTGCGCGGCCTGTACGCGGGCCACGCCCACGGCAGGCACTGGGACGACATCGGGTACAACTTCCTCGTCGACGCCTGCGGCACCATCTACGAGGGCCGGGCGGGCGGGGTGGACCGGGCGGTCATCGGCGCCCACACCAAGGGCTTCAACGAGGGCACGGTGGGCATCGCCGCCATCGGGACGTTCCCGGAGGGCACCCCGGTGCCCGAGCCGATGCTCGACGCCATCGCCCGGCTGGTCGCCTGGAAGCTCGACCCCGCGGGCCCCGATCCGCGCGGCACGGTCAGCCTGGTCTCCACCAGCGACGAGTCCCGCTTCCCGGAGGGCACGAGGGCCGCGCTCCCGGTCGTCGGTGGCCACACGGACGGCTATCCGACGGGCTGCCCGGGAGCGGCCCTGTACGCGCGGCTCCCCGACATCAGCGCGCGGGCGGCCCGGCTGCAACGGCGCTGATCCACGCGTCGGCGAGCAGTTGGTGGCCGGCGGGCGTGGGGTGCACCCCGTCGTGGAGCCAGTGCGCTGCCGGGGCGCGCCGCGCCGCCTCGTCGAACACGGGCTGGAGGCGCACCGGTTCCACCCGGTGCGCGGCGGCCAGCTCGGCCACCACCTTCTGGCGCAGCAGCACCTGCGCGGCGAGGGCCTCGTCGAAGTCGGAGCCGGGGCCGCTGGGCAGCGAGAACGGCTCGCACAGCACGATCCGCACGTCGGGCAGCGCCTGACGGGTCCGGGTGAGGAGGGCGTCGTACGCCGTGTGGAAGCCGTCCGCGTCGATGTCGCCGCACTCGCCGTCCACGACGCGCCAGGCGTCGTTGACGCCGACGAGGACCGACAGGAGGTCGGGCGCGGGGTCGAGGGCGTCGGTCTGCCAGCGGGCGGCCAGCTCCGCGACCTTGTCGCCGGCCACACCCCGGTTGGTGAACCGCCAGCGGTGGCCGGGCGCCCGCGCGGTCGCGCGGGCGGCGACCAGGTGGACGTAGCCGTGGCCGAGGGCGGCGTTGACGTCCGCGTCCACGCTCCGGTCGCGGCCGCCGTCCGTGATGGAGTCGCCCTGGAAGAGGATGTGCGAGCCGGCGGGGACGTGCAGGGGCATGCGGACTCCGGAAGCCGGGGGCCTGGGGGCCTGACCTGGATGGTTTCACCCGGAACCTATTTCCGCGCGGAGCGGTGGGCAAGACCGGCGCCGGGGGCGCGCCCTTCCGAAAGTTTCGCGCCGGCGCGCCGGGTGCGTAGTGTCCGGCTGTTTTCTGTTGTCGCGCGCCCGCTGACGGGTCCCCCGACGACAGGGTGACGGGAACACGACGGGCGAGGCGGGGCATGCACACGGACGGCGAGCACATACCGGAGCTGGTGAGCGCGGCACGGGCGGGTGACGGCCGCGCGCGCGAACGCCTCGTCGCGGACTACCTGCCGCTGGTCTACAACGTCGTCGGACGGGCCCTGGACGGGCACCCGGACGTCGACGACGTGGTGCAGGACACCATGTACCGGGCACTGACCGGCCTGTCCGGACTGCGCGAGCCGTCCCGGTTCCGGTCCTGGCTCGTCGCCATCGCGATGAACCAGGTGCGGCGCCGCTGGAGCGAGGGCCGCCAGGCGCCCGTCGCGTCGGTGGAGCGCCTCGCCGAACGGCCCGACCCGGCCGGGGACTTCGTGGACCTGACGATCCTGCGGCTCGGCCTCTCGGGGCAGCGCCGTGAGGTCGCCGAGGCGACCCGGTGGCTCGACGACGGCGACCGGGACCTGCTGGCCCTGTGGTGGCAGGAGGCCGCCGGGCAGCTCACACGCGCGGAGCTGGCCGAGGCGCTGGGCGTACCCGCACGGCACGCGGCGGTGCGGGTACAGCGGATGAGGACCCAGTTGGAGACCGGCCGGGTGGTGGTGCGCGCCCTGGCGGCGCGGCCGCGGTGCCGGGCGCTGGCACGGCTCACGGCGGACTGGGACGGGCGTCCGGCGCCCGTGTGGCGCAAGCGCGTGGCCCGGCACGCCCGGGGCTGCCGCGCCTGCGGGGTGCACCGGGCCGGTCTCGTCCCGGCCGAGGGTCTCCTGGCGGGACTCGCCCTGGTCGTCCCCGTGTCGGGGTACCCGCTGGTATCGGGCGGGGGTGCCGGCGCGGGTGTCGGTGAGGCGGCGCACGCCTCTTGGTGGGCCGCTCCGGACGCGGCGGGCACGGTGGGCGCGACGGGCGACGCGGTACCGGTGCCGGACGGGGCGCCCGTGCCGGACGGAGTCTCGTCCGTGGGCGGCGGAACGGGCGGGGCAGGTGTCCCGCCAGGGCGCGTCACGGGCGGTGGCCCGGCCGCCGGGGCGGCGCGATGGCGGCTGCCCGCCGCGGTGGGCGGCCTCGCCGTGGGCGGGGCGCTGCTGGCCGCGCTCTGGCCGGCGACGAGCGAGCCTCCCGTACCGGCCCCGCCGACGACCGCCTCCCCCACGACGGGGCCGACCGCGCCGCGGACGCCCGCGTCCTCCCCCGCGCCGCCGCGCGACCCCTCACCGACCGCGTCGCCCAGCCCGAGCGCCCCCTCCCCCACTCCGTCGGCGAGCCGTTCACGACCCGCCGGATCGAGCACGGCACAGCGGTTGACGGACCTGGTCAACGCCCGCCGCGCCGAAGTCGGGTGCGCGCCGCTGCGGCTGGACCCCCGGCTGACGGCCGCCGCACGGGCCCACGCGCGCGACATGGTCGACAGGGGTTACTTCGCGCACGCGGACCCGGAGGGCCGCAACGCGGACGCGCGGATCGCGGGCGAGGGGTACGACGCCGGCGCGTGGGCCGAGAACCTGCACCGGGGCCCCCGCGACCCGGCGGTGGTGGTGGACGACTGGATGGACGGCGCGATGCACGAGGAGAACATGCTCGGCTGCCGGTACCGGGACACGGGGGTGGCCGCCGTGCCCGGCCCGCAGGGCACCGTCTGGGTGCAGACCCTGGCGGACCCGGCCTGACCCGCCGGCCCCGCCGCATCCCGCCCCTGGCACCGAGGGGGGTGTCCGGCTCCCCGTACGGCCGTCCCCCTCCGTCCCCCGACGGCCCGCCGCCCCCTACCCCTTTCCCCGTCCGTCCCCGCCGTCCTACTTGTTCCGTCCCCGCCGTCCTACTTGGCCACGGCGAAGTCCTGTACCCACCAGGGGCCGTCGGAGCCGAGGTTCACGCCGACACCGATGTCCCGGAACGCGCAGTTCAGGATGTTGTCGCGGTGCGTAGGGCTCCTCATCCAGTCCCGCACGGCGGTGACGGGGTCCCGGGGGCCGCGGTGGATGTTCTCCCCCCAGGTGCTCCAGCGGTACCCGGCGGCCCGGACACGGTCGCCGGCGTCGCGCCCCTCCGGGGTGTCGTGCTGGTAGTAGTCGCGCGCCGCCATGTCGTCCGCGTGCCTCTGCGCCGCCTTCCGGAGGCGCCGGTCCGCGCGCAGCGCGGGGCACCCGGCCTTGGCGCGTTCGGCGTTGGTGAGGGCGACGACGCGGCGTACCTGGCGGGCCGCCGTGCCCCATGCGGTGCCCGCCCTGGGGGCGCGGCCCGGGCGGGGCGTGACCTCGGCCGCCGCACGGGGGGCAGCCGTCTCGGCGGGGGCCCGCCGCCCGTCGGGGGCGTCCCCGGGGGGAGCGGGTGTCCGGGGCGCCGCGGAGACGGCGGGGCCGGCCTGCGGGAGCACCGGCGGCGAGGTGTCCGGTACGGCGCCGGGCGCGGACGGGCGCGGCGCGGGGACCGCGCTCCGGCGGTCGCCGGTCTGATGGTCGCCGGTCCGGTCGTCGCCGGTCCGGCGGTCCCCGGCGGTCGGGCCGGGGGCGGCCGTACGGGTGGCGAGGGAGCCGCCCTCCCCTCCCGTGCCGTCCAGGAGGAGGGTGCCCACCATCACGGCGGCCACCGCGACGGCGCCGGCGACTATGGTGCCGACCCCCTGGTAGGTCCAGCGCCGTCCGGCGCGGCGCCGGCGGACGGCGGCGCCTCGGCGCCGGTCGTGGCGGGCGGTGGTCCCTGCCCCGGGGTGACCCGGTTCGCGGTCGCGGGTGGGGCGGCCGGGCTGGTCGATGGGGTCTCGGTGGTGCTGCACGGGTACTCCACTCTCTCCGTCTCGTGGCAGCGGGCTGCCGGTTCGGTCCGGTGCTCGGGAGATCGGGCGCAGCGACGTCCGTAACGCGTCCGTGGAAGCAGCCTTCCGTGACGGTCCGCCGGGGAAACCGTCCCCGCGCGCGGCGCGGTGGAAAACGGCCGAGCGGGACGCCGTCGTGGCCCCTACGGGCGGCCCCGGCGTGCGGGGCGCGGACGCCCGGGTGAGGCTGGACCCCGTGGCGCAGCTGATCACGATCGAGGTGGGCGACGGCAGGGGCGGTACCGCCGTCTTCGAGACCGACGCCGCCCTGGTGCCGGTGGACACCGAGGGCGTCCCCGGCGAAGGCCTGAGCGCCCGGGCCCGGGTGTCGTTCCAGGAGGCTTTGGAGCAGCTCGGGCCCACCCTGTCGAGCCTGTCGCGTGCGCTCCGCGACATGGGTCCCGACGAGGCGGAGGTGGAGTTCGGCCTGAAGGTGGGCGGCGAGACCGGGGTGGTCGTCACGAAGGGCACCGTGGGGGTGAACTTCGCCGTGCGCCTGGTCTGGCGGCGCGGCTGACCGTGCGCGACAGCACGGGAACGTCAGCGTGCTCGGCCGGAACCTGCTGCGCGGCGGACCGACTTCCCCCGGATGCCGTGGAAGTTCGGCCGGGTGTACGACGTGGACCGGCAGATGGCCGACCACCGCAGGCCGGTGCGGCACGGGCTGCCGCTCGCCGAGCACCGGGCGGCGCCACCCGGGCGGCAGGAGCTCTTCCGCCACGCGCGCACCGCGACGCCGGCCCGCTCCGGAGGCGGGCGGGGCCTGACCCGGGCCCGGCGCGACCGCTCCGGAGGTGGACGGGTGCGCCGCGGCCGGCGGGCCGATCCGAGGGAAGCGGCACAGGATCCGGGCCGGTGCGCGTGACCGCCGCACCGACCTCGACGCGCGCGGGAGCGGCGTCCACACTGTCCGCATGGCACTGGAGATCGCCGTGTTCGGCGCGGGCAGCATCGGCTGCCACCTGGGCGGGGCGCTCGCCGCCGACTGCGGCGTGACGCTTGTGGGACGGCCGTCCGCGATGGACGCCGTACGGGAGCGGGGGCTCCTCCTGACGGGCGGAGGCCGCCCGGAGGCACGGATCGCGCCGGAGCGCCTGCGGACCTCCGCCGACCCGGCGGCCGTGGCCGGCGCCGACTACGTCCTGGTCACGGTCAAGTCGGGCGCGACGCGCGAGGCCGCCCGCGCGATCGGCCCCCACCTGCGGGCGGGCACGGTGGTGGTGAGCTTCCAGAACGGGCTGCGCAACCCCGCGGAACTGCGGGCCGCCCTTCCGGCGGGGACCGCCGTACTGGCCGGGATGGTGCCGTACAACGTGGTGCGCACCGGCCCCGCCTCCTTCCACCAGGGCACGGTGGGCGCGCTGATGGTGGACGACGTCACGGCCGCGCGTCCGCTGGTGGCGGCGCTGCGGCGGGCGGGTCTCGCGGTCGAGCCACGCGGCGACATGCCGCGGGTCCAGCACGCCAAGCTGCTCATGAACCTGAACAACGCCGTGAACGCCCTCTCCGGGCTGCCCCTGCGCGAGCAGTTGGGCTCGCGCGCGTACCGCCGGTGTCTCGCCCTGTGCCAGGAGGAGGCGCTGGCGGTGTTCCGGGCGGAGGGGGTGGTGCCGGCGCGGCTGGGTCCCGTGCCGGCTTCGGTGACGCCCCGTCTCCTGCGGTGGCCGGACGCGGTGTTCCGCAGGGTCGCCGCGGCGTCGCTGCGGGTGGACGCCCAGGCCAGGTCGTCGATGTGGGAGGACCTGGAGCGCGGCCGGCCCACGGAGATCGACTCGTTGCAGGGCGAGGTCGTCGCCCTCGCGGCCCGCCACGGGCTCGGCGCGCCGGTGAACGCCCGCCTGGCCGAGCTGGTGCGCGAGGCGGAGGCGGAGGCCGTCGCCGGCCGGCCCCGCCGCTGGACGGGGGCGGAGCTGTACGCCGAGGTGGCGGCCGCGGCGCGGCGGGGGTAGCCGCCGCGGGATCGCGGCGCCTGCCGCGTCGACGGGCGGAACGACGGGCGGTCGCGCGGCGGCCCGACGGGCGGTGCGAGCGGTCGCGCGGCGGCCCGACGGGCGGTGCGGGCGGTCGCGCGGCGGCCCGCGGACGCGTACGGCACGACCGTGGCTCGGCGGCTCGCCGGAGCGGCGGAGCGGCGGCTCGACGGCAGGGCCGCTCCGGTCGGCGCGCGGGTTTTCCACAGGGGTTGCCGGTCGTCGGCCGTCCGCGAAAGGATCGATCAACAACGGACGTCGAGGAGGGGGAGCGATGAAGCCTCGTCTGGTGTTCGTCCACGGCATCGGCGGTCCCCGGGACGCCGGCGCGGATCTGGACGAGTGGTTACGGGCCGCGGCCCACGGGGCTCGCGCGGCCGGGCACGGGAACCGGCTGTCCGGGCTGACGGGTGGCTGGGCCGCCGACACCCGCTTCGCCTACTACGGCGATCTGTTCCGCACGGCGGGCTCCCAGGGCACGGGCTCGGCGGCGGGGTCGGCACGGCCGGGTGAGGACGAGGAACAGGAACTGGTCGCGGAGCTGCTGCTGGAGGTCGTCGACGAGCGGTTGGCCGACCCCGCGTTGACGCCGACGGAGCTGAGGGTGCTGCGGCACGCCCGCGTGCAGCTCGCCCCTCCGGATGGCGCGCAGGGCGCGGGAGCCCCCGGCCGGCACGTCGTGAACGCGCTGACGAGCCTGCTGGCGCTGCCCGGACTGCGCACGGGCGGCGGATGGTTGAGCGCCCGGCTCACGGCCGGGATGCTGGGCCAGGTGGCCCGCTACCTCAACCGCGGAGAGCCGGACGACGCCGGAGTGACGCTGGACGCCCGGGTCCGCCGCAGGGTCGCGACGAGCCTGGACGCGGACGGTCCGACGGTCGTGGTCGCCCACTCGCTGGGCACCGTCGTCGCCCTGGAGACCCTCCACGGGCACCGGGGCCGGGTGCCGCTGCTCATCACGCTGGGGTCGCCGCTCGGGGTGCGGACGGCGGTCCTGCCGCGCGTCCGGCCCCAGCCCCTCGCCACCCCGGCGTGCGTGGACCGGTGGCTGAACTTCTGGGACCGGGACGACATCGTGGCCGCGCGTCCGGACCTGGAGCGGTTCGTGCTGCCGAACGCCGCCGCGGCCCGCCCGGTGAGCTCCCGGGTCGACTCGGACGGCGCGTGGGTGCACCCGGCGGCGAAGTACCTGGCGCAGGCGGCCGTGGCGGGGCCGCTGATGGAGGCCCTGACCGCCGCCGGCGGATCATGACGGGCCCGCGCCACGCCCTGGTGATCGGGGCGCAGTGCCCGGACCTCGGCCTCCTGGACGGACTGGAGGCGGCGGCGGAGGCGCTGCACGACACGTTGACGGCCCCCTGGGTGGGCGCCTGCGAGAAGGACCCGCCGGTCGCGGCGACGCTGCTGTGCGGGGAGGCGGTGGCGCGTGCGGACGTCGAAGCGGCGGTACGGGCGGCCGCCCTGGCCGCCGGGGAGGCGGGCGCGGTGCTGGTCGTCGCGCTGCTCGGCCACGGCATGGCATCGGGGACGGGCCTGTGCTTCATGGCGAGCGACTCCCGCGCGGAGGCGCCGGTCACGGCGGTCGACGTCGGGTCGCTGCTGGCGCAGGTACTGGAGACGCAGGGCCTCGCCGGGGTGATCGCCATCGTGGACACCTGTCACGCCGGCAACGCGGTACCGGATCTGAAGTCCGTCGCGAACGGCATCCGCCAGGGCGACACTCGGCTGTCGCTCCTCATGGGGTCGGGCGCGGCCGAGGAGGCCTACGGCCTGCGGTTCAGCCGCACTCTGGTGAAGGTCCTCCAGGACGGGATCCCCGCGGCCGGTGAGACGCTGCCGCCGCACGCCGTCGTCGAGGCGGTCCGGGAGGACGGCGGCACGGCCGGGCAGGCCATCCTGCGGGCCGAGTTCGACGGCGCGCTGTTCGCCCCGGCCGGGCTGTGGCTCGCGCGCAACGCCCGCCACGGCACGCACCCGGCGGGCGGGCTGCTGGGGCCGGTCGGCGCGGAGGAGCTGGTGCGGGCCGTCGAGGCCGTGGACGAACCGCTCCCCGTGGGTCAGTTGACCACGGTGCAGGACCTGGAGGCGCTGCGGCGCGGGCTGGCCGCGGCCTCGTCGTCCCCGGCGCGGGCATGGGCGCTCGACGTGGTGGACGGGCTGGCCGCCGCGGTCCGGACGGTCGGCCTGCTGGACGCCTGGCCCGGGGCGCCGCTCACCTCCGGCCTCCTGCGCAGGACGCTCGCCGCCGCCTGCCCCGGTCCCGTGGAGGCGCCGCCCGAGTCGTCGGGCAGGGAACTGCTGCGCGACGCGGTCGAGTACCTGCTGCTGCGGGCGCCGACGGCGGGCCAGCGGCGGACCCGGCCGCTCGCCGACTTCGTCGCCCTGCTCGCGCACGAGACGCGCGTCGACCCCTCGACGCCCGCCGTCCGGGGCTGGGCGGCGGCCCTCGGCGTGGGCATCGACCTCAACGACGCCTTCGAGCGGCTCGCCGACCGGACGCGGGCCATGCGGCTGCGGTTGGTGGTCAGTCTGCACGCCGCGGTCGGCGACGAGTGGCCGGAGTCCCTCGCGGTGTGGCTGCTCGACGGCGGGACGGTCCACGGCCGGGAGGAGTTCGCGTGCGCCCCGGACCGTGCGGGCGTGGAGCGGCAGGTGGGTGCCGCGCTGCGATGGGCGTCGCGGCTCGCGGCCGGCATGGACACCCCACTGCGCCGGGTCGAGGTCGCCGCGCCCGCGCCGCTCCTGGTGCAGTGGCGGCCCGAGGAGACCGACTTCGGGATGCGGCTCGGCGCCGAGTACGACGTGGTGCTGCGGTGGAGCGACCGCATCCAGCCGCCCGAGGACCGGTGGTGGATCAACGAGCGCGCCCGTCGGACGCTGGACGCGCTCGAGAGCTCCTCCGACGGGAGGCGCGTGGACTGGCTCGGCGAGAGCGACACCCGGCAGCCACAGGAGTTGCAGGCCCGCCTCCGCAGCGAGCCGCGCACGCGCGCGGTGGCGCTGGAGCACCGGCCCCGGCACCTGGAGGCCCTGCTGGACCTGCTGCTGCAGTCGTCACCCATCGTGCTGTGGCCGGACGACGAGGCGCACCGCGTCCCCGTCGAGGCGCGGCGCTACCTGGACGCGTCCTGGCACCTGCTGCCGGGCGAGTTCTGCCGGGCGTACCGCGACCGGTGGAGCTGTCAGGATCGGACCCCGGCGGCGGGGCGCGGGCACCTCGCCCCGCTGCGCACGGTGTGGGACGACCCGGAGTGGCTCGAGTTCTGCAGGTGGTTCGAACAGTCGGCGACGGATGGGGAGAGTCCCGCATGACCTGGCAGCCCTTCTACACGGGTACCGGCGAGGCGCCGGAGCGGCGGGTGGAGCTGTCCGCGCCGCCGCCCTGGCGGGAGTTCCCGCGCCGGTCCCTGCACCAGCAGTTCGTACCGCCGCAGGGGCTGGTGGAGGCGGTGAACGCCGCGTTGGTCCTGCGGCGCCCCCTGCTGGTGACGGGCCCGGCGGGTTCGGGTAAGTCGACCGTGATCGAGCAGGTCGCGGCCGAGCTGGACCTCGGCACGGTGCTGCGCTGGCACATCACCTCGCGCAGCGGCCTCACGGACGCCCTGTACCGGTACGACGCGCTGGGCCGGATCCACGCGCAGCGGCTGGAGGGCCCCGGAGGGAGCGACGACATCGGGCCCTTCCTGCGGATGGGCCCGCTGGGCACGGCGCTCCTGCCGTCGGACCGGCCGCGCGCACTGCTCGTCGACGAGATCGACAAGAGCGACCTGGACCTCCCCAGCGACCTGCTGGACGTGCTGGAGCGGGGCGAGTTCGAGATCCCGGAGCTGGCCAGGTACGGCAGGGACGTGGTGGCCGTCCGGGAGTGGGGCGGCGAGGACCTGCACGAGGTGCGGCGCGGCCGGGTGCAGTGCACGGAATTCCCCTTCATCGTGATGACCAGCAACGGCGAGCGGGACTTCCCCGCCGCGTTCCTGCGCCGCTGCATCCGCTTCACGATGCCCATGCCCACGCCCGAGACGCTGCTCAGGGTCGTCGCCGCTCACCTCGGGGCCGACGCCGCGCGCTCGGAGGCGGCCGGGGAGCTGGTGGGGGCGTTCGTCGAGCGGTTGACGGCCGGCGAGGGCCTCGCCGTCGACCAGTTGCTGAACGCCGTGCACCTGCTCGCGGGGAGCGCCGCGCCGGACGAGGAGCGGCGGCAGGCCGTCGTGGACCTGCTGTTGCGCGAGCTGTCCCGTGTCTGACGCCCTGGCCCGGGTCCTGGCGGCCGTGCGCGCCGCCGTCCCGGACCTGGACCCGGCGGGCGGGGAGTCGCGTACCGGGACGGGGCTGGACGGTACGGCGCTGGCCGAGGCACTGTGGCTGGCCGCCCGCATGGCGGAGCGGCCCGCCGCTCCGCAGGCGCCGGACCGGCCGCCGTCGGACGTGCCGGAGGACGCGGAGCCGGTGGCGCGGGGCGTCACGCCGCCGCAGGACCCGCCCCGGCGGCACCCGACGCCGCGGGACCCGATCGTGCCGCGTGCGCCCGCGCCTCCCGCCGTGGGGGCGCGCCGCCTGCACGAGCGGCTGCCGGGGGCGGGCGCGCCGCTGCGCGGCCACGCCGTCGCCGCCCCGCGCGCCACCGGGCTGCCGCGCGCCCTGGAGGTGACGCGGGCGCTGCGGCCGTGGAAGCGTCCGTGGCCCGAGGGGCGGCGCGGCGCCCTGGACATCGACGCGACGGTGGACGGTTACGCCCGCAGCGGCGAGTTGCTGCCGGTCTTCTCGGCCGCGCCGGAGCGCTGGTTCGACCTCGCTCTGGTCGTCGACCGCTCCCCCCACATGCGGGTGTGGGAGGAGACCCTCGACGACTTCACGGCCGTCCTCGACCGGTTGGGAGCCTTCCGCACGCTGCGGGTGCGGGACCTGCTGTTCGACGCGGACGGCCGGCCCACGGTGCCGGGCCAGCTGCGCCGCGCGGACGGCCGCAGGCTCGTGGTCGTCGTCTCGGACTGCATGGCGCCGGCGTGGCGGGCGCCGGCGGTGTGGCGGCTGTTGCGGGAGTGGGCGGCGACGACGCCCATGGCGCTGCTCAACCCCCTCCCCACGAAGCTGTGGCGCAGGGGCGGGCTGAACCTGCCCACGGTCCGGTTCACTCCCGCCGCGCCGGGCGCGCACCGCAGCCGCCTGCCGCACGAGCCACCGCCGCTGCTCGCCTTCGCCGCCCCGGACGCCCCGCTCTCCGGCGTCCCGCAGGCGACCGACCGCAGCCCGACCGGCTCCACGCCGCCCGGCCACGCCTCGACGAGCCCCGCACGGACCGGCACGGAACCGGCCGACTCGGCACCGCGCGGCTCCGCGACGGACGGCTCCCCGACGGGCGGTGCGCGGGACGGCGGCGCACGGGACGGACTCGCCCCGGACGCCCCGCCATCGGGCGGCCCCGAGCCGGCGAGGACGGGGCCGCAGGAAGCCGCGCCGGGAGGCGGAGCGCGGGACACGGGGGCGTGGCTGCCCATCCCGGTGCTCTCGCTGTCACCCCACTCGCTGGACCGCTGGTCGCGGGCGGCGATGCGCGGTGCTCCCGAGGGCTGCACGGCAGTGCTCGTCCCTCCCGGCGGGCGTCCGCCGGGCCGGCCACGGCCACCGGCGACGCCGCTGCCCCCGGGGACGGCCGCCGAGCGGTTCCTGCGGACGGCGGCTCCGCGGGCGGTACGGCTGGCCGTGCTGTGCTCGCCGTTCGACCGGCTGAGCCTCCCCCTGCTGCACGTCATCCGCCGCGAGCTGGTGCCCGAGGCGACCACCGGAGACGTGGCGGAGGTGGTCACCAGTGGCCTGTTCACCCTGGAGGAACCCGCCGGGGACGCCGGACCCCTGACCCTCGTGCTGCCGGACGGGGCACGGACGGTGCTGCGCGAGCGGCTTCCCGCGCACGAGGTGTGGCGCGTCCATCAGGCCCTGGACCGGTACGTCGCGTCGGGTGGCGGCGGCCCGGCGCGGCTGCCGTCGGTCGCCCGCGACGCCTCCGGGCCCCGTGAACTGCCCGCCGGGCACGAGGCGTTCGCCCACGCCTCCCGCCAGACGCTCGAACTGCTCGGCCTCGCCGTCCCCACCCGGCGGGAGCCGGAGCCGGGCGGGGACTTCGCACCGGCCGACGGGCCGGAGGAGGCGGGGGCGTCGCTGCCACCCGGCCCCTCGCCCTTCGTCGGCCGCGCGGAGAACGTCCGGTACCTCGTCGAGCAGCTCAGCACGCCGAACGGCCGGGTCCACTGGGTGACCGCGCTCGTGGGCGCTCCGGGCGCCGGCCGGACGGCGCTGGCCCTGCACGTGGCCCACCGGGTGCGGGCCCACTACCCGGACGGGCGGTACTACGTCGACCTGCGCGGTTCGAGCAGCCACCCCGTGCCGCCGGAAGCCGCCCTGCACCGCCTGCTGACGGACCTGGGCGCTCCCCCCGAAGAGGGCCCGCACACCACCGGGGAACTGGCGGCGGCGCTGGCGTCCGCCCTCGCGGGCCGGCGGATCCTCCTCGTCCTCGACGACGCCCCCGACCCCGACCGGATCCGCGCGCTGCTCCCGACCGAGCCCGGATGCTCGGTGATCGTCACGACCCGGGCGGCGCAGCCGCTGCCCGGCGTCCAGCTCACCCCCCTGCGCGACGCGGAGGCCCACGCGCTGCTCACCGCCTTCGCCGGAGCGGCGGGGACGTCGGCGGCCGGCGGAGTGGGGGGCAGGCAGGGCGGTGGGCCGCCCCGCGAGCTGACCGAAGGCCGGTCGTGGTGGCCGGCGGCGCTCCGCGTCGTCGGCTCGTGGATCGCGTCGGGGTCGGCCCCGCCACCGGCGGAACTCGCCCGCCTGCTCCGCGCGGCCAGGCCCACCGGAACGCTCGCGCCACCGGCGGAGGAGCTGGACGCAGTCCTGCGCCTGCGGCTCGGGCACCTGACCGCCGACGCGTCGGCGGCCCTGCGCCTGCTCGCCCGCGCGGAGACCGGGGTCTTCACCATCGACGAGGCGTCCGCCCTCCTGGAAGGCCCCCAGGGACCTGACGCGACGCTCAGCCGACTGGTGGCGGAAGGGCTGCTGGAGCGTCCGGCTCCGGGGGCGTACCGGATGCCGCAGGTGGTGCACCACCATGTGCGGCGCACGTCCGGGCTCGGGCCGGAACCGGAGGCCGAGGAGGCCGCCACCCGTCTGCTGCGCCGCCACCTGGCCGCCGCGGCCGCCCTGTACGAGGAGCGGCGGCCCGGCTCCACCCTGCCCGAGCGGCTCGACGTGGTCCCCCGGCGGATCGACCGGGAGGCGTACGACGTGTGGGTGTCCAACGCCCTGGCGGCGGCCGACCCCGTCGAGACGGCCGACGGCCACGCGTCACCCGACCCGCGCTGCCTCGCGGACCTGCTGCTCCTCCTCCAGGACGTCGGCGCGGCCACCCCGTACCGCTCCCGGTACGAGGCGGCCGCCCAGTCCCTCATGCGCACGGCGGCCGCCGTGGACCGCACCGCCCACGACCGCGCCGGGCTCGCGCTCGCCCTCGCGCACCACGCCGCGGGCCGCCCCCTCCGCGCCGCGCGCGCCCTCGAGGGGCTCGGGCCGCGCGCCGGACGGGACGACCCGGCCACGCGCGCGGCGGCGGCCTGGCTCGCCGGCAGCCTGGCGGCCGGACGGGCCGCGGAGAAGGAGGCGATGGAGCTCCTGGAGGAGGCCGTCACCGCTGCCCGGGCCGACGACGACCGGTTCGCGCTCGCCGTGGGGTGCCTGGCACTGGCCCGGGTGCTCACCAGGCTGGGCTGGACGAGCAAGGCGGCCGGGCTGGCGCGGGAGGCCCTCGTCTGCTTCCCCGAACCGGGCCCGCATCCGTTGACCGAGGAGGCACTGGTCTGCCTGGAGCAGGCGCTCGACAGGGCCGGCAGGTACGAGGAGGCCCTCGCCGCCCAGCGCCGGCTGCGGGACGTGCTGCGCACGCGCGGCGCACCGCCGGCCGAGGAGGGCCGGCTGCTCACGCGGGTCGCCCGCGCCCTGCTGGCGCTCGGGCGCGCGCCCGAGGCCGGGGCTGCCGCGCGCGAGGCCCTCACCCTCCTGGACGGGGCGGGCGACACCCCCGACCGGGCCGAGGCCGCCCGGCTCGTCGCGGAGGCGCGGGCGGGCCGGGGCGCCGAGGGCCGCACCACGTGGACCGTGGTGGCCGTGGCCGCGGAGGGCGGCGACGAGGTCGAGAAGCTGCGGATCCTGACGCCGGTCGTCGAGGCCCTGGAGGAGACCGGCGTCCTCATGCCGCGGCACCGGCGCCGCTGGGAGGCCGACCGGGACGCCTGCCTGCTGTACGTGGACCCGGACGTCCCGCTCGACCAGTTGACGCGCGCGCTGGCCGACCGGCTGCCCGCGCGGTTGGAGGCGGACGGGGAACGCCCGGCGGCGAGGCTGGCCGTGCACAGGGCCTCCACGGACGCGTCCGAGGGCGGGACGCCGTCGGAGATCGACGTCCGGCTGACCCTGGCGATGCTCCGGTCGGCCGAGTTCCGCAGGGTCTCGGACAACTTCCCCTTCCACCCGACCTTCTGCATCTCCCCCGAGGTGTTCGGCCGGCTCACCACCCGGCCGGCCGGGACCCGGGAGGAACGGTCCGCCGAGGCGCGCGAAACGCAGGCCCGAGACGGAGGGGCACCCCCCGCCGACGGACGGGGGGTGTGGCCCGTCGACGCCCCCGGGGCCCGCCCCGCCGACGGCCTCGTGGCCGGCCGGTTCGTGCCGCGCGAGGTCACCGGCGCGACGGGCGAGGCGATGTGCGTCATCCTCACCCCGCGCATCGACCTGTCGGCGTACGACGCGGAACTCCTCATGCTGGCCCGGGTCTTCAACGACCTGGACCCGGACGGCGCCCGGCTCGCGGCGATCGTGCGGGATTGCCTGGACACGGGGTTGGAGCCGGAGACGACCGGGCGGTTCGACCTCGCGGAACTCGACGCCGAGGAGCGGGCGCGCATCAGGTCCCTGATGGAACGGGAGCTGCGCCGTGCCTTCCCCGCGGCGACGCCCTTCCGGCTGAGGCTGTCGCTCGACGAGCCGAACTGGTCGTTCCGGGAGGCGGACCACGGTGGCGTCTTCCTGGTGGTGCGGGCCGACGACGGACGTGCCCGCTGGTCGGCCGGCCTCCTGCGGATACGGCCCGGTATGACGGTCGCCCCGGTCCACCGCGGCGCGCCCTCACCGCTCACCCCGCAGGCCCGGCTGGCGGTCCTGTGGTTGCACCGCGGCGCGACGCTCCCGGAGAACGTGCTGCTCCGCATGGCCGACGCCGACCGCAGGGCGGTGCTGGCGGCCCCCTCCGCCACGGAGCGGACGGCGGAGCTGTTCCGTCGGGTGCGGGAGCGGCCCGTACCGGACGCGGCGCTGCGTGCGGTGACCCGACGGCACGACAGCGCGCGGCGGGTACGGGAGGCGGCGGCCGTGCTGCGCGACGAGGGGGTCCTGGTCCTGGGGGGCAACCGCCGGGGCCGGGAGCTGGCCGCCGTACTGCGGTTGCCGGTACCGGACCCGCACGCCTATCTGAGCGTCCGCCTCACCCGGCGGCGCCCGCACCACACCGGCCCGTCGGTCGTGGCGGGGGGCGTGGCGTGGGTGGTGGCCGGGCCGGGTGACCCGGTGGAGCCCCTCCCCCAGGAACTCCCGAGCCCCCGCCGTCCCCGCTGACCCGGGGCGGACCGGCCCGGAGCCGTACGGCGAACGGCGATCGACGCCGGCCCGCCCCGGGCCTCCCGGGCCCGGTCCGCCCCGGGCCCCGTCCGCCCATCCCGATCCGCCCCCCGGGCCCGGGGCCCCGGTCCACCGAGGCCCCGTCAGCGGGTGACGGCCAGAGTGACGTTGTGTCCACCGCGGCCGGGGGCGCCCCCACGACGGGGGTCATGGCCCCCACGCCCGTCACGAGCACCTCCGTCATGTCCGCCAATCCGGCCTGCCGACATGTGGAGAACGCATGAGATCCGGGCGATCTCCTTTCGATCACGCCGGCGCCTGGTCTGCGTTCTCTCGCACCGTCCGACCGTGCCGACCACCGAGGCTCTGTGGGACTTCACCGACAACCCCCCGGGCAACATGCTGCCCCCGAGGAAGGAGGCCCGGGCGGGCGTGTCACTCCGGATCGTTCCGGATGTCCTGCCTGACGGTCCGGCCACTACGTTTCGACGGCGCCCGCCACACCGACCAGCCCCGGGAGCAGCGATGCCGACGACCGCCGCCACCGTCCGCCCGACCGCCGACGCCGACCGCCCGACCACCGCCACCGCCACCGCCACCGCCACCGCCACCGTCGACATGCTCGGGCGCCGGGAGGCTTCGGTGCTCTCCGCGGTCGGCTGCGGGCTGCGGGACGACGAGATCGCGGCCGCCCTCGCGCTCTCGGAGGAGGCCGTGGCCGAGCACCTCGCGCGGGTCCTGGTGAAGCTCGACCTGCGCGACCGGGCGGCGGCCATCGTCCACGCCTTCGACTGCGGCCTCGTCGCCCCCGGGGGCGGCCCTCGCGCGCAGCCGCCGGGCACGGCGCCACGGGCGGACGCCAATCGGGTGGGCTCCGGCCACGTGGGCTCCGACCGGGCGGCCGGACCAAGGCTGCGGATATCCGTGCTCGGGCCGCTGCGGGCCTGGCGGGACGGACGCCCCTTGGACCTGGGGCACCCGCGCCAGCAGGCCGTCCTGGCGGCGCTGGCGCTGCGCGCGGGGCAGATCCGCAGCCGGCAGGAGCTCCTCGACGACGTGTGGGGGACGGAGCCGCCGGTCGCGAATGTCGTGCCGGTGTACATCTACCGGTTGCGCAAGGCCCTGCGCCTCGAGGACGTCGCGGACGCGGTCATCGAGCACGCCTGGCGCGGGTACCGGCTGCCCCCCGGCGCGGTCGACGTGGACGCGACACGTATGGAGGAGCTGGTCGCCGAGAGCGCGGCGGCGGATCGGGCGGGTGAGGGGCCGGAGGTGGTACGCCTGTGCCACCGGGCACTGGACCTGTTCCGCGGGGAGCCGCTGGCGGGGCTGCCGGGGCCGCTCGCCGAACTGGAGCGGCTGCGGCTGGCCGAACGCCGGATCGCGATCGTGCAGCGGAAGGCGCAGTGGCAACTGCGGCTGGGCCAGGACGCGGAGGCGATCGCCGAGCTGCTCGCCCTGGCCGCCGCACACCCCCTGGACGAGCCGCTCGCCGCGATGCTCATGCGCGCGCTGTACCGCACCGGTCGGCAGGCCGACGCGTTGGCCGTCTTCGACCGCTCCCGCCGCCGCCTCGCCGATGACCTGGGGGTGCCTCCGAGCCGGCTGCTGCGGCGGACGTACCAGATGATCCTGCGCGGGGACGAAGCCGGCCTCGGCCTCGCCCCGCCCCCGTCGGCCGGGCGGACGCGGGCGCGGCGCGGCCGCCCGACGGAACGCCGATGACCCGTGCCCCCGTGCACCCCGCGCGGCACGGGGACACGTCACCACACCGCCTGCCGGCGGCCGGTCCGTCCCGGCCCCTGACAGGCGGCGGGGGCGCGCCCGCGCCCCCGGCCGACGGCCCCCGCGCGGACGGCCCTCCGCGCGGACGGTGCTCCGCCCCGGCGGCGCTTCGCGCGGAGGGTGCTCCCGCGGCTACGCCGGGTACCAGACGCCGTTGTACCACTGCTCGTTGGCGGTGTCGTTGTGGTGATCCATGTTGAAGTCGTGGGGGTAGTTCTTGACGTGGTTGTTCGGGTAGGTCCAGATGCCCGCCGACTCGTCGCAGACGTAGTCCCAGTGGCAGATCGTCTTGACCGGCACGTTGCCGAAGAACCGGTCGGCGCCGGCGAGCGGGGCGCCGACGATCCCGCCGAACGGCACGGACCCGCCGTTGGCGCCGGGAGGGCCCTGGCGCTTGGGGTCCGCGATGAGGATGGCGTTGACGTTTCCGAATGTCTGCCAGTTCTCGGTGACCCAGATGTGCACCACCGCCGCGCCCAGGGAGTAACCGCCCATCTTGACGTGCTGGTTCGGGCAGGCGGCGCGCTGGTCGCGGACCAGGCGGTTCAGCTCGTTGACACCGGCCCGGGCGCTCGCGCCGTTGGGGATCTGGGTGGGGTACCCGACGTGCTGCTGGATGTTGCCGTAGAAGCCGTCGTTGTTCCACGAGCTGCCCGTACCACCGACGACGATCGTGTAGGTGCCCTGGCACGGAGCCGCCGCGTACGCCGCGGACCCCTGCGTCACCGAGAGCCCGGCTGCCAGCAGAACACCGGCTGACGCCGCCGCCATCCCTTTGCGTCGCATGCGATTCTCCCCATGTGTGTGGTCGGCCCGCCCGGCCCGTGCGATGGACCCGCGCGGCCGGTCGGTGTGACCCGGTCCGTACAGCCGGCCGCCCGCCCGCATTCCGGTGCGGCGCGGCGGTCGGCCGAGGTCACCGGATGACCGTGACAGCGGTCGATGACATCCCGATGAAACCCGCGGTGCGGGGCAGGGCCACGGCGGCCGGGATGGCACTGGCAGACGCGCTCGTGTCTGTCAGTCCGTAACGTTCCGGGTGCCCCCGGCCCCCGCGCCGCTGCTACCTTCCACACCGCCCGACCGCACGGCCCGAACCGGCGACGGCGCCATCGGCCGGCCGCGCACGGCCAGACCGGTGCCCCCGTCCCGCACGCCCGTCCCACACACCCCGAGATCGCCAGGGGGAGGAGCGCCTGATGCTTCCCGGATCGCCCGGATTGTCCCGACGCGCAGTGATCGGTGCCGTCGCGGCGACGGCCGCCCTCCTGTCGGCGCTGCCGGCCGCGCCTTCGGCCACGGCCCGGACCGTCGCTCCGACCGCCTCCCCCACGCCCCGGGCCGCGGCCGGGCCCACCGCGGCGGACCCGGCCGCCGGGCTCGCCTCCCCACGCTCCCCCGGCGGCCACAACGGCGTCGGCCCCGAGGAGCACCCCGCGGAGTCGGGCCGCGTGGTCTCGGCGCGGTCCGCGGACGGCCGCCTGGAGGTGTTCGCCTCCGGCCCGGACGGCGTGCACCACGCGTGGCAGCGGGAGGTGAACGGCGACTGGTCGGCGTGGGAGCCGCTCGCCGGACCGGGCGACGCCCAGCTCGCCCTCGCACGGAACGCGGACGGCCGCCTGGAGTTGTTCGCCCTCAACGGGAACGTCTTCCGGCACCGCTGGCAGCTCTCCCCCTCGGGCGGCTGGTCGAACTGGTCGCCCTTCGGAGGCGGCGGCCGCGACACCGCGGCCGGAGTGAATGCCGACGGGCGCATCGAGGTGTACGCCTCCGGGCCGGCCGGGATCCTGCACCGGTACCAACTGGCCCCCAACGGCCGCTGGTCCGACTGGGAGTCCACCGGCGGAGGTCCGGCGGACAGCCGTGTCGAGATGGAGAAGTCACCGGACGGCCGCCTGGAGGTGTTCGCCCTCAACGGCTCCACGTTCCAGCACCGCTACCAGACGGCGCCCAACGGCGGCTGGTCCGGGTGGGACGCCTCCTTCGGAGGCGGCGGCCACGATCTGACCGCGGATCACAACGCCGATGGCCGCCTCGAGGTCTTCGCGTCCGGCCCGGAGGGAGTGTTCCACAAGTACCAGACCGGGCCCGCCGGTTGGTCGGGGTGGGAGCGGACCGGTGGTCCCGCCGACGCCCAGCTCACCAGTGACCGCACCCCCGACGGCCGGATCGAGGTCTTCGCCATGAACGGCGACACCACCGCCCGCACCGGGCAGACCTCCCCCAACGCCCCTTACGGCGGCTGGACCGCCTTCGGTCCCGGGGGCAGCGAAGTCGCCGCGGCCACCCACGCCGACGGCCGGATCGAGGTCTTCGGCGCGGGGGGTACCGGCATCCTCCGCACGCGGCAGACCGGGCCCGCCACGTGGTCGGACTGGACCTGGCTCAACGAGACCGCCGGGCCCATCCTCGGCTGACCCACCCCCACCGCCCGCCCGGCCACCCGCCACCGACCCCACCCGCCAGTGCCACATCCACCGCCCCCGCCACCGTTACGACCCACGTCGTCCGGCGGACGCACCGCCGCGTCGGCGGCGGAGTGCGGATCTCGCCACGTGAACGGGGGGAGCAGCGGTTCCACCGGGCCACCGCACCGTCCGAACCGCCGTTCCACCGCCCGCCACACGGTGACGTTCCCCACCTCGCGGGGGCGCGCGACGAGGCGCCCGCCCCCGTCGGGGGGCGGATTCAGCGCCCCGGCCGCCCGGGACCAGCGGACCGCCCCGCTCACCTCGGCTGCGGCCAACGGCACCGCACGGCCACGGCGGGGCGCGGGAGAGGGGCCGAATCGCCGGGCTCCCACCACCGAACGCGGTGGCCTCGGGCCCGGCGGGCGAGGGCCGACCGGGCCCTCCGGCGCCGAACGCTCCCACCGCGCGCGACCCCGGGACCGCACGCGCCGCCGGCGTCGGTGGTCCGGACCACCGACGGTCCCGGCCGAAGTGGCCGAAGTACGCCGGTGAACTCCCCCGACGGATGAGTATCGTTCGGCTCGTCCGACTGGTGCGACGCGGGGAACAGGGGGAACGGTGAGCGGCGTGGTCGTCCATCTGCCGCCGGGGAGCGGCGGTACCGACCTCGGCGAACCCCGCGACGGCGCGGTGACGTTACGCCTCGGCCCCGGCGAGGTCGCCCGCTTCGGGCGGGGCTCCACGGCGGTGCCCGTCGAGCTGCGCCTCTCCGACGCGGCGATCTCCCGGCTCGCCGGGGAGATCCGGGTGACGGACGACCACTGGCAGCTGACGAACCACAGCGCCGCCCACAGCTACCTCGTCGAGAACCCGGAGGGGGCGGGGGAGTACCTGAGGGTCCCGCCGCGACGGGTCGGGGTTCCCATCCCGTTCGAGTTCTCACGCGTGGTGCTGCCCACCCGAGGTGAGGTCCCGGTCTCCTTCCAGGTGTTCGCGCCCGACCACGTCTATCTGGACCCGGACGCCACGGGCGTCCCGTGGGGCAACCACACGGTCACCGCGTACTCCCTGGACGAGACAGCCACGTACTTCCTCGTCCTCGTCGCGCTCTGCGAACCGCGCCTGCGCGACCAGTCCCGGGTGGCGGTGCCCACCACCCCCCGGGTCGTCGAGCGGCTCAGGCGGCTCGCCCCGTGCCGCACGTTGACCGCGCGGGCGGTCAGTTCGCACATCGACTACCTGGCCGAGGAGAAGCTGCGCATCGGCGCCCCGGCCCCCGGCGACCACGGCAAGGGCGACCGGCGCAACGGCAAGCGGGAGGAGATCGTCGCACTGGCCCTGCGCTTCGGGCTCGTACGGGAGGAACACCTCGCCCTGCTGCCGCCCCTGACGGAGGCCGGCGGGCGGGAGCGGCAGGCCGAGCGGTGACCCCGCCGCACGGGCCGGGCCGCATCACGGAGGCGGGGGACGAGCGCACGGACCTGCTCCCGCCCGGCCACCGGGTGGGAGCCTGGGTGGTGACCGAGCTGATCGGCTCCGGAGGCTGGTCCACGGTCTACGCGGCACGGTCGGCCGACCGGCACCCGGACCGGGCCTCCGACCGGCCCGCGGGCCGCCCCACCGCCCGGCCCACGGACGTCGCGCTCAAGATCATGCCGACCGCCGGGCTCGCGCCGCGTCAGGCGCGCAGGATCGTGGAGTCCGCCCGCCGCGAGGTCGAACTCGGGCGCCGGGCGGGGCATCCGCGGCTGATCGGCTTCCTGGAGGCCTTCGTCCTCGCCGCACCGGACCGGCCCGCCCTGGACGGCGCGCTCGTCCTGGTCATGGAGAGGGCCGCGGGCAGTCTGCGGGAGCTCGTCCACACCGGGGTGCCCGAGGCCGACCGCAGCCGGCTGATCGCGGAGATCTGCGAGGGGCTCTCCCACCTCCACCGGTCAGGCTGGGTCCACGCCGATCTCAAGCCGGAGAACATCCTGCTGGGCGAGGACCACTCGGTGAGGCTGTCGGACTTCGGCCTCGCCACCGAGCTGACGGGGACGCACGGGTACGCCCCTCCCCTGGGCACCCTGGACTACCTCCCGCCCGAGCGCTGGCGGGCGCCTCTCGGGGAGTTCGGGGTGCAGGTCCGGCCGAGTGCCGACATCTGGGCCCTGGGCATCGTCATCCACGAGGTGTTCGCGTCGGGTGGCTCACCGTTTCACGGGGCCACGCCCGTGGCGCGGGGCGCCGCGGTCCAGGAGTACGGCGCGGGGCGCGCCCCGCTGCGCATGGACTCCGCCCTGCCGCCGTTCTGGCGCGAGCTGGCCGCCGACTGCCTCGCCCCGACCCACGCGGCGCGTGCCCCGCACACCGCCGAGAGGCTGCTCGCCCGCATCCGCGCCCACCAGGAGGCGCGCGGGGCGGGGGTGGCAGGGCTGCGGGGCCGGACCCGTGCCGCCGTCCTCGCCACCGCGCTCTGTGGGATCGCCGGCCCGGGCCTGGCCTCGGACGCGGTACGGGTGGTCCCGTCCGCACCGCCCGACCGCGCCGCGGCGACCGGCGCGATCCGGGTGTTCAACGCGGAGCGGGGCTGCCAGGACCGGGCCGACCGGGACCCGCAGTGCAGCCTGGGCCTGGCGATCGACCCCGTACAGCCGTACGTCGCGGACAACGTCGTACCGACCCGGGTGTGGCACGGGGACGTCCTCACCGCCGACTGCCAGCTGGCCGAGGGGCAGCCCATCATCGACGAGGAGGACCTGCGGTCCACCCGCTGGTTCCGTGTCCGCCTCCCGCCCGGCTCCGCTCCCCCCGCGGCGTGGCTCCCCGCCGTCCGTACGAAGGAGCGACCGGCTCTGCCGGAGTGCCCGCGCCCCACGTCCGCACGCTGACGCCGGGCGGCAGCGCGACCGGCCCCACCCGGCTTCCTGCGGCCCGGCCCACGTCGCCGCAGGAAGCCGCCCCGCCTTCCCGAGGTGCACGGTGCGCGGGTGCACGCGTCCCGACCTCACCGGGTGCTGCGGTCGAACGTCGCGGCCGCCAGGCGGTGGGCCTGGCGCACGAGGGCCCCGAAGACCAGGAACACCGGCAGCGCGACCGTCGCCCGCAGCCCTTCTCCGGTGCGGCGCTCGGCCGGCGCGAACAGCCAGACGACCACGGCGGCGGGCATCAGGAGCGACAGCGGCGTCCACAGCAGGCTCAGGAAGCCCCGACCGCACTGCGCCAGATCCGCGACGATCGGACCCGCCCCCGGAGCGAGCCGCCGGGACCCCGCCGCCGCCATCAGCGCGAGGGCGGCGCTCACCCCGGCGATCACGGCGGCCGCGAGGCTGAGCGGCCCTCCTCCGCAATCGCGGACCAGGCTCAGGACGGCGAAGGCCGCGCCAAGAGCGGCATAGGCGCGAGCGACCACGCGCCAGGCGTCACTGTCGCAGTCCCCCAGTGGGCCCCGTCCCTCAGCCGCGGCTCCGGCGCCGGCACGGCATGGCACGACGCTGCGACGCCCGTCCGACTGGGCCAGGCCGCCTTCCGGTCCGGCGTGCCACAAGAGGGGATCAGGTCCGTCCCGGGATCACCGGTCCTCGACGGCACCCCTCCGGCGCTCCGCCGACCGCGCGCGGGTACGTCGTACGAGCAGCCTCGTCAGCAGCGCCACCCAGGCCGCCAGAATCACCGCCGCCACCCCCCTCGACCAGGGGCCGTGGCCGGTACTGGCCGCTGTCCAACCGAAGGCCGCGATGTTCAGACACATGAAGCCCGGACTGCCGAAGAACACGTCTTTCGGATTGTGCGACACGGCTCCTGGTCCCCCTCCGCCCTCGCACCCGATCGAACAGGCCGGTCGCCGCCCGGCAGCCGGCGTCTCCGGCGCCGACGCCCTGTCGTCGGCAGCCCCCGGACATGGACGAAGGGCGGTTTCGGATTCCTCCGAAACCGCCCTTCGCCTGCGACTCTCGCGAGTCGGGACGACAGGATTTGAACCTGCGACCCCTTGACCCCCAGTCAAGTGCGCTACCAAGCTGCGCCACGTCCCGGTGCGCTCGATCCGACTCCCGCCGGGTGAGCGCGCAAGAGAACATTACCCCACTCCGCCGACGACTCGGACAGGGCCCGGCCGGGCGCCGAGGACGCGGCAGGCCACCCAGGGGGCCGCCGGCGGTGGACGGGTGTGGGACGGGCCCCCGGGGTGACAATGGGCGGATGGAGAGGGCTCGGAGGGACCGCGACGACGAGGGGCGCGCCCGCAGCGCCCGGCCCCGGGACGGTCTGGGGAGGCCGTTGCCGTACGGGGCGCCGGGGGTGGAGCGGCAGCCGGAGGGGGTGGTGCGCGCCCCGGAGGAAAGCCTGCGGGAGGCCCAGCGGCTGCTGGACGCGGGCATGCCGTTCCACGCACACGAGGTGCTGGAGGACGCGTGGAAGACGTGCGGCGACGAGGGACGCGGGCCGGAACGTGAGCTGTGGCGCGGTCTGGCGCAGCTTGCGGTGGGTCTGACGCACGCCGCGCGTGGCAACACCGTCGGCGGCGTGCGGCTGCTGCTGCGCGGCGCGGACCGCATCACCCCGTACGGGACCGGTGGGCGGGGGCCGCACGGTGTCGACACGGCCGGTCTGGCGCGGTGGGCCCGCGGGCTCGCGGAGCGGCTGACCGAGGGCGCCGGGACGGAGGGAGGAGCGGTCACCGTCGACCCGGTCACCGAGGCACCACGGTTGACGACGCACTGACTCGCCAGGCCCGGCGCCCTCCACCCGGCGCGCGGCGCGCGCCTTGCGGGCTGCCGCCCCGAGGACGGCGCCGCCCCGGCGGTCCGCGGCGGTCACCGCGACGTCGTCCCGCCCACGCGCCGCCGGACAGCCGCCACCCGTGACACGCCACCCGCGACCCGCCACCCCGGACCAGGTCGGCACGCGCGGCGGACCCGGCGCGGCGGGCGGGGCGGAGGGGGGGCCGCCCGGTGGCGAGCGGGCGGCGGGCGCGAGGGTGCGGTCAGTCCGCGCCGAGCAGGTCCCGCAGGACGGAGGCGTGGCTGCGTTCCGGCTCCCTGACCGCGGTGAGAAGGGTGAGGGGGCCCTGCCGTGCGAGCGCGCGGACGCGGTCCAGGGCCTCGGCGGGGTCCGGCTCGGCGAGCTCCGCCTCGTACCGCTGCCGGAACTCGCGGAACACCTCGTCGGGCGGGCCGTCGGCGGCGTGGAACCAGCGCCGCAGCTCCGTGGACGGGGTGAGGGACTTGGGCCACTCGTCGACGTGGGCGTCCGCTGTGGCCAGGCCGCGCGGCCAGAGCCGGTCGACCAGCACGCGTACGCCGTCATCGGGGTCCGGCGGCTCGTACACGCGGCGCAGGCGGACACGGGGAGCGGTGCGCGTCATGCGTCCAGCCTGTCGTGGTGGCCGGTCCGCGGCAACGCGCGGGCGTCTGCACGGACGAGACGGCCGTCTGCCCCCTCGCCCTGCCTGCCCCCGGTCGCCGTGCCGCCCTGCCCGCCCCGGTCGCCGTACCCCCGCCTGCACCCGATCGCCGTGTCTCCCGGTCCCCGGCCGCGCCCCTGTCACCGAGGGCGCGGCACGCCGGGCGGACGCCGCGGCGCACCACCGCCTCCGGCGCCACGCGGGGAGCGGGGCCGTGCGGTGGTGGTCGTGGCGCGCCGGGGGCGCCTGCGCCGGGCCGGTCCGGCGCAGGCGGTCACCCACGCGCCTGGGCCGGGGCGCGGCCCGCGCCCCCTTCCGTCCGGTCCCGGGGGCACCCACCGGCCGGGCCCCCGGGGGTACGGCCCCGCCACCCGGGGCCGTCACCCGCCGGGGCGGGCGCGGGTCGAGGACCGGGCCCCGACACGCCTCCCGCCCCGGCTTGGTCCCCGGTGCGGTGCGGTGGTGCGGCGCCGCCCCTGGCCGTCCGCACCACCGTCACACCGGGGCGCCTCATGGACCCCGCCCCGGGGCATCCTCAGGGGCCCCGGCTCCGGGCGTCGTCTCACGGCGCCCGCCGGTGGCCTCGCGGTCCCGTCCCGGCAGCTGACCGGCACCTGACCCGCCTCGGCCCGGCACCTGACCGGCCCCGCAGCGCCCCGCCCCTGACCGGCCCCGGCGCCGGCGCCCGCGCGGAGCCGCTGCTCGCCCCGCCCCACTCCCCCAGGCGTGACGTTTCTGCAGCAATCCGGCAGAGCCTCAGAGGCGCTGCCACAGGGCGGGCACGTTCGGCGGCTCCCAGCCCGCCTGGGCCTGGTGGGCCTGGAGGCAGCGGTACTTCGCGCCGCCGTACGTCACCTGGTCGCCGGCCGCGTAGACGGCGCCCTTGGCCCACGTGCCGCCCGGGTCCGGCTCTCCCGGGTCGGGCTCCTCCGGGTCCGGCTCGCCGGGCTCCGTGGAGGTGGTGAGCGTCAGCCCGTACGACTGCAGGATCGGGTTGACCGGCTGGTAGAAGGTGGTGCCGCCGGAGGTGCAGTTGCCCGAGCCGCCCGAGGTGACGCCCTGGGCCTGGCTGCCGGAGATGTAGGAGCCGCCCGAGTCGCCGGGCTCGGCGCAGACCGTGGTCCGGGTGACACCGCTGACGGTGCCCTCGGGGTAGGTGACGCTCGTGTTGTGCTGCTGGATCGTGCCGCAGTGCCAGCCGGTGGTGGAGCCCGACCGGCAGATCGACGCGCCGACGACGGCCTGTGTGGAGCCGGTGACCTGCACGTTCTGGCCGGCCTGGCCCTTGACGTAGGGGGTCGAGACCCAGTTCGTGTTGGTGGCCACCCAGGCCATGTCGCGGCTGGGGAAGGTCGACGCCTGGAAGGTGCCCTGCGCGACCTGGTTGAAGCCGGTGGTGGCGGTGCCCGCCCGGCCGCAGTGGCCGGCCGTCGCGAAGCCGTGCTGGGTCCCCTTGGTGATGGCGAAGCCGACGGAGCAGCGCCCGCCCCCCATGTGGAACGCGTCGCCGCCGCGGATGTCGTACAGGGGCCGCGGCCGCTCGGCGGACGCCTCCACCCGGATGAGGGACCGGTCGACGCCGGACGCCTTGATGACCGCCTCGGCGGCGTCCCGCTTGACGGCCCGCACGGTGACCAGGTTGGTGCGGGGGTCCACGTACCAGACCGGCATGTCGAGGGTGCTGTGGCCCGTCGCGGCCCGGTCGAGTGCGGTCTTCGCGGCGTCCAGCTCGGCCAGGGTGTGCCGGACCACCTGCGCCTGCGCCCCCGCCTCGCGGATCGCGGCGGCGTCGGCCCGGTCGGTGGTGGCGACGGTGAGGGTCGCGGACTCGGGGCCGCTGACCCACGCGCCCGCGTACCGGGTGCCGAGCGCGCCGCCGAGGCGGCCCGCGAGGGCACCGGCCTCGGCTTCGTTGACCAGGCGCCGCTGCGCCTGCGCCGCGGTCAGGCCCAGGTCGCGCTGCATCGCGGCGACCACGTCGGGGGACGGCTTGTCGGCGCCCATGCTCGCGGCCGCCGAGGGGGCGGTAGGCGGGGCGGGCTCGGCGGCCGCCACGCCCGGAAGGCCGGTGAGGACGAGCGCGCCGACGGCGGTGAGGGCGGCGGTACACGCGGCTCTGGCGTGTCTGTGGAGCATCAGGTGTTCTCCTCGGAATCGGTGGGGGTCCCGAAACCGTAGGTGTTGCCGAAAGCCCCTCAGAAGATGTCGGTTTTCCCTCTGTTCGGCGTTATGGAAGACGCCGAAGCCCGCCAGGCGGCGTAACTCCGGCTGCGCTCCGCCGCCGCCGCGTGGGCGGCGCGCGCCTGCGCGAGGACGGCGGGCGCCGCGCGCGCGGCGGGCGCGGCGGGGTGCCAACCGATGAGGTGCCGCCAGACGAGTGGCGTGCCGGTGAGCGGCCGGGTGACCAGCCCCGTGGTGTCGGGGAAGGTGGCCCGGCAGAGGCCCACGGCCCGGCCGACCTGCACCAGGTGGACGCAGGAGGCGGTCTCCGTCTCGTACACCCGGGTGGGGGTGAAGCCGGCGCGGGCGCAGGCGGCGTGGAAGCAGTCGGCGAAGCAGCCGTCGCCGGGTACGTCGGCCCAGGCGGCGCCGGCGAGGTCGGCGAGGTCGACCCGGTCGTGGGTGGCGAGCGGGTGCCCGGTCGGGAGCATCACGAAGACGGGGTCCGTGGCGATCTCCCGCCAGGCCAGGCGGTCGCTCTCGGGTGGGGCGCTGGTGCCGCAGGTGCCGATGAGGGCGTAGTCGAGGCGGCCGTCGGCGGCGCAGGCGGCGATCTCGCGCTCGGACCAGGAGGTGTGGGTGGTGACGGCGGCGCCCGGGTGCGCGGCGGCGAGCCGGTCGACCAGGGCACCGAGGAGGGGGCCGTGCGTACCGCCCAGGCGGAAGCGGGCCCCGCCGGGGCCCCCTGCGGCGGCGCGGGCGAACCGCACGGCGTCCCGCTGGAGGTCGCTGACGGCGGGCAGGACGACCCTGGCCCGCTCCAGGACGAGCTCGCCGAGGGGCGTGGCCCGTACGCCGTGCCGGCCCCGTTCGAACAGCGCCCCTCCCAGCGCGCGCTCGATCCGCTTCAGCTGGGCGCTCAGGGCGGGCTGGGCGAGCCCGAGGGCGGTGGCGGCCTTGGTGAGGCTGCCGGCGTCGGCGATCGCCCGGACCGTCCTCAGGTGCCGCAACTCCAGGTCCATGCGCCGAGCTTCCCGGCAGCGCCCGGACGGGGGCAAGACTCTGGTCCGGACCTTTCGCCCGGGGGCCCGGGAAGCGACCTGCGGGGGCGCGGGGAGAGCCCCGACCGACGCCCGGAGAGGGGCCCGACCGACACCTGGAGAGGGGCCTGATGAAGGTCCGGAGAGGACCCCCGCGACAGGTCCGGGGCAGCGCCGCGGAATCCGTGGCAGGGGGTCTGTCGAGAGGGGGTCGCTCACGAGATATCTTGATGTCGAGCAATGTTACAGACGTGGAGCGGAGCACCCGGTGACTGACTCGACCATCATCTACACCCACACTGACGAGGCCCCGGCCCTGGCGACGTACTCGTTCCTGCCCGTGGTCCAGGCGTACGCCTCGACGGCCGGCGTCAGCGTCGAGACCCGCGACATCTCGCTGGCGGGGCGCATCATCGCCTCCTTCCCGGAGCACCTCCAGGAGGGTCAGCGGATCGAGGACGCCCTGGCCGAGCTCGGTGAGCTCGCCAAGACGCCCGGCGCGAACATCATCAAGCTGCCGAACATCTCGGCGTCGATCCCCCAGCTGAAGGCCGCCGTCGCGGAGCTCCAGGAGCAGGGCTACGCGCTGCCCGACTACCCGGACGACCCGAAGACCGACGAGGAGCGCGAGATCCGCGCCCGCTACGACAAGATCAAGGGCAGCGCCGTCAACCCGGTGCTGCGCGAGGGCAACTCCGACCGCCGCGCCCCCGCCTCGGTGAAGAACTACGCCAAGGCGCACCCGCACCGCATGGGCGCCTGGACGGCCGACTCCAAGACGAACGTCGCGACGATGGGCGCCGACGACTTCCGCTCGACCGAGAAGTCCGCCGTGATCGCCGAGGACGGCACCCTCCGCATCGAGCTGGCCGGCCAGGACGGCACGACCACCGTGCTGCGCGAGTCCGTACCGGTCCTGGCTGGCGAGGTCGTCGACGCCTCCGTCATGCGCGCCGCGGCGCTCCGCGAGTTCCTCACGGCGCAGGTCGCCCGCGCCAAGGCGGAGGGCGTCCTGTTCTCCGTGCACCTGAAGGCCACGATGATGAAGGTCTCCGACCCGATCGTCTTCGGCCACGTGGTCCGCGCCTTCTTCCCGAAGACCTTCGAGGCGTACGGCGACGTCCTCGCCGGCGCCGGCCTGAGCCCGAACGACGGTCTCGGCAGCATCCTCAAGGGCCTCGACGCCCTCCCGCAGGGCGACGAGATCAAGGCGTCGTTCGACGCGGAGCTGGCCGAGGGCCCGGCCCTCGCCATGGTCGACTCGGACCGCGGCATCACCAACCTCCACGTCCCGAGCGACGTCATCGTCGACGCCTCCATGCCGGCCATGATCCGCACGTCCGGCCACATGTGGGGCCCGGACGGGCAGGAGGCCGACACCCTCGCCGTCCTCCCGGACAGCAGCTACTCCGGCGTCTACCAGGCCGTCATCGAGGACTGCCGCGCGAACGGCGCCTTCGACCCGTCGACGATGGGCTCCGTCCCGAACGTCGGACTCATGGCGCAGAAGGCCGAGGAGTACGGCAGCCACGACAAGACCTTCGAGATCGCCGCCGAGGGCACGGTCCGCGTGGTCGACGGCGCCGGGCAGGTCGTGCTGGAGCAGGCCGTGAGCCGCGGCGACATCTTCCGCATGTGCCAGACGAAGGACGCGCCGATCCGGGACTGGGTGAAGCTCGCCGTCACGCGCGCCCGCGCCACCGGCGACCCGGCCGTGTTCTGGCTGGACGAGACCCGCGCCCACGACGCGCAGCTCATCGAGAAGGTCCGCGCGTACCTGCCGGAGCACGACACCGAGGGCCTGCGGATCGAGATCATGGCGCCGGTCGAGGCCACCCGCTTCTCCCTGGAGCGCCTGCGCCGCGGCGAGAACACCATCTCGGTCACCGGCAACGTCCTGCGCGACTACCTGACCGACCTGTTCCCGATCCTGGAGCTCGGCACGAGCGCCAAGATGCTGTCGGTCGTCCCGCTGATGAACGGCGGCGGCCTCTTCGAGACGGGCGCCGGCGGCTCCGCCCCGAAGCACGTCCAGCAGCTCGTCAAGGAGAACTACCTGCGCTGGGACAGCCTCGGCGAGTTCCTCGCCCTGGCCGTCAGCTTCGAGCACCTCGCGCAGGTCACGGACAACGCCCGCGCCCAGGTCCTGGCCGACACGCTGGACCGCGCGACGGCGACGTTCCTCAACGAGGACAAGTCGCCGACCCGCCGCGTCGGCGGCATCGACAACCGCGGCAGCCACTTCTACCTGGCCCTGTACTGGGCGCAGGAGCTGGCGCGGCAGACCGACGACGCGCAGCTCGCGGAGGCGTTCGCGCCGCTGGCGAAGTCCCTCACCGAGCAGGAGGGCACCATCGTCGAGGAGCTGATCGCGGCGCAGGGCCGGCCGGCCGACATCGGCGGCTACTTCCGGCCCGACCCGGAGAAGGCCGCGACGGTCATGCGCCCGTCGCAGACCTTCAACCAGGCGCTGGCCACCCTGGCCTGACCCCGCCCAGCCCCGCCCGGAGGCCGTGCCGCACCCCGCGGCACGGCCTCCGCCGCACCCGCGCCCCGCGGACCGCCACCGCCCGGCCCCGTCACGTCACGTCACGTCACGTCACGTCACATCCCGCCACGGACCACGGCCGCCCCCGGCGCCCCTACCCGCCCCCGCCGCCCCTCCCGTCCGCAAGAGCCGCCGAGGCGCCGGCCCGGCGCCCCCGGGCCCCGGCGGGACACCCCGCGCCGGAGACCGGGTGTCGGCCCTTCGACCGGCACCCGGCTGCGACCGTCACCCTGCGGGGGCGCGGGTCGACGCATCACGCACCCTCCGCCGCACGCTCCGTACCGGGGTCCCCGGCCCGGCCGCGGCACGCGCGTCCGATGTCGGTTCCTGTTCGACGAGCCCCGCCCGACGACCCCGCTGCCAGCGGGCGCCACCGCCGGGGGCGCCCTGACCATTGCCCACGCGGTCTTCTGCCAGGGCCCCTACGGGAAGAGCAGCCGCTACCGCGACTCATGGGCTGGGGCGTGCCGTGGTACTCCGCGGTCCCCTCCCCGGTCGGCCGACTCGTCGGCATGATGCGCCTCGTGTGCTGCCCACGGGACGACGACCGCGTCTTCGAGACGTACTGGACGACCTGCGCGGCGTGGAGGGCGTGGACCACAGCCACGCGCTCATGGACCTCACCGTGTACGGGCGTCGGGACCTGTGGGAGGGCTCGCCCTCCGGCTGGCCCCGCGTCCAGGAGACCCCCGCCGATCACGTCCGCCTGCGGAGCGGCGGACGCCCCGTCCCCCGGTGTTCACGACTCGGGACCGGCCGCTCCGACGACCTCACCCCCGCCCCCTGACGCCCGAGGGGCCGCGACCGCACACCGCGGCACTTCACCTCGGGGACGGTCGCGGGGTCAGCGGCTGCTCCGTTCCCGCACCAGGGCGGCGATGCGTCCTGCGGCTTCGGTCGCGTCCTCGTGTTCCCAGACGCGGACCGACGCCCAGCCCGCCTCGGTCAGGCGGGCGTCGGTGTCCCTGTCGCGGGCCCGGTTCTTCTCGATCTTCTCCCGCCAGAACAGCGCGTTGTTCTTCGGCCACGTGGCATGCTGGGGGCAGCCGTGCCAGAAGCAGCCGTCGACGAAGACCGCGACGCGTGCCGGGCCGAAGAGGATGTCGGCCTCGCGGCGCACGCCCTTGAGCGGCCGGCGATGGACCCGGTAGCGGAGCCCCGCGGCGTGCAGGGTCTTGCGGAGGGCGATCTCGATGTCCGTGTCGCGGCTGCGCTGGCCGCTCATCCGGGAGCGGATCTGCGGAGTGGTCTCCAGGGCGGGCATGGCCCCATTCTGACGCCAGCGGAATGCGGCCGCGGCCTCGGCCCGGACATGAGTCAGGGCCATCACATGATGGCCCTGATCCTCGGAATATCCGACATCGCTGTCGGGACGACAGGATTTGAACCTGCGACCCCTTGACCCCCAGTCAAGTGCGCTACCAAGCTGCGCCACGTCCCGGTGCCCGTCTGACCTGGGGTTTCCCCCGGATCGGCGTGCACGAGAACAATACCGCACTCCGGCCGGTGATCACTAACCACTTCGGCGGGGCCGTGTCAGGCGTCGGCGGGCGGCGGGTCCAGCTCCGGGTGGGCGACGCGGAGGCGGGCCGGGGCGGCCTGGCGCCAGGAGTCGACGAGGACGGCGCGCAGCTCCGTCTCGTCGTCCAGTGCGGCGAGGCGGACGCGGAGCCAGGCGTACGGCTCGTCGTGGCCGTGGCGGAGGAAGAACTTGTGGGGTTCGGCGGCGATCAGTTCCTCGCGGTCCTCCTTCGGGCACTTCACGCCCATCACCTCGTCGTCGCCCTCCAGTGCGGCGAAGATCCGCCCGGCGGGGCCGGCGCGGAAGGTGGGCATGCCCCAGGACAGCTTCTCGACGGTGGCGGGCAGTGACAGGGCGACCCTGCGTGCGTCGTCTGCGGTGACCATGTCCCGACCGTAGGGCGGCCCCGGCGGTGGAGCCGCGGGGGTGGGGCCGTCCGGGCAGAGGTGGGGCCGTCCGGTGCCGCCGGTCGCCCGGCGCGGACTGCGTGAGGGCGCGTTGGCGGGGGTGGTGGGCGCTGTTCGCGCCCCGTGGCGCATCCGGGCGCCGCCCATAGGCCGGGGTGCGGCGGCATAGGTCCGGGGAACCCGGCGTTCCGCGTCCCTCCGGCAGGTCGCCGGGCCCGCGCGGTGGTGCGGGCACATCCCGCGACGTCGTGGCCGGTCGTCGGCGGGTGCGGGACGACGAAGGCGACGGCCCGTGCGTTCGGGGACGACCGGTAAGGCTGTGACCAGGGGTTTCAGCGGGGCGTCGGGCGGGTCGGATGACGGGGCCATGACGGGAGGGGGTGGGCGGAGCAGCGGTCGGCGGCTTCTTGTCCGAATCGCGCCCGCGCTGCTCACGCAAGGACGCGATCCCGCCGCATTCGGTCCGGATCGGCATCCGACCGGTCCGGCTGCCAGAAAGAGCTGGGGCTGCTGTGACGGATGGTGCGGTCTTCCCCCTGAGGACCGACTCCGTACCCGAAACCTTTGCCCTTGGCATGTAGCAGAGAGAGGCACGGAGGGAATGCCCATCGGGTAGGACTGGTCCGGCGCCTACCACGCATCACCGAGCACTAATCAAACGCCAACAGCCCTGCTTTCAGCCATTGTTCAGACCGTGTTGAACCGCACTCGGGAGAGCCGCACCATGGGGTGTCACCCCTCTCGGGACGGGATCACCGCCGCTGCACCACCTGCTCGAACACCCACGCCAACAGGCGTTCCCGCAGAGGAGGGCTCGCATGGACGGCTACTTCGCCGGTCAGCTGCACCACCAACTCAGGCAGCAGGTGAGGAGCTTCGCGGAGACCGAGGTCGCACCGCGCGTTCCCGCCATGGAGGCGACCCGTTCCGTCCACCACGACCTGTCCCGGCACATAGCCCGCCAGGGCTGGATCGGCGCGACGATCGGCCGGGACCTCGGCGGGATGGGCGTCGGCCACCTCGGCAAGACGATCATCATCGAGGAGCTGTCCCGGGTCAGCGCGGCCATGGGCGCCA
This sequence comes from Streptomyces kanasensis, assembly GCF_043077165.1. NCBI lineage: Bacteria > Bacillati > Actinomycetota > Actinomycetes > Kitasatosporales > Streptomycetaceae > Streptomyces > Streptomyces kanasensis. Next base: position 777,811 of record NZ_JBIBSF010000001.1, read on the forward strand.
TGGTGCAGGCATCCCAGTTGGGCGTCGCGAAGATCCTGCACTTCGGGAACGACGAACAACGCAAGGCGTGGCTGCCGCCGATCGCCGCGGGCGAGTGCCTCCCGACGATCGCGGTCACCGAACCGGAATCGGGCGGCCATGTGCTCGGCATGTCGGCCACCGCGGTCCGCGACGGCGACGAGTACGTCCTGAACGGCCGAAAGGTGTACGTCGGAAACAGCCATGTGGGTGACCTCCATGGCGTCGTCGTCCGTACCGGACCCGGCGCCAAGGGGCTCACCGCGTTCCTCGTGGAGGCCGATCGGCCCGGCCTGCGGGTCGGTGACGAGAAACCGACGATGGGACTGCACGGTTTCGGTTTCGGTGAACTGATCCTGGAGGACTGCCGCGTCCCGGTCGCCAACCGGCTCGGCGCCGAGGGGGACGGCCTGGCCGTCGCGTACTCCTCCAGTGTGCTGTACGGGCGGGCCAACCTCACCGCCGTCGCGCTCGGCATCCACCAGGCGATCCTGGACGACACGGCCCGCTTCTGCGAGGAGCGGCACCGCTACGGCGAACCGCTGCACGCGCTGCCCTCGGTGAAGCTCAAGCTGGGGCAGGTGCAGTCACGGCTGATGACGGCGCGGTTGGCCGCGTACCACGCCGTGCACCTCCTCGACCGGGGGTTGCCCTGCGACGCGGAACTGATGAACGCGAAGCTGGTCAACGTCGAGTCCACGCTCGACTCGGCGCGCAACGCCATGGAGATCCACGCGGCGGCCGGTCTGTTCACCGACCGCCCGGTCGAGCGCTATCTGCGGGACGCCCACCACATCTTCGCGCCCGCGGGGACGTCGGACGTCCAGCTGCTGCGCCTGGCGGAGGTGGCGCTCGGGGCGGGCAAGGGCCAGTGGTCGGAACGGCTCGCGGACGCCGTGCGGATGGCCCCGGTGCCGTGACCGGGCCCGGCGGGGACACGAGGCGTCCCCCGGGGAGTCGCACGCTCCCCGGGGGACGCCTCGCCGTCGCCGTACGGCGCGCGCCACACGATCTGCCGCGCGTGCCGCGCGCCGCACGCCCCCGCGCGCCCTTCGTCCCGTGCCCGCACGGCGCGTGCCGCAAGAGGCGTGCCCGCCCGGGGCGTGCCCGCACGGGGCGTGCCGCGCGTCTCGTCAGAGGCGGCCCTCCTCGCGGCGGTGGATCTGCTCCACCAGCTCCGCGGCGAGCGACTTGATGGTCTCCAGTCCGGCCCGGCCCCACGGCCGGGGCTCGGTGTCGACCACGCAGATCGTGCCGAGGGCCGTGCCCGTCCGGTCGATGAGGGGCGCGCCGAGGTACGAGCGGATGCCGATCTCGTCGACCACCGGGTTCCCGGCGAAGCGCGGGTAGTCGCAGACGTCCTCCAGGACCAGCGCCTTGCGGCGGACCACGACGTGCGGGCAGTAGCCGTGGTCGCGGTCCATGTAGCGGCTCACGGCGCCGGAGGACGCGACGGCCCCGAGGTCCGCTCCCGAGTGCAGGCCGGTCGGCGTGTGCAGACCGGCGAAGAACTGCCGGTTCTCGTCGATGAAGTTGACCATCGAGTAGGGCGCGCCGGTCACCTCGGCGAGCCGGTCGGCGAACGCGTCGAAGGCGGGTTCCGGCCGCTCCCCCAGGCCCAGTTGGCGCAGTCGCCGCACGCGCGCCGGCGCCTCCTGGTCGACGGGGGTCAGCAGCAGGTGTCCGGTCGGGTCGTAGGTCATGTGGGTGCTCCGTAGCTCGGCACCGGCGCGGGGGCCGGATCGGTGGCCAGCAGGTGCTGGACCAGGGTGACCAGGGTCTGGATCCCGGAGCCGGCGACCCGGGCGTCGCAGAGCACGACCGGCACCTCCGGTTTGAGGTCGATCGCGGCCCGGACCTCTTCGGGTTCGTAGTGGTAGGAGCCGTCGAACTCGTTGACGGCCACCACGAACCGGATGCCGCGCCGCTCGAAGAAGTCCACGGCCGAGAACGAGTCCTGGAGGCGGCGCGTGTCGGCGAGGACGACCGCTCCGAGCGCCCCCTCGGACAGTTCGTCCCACATGAACCAGAAGCGCTCCTGTCCGGGGGTGCCGAACAGGTACAGCACGTGCCGCCGGTCGAGACTGATCCGCCCGAAGTCCATCGCCACCGTGGTGGTGGTCTTGGACTCGATGCCCTCCAGGCTGTCGGTGGCGGCGCTCACCTGGGTGAGCACCTCCTCCGTGCTGAGCGGTTCGATCTCGCTCACCGCGCCGACGAAGGTCGTCTTGCCCACGCCGAAGCCGCCCGCGACGAGGATCTTCAGGGCGGTCGGGAAGACGTCCTCGTCCTCGGCCCGGCGTTCAGAGCCGTCGTCGTAGGCCATCGAGCACTGCCTCCAGCAGGGATCGGTCGGTGGTGTGATGGTCGTACCGGGGGGCCCGGGCGGTCAGCGCTCCGCAGTCCACGAGGTCCGAGAGCAGCACCTTGGTGACCACCGCGGGCAGGCGTAAGTGCGCCGCGACCTCCGCCACGGAGGTCGGCCCGTCGCACAGCCCGAGGGCCACGGAGTGCTCGGGCCCGAGGGGGGCGGGGGGCGCCGCGCCCGTGGCCATGACCTGGGACAGCAGATCGAGTGCGGCCGTGGGTCGGGTGCGGCCGCCGCTCACCGTGTAAGGACGGATGAGACGGCCGGCCGCGTCGTCGAGCCACGGCCCGTCCTGTCGGGACGGCACGCGTCAGCGCCCCCGCACGCCCGGCGCCGCGGCGGTCTGCCTGGCCGGGGTGACCAGGTAGGGGCGCACGCTCTTCACCAGCATCGTCATCTCGTAGCCGAGGACGGCGGCGTCCGTCTCACGGCCGGCGATGACGGCGAGGCAGGTGCCGGAGCCGGCCGTGGAGACGAACAACAGGGTGGTCTCGAGTTCGACGACGACCTGGCGGACCTCGCCGTTGTCGCCGAACCGCGCCCCGGCGCTGCGTCCGAGTGAGTAGAGGCCGGAGGACAGGGCCGCCAGGTGGTCGGCGCTGTCCGGGTCGAGGCCGTGGACCGATTTCACCAGTCCGTCCGAGGAGAGGAGAACCGCGCTGTGGGTGTACGGCACCCGTTGGACCAGGCCGCTCAGCAGCCAGTCGAGATCCGAGGAATGGCCGGTCGGCGCATCGCTCGCCATGGTGCATCTACTCCTTGTGGGCTTCGTCGGGACGCTGCGGTTCGGTGGGGCCTGCGTGGGCGGACGACGGCGGCATGGACTCGGCGAGCCCGATGCCGCGCTGGAACGCCGCCATGAGTCCCGGGTCGTGCAGGACGGGTTCGTCGTGGCGCCGCCGCACGGGTTCGTCGCGCAACTGCGGGACGAGGTGCTCCTGGGCGCGGCGCTTGGGCAGCAGGGGGCGCCCTTCGAGGTCGTGGGCGGTGTCGCCGTCCGCCGTCTCCTGCGGCAGCGGCAGCGGGGCGGCGGGTGGGGTGTCGTACCGGTCGTCGAGCGACGCGCGCGGTCCGGGCGGCCCGGACCGTACGGGCGGTCCCGTCGGCGGTACGGGCGGGGGGCCGGGCGGGGGGCCGGCGGCGCGGGACCCGGCGGGGGTGGGCCCTGTGGGACGTCCGCCGCGTACGGGGAGGGGGGCCACCAGCCGCTCGGGGGCGGGTGCCGCCGCGGCGTGGCGGGGCTGACGGGGCAGGCGGTCGGCGGCGGTGGCCGCGGCGGGCGCCCCGGCGGGGCCTTCGTACCCGGGCCGGCCGGTCGGTCCGCGTCCGGCGGCGGACGCGGGGACGGCAGGCCCCGCGCCCGGTACGGCGACGGGCCCCGCGCCCGGTACGGCGTCGGGGGCCGACCGGGGTGGGGCGGCGGGCGCAGGTCCCGGTGGAGTGGATCCCGGGAGGGCCTGCGCGGGGACGGCGGCGGGCATGGGCGCCGCACCGGACGCCGCGCCCGCCGCCGCACCGCTCTGCTGCCGGTTTCCCTGGTGCGGGTGGTCCGGGTCGGCACCGAGGAGTCCCTGCGGCACGACCAGGACGGCCTGGACGCCGCCGTAGATGTTCGACTGGAGCCGTACCGCGATGCCGTGCCGGCGGGCCAGCGCGGAGACCACGTACAGGCCGATGCGGCCGTCCTGGAGCAGGTGGGCGACGTTGACCTGGTCGGGATCGGCGAGGAGGGCGTTCATCTTCTCCTGCTCGGCCAGGGGCATGCCGAGGCCGCGGTCCTCGACCTCGACGGCGAGCCCGGCCGTGACGTACTGGGCGCGCAGCAGCACGGTGGTGTGCGGGGCGGAGAACAGGGTGGCGTTCTCGACCAGTTCGGCGAGGAGGTGGATGACGTCGGCCACGGCGTGGCCGCGCAGGGTGCCGTCGATGGGCGGGACCAGCTTGACCCGGGGGTACTGCTCGACCTCGGCGATGGAGGAGCGCAGCACCTCGGTCATGGTGACCGGATTGGACCACTGGCGGCGGGAGATGGCACCGCCGAGCACGGCGAGGTTCTCGGCGTGGCGGCGGATGCGGGTCGCCAGGTGGTCGACGTGGAAGAGGCCCTTGAGCAGCTCCGGGTCCTCGACCTCGTTCTCCAGCTCGTCCAGCAGCTGGATCTCGCGGTGCACGAGGGACTGGAGCCGTCGGGCGAGGTTGACGAAGACCTCGACCTTCTGTTCGTTGCCGACGCTGCTGGAGAGCCGGGACGCCTGGACGACGGCTGCGACGGCGGCGTCGTGCGAGCGGCTGAGCTCGTGGGCGAGCAGGTCGAACTCGTCGCCCCCGGGGCCGGGCGGCGGGATCTGCCGCACGGGGGGCCGCTCGCCACGCCTCAACTGCTCGACGACCACGCGCAGTTCGTTCTGGGCGCGGGCGGTGGAGCGGCGCAGGGCGTGGCAGCGGTCCAGTACGGAGCGGGCCGCGCGGTCGGCGCCGAGCCCGGCGCCGACGACGGCGGCCACGGTCAGGACCGCGGAGCAGGCGAGCGCGGCCCAGAGCGCCGCGGAGGGCCGGGCCCCGGTCCAGCGGAGGGTGAGGACGACCGCGGCGGCGCCGCCGAGCGCGGCCACGGCGGCCGGCAGGACGGAGGCGCGCAGCAGGTGCGGACGTATGCGGGCTTCCGGGGGCGGCGCGGCGGGGTGCGTCCTGCCGGTGCCCGGCAGGTGGCGGGCGCCTGACCGGCCGTGGCGCCCGCCGCCCTCACGGCGGTCGGGCCGTGCGGCGGGTGCGCGAAGTGGAGACATCAGCGTCCTTGGTACGTGGGTCCCAGGGAATCGGCATAGTGCGGTATCAAACGGGCGTTCGGCATCGGGCGGGAGTGGATTGAATCCCCGATCGATGAGCCCACCGTTGATCACCGGACACACACGGTAGTCGTCCACCGTTCTCGGGTGGTGGGCTGTTGTCAAACTTGCCCGCCAGGCGTCCCGCTCTGGTATGAGGGGTCGTACGGGAGGGCGAAAATGCCGCGGGGCGGCAGGACGCGCCCGGAGCACCCGCGGGCACCGGCCCCACCGGCCGGGCTCCGGTGGGCGTCCCGCGCGCCTCCCGTGGCAGGCTTGGTCCGACCGCGCCGGCACGAGGGCTTCACGGGCGCGGAGGAACGGCGGGGGCATGACGGAGCAGGACACAGTCGGGACGTACCTCGCGGGTTACGCCGGGATCCTCACGGCCGCCTGCGCCACCGGCCGGCGGCTGACCCGCGGCGAGCGTGAGGCGCTGCGCGCGCAGGGCGAGCGGGCGGCCGAGGCGGGGGTGGGGCTACGCGTCCTGGTGCGGGCGCACCTCGCCGCCGCCCAGGACGTGCGCGCCGGTCTGCGCGGCGCGGCCGCCGACCACCTGCTGGCGGCGGTGGAGGAGGCGGTGGACGCCTTCGCGGAGGGACACGAGCGGGCGCAGCGGCTCGCGATCCGCCGGGAGGAGGCCGCGCGGCGGGAGTTCATCGACGACCTGCTCCACGGCCGCAGCGGCCTGGGACACGTGGCGGAGCGGGCGGAACGTTTCGGGCTGCTGCTGTCGCACGCCCACGCGGTCGCCGTCGCCGAGGGCCCGGAGCCGTACGACGACGGGTTCGCCGAGACCCGCCGCGTCGAGTCGTCCCTCGCCGCGCGCTTCGGGGACCGCCGGATCCTGTTGACCACGAAGGACGGCAGGCTGATCTGCATCGCGCCGGGCGACCAGGACGACGTCCTGACCTTCTTCGCCAAGCAGGCGTACGCGGCGACGGACGGCGGCCGCGTCGCCATCGGCCGGTCGCACCCGGGGGTCGGGGGCGTCGTCCACTCGTACGAGGAGGCGCTGAACGCCCTCGCCCTGGCGGAGCGCATGCACCTGGAGGGGCCGGTGCTGCGCGCCGCGGACCTGCTGGTGTACCCGGTGCTGACGCGCGACCGGCAGGCGATGGCGGACCTCGTCCGTACGGTGCTCGGTCCGCTGCGCGCGGCGCGCGGCGGCGCGCGGCCGCTGGTCGACACCCTCACGGCGTACTTCGACACGGGTTGTGTGGCCGCCGAGGCCGCCCGGCGGCTCTCCCTGAGCGTGCGGGCGATGACGTACCGGCTGGAGCGGATCCACCAGCTGACGGGGGCGGATCCGGGGGACCCCGTCCACCGCTACACGCTCCAGACGGCCGTCATCGGCGCGCGTCTGCTGGGCTGGCCGGACGAGGAGATCTGACGGGCCGGCGCCGCGCCGGCGCCCGGGTCTGCGGTGGCGCCGGGATGCGCGCCGGCGCCCCGGCACACCACGCGCGGGCGCACCACGCCTGGGCCGCGGGCGGGCGTCGCGGGCGGGCGTCGCGGTGGGACGGGCGGGCGGTGGGACGGGCGGGCGGGCGCCCCGAGCGCGTGGGGCGCGTCGGGAGTGGCGCGCCCTGACAGCCGCCCGGGAACGCCGCAGGCCCCCGGCGAACGTCAGTCGCCGGGGGCCTGCCGAAGCGTCACCAGGGCTCGTGGGAACGCGGTCGGCGGCTCCGGCCTCCCATCGCGCCGGAGCCGCCGACCGGGCGCGGCGTCCGCCGCTTCTCCCCCGCGGTCCAAGGACCCGTGCCCCCGTGGTCGGTGGGGACTCCGCGCTAGTCGGCGATCTCGATCCTGCCGTTGGCGGTGGACGGGGCCGGGTCGGCCGCCGGGGTGCCCACGCCGCCGCGGGTGGTGATGCCCTTCAGGAGCTGGGCGAGGTCCACGCCGGTCGTGGAGCCGAGGAGCTCCAGCCCCTGGGCGACGTTGTCGGCGACCGCGCGCGGCAGCTTGCCCGCGCCGTCGGTGGAGATCACGGTCATCTTGTCGATCGCGCTGAGCGGCTCGGCGGCCTTGGCGACGACCTGCGGCAGCACCTCGACGAGCATCTGGAGCACGGCCGCGTCGCCGTACTGGGCGAAGGCGTCGGCCTTCTTGCGCATCGCCTCCGCCTCGGCGGCGCCCATGGCGGCGATCGCGGCGGCCTGCGCCTCACCCTCGATGCGTACGGCGTCGGCGAGGGCGGCGCGGTGCGCCTTCTCGCCCTCACCGGTGAGGCGGGAGCGCTGGGCGTCCGCCTCGGCCTCCTTGACCTGGGCGATGCGCCGGGCCTCGGCCTCCTGCTCGGCCTGGTAGCGGGCGGCGTCGGCGGGCTTGCGGACCTGGGTGTCGAGCTGGCGGTCGGTCAGCGCGGCCTGCCGCTCGGCGACCTTCTCCTGCTGGCTGAGGATCTCCTGCTGCCGGTCGGCCTCGGCGAGCGGGCCGGCGGCCGCGGCCTTCGCGGCGGCCTCGTCCGTCTCGGCCTTGATCTCGGCCTGCTTGAGCGCGAACGTCCGCTGGGCGATCGCGATCTCCTCCTCGGCCTTCAGCCGGGCCTGCTCGGAGGCGCGGCGGGCGACCGCCTCGGCGATGTCGGCCTCCTGCTTGGCGCGGGCGGCCTCCGGCCGGCCGAGGTCCTCCAGGTAGGAGCCCTCGGTGGTGATGTCCTGGATCTGGAACGCGTCGAGGACCAGGCCCTGGCCGGAGAGGCTGGCCTCCGCCTCCTCGGCGACCTGCCCGGCGAACGCGGCGCGGTCGCGGATGATGTCCTCCACGGACATGCGGCCGACGATGGAACGCAGCGCGCCCGACAGCACTTCCTGGGTGAAGCCGACGATGCCGTCCTGCTGCATCAGGAACCGCTGGGCGGCGGCCCGGATGGAGTCCTCCGTGCCGCCGACCTTGACGATCGCGACACCTTCGAGGTTGGCCTTGACGCCGCGCAGCGTCACGGCGCCGCGCACGGCGACCGGGATGTGCCGCGAGGACAGGTCGAGGGTGAACTTCTGCTGCACGAACGGGACGACGAAGACGCCGCCGCCGACCACGACCTTCTGCCCGCTGTTGTCGGTGAAGACCCGGCCCGTGTCCGGGTCCGTGGACTTCTTGCCGCGGCGGCCGGTGATGATGAACGCCTCGCTGGGGCCGGCGACCTTGTACCGGGTGATGACGACGAGGCCCAGCAGGACGAGGAGTACGACGACTCCCACCACTGCGGTGACGACTGGACTCATGATGGTTCCCCCTGACCTCCTCGCGGAGGGCGGATCGGATGGACGGGTGGGGAAGGAGAGGCGCCGGGGCCGTCAGCGTTCGACGGGCCGCACGCGGACGGAGCCGGCGGACAGCGCCGCCTCCACCCACACCTCGGCGCCCCGCTGGACCGGCACGGCCGAGCGGGCGGCGAACTTCACGGGCTGACCGGCGAGCCGCAGCAGCACCTCGCCGTAGCCGTCGGCCGGAATGGCGGTGACGACGGACCCGGCGCTGCCGACGAGGTCGTCCTCGCGGGGGGCGGCCGTGCCGCGGTCGTCCATGAGGCTGCGGCTGAGCTTCCACGTCAACCACGCGGCGCCGAACCCGGCGAGGACCCCGGCCGCCGTGGCGACCCCGGCCCCCGTTCCGGTGGCCCCGAGGACGATCGCCCCGGTGAAGCCGAGCATGGACACGAACCCCGCGACGACGGGCAGCGAGAGCCACCCGTCGAAGAGGCCGCCCAACGCCCCGTCGAACATTCCTTCCAACACGCCGTCCAGGGCCAGCGACGCGACGAGAAGGACGATCCCCGCGATGCCGAGACCGAGGAAAAGACCCATGCGCGCACACCTCCCTGGTTTCGGGTGTTCTCTCAGTGATCGGATTGTCTCATCGGTGCCCGCGCGGGTGCACTGCCGTCGACCGGCAGTCTTGATGCGTCTTTGATGCCGACCTCGCACGCGGGCGCGGCCCCGGCCCGCTCAGCTGGTCTTCCGGTTCGTGAGGTGCGGTCCGATGTAGCCGACGACGACCTTCCCCGTGGTACCGCGGCTGTCGTCGTGGAAGTAGATCCGCGGGGATATCGAGCCCTTCGAGCCGAGCTTCAGGTGCGCCTCCATCAGCATGCGGCCGCTCGGGTCCACCTCCACCGGCACGGGGAAGACGCGCTCCTCCCCCCACATCGCCTTGGTGGCCTCGTTCTCGCTCATGGCGACCTGCTTCACCGGGAAGATGAGGGCGCCGGCGACCGGTGCGTTCCGGCAGAAGTGGTAGTACCCGCCGGAGATGGCGCCGTCCCGCTGAGCGGACGCGTAGGAGTCCAGCGAGCGCAGTCCCTGCCACGCCTTCGCCGCCCACGTCCGGGCGAGTTCGTGGTCGTCCAGGGCGATGGCGGTCCTGCGGTCGGCGGTCACGCGTATGTGAGTGATCTCCTCGATGCGCGCCCACAGCTCCTCGAAGGAGCTCGGCTGCGCGGCCGCCTGGTCGAGGACGACCGTCTCCTCGTGCCGCCCCTGCCCGTGGAGCCGCTGGCGGAGGACCCGCGCCTCGCTCTGCGCGCGCTCGACGTTCTCCAGGGCGACCGTGTGGTCCTCCATCTCCTGGTGGAGCTGCTCCACCGCCGAGTGCAGCTGGACCTGGAGGGCCTGGACCGTGCGTTCGGCGAGGTCCTCGCGGCGGCGCGCCTCCGACAGGTCCTGGTCGGCGTCGGCCAGGAGCTCGGTCAGGACGGTGACCTCCTCCTTCAGCGCGGCGAGCTCCTTGCCGAGGGCGGTGGCGTGCGCGCGGGCCGCGTCCTGGGCCGCGCGCCGCACGCCCTGCTTGCGCTGCCGGTCGTCCGGGAAGACGAGGGTGCGCAGCCGGGCCGGCAACTGCGTCCCGAGTGCCTGCTGGTGGACGCCTCGGGCGATCAGCCGGTACGCGGTGTCCTTGGGGTCGCAGAGGCGCGCACCGCTGAGGAGGCGGTGCCGGGGGGCGTCGGCGGCCCAGGCCGGGTCGACGTCCTGCAGGTAGGTGCGTACGGCGCCGGGGGCGACGCGGTAGTGCTCGCCGACCGCCTCGCGGAAGGCGACCACTGCGTCGGCGTCGGTCAGCAGGTGGAGCGACGCGTCGCCCGCGCACTTGGGGAGCAGCTGCCGCATCCGCCGGGTCCAGACCTCGTCGGGTTGGACGGGGCGCGCGGCGACGACGGCCGGGAGCCGGCGGTCGGGGTCGCACAGGACGTCGACGAGGTGGTCGACGTCCGCCGCAGTGACCTCGTGGGGGCGGGTCGTGAGGTGGGCGAGGCCGTCGCGCGGGTGCAGGACGTCGACCAGTTGCTCGACCAGGGCGGGTCGCGCCGGGCTCAGCGCGGTGGTCCCGTTGTCGAAGCACTCCAGCGTGACGGCGACGGACTGCGGCTCGTCGGCGGAGTCCGGGGAGACCGCGGCCACCGTGACCCGCCACGTCGCCTCGTGCTTGTCCTCGCGCAGCTGGATCCTCAGCGCGCGCTCCGCGCCGTCCAGGCGGTACAGGGCCTGCGAGGTCAGGACCGTGTGCCCGTTGAGGTGGTGGGTGCCGGTCTCCAGCGGGGCGCGGTCGAACTTCCTGTGCAGCCACTGGGCGGTGACGCGCCGGACCTCCGGGATGATCTCCGTACCGGCCGGGACGTCCAGGACGGACCGGTGGACGAGGGGCGCGGCGCCCAGCACGTCCGGGGCGGATTTCCGGGCGCCCGGCACGGCCGGGGCGGCGGGTCGGGCGGAGTCGGTCGTGACGGTCGGGGCGGCGGGTCGGGCGGAGTCGGTCGTGACGGCCGGGGCGGCGGAGTCGGCGGAGTCTGCGGCGGGCGCTTCTGGCGCGGAGGGACCGTTCAATGCGAGTCGTCCACTTCGGGGAGATGGGCCCCACTCGGCAGCGCGCGGTAGGGCCGGGGCCGTTCGGGCGGTCCTGCGGTACGACGCCGGACCGCCGCACGGGGGCGGGACGGTCCCGGCCGGGGCCGCCCCGCCGGGGGACCCGGCGCCACCACGGCCCTGTCTACGGCCTCCTCGGCACCCGTCCACCTCCCCGGCGGCCCGACTGGTGCACATCCTGCCGGACGGACCGGCGCGGCGAGCCCGATTCCGCGAACCGGACGCGACTTCCGCCACCGGCACGCCGCATGACGGAACGACAGGACCGGCGTCGGGGGTATCCCGTCTACGGCTGGGGGGCCGGGTCCGGGTCGGTGGCCGGGGTGGTGGTGCCCAGGGGGCGGGAGCGGCGCCAGTGGTGGATGAGGGGGTGGGAGACGGAGCGCCACCACGGGTCCACGGGGAGCTCGGCCGCCGGCTCGAAGGGCCGACCGGGGCGGGGGAACGCGACGCGCTGCCCGGCTTCCGCGGCCGCGTCACGGGTCCACTCCCCCGGCTCCGCCCAGGCGTGCGGGGCGAGGTTGAAGGTGCCCCAGTGGATGGGGAGCAGCACCCCGCCGGGCCGGCCGCCCTGGAGGTCGAGGTGGGCGCGCACGCCCTCCTCGGGAGTCATGTGGATGTCGGGCCAGAAGTCCGAGTACGCGCCGATCTGGATCATGGTGACGTCGAAGGGGCCGTGCGCGGCGCCGATGTCGCGGAAACCGGGGAAGTAGCCCGTGTCCCCGCTGTGGTAGACGCGGTGTTCCGGGCCCTCGACGACCCAGGACGCCCAGAGCGTGTGCTGCTGGTTGCGCAGTCCGCGGCCGCAGAAGTGACGGGCGGGGGTGGCGGTGAGACGTACGTCGCGGATCCGCGTCGACTCGTTCCAGTCCAGCTCGCGCAGGCGGGAGGGGGACACGCCCCAGCGCTCCAGGTGGGCGCCGACGCCGAGCGGGGCGGCGAAGAGGGTGTCGGTACCGGCCAGGGCGCGGACGGTCGGCAGGTCGAGGTGGTCGTAGTGGTCGTGGGAGATCACGACGACGTCGACCGGGCCGAGCGCGGCGAGCGGCGCCGGGACGGGGTGGAGCCGCCGGGGCCCGGCGAAGGTGAAGGGGGAGCAGCGCTCGCCCCAGACCGGGTCGAACAGGACCCGCAGCCCGTCGATCTCGGCGAGGACGCTGGAGTGCCCGGTCCAGGTCAGGCGCAGACCGGTGGCCGGGGCCTCGGCGAGGTCGGCGGCGGTGTGCGGGTGGAGGGGTATCGGGCGCGCGGGGGCGCGGCGCAGGCGCTCCTCCTTGCGGAAGTAGACCTTCGCGAACTCGGTCGCGGAGCCGGACGGCCGGTGGTCGGCGGTGCCACCCGGGTTGCGGAAGGCTCCGTCGGCGAAGTTCGGCGAGCGGCGGATGCGCTCCAGCCGCTCGCCGGCGGCGTCCGCGCCGAAAGCGGCCGGCCGCAGGGAGCGGAGCCGGGCACGCAGCGGGCGGGGAGCGTCGACGCCGGTCACAGCACCTCCAAGGGGCTCGGGGCTTCCATTATGGGCCGACGGCACGACCGGCACCCGGGCGTTCCGGTGGAGGCGGACGGGAGGGTACCGCCAGCGGTCCGGGATACTGTCCCGCGCTGAGGGTGGACGACGGGGCGGGTGACGTGACGAGAGTGCGGCTGGGCGCGGCCGAGCGGCGTGAGGAGCTGCTGCGGGCGACCGTCGAGCAGATCGAGGGGCGGGGGCTCGCGGCGGTGCGGGTCGCGGACGTGGCGGCGGCCCTGGGCGTGAGCGGGGCGCTGGTGCTGTACCACTTCTCCACGAAGGAGCGGCTGGTCGCCGCGGCGTTCGCGTACGCGGCGGAGGGCGACCTCGCGGAGCTGCGGCGGATCCTGGGGCGGCGGGCCTCGGCGGCGCGGCGGCTGCGCGCGGCGGTGCGCTGGTACGTGCCGAGCGGGCAGGCGAAGGGGTGGCGGCTGTGGATCGAGGCGTGGGCGGCGGCCCCGCGCGAGCCGGCGCTGCGGGAGGTCGCCGCGGGGCTGGACCGGCAGTGGAAGGCGGCCCTGGCGGAGGTGTTCGCCGAGGGGGCGGCGGCGGGTGAGTTCCGGTGCGCCGACCCCCGTGGCGCGGCCCGCCGGCTGACGGCGCTGCTGGACGGGCTCGCGGTGCAGATGACGGTCTACCGGGGGTCGCTGGCCCGCGGGACGATGCTGCGCTGGGCGGACGAGGCGCTCGCCCGCGAGCTGGGCGCCGCGGCACCGGCGTAGCGGGGCAGGACGGACGCCGCCGTGACGGGCGGGACGGACGCACGGAACCCGCCCCGGCTGACGCGCGGCGCGGACTCCGGCGTGACGGGCGGGGCGGACGCCGGCGTGACGGCGGAAGCGGTGCGCGGCTGATGCGCGCCCCGGCACCGAGCCGGGCGCGGCGCGGTCTCCGGGCGGACGGGGTGACCGCCGCGCCGGCAGGCACCGGCGCGGCGGCGGGCATCCGCAGTGACGCGCCCCGTGGGCCGCGTCCCCGTGCCCCCGGTCACAGGGGCAGGAGGTCCGGGCGCTTGGCGGAGACACGGTCGCCGGAGCTCTCGCCCCGCAGGCGGCGGCCGATCCAGGGGACCAGGTACTCGCGGGCCCACTGGATGTCGTCGCGCCGCCCCTCCAGGGTCCCGCGCGGCGGGAGCGGCGGCCACGCCTGGTCCGGGTCGGCCGGGACCTCCAGGCCGAGGACCTGCGCGGCGCGCAGGGCCACGCGCGTGTGGCCCTCGGGCGACAGGTGCAGGCGGTCGTGGTCCCAGGCGCGCCGGTCCTGGACGGTCCGCAGGGACCACAGGTCCAGGACGGGGCAGCCGTACCGGTCGGCGATGGCGCGCACGTGGCCGTTGTACGTGGCGATCTTGCCGCGCAGGTGGCGCAGGACCGGCACGCCGCGCGTGTCGAAGCCGGTGGTCACGAGGACCGTGCCGATGTGGGAGGTCAGGTCGACGACCGCCCGCTCGAAGCGCTCGGCGACGTCGTCCGGGTCGCTGCCGGGGCGGATGATGTCGTTGCCGCCGGCGCAGAAGGTCACCAGGTCGGGGGCGAGGGCCTTCGCCCTCGGCACCTGTTCCGCCACGATCTGGTCGAGGAGCCTGCCGCGCACGGCGAGGTTGGCGTAGCGGAAGTGCCCCTCCTCGGGGATCCGGTCGGCCAGCAGGACCGCGAGGCGGTCGGCCCAGCCGACGAAGCGCCCGCCGGGACCCGGGTCCCCGACGCCCTCCGTGAAGCTGTCGCCGATCGCCGTGTACGACCCGATCACGTCGTTCTCCCCCATCGTCGAATCGTCTGCCACGGCAGCACATCATCCTCCGCGCGGTGTGACCTACGCGACCGTAGGAGGGGTTGACGGGGCGTGATCTCCGCCACCGCGCCGCCGCCCGGCACCCCTCAGGGGTGCCGGGCGGCGGCGCGGTGCGGCGGTGCGGGGCGCGCGGAGCGCCGGGCGTCAGATGCTGACGCCGTGGCCCCGGAGGTACGCCAGCGGGTCGATGTCCGAGCCGTAGGCGGGGCTGGTGCGGATCTCGAAGTGCAGGTGCGGGCCGGTGGAGTTGCCGGTGGAGCCGGAGAGGCCGATCTGCTGGCCGCCGCCGACGGTCTGGCCGGCGGAGACGGAGAGGGAGGAGAGGTGGGCGTACTGCGAGTAGTTGCCGTCGGCGTGCTTGATGACGACCTCGTTGCCGTAGGCGCCGCTCCAGCCGGCCGAGACCACGGTGCCCGGGCCGACGGCCTTGACGGTGGTGCCGGAGGAGGCGGTGAAGTCGACACCGGTGTGGTAGCCGGAGGACCACATGGAGCCGGAGGCGCGGTACGGGGTGGAGACGCCCGCCGAGACCGGGGCGGTGAAGCCGGAGGAGCTGCTCTGCGCGGGGGCCTGCTGCTCGACCTTGGCGGCCTTCGCCGGGGCGGCCTTCGCCGGCGCCGGGGACGAGGCGGCGGAGCGGGAGGCGCGGGCCTCGGGACGGGCCTGGTCGGCCTTGTCCGGGTTCTTGGCGCCGAGGGTCAGCTTGAGGCCCGGGTGGATGAGTGCCGGGTCGTCGCCGATGACGTCGCGGTTGTCGGCGTACAGCTTCTGCCAGCCGCCCTTGACGTTCTTGTTGTGCGCGATCTTCGCCAGGTAGTCGCCGGCCGCGACGGTGTAGACCCGCGCGGCGGGCTTGGCGGCCTCGGTGACGGACGCGACGGCGGCCTGGGGGGCGGTGGCCGGGGCGGCCGCGGGGGCGGCGGCGTTGGCTCCGGTCGCGCCGATGAGCGGGAGGGCGATGGCGGCGCCACCGGTACCGGCGGCGACGAAACCGCGGGTGAGCGGGCTGGACTTGGGACGGCGGTGCTTACCCTTGGCGGGCATGGCGTTTTCCTCTCCGGCGCCTGCGAGGTGAGCTGTCGGGTTCGGGCTGGAGCTGCCCGGCCGCGCCGGTGGCGCGACTTCACCCCTAGCCGTACGGGAATTCCCGTACGGCGGACTACCTGGGTCCCCCGCTCCTGCCACACGTTGGGTGAGTGCGAATTCCGGGGCGGCGGCAGGATTCGGCGATCCGCCCGGCTGGTCGGGACCGTAAGCGAGTCAGGACGCCGGGAACAAGCGGATGGTTGCGCCGGTGCATTCATCCTTCGGAATTCGCGCCGGAATTCCGGTCACCCTCCGTGGATTGCGGATCATGTGTTCCCGTGCTGCACAGGCCATTTCGGCGCCGCGGTCGGCCACGGTCCGTCACTTCTATGACGCTGCTCACGCACCGGAGGCCATCTCCCTTGTTTACGGGGCGTGTTACTACTTACGTCGCGAATACGGACAGAAGCCGCCGATCGTGATCAGGGCGACCATCGACCCATCCCCCACCCATCCGGGGCCGCGCCGACGGCGGCCACCGCCGGACCGGTACGCGAAAGACCCCGAACAGGGACAGAACGACCCGCCGGGTCGGCACTCCGCGGGGCCCCGCGCACCCGCCCCGCAGGGCCCTGACCACGGGCGGGGGCCGTGTGCGGACGACAGGAGGACGACCCGCATGGTGATCTTCACCGGGGGAAGCGATGTCGTATCGTCTGATCCGCGACATCGTCGGCGGCCGTCGCCGACGCCAGACACGGAGGAGCCCCCGTGACGCAGCAGCTGCCGGACGTCCCGCCGACCGCCGAGCCGGAGCTCACCGGCGTGCGCAACTTCCGCGACGTGGGCGGGCTGCCGACCGTGGACGGGCGCCGGGTGCGCGACGGTGTGCTGTTCCGCAGCGGGCACCTCGCGCACGCCACCGCCGAGGACGCCGTCCTCCTCGCCTCGCTCGGGCTCCACACCGTCTTCGACTTCCGCAACGCGGCCGACCAGGCGCTGGAGGGGCCCGACGTCGAGCTGCCCGGCGTGCGGAACGTCAACATCCCGCTGACCGACCCGGCCGACGGCGCCGAGTTCTGGCGGATGGTGCGCGACGGCGACATCGAGCAGCTGCGGGACCTCCTCGGTGACGGCAAGGCCGCGGCGCGCATGCGGTACGCGTACCGCAGCATCATCGCCGAGCGGACCGCCGAGCACGGCCGGGTGCTGCACGCCCTCGCCGATGACAGCGTCCCCGCGCTGATGCACTGCGCGGCGGGCAAGGACCGGGCGGGCCTGTCCGTGGCGGTGGCGCTGCTGGCCGTCGGTGTCGAGCGGGACGCGATCGAGGCGGACTACCTGAAGTCGAACGACCCGCGCCGCCGGTACAAGGTGCACCGCAGCGACTCCTCGCCCACCGGGATGTCCCCGGAGGTGATGGAGCTCCTCGCGCCGCTCTTCGACGCACGCGTCGAGTACCTGGCGACGGCGTACGAGACGATCGAGGAGCACTGGGGCTCGACCGAGCGGTACCTGAGCGAGGGGCTCTCGCTCGACGGCGCGACCCGCGAGCGGCTGCGCCACCGCCTGCTCACCGACTGACGGGCGGGGCGGTGACGCCGCCGCGTGGCCGCCGGGCCGCCACCACCGCCCACCGGAGCCGGGTCAGCGGTTGCCGACGGCCTGCTTCACCAGGGTGCGCCCGAAGTCCCAGACGAGCCCGCCGCCGCTGTGGGCCTCGTCCATGACGGCGGTGAACGCGGCGACGAACCGCTCGACGTCCCCCTCCGTGAGGACCAGCGGCGGGATCAGCTTGATCACTTCGAGCCGGTCGCCGCAGACCTGGGTGAGGACGCGGTGCCGCTGGAGCAGCGGCACCACGACCATCTGCGCGAACAGCCCCTTGCGGGCCGTCTGCAGCATCGTCCAGCGGCTGCGCAGCCCCAGGGACGAGGGCCTGCCGAACTCCAGGCCGAGCATCAGGCCGCGGCCCCGCACGTCGTGGAGCATCTCGTACCGGCCGACGAGCTCCGACAGCCGGGCCTTCAGCAGCGCGCCGGTGCGGCGGGCGTTCCCGACGAGGTCCTCGCCCTCCAGCACCGCGAGGACGGCCAGCCCGGCCGCCATGGCCTGGGCGTTGGCCCCGAAGCTGGCGGAGTGGACGACGACGCGGTCCATGGACGAGTAGACCTTCTTGAAGATCCAGTCCTTGCCGAGCGTGGCGCCGACCGGGACGTACCCCCCGGACAGGGCCTTCGCGACGCACACCAGGTCGGGCTCGACGCCCGGCTCGTGCTGGTACGCGTAGAAGTCACCGGTGCGGCCCAGGCCGGTCTGGACCTCGTCGACGATGAGCAGGGCGCCCCGGCGGTGCAGCAGCTCCCGGGCGGCCCGCAGGAAGCCCGGCGGGGTCTCGTGGACGCCCTTGCCCTGGATCGGCTCCACGATGAGCGCGGCCACGTCGCCGCGCCTCAGCTCCCGCTCCAGGGCGTCCAGGTCGCCGAGGCCGATCGCCGTGTCGGGCAGCAGCGGGGCGAAGCCGTCGCGGAAGCACGCCTCGCCGTTGACGGACAGCGCCCCGGCGGTGAGCCCGTGGAAGGCGTGCGCGCAGTACAGGACGCGCTCGCGGCCGGTGGCGCGGCGGGCGAACTTCAGCGCGGTCTCCACGGCCTCGGTGCCGCTGTTGCCGAAGTACACCCGGTCCAGCCCCGGGGAGTGGGACAGCAGCCGCTCGGCGAGGAGGCCGGGCAGGGGGGCGCAGTCGAAGCGGGTGAGGTCGGGCAGGTCGGCGTCGATGACGTCGTGGAGGGCACGGCGGACCACGGGGTGGTGCCGGCCGAGTCCCATCACGCCGAAGCCGGCGAGCATGTCGAGGTAGTCGTTCCCCTCGCCGTCCCAGAAGTGGGCGCCCGCCGCCCGCTCGTACATCTTGTCGAAGCCGAGGGTGCGCAGCATGCGGGGCAGCTGGTGGTTGAGGTGGCGGCTGTGCAGCTCGTAGCGCTCGCCGGCGCGTTCGGCGAGCAGCTTGCCCAGGTCGAAGTCGGTGGTGGTCATGGC
This sequence comes from Streptomyces kanasensis, assembly GCF_043077165.1. Lineage (NCBI taxonomy): Bacteria > Bacillati > Actinomycetota > Actinomycetes > Kitasatosporales > Streptomycetaceae > Streptomyces > Streptomyces kanasensis. Next base: position 796,246 of record NZ_JBIBSF010000001.1, read on the forward strand.
TCGCTCCGCACTCCGTTCCGCAGGTCGTCCGGCGGCGACGTGGGCCGCGGTACGTGGTTCGTCCCGCCACCCCGGCCGGGTGGCGGGACGCGGGGCCTCGGTGGTCCGCCGGGCGGTGCCCGCCGGGGTGGGCCCCCTGCCGGCCGGCGGGGCGGCAGGGGGCCGCGTCGACGAAACGTGCCCCGGCGGGGGTCGGCGACCGTGCGCCCGGCGCCGTGCCGGGCGGGTGGTCGTGGAGGGCCGGCATGTCCCACGGCTCGACCGCGCCGCTGGTCCGGGCCGCGCGGCCGCCGGTCTTCGAGCCGCGCCGACGAGGGGGGCGCGGATCCCGGCGGCCGGCAGGTCGCATGGCCCGCCGGTCGGCGCCCGGAGGTCGCGGGGTGTCCCGCCACCGTCCGGGAACGTCACGTCGGGGGCTCATCCCGGGGGCCTTTCCCGGGGGCGCGGTCACGGCGCGGCGCCGCGCCGCGGCGGTCGCGTCAGGCGTGGTCGTGTCGTCAGGCGGGGCCGCCTCACGCCCGGTCGCCTCACGCGCGGTCGCCTCACGCGCGGTTGCCGGCGACGGACTCGCGGGCGGCGCGGAGGGACTCGCGCAGGGAGCCCATGGTGGCGAGGACGGCGGTGGGCTCGTAGCCGCAGTGCGCCATGCAGTTGGCGCACCGAGGATCCTTGCCGCGGCCGTACGCGTCCCAGTCCGTCTCCTCGACGAGCTCCCGGTAGGTGGGGACGTACCCGTCGCTCATCAGGTAGCAGGGGCGCTGCCAGCCGAAGAGGGAGTAGTTGGGAATGGCCCAGGCGGTGCAGGGGAAATCGACCTTCCCCTCCAGGAAGTCGAGGAAGAGCGGGGAGTGGTTGAGCCGCCAGCGCCGCCGGTTTCCGCCGGAGAACGCCTTGCGGAAGAGTTCCCTGGTCTGTTCCACACCGAGGAAGTGCTCCTGGTCGGGCGCCTTCTCGTACGCGTAGGCCGGAGAGATCATCATTTCGTCGACGCGCAGGTCGTCATTGAGGTAGTCCAGGACCTCGATGACGGTCTGAGGGGTGTCGGTGTTGAAGAAGGTGGAGTTGGTGGTGACCCGGAATCCCCGCCGCTTCGCCTCCTTGACCGCCTCGACCGCCTCGTCGAACACGCCCTCCTTGGCGACCGACTCGTCGTGGCGCTCGCGCAGCCCGTCGATGTGCACGGCGAAGGCGAAGTAGGGCGAGGGGGTGAAGTCCGCGATCCTCTTGCGGAGCAGCAGGGCGTTGGTGCAGAGGAAGACGTACTTGCGCCGGGCCACCAACTGGGCGGTGATCTCGTGGATCTGGGGGTGCATCAACGGCTCGCCGCCGGCGATGGAGACCATCGGCGCGCCCGACTCCAGGACCGCTCCCACCGCCTGAGCGACGGGCATGCGCTGCTTCAGGACCCCGGCCGGATGCTGGATCTTGCCGCACCCCTCGCACTTCAGATTGCAGGCGTAGAGGGGCTCCAGTTCGACGATGAGGGGGAACTTCTCCCGCTTGCGGAGCCTCTGCCCGAGCAGATAGGTCCCGACCCGGACTGACTGGCGGAGTGGCATGGCCATCCGGCTACCTCCTGGGGAGCTACAGGGAACGGTGCCATTCATGGAACGCGGGAAGGACGGCACGAAGGACACGGAAGGCCGATATTCCCCCGCGCACCGTCCCGATCCGGACCAGTTCGTGCTCCGGGGCGTCCACGACCACCCGGACGGCGGCAACGGGCCGGGGACCGACGGCCAGCGCCGCCCGCAGGGAGGCCGCTGACTCCATGTCGACGGCGAGCGCTCCGGTGGCGCGCAGGTGCGCCCGCTCCCCGCCCCGTACGACGTGGTCGGAGCCGGTCAGCGGCCCGGTGTGGACCGTCCGTCCCGGCAGCGCCCTGGCGACCGCGGCCACCAGCGCCTCGGGGGCCGTGCACGGGGTGGCGCCGTACGGGCCGCGCGTCTCGTCGGCGACGACCACGTCGCCGGGGTGCATGCCCGGGGCGAGCCCGGCGCAGAAGCCGGAGGCGACGACGGAGGCCCCGTGCAGGGCGCCGTCCCGCAGGGCGTCGGACACGGCGCGGTGGGCCTGCGCGGGGCCCATGCCGGTGCGCAGCACGGTGACCGGACCCGGCGCGCCGTCCGCGCCGCCGCGGGCCCGCGGCCGTCCGCCACCGCGCAGCGCGAACCGCTCGATGCCGAGCGCGCAGGCGACCAGCAGCGGCGCCGCCGGTTCCCGCGCGCGCCGGGCGGCCACTCAGCGGCCCTTGCCGAAGGACGGCTCGCCGTGCACGTACCGGCCGAGCGCGGTGAGCGGGAAGACCTGGCGGTACAGGTGGTAGTTGATGGAGAAGTCCCACGGGAAACCGGTCCCCGTGAAGTACGGCTCGTCCCATGACCCGTCCTCCCGCTGCGTGCGGGCCAGCCACGCCACGCCCCGGTCGACGGCCGCGGAGTTCCGCTCCCCCGCCGCGAGCAGCGCCAGCAGCGCCCAGGCCGTCTGGGAGGCGGTGGAGGCGCCGCGGCCGACCCACTCCTCCTCGCGGTAGGAGCGCAGGTCCTCGCCCCAACCGCCGTCCTCGTTCTGGACGGACTCCAGCCAGGCCACGGCCCGCCGGATCGCGGGGTGCGCCGGTGGCAGCCCGGCCGCGGTGAGCGCCGGCACCACCGACCCCGTGCCGTAGACGTGGTTGACGCCCCAGCGGCCGAACCAGGAGCCGCGGGGCTCCTGTTCGGCGAGGAGCCAGGCGATGCCCCGGCGGGTGCGCGGGTCGTGGGCGAGACCCTCGTGGGCGAGCATCTCCACCACGTGGGCGGTGACGTCGGCGGACGGCGGGTCGATGACCTCGCCGAAGTCGCAGAAGGGCAGCCGGTTGGGGAAGGGGCTGGTGTTGTCGGCGTCGAAGGCGCCCCAGGCGCCGTCCCGGCACTGCATGCCGAGGGTCCAGCGGGCCCCGCGGGCGACCGCCGCGTCGACCCGGTCCGGGTCGGGGTGGCGTACGCGGCGCAGCGCGAGGATGACCTCGGCGGTGTCGTCGAGGTCCGGGTAGGTGTCGTTGTGGAACTCGAAGGCCCACCCGCCCGGCGGCAGGTGCGGTCGGCGCACGGCCCAGTCGCCGCGCCGGACCACCTGCTCGGCGAGCATCCAGTCGGCGGCCCTGACGAGCGCCGGGTGGTCCGCGGGCAGCCCCGCGTCGGCGAGGGCGATGACGGCGAGGCAGGTGTCCCACACGGGTGACTGGCACGCCTCGACCATGCGGGCGCCGTCCTCCCGCCGGACCGCGAACCGGTCCAGCGACTCCAGCCCGGCGCGCATCACGGGGTGGCCGAGGTCGTAGCCGAGGAGGTGGAGGGCGATCAGGGAGTAGACGGCCGGGGGCTGGATGCCGCCCCAGCAGCCGTCGTTCTCCTGCCGTTCGACGATCCAGCGGGCGGCGGCGTTCATGGCGGCGCGGCGCAGCGGGCGGGGAGCGACGCGGCGGTACCGGCGCAGGGCCCGGTCGAGCCGCTGGAACAGCCCGTCCCAGGTGGCGGCCGGGGCGAGCGGGCGCGGCGGGTTCGGGCAGCGGGGGTCGGTGTGCAGCTCGTCGAGCGTGAACGGGGCGGGGCGGACGGGGCGCTTCGCCGAGACGATGGTGAGGGGCACGATCGTCTGGCGGGCCCACTGCCCGAAGTCGTAGATGTTGAGCGGGAACCAGCTCGGCAGGTAGATGAGCTCCGGCGGCAGCTCCGGCAGGTCCTCCCACCTCCACCAGCCGAACAGGGCGAGCCAGACACGGGTGAAGACCCGGGCGGCGGCGATGCCGCCGCGCTGCCGGACCCAGGCGGCGGCGCGGGCCATGTGCGGGGCGTCGGGCGGGTCACCGGCCAGGCGGAGCGCCACGTACGCCTCGACGGTGGCGGAGAGTTCGCCGGGCCCGCCGTGGAAGGTGGCCCAGGTGCCGTCGTCGCGCTGCTCCCCGCGGACGAAGCGGGCGGCGGCCTCGGTGACGGCCTCGTCGCGGATGCCGAGGAACTCCCGCAGGAGGAGGTCCTCGGCGTCCATGGTGACGTTGGTCTCCAGGTCGCCCTTCCACCATCCCTCGCCGTCCTGCCGGCCGAGGAGGTGGTCCACGGAGCGCCGCATCGCCGTCTCCGCGTCGGTCCTGACGTCGGGTGCGGGGGTCGGTGCGGGTGCGGTGGTGTGGTGCGTCCCGGTGGTCGCGATCGTCCGCGGGCCCAGGGCCCCGGCGCTCCCGTCGGTCGTCGCTGTCATGGCTTCCCCTTCGTGCAGTGGACGTGCTGCTGCTACGGGTCTGCCGTCGGCCGCCGCCCGCACGCCGTGCGTGCGGGCGGGGGCCGCCGACCGCGCACTCATATGCGGGTGGAAGCGCTCCTGGGTCCGGGGCCGGGTGTCGGGGCGGGCGCGGACGGGGTCATGGGTGCCGTCATCGCTTCCTGACGACGACGAAGTCGGCGAGGGCGGTGAGCCGGTCGCGTACCCGGGACGGCATCTCGACGCGGTCCAGGGCGCCGACGGCGACGGCGTGCTGGCGGCGGGCCTCGTCGGCGGTCCAGTCGCGGCCGCCGGCTTCCTCGATGAGGGCGGCGCGGGTGGCGAACTCCTCCTCGGAGAACGACTCCAGGTCCTGGCTCTTGGCGTCGGCGGCGAGCAGTTCGCCCAGTCGCTCGGAGGCGGGCCCGCCCGCGGCGAGCGCGGCGACGACCGGCAGGGACTTCTTGCGCTGGCGCAGGTCGCTCCAGGTCTGCTTGCCGGTCGACTCCGGGTCGCCCCAGATGCCCAGCAGGTCGTCGACGGCCTGGAAGGCCAGGCCGAGGTGGTGACCGTACGCCTCCAGGGCGTCGGCGGTGCGGTCGTCGGCGCCCCCGAGAACGGCGCCGATGGAGGCGGAGCAGGCCAGCAGGGCGCCGGTCTTGTTGCCCTCCATCTCCAGGCACTCCTCGACCGTGACCCGCTCGCGGTGCTCGTAGGAGATGTCCTGCGCCTGGCCGTCGATCAGCTTGCGGGTGGCGACGGTGAGGCGGCGGGTGGCCCGGCCGGCCTCGACGGTGCCGAGCTCCAGCAGCACTTCGTTGGCGAGGGCGAACAGGGCGTCGCCGACGAGGATGGCCTGGGCGGGGCCGTGCACCTTCCACACGGTGTCGCGGTGGCGGCGCTGCTCGTCACCGTCCATCAGGTCGTCGTGCAGAAGCGAGAAGTTGTGCACGAGCTCGACCGCGACGGCGCCGGGGACGCCCGTCTCCGGCGGGGCGCCGGCGGCCTCGGCGGACAGCAGCGCGAGGGCCGGGCGGACCGCCTTGCCCCCGTCGCCGTCGGCGGGGCGGCCCAGGGCGTCGATCCAGCCGAAGTGGTAGGCGGCGACGGTGTCCATGGGCTGCGCGAGCCGGTCCACCGCCGCGCGCAGGACGGGGGTGGACAGGGTCCGCCCGCGCTCCAGCAGCGCGGCGACCTCCGCGGCGTCGACGGTGTGGTTCGCCGGGGGCACTGTCGGCACGGTCTCTCCTCTTGTTCCTGTACGCGGTCTCATGCCGCCTCCTCGATGGGGCGTACGTGGGGGCGGCCGAGGGCCGAGAGGGCGGCGGACGCGGCGGCGGAGCCGCTGCGCACCGCTCCTTCCATGGTGGCGGGCCAGCCGGTGGCGGTCCACGCGCCGGCGAGGTACAGGCCGGGGGCGTGGGTGCGGGTGCCGGGGCGGTACCGTCCGACGCCGGGGGTGGGGGCGAACGTCGCCGTCCGCTCCCGGGTCACGAAGAAGTCGTGCACGCGGGCGCCGCGCGCGGCCGGCAGCAGCCGCTCCAGCTCCGGCAGGTAGCGGGCGCGCAGCTCGGCCACGGGGGCGTCGATCTCGTGTCCGGCGGCCGACTGGGACAGGGCCAGGTACTGGCCGCCGTCGTAGCCGGAGGCGGCGGTGCGGTCGAAGACCCACTGGACGGGCGAGCCGAGCGCGGCGAAGAACGGCCGGCGCAGTACGGGGCGGTCGTACAGGACGTGGACGTTGAGGATGGGCGCCGTGCCGATCTTCAGCAGGTCGCCGGGGGCGTCGAGGGCGCCGGGCGGCAGCAGGTCGTGGGTCTCGCGCTGGGGGACGGCGAGGACCACGGTGTCCGCCTCCAGGGTGTCGCCGGGAACGTCGACGACCCAGCGGCCCGCGTCGGCGGGGGTGACGGCGGTGACCTTGGTGCGGACGGCGACGCGGACGCCGCGGGCGTCGAGGGCGCGGCGGGCGAGCGTGTCGTGGAGGTGGCCGAGGGGGACGTGGGCCCAGCCGATGTCGGCGGCGCCGGGCTCGGAGAGCAGACCGGTCTTGAAGACCATGGCGGCGAGGCCGAGTGAGGCGTGGGGTGCGGTGGCGTTGAGCGTGGCGACGCCGACGAGGTCCCACAGCGCCTCGACGGCGCGGCGGGACTGGCCGTGCCGGGCGAGCCAGCCGCCGAAGTCGACGCCGTCGAGGGCGGGGTCGGCGGGGTCGAGGGCCTGCAGGGCGAGGGCGGCACGGCCCACGCCGAGCCGCTCGGCGAGCGAGAGGTGCGGATAGCCGGCGAGGCTGGCCGCGAGGTGCAGGGGTACGGGCAGGGCGGTGCGGCGCAGCCGGCCGAGGCGGGGACCGCGCGGGTGCGCGGCGTCCAGGACGGGCACGTCGAGGCGGTCCTGGACGGGCGCGAGGTGGGCGCCGCCGACGCGGTCGAGGAACCAGCGGTACGCCGAGCAGCAGCGCAGGTAGACGTGTTGGCCGTTGTCCACGGTGAGGTCGCCGCGCCGGAAGGAGAACGCCAGGCCGCCGAGGCGGGGCCGGCCCTCCAGCAGGGTGACCCGCACCCCGGCGTCGGCGAGGCGCAGGGCCGCGGTGACCCCGGCGAGGCCCCCGCCGACGACGACGGCGCTGTGCCCGCTCACGCGACTGCCCCCCGCCCCTGCGCCGGGCGGGTGCGACGGGCACGGCCGGGACCTGCGCAGGCCGCCGGGCGGACGGGCGCCGCGGGGTCGTCGGGGGTGGTGGGGGCAGGCGTCACGGGCGGGCCCTCTCGCTGCGGCGGGAGACCGTGCGCGCGTCGAGGCCGGACAGGCCGCGCACGGCGACGTACGCCTTCTCGTGGCCGGGCAGGGACACGCGGCCCCGCAGCACGGCGCCGGGGTCGCGTTCGATGCGGTCGAGGAGGCGGCGGTAGATGCCGGCCATCGCGGCGACGCACGCGCCGCTGCGCCGGTCGAGCAGGGGCAGCAGCCGGTAGCCCTCGGCGAACAGGGCGCGGGCGCGGCGCACCTGGTGCTGGACGAGTCCGGTGAAGTCGCCGTCCACGGGCGGGGCGGCGGTGCGGAAGCCGTCGGAGCAGCCGAACTTGGCGAGCTCTTCCGCGGGGAGGTAGCTGCGGCCGTTGGCGGCGTCCTCGCGCAGGTCGCGGAGGATGTTGGTGAGCTGGAGGGCGAGTCCCAGGGTGTCGGCGTACTCGGCGGCGCGGGCGGCCTCGCGCGCGCCCGGGGCCGTGCCGAACACGCCGAGGGAGAGCCGGCCGATGGCACCGGCGACGCAGCGGCAGTAGACCCGCAGGTCGTCCCACGTCTCGTAGGCCGCGCCGCGCACGTCCATCAGCACGCCGTCGATGAGTTCGTCGAAGCCTTCCAGCGGCAGCGGGAAGCGGTGGGCCGCGTCGGCCAGCGCGACGGCCACCGGGTCGGTGTCGTCGTCGGCGACGGTGCCGCGCCGGACGCGGTCCAGCACCTCGCGCGTGGCCTCCAGGCGGCTGCGCTTGTCCTCGGGGCCGAGGCCGCCGTCACCGATGTCGTCGACCCGCCGGGAGAAGGCGTACAGCGCCGACATGGCCTGCCGCTTCGCGGTCGGCAGGAGCCTGATGCCGTACGCGAAGTTGCGGGCCTGACGGGCGGTCACGGCCTCGCAGTAGCTGTAGGCCGCCTGCACCGGCGGGGGCGGCTGCGTCGTGGTGTCCACGGTCCCCTTCACCCCTCTCTGCGCGCTGTTCGCCACACCGCTCCCGCCCGGCGGAGCAGGCGGGGCCCGGTGGCCCTGGGCGGTCCGGGGAGCACGTCGTGGCGGGCGGCCGCGATGGCGTCGAGTGCCGCGTGGCCGCCGCCGACGAACCCGGCGAGCAGCAGCCGGAGCCGGCCGCGCACGCTCGCGACGAGCGGCGCCCCCTCCTCCAGCAGGGCGCGGGCCCGCCGCGCCTCGTACGCGACGAGCGCCCGGACCGGGGCGCCGGCGGTGGGGGCGGCCAGGTCGGCCTCGGTGACGTGGAAGCGGGCCATGTCCTCGGCGGGCAGGTAGATCCGGTCGCGGCCGAGGTCCTCGGCGACGTCCTGGAGGTGTTCGACGATCTGCAGGGCGGTGCAGACGGCGTCGGAGCGGCGGACGCGCTCGGGGGTGGTGGTGCCGGTGATCGCGAGGACGAGCCGGCCCACGGGGTTGGCGGAGAGCTCGCAGTAGGCGACCAGGTCGCCGTAGCCGGCGTAGCGCCGCACGTGCTGGTCCTGGCGGTTCGCCTCGACGAGTGCGAGGAACGGCTCGGGGGTCAGGGCGTGGCGGCGCACGGTGGGCCTCAGGGCGCGCAGCAACGGGTGGGAGGGGGCGGCCGAGGCGTCGAAGACCCGCAGCAGGTCGGCCTCGAAGGCGTCGAGCAGGGCGGAGGGGTCCGCGTCGGGGTCGGCGCCGAGGTGGCGGGCGTCGGCCCCGCCGGAGGCCAGGTCGCCGTCGCCGATGTCGTCGACGAGCCGGGCGTAGCCGTAGACGGCCATGAGGTCGGCACGCCAGGCGCGGGGCAGGAAGAAGGGGGCCACGGGGAAGTTCTCGGCCGCGGCCTTGTCGAGCGTGGTGCGCGCGGTGGCGTCGGGGCGCGCCTGCCGGACAACCGTCACTGCGCGCTGCCCGTCGCGGGGACGGCGGGACCCTCGGCGCGTGGGGGGTTCTCCGTCATGGCCGTCACGTCTCCCGTTCTACACTGCGGACCCAATACATCCCATTTCGGACACGCCGCCGGCCCCTCGGACCTATCACCACACTTGGCGTGAATCAGAACCGCTACAGCTTACGCCGAGCACGCTTCGCGACCCGGCCAGGGGCTCCGCACGTGGCACGCGAGGGTGTCCGGGACGGCGGACGCACCGGCTCCGCCGCCCTGACCTGCGCCGTCCGCGCGGTTCCCGAAACTCCCCGGCTACCTGCCGGTGTCCTTCTCGTACGCCCGGAGGACCTCGTCGGTCGGCCCGTCCATCAGGAGTTCGCCCTTTTCCAGCCACAGGACGCGGTCGCAGGTGTCCCGGATCGACTTGTTGCTGTGGCTGACGAGGAAGACCGTTCCGGCCTCCTTGCGCAGCTCCCTGATGCGCTCCTCGGAGCGGATCTGGAACTTGCGGTCGCCGGTGGCCAGCGCCTCGTCGATCATGAGGACGTCGTGGTTCTTGGCGGCCGCGATGGCGAAGCGGAGCCGGGCGCCCATGCCGGAGGAGTACGTCCGCATGGGGAGGGTGATGAAGTCGCCCTTCTCGTTGATGCCGGAGAAGTCGACGATGTCCTGGTAGCGCTCCTTGACCTCCTCGCGGGACATGCCCATGGCGAGACCGCCGAGGATGACGTTGCGCTCGCCGGTGAGGTCGCCCATGAGGGCCGCGTTGACGCCCAGCAGCGAGGGCTGCCCGTCGGTGTAGACCTTGCCCCGCTCGGTGGGCAGCAGACCGGCGATGGCCCGCAGCAGGGTCGACTTGCCGGAGCCGTTGGTGCCGATGAGGCCGATGGCCTCGCCGCGGTAGGCGGTGAAGGTGACGCCGCGCACGGCGTGGACCGTGCGGACGCCGCGGCTCTCGCCCTTCTCGCCGCGGAGCATGCGGCTGAGGGCGGCCGTGGCGCTGCCCCGGCCGGCCGACCCGCCGCCGTGGACGCGGTACACGATGTGCACGTCGTCGGCGATGACGGTGGGGATGCGCGAGCCCGCGGGGCGGGCGTCGTTGGTCTCGTCAGCCACGGCCGTACCGCTCCTCAGCCTTCCAGAAGAACACGAAGCCGGCGACGCCGACGACGACCGCCCACAGGAGCGCGGCGAGCCACACGTGGTCGGGCAGGTTGTCGGAGGTGTAGCCCTCGATCAGCGCGAAGCGGATGAGGTCCATGTAGACGGCCGCCGGGTTGTACATCAGGACGTCGGCGATCCAGGCCGGTTTGTCCCGCAGCATGATCGGGATGGAGAACATGACGCCCGAGGCGTACATCCAGGTCCGCATGATGAACGGCATCAGCTGGGCGAGGTCCGGCGTCTTGCTGCCGAGCCTGGCCATGATCATGGCCAGGCCGGTGTTGAAGAGGAACTGGAGCACCAGCGCGGGCACGATCAGCAGCCAGCTGAGCGAGGGGTAGCTGCCGCACAGCGCCACGATGACGAAGAGCACCAGCATCGAGTACAGCAGCTGCTGGAGCTGCTGGAGCGCCAGCGAGATGGGCAGCGCGGCCCGGGGGAAGTGCAGCGCCCGCACCAGTCCCAGGTTGCCGGAGATCGACTTCACGCCGGACATGACGGACGTCTGCGTGAACATGAAGACGAAGACGCCCGTCACCAGGAAGGGGACGTACACCTTCTTGTCCATGCCCCGGCCCGCTTCGAGGATCAACCCGAAGATCGCGAAGTAGACCGCGGCGTTCAGCAGCGGGGTCGCGACCTGCCACAGCTGGCCGAGCTTGGCCTGGCTGTACTGGGCCGTGAGCTTCGCCCGGGAGAACGTCATGATGAAGTGGCGCCGACCCCACAGCTGCCGGACGTACTCCGCCAGCCCCGGACGGGCGCCGCTCACCGACAGGCCGTACTTGGCGGCCAGCTCGGCCGGCGACAGGCCGTCGTCGGGCGAGGGCGGGACACTCACGGCGACCGCTCGGTCGCGGGTCGTCTCACTCACAGGTCGAAACTTTCGTGTTCACGATGCGGGGGCGGTGGGGTGCGGCCCGGTCCCCGGGGCGGGGGCGACCCGTCCCCGGGGGCGGCCGGGCCGCCGGGTCCGAGCTTGTCAGATGACGGGCGGGCGGCCCAGTCGCGTGAGGCGCCACACCGTGCGCCACCTCATGGGGCGCCGCGGCCCGCAGGGGGTCGTCCAGCCCTCCTTGAAGCCCCCGAACCACGCCTTCAGCGCGGCCCCCGACGGGCGCCTCAGCAGGGTCAGCAGCAGCCACACCCCGACGTACACCGGGACCAGCGGCGCCGGCAGGTTGCGGCGGGCCAGCCACACCCGGTTCCGCGCCACCATGCGGTGGTAGACGGCGTGCCGGGACGGGGCGGTCGTGGGGTGGTGGAGCACCATGTCGGACCGGTAGTCGATCATCCAGCCGGCGTCCAGCGCCCGCCAGGCGAGGTCGGTCTCCTCGTGCGCGTAGAAGAACTCGCCCGGCAGGGGCCCCACCTCCGCTATGACCTTCGTGCGCACGGCGCTCGCCCCGCCCAGGAAGGTCGTGACGCGCGAGGAGCGCATCGGGTCGGAGGCGCGCAGCCGGGGCACGTGGCGCCGCTGCGTGACGCCCGTCTCCGGGTCGGCGATGCGGAAGCTGACGATCCCGAGCCGCGGGTCGGCGGCGAACGCGGCCCGCAGGAGCTCCGCGGTGTCCTTGCCGGGGAGCAGTCCGTCGTCGTCGAGGAAGAGCAGCGCGTCGACGTCCGAGCCGTTCGGGCCGAACGCCTCGATGCCGACGTTCCGGCCGCCGGGGATGCCGAGGTTCTCCGGCAGGTCGACGGTGCGGACCCAGCCGGGGACCCCGCGGACGGGGGCGCCGTTGCCGACGACGACGACCTCGACCGGCTCGCCCTCCTGGCGGGCGACGGACTCGATGAGGGCGTTCAGGTCGTCGGGGCGGTCGCCCATGGTGATGATCACGGCACCGAGCTTCACGGCGTCACCTCAGCCTGCTGGACACGAGGACGGACACCAGGTGCAGCAGCGTCTGCAGCAGGGCGATGGCGGCCAGGACGGCGACGCCCAGGCGGCTGAAGAAGAGGTCGCCCCGGACGGTGTCCGCGACGGCCAGCACCACGATGAGCAGCGACGCCTCGATGCCGAGGACGAGCCGGTGGAACCGCAGCGCGGCGGCGGCCCTGCGGGCGAGCGCCATGCCCGACGAGCGCGGCTCGGCAGCGGCCTCCTTCACCGGCGGCAGGCCGCCCTGGTGGCGGGCGACGCCGACGAGGTCGGTCTCCGCCTTGATGAGGATGGCGCCGAGCGCGGCGAGGGTGCCGAGGAAGGCCCACAGCCAGTCGATGCGGCCGCTCCCCCACAGGTCGGCCGCGCGCAGGCCGAAGCCGACGAGGACCGCCGCGTCGCACAGGTAGGCGCCGACCCGGTCCAGGTACACGCCGGAGAGCGAGAACTGCTTCTTCCAGCGGGCGACCTCGCCGTCGACGCAGTCGAGCAGCAGGTAGAGCTGGACCATCAGCGCGCCGAGGAGCGCGCCCGGGATGCCCGGGACCAGCAGCGCCGGAGCGGCGAGCACGCCCGCGAGGGTCATCACGTACGTCAGCTGGTTCGGGGTGACCCGCGTGGTGACCAGCAGCCGGGTGATGCGCAGGGAGATCTCGCGCATGTAGAGGCGGCCGCCCCAGTGCTCTCCGCTGCGGCGGTCCTTGACCCCGGCCGGATGGACGACCGGGCGGAGTTCAGCTACGGATGGTCTTGGCATAGTCGGCGTACGCGTCCCTGATCTGGTCGGTGGACAGGTCGAGGTGCTCCAGGACGGTGAAGCGCCCCGGGCGGGTCTGCGGCGCGTACTCGACGGCGCGCACGAACTCGTCCGGGGAGAACCCGATCTCCTCGGGCAGCACCGGCAGGCCGTGCCGGCGCAGGACCTCGGCGAAGAGCGACGACTCCTCGCGGGCGCCGCGCAGGTGCATGGCGAAGGCGGCGCCGAGGCCGACCTGCTCGCCGTGGAGCGCGGAACGCGCCGGGTAGAGCAGGTCGAAGGCGTGGGAGATCTCGTGGCAGGCGCCCGACGCGGGACGGGTGTCGCCGCTGATCGACATGGCGATGCCGGTCAGGACGAGGGCCTCGGCCAGCACGATGAGGAACTCGTCGTCCGCGACGCTCCCGGGGTGGCGCAGCACCGCCTCGCCCGCCGTGCGGGCCATGGCCGCGGCGAGGCCGTCGACCTGTTCGCCGGTGTGCCGGTGCGACAGCTCCCAGTCGGCGATGGCCGAGATGTTGGAGATGGCGTCGCCGATGCCGGAGCGGACGAACCGCGCCGGGGCGTCCCGGACCACGTCGAGGTCGATGACCATGGCGATCGGCGAGGGGACGCCGTAGGAGCCGCGGCCGTTGTCGTTGTCGAGGGTGGAGACCGGCGAGCAGATGCCGTCGTGCGACAGGTTCGTCGCGACCGACACCATGGGCACGCCGACCCGCGCCGCGGCGTACTTCGCCACGTCGATGATCTTGCCGCCGCCGAGGCCGACCACGGCGTCGTACCGCTTGCCCTTCATGGCGTCGGCGAGACGGACGGCGGAGTCGATGCTGCCGTCGGCCACGGCGTACCAGTCGGCGTCCGGGAGCAGCGGCGCGAGCTTCTCGCGCAGCGCCTGCCCGGAGCCGTTGCTGATCGCCACGGCCAACTTGCCGGAGGCGGAGATCCGCTGGTCGGCGAGGAGGCCGGCCAGGTCGTCCATCGCTCCGCAGCTGATGTCGACGACCACCGGCGAGGGGATGAGCCGGGTCAGTACAGGCACGCGATCCCACGGCCCTTCGCGAGGTCGTCGTGGTTGTCGATCTCGACCCACTTGACGTCGCCGATGGGCGCCACGTCGATCCGGAAGCCCCGGTCCACCAGCTCCTGGTAGCCGTCCTCGTAGTAGAGGTCCGGGTCCCGCTCGAAGGTGGTCCGCAGCGCGTCCGCGAGGTCCTCGGCGGCCTCCGGCTCGATGAGGGTGACGCCGATGTACTCGCCGGTGGCGGTGGCGGGGTCCATGAGCTTGGTGATCCGCCGGACGCCCTCGCCGTCGGCGGTGATGACCTTCATCTCCTCGTCGGCGAGGTCCTTCACCGCGTCGAGCGCGAGGATGATCCTCCGGCCCTCGCCCCGGGCGGCGAGGAGGGTCTTCTCGACGGAGACCGGGTGCACGGTGTCGCCGTTGGCGAGGATGACGCCCCGCTTCAGGACCTCACGGGCGCACCACAGGGAGTAGGCGTTGTTCCACTCCTCGGCCTTGTCGTTGTCGATCAGGGTGAGCGACAGGCCGTACGTGGCCTCCAGCTCCTCCTTGCGCGCGTACACGGCCTCCTTGCGGTAGCCGACGACGATCGCCACCTCGGTGAGGCCGACCTCGGCGAAGTTGCGCAGGGTCAGGTCGAGGACCGTGGTGTCCCCGTCCACCGGCACGAGGGCCTTCGGGAGCGTGTCGGTGTAGGGGCGCAGACGGCGTCCGGCACCGGCTGCCAGTACGAGGCCGATCATGCGGGTTCTCCTTCGTCGTGGACGGCGGGTGCGTGGGAGGACACCCAGAAGCGGATGGACTCCGCCAGCCCCACCAGCGCGACGGCGCCGGCGAGGGCGGTCAGCGCCAGGGCGAGGCGCTCGCCACCACCCGCCGCGAGGAGGGCGGCGAGGACGGCCACGAGCAGCGTGCGCCCTTCCTGACCGCCGAGCGTCCGTACCAGCCAGACGGGCGGCGCGCCGGTGCCGCCGCGGATGCGGTACACCGTGTCGTAGTGATGGTAGGCGACGGCCGCGACCAGCCCGAACGCCGCGGGAAGCGCCCCGGGGGCGTCGGCGCGGGCGGCAAGGACGAGGATCGTGCCGTACTCGGCGACGCGCAGGACGGGCGGGACGAGCCAGTCGAGGGCGCCCTTCAGGGGCCGGGCGACGGCGGCGCCGGAGGCCAGCGCGTACACGGCGGCCGCCGCGACGACGAGGCCGCTGCCGACGGGCGCGGCGCACGCCGCGTACAGGAGCAGGCCCGCGCCGAGCACCGCGTACGGGGTGCGGCCGCCCAGCGGGCGGGCCCAGCGGCGGGTCGCGCGGGCGGCGAGCTCGGCGAGCGGGCCGCCGTCGGCGAGGTCGGCGAGGGCCCGGGCGGCGCGGTCGGTGCGGCCGGCCCGGCGGGTCAGCGAGCGCAGGACGCGGCCGGCGGTGGTGTAGCAGGCGGCGAAGGCGCAGCCGACGAGCAGGGCGTAGAAGACGACGCGGGGGCTGGTGACGGCGGTGAGCACCGCGATCATCGCCCAGCGCTCCCCGATCGGCAGGACGATCATGCGCCGCACCCAGACCGTCCAGCCGACGCCGTCGAGCCGGTCGGAGAGGGCGGCGGTGGGGCTGGTGTTGGCGGTGGCGTCGTGGTTGGCCTCGTTGAAGGAGAAGTCCACGACGTGCCGGCAGGTCTGGAGGACCATCGCGCCGAGGGCCAGCGCCCAGACGTCGTCCCCGCCGCGGGCGGCGCCGAGGGCGAGGCCCGCGTAGTAGGCGTACTCCTTGGCCCGGTCGAAGGTGGCGTCGAGCCACGCGCCGAGCGTCGAGTACTGCAGCGAGTAGCGGGCGAGCTGCCCGTCGGTGCAGTCAAGGACGAAGGAGAGGAGGAGCAGGACGCCCGCCGCGACGAAGCCGCCGCGGGTGCCGGTCGCGGCGCAGCCGGCCGCGACGAGCGCGGTCAGCAGCGAGGCCGTGGTGACCTGGTTGGGCGTGAGGCCCCGGCGGGCGCACCAGCGGGCGAGGTAGCGGGAGTACGGGCTGACGCAGAACGTGGTGAAGAAGCCGTCGCGGGACTTCACCGCGGAGCGCAGGCGCACGGCCTCGTCGTCGACGGCGGCGACGGCGTCCCGGGTCTCCTTGCGGGCCTGGGGACCGGCCGGTACCGCGGCGACGAGCGAGCCGAGCTCGGGCCGGTGCACGGCGACGCCGTCGGCCTCCAGGGCGGTGGCGAGCGCGTCGGGCAGCGGGGGCGCACCGTCCGCGGACGCGCCGCCGGCCGCGGGGGCGGCGGGCGCGGTCCCGGGGGCGGTCGCGGGCGCGGCGACCGGCACGGAGCCGGGGACCTGGGCGGAGCCGGGGTCGGGCGTGGAGCCGGGGTCGGGGACCTGGGCGGTCAGGGCGCGGGTGAGGGACGGGCGGGCCTCGGGCTGCGCGGTGAGGGCACCGGGCGCCGCCGCCGCCGGGAAGCGGGGGTCGGTCAGCGCGAGGCGCAGCGCGTGGAGGTGCCCGACGAAGCGCGGGTCGACGACGGCGACCCGCTCACCGGCCGGTACGGCGGCGAGGAGCGCGGCGGTCTCGCCCGGGTCCGCGGCGGAGCGGACCTCGAAGCCCAGCGACCGCAGATCGCCCTCGAGCGGCGATCCGGGTACCGGCGGACCGGTGAGGATGGCGGTCGACAGACGAACTCACTCCTTGGACCTGACGGCTGGTGTGCGGTGGCTCGGCCCGGGCGGGCGGCGGCACGTCGGCTGAGGCTATCGGATGAACGGAAGAGCGAGTTCACCGAGGGTTTGCGCGGACGGGAGCGGTCCGGCCGACGGCGGGATCATCATCCTCGATGATCGGCCCGGCCGACAAACGCCAGGTCGGGGACGCCCCCGCCGAAGGCGTCCGCGCGCGGGCGCGAGGCGCGGTCGGGGTGGTCGGCAGGGGTGGCCGGCAGGGACGGCGGGCGGGCCGGGACAGCGGCCGGGGCGGCGGGACGTCCCGGTGAGGACGCCCAGGTCAGAGGGGATGACAACGGTGTTCAGCCTCAGCTTGCCCATACCCCCCACCCGTAGTTGACTGACCGCTCGGAAGGCAGTCACCAACCTGATCGGGAGGCGACCCCATGGGGGCTGGGCACGACCACGGGCACACGCACGGCGGACCGCCGCCGACCGGTACGGCCGGAGCCGCGCACCGCTGGCGGCTGCGGGTGGCCCTGACCATCACGCTGGGCGTGATGGTGGTCGAGATCGTCGGCGGGCTGCTCGCCGACTCGCTCGCGCTGCTCGCGGACGCGGCGCACATGGCCACGGACGCCGTCGGCCTCGGCATGGCGCTGCTCGCCATCCACATGGCGAACCGTCCGGCCACCGCGAACCGCACCTACGGTTACGCCCGCGCCGAGATCCTCGCGGCCCTCGCCAACTGTCTGCTGCTGCTCGGGGCCGGCGGCTACGTCCTGTTCGAGGCGGTCCAGCGGTTCGTCACCCCGGCCGAGACGAAGGGCGGCCTGACGGTCGTCTTCGCGCTGGTCGGTCTGGCCGCCAACATGGTGTCGCTGTCGCTGCTGACGCGGGGGCGCAAGGACAGCCTGAACGTGCGCGGCGCGTACCTGGAGGTGCTGGCGGACGCACTCGGCTCGGTGACGGTGCTGGTGGCGGCGGGCGTCATCCTGGCGACAGGCTGGCAGGCGGCGGACCCGATCGCGTCGCTGGTCATCGGCATGATGATCGTCCCGCGCACGCTGCGGCTGCTGCGCGAGACGCTGGACGTGCTGCTGGAGTCCGCACCGAAGGGCGTGGACATGACGGAGGTCCGGGCGCACCTGCTGGCGCTGCCGGGCGTGGAGGACGTGCACGACCTCCACGCGTGGACGATCACGTCGGGGATGCCCGTGCTGTCGGCGCACGTCGTGGTCGACGCGAGCGCGCTGGACGGCCCGGGGCACGAGAAGATGCTGCACTCCTTGCAGGAGTGCCTGGTCGGCCACTTCGACGTGGAGCACTGCACCTTCCAGCTGGAGCCCGGCGGGCACGCGGAGCACGAGGCCGGCTTCTGCCACTGACGGGACGCCCGTCCGGGCCCCGGACGGCCCTCGGACAGGCCCCGGACGCCCCCCCGCCGCCCGAGGCTCCGGCCGGGGGGCCGCTCGGGGGCACCCGGCGGGACCGCAGCGTCCGTCCGGCGGCCCGGGGGCCGTCGGACGGACGCTGCTAGGCTGCGGCGGGAAGACCCGCACACCGGCAGGGAGAGGAGTCGAGGACGATGACCGCCACGGTCGGCGCCGCCCTCCACGGCGACGCGTTCGGTCCCTCCTTCCCCTCCCCGGTGTCCGGCTGACGGCAGGACGCCGGACACCGGGGACCCTCCTCACGCAAGGGCTTCCACGTTGTCCCACGACGACTCCCACGACGTCCCCTCCACTGCCTCGTCCCCCTCCTCCCCTCCGGGTCCGCGCTGGCCGACCCGCCCCGAGACGGACGCGGACCGCGCGGCGGTCCACGCCGTCAACGCCGCGGCCTTCCCGACGCCGGCCGAAGCGGACCTCGTCGACGCGCTGCGCGCCGACCCCGACGCCTGGCTGCCGGGCCTGTCGTACGTCGCCGAGGCGCCCGACGGTTCCGTGGCCGCGTACGCGCTGATCACCCGGTGCCGGGTCGGTGACGCCCCGGCGGCGGCGCTCGCCCCCGTGGCGGTGGCCCCCGCGCACCAGCGGCGCGGCGCCGGGGAGGCGGTGGTGCGCGCCGTCCTGGAGGCGGCGCGGCTGCGCGGCGAGCGGCTGGTGCTGGTCCTCGGCCATCCGGAGTACTACCCGCGCTTCGGCTTCGCACCGGCGTCCCGGTACGGGATCCGGCCGTCCTTCGACGTGCCGGACGCGGCCATGATGGCGCTCGTGCCGGACGGTTCGGACCGGCCGCCCTCGGGAACGATCACCTACCCGCCCGCGTTCGGGGTGTGAGCCGACGGCCGCGCGTTCGGCCGGGTGGGCGCGGGCGCGGTGTGCCGACGGGCGCCCCCCGTACGGCAGACTGAGGATTGCCCCACAGGGCCGAGAATCGATGCGAAGGATGGTTATGCCGACCACACCTGCCACCGAGGCGAACAGCTCGTCGAACGGATCCGCGCCCACGATCATGCTCGAACTGGTCGACGAGGACGGCAGCACCATCGGCACCGCGGAGAAGCTCTCCGCGCACCAGGCGCCGGGGCAGCTGCACCGGGCGTTCTCGGTGTTCCTCTTCGACGAGGAGGGGCGGCTGCTGCTCCAGCGCAGGGCGCTCGGCAAGTACCACTCACCGGGTGTCTGGTCGAACACCTGCTGCGGGCACCCGTACCCGGGCGAGGCGCCGTTCACGGCGGCCGCGCGGCGGGTGTTCGAGGAGCTCGGGGTGTCGCCGTCGCTGATGGCCGAGGCCGGGACCGTCCGCTACAACCACCCGGACCCGGACTCGGGCCTGGTGGAGCAGGAGTTCAACCACCTCTTCGTGGGGATGGTGCAGGCTCCGCTGCGGCCGGACGCCCAGGAGGTCGAGGAGACGGCGTTCGTCACGGCGCAGGAGCTGGCCGAGCGGCACGCGAGCGCGCCGTTCTCCGCCTGGTTCATGACCGTCCTGGACGCGGCCCGGCCGGCGATCAAGGAGCTGACGGGGGCCACGGGCGGCTGGTGAGCCCGCCGGTCCCGCGGGGCGCCTGACGGCCGGGTACGGCCGGGGGCGCCCCGTCCGTCACCGGGGCAGGGCGGCCCAGATGGTCTTGCCGCCGGTCGCGGTGTGCTCGACGTCGCAGGTGCCGCCCGCCTCGCGGGTGATCTCGCGGACCAGCAGCAGGCCCCGGCCCCCCGTCTGCGCGTAGTCGGTCTCCAGCGCCTTCGGCCGGTAGGGGTGGTCATCCTGGACGGCCACCCTGACCCAGGCGGGACCGATCGCGACCTCCACCGACACCTGCGGGGAGAGCAGTGCCGCGTGCCGCACGGCGTTGGTGACCAGCTCGGAGACGATCAGGAGCAGGCCCTGGGCGACGTCTCCGCCGCTCGGTACCCCCTGATGCTCCAGCAGGTCGCGTACGGCGTGCCGGGCCTGCGGTACGGAGGCGTCCACCGCGGGTGCGGTGAAGCGCCAGACCCCTTCGTACGACGGCGGCCGGGCCGGGACGCCTCCGCGGCCCGGCGCGGTCCGGCTCTCACCCTCGTGCTCGATTGTCGCCACGCGTCAGAGTGTTGGCCCCCGGAGGGGACAGCCGAGGCTGTGACCGCAAGTGACCGCTTATCGGCGTACTCAGCTCGCAATTGAGCGGTATTTCTACTTCTCCGGCCGGTGCGGATCCGTTTCTGGCGCCTCTGGACGCCGGTGCTCCTCGTGCGGCGCCATCCCCCCGGCCACCAGGCCGACCACGCGGCGCCCGCCCAGCCCCATGGCGATCAGGCCGAGCCCGTCGAAGAGCAGGGCGAGGGAGAAGAACGTGCCGAGCACGTACAGGCTGTTCTCCGGCCAGCCGAACAGGACCAGCAGGCCCAGCAGGACGCCGAAGGCGCCCTGGAGCAGCGTCCAGCCGAACTGCGGTCCGCGCACCACCGCGCTGCCCACCAGCCGGAAGACGCCACCGGTGAGGAAGAGGAGCGCCGCGAACATGGTGAACGCCTCGGCCGACTCGGCCGGGTGGCGGATCACGACGAACCCCGCGGCGATGTTCAGCGCGGCGACCACCACGGCCAGCCAGAAGGATCCGGTGCGGCGCGACTCCAACGCGTGCAGCAGGCCGACCGCGCCGCCGATCAGCAGCAGCCAGCCGAACAACAGCATGGACGTCAGGGTGGCCAGGCCCGTGTAGACGAGGCCGAACAGTCCGCCGAGCACCAGGACCGCCCCCAGCAGCGCCAGCCGGCCGAAACTGCGACTCAGCCGCTTCCCCTCGCGGCCCGGATCGTGGGTGGTGTCGCGCATCGGTGCGCCTCGCTTCCCTCGGTACGACTGTCGCGGCGCCCCCTTCTTGATCGTACGGTCGGGCCTCCCGGATAGCATCCGACGCATGGAGCCGCAGGCGTCGCAGGTACCGCAGGAGTCCCGCCCCCCGCAGCCACCGCAGGCAGCGCGCGCAGCGCGCGGGCCCCGGCTGGAGCACCGCGTCGCCGACGGCGTCGCGACCGTCGTCATCAGCAACCCGGCGAAGCGCAACGCCATGACGGCCGACATGTGGCGGGCCGTGCCGGAACTGCTGGCCGAGCTGGCCGCGGACCGCGACGTACGGGCGCTGGTGCTCACCGGCGACGGCGACACCTTCTGCGCCGGGGCCGACATCTCCGCGCTGCGCCGGCCGGACGACCGCCAGCAGTCGCTGGCCGTGCGCGCCGAGGAGGCGCTCGCCGCCTTCCCCCGGCCGACCCTCGCCGCGGTGCGGGGGTACTGCGTGGGCGGCGGCTGCCAGCTGGCGGCCGCCTGCGACCTGCGCTTCGCCGAGGCCGGTGCGCGCTTCGGGGTGACGCCCGCGAAGCTCGGCATCGTCTACCCGGCCTCCTCCACCCGCCGTCTGGCCTCCCTCGTCGGGCCGGCCACCGCCAAGTACCTGCTCTTCTCCGCCGAGCTGATCGACGACGAGCGGGCGCTGCGCACGGGCCTGGTCGACGAGCTGCTGCCCGCCGGCGGCCTGGACGAGCGGGTCGCGGCGTTCCTCCGCGTCCTGACCTCGCGGTCCCTGCTCACGCAGGCCGCCGCGAAGGAGTACGCGGACGGGCGCACCGGACGCGAGGAGCACTGGGCGGAGCAGGCGCGTACGAGCGGCGACCGCGCGGAGGGCGTCGCGGCGTTCCTGGAGCGGCGGGAACCGCGCTTCACGTACCGGGGCTGACCGACCCTACGCCCCGTACCGACCAGTCGGTAACGTGGGGCCATGACGATGACGACTCTCCCGCCCCGGGCCGTGCGCCGCTGCCACCACCCGGTGAACCTGCTCCACTCGACCGTCTACTTCTCCCCCGAGTTCGCCGCCGAGCTGGCGGGCGTGGGCGTCGCCGACCCGCACGCCGCCTACTTCGCGGGCCGGGCCGCCGCCATGGGCGCCGTCGGGCCCGGTGTCGTCGCCGGTGCCTTCTACAACTTCAACCACGCCCTCGTCGCCCGGCACCTGCCCGCCGTGTGGGACACCGCGTCCCCGGCCGACGTGCTGGCCGCGCGGCTGCGGGCGGCCGACGCGACCGTACGGCGGCTGCTCGGCGACGCCGCCGCCTCGGACGGGATGGCGGAGGCGGCCCGGCTGGCACTGCGCGCCACCGAGGCGTGCACCCGGCACGGCCGCCCGCTCTACGCCGCCCACGCCGACCTGCCGGTGCCCGAGGCGCCGCACCTCGCGTTCTGGCACGGCGCGACGCTGCTGCGCGAGCACCGCGGCGACGCGCACCTCGCGGCGCTGCTCGGTGCGGACCTCGACCCGCTGGAGGCCGTGGTGAGCCACACCGCGACCGGTACGGGCATCTCGCCGCGCTGGGTGCTCGCCACCCGCGGCTGGGAGCAGGCCGACTGGGACGCCGCGGTCGAGCGGCTGCGCGGACGCGGACTGCTGGACGCGGAGGGCGGGCTGACCGAGGCGGGCGCCGCCCTCCGCGAGGAGGTGGAGGCCCACACGGACCGGCTGGACGCCGCCCCCTACGAGCACCTGGGCGCCGAGGGCGTCGCCCGGCTCACCGAGCTGGCCAGGGGATTCCTCACGGCGGCGGCCGCGGCGGGCGCCTTCCCCTCCCGGCTCACCGGCCAGGGCTGACCCCGGCCCGCCCGCGTCGCCCGCCCACCCGCCACGCGCCCGCCCGCGGCGCCCCGCCGCGGGCGGGCGCGCCGGGGCGCGGGGGCAGACGCGACACGTCCCGCCCTGAACAGGCAGAATGCGAGCGCAACCGAGGCACGAGAAGGCGGGTCGGGACAACCGTGACGACGTCCATCGAAGGCAGGATCGCCGAGGAACTCGGCGTACGGGAACGGCAGGTCAGGGCGGCCGTCGAGCTGCTGGACGGCGGATCGACCGTGCCGTTCATCGCGCGGTACCGCAAGGAGGCGACCGGGACGCTCGACGACGCGCAGCTGCGCACCCTGGAGGAGCGGCTGCGCTACCTGCGGGAGCTGGAGGACCGCCGCGCCGCGGTCCTGGACTCCGTCCGCGAACAGGGCAAGCTGACACCGGAGTTGGAGGCCCGCATCCGGGAGGCCGACACCAAGGCGCGCCTGGAGGACATCTACCTGCCCTTCAAGCCGAAGCGGCGGACCAAGGCGCAGACCGCCCGTGAGGCGGGGCTGGAGCCGCTCGCCGACGGGCTGCTGCGCGACCCGTCGACGGAGCCGCTCGCCGCGGCGTCCGCGTTCGTCGACGCCGACCGGGGCGTCGCCGACCCGGCCGCCGCGCTGGAGGGCGCCCGCGCCATCCTCACCGAACGGTTCTCGGAGGACCCCGACCTCATCGGCGAACTGCGCGAGCGGATGTGGACGCGCGGCCGCCTGGTGGCGCGGGTACGGGAGGGCAAGGAGGAGGCGGGCGCCAAGTTCGCCGACTACTTCGACTTCGCCGAGCCGTTCACCGAGCTGCCCTCGCACCGGGTGCTGGCGATGCTGCGCGGCGAGAAGGAGGACGTGCTCGACCTGGTCCTGGAGCCGGAGGAGCCGCGGGAGGGCCCGTCCACGTACGAGGGGACGGTGGCCAGGCGGTTCGGCGTCGCCGACCGGGGCCGGCCGGCCGACAAGTGGCTCGCGGACACCGTCCGCTGGGCGTGGCGCACCCGCATCCTCGTCCACCTCGGCATCGACCTGCGGCTGCGGCTGCGCACGGCGGCGGAGGACGAGGCGGTGCGGGTCTTCGCCGCGAACCTGCGCGACCTGCTGCTTGCCGCCCCCGCCGGGACGAGGGCGACGCTCGGCCTGGACCCCGGCTTCCGCACGGGCGTCAAGGTCGCCGTCGTCGACGCGACGGGCAAGGTGGTCGCGACCGACACCATTCACCCGCACGTCCCGCGCAACCAGTGGGACGAGTCGCTGGCGAGACTGGCGCGGCTGGCGGAGCAGCACGCGGTCGAGCTCGTCGCCATCGGCAACGGCACCGCCTCCCGCGAGACGGACAGGCTCGCCGCGGACCTCCTCGCCCGCCACCCGGAGCTGGGGCTCACCAAGGTGATGGTCTCGGAGGCCGGCGCCTCCGTGTACTCGGCGTCGGCGTTCGCCTCCCAGGAGCTGCCCGGGCTCGACGTGTCGCTGCGCGGCGCGGTGTCGATCGCGCGGCGGCTCCAGGACCCGCTGGCCGAGCTGGTGAAGATCGACCCCAAGTCGATCGGCGTCGGCCAGTACCAGCACGACCTCTCCGAGGTGAAGCTGTCCCGCTCGCTGGACGCGGTCGTGGAGGACTGTGTGAACGGCGTCGGCGTCGACGTCAACACGGCGTCCGCGCCGCTGCTGTCGCGGGTGTCGGGCATCAGCGCGGGCCTCGCGGAGAACATCGTGGCGCACCGGGACGCGAACGGCCCGTTCCGCTCGCGTCGGGCCCTGAAGGACGTGCCGCGGCTCGGCCCGAAGGCGTACGAGCAGTGCGCGGGCTTCCTGCGGATCCGCGGCGGCGACGACCCGCTGGACGCGTCGGCCGTGCACCCGGAGGCCTACCCGGTGGTGCGGCGGATGGTGAAGACGACCGGCGGGGAGGTCGCCTCCCTGATCGGCAACACCGGGGTGCTGCGGTCGCTGCGCGCCGACGACTTCGTCGACGGGACGTTCGGTCTGCCCACGGTGACGGACATCCTGCGGGAGCTGGAGAAGCCGGGGCGCGACCCGCGGCCGGCGTTCCGGACGGCCACCTTCAAGGAGGGCGTCGAGAAGATCGGCGACCTCGCGCCGGGGATGGTGCTGGAGGGCGTCGTGACCAACGTGGCGGCGTTCGGCGCGTTCGTGGACGTCGGTGTGCACCAGGACGGCCTGGTCCACGTGTCGGCGATGTCGCGCACCTTCGTCAAGGACCCGCGCGACGTGGTGAAGCCCGGTGACGTGGTGAAGGTGAAGGTCCTGGAGGTCGACGGGGCGCGCAAGCGGATCTCGCTCACGCTGCGCCTGGACGACGAGCCCGCGGCGGACGGGCGGTCCGGCGGTCCGCGCCGCGAGCGCGGCCCCCGCCCGCCCCAGCAGCGCCAGGGCGCCGCGGCCGGCCAGGACCGGCGCGGCGGCCGGGGTGGCGAGCGCGGTGGTGGTGCCGGCGGAGGCGTCGAGCGCGGCAGTGGTGGCGAGCGCGGCGGGAACCGCGGCGGCGACCGGCGGGCCGCGGCGCCGGGCAACAGCGCGATGGCCGACGCGCTGCGCAAGGCGGGCCTGCTCGACGGCGGGGGCAAGAACCGCCGCTGAGCCGCACGGGTACCGGGGCGGGCGGGGGGCTCCCCCGCCCGCCCCGTCCTCGTACCGGTCGACGTGCGGGGGCGCGCGGGGCGTGTGAGTCTGGCCGCGTCGCCGCACCGCGCGGCGGCTGGACGGAGGCGGTCATGAACCAGATCGGGGACAAGCCGGAAGAGGTCAGGAAGCACCGCGAGGAGGAGCGGCGGCGGGCGCGCGGGGACGACCCCGACGAGCCGGGAGGCGTGGAGGGCCGCCCGGAGCGCGACCGGGCCGACCGCGCCGCGACCGACGAGGCGGCGCGTGACTCCTTCGACACGTACGAGGAGATCGAGGACCGCCCGTAGCGGCAGCCACGGTCCCCGCCCGCCGGGCCGCGCGCGGCGGGCCCGTCGCGGCGGCGCGGCCGCCCACACCCCGCGCGACGTGCGGCCCGAGGGGGCGGGACCGGGCCGTCGCGGGGCCCGACCCGACCGTGGCGGGGTCCGTCCCTACCGTCGCGGGGGGCCGCCCGCCCCTCCGTACCGGCGCGGGGCCCCGTCCGCACCGGCGCGGGCCGACCGGCCGGGTGGGCCGGGTGTGTCAGATCTCGGTGACCTTGCCGTCGGCGACCTCGACGCGGCGGGTGACGTGGACGGCGTCCAGCATCCGGCGGTCGTGCGTCACCAGCAGCAGGGTGCCGGAGAAGGCGTCGAGGGCCGACTCCAGCTGCTCGATGGCGGGCAGGTCCAGATGGTTGGTCGGCTCGTCCAGCACGAGCAGGTTCACGCCCCGGCCCTGGAGCAGTGCCAGGGCCGCGCGGGTGCGCTCGCCCGGGGAGAGCGTCGTCGCCGGCCGCATCACGTGGGCGGCCCTGAGCCCGAACTTCGCGAGGAGCGTGCGCACGTCGGCCGGTTCCGTGTCGGGCACGGCCGCGCAGAAGGCGTCGAGCAGCGTCTCCTCGCCGTGGAAGAGCCGGCGCGCCTGGTCGACCTCGCCGACGAGGACGCCGGAGCCCAGGGAGGCGTGGCCCGCGTCCAGCGGGAGGCGGCCGAGGAGGGCGGCGAGGAGGGTCGACTTGCCCGCGCCGTTGGCACCGGTGACGGCGATCCGGTCCGCCCAGTCGACCTGGAGGGTCACGGGTCCGAAGGCGAAGTCACCGCGCCGCACCTCGGCGTCGCGCAGGGACGCCACGACGGCCCCCGAGCGGGGGGCCGCGGCGATCTCCATGCGCAGCTCCCACTCCTTGCGCGGCTCGTCCACCGTCTCCAGGCGCTCGATCATGCGCTGGGTCTGCCGGGCCTTCGCGGCCTGCTTCTCGCTCGCCTCGCTGCGGAACTTGCGGCCGAGCTTGTCGTTGTCCCCGGCCTTGCGGCGGGCGTTCTTCACGCCCTTGTCCATCCAGGAGCGCTGCATCTGGGCGCGGCCCTCCAGGGCGGCCCGCTTGTCGGCGTACTCGTCGTACTCCTCGCGGGCGTGCCGGCGGGCCGTGTCACGCTCCTCCAGGTACCCCTCGTAGCCGCCGCCGTAGAGGGCGGTGCGACCCTGGGCCAGGTCCAGTTCGAGGACCTTGGTGACGGTACGGGCGAGGAACTCGCGGTCGTGGCTGACGACCACCGTCCCGGCGCGCAGGCCGCGCACGAACCCCTCCAGCCGCTCCAGCCCGTCGAGGTCGAGGTCGTTGGTCGGCTCGTCCAGCAGGAAGACGTCGTAGCGGGAGAGCAGCAGCGAGGCGAGTCCGGCGCGGGCGGCCTGGCCGCCGGAGAGCGCGGTCATCGGCTGGTCGAGGCCGACGGTGAGGCCGAGGGCCGCGGCGGTCTCCTCGGCCCGGTCGTCGAGGTCGGCGCCGCCGAGGGCGAGCCAGCGCTCCAGGGCGGTGGAGTACGCGTCGTCGGCGCCGGGCGCCCCGTCGACCAGGCCCTGCGTCGCGGTGTCCATCTCCTCCTGCGCGGCGGCCACGCCGGTGCGGCGGGCGAGGAAGGCCCGCACGGTCTCGCCGGGGCGGCGGTCCGGCTCCTGCGGAAGGTGGCCGACGGCCGCGGTGCGGGGTGAGAGGTGGACCTCGCCGTCCTCGGGCGCGTCCAGCCCGGCGAGGAGCCGGAGCAGGGTGGACTTGCCGGCGCCGTTGACACCGACGAGTCCGATGACGTCGCCCGGGGCGACGACGAGGTCGAGGCCGGTGAAGAGCGAGCGCTCCGCGTGCCCGGCGGCGAGGTTCTTGGCGACGAGGGTGGCAGTCATCAGGAGGTCGATCCTAGGCCAGGCCCGCCCGGGCACGGCCGGACGGGGGCGGCCGGCCGGATGTCGGATGGCACGGGGCCGGGGGCGGCCTGACCGGGGCGGTGCGGGACCCGGTGCGGCCTGGCCGGGGCGGCCGGACGCGGGCGGTGCCGGACCGAGAGCGGTCGGACCGGCGCGACGTGCCGGGGAGGCCGGTGCCGGGCGGCGAGCGACCACGTGCGGCCGGACCGGAGCGGTACGCACCGTGGGTGCGGCCGGCCGGGGCGGTCTGACCGGGGCGGGCTGACCGGGGCGGTACGGGACCGCGTGCGGCCGAGGCCGGGGCCGTCGAACCGGCGCGGTGGGACCGGGGAGGCCGGATGCCGGGCGGCACGAGACGGCGTGGGTATGCCCGGCCGGGACGGCCTGACCGGGGCGGTACGGGACCGGGTGCGGCCTGGCCGGAGCGGTCTGCGGGGGGGGGCGGCCGGATGCGGGGCGGTACGGGACCGGGTGGCCGGATGCCGGGTGGTCGCGGGTCCGGGCGGCGGCGGGCTGCCGCCCGGTCCGGACTCCGTGCGCGGCGGGCCCGGTGCCGCCCCCGCGCGGGGGCGGCACCGGGTAGCCGGTGGGGTCAGTGGCAGCGCGGTACCGGCCGCGCGGCCGTGACGTGGTAGGCAGCGCGGGCGTCGAGCAGCAGCGGCACCAGCGCGCGCAGCGACTGCCGCAGCGGCACCAGGCGGCCGTCGCCGTCGGGGACGGACCGGATGCCGTGCAGGGCCAGTTCGTCGCCCCACTCGGCGTACTGGGCGGCGTCGAGCCGGTAGGCACAGGGCGGGTCGGCGAGGACCTCGGACGGCTCGGGCGGGTCGTTGTCGGCGCCGCCCAGCAGGACCGGGCCGCGGTCGGCGTACCCGGCGACGCGGGCCGTCGCGGTGGCGGCGGCTATCCGGGCGCGCCGCTGGGTGACGTGGGCGAACGTCCCCTCCAGCGCGGCGAGCTGGCTGTCGACGCGCCGCCGGTTGTCGGGTGCCGGATCGTTTCTTCCGGTGGACGCGAGGGGTTCGACGCGCGTCTCGACGAGGAGGCCCACACTGTGCTTGACGCCGGTGGTGTTGCGCAGGATGCGCTCCTGGCCGTCGCCGGCGACCTGGCGGATCGGTTCACCGGTGACCGGGTCGGTCCAGATGCCGTAGACGCCGGTGCTGAAGCCGGCGCGGGCGGCAGCGGGGCGGACGTACCGTTCGGAGAGGGTGTGCGCCTCGTCGTGGACGGCGGTGGCGGTGTTGGGGTTGCGGGGCCACAGGGAGAGCAGGTCCTTGGCGTAGTACGGCGGGGTGGAGCCGTACTCGTGCAGGTCGACGACGACGTGCGGGCGGTGGTCCCGCAGGACGCGGGTGAGGGCGCGGGCCTCCGCGGTGCGCAGGGCGATGTGGTCGCGGTTGACGTCGATGTCGTCGGCGTTGTGGCGGGTGTCGGCGGCGCGGCCGTCGGGGTTGGCGGTGGGGACGACGAGGACGGTGGTACGGGCGAGGAAGTCGCGGGTGCGCACGTCCCGGGCGTGGGCCAGGTCGCGGACGGTGGTGAGGCACGCCTCGCGGCCCGACGGCTCGTCGCCGTGCTGGCTGCACACGAGGAGCACGGTGGTGGGCGCGGCGGGCGACGCCGTGACCCGCACCAGCCGCAGGGGGCGGCCCTGGCGGGTGGTGCCGATGATGGTCAGCGTGGCCCGGTCGCTGCCCCGGTCGACGGCGGCGAGGAAGCGCTGTTCCTCGTCGAGGGTGGTCCAGCGGGCACCCCCGCTGGCCTCGAAACCGGTGCGGGGCGGTGGGCCGGCCGGGGTGGCCTGGGCGGGCCCGAGCGCGGTCAGCGGCAGGGTGAGGGCGGTCGTGCAGGCGGCGAGGGCGGCCAGGGTGCGCCGGCGCAGGGTCATCGGGCGGCTCCCGGGAGCAGGGGACGGGTGCGGGGCGGGAGCGGCGCGGCCACTCCGGTGAGCGGGGCGGTGGCCCCGCGCGGGACGGCCGCCCCGTCGACGGGGCCGGCGACCGGGCCGGTGGCGGGCAGGGCGACGGCGTCGGCGGCACGGTAGGCGGCGGATCCGGTGGCGGGCCCGTCATAGGGGCCTGCAGCGGGACCTGCGAGGGGCCCGGCGGCGGCGACGGCCGGTCCGCCGGCGGGGCCGAGCGCTGGGCGGGAGCTGTCACCGGCGACCGGGACCCGGCCGGAACCATCGCCGGAGGCCGGGACCGGGCCGGCGGTGGCGCCCGCGGCAGGCCCGGGGGCCGCGGCTGGCCCGGGGGCCGCGATGGGCGGGCCGGGCGGGGTCGGGAGGGTGGCCCGGGCGAAGGCGGGTGCACCGCCGACGACGGGGACGCGGACGTCCGTGCGGGTCAGGTCGAGGGTCAGGGTGGGCCTGGACGGCGGTGCCTCCATGAGGCCCTCGTCGGTCCCCGCGACGACCAGCGCGAGCCGGTGCCCGGCCGGGACGACGTGGTCGGTGAGGTGCAGGTCGAGGGTGAGGGTGTGCGCGGCGCCCGGGGTGAGGGGGCGGCCCCGGTCCGGGTCGGCCCACGTGCCGAGGTCGGCCCAGCCGCGGCTGACGACGGTGAAGTCGACGTCCGCCGTCCTCGCCGCGGTCTCCTTGAAGCAGGCGCTGTCGCCGGGGGTGCTCGCTCCCCAGCAGGTGCGGTGGGCGAGGGTGGTGATCCCCTCACCGGGCGCCGTGTAGTCGCGGATGGTCGCCGGTCCGACGTCGACGAGGACGGCCGTCAGGTGGGCGCTGGTGGTGTCGGGCGTGGCGGTGACCGTCACGGCGGCCGATCCGGCGAGGCGCAGGTCCCGGGTGAGGGGACGGGTGGTGAAGGCGGTCTTCGCCGGGGTCGGGGTGTCGATCCGGGCGGCCCAGTCGAGCTCGCCGAGCGACGGGTCGTCGGTGAACGCCGCCGTCGCGCCGGCCGGTGCCGGGCCGAGCCCGAGGGTGCCGGGGCCGCCGGGGGTCCGGCCCGGTGCGGGGCGCAGCGTGGTGGCGGCGGTGGCGGCCGGCGGCCAGGCGCGGTCGGTGGTCCACTGGTCCGGGGCGCGCTCGACGTCGGCCATCGGCTCCCGGTCGACGCCGTTGTCGTATCCGAGGAGATGGTGGTCGAACCACCGGTGCAGGGTGCGGACCCACGCGGCGCGGCGGAAGTCGAAGGGGTCGACGTGGCCCGTCCGGGAGAGCCAGATCCGCCGTTCGACGCCGTGCGCGGCGAGGGCGTCCCACCACCGGCCGAGGTGCCCGCTGCGGACGTTGAGGTCCTGCAGCCCGTGGACGGCGAGGACGCTCGCCCGGACTCGGGAGGCGTCGGGGACGTAGTCGCGCTCGGCCCACAGCGGGGTCCGGTCGCCGGAGCGGGGGGCGCCCTCGACGAGGCGGCGCTGGACGGAGGCGCAGCGCCCGCGCGCCTCGGCGCTGTTCACGTGGTGCGCGAGCCGGTCGGGGCCGGAGCCGTAGAGGGGGGCACCCTGACTGAAGTAGTAGTCGTACCAGGAGGAGATGGCGCCGATCGGCACGATGGTCCGCAGGCCCCGGACGCCGGTCGCGGCGACGCCGTTGGCGACCGTGCCGTCCCAACTCTTGCCGATCATGCCGGTGTCACCGGTGGACCAGCGCGTGGCGTGGGCGCGGGTCGTGCCGGTGCGGGTGGTGTAGGCGCGGGCGCGCCCGCCGAGCCAGTCGACGACGGCCTTCGCGGAGAGGACGTCGGAGCGGCCGCCGACGTCGACGCAGCCGTCGGAGCGGTTGGTCCCGGCGAGGTCCACGGCGACGTAGGCGTACCCGCGCGGCACGAAGTAGTTGTCGTAGTGGAGCGGGAGGAGGACGGGGGCGCCGTTCGCGTCGTACGTCTTCTTCTGGCTCTCGTTGCCGCGGCCGCAGCAGGAGTAGTACGGGCTGGCGTCCATGATGACGGGGACGCGCAGTCCGTGCGCGGTCGCGCGTGGCCGGACGATGTCGGCGGCCACCCGGTCGGTCCTGCCGTCACCGTCGCCGTCGAGACCGGTGTCCACCCAGACGGACTCGCGGACGGCGTCGTCGTAGGAGTGGACGGGCCGGGACTCGGTGGGGCGCGGGGGCGGGGCGCCGTGGGCGCCGGCGGCCGGGAGGAGGACGGAGGCCAGGGCGGCCGCGACGGTCACGGCCAGCGCTCCGCGGGGTGTGGGGGTCCCGCCCGTGCGGGCGGCGGGGCCGAGGGCGTGGGGGAGGGATCTCCGCGTGCGTATCGGCATGGGCGGACGGTACTGCCGTCAACTCCCGTGCAGAAGAGGGCGATAGGGGGCGTTCGCCGACCAAGGGGACAGAAGCGGGTGCGGGGGGCTCATGTCGGCCGGATGGCGATCGTGTGACGGCGGGGGCCATGGACATGACTGCGACCGCCTAGCTGAATAGCGTTCAGCTCATCAGATCGTTCTACGACTTGGAGGGTCTTACGTGCACCGCAGACTGATCGTCCCGGGCGCGATCGCGGCCTCCCTGATGCTGGCGATCCCGGCGTCGGCCGCGAACTTCCAGCCGGGGGCACCGGGCATCGGCGATCCCTACTACCCGGCCAGCGGCAACGGCGGCTACGACGTCGGCCACTACGACCTGCGGCTCAAGTACCAGCCGGCGACGGACCTGCTGGAGGGGACGGCGACACTCATCGCCACCCCGACGCAGGACCTGTCGCGCTTCAACCTCGACCTCGGCCTGACGACGCACGAGGTGCGGGTCAACGGCCGCAAGGCGGAGTTCCGGACGGCGGGCGCCCAGGAGCTGGAGGTCACCCCGGCTTCCCCGCTGCCGAAGAACCGACCGGTTTCGGTCGTCGTGCGGTACTCCGGCAAGCCGTCCGAGGTGAAGATCGGCGGTTGGACCGCCTGGCACCGCACCCCGGACGGCGGGGTCGCCGCGCAGGAGCCGGACTCCGCCGCGTGGTGGTTCCCGTCCAACGACCACCCGCTCGACAAGGCCACCTTCGACGTCTCGGTCTCCGTCCCGGACGGCACGCAGGCGATCAGCAACGGCGTGCTCCAGTCGCAGAGCTCTCGGCTCGGCTGGACGCGCTTCAACTGGCGCTCCGACAAGCCGCAGGCGACCTACCTGGCCACCCTCGCGGTCGGCAGGTTCGACATCACGACCGACACCACCGCGGGCGGCCTGCCCGTCCTCAACGCCTACAGCAAGGACCTCGGGGCGAACGCGGGCGCCGCCCGGGCCAGTCTGGAGCGCACGGCGGAGGTCGCGGAGTGGCTGGAGGAGGTCTTCGGCCCGTACCCGTTCAACGCCCTCGGCGGGTACGTCCCCAACGTGCGCAGCGGGTACGCGCTGGAGACGCAGACGCGGCCCTTCTACAGCCCGCGCCAGTTCGCGAGCGGTTCCAACGTCTCGGTGGTCGTCCACGAGCTGGCCCACCAGTGGTACGGCGACAGCGTGTCCGTCGAGGGGTGGAAGGACATCTGGATCAACGAGGGCTTCGCCCGGTACAGCCAGTGGCTCTGGTCCGAGAAGGAGGGCGAGGGCACCGCGCAGGAGCTGGCGGACTGGGTGTACGCCTCCCGCCCGGCCGACGACCCGTTCTGGACGGTCAAGCCGGGCGACCCGGGACCGGACGACCAGTTCCACGTGGCCGTCTACGACCGGGGCGCCCTGGCCCTCCAGGCGCTGCGGAACGAGATCGGTGACGAGGACTTCTTCCGGATCCTGAAGGGCTGGCCGACCGAGCGGGCCTACGGCAACGCGGAGGTGGCCGACTTCGTCGCCTACGCGGAGCGGATCTCCGGCGAGCGGCTCGGCACGCTCTTCGACACCTGGCTGTACCAGCCGTCGAAGCCGCAGGCCCCGGCCGCCGCGGGGGCCCGGACGGCCGCGCGGTCGGCGGCGCCGGCCGTGGCGGACCCGGCGCCCGCGGCGCCCCCGAAGTCCTGGAAGGAGATCGCCGCGACGAACACCGTGCACGACACCGGCCACCCGGTCCACGAGGGAGGCCACCGCCACTGACAGCTCTCGGGGGCGCGCGGTGCGGCCTGGGGCGGCTGGGGCGCGGCGCCCGGCATCCGGTGGGTGGGGGTTCGCGCGTCGCGTGCCTGCCGCGGCACATCATCGCGCGCCGGTCGGTGGGTGGGGTCGGAGCCGCGGTGGGTCACCTCCTCGGGGTCGGCGGCCTCGGGTACCGCGGACGTCACCCCGCTGACGCCGCCGACCCCTGCGGGGGCAACCCACCACGGCCCGTCCGTCGCCGTCCGGCGGGTGCGGGTCGACGTTCCGATCCGACGTCCGGGCCGGGGCCTCGGCCCGCCCGTGCCGGTCGGGCCCCGGTGGCCAAGGGGGTGAGAGCGCTCTCACCCCCTTGGCCACCGGATATTCTGACCGGTGTACGCCGCGTCGCACCGCCCCGAGGAGTCCGCTGTGCCCGATCCGACCCCCGGGGCCCGTCCCACGCTCGAAGCCGTCGCGGCCCGCGCCGGTGTCTCCCGGGCGACGGTGTCCCGCGTCGTCAACGGCGGGGCGGGGGTGCGCCGGCCGCTGGTGGACCGGGTGCGCCGGGCCGTCGAGGAGCTCGGGTACATCCCCAACCACGCGGCGCGGACGCTGGTGACCCGGCGCAACGGCGCCGTGGCGGTGATCATCGCCGAGCCGGAGTTCCGGATCTTCTCCGACCCGTTCTTCGAGCAGCAGGTGCGCGGCATCAGCCGCGAGCTGACGGCGCACGACTCGCAGCTCGTGCTGCTCTGGGTGGAGGGCGCGGGCGACTACGAGCGGATCGCCCGCTACCTGGGCGGCGGCCACGTCGACGGCGCGCTCGCCTTCTCCGTGCACGACGACGACGAGTTGCCCGCGATCGTCCGCCGGGTGCAGGTGCCGACCGTCTTCGGCGGCCGGCCCGGCTGGCCGGGGGCCACCGGGGAGCCGGCCGTGCCGTACGTGGACGCCGACAACCGCGGCGGCGCCCGGGAGGCCGTGCGCTACCTGGTCGACCAGGGGCGCCGGCGGATCGCGCACATCGCGGGGCCGCGCGACCAGACGTCGGCGACCGACCGGCTCGCCGGGTACCGGGACGTGCTGCTGGACGGCGACCCGGGTCTCGTGGCCCAGGGTGACTTCACGGAGGGCAGCGGCGCCGTGGCGATGGCCGGGCTGCTGGACCGGCGGCCCGACCTGGACGCGGTGTTCGCGGCCAACGACCTGATGGCCTCGGGAGCTCTGCGGGTGCTCCGGGAGCGCGGGCTGCGGGTGCCGCAGGACGTGGCGGTGGTCGGCTTCGACGACATGGAGTCCGTCGCCGCGGTGACGGACCCGCCGCTGACGACGGTCCGCCAGGACATCGAGGGGATGGGCCGGCTGATGGTGCGGCTGCTGATGCGGGCGCTCCACCCGGACGGCGAGCCCGGGGCGACGGACGCCGCCCCGGGCTCGGTGATCACGCCGACGGAGCTGGTCCGCCGGGCCTCCGCGTGAGTGCCGGGGGGTGTCCTGCCGGACGCCGGGAGCCCGGGACGGCCGGCACGACACCCCCTACGCGTACGGGATGACCAGCACCGACCGGTCCGTGCCCGTCTGGAGGCGCGCCGTGGAGGTGCCGATGGCGTGCCACACCTCCAGCCGGACGGTGCCGTTGCGGAGGTCGCCGAGCGTTCCGGTCGCCGTCTTCGGTCCGCGCCCCTGGGTGTACTCCTCCCAGCCGGCCACCGGGTCCGTCGCGAAGTAGTGGTAGGTCTCCGTGCGGTCGACGGTGCCGTCGCCGGTGAGGTCGTAGCTCACGCGGGCCTGCTGTCCGAGGCCGACGGCCGTGCCGGCGTCGACCTGGAGGCGGAAGGCCGTCGCGACCCCGGGCCGCAGGGTGCCGTTGACGCCCTTGGCCTCGTAGACGAGCGGCCGGTGCGGGGTGCCGTCGTGGTTGGCGCCGTCGGCCGAGGCGATGGTGTCGGCGCCGGCCTGCGCCCCCGTCGCGGTGGTCAGCGCGCCGCCGGTGCGCAGCTGGAAGGTGTCGCCGGTGGACGGCCCCGGGCCGCCGGGATCGGTGCCGCCGGTACCGGTGCCGGTGGCGGTGGAGCGGGCGGGGACGGTGAGCTTCGCGCCGTCCGAGAAGGTGACCGTCCGGGCCGTCGAGCCGTGGTTGTGGGCGGCGTAGGTGCGGACGGTGCCCTTGGTGAAGACGGCCGAGGTGGGCAGGTCGCCCGTCACCGCGGCGTCCGGCGCGCCCAGGGTGTCGAGGGTCGTGAGCCAGTGGTACGTGTGCGCCTTCGACTCGCCCTGCTCCGGGGTGTACCCGGCGTACTGCGCGTCCCACTTGGCCTTGGCGGCCGCCGGGTCGGCGAGCGACTGGAACTCCCACAGGATGTCGCGCCACTCGACGGCCTGCCCGCCGTTCTCGCGCTCCATCTCGGCGATGTTGCGTCGGATGGCGTCCTTGCGGGCGGCGAGGTGGAGGGAGCCGCCGGTCACGGGGAGGACGTTGATGCCGTGGATCTCCTCGGGGTTGGCGGTCCACCAGGTGGAGTAGGCGGCGCCGCTCCCCCACACCATGCCGGCCGTGTCGTGGCCGAAGGAGGCCGGGAAGACCTGCTGGTCGGCGTCGAACCAGTACTGGGCGATGGCCTCGGACTCGGTGGTCAGCAGGAAGGTGCCCAGGTCGCGCAGGGCCGTGTCACCGGTGGCCGCGCCCCACAGGACGAGGCCGGCGCTGAGGTTGGTGGACTCCGACGACGACTCCTGGTTGTTGCCGGCCGCGAAGCCCTGGTGGCCGGAGGCCCAGCTGTGCCCGGCGTACACGTCGAAGCCGCGCAGGAAGGGGAAGGCGGCGTCGGTGCGGCTGGGGTTGGCGGCGTCCCGGACGAGGGTCTTCACCATGGTGCCCCACGCCGGGTCGGCGGCCCAGGACGGGTCGTACTGGGCGACGATCGCCGCCGCGTAGACGTAGTACGAGTAGTGGAAGTGGTGGTCGTTGAGCTCGGTGTCGCTGCCGTAGGAGGCCGGGTAGCCGGTGAGCGTCTTCCACGTCCGGTCGTAGGAGAACTCGCTCGGACCGCCCGCCGTGAACCACTCCTGGAGCCGGCCCTTGAGCAGGCCGACCAGCCGGTCGCGGGTCGCCGTCTCGCCGATCTGCTCGGCGACGGGAACGAGCTGGGCGAGCCGGCCGAGGGCCTTGCCGGTCCAGTAGGTGTCGGTGGCGCCGGAGAACGGGTCGGGGGCGTTCACCACCTCGGCGAGGTGGCCGCGCAGCCGGGCCGGGTCGGTGCCGGAGGCCCGGGGCAGGGCGGGCAGGACGGCCGCGGCACGCTGGGCGGTGGTGAAGGTACGGGACTCACGGACCTTCATCGTGCCGCGCGGCGAGACGTACGTGTACGCCGTGAGGGGGTCGGCGGTGTGCAGCCACTGGTGGCGGTAGAGGGCCTGGAGGGTGCCGGTCTCCGTGCCCTCCTGGGGCTGGGTGGTGAGGGTGTAGGTGGCCCGTACGGTGCCGCCGGTGGAGCTCCAGGCGGCCTGGGAGCCGGTGACGAAGCTGTAGGCGTACTTCCGGAAGGCGGCCAGGGCGTCCGTGGACGGCAGGACGGCGAGCGAGAAGTAGTCCTTGCCGCCCAGACCGGCCGTGAGGGAGGAGCCGGAGACCGTCCAGTCGGTGCCGGTGGGGGCGAAGAGGGCGTAGTGGTGACCGTTGACGGTGATGCCGAGGACGTTGCCCTGGTCGGCGAAAACGGTGGGCGGGGCGGCGGTGGTGACGCTGGCGCTGCCGCCGCTGCCCTTGGCGTACACGAAGGGCAGGCCGTGGCCGATGGTGGTGCGCAGGGTGCGCGTGCCGTCGGACCAGTACGGGGTGACGGTCCAGTCCGACCAGGCGTCGGCCCGGGTGTCGGGGGCGTTGAGGCCGGTCAGGCCGAGGGTGAGGTCCCGCTTGTGGGCGAACTCGTACTGGCGGCCGTCGCCGACGACGGCGGGCGTGGTCGGGTAGCCCACGTCGAGGCCGGCGGCGGTGGCCTGGTACGTGAGCGGGTGGCCGTACATGGGCGTCGAGTACGGGTTGTCGCCGTAGCGCTGGAAGGCGAGGGAGGACCACCAGTCGTTGGTCGGGACCGGCTTGCCGGCGGCGGCCGGGGTGAGCTTGGGGGTGACGGGGGCGCCGGTGTTGGTTGTCGGGCCCGAGGTGCCGGGTGGTCGGGTGTCGGAGTAACTGC
This sequence comes from Streptomyces kanasensis, assembly GCF_043077165.1. Taxonomy (NCBI): domain Bacteria; kingdom Bacillati; phylum Actinomycetota; class Actinomycetes; order Kitasatosporales; family Streptomycetaceae; genus Streptomyces; species Streptomyces kanasensis. The sequence goes on from NZ_JBIBSF010000001.1 coordinate 833,590, forward strand.
CCGCGCCGGCCGGGACCGTGGCGGCGGCGGCCGGGGAGGCGGCCGGGCCGGTCAGTCCCACGGCGGCGAGGGCCGCGGCGAGGGTGAGGACGCCTGAGCGGGGGGTTCTCATGGGGGTCACCTCAAGTGAGGGCGGCGGGAGGTCGCTTCGAGAGCGCTCTCAAGTGCCTGGAACGTAAAACTCCTGAAACATTGCTGTCAATACACGGAACACAGGGCCGAGTTGGTGCGCCGCACCGCCGTTATCCGTTCGAGTCTTGACGGGGAACGGCCCGCCGAGGGACGCTCCCTGGACCTTCTTGAGAGCGCTCTCACGGTGCCTGTGGTCGGCACCGTGGTCGCTCCCGTGGGGTGTCCCCCGCTCGATCGAAGCCAAGGAGGCTTCCCATGCCCATCGCCCGAGCCGCCAGAAGGGCCGCCGTCCGACTCGGTGCGGTCGTGCTGACCGGGACCCTGCTCGCCGCCTGCGGATCCGGCGCCGACGGCGCGTCCGACGCCGCCGGCGGCGGGGTCACGCTGACCGTCGACCTGTTCGGCTCGTTCGGCTACAAGGAGGCCGGGCTGTACGCGGAGTACGAGAAGCTGCACCCCGGGGTGACGATCAAGCAGACCGACACGGAGGACGAGCAGGACTACTGGAAGTCCCTCCAGACCCGCCTCGCGGGGGGCGGCGGGCTGGCCGACGTGCAGGGCGTCGAGGTCGGCCGCATCGCCTCCGTCACGCAGCAGCAGGCCGACAAGTTCGAGGACCTGGCCAAGTACGGCGCGAACGACCTCAAGGACCAGTTCGCCGAGGCCAAGTGGTCGGCGGCCACCACCAAGGACGGCCGCGTCCTGGGCCTCGGCACCGACGTGGGTCCCGAGGCGATGTGCTACCGCACCGACCTGTTCGCCGAGGCCGGTCTGCCCACCGACCGCGAGGAACTCGCCCGCGCGTGGGCCACCTGGGACGGGTACCTGGAGCTCGGCAAGCAGTACAAGGCGAAGGCGCCCCGCGGGAGCGCCTGGCTGGACAGCGTGGGCAGCCTCTACACGATCATGATCGGCCAGGAGGAGGAGCGGTACTACGACGCCTCCGGGAAGCTGGTCTACGAGGAGAACCCGGCCGTCAAGGCCGCGTGGGACGCCGCCACCGAGGCCGCCGACGCCGGGCTGAGCGCCAAGCTCGACCAGTGGTCGCCGCAGTGGAACCAGGCCTTCGCCGCCGGGTCCTTCGCGACCATCCCCTGCCCCGCCTGGATGCTCGGCTACATCAAGGGCCAGGCCGGCGACGCCGGAAAGGGCAAGTGGGACATCGCCAAGCTCCCCGGCGGCGCGGGCAACTGGGGCGGCTCGTACCTGACCGTGCCGCGCGCGGCCCAGCACAAGAAGGAGGCGTACGAGCTGATCACCTGGCTGACGGCGCCCGAGCAGCAGGCGAAGCTCTTCCGGAAGCAGGGCAACTTCCCCTCGTCGACCGGCGCCATCGCGAAGGTCGCCGACGCGAAGGACCCGTACTTCTCCGGCGCCCCGATCGGCAGGATCTTCGGTGACGCGGCGAAGGCCGCGCCCGTCCAGGTCCTCGGCGTGCACGACAAGAACGTCGCCGACCAGATCACCAACGCGTTGAGCGAGGTCGAGCGCAAGGGCACGGCGCCCGACAAGGCGTGGGCCAACGCGCGCAAGAGCGTCGCGAACGTCATGGGCTGACGGCCGGCCCCGGCCTCCACCAGCCCGTACCGCCCCGAGCCGGCTCCCGCCGGGCGCTGCCCGTCCGGCGGGGGGACGGCCGGCTCAGGGCCGGAGCGGGAGCGGTCCCCATCGGACCGCCTGCTTCCCGCCCGTCCGCACCGCCCGTCCTATGGGCACTGCCCGTCCTGTCCGCACCGCCCGTCCTGTCCGCACTGCCCGTCCTGTGCGCACTGCCCGTCCTGTGCGCACCGTGCGCACCGCGCGCACTCCGGGTGGGTCCGGCAGCTCCCGGACCCTCCGTACCTTCCGAACCCACGAACCCCCGCCCCCCGTACCTCCCGCAGACCGCTCCCCCGAAGGGCCGCCCCGTGACCCTCACCGCCCCGGCGGGCACCGCCGCGCCTCCGACGCCCCCTCCGGCCAGGGCCGCACGCCCCTCGGCGGTGCGGCGGGCCTGGCGGACCGTCTCGCCATATGCCTTCATCGCCCCGTTCTTCACCCTCTTCGCCGCCTTCGGCCTCTTCCCGCTCCTCTACACCGCGTTCGTCTCGCTCTACCGGGTGGAGTTGCAGACCCCGGGTGACATGGAGTGGCGGGGCCTCGGCAACTACGCGGCACTCTTCGCCGACGAGTTCTTCTGGATCTCGCTGCGCAACACCTTCACCATCGGCGTGCTGTCGACCGTGCCGCAGCTCGTCATGGCGCTCGGCCTGGCGCACCTGCTCAACTACCGGCTGCGCGGCCGGACCTTCTTCCGCACCGCGATGCTGCTCCCGTACGCGACGAGCGTCGCCGCGGCGACGCTCGTCTTCGCGCAGCTCTTCGGCCGCGACTTCGGTCTGGTCAACTACGTCCTCGGGCTGGTCGGCTTCGGCCCGGTCGACTGGCAGACCGGCACGGTCGCCTCGCAGATCGCGGTGTCCACCATCGTCATCTGGCGGTGGACCGGCTACAACGCGCTGATCTACCTGGCCGGCATGCAGTCCATCCCCAGCGAGCTGTACGAGGCCGCGGAGATGGACGGCGCGTCCCGGTGGCGGCAGTTCCTGCACGTCACCCTTCCCGGCTTGCGGCCCACCATCGTCTTCACGGTCGTCGTGTCGACCATCGGCGCCACCCAGCTGTTCGGCGAGCCGCTGCTCTACGAGGGCTCGATCTCCGGCGGCATCTCGCACCAGTACCAGACCCTCGGCCTGTACATGTACGAGCAGGGCTGGGGCTTCTTCCACCTGGGCCGGGCCGCGGCCATCGCCTGGGTGATGTTCCTGCTCATCGTGGTGCTCGTGGGGGCCAACGCCCTCCTCGCGCGCCGCCGCACCCGCAAGGAGGCCCGCCGATGACCACCCGCGCGGGGCGCACGCTGCACGGCGGCAAGGTCGCGTACGCCGTCCTGATCGTCGCCGTCCTCGTCTCGGCCTTCCCCTTCTACTGGACCATCGTCGCCGCCAGCCGGTCCAACGCCGACCTCGCGCAGGTGCCGCCCACGCTGCTGCCCGGCCCCAACCTGCTGCGCAACGTCGAGGCGGTGCTGGAGGAGGCGGACATCGGCACGGCCCTGCTCAACTCGCTGGTCGTGTCCGGGTCCATCACCGTGGGCACCGTGCTGTGCTGCACGCTCGCCGGCTTCGCCTTCGCCAAGCTCCGCTTCCGCGGGCGGGGCGCCCTGCTGACGGTCACGGTCGGCACGATGATGATCCCGCCGCAGCTCGGGGTGATCCCGCTGTTCATGCTGATCGCCGAACTGGGTTGGGTGAACCAGCTCCAGTCGGTGATCCTGCCGGGCCTGGTCTCGGCGTTCGGCGTGTTCTTCATGCGGCAGTTCCTCGTGCAGGCGCTGCCCGACGAGCTCATCGAGGCGGCCCGCGTCGACGGGGCGTCCACCGCGCGGGTCTTCTGGTCGATCGTCGTGCCCATCGCCCGGCCCGGCATGGCCGTCCTCGGCCTGCTGACCTTCATGGCCGCCTGGAACGACTTCTTCTGGCCGATCGTCGCGCTCTCCTCGCAGAACCCGACCGTCCAGGTCGCGCTGCGCCAACTCGGCGGCGGCTACGTCCACGACCAGTCCGTGATCATGGCGGGCACGCTGCTCGGCACACTGCCCGTGCTGCTCGTCTTCGGCCTGCTGGGCCGGCAGATCGTCGGCGGCATCATGCAGGGCGCGGTCAAGGGCTGACCCGCAGCCCGCCGCCGCACCACCCGGCCCCACGGCCGGTTCCTCGCGACCGCCCCGCACCGCCCCGCCCGGTCCTCCGGCGCCCACCTCACACACCTCCGGGAGTTCCCCCCTCATGACCGCTGCCGACGCCCAGTCCCGCCCGCCGGCGGGGCTCGCCTTCCCCACCGGGTTCCGCTGGGGCACGGCCACCGCCGCCTACCAGATCGAGGGCGCCGCCGACGAGGACGGCCGCACCCCGTCCATCTGGGACACCTTCAGCCGCGTCCCCGGCAAGGTCCGCAACGGCGACACCGGGGACATCGCCGCCGACCACTACCACCGGATGGCCGAGGACGTCGCCCTGATGCGGGACCTCGGCGTCACCGACTACCGGTTCTCCGTCGCCTGGCCCCGGGTCCAGCCCACCGGGCGGGGCCCGGCCCTGCAGAAGGGCCTCGACTTCTACCGGCGGCTCGTCGACGAGCTGCGCGCGGCGGGCATCCGGCCCGTCGCCACGCTGTACCACTGGGACCTGCCGCAGGAGCTGGAGGACGGCGGGGGCTGGCCGCACCGGGAGACCGCCGAGCGGTTCGCCGAGTACGCCGCGCTCGTGGCCGGCGCCCTCGGCGACCGGGTCGCCACCTGGACGACGCTGAACGAGCCGTGGTGCGCCGCGTTCCTCGGCTACGCCTCCGGCGTGCACGCCCCGGGCCGTACGGACCCGGCCGCGTCCCTGCGCGCCGCGCACCACTTCAACCTGGCGCACGGGCTCGCCGTGGGGGCGCTGCGGGCGGCGCTCCCCGCGTCGACCGAGGTGTCGCTGACACTGAACCTGCACGCGGTGCGGCCGCTGACCGGCTCGGAGGCGGACGCGGACGCGGCCCGCCGCGTCGACGCGCTCGGCAACCGGGTGTTCCTGGACCCGGTGTTCCACGGGCGGCTGCCCGAGGACCTGGTCGCGGACACCGCGGCGCTGACGGACTGGTCGTTCGTCCGGGACGGCGACCTGGCGGCGGCCTCGGCGCCCGTCGACTCGCTGGGCATCAACTACTACTCCCCCACGGTCGTCGCGGCCGGCACCCACGAGGGCCCGTCGCCCTGGCCGGGCGCGGAGCGGCACGTGCGCTTCGAGCCCGCGCCCGGGCCGCGCACGGCCATGGACTGGCCGGTGGACGCGGACGGCCTGCACGAGCTGCTGACGCGGCTGCGCGACGAGCTCCCGCACGTCCCGCTGATGGTCACCGAGAACGGCGCGGCGTACGACGACTACGCCGACCCGTCGGGCGAGGTCCACGACCCGGAGCGGGTGGCGTACCTGCGCCAGCACCTGGCGGCCGTGCACCGCGCGCTCGCGGACGGCGTCGACGTGCGCGGGTACTTCCTGTGGTCGCTGCTGGACAACTTCGAGTGGGCGTACGGCTACGGCAAGCGGTTCGGCATCGTCCACGTGGACTTCGCGTCGCAGCGGCGCACGCCGAAGGACAGCGCGCGCTGGTACGGGGAGGTCATCGCACGGGGCGGTCTCCCGCGGTGAGCGGGACCCGCCCGGCGTCCCGGCCGCGCCGGTGGGCGCGGCGGGCGCGGCGGGCGAGCGGCAGGTAGCGCAACCGCTCGGGGAGTGCGGGCACCACGGCCCGCACGACCCGGGAGAGCCGGCGCAGCCGCCGCTCCTGGGCCGGCGACCACTCCAGGCCGATCGCCTCGCGGGCGTCGGGCGGCATGAACCCGACGGTGACGAAGGCCCGGAAGCGGGCGAGGCGCGGCCAGACCAGGGGCCACAGGGGGCGCAGCAGCAGCCGCAGCGGCAGGGGCCCGCGGTCGGGCGGCGGCAGCGGGTCGCCCGTCGCCACCAGGTCCCGCACGACGGGGGTGAGCTCGACCTCCTCGGCGAGCATCCGGCGGTAGTACGGCCAGAACTCCTCGACGGTCTGCGGCATGTCGCGGTCACGGATGCCGAGGACGCGCCCCACCCGCAGCCACTCGGCGTACAGCTGCCGTTCCTGCTCCGGGGTCATGGGCCGCACCAGGTAGCGCAGGGCGTGGTGCTGGACGGGGAACCCGGTGGCGTGGACCCAGGCGTAGGTCTCGGGCCGCAGCGCGTGGTACGGGCGGCCGCGGGTGTCCGTGCCCGAGATCGCGCCGTGCAGCCGGCGCAGGCGCCGCCCCTCCTCGGCCGCGGCCTCCCCGCCGTACACCCACAGTTGGAGCGAGCGCAGGGAACGCTCCCCGCGGCCCCAGGGGTCGGTGCGGAAGACGGAGTGCTCGTCGACGCCGGCGCCGACCGCCGGGTGCGCGACCTGGAGGGCGAGGGCGGCGGGCAGCATGAGCAGGCCCCTGACGTCCCCCGCGAGGCTCCACAGGACCCCGCCGGGAGGCGGCGGCTGCGGGTGTGCGGGGGGTGTCGTCATGGGTGCCGCTCCAGGTCCGTCCGGTGTCCGCGGGGTGGACCTCCAGTATGCGATCGGTGGCGGTACGGGGGGTTCCGGGGTCCCGGCGGGCGCGGAGGGGAGGGTTCTCCGGCCCGCCCGGTCTCCGCAAGATCTCCTCCACCCGGGATCTACCGGAGGGTAACCGCGGCTGCTTTGATGTGCCGCGCCGAGACCCGCCCCACGTCCCCGGGAGTCCCCGTGCCGCGCCCCGCCCACCCCTCCGTACCGTGCTCCGCCCGTGCGTCCGCGCCGCGCCCCGCCGGCCCGTCCGTCGCGCGGCCCGCTCCGCGCCGCGCGCCGCGCGCCGTCCTGGCGGGCGCGGTGTCCGCCGCGCTCGCCGCGCTCTCCCTCACCGCCGCGGCCCCGCAGGCGGCCGCCGCCCCGGAGGCGACGCCCCGCCTCACGGTCCTCACGTACAACGCCTTCCTCTTCAATCGCGCCCTGTACCCCAACTGGGGCCAGGACCACCGGGCGAAGGCGATACCCGCGGCGCCGTTCTTCCAGGGCAACGACGTGGTCGTCGTCCAGGAGGCGTTCGACAACACCTCCTCGGACGCGCTGCGCCGCAACGCCTCGGCCCGGTACCCGCACCAGACGCCCGTCATGGGCCGCGGCACGTCCGGGTGGGACGCGACGGGCGGCGCCTACTCGTCGACCACGCCGGAGGACGGCGGGGTGACGGTGCTCAGCAAGTGGCCGATCGTCCGCAAGGAGCAGTACGTCTACAAGGACGCGTGCGGCGCGGACTGGTATTCCAACAAGGGCTTCGTCTACGCGGTCCTCGACGTCGGCGGCTCCCGCGTCCACGTCGTCGGCACGCACGCCCAGTCGACGGACCCCGGCTGCGCGGCGGGCGAGGCGGCGCGGGTGCGCTCCCGGCAGTTCCGGGCGCTGGACGCCTTCCTGGACGCGAAGGCCATCCCGGCCTCCGAGCAGGTGATCGTGGCGGGCGACCTGAACGTCGACACGCGGACGCCGGAGTACGCGACGATGCTCGCCGACGCGGGCCTGGCGGGCGCGGACGCCCGCACCGGCCACCCGTACTCGTTCGACACCGCGGAGAACTCCATCGCGGCCGAGCGCTACCCCGACGACCCGCGCGAGGACCTCGACCACGTCCTGCACCGCGCGGGCCACGCCCGCCCGGCGGGCTGGACGAACCACGTGCTCGCGGAGCGCAGCGCGCCGTGGACGGTGTCGAGTTGGGGCCGCACCCACACGTACACGAACCTCTCCGACCACTACCCGGTCACGGGCCACGCGGCCCCCTGACGGGCGGAGCCGGCCTTCCGGTCGTCCCGACCGCTCGGCCGGTCCAGCCGCACCGGCGGACCGGCCGGACCGGCCGCCGTCCGGCGCCGGTCTCCTGGCTCCTGGCTCCTGGCTCCTGGCTCCTGGCTCCGGGATCCGGGCGGTCGGCCCGGTCGGGTGTGCCACGTCCACTGCCGCGCGGAGGCCGGGTCCGCGCGGCGCCCGCCGTCCTCTACCCGAGCGTGAGCATCGCCTCGGCGACCTCGCCGACCGCCGCGTCGGGGATCGTCGTGGCGGCCTCCTCCAGGACGAGCAGCCGTGCCCCGGGGATCTCACGCGCGATCGCCTCGCCGTTGCCGACGGGGAAGAACGGGTCGCGGCGGCCGTGGACGACGAGCGTGGGGACCTCGATCCCGGGCAGGCGCTCGCGCCAGCGGGGTCCGCAGTCGAGGCGGGAGAACACCATGCCCAGTTGGTTGGCCGTCTGGACCGGTGGCGCGGTGCCGGGCGTGCGGTCCCAGACGCGCGCGGCGACCGCGCGCGCGGCGGCGGGGTCGTCCCCGAGGATCTCCGCGCCGGCGGCGGCGAACCGCGCGACCGCCTCGCGGTCGGCCCAATCGGGCAGCGGACGCGTGAACAGCCGGCTCATCGACGCCTGGTCGTGGTCGGGGAGGTCGTCGTCGGGCGGGCCAGGGGCGACCGCACGGGTGCCGACCAGGGTGAGCGCCGAGAACGCGCCCGCATGGTCCAGCGCGGCCACCTGGGCGACCATCCCGCCGACACCGATCCCCGCGAGGTGCGCGGGCCCGCCGCCGAGCGCGTCGGCAAGGGCCGCCGCGTCGGCAGCGAGGTCGCGCAGGGTGTAGGCGGGCGCCTGCGGATCCTCCGTCGTCGACTCCCCGCTGTCGCGCAGGTCGTAGCGCACCGCGCGGCGCCCGCCGGCGGCGAGGCGCTCGCACAGCGCGTCGGGCCAGGAGAGCATCGTCGTCCCGCCCGCGAGCAGGACGAGCGGCGCGTCCCGGGCACCGAACGACTCGATGCCCAGGGCGGTCCCGTTGGCGTGGACAGTGGTCATCGGATCACCGGGAGAGGTCGTAGGTGAGGTGCGTCGCGGTCGACGTCGGGAGCACGCCGCGCTGCACCAGGGTGCGTGGCGCTCCGCCGGTGAACAGAGGTGTCCCGGCGCCCAGGACGACGGGTGCGAGGTGCAGCGTCAGTACGTCGACCAGCCCGGCGTCGAGCGCCGAGGCGATCGTGGCGCCGCCTCCCATGAGGACGACGTCGAGGTCCTTGCCGCAGTCCGACGACGCCGCCTCGGCTCGCTCGCGGGCGGCGGCGACGGCGTCGGGCAGACCGGTCGTGACGAACGTCCAGTCGAGGCCGGTGGTCCGCACCGACTCCGGCGGCGAGCTCGTCACGACGACGAACGCGGGCCTGCCGACCTCGCCGGCGCCGTAGCCGGAGGTGTCGTCCCAGCCCTCCGGTCCGTCGACCACGTCGAAGAGGCGGCGACCGAGGACGACGGCGCCCGAGCGGGCGGTCCCCTCGCGCAGGACCCGGCGGTCGTCGGGGTCGTCCGAGAACGCCCACGTGTGCAGGGCCTCGCCACCCGTGCCCAGACCGTTGTCGGGGCCCGGGTCGGGTCCGGTGACGAAGCCGTCGAGAGAGACCGAGATGTCAGCGATGGTGCGCGTCATACCAGGGCAGACCCGATCCGCCGCCCAAACTCATCGCTCAGGCGTGAGGGCGTGGCGGACGCGCCCCCCGGGGCCGGTCCGCAGGGAGGAGGACCGCGCCGTGGACGTGGGGTCGAGGGTCAACGGCTGCGGCGGGGGTCCCTGCGCATGCACCAGGTGCGGGGGCCTCCGTCGGGGAGCCGGACGTCGGCCGTGACCCCGAAGCCGAGGCGCTCGTAGAAGCGCACGTTCCGCTCGCTGGAGGTCTCCAGGAACGCCGGGTACCCGGCCCGCGCAGCCGCCTCGATGCCAGGGGCCAGCACCGCGCCGCCGAGGCCCCGCCCCTGGGCTCCGGGAGCGACCGCCACCGTGGCGAGGAACCAGACCGGCTCCTTCGGCCGGTGCGGGGCGACGGCCCGCTCCGCGGACTCGTAGGCAGCCGCCCGGTCACCGGTCAGGTCACCGAGCAGGGGGCCGATCTCCGCGAAGGCGGGCGAGGGGTCCCGGTCGGGGGTGGACCAGACGGCGACGGCCCGCCCCGCGTCGGCCACCCAGACACGGCCGTACACCATGCCGACGCGGGTCAGGCACAGCTCCTGGAAGCGGCGGATCCGCTCCTCGTGGTCCTCCGCGGCGATCACGTGCCGCGTGTAGGGGTAGTCGGCGAAGGCCCGCGTGAGGGTGTCGACCGCCGTCGGGACGTCGGCGTCGGCGAGGGGGCGTACGGACGTGTCGTCAGGGTGCCGGGGCATACCCCGGGAACGATCTCGGTGAGGAGACGGTTCCCGCGCGCCCGCGCGCCCTTCCCGCACCCTTCCGGCGTCCTTCCCGCACGCGGCGGATAGCATCGGCGCGTGAAGACCTACCGGCACGCCGTCCTGCCGCCGCTCTGCGCCTGATCGGGCGCAGACACCGACGGCTTTGACCTCCGTCCCCGACCGGCCCGCAGGGCGGTCAGGGGTTCCTGTCGTGCGCCCGTTTCGGATCAGTCCACTGACGCATTCGACGACGGAAGATCACGACAGTGCCGAACCGCACGTCCCCCCTGACTCCCGCGCGCCCGGCGACCGCCGGCCCGCGCCCCTCCCGCACCGGTGTCCTCGGCGGCCCCGCGCCCATCCTCGGCTCGGCCGTGCTGTGGGGCACGACCGGGACCGCCGCGTCCTTCGCCCCGGCCGGCGCGTCGCCGGCGACCATCGGCTGCGCCGGTCTCGTCCTCGGCGGCATCCTGCTGTTCCTCACCTCCCGGGGCGCCCGCTCGCTGCCGGCCGCCTGCACGCCCCGCGAGCGGCGGCTGCTGGCCCTGGGCGCGGTGGCGGTGGCGGGGTATCCGGTCACCTTCTACCCGGCGACCGCCCGGACCGGCGTGGCGGTGGCCACCGTGATCGCGTTGGGGAGCGCCCCGGTCTTCGCCGGACTGCTCTCCTGGGCCACCGAACGGACCCGGCCCACCACCCGCTGGACGGCCGCCACCGCGGCCGCCGTCCTGGGCTGCGCCCTCCTGGTGCTGGGTCCCTCGCTCACCGCCCGCGCCACACCGGTGGACCCCGCGGGGGTGGCGCTGGCCGCGTGCGCCGGGCTGTCCTACGCCGCCTACGCCCTGGTCGCGGCCCGGCTCATCAGCCGCGGGAGGCCCTCCGGCGCGGTGATGGGCGTGCTGTTCGGCGGGGCGGGGCTGCTGGTCACGCCGCTCGTGCTGACGCTGGGCGTGCACTGGCTCGCCACGGCGCGCGGCGCGACCGTGGCCGTGTACCTGGCCGTGTTCACCGTCTACCTCACCTACCGGCTCTACGGGCGCGGGCTGCGCCACACGTCGGCGTCGGTGGCCACGTCGCTGACCCTGCCCGAGCCCGCCGTCGCCGCGGTCCTGGGCGTCACCGTGCTCGGTGAACGCCTGCCGGCCTTCTCCTGGTGCGGGCTGGCCGTCCTGACCGGGGGCCTGGTCCTGCTGACCGTGCCCGCCGGCGCCGGCAGCCGGGGCGGTAGCCAGGCGGGCGCCACGGCGGCGGCGCCCCTTCCGTCAGGGCTCGTACACGTACGGGGTCGTGGTGGAGAGGGTGGTGAAGCCCAGGCGGTGCAGGATGGGGCGGCTGTCGGCGGAGGCGTCGACCTGGAGCCAGTCGTAGCCGCGGGCGGCGGCGGTGCGGGCGCGGTGGGCCACGAGGGCGCGGTAGACGCCCCTGCCGCGCCACTCCGGTACGGTGCCGCCGCCCCACAGGCCGGCGAAGGGCACGCCGGGGAGCATCTCCAGGCGGGCCGAGCTGATCGGCCGGTCCCCCGCCACGGCGAGGACGACGGCGACCGTGTCCGGCCGGTCCACGAGCTGGGCGAGCAGCCGCTGCCGCAGCAGGGTGCCGTCCGTGCCGAACGCCCGCTCGTGGACCTCCGCGACGAGGTCCATCCCGGCCGCGTCGGTGACCGGGAGGAGCTCGACGCCCTCGGGCGGCGCGGTGTCGGTGGCGGCGCCGGCCGTCCCGGCGACCATGAGCGCCTCCGGGGGCTCGGCCCGGAAGCCGGCGGCGACGAGCCGGTCTGCGAGGTCGGCCGGCTCGTCGTGGGCGTACAGCTTCCACTCGAAGTCGCGTCCGAGGGCGGTGTAGTGGCGGATCTGCTCCTCGACGGCCCGGTCCGCCGTCCCGGCGGTCAGGCCGCTCCACAGCACGCCGTTCCACGCCTCGGCGGGGCCCGTCTGCCGGACGACCTCCCCCACCCGCTCCACGCGGCAGCCGGGCCCGTCGGGCCGGGCCTCCCGCCTCATCCACCGGTCGTACAGCGCGCGTACCGCTTCCTCGTCCATGGGGGCAGCCGACCACCGCGGGCGCGGGGCGGCAACGGATTTTCACCGGGCCCGCCATGGGGTACGTTGAACGTGTTCAAATACTTCGTCGAACGGGGGCAGGCACCATGGACACCGCACTGGACGGACGGCCGCGGCGGGTACACGGGATCCAGCGCTTCGTCGCGATCCTGGCCGCACTGGCGACCCTACCCGCGCTCGTCCTGGGCTTCGACGCCGGCCTCGGCGGGCTCTTCCTCGTCACGGCCCTGCCCGTCGCGGTGCCCCTCCTGCTCCTGCGCCACCCGCGCGCCTTCGGCTGGACGTGCGCGCTGCTGGGGCTCGCCCTCGCGGTGTGGGGCTTCGTGGGGGCCACGGGCGGGATGTTCCTCTTCCTCCCCACCGCGGTGCTGCTCATGATCGCCCCCGCCGTCGGCCCCCGCTGACCCATCGACCGCCCGCGGTCGCGCCGCGACGGGGGCGGCGCCGTGGGGCGGGCCACGGGGGGCGCGGCGCTCGCGGGGTTTCACAGGGGTGGTGCGACAGCAATACTGTTGCACCAGTGCGACACCAGCGTGGAAGCGAGGGCCCCTTGGCGACCGAGACGCAGCAGCCGGCGTTCACCGTGGACGAGCTCGCGGCCCGGGCCGGCGTCACCGTCCGGACGATCCGCTTCTACGGCACCCGCGGACTGCTCCCGCCGCCGGTCCTCGGTCCCCGCCGGGTGGGGCGGTACGGGCCCGAACACCTCGCGCGGCTGGCACTGATCGAGGAGCTCCAGCACCAGGGCATGACGCTCGCCGCGATCGAGCGGTACCTGGAGCAGCTGCCGCCCGACGTGAACGCGCAGGACCTGGCGATCCACCGGGCGCTGGTGGCGACCTGGGCGCCGGACTCCGTGGAGCGGCTGACCCGCGCCGAGCTGGAGCGGCGGGCCGGGCGGCGGCTGACGGACGCCGACATGCACCTGCTCGCCGCGATGGACGTGCTGACCGGCCCAGACGAGGACGGGACCCTGCGCGTCGACCTGGGGCTGCTGCGCCTCGGCGTACAGCTGCTCGACGTGCCGATCCCGCACGCGACGATCGTCGCCGCCCGCGCGGTGCTGGTGGAGCACACGCGCGAGGCGGCGCACGAGCTGACCCGGCTCTTCCGCGACGAGGTGTGGAGCCCGTACCGGGAGCGGGAGGCCGACCCCGAGGACCCGCAGCACGTGCGGGCGATGAAGTCGCTCTCCGCGCACATGCAGCCGCTGGTGGTGCAGGCGCTGGTCACCGCCTTCCAGCGGTCGCTGACCGAGGAGCTCCGGGCCGCCTTCCGCGCCCCGGAGTGACCGGCCCGCCGCCCGGTGGTCTCCCCGGGCGGCTCCGACCGTCGCGTCAGTCCGTGAACGTCTGCCCCCGCTCCGCCTTCCGCACCAGCAGCGCCGGCGGCTCGAACCGCTCGCCGTACCGCGCGGCCAGCTCCCGCGCCCGCGCCACGAAGCCGGGCAGGCCGCCCTCGTAGCCGTTGACGTACTGCAGGACGCCGCCGGTCCAGGCGGGGAAGCCGATGCCCATGACGGAGCCGATGTTGGCGTCGGCGACCGAGGTCAGCACGCCCTCCTCCAGGCAGCGCACCGCGTCGAGCGCCTCGGAGAAGAGCATCCGCTCCTTCATGTCCTCGAAGGGGACCTCCGCCCCGGTGCGGGTGAAGTGCTCGCGCAGACCGGGCCACAGGCCGGTGCGGCGGCCGTCCGCGTCGTAGTCGTAGAAGCCGGCGCCGCCGCTGCGGCCCGTGCGGCCGAACTCGTCGACCATGCGGTCCACGACGGCCTCCGCCGGGTGCGCGGTCCAGGTCCCGCCCGCCTCCTCCACGGCGCGCCGCGTCTCGCCGCGGATCCGGCGGGGCAGCGTCAGCGTCAGCTCGTCCATGAGGGACAGCACCTTGGCCGGGTAGCCGGCCTGGGCCGCCGCCTGTTCGACGGAGGCCGGCTCGACGCCCTCTCCCACCATCGCGACGCCCTCGTTCAGGAACCGGCCGATCACCCGGGAGGTGAAGAAGCCGCGCGAGTCGTTGACGACGACCGGCGTCTTGGAGATCTGCCGGACCAGGTCGAAGGCGCGGGCCAGGGCCTCGTCGCCGGTCCGCCCGCCCCGGACGATCTCCACGAGCGGCATCTTGTCGACGGGCGAGAAGAAGTGCAGGCCCACGAAGTCGGCCTGCCGCTCCACGCCCTCCGCGAGGACGGTGATCGGCAGCGTGGAGGTGTTGGAGCACAGCAGGGCATCGGGCGCCACGACGCCCTGCACCTCCTGGAACACCTTGTGCTTGAGGGCGGTGTCCTCGAACACGGCCTCGATGACGGCGTCGCACCCCGCGAGGTCCGCCACCTCGGCCGTCGGGTGGATGCGGGCGAGCAGTGCGTCCGCCTTCTCCCGGGTGGTCCGGCCGCGTTCGACCGCCTTGGCGCAGAGCTTCTCGGAGTACGCCTTGCCCTGGGCGGCGGCCTGTGCGGACACGTCCTTGAGGACCACCTCGATGCCCGCCTTCGCGCAGGCGTAGGCGATGCCCGCGCCCATCATCCCGGCGCCGAGGACGGCGGCCCTGCGGACCGTGTGGGGCTCCACGCCCTGCGGGCGGCTCCGCCCGGCGTTGACGGCCTGGAGGTCGAAGAAGAACGCCTGGATCATGTTCTTCGCGGTCCGGCCGGTGACGAGTTCCGTGAAGTAGCGGGACTCGATGACGCAGGCGCTCTCGAAGTCGACCTGGGAGCCCTCGACGGCGGCGGCGAGGATGTTGCGGGGCGCCGGGTAGGGGGCGCCGTTGAGCTGCTTGCGCAGGTTCGCCGGGAAGGCCGGCAGATTCGCCGCGAACTTCGGCTGCGCCGGGGTGCCGCCGGGGATCCGGTAGCCCGGGACGTCCCAGGGCTGGCGGGACTCGGGGTGGGCGTCGATGAAGGCGCGGGCCTGGGCCAGCATGGACTCGGGCGAGTCGGCGACCTCGTGGACCAGGCCGTTCTCCAGGGCGCGCCGGGGCGAGTACTGCCGGCCCTGGAGGAGGACCTTCAGCAGCGCGTCGGCGATGCCCATGAGGCGGACGGTGCGGGTGACGCCGCCTCCGCCGGGCAGCAGGCCGAGCGTGACCTCGGGCAGGCCGATCTTCGAGCCGGGCGCGTCCAGGGCGATCCGGTGGTGGGAGGCGAGGGCGATCTCGTAGCCGCCGCCGAGCGCCGCGCCGTTGATGGCGGCGACGACGGGCTTGCCGAGGGTCTCGATGCGCCGCAGCGAGCGCTTGATCTCGTTGGTGGCGTCGAAGATCCGCTGGGCGTCGGCCGGGCCCGCCCGCATCATGTCCCTGAGGTCGCCGCCGGCGAAGAAGGTCTTCTTCGCCGAGGTGTAGACGATGCCGCGGATGGAGTCCCGCTCGGCCTCGCACCGGTCGGCGACCGCCGCGATCGACTCGCGGAACGCCTGGTTCATGGTGTTGGCGGACTGCTCCGGGTCGTCGAGGACGAGGGTGACGACACCGGTCTCGTCCTGTTCCCAGCGGATGGTGGAACGCGTCGGCAGGGCGGTCATGGATGCTTCTCCGTAACGGGGTTCGGGCGGGACGCGGACGGGGCGGGCTCAGAGGCGCTCGACGATGGTGGCGACGCCCATGCCGCCGCCGACGCAGAGGGTGGCGAGGCCGTACCGCTTGTCCTGGCGCTCCAGCTCGTCGACGAGGGTGCCGAGGATCATCGCGCCGGTGGCGCCGAGGGGGTGGCCGAGGGCGATGGCGCCGCCGTTGACGTTGATCCGGTCGAGGGGCAGGCCCATGTCCCGGGCGAAGCGCAGGACGACCGCGGCGAACGCCTCGTTGATCTCGACCAGGTCGATGTCGTCGATGGTGAGGCCGGCCTTGGCGAGGGCCTTGCGGCTGGCGGGGGCGGGCCCGGTGAGCATGATGGTCGGCTCCGAGCCGGAGACGGCGGCGGAGACGATCCGGGCGCGCGGCGTCAGCCCGTACCGCTCGCCGACCTCGCGGGAGCCGACGGCGACGAGGGCCGCGCCGTCGACGATGCCGGAGGAGTTGCCCGCGTGGTGGACGTGGTCGATCCGCTCGACCCAGTGGTACTTCTGGAGGGCGACGGCGTCGAAGCCGCCCAGGTCGCCGATGTCCGCGAACGACGGCTTGAGCGCGGCCAGGCTGTCGGCGGTGGTCCCGGGGCGCAGGTGCTCGTCGTGGTCGAGGACGACGAGCCCGTTGCGGTCCTTGACGGGGACGACGGACCGGTCGAAGCGGCCCTCCTTCCACGCGGCGGCCGCGCGCTCCTGGGAGAGGGCGGCGTACTCGTCGACGTCGCGCCGGGAGAAGCCCTCGACGGTGGCGATGAGGTCGGCGCTGATGCCCTGGGGGACGAAGCGGGTGGTGTGGTTGGTCATGGGGTCGGACATCCAGGCGCCGCCGTCGGAGCCCATCGGCACGCGGGACATCGACTCCACGCCGCCGGCGAGGACGAGGTCCTCCCAGCCGGAGCGGACCTTCATGGCGGCGGTGTTGACCGCGTCGAGGCCGGAGGCGCAGTAGCGGTTCTCCTGGACGCCGGCGACGGTGTCGGGCAGACCGGCGGCGATGGCCGCGATCTTGGCGATGTCGGAGCCCTGGTCGCCGAGCGGGGAGACGACGCCGAGGACGATGTCGTCGACGGCGGCGGGGTCGAGGCCCGGGAGCCGGTCGCGCAGCTCGTGGATGAGGCCGACGACGAGGTCGATGGGCTTGGTGCCGTGCAGGGAGCCGTTGGCCTTGCCGCGGCCCCGGGGGGTGCGGATCGCTTCGTAGACGAACGCTTCGGTGGTCACAGGTCGGGCCTTTCGCGTCGCGGGGGTCGTCACATCACGGGTGGGGTGGGTCAGCCGAGCAGCGAGCGGCCGATGATCTCCTTCATGATCTCGGTCGTGCCGCCGTAGATGGTCTGGATCCGGCCGTCGGTGAAGGCGCGGGCGACCGCGTACTCGCTCATGTAGCCGTACCCGCCGTGGAGTTGCAGGCACCGGTCCGCGACCCGCTTCTGCAGCTCGGTCGCCCACCACTTGGCCATCGAGGCGTGGACGGCGTCGAGCGTCCCGTCGGTGTGGTCCTCGATGCAGCGGTCGACGAAGGAGCGGGTGACGGCGCACTCCGTGGCCATCTCGGCGATCTCGAAGCGGACGTGCTGGAGCCGGGCGAGCGGCCTGCCGAACGCCTCGCGCCCCTTGACGTACGCGCTGGTGGTCTCCAGGAGGTGCTCGGCGCCCGCCGCCGCGGCGACGGCGATGGTCAGGCGCTCCTGGGCGAGGTGCGTCATGAGGTGGACGAAGGCGCCGTCGCGCTCCCCGAGGAGGTTCTCCTTCGGTACGCGGACGTCGTGGAAGAAGAGCTCGGCGGTGTCCTGGGACTTCTGGCCGATCTTGTCGAGGTTGCGGCCGCGTTCGAAGCCGGGGGCGCCGCGCTCGACGACGAGCAGGGACAGGCCGTGCGCCCCGCCTTCGGGGGTGGTCCTGGCGACCACGACGACGAGGTCGGCGAGGATGCCGTTGGAGATGAAGGTCTTGGAGCCGTTGAGCAGGAAGTGGTCGCCGCGGTCCTCGGCGGTGGTGCGGATGCCCTGGAGGTCGGAGCCGGCGCCCGGTTCGGTCATGGCGATGGCGGTGACGGTCTCGCCGGTGCAGAAGCCGGGGAGCCAGCGGCGCTTCTGCTCGGCGGTGGCGAGCCCGGTCAGGTACGGGCCGATGATGTCGTTGTGCAGGCCGATGGCGAGGCCGGGGGCGCCGGCGCGGGCGAACTCCTCGGCGAGCACCGCGCTGTAGCGGAAGTCGGGGTTGCCGCCGCCCCCGTACTCCTCGGGCACGGCGAGCCCGAGGAGGCCCTGGCGGCCGGCGGCGCGCCAGGCGTCGCGCGCGACGACGCCGTCCTCCTCCCACCGGGCGTAGTGCGGCACGACCTCCTTGGCGAGGAAGGTGCGGACGGTGTCGCGGAACGCGTCGTGCTCGGCGCTGAAGATCCGGCGCTTCAACGGGTCCTCCTGTCGGGGCTGTCGGCGCTGCTGTCGGCGGAGTCGGGGCCGGCCGGTGCCGCGCGGGGGACGCCGGCGGCCGGTGCGGGGTGCGCGACGGCCGGGACGTCCCAGTCGCGGGCGACCTCCTCGGCGTCCGCGCCCGGCCGGGCGGGCGGGCGGCGCACGGAGGCGGGGGTCGCCGAGAACCGGGGCGCGGGCGCGGGCTGGGTGAGCCCGGCGTGCTCGGTGAACGTGCCCCGGGCGGCGAGGTGCGAGTGGGCGGGGGCCTCGCGCAGGGTCAGGACGGGGGCGACGCAGGCGTCGGTGCCCTCGAAGAGGGCCGTCCACTCGTCCCGGGTGCGGGTGCGGAACCGGGCGGCGACGGCGGCGCGCAGCCCGTCCCAGCGGGCCGGGTCGTGGCGGGCCGCCGCCGTCGTGTCGTCGAGCCCGAGGATCCGCGTGAACACGTCGTAGAAGCGCTGCTCCAGCGCCCCCACCGCCATGTGGGCGCCGTCGGCGGTCTCGTACGTGCCGTAGAAGGGGCAGCCGCCGTCGAGGAGGTTGGTGCCGCGTCGGTCCTGCCAGGCGCCGGCAGCCAGCATGGCGTGGATCATCGTGGCGAGGTGGGCGGCGCCGTCGGCTACGGCGGCGTCGACGACCTGGCCGGTGCCGCCCTCGGAGCGCGCGTGGTGCAGGGCGGCGAGGACGCCGACGACGAGGTAGAGGGAGCCGCCCGCGTAGTCGCCGACCAGGTTGGCGGGGACGGTGGGCGGCTCGTCGGGCCTGCCGAAGAGGGAGAGGGTGCCGGTGACGGCGATGTAGGAGACGTCGTGCCCGGCGCGCGCGGCGAGCGGCCCGTCCTGGCCCCAGCCGGTCATCCGGCCGTAGACGAGCCCCGGGTTGCGCGCGAGGCACTCCTCGGGGCCGACGCCGAGGCGCTCGGCCACGCCCGGCCGGTATCCCTCGATGAGGACGTCCGCGCGGGCGACGAGGTCCAGCAGGCGGGCGGGGCCGTCGGCGGCCTTGAGGTCGAGGAGGACGGAGCGCTTGTTGCGGTTGGTGAGGTCGTACGCGGGGTCGATGCCCAGCCCCGCGCCGCCCGGCCGGTCGACGCGGACGACGTCGGCCCCCAGGTCGGCCAGGAGCATCGCCGCGAACGGCCCCGGTCCGATGCCGGCCAACTCCACCACGCGCACCCCGGTGAGCGGGCCGTTCCCCGTCGTCGCCGTCATCCGGTCCCCTCGCCACGCCTCTGTGACACTACTGCTGTAACAGTGATGATGTTAAGAACGTGTTCCACCCCGCACAACCCCCCACCGCACGCCCCGCACCGGCCGCCCCGGGGCGGGTGCGGCACCCACTAGCCTCTGCCTCCTTACAGGAGCGCACCAGAGCAGCGGCGGAGGACCTGATGGACACGCGGGACGGAACGGCACGGGCGTACGACGTGGTGCTCTACGGGGCGACCGGCTTCGTGGGCGAACTGACCGCCCGCTACCTGGCGGCGCACGCGCCGGCCGGGTGCCGGTGGGCGCTGGCCGGGCGGTCGCGCGAGAAGCTGGCGCGGTTGCGCGACCGCCTCGCCGCCGACCACCCCGGCTGCGCGGAGCTGCCGCTGCTCGTGGCGGACGCCGCCGACCCCGCCGCGCTGCGGGAGCTCGCCGCGTCGGCGCGGGTCGTCGCCACGACGGTCGGCCCGTACGTCTGGTACGGCGAACCGCTCGTCGCCGCCTGCGCGGCGGAGGGGACGGACTACGTCGACCTCACGGGTGAACCCGAGTTCGTCGACCTGATGTACGTACGCCACGACGCGCGGGCCAGGGAGACGGGGGCGCGGCTGGTGCACGCGTGCGGCTTCGACTCGGTCCCGCACGACCTGGGCGTGTACCTCACCGTGCGGCAGCTGCCGCGGGGCGTGCCGCTGCGGGTCGACGGGTTCGTCCGGACCAACGCGCTCTTCTCCGGCGGCACCTTCGCCTCGGCGCTCACCGCGATGGGGCGCGGCCGGCAGATGGCGCGGGCGGCGCGGGAGCGGCGGCTGCACGAGCCCCGGCGGGTGGACCGGCGGGCCCGGGCCCCGCTGGCCGGGCCGCGGTTCAGCCGCGAGACCGGCGCGTGGGCGCTGCCGCTGCCGACGCTGGACCCGCGGGTCGTGGCGCGGTCGGCGGCGGCGCTGCCCGAGTACGGCCCGGACTTCCGGTACCGGCACTACGCGGCGGTGCGGACGCTGCCGATGGCGCTGGGCGGGGTGGCCGCCGTGGGCGCGGGCCTCGCGCTGGCGCAGGTGCCGCCGGCGCGCCGGTGGTTGATGGACCGGTACGCGCCGGGGAGCGGCCCGGACGCGGAGCGCCGGCGGCGCAGCTGGTTCCGGGTCCGTTTCGTCGGCGAGGGCGGGGGGCGCCGGGTGTGCACCGAGGTGTCGGGCGGCGACCCGGGCTACGACGAGACGGCGAAGATGCTCGCCGAGTCGGCGCTGTGCCTCGCCTTCGACGCCGGCCTGCCGCCGGTGGCGGGCCAGGTGACGACGGCCGTGGCGATGGGTGACGCGCTGCTGGAGCGGCTGCGCGCGGCGGGGATGCGGTTCAGGGTCGCGGACGCGCGCTGAGCCGGGGCGCGCGAGCCGGGGGCGCGCGGTGGCTGGGGCCGCCCGGGCACGCGCCCGCGAGCGGCAGGCGCGGGGGCGGTTGGCTGGGCCCCGGTGCCCGGGCACGCGCGCCGCGAACTGCGGGGGCGGCGGCCGGGCCGGGGGTACGCGAGCGGCGGGGACGGCGGGCGTCCGGGCGGGCGCCGCCCGGGCTCGGCGCCCGCGCGCGTCACTCCCGTACGAGGCAGAACGGGTGGCCCGCCGGGTCGGCGCAGACGGTCCAGCTCCGGTGCGGCCCGCCCGCGTCGAGGACCTCCGCGCCCAGCGCCACCGCCGCGTCGCGCGCCGCCTCCAGGTCGGTGACGCCCACGTCCAGGTGGAACTGCTGGGGCCGTCGCGGATCGGGCCACCGCGGCGGCTCGTACGGGTCGGCGCGCTGGAAGGCGAGCACCCGGCCGTCGCCGAGGTGGAGGGTCGCCCACTCCTCGTCCAGGGACCAGCGCCGGTCCGGCCGGTCGATGTCGCCGCCCAGCAGGCCCCGGTAGAAGACGGCAAGCTCCCGTGGGTCGGGGCAGTCCAGCACCACGCACTGGAGCCGGCCGATCACGCGGCGCTCCCCTGCCCCGCGGTGGCCTCCCGCAGCGCGCGGCGGCACAGCGCGTCGGCGAGCCGGGTGGTCTCCGGCAGCCGGTACCGGGGCGTCAGCGCCAGCGTGTGGGCGCAGGCGGCGTCGAGCGTGACGCGGTGTCCCACGGAGACGAAGACGGGCTTGACGCCGTCCCTGGTGCGCAGGGCCCGTCCCACCTCCTCCGCCCCGGCGAGGAGCGGCGCGGCGGAGCCCCGGCGGGGCGCCGGGTCCTCGTGGGTGAAGGTGAACGGGTTCTTCGCGACGCCCACGACCGGCAGCCCGGTGAGGACTCCGAGGTGGCTGGCGAGGCCGAAGCGGCGCGGGTGGGCCAGCCCGTAGCCGTCGCAGACGACGAGGCCCGGCCCGGCCGTGAGGGTCTCCAGGGCGGCGAGGACGGCGGGGAGCTCCCGGAAGGCGAGGAGGCCGGGGACGTACGGGAAGGAGACCCGGCCGACGGCGGTGGCCTCCTCGACGACGTCCAGCGTGCGGGCGTCCAGCACGACGGCTGCCGCGGCCACCAGGTCGCGCTCGTCGTCGTACGCCACGTCGACGCCGGTCACGAGGCCGGTGCCGGGGGCGGGCCCCGGCTCGTCCAGGACCACGCGGGCGCGCAGCGCGTCCTGGACGGCCAGGGCCTCGTCCTCGTCGGCCGGCCAGCCGGCGGGCGTTTCGATGATCGTCATAGTGCCGTCAGCCTAGCCAGCGGGTGCCGGGCCCCCGCCCCGCCCCGCGCCCCCGTCGCCCCACCCCCGCGCGCCTCACCCCGCGTGCCGGACCAGGCGCGCGACGCGGCCCTGGGCGCCCGACGCCCAGCAGCCGCCGTCCGGGGCGCAGTCCACGGTGTCGTACGAGCCGGTGTCGACGGTCCGCCAGGTCCGCCCGCCGTCCGTGGTGAGGTCCGTGCCGGTGGGGCCGACGGCGAGGGCGGCGGAGCGGCTGTGCGGCAGCCAGGCCACGGAGGAGCGGTAGGCGGGTGGGGGCGTGGTGGCCGTGCGCCACGTGCGGCCGCCGTCCCGGGTGACGGCGGCGGCGTCGGGGGACGGTTGGTCCGCGCGGTAGTCGCCGCCGACCGCGATGCCGTGGGCGCGGTCCCGGAAGGCGAGGCCGAACACGCCGCGGGCGGCGTCGCCCGCCGGTATCCCCGCCCCGGTGGCCGTCCAGGTCAGGCCCCGGTCGCCGGAGTGCAGCACCCGGCCGACGGACCCGCCGCCGGTCGCCAGCCAGACGTCGCGCGGACCGGCGCTGACGAGGCACTGGCCGCCGGCGGCGAACCCGGCCTCCCCGGGGAGCGCGGCCGGCATGCCCCCGTCCGGCAGGACCTGCCAGCTGCGCCCGCCGTCGGCGGTGGACAGGATCCGGAACCGGCCGTCGACGGGGTCGCTCATGGCGAGGCCGTGGCGCCGGTCGAAGAAGGTCACGCAGTCGTAGAAGGCGCGCGGGTCCGGGTTGCGGAAGGTCTCGGTCCAGGTGGCGCCGCCGTCGTCGGTGCGCAGGATGCGGGACGCCTCCCCCTCCCCGATCGCCAGGACCACCGCGCGGCGCCCGTCGAACGCCTCGACGTCCCGGAACTCCAGTTCGCCCGCGCCCGGTGGGGACACGTCGCGCCAGCTGCGTCCGCCGTCGGAGGTGCGCAGCACGGTGCCCGCCGAACCGGCGACCCACGCCGTGTGCCGGCTCACCGCGACCAGGCCGCGGAAGCG
This sequence comes from Streptomyces kanasensis, assembly GCF_043077165.1. Classification (NCBI taxonomy): domain Bacteria; kingdom Bacillati; phylum Actinomycetota; class Actinomycetes; order Kitasatosporales; family Streptomycetaceae; genus Streptomyces; species Streptomyces kanasensis. The sequence goes on from NZ_JBIBSF010000001.1 coordinate 856,458, forward strand.
GGCCGTGACGCCCGTCGCCACCGGCTGCCAGCCGGGTACCGCCCCCGCCGCGCCGGCCTCCGACGCGCGCGCGGGAACGGGCCCGCGGGCGTGGGCCGCCGGACCGGCCGCCAGGGCCGTCGCGGCCACGGCCGCCCCGCACAGCACCAGTGAAACCCAGCGTCTCGTCTTCCCCATGGCTGTCATGGCGCCGGAACGTACTGCCCGCCCTCCGCCGCGTCCAGAGCGCCACCGTCCGTGACGCACCTCACAGCCGCCCGCAGTGCACGCCCCGGCGGAATCCGTCGTCCTTCCCCTGTGAAGGGCAGAGCGGGAGAGCGAGGAGGGAGCCGGACGTGTCCGCCGTGATCGAACAGGTCGTGGAAGCCCGTCTCGTCGCGTCCGCGCCCCGCATGGACGTCGTCCCCGCCGTGCTCGGCTACGCGTGCGCCGACCCGTACGCCGTGCGCATGACCTTCCCCGCCTCGGCGACGCTGGAGGGCGTGGAGGTCGTGTGGGAGTTCTCCCGCGAGCTGCTGGCCGCGGGTCTGGAGGGTCCGGCGGGAGCGGGTGACGTCCGGGTGCGGCCCCACGGGCAGGACCGGACCGTCGTGGAGTTCCACGCCTGCGAGGGCGTCGCGGTGATCCACGTGCGCACCGGCGAGCTGCGCGGCTTCCTGCGGCGGGCCCTGGAGTTGGTGCCGGCCGGTCGCGAGCACCTCCACCTGGACCTCGACGGCCACCTCGCGCAGCTCCTGCGCGACGCGTACTGAGCCGCGCGCCCGGCGGGGAAAACCCGTTGCCGCCGGGGCCGCCCCCGCCCTAGCGTTCCTCCCGGCCCCGTAGCCGTCGATCGGAGTAGGACATTGCTCGTCTGAGGTCCTGAGACACCGTGCCGCCGCACGAAGCGCGCTTGTGCGCCGTGCGTGCCGCCGTGTGCGACCTCGGCGTACGAGCCCGTCCCGCCGGCCCCGCCCCGTGCTCCCCGCGCGGGCCGGCCGGTCCGACCACCCCCGCCGCCCCCGGTCGCCACACCGGTGTCCCGCCCGTTGCCCCCACCCCTCCACGCAACCGGGAGACGCTCATGGCACACCCTTCCCCTTCCCCCGCGCTCGCCTGCTCCGCCCTGTCCTTCGCCTGGCCGGACGGCACCCCGGTGTTCGACGGGTTGAACCTGGCCGTCGGCCCGGGGCGTACGGGCCTCGTCGGCCGCAACGGCTCCGGCAAGTCGACCCTGCTGAAGCTGCTGGCGGGCGAGCTCGCCCCGGCCGGCGGCACGGTCCGCGCCGCCGGCGACGTCGGCTACCTCCCGCAGGACGCCACCCTCGACACCGGCCTGCGGGTCGACGAGGCGCTCGGCATCGCCCGCGCGCGGGCCGCCCTGCACGCCATCGAGTCGGGCGACGCGCGCGAGGAGCACTTCACGGCGGTCGGCGACGACTGGGACGTGGAGGAGCGGGCCCGCGCCACCCTCGACCAGCTGGGCCTGGACGGCATCGACCTGGACCGCACCACCGGCGAGGTGTCGGGCGGCGAGTGCGTGCTGTTGCGGCTCGCCGCCCTGCTGCTCGCCCGGCCCGCCGTCCTGCTGCTCGACGAGCCGACCAACAACCTCGACCGGTACGGGCGCCGCCGGCTCCACGCGGCCGTCGACGCCTGGCCGGGCGTCCTCGTCGTCGTCAGCCACGACCGGGAGCTGCTGGAGCGCGTCGACCGGATCGCCGAGCTCCGCGAGGGCGGGGTCGGCTGGTACGGCGGGCCCTACTCGGCGTACGAGGAGGCGGTGGCCGCCGAGCAGGAGGCGGCCGAGCGGATGGTGCGCGCCGCCGGGTCGGACGTGCGGCGGCAGCGGCGGGAGCTCGCCGAGGCGCAGGTCAGGCTCGCCAAGCGGAAGAAGTACGGGCAGAAGAGCGCCGAGAACCTGCCACCGATCGTCGCGGGGGCGCGCAAGCGGGCCGCCGAGGTGTCGGCCGGCAAGCACCGCGCCGTCCACGCCAAGCGGCTGGAGCAGGCCCGGGACCGGTTGGGCGAGGCGGAGGAGGCGGTGCGGGACGACGACGCGATCCGCGTGGAGCTGCCGTACACGGCCGTGCCGCCGGGCCGGGACGTGCTCCTGCTGCGGGACCTCGTGCTGCGCCACGGGGCGCGGCTGGACGGGGAGTTCGAGGTGCGCGGGCCCGAGCGGGTCGCCCTCGTGGGACGCAACGGCTCGGGCAAGACGACGCTGCTGCGGACCCTCGCCGGGGAGCTGGAGCCCGTGGCGGGCGAGGCGGTGGCGCGGGTTCCGCTGCGCTTCCTGCCGCAGCGGCTCGACGTCCTGGACGACGGACTGTCCGTCGTGGAGAACGTGGCGCGCTTCGCCCCGGACGCCTCGGTGAACCGGATCCGCGCGCGACTGGCCCGGTTCCTGTTCCGGGGGGCGAAGGCCGACCAGGCGGCGGGGACGCTGTCGGGCGGCGAGCGGTTCCGGGCGGCGCTCGCGGCGCTGCTGCTGGCCGAGCCGGCGCCGCAGTTGCTGCTCCTGGACGAGCCGACCAACAACCTCGACACGGCGAGCGTGCGCAGCCTCGTCGACGCGCTGGAGGCGTACGAGGGGGCGCTGGTCGTGGCGAGCCACGACGTGTCGTTCCTGGAGGCGATCGGCATCACACGGGAGGTGTCGCTGGAGCGTGTGACCTCGGCCGATGCGGGAACGTGAGGGATCGTTCCCCGGGCGGGCTTGGCGCGGGGCTTATCGCGCGCTTAACCTACGGTCTCGTAACCTACGAGTCCGTAAGTAATGATCGCTTTTCCAGGAGCCCACGTGACCCTCACCTCTCCCCACCTCGGCAGTTCGGCGGACTGGACCGATGCCCGACTGCTGTACGCGCTGGAAGAGGTCGTCGAGAAGGAACTGAACCGGCACCTCAAGGTCGTCAAGGACTGGATGCCGCACGAGTACGTGCCGTGGTCCGACGGCCGGAACTTCCCGGGCCTCTTCGAGGACGGGGAGCCGTGGGACCCGCAGCAGTCGAAGGTGACCGACGTGGGCAGGATCGCCCTGGTGGTGAACCTGCTCACCGAGGACAACCTGCCCAGCTACCACCACGAGATCGCCACGCTCTTCGGCCGGGACGGCGCCTGGGGCACCTGGGTCCACCGCTGGACGGCCGAGGAGGGCCGGCACGGCATCGTCATGCGTGACTACCTGCTCGCCTCGCGGGCCGTGGACCCGGACAAGCTGGAGCAGTTCCGGATGGCCCACATGAGCGAGGGCTTCGAGTCGGACAACCGCCACTCGATGCTGCACTCGGTGGCGTACGTCGCCTTCCAGGAACTCGCCACCCGCATCTCGCACCGCAACACCGGCCACCAGTCGGGCGACCCGGTGTGCGACCGGATGCTGGCGCGCATCGCGACCGACGAGAACCTGCACATGGTCTTCTACCGCAACCTGCTGGGCGCGGCCTTCGAGCTCGCCCCGGACCTCACCATGCAGGCGGTGCGGGACGTCGTCGTGAACTTCCGCATGCCGGGCCACGGCATGCCCGGGTTCGAGCGGGCGGCGGCGCAGATGGCGATCGGCGAGATCTACAACATGCGGATCCACCACGACGACGTGCTCCAGCCGGTGCTGCGGTTCCTGAAGGTGCTGGAGATCGACGGGCTCGGCCCCGAGGGCCTGAAGGCGCAGGAGGAGCTGGGCCTCTACATGAACGGGCTGGACGCGGAGGCGTCCAAGTTCGACGAGAAGCTGGCCGCGCGCAAGGCCCGGATGGCGGCCCGCGCCGCCGGCTGACGGCCGCGCCGCGCTCGCCCGGGGCCGGCGGTGCCGCGCGGTGGCCCCGGCGGCCGCGCGTAGGCGCCCGGCGGGCCTCGGTGGCCGGCGCGTCGCCCGACGGGCCGCGTCGCCCGACGGGCTCAGCGGCGGCCGGCGCGCCGCCGCCTGAGCGCGTACCGCTCCTGCTCGGAGAGGCCGCCCCACACGCCGAACCGCTCGTCGTGCGCGAGCGCGTACTCCAGGCACGCCTCCCGGCCCTCGCAGATGCCGCAGAGCATCTTCGCCTCGCGGGTGGAGGAACCGGGCTCCGGGAAGAACAGCTCGGGCCCGGTCTGCGCGCACAGGGCGGTCTCCTGCCAGGAGAGCTCGCCGTCCGCCGGGGCGGTGCCGGCCGGGACGGGGTGGAGGGCGGGGCGTTCTGCGGTGTCGTTGATCGGCATGCCGCACACGCTCCCCCACCGCGATAAACGAGCCGTCAACGAACGGTCAACGCCGGTGGAGGCGGGTGCTCCCCGTCAGGATGGCCCCGCGCACGGTGACGGGGCAAAGGGTTTCGGGGCGGGGCGTGTCCCCGCGCCGCGCGTTCCGCTTCCCGGCGCGTGCTCGGGTCGCGGGCCGCCGCGGGGCCTCGCCGGCGCCCCCGCGCGGGGGCCCTACGGGGTGGCGGGCGTGCGGTGCAGGACGGCGAAGCGGGCGCCGTAGGGGTCGGTGAGCAGGGCGCTGCGGCCGAGGCCGGCGAGGGCTCCGGGGCCGCGCCGGACGGTGCCGCCGAGCCGTTCGGCCAGCGCCACGGCCGCGTCCAGGTCGCCCACCTCGAAGTACGGCGTCCAGCAGGGGCCGTCGGCCCCCTCGGCCGGGTCCCCGGCGAGCGGGACGACCCCGCCGAAGGCGTCGGCGGGCGCGTCGGGTCCGCCGCCCGGCGGCTGGAGCAGCGTGTACGCCGAGCCGGGGTGCGCGGTGTGGGCCTCCATGCCGAAGACCTGGTCGTAGAAGGACAGGTCGGTGACCGGATCGGGCGTGTACAGCTCGGTCCAGGTGAGGGCGTTCGGTTCCCCGACCACGTCGAGGCCCTGGAGCGCACGGGGCTGCCACACCCCGAAGCCCGCGCCCGTCGGGTCGGTGAACAGGGCCATGCGACCCAGGTCGAGCACGTCCATCGGGTCGAGCGCCACACTGCCGCCGCCCGCACGGACGGCGGTCGCCGCGGCGTCGGCGTCCGGGGCGCGGAAATAGAGGGTCCAGGCGGAGCCGCCCTCGTGCGGGGGCGGCACGGTCATGGCGCCCGCGACGGTCCCGCCGGCGGCGGTGAACATGCCGTAGCCGCCCGCCTCGGGGCCGGCCGACGCGAAGTCCCAGCCGAACAGTTCCCGGTAGAACGCCCGCGCCCCGTCGAGGTCGGGCGTGCCGAGGTCGATCCAGACCGGGGAGCCGGGGAGGGGGCGGGGGGTGGGCATGGGTACTCCTCGGGATGCCTTCCGGTGTCCGGTGCCTGCCGTCCGGTGCCTGCGCGGTGCCTGCTCCGTCCGGGCTGCCGTCCGGTGCCTGCTGTCCGGTGTCCGTGTGGGGGCTGTTGGTCCGAGTCTGCGGCGGTCGTGGCGCCGGCGCACGCCGACCGTGGTGCTCGGGGGCCGCGCCCCGTCACCGGCCGCGGGCCGGCCCTCACTCCTTCCTGGCACGGCTCGGCTGCACCCGTTTGGGCTCCCCGGGCATCTTGGGATAGTCCGGCGGATACGGCAGGTCGCCGAGCCCGTGGTCGCGCTCGTCCCGCTCGGCCAGCTCCAACAACGCCTCCAGACCGAAGGCGTACTCCTCCATGTCGGCGTGGACGTCACCGTGGTCGGCGTACCGGACGGGCATGGTGATCAGGTCGAAGTCGCGCGGCTCGACGTCGTCGAGCTCCTCCCATCGCAGGGGGGCGGAGACCGGGGCGTGCGGTCTGGGCCGGACGGAGTAGGCGGAGGCGATGGTGCGGTCCCGGGCCGTCTGGTTGTAGTCGACGAAGATCCGCTCGCCGCGCTGCTCCTTCCACCAGGCGGTGGTGACGCGGCCGGGCATGCGGCGCTCCAGCTCGCGCCCGACGGCGATGGCGGAGCGGCGCACCCCGGTGAAGGTCCAGCGGGGCTCGATGGGGACGAAGACGTGCAGTCCGCGTCCGCCGGAGGTCTTCGGCCAGCCCCGCAGTCCGTACTCGTCGAGGAGGGCGCGCAGTTCGTGGGCGGCGCGCACGGCGTCGGCGAAGCCGGTGCCCGGCTGGGGGTCGAGGTCGATGCGCAGTTCGTCGGGGTGGTCGGTGGCGTCGCCACGGACGGGCCAGGGGTGGAAGGTGAGCGTGCCGAGGTTGGCCGCCCACAGCACGGCGGCGACCTCCGTGGGGCGGATCTCGTCGGCGGAACGGCCGCTGGGGAAGGCGATGTGGGCCGTGGAGATCCACTCGGGGAGGTTCTTGGGCGCCCGCTTCTGGAAGAAGGACTCGCCGTCGACCCCGTCCGGGAAGCGCTCCAGCGTGGTGGGGCGGTCGCGCAACGCCCGGGTGATGCCGTCGCCGACGGCGAGGAAGTAGCGGGCCACGTCCAGCTTCGTGAAACCGCGCTCCGGGAAGTACACCTTGTCCGGGTTGGACAGGCGCACCGTGCGTCCGCCCGCCTCCAGCTCCACCGCTTCTGCCATGCCGCCACGGTAGGCGGAGGGAACAGAACGCGCATATCGGGTCTGTCCGGGCGCAGAATCGTGCCATGGATCTGCCGGTGATGCCGCCTGTGAAACCGATGCTGGCCAAGAGCGTCAAGGTCATCCCGCCCGGGATGCACTACGAGGGGAAGTGGGACGGGTTCCGTGCCGTCGTCCACCGGGACGGCGACGAGGTGGTGATCGGCAGCCGGACCGGCAAGCCGCTCACCCGGTACTTCCCGGAGGTGGTGGAGGCGGTGCGGCGGCTGCTGCCCGAGCGGTGCGTCGTGGACGGCGAGCTCGTCGTCGCCCACGACGGGCGGCTGGACTTCGACCGGCTCTCCGAGCGGATCCACCCGGCGGAGTCGCGGGTGCGGACGCTCGCCGAGCGGACCCCGGCGCGGTTCGTCGCGTTCGACCTGCTGGCACTGGGCGACGCGGCCCTGCTCGACGCCCCGCTGACCGAGCGCCGCGCCGCGCTGGAAGGGGCCCTGGCGGACGTCCGGCCGCCGGTCCACGTGGCGCCCGCGACGACCGACGTCGAGGTCGCGCGGCGGTGGTTCGAGCAGTACGAGGGCGCCGGACTCGACGGGGTCGTCGCCAAGCCGCTCGACCTCCGCTACCAGCCGGACGCCCGCCTCATGTACAAGATCAAGCACGAGCGCACCGCCGACGTGGTGGTGGCCGGATACCGCTTCCACAAGAGCGGCCCGGTGGTGGGCTCGCTGCTGCTCGGGCTGCACGACGGCCGGGGCGCGCTCCAGCACGTCGGAGTGTGCGCCGCCTTCACGGCGCGGCGCCGCGCGGAGCTGGTGGAGGAGCTCGCGCCGCTGGTCATGGACCCGCCGGACGCGCACCCCTGGGCGGCCTGGGGGGAGGCCGCCGCGCACGAGAGCGCCCGGCTGCCGGGGGCGCCGAGCCGCTGGTCGGGGAAGAAGGACCTGTCGTGGGTGGCCCTGCGCCCCGAGCGGGTGTGCGAGGTGGGCTACGACCACATGGAGGGCGACCGGTTCCGCCACACGGCGCAGTTCCGCAGGTGGCGCCCGGACCGGACGCCGGAGAGCTGTGGCTACGAGCAGTTGGAGGAACCGGTCTCGTACGACCTGGACGAGGTGCTGTCCGGCCCGTGACGGAGACCGTCCCGGGCGGGGCCCGCCCGTGACCACCCTGTCGGTGGACGACCGGCCGCGGTGCGTCCTGGCGGGGCGGCGTGGGGCCGGGCGTCACCCGCCCCGGCGCTCCCCTTCGGTCCCCCGCTCGCCCCCGGTCCCCCGCTCGTCCTCGGGACCGCGGCCGCGCTCGGTGCGGGGGCCGCGGGAGCGCCACTCGGGGCGGGCCTGGAGGGTGGCGTTCGCCTGGTCGTTGGCGTCCCGGTCGGAGACGCCGTGGTTCTCCGCCTCCTTGCGGAGCCGCGCGCGGTGGATGTCGTATTTCTTGCTGCCGGGCTCGGGCATGGCGGTCACCTCCGACCAGGTCGGGTACCCCGTGGAGGGCCGCGGACACCGGGCAGCCGGGGGCCGGGAGACGGCCCCGGGGACGGACCACCGTCCCGGAGCCGTCACCATAGGGGGGTACATCCCGCACCCGGACGCCTGCCACAAGCAGGACAGCAGTAAAGGACCTCACGTGACCGTGTCGCGTCTCATCCCCGTGCCGATCCCCGACCACGTCGCCGCGCTGATCGGGTCCTGCATGCCGATGGGGGTGCTCCAGGCGGAGATCGACGCCGAGTGCGCCGCGCGGGAGGTGCGCCGTTTCCGGGGCCCCATGTGCCAGGAGGACCAGGCCGACCGGGAGCACGCCCTGGCGGCGCTGGCCCGCGCCAACAAGGTGCTGGCCGCGTACAACCCGGGCCTCGTGCTCCGCCCGGGCGGGGGCATCCGCTAGCCGCCCGCCCCGCCCGCCGGACCGCCGTCCCCTGACGGCCCCGGCGGAACCGCCGACCCGCCGGACGCCCCGTCAGCCGAACGTGCCGTCCACGTACACCCACGCCCCGCCGTCCTTCTCGAAGCGGCTGCGCTCGCGGAGCGCGCCCGGCTCGCCGGCGTGGATGTAGTGCGCGGCGAAGGTCACCGTGCCGGTCGCGTGGAAGAGCGTGCCGTCCGTCGTGTCCAGGATCTCCAGGCCCGTCCAGCGCGTCTCCGGGTCGAAGTCGACCGAGCGGGGGCGGGTGGCCGCCGCCCAGGTGCGCAGCAGGTACCCCTCGTCGCGCACCACGAAGGCGCTGTAGCGCGACCGCATCAGCCGCTCCGCCGTCGGGGCCCGCTCGGCGCCGGAGTGGAAGCGCCCGCAGCACCGGCCGTACGCGTCCGCGGATCCGCACGGGCAGGGCGCGTCCGGTCCGGGGGCCGAAGCGGGGGCCGGAGCGGCGGCACGGGCGGGGGCGGTACGGGGGCGTGGCTTGCGTCGCGACATGCGCCCATTCTGCCCGGCGCCGCCCGGGGCCCCTTTCCGGCCATTGTGCGCTGGGGGTCGCGCGGTGCTTCCGGGTCGAGGGGGGCGGCCCTATCCTCCTGCGCCGGACGTGGTACTTACCGCCGGTAAAGGGGTCGGGATGAACCGTACGGGTACGACGCGACGCACGTTCGTGGCGGGCGCCGCCGCCGTCACCGGGGCGGGGGTCGTGGGCGTGGCGCCGACCGCCCGGGCCGCCGTCCCCCGCTCCCCCGGGCCGGCTGACGTGCCGGACCGCTCCGTGGCCGTGCTGGGCGGCGGCGTCGCGGGGCTGACGGCCGCTCACGAGCTGGCCGAGCGGGGCTTCCGCGTCACCGTCTACGAGCGGCGCGCACTCGGCGGCAAGGCCCGCAGCATGGACGTGCCCGGCAGCGCCCGGGGCGGGCGCAGACCGCTCCCCGCGGAGCACGGCTTCCGCTTCATCCCGGGCATCTACCACAACCTGCCCGACACGATGCGGCGGATCCCGTTCCCCGGGAACCCGAACGGGGTCTTCGACAACCTCGTCGCGCCCGGCGAGATGATGTTCGCCCGCACCGGCCGCGAGGACCTGCGCTTCCCGATCCCCTGGCCCGGGCACCGGCCCGAACGGCTGACCCTCGACGAGCTGCGCCGCGCGCTGACCGCCCTGCTCGACACCGCCCTGCACCTGCCGCTCCACGAGACCGCCTACTTCGTCAACCGGGCGCTCGTCTTCCTCACCAGCTGCCAGGCGCGGCGTGACGAGGTGTGGGAGCGCACGCCCTGGTGGGAGTTCACCCGGGCGGCGCGGATGTCGGTCGACTACCAGCGGATCCTCGCGATCGGGGTGACCCGCAACATCGTCGCCACCAAGGCCGAGGAGGCCAGCACCCGCACCGTCGGCACGCTCGGCGAGGCGTTCGTCCTGAACGCGCTCGGCCGGGGCGCGGACGGCCCGCCCGACCGGATCCTCAACGCCCCCACCAACGAGGCGTGGATCGACCCCTGGGTGGCGCACCTGCGCGCGCTGGGCGTGGAGTTCCGTATCGGCTGGACGCTGCGCGAGATGCGGTACGGCGACGGGCGGATCACCGCCGCGCTGGTCGACGACCCGCAGGGCGGACGCCACGCGGTCACCGCCGGGCACTACGTCTGCGCGCTGCCCGTCGAGCACGCCCGCCGCACCTGGGGCCCGGCCCTGCGGGCCGCCGACCCCCAGCTGGCCCGCTGCGACCGGCTGCGCACCGACTGGATGACGGGCATCCAGTTCTATCTGACCGAGCGTCCGCCGCTGGTGCGGGGCCACGTGAACTGCATCGACTCGCCCTGGTCCTTGACGGCCATCGCCCAGGCCCACCACTGGACGGGCGGGGACTTCGCCGCGCGGTACGGCGACGGGGTGGCCGTGGACTGCCTGTCGGTGGACATCTCGGAGTGGGACCGGCCGGGGATCCTGTACGGGCGGACCGCGAAGCAGTGCACCCGGGAGCAGGTCGCGCGGGAGGTGTGGGCGCAGCTGAAGGCCGCACTGAACGACACCGGGCACCAGGCGCTCAAGGACGGTGCGCTGCACTCGTGGTTCCTGGACCCGGGCGTCGACGGGCTCGGCACCCCGCACCCCACGAACGAGGACGAACTGCTGATCCACCCCGTCGGCACGTTCCACGACCGGCCGCGGGCGGAGACCCGGGTGCCGAACCTCTACCTGGCCGGCGACTACGTCTCCGTCGACATCGACCTCGCGACGATGGAGGGCGCCAACGCGGCGGCGCGCCAGGCCGTGAACGCGCTGCTGGACCGGTCGGGCTCGGACGCGCCGCGGTGCGCGGTGCGCCCGCTGTTCCGGGCTCCGGAGATCGAGGCGCTGCGGCGGCACGACCTGTCCCGCTACCGGCTGGGCCTGCCCAACGCGCTCGACCTGGGGTGACGGCCCAGTAGCGTACGGGGCATGAGGCTGACGATTCTGGGCGGCGGCGGGTTCCGGGTGCCGCTGGTGTACCGGGCGCTGCTCGCCGACCACGGGGAGGGCCGGGTCACCCGGGTCGTCCTGCACGACGTGGACGGGGCGCGGCTCGCCGCGATCCGCAGGGTGCTGGCCGACCAGGCGGCGGGAGTGCCCGACGCGCCGGCCGTGAGCGCGACCACCGACCTGGACGAGGCGCTGCGCGGCGCGGACTTCGTGTTCTCGGCGATCCGCGTCGGCGGCCTCGCGGGGCGCGCGGCGGACGAGCGGGTGGCGCTGGCGGAGGGGGTGCTCGGGCAGGAGACGGTCGGCGCGGGCGGTGTCGCCTACGGGCTGCGGACGGTGCCGGTGGCGGTGCACGTGGCCCGCCGGGTGGCCGAGCTGGCGCCGGCCGCGTGGGTCATCAACTTCACCAATCCGGCGGGTCTGGTCACGGAGGCGATGTCGCGGGTGCTCGGCGACCGGGTCGTCGGCATCTGCGACTCGCCGGTGGGGCTGGGCCGGCGGGTGGCGCGGGTGCTCGGCGCGGACCCGGCGCGGGCGTGGGTCGACTACGTGGGCCTCAACCACCTCGGCTGGCTGCGCGGGCTGCTGGTCGACGGGCGGGACCTGCTGCCGCGGCTGCTCGCCGACGACGCGGCGCTCGGCTCGTTCGAGGAGGGCCGGCTGTTCGGCCCGGACTGGCTCCGCTCGCTCGGCGCGGTCCCCAACGAGTACCTGCACTACTACTACTTCAACCGCGAGACGGTCCGCGCCTACCGGGAGGCGGTGCGCACGCGCGGGGCGTACCTGCGCGACCAGCAGGCGGGGTTCTACGCGGCGGCCGCCCGGCCGGAGGTGCGCGCGCTCGACGCGTGGCGGCACACGCTCGCGGAGCGGGAGGCCACGTACATGGCGGCCAACCGCACGGCCGCCGGGGACGAGGCGGGGCGGGCCGAGGAGGACCTGGTGCCGGGCGGCTACGAGCAGGTGGCGCTCGCGCTGATGCGGGCGGTCGCGCGGGACGAGCGGTCCACGTTGATCCTGAACGTCCGCAACCGGTCGACGCTGTCGGTGCTGGACGCCGACGCCGTGGTCGAGGTCCCGTGCCTGGTGGACGCGAACGGCGCCCACCCGATGGCCGCGGCGCCGCTGCCGAACCACGCCGTGGGGCTGGTGGCGGCCGTGAAGGCGGTGGAACGGGAGGTGCTCGCGGCGGCGGAGAGCGGTTCGCGGCAGGCGGCGGTCAAGGCGTTCGCGCTGCATCCGCTGGTCGACTCGGTGGCGGTGGGCCGACGGCTGCTGGCCGCCTACCGGGCGGAGCACCCGGAGCTCGCGTACCTCGGCTGAGGCGCGCGGCGGGTGCGCCGGGCACGCCGCCGGGGCGCGGCGGCGCCCCCCGACGCCGCCACGGCCCACCCTCCATCACGGACACGGGGCACCGCCGGTTCACCGGGGTGCCCCGTGCCGGGGGCGGACGCCGTTCTACGGGGGCGGCGGGGCGGGTCAGGGCTTGCGGGCGACGGCGGCGTACCCCGGGATGGGGTCGTCGCCGGCCACGGGGACGGGCTCGCCGAGCTCGGGGTGCCACTCCGCGGTCAGCGAGACGCCCGGTTCGACGAGCTCCAGCCCGTCGAAGAAGCGGCCGAACTCCTCGCGGCTGCGGGGGCGCAGGGTGAGGCCGCGCCCCTGGTACACGGCGCGTGCCTTCGCGGCGCCCTCGGGGTCGAACTCGCTCGTCACGTGCGACAGGACGACGTAGCTGCCCGGGGCGAGGCGCTCGACGAGCCGGGCGAGCAGCTCGTAGGCGCCGTCCTCGTCGTCGACGAAGTGGAGCAGGGCGAGCATGGACAGGGCGATCGGCCGGGAGAAGTCGAGGACGTCGCCCGCCTGTTCCAGGATGGTGCGCGGGTCGCGGGCGTCGGCCTGGATGTAGGCGGTGGCGCCCTCGGGGGTGGAACGCAGCAGCGCCGCGGCGTGGGCGAGGACGATGGGGTCGTTGTCGCAGTAGACGATCCGCGACTCGGGCGCGACCTGCTGGGCGATCTGGTGCAGGTTGGGCTCGGTGGGTATCCCCGTGCCGATGTCGAGGTACTGGCGGACGCCGGCCGCGCCGAGCCAGCGGGTCGCCCGGTGCATGAAGGCACGGTTGACGCGGGCCATGTCGCGGCCGCGGGCGTCGATGGTGAGCAGCTGGCGGGCCATCTCCTCGTCGACGGGGTAGTTGTCCTTGCCGCCGAGGAACCAGTCGTACATCCGGGCGGGATGGGGCTTGCTGGTGTCGATCCGTACGCCGTCGGCGGGGGAGGTGCCCTCGGTGGCGGTGTCGTTCCCGGTCATCGGCTGCTCCAGGGGTCGGGTGTCGGACGTGGTCAGTGTCGGACGTGGGGACCGGACGGTGTCGGCGGCCGGCCGGGGTGCCGCCGGACGGTGGTGCGCCGGACGGTCGGTGGCCCGCGGGATCGTGGCGCCGCGGGTCGACCGCGGGGCGGTCGACAGCATATGACGCCGGGTCAGGTGAGCAGGAAGTCGGCCTGCCCGGACTTGGCGCCCTGGATGAACGCGGCGATCTCCCCGGGGGTGTAGATGAGCGCGGGGCCGTCGGGGTCGGCGGACTGGCGCACCGCGACCCTGCCGTCGGCCAGCTTCATGGCCTCGATGCAGTTGCCGCCGTTGCCGCCGCTCCACGGCTTGTGCCACCCCTCGGCGCCCAGGTCGGCGGCGGGCATGCCGTTGTATATGCGAACCATTCACAGCTCCTTGCGGAAAGCCCGGAGGATTTCCTTCGTACGTTGTGCGGTGGCGGCCTGCGCCGCCATGCGGTCCATGACCTCGAGGTGGGAGGCCACCTCGGGGCGCGCGTCGAGGTAGACGGCGCCGGTCAGGTACTCGCTGTAGACCATGTCGGGGAGTTCGGGCACCGCGAACCGGAAGAGCACGAAGGGGCCGTACGTGCCGGGGTGGTGCCCGGTCGCGAACTCCGCGACCTGGAGGGTGACGTGCGGGAGCTCGGCCGCCTCGACGAGCCGGTCGAGCTGGGCGCGCATGACCGCCGGGCCCGTGCCGGGCGGCCGGCGGCGCAGCACCGTCTCGTCCATGATCACCCAGAACTTCGGGGGGTCGAGACGGGCGAGGAGGGCCTGTCGCTCCATGCGCAGGGCCACGTGCCGTTCGATGTCGTCGGGCGAGACCCGGCCGACCGCCCCGGCACGGAGCACGGCCCGGGCGTAGTCCTCGGTCTGGAGGAGCCCGGGCACGAAGTGCGGTTCGTAGGCCCGGATGAGGCCGGCGGCGCCCTCCAGGCTCACGTACATGCTGAACCAGGTGGGCAGGACGTCGTGGAAGCGCTGCCACCAGCCGGGCCGGTTGGCCTCCTCCGCCAGCTGCACGAAGCCGGCCGCCTCGTCGCGGTCGACGCCGTACGCCTGGAGGAGCAGCTGCACGTACGGGATCTTCAACGCGACCTCGGCCGTCTCCATGCGGCGGATGGTCGCCGGGGCGACGTGCAGGACCCTGGCGGCCTCCTCCCGCTTCAGACCCGCTCGCTCCCGCAGATCCTGGAGTCGCTTGCCGAGAACGACCTGTCCCACGGTGGGGGCGGACCGCGGCTCGCTCACTTCTGACCTCCCCACGCGCTTTTTCGTCGAGTGTGCCATGGGAAGGCCAGACAGGACACAGCACTCTGCAATTTTCAGAGTGCCACTTGCCAAGTGTTGGCGACGGGAGGAAAGTATTCCGATGAACCAGTCGGTGAACCAGTTCACGCGGCTGCCGCGCGCTCTGCCCCGGGGAGATGCGGCGTACGGCGCCGCTCCCATGTGAGGAATCGGTCGTGGCACCTGGTAATGCGCTCACCCCCCAGCTCATGGCCGCGCGACCGCTGACCCTGACCACCCCTCCCCACCGGCACCCCGACGCCCCGCCGGCGCCGCGGACGCATCCGCCCGTTCCCCATCCGCACGCTCCCCATCCGCACGTCCCTGACGTGCGCCGTTTCGCCTTCGAGCTGCCCGCGCGCGCCGAAGCCGTCGCCCGGGCGCGCCGGCTGGTCACCGAGCGGCTGGTGCTGTGGGGTCTCGCGGGGGAGCTGGGCGAGACCGCCGAGCTGGTCGTCTCCGAGCTGTTCACCAACGCCGTCGTCCACACCGGCAGCGGCCGCGTCGTGTGCGAGCTGCGCGACCGCGGCCGGCACGTGCGGATCGCCGTCCACGACGAGGGGTGCGCGGTGGCCGGGCCGCGCGCCCGGCCGGCCGACCGGGAGGAGTGCGGCCGCGGCCTGCTCCTCGTGGACGCCGTCAGCAGCGCCTGGGGCAGCCACGACGCCCGGCACGGGGCGGGGCGCGTCGTCTGGGCCGAGCTGCCCCACGACACGGCGGGCCCATGCTGAGGTCGATGGTCACCCTGCTGTCCACCCGCGGCCGGCAGGGCGACCGGGGGGCCGGAACGCCCTGGGAGGACGCGCTCGGCGAGGTCCAGCTGGCCCCGCCGCCGCACCTGCCGGCGACACTCGGGTACGACGCGGTGGGCGTGCCGGCGCGGCACGGGGTGCGGCTGCTGAGCCGGCTGCCGGGCAACGGCTGCGTCTTCGCCGATTCCGACTGGTGGTGGTGGCTCGTGCCGTCCGGGTCCGACGCGGACCTGCGCTGGCCCCTGCCCGCCTGCTACGCGCCCGGCGGGTTCGTCCCCGACCGGCGGCCGCGGCTGATGCGCCGGCCCGGCGGCACCTCCCCGTACACCCCGCCGATCCCGCTGTACCTGATGGTCTGCCAGCTGACCGGGACGGCGCCGGCCTGGACGGTCCCCGGGGTCGGGTCCCGCCTCTGAGCCGGTGCGCGTCCCGCCCGCGCCCGAGGGGTGCGCGCCGGTCAGGCGCGGTCGGGGACGGGGACGCCGAAGTCCGGGGTGCCGTCGGGTTTCCAGCCGAGCCGCTGGACGCGGGTGTGCCGGTTCGGGTCGTGCAGCGGGTCGCCGGTGATCTCCCGGTACTGGCGGGCGTGGTAGACGAGGACGTCGGTGCGGCCGTCCTCGGCGACGGTGAAGCTGTTGTGGCCCGGACCGTACTGGCCGGTGGTGGCGTCGCTGGTGAAGACCGGCACCGGGGACTTGGTCCAGGAGGCCGGGTCCATCAGGTCGGCGCGCTCGTCGGCGGTGAGCAGGCCCAGGCAGTAGCTGCTGTCGGTGGCACTGGCCGAGTACGTCATGAAGATCCGGCCGTTGCGCCGGAGGAACGCGGCGCCCTCGTTCACCTTGAAGCCGACGCACTCCCACGGGTACTCCGGCGTCGTGAGCCGCACCTGGGAGCCGGTCAGGGTCAGCGGGTCGGCCATCCGGGAGAGGAAGACGCCGGTGTTGGAGTCCGTGCCGGGCTCGTGCTGCGCCCACGCCAGGTAGCGGTCGCCGCGGTGGGTGAAGGTGGTGGCGTCGAGCGAGAAGGTGTCCCAGGCGGTCGTGATCATGCCGCGCTCGGTCCACGTCCCCCGGAACGGGTCGGGATGCCGGTTCTCCAGCACCCACATGCGGATGCGCCACACGTCGTGGGCCGGGGCCGCGGCGAAGTACAGGTACCAGCGGCCGTCGATGTGGTGCAGTTCGGGCGCCCATATGTGGGCGGACATGTCGCCGCTGGTGTGGCGGCGCCACACGACGGCCTCGTCGGCGGTGGTCAGGCCCCGCAGGGTCCGGGACCGGCGCAGCACGATGCGGTCGTACTCGGGGACGGTCGCGGTGAAGTAGTAGCGGCCGTCGGTGTGGCGCTGGATGTGCGGGTCGGCGCGGTTGCGGACGAGGGGGTTCGCGTACGGGCGGCCCGGCAGCGCGCCGGGGGCGGCGGTTCCGGCCGTGTCGGGGACGGCGCCGGCGGGAGCGGAGGCGCCGGGCGGCCCGTCGGCGGCACGGGCGGTGCCCGGTGCGGCCGCGAGGGCGCCGACGGCCGCGGCGCCTTGGAGGAGGAGCCGGCGGTTGAAGGCGTGACGGGGGTTCATGGGGTGTTCGCCTGCCTCACGTTCGTGATGTCGAACAGCATCTGTGATTCCGAACGGCGAAACCGTAGAGGCGGGACGCGGAGAGGTCAACGGGGCGAACGGGACCGGCTTCGCTACCTTCGCCGCCATGACCCCCACCACTCCCCCGTTCACCACCGCCCTCGCCGCCCCGACGGCCGCCCTCGTCCTCGACGGCGGCCTCTCCCACCAACTGGAGGCCCAGGGACACGACCTGTCCGACGACCTGTGGTCGGCGCGGCTGCTCGCCGAGGATCCGGAGGCCGTCGTCGCCGCCCACCTCGCCTACTACCGGGCGGGCGCCGACGTGGTGACCACCGCCGGGTACCAGGCCACCTTCGAGGGGTTCGCCCGGCGGGGCGTGGGCCGGGAGGGGGCGGCCCGGCTCCTCGCCCTGAGCGTGGAACTGGCCCGCGAGGCGGCCCGCCGGGCCCGCGCCGACGGCGTGGCCCGCCCGCTGTGGGTGGCCGCGTCCGCCGGCCCGTACGGGGCGATGCTGGCCGACGGTTCGGAGTACCGCGGCCGGTACGGGCTGAGCGCGGCCGCGCTGGAGGCGTTCCACCGCCCGCGCCTTGAGGTGTTCGCCGCGGCCGGGCCCGACGTCCTCGCCCTGGAGACCGTGCCGGACGCCGACGAGGCGCGCGCCCTGCTGCGGGCGGTACGGGGCCTGGGCGTGCCGGCCTGGCTGTCGTACACGGTCGCCGACGGCCGCACCCGGGCGGGCCGGCCGCTGGAGGAGGCGTTCGGGCTCGCGGCGGACGCGGAGGAGGTGGTGGCGGTCGGCGTCAACTGCTGCGCCCCGGAGGAGACGGAGCGGGCGGTCGCGCTCGCCGCGCGCGTGACGGGCAAGCCGGTGGTGGCCTATCCGAACAGCGGCGAGGCCTGGGACGCCGGGGCGCGCGCCTGGCGCGGGCGGCCGACGTTCTCGCCCGGCCTGGCGGAGGCGTGGCGACGGGCCGGGGCGCGCCTGATCGGCGGCTGCTGCCGCGTGGGACCCGCGGCGATCACGGACGTGGCGACCCGGCTCCGGCCGTAGGGGACGTCACCATACCCGCGCGCGCCCTACCCCACATGCGTCACCCCCCGCCCCAAACAGCCATCCGTCCGGGTCATGCCGCGTGTCGCGGCCCATCCGCGGACCGGTGCGAGGGCAAGGGCCGTACCGGCAACCCGATCCTTCACACCGGGAGTCGCACCCATGAACCGAAAGACTGCTCACGCCTGGGCGGCGGTCGCCGTCCTCCTCACCGGCTTCGGCACCGGCTCACCGGTCGCCCTGGCCGCCGCCCCCGCCCCGGTGGCGGCGAAGGCGCCGCACGACTGCGGGCCCGAGCTGGTCTGCTTCTACACCGAGCCGAACTACCAGGGCCGCCGCTTCGACTACCACGACCCGCGGTGGCACACCTGCCACCTCGTGGAGACCGTCCAGGGGTCCGAGAACATCGTCAAGCCCACCAGGTCGGTGTGGAACAACGACGACCAGGACTGGCGCTTCTACGGCAGCGGCGGTGGGTGCTGGGGCACCTCCGAGAACTGGACCGTCAGGTCCGGGGAAGGCCGGGCGAACATGGAGGCGTGGTACTGGAACTGACGGCACGCCCATCGGGCCGGTGAGCTCCCCCGGGATCCGCCGGCCACCGCCCCGCACCGGGTACCGGATCCGCCGGGCCGGGCCGGCCGGCGTCCCGGTGAGCGCCGCCGGCCTCGCCGGCCAGCCCCCACCGGCGCCACGAAGGGGCCGAAACCCCCGCGCCGCCGGCGTGGGAGCGGGCGGAGCGCCACAGCCGACGCTGACGCTCATGACCGGCCGGCCTGACGCCGCGGCGGCCGGCCGCGGGCCGCGCGGGCCGCGCTTCGGCCGGTTCGGGCACGCGCCGGTCCGACACCCCCTAGGGTAGGAAGCGCTTGCTACGCCGACCCCGGAGATGCCATGACGCCGACCGCGAGCCCCGCCGGTCCGACCCTGGCGGTGGTGGCCCGCGAGGCGGGCGTGTCGGTGCCCACCGCGTCGAAGGTCGTCAACGGCCGCGAGGACGTGGCGCCCGAGACCCGGCGCCGGGTGACCGAGGTGCTCGACCGGCTGGGGTACGTACCCCGACGGCGGTCCCCCGTGCCCCGGCGGCACGGCATGGTGGACCTCGTCCTGGCGTCCATGGAGGGCCCGCAGACCACGGCCCTGCTGCGCGGCGCCGAGCGCGCGGCCCGCGCCGCCGGGCTGGACCTCGTCGTCTCGACCGGCCGGCACCTGGGGCGCGACCGGCTCGATCGCATCGCCTCCCGGGGCTCGACCGGCGTGGTGTTCCACCGGGACGGGGTGGCGGCCGGCGCGGCCGCCCGCCTCGCCCGGCACCGGCTGCCGTACGTACTCCTCGATCCGGTGCGGCGGCCGCCGCCGGACGCCGTGTCGGTGGGCGCGGCGGACCGGCGGGGCGGAGCGGCGGCGGCGCGCCACCTCCTGGCGCTGGGTCACGAGCGGATCGCGGCCGTCGTCGACCACGGACACGCGGTCGAGGCCGGGGCGGTGACGGACCGGGAGGCCGGTGCGGACGCCGGCGGGGAGGTGGGTGCCGGCGTCGACGGGGAGGCCGGTACCGGCGTCGACGGGAGCGTGCGTCCGGGCGGCGACACGGAACGCGGCGCCGAGGGCGGCGGCGCGCGGCTCGCGGGCTGGCGCGCCGCCCTCGCCTCGGCCGGGGTCCCGCACCGCCCCGAGTACCACCGCGTCCTCGCCCCCGGGACGCCGGAGGAGCCGGGCGCGCGGCTGCGGACGCGGGAGCTGCTGGACCTGCCGCAGCCGCCCACGGCCGTCTTCGTCTGCTCGGACGCGATGGCCCCGGGTGTCTACGCGGCGCTCGCCGAACGGGGCCTGCGCGTGCCCGCGGACGTGTCGGTCGTGGGCTACGGCGACCTGCCCGGCGCGCGGTGGGCCGTGCCGGGGCTGACGACCGTGCGCCGGCCGGAGGCCGGGATGGCCGCCGCGGCGGTGGAGCTGCTCGTGCGGCTGGCCTCGGGTGAGCAGCCGGACGGCGCTCTGGAGCTCCCGACGGAACTGGTGGTCCGGTCGAGCACCGCGCCGCCGGGCGCGTGACCGCCCGGGACGCCGGGGCACGGACGGGCGGCGGGTCCGCCGGACCTCACCGGTAGGCGGCGGAGACGTGGTAGGCGTACACGCCGACCATCCCCATCACCCCGAGGAGGATCACCCAGGACCGCAGGCCCGTGTGCCGCGAACGGCCACCGCCCGCACCGCCCCGGCCGGCGCGGGCCGCGGCCTCGCCCCGGCCCGCACGGCCCCGGCGGACGCGACGGACGCCGGTACGGGCGCCCGCCTGTTGCACCCGGGGGGACGTCGGCTCGGCGGCGGCCTCGGCCAGCAGCCGGCGGCAGACGGCGGCGAGTTCGTCGCGGCCGGCCGCGAGGCCGACGACCACCTCGGAGCGGGCCGGGGCGGTGGTGCCGCCGTCGAGGATGCGGCCCGCCCGGATGAGGACCTCGTCACGGGTGCCCCTGGGCGAGAGGCTGATCCAGCGCCGGACGTGCTCGCCCCGGATGACGACGGCCCCCGACCGTTCGCGGTACAGCGTGTGCTGCCGCCACAGGACCGTCGCCAAGTCGGCTGCCACGTCCTTGAGTTGGCTCTGCATGCCCTCCCCTTCGCCAGGCCGCACACGCCTCGAACACGCATGCGCACGGGCACTCTAGCCCCCACCTCCGTCAGCCGCCGTGGCGGAGGCGCCCGCCCCCGGGCCCCCGCGGGGGGGGCGGCGGGGGGGGGGGGGGGGGGCGCGGGGGGGGCCCCCGGGGGGGGGGGGGGGGGGCGCGGCCCCCGGGG
>NZ_JBIBSF010000001.1:877061-1242702 GCF_043077165.1 Streptomyces kanasensis
GGCTCTCCTGCCCCCCCCCTCCCCCCGCCCCCCCCCCCCCCCACCCCCCCCCCCCCGGGCCCCGCCCCCCCCCCCCCCCCCCCCCGGCGGGGGGGGGGGCCCCCCCCCGGGGCCCCGGGGGGGGGCCCCGGCGGTGTCGCGGTGGGCGAGCCGGGGAGGCGCCTCTGGCGGGTGGGGTGCCGGCAGAGGCCGCGGAGGCGCACGGGCGGGGGCCGGGGGGAGACGGGCGGGGCGACGGGCGAGCCGTTCGTCAGCGTCGGCAGACCCGCGCGGGCGACCCACCCCCGGACGGAGGCCGGTACGCCGCGCCCGGGCAGGGCCCGACGCGGGCCGAGGCCCGACGCGGCAGAGGCGGAGGCCCGACGCGGCAGAGGCGGAGGCGGAGGCCCGGCGCGACGGGGGCCCGGCACGGCGGCGGGCCCCCGCCCGGTTCAGGGACCGACCTCGAGCGGCGCGCAGGCCGGGTCCAGGCGCAGGCGCGCGAGGTCGCGGCCGACGAGCCCCCAGGCGTACCAGCCCTCGGGTTCGAAGGCGAGCTGGGGGTTGGTGTACCAGTCGTCGCCGAGTCCGGTCGCGATCGGCCGGGGCTGCGCGCCGCCGGGGCCCAGCAGGTGGACGTTGCCGCCGGCTCGGTAGGTGGAGGTGAACACCTCGCCCCGGTGCACCTCGATCTCGCCGTAGCCGGTCAACGTCCCCTTGCCGAGGACCTGCCGGGTCCGCACGTCCATCGCGAACCATCCGGGGTCGCGCTTGAGCACGCCGTAGAGGATGCCGTCGTGGTACTTCACGTCCTGGACGGTCTCGTTGTGGCGGCCGGGCTCGGTGTGGGTGTCGGGCACGGGGCTCTCCCACAGCACCCGGCGCGAGGCCAGGTCGAACGCCGCGACGGCGGCGGTGGTCCGGGTCGGCGTGGTGCCGCCGCCGCCCAGGACGTCACCGCCGAGGTAGACCACCCCGTCGGGGCCGAGACTGAGGCTCATGAGGCTCTGGTCGCGGATCACGTCCACGTACACCTGCTTCTCCCCGGTGTCGGGGTCGACGACCGACAGGGCACCCCGGAGGTTCGCGCCGAGCGGCGCGCTCGCCACCAGCAGCCGGTCGGTCGCCGGGTCGTACTCCATGTCCCACGGGCGCTGCTGGCCGTGGCCGAGGGGCCCGAGGTACTCGACGGCGTGGCCCTTCGCCGAGTCGATGCGGGCGATCTCGCCGCTCGGGTACATCGCCGCGTACACCTTGCCGCCGCGGTGGACCATCACCTTGGGCTCACCGGCCACCCCGAAGCGGTGCCGGGTGCGCCGCGCCGGGTCGTGCACGGTCACGGAGAAGTGGCCGCCGACCCAGACCTTGCCGTCCGGGGTCCGCAGGATCGACTGGGGCCGCTCGGCGCCGGGGGTGAGCCCGGCCTCCAGCAGATCCGTGTAGTCGGCCTTCCCCGTCGTGACGTCCATGGTCCACACCCCGCCGCTGCCGGCGAAGCCGGTGAGCGCGGTGCCGTCGAGGAACAGGCCGCGGGTCTCCTCGCGGTCCCTGGGGCGGCCCACCACCACCGGCTGCTCGCCGGTGCGGTAGCGGTAGACGGTACCGTTCGGCCGGGTGGAGACGTACGCGGTGTGGTCGGGGGCCGTGCCGAAGGCGTCGACGGTGTCGCCGCCGAGGGACACCTTGCGGACGTCGGTGCCGTCGGTCCGCAGGTCGTACAGGGTGTCGCCGCTGGCGGCGCGCACCCGGGTCCGGCCGACGGACACGGCGGTGAAGCCGGTGGCGCCCTGGGCGAGGACGCGGACCGCGCCGGTGGAGCGGTTGACCGACACCAGCTTGCCCTTGTCGAGGAGGCCCGCGTAGACGTGGGTCGCGTCGACGGCGAGCGCCCGCACGGAGCGCTCGCCCTCGGCGAGGACACCGAGGTCCCGGGAGGTCCGTGCGGCGGGGTCGTACTCCCAGACCCGGCCGTGCGGGTACGTGCCCGCGTAGATCCTGCCGTCGGGGGCGGCCGCCAGGCTCCAGACGAAGCCACCGTTGACGCCGAAGGAGGCGAGCCGTTCGATCCTGCCGGTGGCCGGATCGAAGCGGTAGAGGTCGGGCACGGGATAGGTGCCGATGTACACCTTGCCGCCCGAGACCACGGTGGCCCAGGCGCCCTCGGGGGAACCGGCGGCGGGGCCGTCCGGGATCGGCGTCTCGCGCACGACCCGGCGGGTGGCGAGGTCGAACTCGGCGAGCACCGGGGGCTTGAGGCCGCGCGTGACGACGTAGGCCCGTCCCTCGTGCACCGTGGCGCCGACTATCGCCCCGGTCAGGGAGGCCCTGTCGAAGGTCTCCACCCAGGGGTCGGCACAGGCCTCGGCAGCCTGGGCGGCCCCGGCCGGCCCGGCGGGGGCCAGGAGTGCGAGCAGGGTCGCGAGCAGGACGAGGAGCGGGCGGCGGCGCGGCCCGCGTGGTGTGGGAGGTCGCATGTGTCGGGTCCGTACGGTGGGAAGTCGCTGACACGGCATCAAATGTCGCGGCTGATCACCCCGTCAACGGCGTTTACGCGCCACCGCCCCCACGGGACGGGCCACCGCGGGTGATGACCGGACCCGCTCGGGGCGGGGCGGCCGACCCACTCGGCCGCCCCGCCCGCACCCCACCGCGCGCCGCGCCCCCGCGCCGGCCCCGGGACGCCGGGCCTCCCGGAGACGTCAGGCATCCCCAGGGAGCGGGCGTCCCTGGGGCCGGGCGTCCCCAAGGATCGAGCCCTCGGACGTCGGGCGCTCCCAGCGCTCGGACCCTCGGGGCGTCGGGCGTCTCCAGAGCCCAGGCGCCCCGACGGCTCGGGCGTTCTCCATGGGACGCAGCGCCTTCTCGGCAACGGATCAGGCGCCACTCCACACATCCACCCACCGTCAACCGATGGTTGACACCCCTCGCCTGTCAACCTACCGTTGACACATGACGCAATCAGACGGCGCCACCTCGTCCATCCGCCTGGACGACCTCATCAGCGCCATCAAGAAGACCCACCCCGACACCCTCGACCAGCTGTCCAGCGCCGTCATCGCCGCCGACCACCTGGACGAGGTCGCCGACCACCTCATCGGCCACTTCGTGGACCAGGCGCGGCGTTCGGGCGCGTCCTGGACCGACATCGGCAGGAGCATGGGCGTCACGCGGCAGGCCGCGCAGAAGCGGTTCGTCCCGAAGGACCCGGGCGAGCCCACGGAGCTGGACCCCAGCCAGGGGTTCGGCCGGTTCGACGAGGAGGCCCGCAGGATGGTGATGGCCGGGCACTCGGCCGCACAGGACGCGGGCAGCGCCGAGATCGGCCTCGCCCACCTCACCCTCGGGCTGGTCGGCGAGCCGGACACCGTGGCCGCACGCGCCATCACCGCCCAGGGCGTGTCGGTGGAGGACGTGCGGCGGGCGGCGACGGCGGTGCTGCCCCCGGCGGTCGAGGAACCGCCGTCCCTCGTCCCGTACGACCAGACCGCCAAGAAGGTCCTGGAGCTGACGTTCCGCGAGGCCCTGCGCCTCGGCCACCAGTACGTCGGACCCGGACACCTGCTCCTGGCGCAGCTGGAGTTCGAGAACGGCGCCGGGCCGCTCAGCGGCCTCGGCATCGACAAACAGGCCGCGGAGGCGTACATCACGGCCGCGTCCTGACCGCGGGACGGCCACCCACCGCCTCCCCGCCGGGTCACCCGCCCGGCGCCCCCTCCGGTCACCCGCCCGGCGCACCCGGGCGGCCGGACGGGCCAACCGGGACGGCGCCTGACGGGGCGGCGGGACGACGGCGGGCGCGGCGGCGCCCCCGCGGTCCCGCCGCCGTGGTACCGGCCAGGCGGCTGCCGCTCGAAAGGGTGGGCTCGCCTCGGTGTGCGCTGCCCCGCGCGACCGGGAGGGAACCCCTGACTCCGAATACCCACCGCCCGGAACGACCGGGCGGCGCGCCCCCGCGACCCGGAGGAACACATGATCAAGAAGGCCCTTGCCTGCGCCGCGCTGGCCGCTGCCGCGATGGCGGTCGGAGCAGCACCCGCCGCCGCCGGTGAGTACGACGACGACCACGGCGGCCGCTTCCACGCGGCGGAGTTCAGCGCCATGGAGGGGCACTACCTGCAGTCCCAGGGCGGCGCCATCATCGCCAGCGGCAGCGCGGTCGAGGGCGCGTACATGACGGTCGAGTAATTCCGCCGTCCGGCGGCGCCCGCCGCACCGGGAGCCGTCAGGGGCCGCCACCGGCCCCTGGCGGCTCCCGCGCGTGCGGACGCGCACCGCGTGCGGACGCACACCTCCGCGCCCCTCCCCCGGCGCACGCCGCCCCGACGGGGTGGGCCGGGGCAGCGAGGACCGGCACCGCCCACGGGCGCGGGATGGCCGTCCGGCCGGGACACGCCCCCGCCCGGGCGGGGGCGGCGACCTTGCAGCCCGGCGTACCCGCCAGACCGATGGCGGAGACGGGGCAGTCCACCGTCCACCTCGTGCGGCACACGTGCGGCCGACCGGCTGGACGTGCCGGGCAGCGCGTGGGACGGCGTGGCGACGGCGGTCCCGTGCGCCGGAGGGACGGTACGCCGGAGCTGCCGGGCGTGCCGGCGACCGTCGAGGACCGCCCGCCCTGCGCCGGCTGGGCGGCGCGACCGCCTGGGGGCCGTCTCTCCCCGCTCTTCGAGCCGAACTCCCCGACCGCGCGGGCAGGTGACGCGCTGCGCCGTCCCCGAGCACCTCGGAGAAGGACTTCGGGAACGCGGCCCTCCCCCGCCCGCCACTGGACGCCCCCGCGCCCCACCCCCCCCCCCCCGGGGGGGGGGGGGCGGCCCGCCGGGGCGGGGGGGGGGGGGGGGGGGGGCGGCGGGGCCCCGCCGGGGGGCGGCGGGCGCGCCCGCCGGGGGGGGGGGGGGGCGCGGGGCGGGCCGGCGCAGGGCGTTGGCGGCACAGGGCCAGCCGCGGACGGGCGGGCGGGCGGCGCGGGGCGGGGCGGCACAGGGCGGGGGTACGGGGACGGTGGCGGGTGTTGCGCTGGAGTGCGCTCCAGCTCGTAGGGTCGCCGACGTCGCACCCCCGCGGCCCCGCTCCGCGCCTCCGGCCCGCCGCGTCAACCCGCCCGCCCAGACTGGGAGATGACCATGCGCTACCGCACCCTCGGCCGCACCGGCATGGAGGTGAGCGCCTACTGCCTCGGCACCATGATGTTCGGCGCCGTCGGCAACCCCGACCACGACGACTGCGTACGGATCGTCCACGCCGCGCTCGACCGGGGGATCAACTTCGTCGACACCGCCGACATGTACTCGGCCGGCGAGTCGGAGACCATCGTCGGCAAGGCCCTGCGGGGCCGGCGGGACGACGTCGTGCTCGCCACGAAGGTGCACTTCCCGATGGGCGAGGGGCGCAACCGGAGCGGCAACTCGCGCCGCTGGATCGTGCGGGCGGTGGAGGAGAGCCTCCGGCGGCTGGACACGGACTGGATCGACCTGTACCAGGTGCACCGGCCCGACCACACCACCGACGTCGAGGAGACGCTGTCGGTCCTCGGCGACCTGGTGCGGCAGGGGAAGGTGCGAGCGTTCGGCTGCTCGACGTTCCCCGCGGAGGAGATCGTCGAGGCGCACCACGTCGCGGAGCGCCGGGGCCTGATGCGGTTCCGCACCGAGCAGCCGCCGTACTCGCTGCTGGCCCGGGGCGCCGAGGCGCACGTGCTGCCCGTCGTGGAGCGGCTGGGCATGGGGGCGCTGACCTGGTCGCCGCTCGCGTCGGGGTTCCTGACCGGCGCGTACCGCAAGGGCCGCCCGATCGACCTCGGCAGCGGGCGGGCCGCGCTGACGCCGGCGCGCTTCGACCCGGCGCTGCCGGGGAACGCCGCCAAGCTCGACGCCGTGGAGGAGCTGGTCGCGGTGGCCGACGGCCTGGGCCGTACGCTGCCGGAGCTGGCGGTCGCCTTCCCGCAGGCACACCCGGCGGTCACGTCGGTGATCGTCGGGCCGCGTACGCGGGAGCAGCTGGACGCCACGTTGAAGGGCGCCGACCTCGTCCTGGACGACGACGTCCTCGACCGGATCGACGCGATCGTCCCGCCCGGGACCGACCTCTACCGCGCCGACGGCGTCTGGAGCCCGCCGTCGCTGACCGACCCGGGGCTGCGCCGCAGGCCACGAGCCGCCCGCGCCGCCGCCTGACCGGCCGCCGGACGGGCCACCCGCCCGCCCGGCGCACGGCCCCGTCCGGCCGGACGGTGGGCGGCCCGCCCGGCGGCATCCGGCCGTGGGCCCGGCGGCGGAGCCGGTCGCCGGGGGGCCGCCGGTACGTGCCGCCGCCCGCCCACCGCACGACGGCCGGGTCGTCGAGGTCCACGTGGGTCAGGCCCGCGTGGTGGGCGAGGCGGATGACGTCCGGCACGTCGCGCGCGGTCCCGACGACGTCGCCCCGGATCTCGACCACGCGGTACGGCGGGTCGGCGGGTACGACGCCGAGGACGACGACCGGGGCGGCGGCCGGCAGGCCGTCGGTCTCGGCCGGGTCGTCGTTCGGCACGGCGGGTCTCCTTCGCTCCGGGACGGCAGCCGCCCGGTACCGGGGCGACGCTCCCGGCCCACCACCCCGGGCGGTGACACACCGGCGGTGACACCGCCCCGCCCCGGCCGCCCGGCCCCGAGCAGCCGGTGGATCCGGTGGACCCGGTGACCCCCCTCGGCCCGGGCGCGGTCACGGGGCCGTGTGCCGCAGCACCTCCTCCGCCAGCCGGGCGTCGAGGACGGACGGCAGGGTGTGCCCCATGCCCGCCACGACGACCAGCCGGGCGTCCGGCACGGCGGCGGCGACGGCCTCGCCGTGCGCGAGCGGGAACATCGGGTCGTCCGTGCCGTGCAGCACCAGCGTCGGCGCCTTCACGGCGGCCGGGCCGGCGGTGCCGCCGCTGCCGGCGCTCCCGGCGAGGCTGTGGTGGAGCGCGGCCGGGAGGCTGCGGGCGCGCGCGTACACGAGCGACTCCATCGCGCGGTACTCGTCCTCGTCGTACGGGAGGGTGCCGCCGTGGAGCAGGCGCCACAGCGGCATCCGGGTGGTGAGGTACTCCTCCAGGTCCGCGCCCTCGCGGGGCAGCGTCGTGGCGAGGGCCGCGAGCAGCTCCGGGCTGGGTGCGGGGAGGTCGCCGGGGAGGGGCGGGGCACCGGCCAGGGCGCGCTGGATGGCGCCGGGGGCGTCGGCCCCCAGGGGCGAGGAGGAGAGGGCGGTGAGGGTGAGCACGCGGTGCGGGTCCGTGACGGCGATCCGCTGGGCGATCACCCCGCCGAGGGAGGCTCCCACCAGGTGCGCCCGCTCGACGCCGAGCGCGCCGAGGACCGCGAGCGCGTCGTCCGCCATGTCCGCGACCGTGTAGGGGTGGGTGGCGAAGTCGACCGTGGAGGAGAGTCCCGTGTCGCGGTGGTCGTACCGGATGACGCGGCGGCCCCCCGCCACCAGCCGCTCGACGAAGCCGTCGTTCCACTGGACCCCTTGGGCGCCCGCTCCCATCAGCAGCAGTACGGCCGGATCGCCCGGGTCGCCGAACTCCTCCGTCCACAGGCGGAGTCCCCCCGCCGCCACCATGCGCTGCGTACCCGTGGAGCGGTGCGTGCCGCTCTTGTTCTCCTTCATGATCGTTCACGGTAATGAGAGCCGATGGCACCCGCCAGCGCCTTTCCGGCCGCCCGCGCCACCTCGCCCGGCCGCGCCGCCCGCCCCGTGGTCCGCGGCGAGCCCGACAGGGTCGGCGATCGCGGCCAGGGCTCCCCTGCGGCCGCCGAGCCACCCGCCATCTCGCCCCGCCACCCCTGCGGCCACCGCGCGCGACGGCCCCCGACGGGGGCGGTCGCGGGGGCCCGCCCGCGCGCGGGCGCTCCCGCGCCGGCGGGCATAGCCTGGACGGGACGGACGGAGGTGGCGCCATGGCACACCAGACCGACGACCCGGGCCACGGCCCGGAGCAGAGGCCCGGGGCCGTCGCCCTGGACGACCCCGAGCCGCGACCCCTGACGGAGTCCGCGGCCCGCGAGCTGTTCGCCGAGCGCGCCCCGCTCGGGCTGGTGCGGGTCTTCTCGGCGTCCGTGCCGCTCGTCCTGGACGGGGAGACCGTCGAGGACGAGGAGCGCATGCACGCCGACCTCGCCGGGCCCCTGCACCTGACCCCGCTCGGCAGCGGGGACGGGGTGGTGCTCGCGGGCTTCACCGACCGCGCGGCGATGCTCGCCGAGGCGCGCCGCGCCACCGCGGACGGGTCGCCCCGGGAAGGGGTGGACGGCGCGCGCGACTCGTTCGAGCGCGTGTGCACGTCGAATCCGGACTCCCTCCCCGACCGGGTGTGCTTCTTCGAGGACGCGGGCGAGCAGGGGGACGTCAAGTGCCTGGGCGCCGGCCTGGGCTACCCGAACCTGAGCCGGGTGCACCGCGGCTTCCTCTCCACCCAGAACTGGAACGACGTCATCTCCTCGCTCAGCTGGTGCCGCTTCGACGTCTCGCTGTTCGACGCCTTCGACTGGCAGGGCAACGAGTTCTTCGCCCGCAAGGGCTGCACCACCCCGGACCTGAACCGGTTCGGGTGGGGCGACCGCGCCGCGTCCATCGCCAACTGGGGGAACTGACCGCCGGGCTGACGATCCCTCGGCCGTCGATCGCCGTCGGCCGGATCCGTGCCCGCGCCGGTCCGTCCCGCCGCCCACCGGGTTACCGTACGCGCATGACTGGTGACGACGAGGCGGCGGTCGTGGACGGCGTGCCGTCCAGGGTGCGGGCGGTCTACGGGCCCGAGGACCTGAGTTCCGTGCCCTCCTTCGGTGGCGGCTTCATCAACTTCGGCCTCTGGGACGGTGTCCCGCCCGACCCGGAGCGGCCCCCCACGGTGGACGACCGGGTCCGCAGCGAGCGGGACCTGTACCGGCGGGTGCTCGGCGCGCTGGCCGGCGGCCGGCCGCGGGGCCGGGCCGTGGAGGTCGGCTGCGGGCTGGGCCTCGGCTGCGCCCTCGCCCTGGAGGAGTACGCCTTCGACGCGGTGACGGGCGTCGACATCCACCCGGACCAGCTGGCCCGGGCCCGCCGCGCCAACGCCGGGCTGCTGGCCGCGTCCCCCGACCGGTTGTGCTTCGCGCGCGGCGCCGCCGAGCGGTTGCCGCTCCCCGACGCCGCCTTCGACCACCTCTACTCGGTGGAGGCCGCCCAGCACTTCCGCGACCTGCGCGCCTTCGCCCGGGAGGGCGCTCGCGTGCTCCGCCCGAAAGGACGGGTCGCCGTCGCGAGCTTCTTCGTCCCGGACGACCGGGAGGACGCCGCAGAAGAACTGGCCCGGCGCCTGGACAGTTTCGCCTCGGGGCTGGACGTGGCGCACCCGCTGCCCGAGCTGACCGGTGCGCTGGCCGAGGCGGGGCTCGTGGAGGTCCGGGCCGAGTCGCTCGGGGAGTCGGTGTGGCCCGGTTTCGACCGCTTCCTCGCCGGGGTGGACCTGCCCGTGTCCTGGCCGCGCAACTTCCTCGGCGCGTACCGGGACGGGCTCCTCGACTACTACCTCGTCACGGCCACCCGCCCACCGGCCGCCTGAGGCTTCCGCCGGCCGCCCCCGCCCTTCCCGCGGGCCCCATGGCCGGCCCTCCACCAGGCTCCCTCGCCCTTCCCCGAGCCCCATGGCCGGGCCCCTCCCCCGGCCCCGTCGCCCTTCCGCCGGCCCCCGCGTCC
Source organism: Streptomyces kanasensis (assembly GCF_043077165.1). Taxonomy (NCBI): domain Bacteria; kingdom Bacillati; phylum Actinomycetota; class Actinomycetes; order Kitasatosporales; family Streptomycetaceae; genus Streptomyces; species Streptomyces kanasensis. The sequence goes on from NZ_JBIBSF010000001.1 coordinate 886,737, forward strand.
TCGGCGCCGGCGGGCGCGGCCCTCGGGGTGGCGCGCGGCCCTGGCCGCTTCGGGCGTACGGCGGTCGAGTACCGGGTCAGGCGTCCGCGGGCAGGGCGGCCGGGAGGCGCTTCGGGTCGTGCGCCTCGCCGCGGGCGAACGCCGTGGCCGCCGCCCCGGGGCCGAGCGCGGCCAGGCACCGGGCCCACACCCGGTCGACGTCGTACCGCTCCGCCGCCGGCAGCGGTGCGCCCGCCCCGGCGCGGGCCGCGTGGGCCGCGCCGAGCAGTTCCGCCGCCCGCCCGGCGGCGCCTCCGGCCGCCGCGGCCCCGTGACCTGACCACGAGCGAGGGGACCCCTCGCCGAGGCGCCAGTGCCGCAGCCGGTCGCCGTCGCGGGTGAGCCAGGTGCCGTCGCCGAGGGGGGTGACGGTGTCGTCGACCGGGCAGGGGTAGCGCAGCCGCCCGAGCGGGCGCAGCGTGTCCGCCGACAGCAGCCAGTGCGTGTGCTCCAGGGGGCCTTCGCGGGGTACCCAGTCGGCGGTGACCAGCAGGTGCGAGCCGTCCAGGACGTGCGCCGACCCGAAGTCGTCGTTCTCGGCGTCCCAGGACAGGTCGTTGAGGTCGAGGGACGCGACCGGGGACGCGACCGCGCCGGCCGTGGCACGGGCGTCGTGGAGGGCCAGCTCGTACCGGTCGTCGTCGACGGCCATCCACTCGGCGCGGCGCAGGGTCACCACCCGGGAGGAGCCGGGGACGAACCCGACCACCTCGTGACGGTCCGCGGCGACGCCGAGGGTCCGCAACCCGCCGTCGGACGGTTCCGCCCAGTACCCGGCCCAGCCGTACCAGGCGGTCCAGAAGGACGCCGCGAGGAGGGCGCCGCCCGCGTGCCACTCCAGGGCGAGCGCGCCCGCCACGGCCGCGACGGGCTGCTCGGCGCGGACGGTGCCGGTCCCGGCGTCGAGGAGCAGCAGGCGGTCGTGGCCGTGGCCGCGCCGGGGCGGACCGTCCTGCACGGCGACGGCGCGTGCGGCGACCTCCTCCTCCGGCAGCAGGGTCGGGACGGCCACCGCGACGAGGCGCCCGGACGGGTCGGGCGCGGGCGCGCCGGGTGCCCGGGGCGGGCGGTGCCCGCCGTGCCAGGTGTCGTGCGGCAGCTCCCAGCGGGTCGTCCCGTCGGGCGCCACGGCCCGGACGCGGGCGGCCTCCGCGACGACGAAGCCACCGCCCGGTGCGGGTCCGGCGTGCGCGCCGGGTGGCAGGTCGAGGGCGTCGACGGGTGCGCGGACCCCCGCGAGGAACGCCGCACGGTCGTGCACTTCCAGGCGGTTCGGCGTCCGAAGGGACAACCGGCCCCCGGGGGCGCGGTGCACCCTGCCGGGCGTCTCCGTCGCGCCGAGCAGTACCGGCACGATCCGTACGTCCCCCGTCTCCCTCATGCCGCGATCCTGTCACCCGGGCAGGCGCGCCGAGCGGCCGAGGCGCCACCCGCCGCCGTCCCCGCCCCGCGGCGGCTTCAGGCGTCGGCGGTGAGCCAGGCGTCCCCGGCGCGCAGCCACAGCGCGCCGTCGCGGCCCTGGCCGCAGCGCAGGACGACGCGTCCGGGCACGCGCACACGGCTGCGCGCGGTCACGGTCCACGCGCCGTCCACCAGCCGGGCGCGTACCACCTCGACGGCGCGCCGGCCGTGCTCGCGCCGCGTGAACACCGCGCGGTCGCCCCGTACGGCGAACCCGTCCGGCTCGGGTACGGGGCTGGGCCGGTTGATCACCTCGCCCGTGGCGGGCGTGACGCGCGTCAGGTACGTCCCCGAGGCGCTGCCGCCGGAGTACCAGACGAGCCACACGTGCTCCCCCTCCGTGGCGGCGGCGCACCCCTGCAGCGGTACGTCGGGGAGCCGGCCGCGCGGCCCCCACACCGCGCGCCCCTCGGTGCTCCACCCGGCGAGGCCGGCAGCGGACTCCGGGTGCCCGCCATGGATGCCCTCGTCGCCGTGGGCCGTCCAGACGAGCCCGCCGCGGTCGGTGACGAGGACGGGGATGTCGTCGCCGAGGCAGCCGGCGCTCTCATGTGCGCCGTCGGTGGACCACACGACGGCGTTCGGCCGCCACTCCCCCGTGGTGTCGTCCCGCAGCGCCCGGCCGGCGACGAGCAGCAGGCGCCCGTCGGGCAGGAGGGCGATGTGGCTGGGTACGAGCGGGATGCCGTCGAGCGACCGGCGCTCGCCCGACCCGTCGGCGCGGCGGATCAGCAGCAGCCCGTCGAACGGCGTCCGGGGGCTCCACCCGACCCAGCCCCTGACCTGGCGGTGGCGGCGGAGCTGTCGCCGGCGCACGAGCAGGACCGCGAGTTCACCCGCCGGGCCGACGGTCCACCACAGCGGCCGCCGCCCCGCCCAGCGCTCCGCGACGGGCGCCCTCCACACGTCCCGGAACCCGCCGCCGTCCTCACCCATGGCCCCGCCCCCGTCCCGCACGACGGACCGCGGTGCCCGCCTGCCCGGAGTCTACGGACGGGGAGGGCCGGGGAGGACGGCGATGCGGCCCGCGGTCACCGCGGGGGCGGGACCGGGGCCCGGGAAACGCGAAAAGACCCCACATCACGTGGGGTCTTTCGTCTGGTGTCCGAGGGGGGACTTGAACCCCCACGCCCGATAAAGGGCACTAGCACCTCAAGCTAGCGCGTCTGCCATTCCGCCACCCGGACCAGGTGTCTCGCCGCCCCGGGGTGTTCCCCGCGGCGACATGGATAACTCTACCAGGGGTTCCGGGTGCCCTTCACCCGCATATCCCGTGGTCAGGGAGGTGCGGGCGAGGACTCCGGCTCGTGCGTGCGGTGCGTCCCCGCGACGTCACGGAGGGTGCGCCGACGGCCCCGTCCGGGGCGCCGGGGCTCAGGGGGTGTGGACGATCTGGCCCGCGTACGAGAGGTTGCCGCCGAAGCCGAAGAGGAGCGTCGGGGCGCCGGAGGGGACGTCGCCGCGTTCGACGAGCTTGGACAGGGCCATCGGGATGGACGCGGCGGAGGTGTTGCCGGACTCGACGACGTCGCGGGCGACGACGGCGTTGACGGCGCCGATGCGGCGGGCGAGGGGTTCGATGATGCGCAGGTTGGCCTGGTGGAGGACGATCGCGGCCAGGTCCTCGGGGGCGATGCCCGCCCGCTCGCAGACCTCGCGGGCGATGGGCGGCAGCCGGGTGGTGGCCCACCGGTAGACGGCCTGGCCCTCCTGGGCGAAGCGGGGCGGCGTGCCCTCGATGCGGACGGCGTGGCCGAGCTCGGGGACGGAGCCCCACAGGACCGGGCCGATGCCCGGGGTGCCGTCCGGGGCCGCTTCGACGATCGCCGCGCCGGCCCCGTCGCCGACGAGGACGCACGTCGTCCGGTCGGTCCAGTCGGCGACCTCGGTCATCTTGTCGGCACCGATCACCAGGGCGCGGCGCGAGGAGCCGGCCCGTACGGCGTGGTCGGCGGTGGCCAGGGCGTGGGTGAAGCCGGCGCAGACCACGTTCAGGTCGAGGGTCGCCGGGGAGGCCATGCCGAGGCGGGCGGCCACGCGGGCGGCCATGTTCGGGGAGCGGTCGATCGCGGTGGACGTGGCGACCATGACGAGGTCGATGTCGGCCGGGGTGAGGCCCGCCGACGCCAGGGCCTTGGCGGCGGCGTGGGCGGCCATCTCGTCGACCGGTTCGTCGGGGCCGGCGACGTGCCGGGTGCGGATGCCGACGCGGCTGCGGATCCACTCGTCGCTGGTGTCGACCAGCGCGGTCAGGTCGTCGTTGGTGAGCACCTTGGCGGGCTGGTGGTGCCCGAGCGCGGCGATACGAGTGCCCGTCATGCCCGGGAACCCCCTCTGCTGTCGGTTTTCGAATGGTCAGGAGTCCCCAAGTCTGGTCAGCGACTCACCGGTAACCCGTCGCGTGATCCGACAGGATTCCCGCGCGCCACTTGGAGAGTCCGCCACATCACGGGAGTGACCGGGGATGACCCTGCGTGACGGGGTCCGGGGGTCGGCCGGGGCCTGAGGGACGGGCGTGCGGGAGAATGCCCACCGGGACGGTACCGCGGGGCGACGGAGGGGACGGGCATATGGGACGGGTCACGGAACGGCGGCGTGTCATCCGCATCCGGGACGGCGCGGTGGCCACCCGGCCGGACACGCTCGTCGCCGAGGAGCCGCTGGAGATCCGGCTGAACGGCAAGCCGCTCGCCGTCACGATGCGCACCCCCGGTGACGACTTCGCGCTGGCGGCCGGGTTCCTGGTGAGCGAGGGGGTGCTGGCGTCGGCGGACGAGGTGCGGAGCATCGTGTACTGCGCCGGGGCGCGCGAGGACGGCGTCAACACCTACAACGTGGTCGACGTGCGGCTGGCGGCTGGCGTGCCCGTGCCGGACATCACGCTGGAGCGGAACGTCTACACCACCTCGTCGTGCGGCCTGTGCGGGAAGGCGAGCCTCGACGCGGTGCGCACGACGACCCGGTTCTCGCTGGGGGACGGTCCGGCGCTGACGGTCGGGGTGGACACGCTGGCCGGGCTGCCGGACCGGCTGCGGACGGAGCAGCGGGTGTTCGAACGGACCGGGGGGCTGCACGCGGCGGCGCTGTTCTCGCCGTCGGGCGAGTTGCTGGACGTGCGGGAGGACGTGGGCCGGCACAACGCGGTCGACAAGGTGGTGGGCCGCGCCCTGCGGGAGGGGCGCCTGCCGCTGGCCGGGGCGGTGCTGCTGGTGTCCGGGCGGGCGTCGTTCGAGCTGGCGCAGAAGGCCGTCATGGCGGGCGTGCCGGTGCTGGCGGCGGTGTCGGCGCCGTCGTCGCTGGCGGTCGACCTGGCCACCGAGACCGGGCTCACCCTGGTGGGATTCCTGCGGGGCGGGTCGATGAACGTGTACGCGGGCGAGCACCGGCTCGTCGGGGCGGACGGCACGCCCCTGCGGGCCTGAACCACGGTCGCCCGGCCCGCGCCCCGCGGGGCCCACGCCGGGGTCCCCTGCGCGGCGGGTCGCGCGCCCGGGGTCCCGCGCGGCGGGTCCCGTACCCGGGGTCCCCTGCGCGGCGGGTCCCGTACCCGGCAGGGCCCGCACCGGGTGCGGTATCCGGCAGACCCCGCGCCCGGTACCCGGCAGGTCCCGTACCCCTGGTCCCGTACCCGGCGGATCCCGTGCGCGGCGCGTTCCCTGCCCGCCGGTCCCTGCGCGGGCCAGGTCGGGGCGTCCCGCGGGTCCCGCGGGTCCCGCCGGGGCGCCGGGGCGCCGGGGCGCCGGGGTCAGCGGGCGCGGCGGCGGGCCTCCACCGGTGGGTCGATCATCTGGAGGGTGAGGGTCGGCGGGGGCTCGGCGACACCGGGACCGCCCGCGTCGACCCAGGCGAGGATGTCGTCGAGGCAGTCGTCGTCCAGCGTCCAGCCGATCCAGGCGGCACGGGCTCCTCGCCGGCGCGCCTCTCCGGAGGGCTGGACGACCACGACGTTGGCCTGGCCGCAGGGGCCGAGGCAGTCGCTGGTGCGGACGGTGAGCCGGCCGCCGGACGCGGCCGCCGCCTGCCGCAGCCGCGCCAGCTGACCCGCGTGGTCGGTGCCCGGGTGCTTGCGCGCGTCCCCGCAGCAGCAGCCGCGGCAGACGACGAGCGAGCACGGCCGGTCGGCCCCGGGCCGTATCCAGCGGGTCACCGGGCACCGCCCGCGACGTGGGGCACTGCGGCGCGGCCGGGCGCGTTCCGGCGCGGGGCCGGGTGGGTCCGGGCCTCACCGGCCGGGGCCGGGTGCCCCGGCAGCGTGGGACCCGGCACCGGACGGGTCGGAACCACGCCGGCCGGGAACGCGCGACCCGGCACCGCACGGCCCGTCAGCGCGCGACCCGGCGCCGGTCGGGTCAGGACCGCGCGGTTCGGGACCGTACGGGTCAGGACCGCGCCGCCCGCGGCCGGCGTGCCGGGGCGGGCGGTCGAAGGCGAGGGGTGCGGGGCCGGGCGGTACGGCGCCGACCCGCGCTGCCGGGGCGTACGGGGTGGCGCCGGCGTGCGGTGCCGGGGCGGGCGGCGTGGTCGCGTGCGCGGGGCGGAGGCGCGGGGTGCGGGTGCGGGCATGCCCTCACGGTAACGGCCGTGATCATGGTCGCGGGGCGGAGGGGCGGCTGCCCGCCACCCGGGGTGGCGGGCACCGGCGGGAACGGGCGGATCCGGTCTCGGCCAGGACGGCTGTGATCGGCGCGTACAGATTCGGTGGAGATTCCGGCGGCCGCTCCTTACCCGCGAGTCAGTAGCGGATGGGACCGCGCCCCCGTGACCACGCGCTTGCCGGTCTGACCAGTGGCGACGCCGTTTGTCCAGACTTTAATGACCCTCTCCCGCACCCACTCTCCGTGGGGTACCGTCACCCTCCGCTGTGCTGAGCGCCACAAGGAGCAGGCCATTGCGCGAGATGACCGTGCCACCCCTGGCGACCGCTCCGCTGGTCGGCGGCTTGGCCGACGCCGTGTTCGACCACGCCGCGAGCGACCCGGGCCGGGTCGCGCTGGGCCGCAAGGACGCGTCCGGCCGGTGGGGCGAGGTCACCTCCCAGGAGTTCCGCGACGAGGTGCTGGCGCTCGCCAAGGGGCTGCTCGCGGAGGGCGTGCGGTTCGGGGACCGGGTCGCCGTCATGTCGCGCACGCGCTACGAGTGGACCCTGTTCGACTTCGCGCTGTGGACCGTGGGCGCCCAGCCGGTGCCGGTGTACCCCACCTCCTCCGCCGACCAGGTGCACTGGATGCTCCACGACGCCGGCGTCACCGCCTGCGTCGTGGAACACGAGGACCACGCCATGACCGTCGGCTCCGTCGTGGACCGGCTGCCGCTGCTGAAGCGGCTGTGGCAGCTGGACACGGGGGCCGTCGCCGAGTTGGTCGCGGCGGGCGCCCGGATCGACGACGAGGTGGTGCACCGTCACCGGCGCGCGGTGACGCCCGAGTCCGTCGCGACGGTGATCTACACGTCGGGGACGACCGGCCGCCCCAAGGGGTGCGTCCTGACCCACGGCAACTTCATGTTCGAGGCGGACACGCTCGTCGAACGCTGGGAGCCGGTGTTCCGCCCCCGGCCCGGCGAGGACGTCTCGACGCTGCTCTTCCTGCCCCTCGCCCACGTCTTCGGCCGCATGGTGCAGATCGCGGCGGTGCGCGGCCGGGTGAAGCTCGGCCACCAGCCGCTGATGTCGGCGGGCGCGTTGCTGCCGGACCTCGCGGCGTTCCGCCCGTCGTTCGTGCTGGCCGTCCCGTACGTCTTCGAGAAGGTCTTCCACGCGGCGCGCCGGCGGGCGGAGGCCGAGGGCAGGGGCGGGGCCTTCGACCGGGCGGTGGAGGTGGCCGTGCGGTACGCGGAGGCGCTGGAGCAGCGTGACTTCGGGCTCGGGCCGGGGCCTTCCGCGGCGCTGCGGGTGCAGCACCAGTTCTTCGAGAAGGTCGTGTACGGGAGGGTCCGCGAGGCGCTGGGCGGGCGGGTGCGGCACGCGATGTCCGGCGGTTCGGCGATGGACCGGCGGATGGGGCTGTTCTTCGCGGGCGCGGGGGTGACCGTGTACGAGGGGTACGGGCTGACGGAGACCGCGTCGGCGGCGACCGCGAACCCGCCGGAGCGGATCAGGTACGGCACCGTCGGGCAGCCCGTACCGGGGACGTCGGTGCGCATCGGGGACGACGGGGAGGTGTGGGTGCGGGGCCGGAACGTCTTCTCCGGCTACCTCAACGCCCCGGCCGCCACCGACGCCGTCCTGCGCGACGGCTGGCTGGCCACGGGGGACCTGGGCGCGCTCGACGAGGACGGGTACCTGACGATCACCGGGCGGAAGAAGGAGATCCTGGTGACGACGAGCGGCAAGAGCGTGTCGCCGCTCGCGCTGGAGGACCGCGTGCGGTCGCACCCGCTCGTCGCGCAGTGCGTCGTCGTCGGCAACGACCGGCCGTACGTCGCGGCGCTCGTGACCCTGGACCAGGAGGCGGTCGAGCACTGGCTGGCGATGCAGGGCAGGACGGTCCTGCCGGCGGTCGAGCTGGTCCGCGACCCGGCCCTGGAGAAGGAGATCCGGCGGGCGGTCGTGGCCGCCAACACCCTGGTCTCGCACGCCGAATCGATCCGTACCTTCCGGATCCTGGCGCACCCGTTCAGCGAGGAGCACGGACTGCTCACCCCGTCGCTGAAGCTGAAGCGGCGCGCGATCGAGACGGTGTACGCGGCGGAGGTCGACGCGCTGTACCGCTGACCGACGGCCGGACGCCGGCGGCGGGGCCCGCCGCCGGGCGGCCGGGCCCGTCGCGCGTGGAGCCGGCCGCCGGGCGGTCGGGTCGGTCAGGGTCGGCCCTGGGTGCCACCGGGACGGCCCGGACCGCGCGTCAGGGTGTGGCCCCACACGCCCGCCAGCGCCGCCAGTGCCGCGCCGCCCGCCGTCCACAGCCAGCGCGTCGACCACCATCCGGAGGACCAGCCGCCCTCGGGCTCGACGGTGGCCGACGAGCCCTGGACGAGCGGTGCGGCCAGGCGGCCGTCGACCGCCGCCGCGCCGCCCGCGTCCTCGATGGTGACGTCCAGCGCCGCGTCGAAGGGCAGGCCGGCATCGGTGGCGGCGACCCCCACGGCGGTGAGCCGGACGTAGTACGCGCCGGGCAACGGGTCGCCGGACCACGGCTCGGCCCAGGCGCGGACCGTGCGCAGGTGGCAGGTGAGGTCGGCCGTGCGGGCGTCCGCGGCGAGCGTCCGGGTGTCGCTTCCGTACCGGCACGCCTGACGCCGGCGCAGCCCGTCGTACACGTCGATCCGCCAGGTGGTGCCCGAACGGCGGGCGGACGTCTCGGGCAGCGTGACCGTGGCCCGTACGGTCGCCCGGTCGCCGGCGTCCGCGGGGAACTGCCAGTACAGGTAGTCGCCGGTCGACGCCTGGGCGGTGGCGCGCTGTCCGGGGCGCACGGCGGTGGCGGCCCGGAAGGAGGTGCCCGCCTCGGTCGGGGCGGCCGCTTCGCCGTCCCGTGCCGACGGGGCGGGCGAGGGGCTCGCGGCGACGGCGGACGGCGCGGCGAGGCCGAGCAGCGCGGCCGCGGCGAGCACGGCGGCGGCGGACCGGCGCGCCGCGGACCTCGGGGCCCGCAGGGCCGGGGTGGCCAGGGTGGCGGACGGGGCCGGGGTGGCCCGTCGGGTCAGCGGGGTGCGTACGGTACGCATCAGTTGGTCCTCCAGACGGTGACGCGCCAGCGCGAGAGCCAGCCCCACAGGAGCCCTGCGAGGAAGCCGGCGAGCACGAGGACGCCGAGCGCCCACCAACCGCGGGCGAGGCCGAGGAAGGCGGAGTCGTCCGCCGCGTCCGGGCCGTCGACGAGGGCGATGCTCAGCTCGACCGGCAGGCCCGGGGTGGTCTTGACGCCGACGGGCGCCGAGAAGGAGTTGCTGACGCGCAGGCAGACGGTCTCGGAGACGGGTTTGCCCGAGCCGCTGTCGGTGTCGGCGTCGTCGACGTCGGGCTTCGGGTGGCGCAGGCCCGTGGAGATGACGTCGGTGCGGCCGTCCCCGGCCGCCTCGCCCCGTACGATCTCCCGCCCGGCCGGGGTGGACGCCCGCAGCAGGACGCCGTAGTCGCGGTTCACGGCCCGGTCGGCTCCGACGCTGACGGCCGCGCGCAGCTCCTGGCCGGGCGGGACCTCCACGCGGTACCAGCGGTGGCTGCCGAACACCTCGCGGTCGGTGTACAGGCCGGGGCGGAGCACCGGCGCCGCGGCGCACCGGTCGCCGCCGCTCGTCGCGACCGGCGTGAGGACCGGCTCGGCGGCGCGCTCGACGAGTTGGCTGACCCGCTCGGAGAGTTCGGCGGTGTGCCGGACGGAGGTGTACGTGCCTCCGGTGGCCTCGGCGATGCAGACGAGCTGGGCGCGCGTCTTGGCGTCGGGGACGAGGCCGAGCGTGTCGATGGTGAGGTGGATGCCCTTGGCGGCGATCTCCCGGGCCACCTCGCACGGGTCGAGCGGAGCGCAGGTGTCCTCGCCGTCGGTGATGAGGACGATCCTGCGGGTGGCGTCGCCGCCTTCGAGGTCGTCCGCCGCGCCGAGGAGCGCGGGGCCGATGGGCGTCCAGCCGGTCGGGACGAGCGTCGCCACGGCCGCCTTGGCCTCGGTCCGGTCGAGGGGGCCGACCGGGTACAGCTGCCGCGTGTCCCGGCATCCGCGCTTGCGGTCCTTGCCGGGGTAGTCGGCGCCGAGGGTGCGGATGCCGAGCCGCACGTCCGCCGGGACGGCGTCGAGCACCTCGTTGAACGCCTGCTTCGCGGCGGCCATGCGGGACTGGCCGTCGATGTCGCGGGCGCGCATGGACCCGCTGACGTCGAGGACCAGTTCGACCTTGGGCGCCTCGCCCGCGGGCTCCCCGGTGTCGGCGAGGGCGGCGGTCGGGGCGAGCCCGGCCGTCAACGTGACCAGCAGGCCGCACACCGCGGCCGCCAGTCGCTTTCGTGTGATCATCGCCGGATCATATGGAGGGGCCCGCGCCACCCCCAACTCCCCGGCTGGCAGGCACCGCCCCTCGGCCTCCCGCCCCCGCCCCCGCCCCCGCGCCCGCGCCGGGGCAGGGTCGGGGCAGGGCGCGGCCGGCGGGGCGGAAGCCGCGGGGCGGAGGCCGCGGGGCATGGCCGGCGGGGGCGGGGCAGGAGGGCGGCCGGCGGGGCGGGGGCCGTGGGCCGGGGCGGGGTCAGGAGACGCGTCGGGCCGTGTGGACGGTGCGGGCGGTGAGGAAGTGGACGTCCGCGCGGTGGTGGAGGCTCGCCGGGTCGGCCGGGTCCAGGAGGCGGTCGAGGGTGGCCGCGTCCTCCTCCGTGAGGTCGTCGGCGACCCTGCGGTGGCGCTCCATCGCCGTGACGACGTGCTCCCGCACGGTGGCGGGCACCGGCGCGGGGACGTCGAGCAGGAACGTGCGCGTACCGGCGGGGGCGAGGCCGGCGGCGGCGAGGAGGGCCCGCCAGTCCTCGGTCTCCTGCCGGGAGCCGGGGAGTTCTGCCCGCATCGTGGTGAACCAGTCGGCCGCCACCGCCTCCAGGCGGGCCTCCAGCCCGGGCCGGCCGATGCCGATGTCGCGGGGCAGGTACCGGGGCGGCAGGCCGCCCTCGACGAGGGCGAGCAGCCCGCCGGGGCGCAGCCGGCGGCCCAGGTCGGTCAGGGCGCCGAGCTGGTCGCCGACGTGGTGCACGGACTCCCCCGCCCAGATCAGGTCGGCCTCGCCCAGCGCCTCGACGCCGTCGGGGAGTTCGGCGGTGAGCGTGGTCACGCGGGCGCCCCGCCCGGCGGCCCGCTCGCGGGCGCGCTCCAGCAGTTCCGGCGTCGGGTCGACGGCGACGACCTCCGCGTACGGGAAGGTCTCGGCGAGGAGGCACGACAGCACGCCGGGGCCGCTGCCGACGTCGAGGACCCGCTGCACGGAGCCCGGCGACAGCAGCTCGGTGAGCCAGGACGCGGCCTGCCGGTACATCGGGAGGCGGATCTCTGCGCCGCGCTCCAGCAGCGGCAGCATCTCGGTCCAGTCGATGTGGGTGGAGTGGTGGTGGGTCATGGGGACAGCGTGCGGTGTGCTGCCGGGCCGGGCGAGGAACCGTGCCGGTCCGGCAACACCACCGGCGGGGAGGGTCAGTCGGCGCCGTGGGCGGCGGCGATGGCCTCCACCCGGGTCGCGAGGTCGAAGTCGCGGTCCGTCACGGCCCCGCCCGCGTCGTGGGTGTGCACCGACAGGGCCACGGTGTCGTAGCCGAGGGTCAGGTCGGAGTGGTGGTTCAGCTCGTCCTGGACGCGGGCGACGTGGACGACCATCGCGGTGGCCGCGAAGTGGGTGGCCAGGCGGTAGGTGCGGGTGATCCGGTCGCCCGCCAGGCTCCAGCCGGGCAGTTCGCTCAGCCGGTCCTCGATCTCCTTCTGCGACAGCGGTTCGGTGGGCATGGCCGGTGCTCCTTCTCGGTTCGGCGCCGGTGGGGTGGTGGCGGTGCCGACCCTACGGTCCCGGGCACCCGCGCCGGTGGTCAACACGGCGGTCTCGGCTACCGTCTGCGGTATGACGACGGTCGCGACGGTCACGGGCGTGGGGGCTCTGCTACGGGAGTGGCGGGAGCGGCGCCGGCTGAGCCAGTTGGAGTTGGCACTGAGGGCGAACTCGTCGGCGCGGCACGTCTCGTTCGTCGAGACGGGCCGGTCCCGGCCGAGCGAGGAGATGGTCCTGCGCCTGGCGGAGCACCTGGACGTGCCCGTCCGGGAGCGCAACGCGCTGCTGCTGGCGGCCGGTTACGCGCCGCGGTACACGGAGTCGGCGCTGGACGGCCCGGAGCTGGGCCCGCTCCGCGAGGGCGTCGAGCGGCTGCTCGCCGGGTACGACCCGTACCCGGCGATCGTCGTGGACGGCTCGTACGCGGTGCTGGCGGCGAACCGGGGCGCCGGGCTGCTGCTGGAGGGGCTCCCAGGCCACCTGCTGGGTCCGCCGCCGAACGCCATGCGGGTCACGCTGCACCCGGAGGGCCTGGCGCCGCGGATCCGCAACCTGCCGGAGTGGCGCGGCCACCTGCTGGCGCAGATGGAGCGGCAGATCGCCCTGGACCGCTCCGAGCGGCTGCGCGCGCTGTACGACGAGGTCGCCGCGTACCCGGTGCCGGACGCCGACGCGCGGGGAGGGCAGGACGGCGACGGCGGGGAGGGGGCCGCGCCGTACCCGTACTTCGCGCTGCCGCTGCGGATCGAGGTGCGGGGGCGGGTGCTGTCGTTCGTGTCGTCGATCTCGACGTTCAACACGCCGATGGACGTGACGGTCGCCGAGCTGGCCATCGAGACGTTCCTCCCGGCCGACGCGGCGACCGCCGACTTCCTGCGCGCCCTGCCCGACTGACCGGACCGGCCCTCGGCGCCCGACCCCCGGGCCCGACCGCGCCCGGCCTCGGATCGAATCGGTCCGGTCCCGGGGCGCAGCCACCGGCCACCGGGCCCCACCTTCGGAGCACGTCCGGGCCGTGGGCCGGGCCGCCGAGGCCGGGACTCCGGAAGCCGGGGTCCGGCGGCCCAGCCGCCCGAGAGTGGCTCCGGAAGCCGGGGGCTCCATGGACCCTGCCACCGGGGCGGGGCTTCGGGGGCGGGACTCCAGGGGCCTTGCCACCGGGGCGGGCTCCGGGGCCGGCCCGGTGACCCGACGGGGGCGGGACGGGCTCAGCGGGCCGTGGTGCCGGCGGTGGCGCGCAGGGCGGACCACTGCAGCGCGGCGAAGCCGGCGACGGTGGCGGCCTGCATCGGGATCCACACGGCCCCCGCGGTGGTCGGCTCCAGCCAGGCCGCGAGCGCCACGACGCTGAGCACGGCCCACACCGCGTTGGCGTCGACGACCAGCTTCACGGCGGCCCCGGAGGGCCGTGCCCGGGCGGCGAGCGCGCCGACGCCGGCGGCGAACGCGGTGAGGAACGCGCCGAGGCCGAGCACCAGCGCCGGGTCGACGCCGAGCAGCCGGCCGAGCGGCCCGGAGGCCGCGACGTAGGCGAGGCCGTTCGCCCCGGTGACGACGGCGTCGAGGGCGAGGAACCGGCGCAGCGCGGTGCGCGGCTCGGTGGTGCGGGAAAGGCCGGCGAGCAGGGCCTGGGACATGGCGGATCACCCTCCGTCGAGGTGGTGCGGGAAAGGGGCGGTGCTGCGGGGCCGCGGCCCACCGCCGAGCACCCCGGGTAGTGCGCCCCGGGGGCCCGGAGCGGGCCCCGGTGTGCAGAAGCCTGCCGGGCGGGGAGGCGCGGGTCGATTACATCCGAGGTAATGCGGGTCCTGCGGGGGCCTCGGCGAACCGCGCCGGGGCCCATGTCCTGACGGACATCCACGCGGCGATCGTGGACCCGCTCGCGGGCCGTCTGCCGGCAACGGACCGGCGGTAGCGCTCTCCCGGGTGGCGCCCGTGGCGGAGCTCTTCGTGGGGCGGCCACGAGGGTCGATGTCAGAGGCGACAGGCAGGATTGCGGCCATGAATGCCACTCCTGTCACTCCGCCACGGCCGATCGACGTTGCCGCGATCTTTCCCCAACTGGCTCCGCTGGCCCGCACGGCGACCCGCCTGCACCCGCGCCCTGGGGCGCCGACATGGCACGACAGCTCGATCGGCGGGCCGCTGCTGTGGCCCGCCGAGGAGCCGTGGCCGCACTGCGAGGAACCGCATGTAGTGGATGGCATCAACCCAGCCCGGTCCCCGGCGGATCTGCGGCTGGAACGAAGGATCTTCGCCGCCTCGCACAGCCGGGACCTGACTCCGGAGGAACGGGAGACTCTCGAGCGGATCCGGCCCCCTCGGACGTATCCGGTGAGGCTGGCGGTCCAGGCGTACGACGGCCCCGTGGCGATGCTGCCCGTCGCGCAGCTGTACGTACGGGATGTGCCCGATCTGAGCCCGCCGGAGGGCAAGGACCTGCTGCAGGTCCTGTGGTGCCCCTTCGATCATCCGATCATGCCCAGGACCCTGCTCTTCTGGCGTTCGGCAGCCGCCGTCACCGACATCCTCGACATGCCCCCCGAGCCGCCCGCAGTGCAGTTCGACGGCTATCTACCGGAACCGTGCGTGCTCGAACCGGAGCAGATCACCGAGTACCCCGACCATCTGGAGCTGAGCGAAGAACTGCGGGAGCAGCTCAAGCAGTGGAGTGTGCCGCAGGCGGCAGCGGAAGACATGGACCCGGAGACGTACTACGACTGTGTGCTGTCCAACGCACCCGGCTGGAAGGTCGGCGGCTGGCCCGCTTGGAACTCCACCGACCCCAGCGCGCAGCACTGCTCCGAGTGCGGCACCGACATGGAGGTCCTGATGACCGTCGCCACGTTCGAGGAAGGGGACGACGCCGGGAACAGCTGGTCTCCGCACCCCCACCCAGGTGCTGGACCGTACCCCGGCCACCGCGGCTACAACGCGACCGGGGTCCAGATAGGCAGCGGCTATCGGCAGCACCTGTTCGTCTGCCCGGCGGAGCCCGAGCATCCGCACATCGAGTTGATGACGTAGCCCGTCCGCAGTACGCAGCCACGGACGTCACGGTGCGGGCATGCCGTAACGCCGGGTGGCCGCGAGCTCAGGGTGCCTGCCTGCGGCCCGCCGTCGAGAAGGGAGCTGGCCATCCCCGCCACGACCGCGACGCAACGCCCCAGGTTGAGCGCGTCCAGGTGAGCTCGCCGGTCGGTGAAGCGGCGTAGTCCGACTGGTGCGATCCCCCGGTTGGTGTCGTCCAGCCATGTGGTGGCGGGGGTGCCTGGAGGAGTGGGCTTCACCCGGTCGGCGCGGCGCGTGAAGCTGCGCTGTGGGGCCGCTTAAGAAAACCTCGATGGACGCGGCGGGCCGCTCTCGGCACATTGGTCGCGTTGACCACTCTTCCCGCCTGGAGTCGCCGCGATGAAGGCCCTTGTCAAGCAGAAGGCCGAGCCCGGTCTGTGGCTGATGGACGTCCCCGAGCCCGAGACGGGCCCCGGGGACGTGCTCATCAGGGTGCTGCGCACCGGCATCTGCGGGACGGACCTCCACATCCGCTCGTGGGACAACTGGGCGCGCCAGACCGTGTCGACGCCGCTCGTGCTCGGGCACGAGTTCGTCGGCGAGGTCGCCGCGGTCGGCTCCGACGTCCGGGACGTCGCGGTCGGCGACCTCGTGAGCGGCGAGGGCCACCTGGTGTGCGGCAGGTGCCGCAACTGCCTGGCGGGACGCCGGCACCTGTGCCGGGCCACCGTCGGTCTGGGCGTGGGCCGGGACGGCGCGTTCGCCGAGTACGTCGCGCTGCCCGAGTCGAACGTCTGGGTGCACCGCACGAAGGTGGACCTGGACATCGCCGCGATCTTCGACCCGTTCGGCAACGCCGTGCACACGGCGCTGTCCTTCCCGCTCGTCGGTGAGGACGTGCTGATCACCGGCGCCGGGCCGATCGGCATCATGGCGGCGGCCGTCGCCCGGCACGCCGGCGCCCGCAACGTCGTCATCACCGACGTGAGCGAGCCGCGCCTGGAGCTGGCCCGCAAGGTCGGCGCGACGCTCGCGGTGAACGTCGCCGAGAGCGGCATCGCCGACGCGCAGCGGCAGCTGGGGCTCCGCGAGGGCTTCGACATCGGCCTGGAGATGTCCGGCCGGCCCGAGGCGATGCGCGACATGGTCGCGAACATGACGCACGGCGGCCGGATCGCGATGCTGGGCCTGCCCGCGGACGAGTTCCCGGTCGACTGGTCGAAGATCGTCACCTCGATGATCACCATCAAGGGCATCTACGGCCGCGAGATGTACGAGACCTGGTACGCGATGACGGTGCTCCTGGAGGGCGGTCTCGACCTGAGCCCCGTGGTCACCGGCCGGTACGCGGCCAAGGACTTCGACGCCGCGTTCGACGAGGCCGCGACCGCGCGCAGCGGCAAGATCATCCTCGACTGGACGGCCTGACGGTCCACCCGGACGGCCCCGGTCCGCACGCCCGCCGGCCGTCCGCGCCCGTCCCGCCGCGCCCGTCCCGCCGCCCCCGCACCTCCCCGCCCGACCAGCATCCCTAGGAGCACCCCTCATGTTCGCGTCCGTCCGTGACGACCTCCGCGCCAGCCTCGACGAGATCCGCGCCGCGGGACTGTACAAGCCCGAGCGGGTCATCGGCACGCCGCAGTCGGCGTCCGTCGCCGTCACGGCGGGCGGCGCGGCCGGCGACGTGCTGAACTTCTGCGCCAACAACTACCTCGGCCTGGCCGACCACCCGGAGGTCGTCGCGGCGGCCAAGGAGGCGCTGGACCGGTGGGGCTACGGCATGGCGTCCGTCCGCTTCATCTGCGGCACGCAGGAGATCCACAAGGAGCTGGAGGGCCGGCTGTCGGCGTTCCTCGGGCAGGAGGACACGATCCTGTACTCCTCCTGCTTCGACGCGAACGGCGGCGTCTTCGAGACCCTCCTCGGTGCCGAGGACGCGGTGATCTCCGACGCCCTCAACCACGCGTCGATCATCGACGGCATCCGCCTGTCGAAGGCGGCGCGGTACCGGTACGCCAACCGTGACCTGGGCGAGCTGGAGGCCCGGCTGAAGGAGGCGGCGGGCGCCCGGCGCCGGCTGATCGTCACCGACGGCGTGTTCTCCATGGACGGCTACGTGGCCCCGCTCAAGGAGATCTGCGACCTGGCCGACCGGTACGACGCGATGGTCATGGTCGACGACTCCCACGCCGTCGGCTTCGTCGGCGCGGGCGGCCGCGGCACCCCCGAGCTGCACGGGGTCATGGACCGCGTCGACATCGTCACCGGCACCCTCGGCAAGGCGCTGGGCGGCGCGTCCGGCGGCTATGTCGCGGCGCGCGCCGAGATCGTGGAGCTGCTGCGCCAGCGCTCCCGCCCGTACCTCTTCTCGAACTCCCTCGCGCCGGTGATCGCCGCCGCGTCGCTGAAGGTCCTCGACCTGCTGGAGTCGGCGGGCGACCTGCGCGAGCGGCTCGACGCCAACACGAAGCTGTTCCGCACCCGCATGGCGGAGGAGGGCTTCGAGATCCTCCCCGGCGACCACGCCATCGCGCCGGTGATGATCGGCGACGCGGCGCGGGCGGGCCGCCTGGCGGAGCTGCTGCTGGAGCGCGGCGTGTACGTGATCGGCTTCTCGTACCCGGTCGTGCCGATGGGCCAGGCCCGGATCCGGGTGCAGTTGTCGGCGGCCCACTCGACGGCGGACGTGGAGCGCGCCGTGGCGGCGTTCGTGGACGCGCGGGCCGTGCTGGACGCGTGACGCCGGACCCGGCCGGCGGGTGACAATGGCAGGGTGATCGACCCCCGCCGGCTGCGCATCCTGCGGGCCGCGGCGGACCACCGTACGGTGACCGCCGCGGCCGCAGCGCTGTACCTGACGCCGTCCGCCGTGTCCCAGCAGCTGGCCGCGCTGGAGCAGGAGACCGGGCACACCCTGCTGACCCGCAGCGGCCGGGGCGTGCGGCTCACCCCGGCCGGGGAGATCCTCCTGGAGCACGCGAACGAGGTGCTGGCGCAGTTGGAGCGGGCCGAGGCCGAGCTCGCGGCGTACGCGGACGGCACGGCGGGCGAGGTGACGGTCGCCGCGTTCGCCACGGGCATCGCCGAGGTGCTGGCCCCGGCCATCGGGCGGCTGGCCCGGCGGCACCCCGGGATCCGGGTGCGGGTGCGGGACGCCGAGGGCGACGAGTCGCTGCCGCTGGTACTGGACGGTGGCGCCGACGTGGCGGTGGCGGTGGAGTACCGGGGCGCCCCGCGCGAGGGCGACCGCCGGCTGGCGCGCGTGGCGCTGTACGCGGAGCCGTTCGACGCGGTGCTCCGCGCGGGGCACCCGCTGGTGCCGGAGCGGGAGGTGGCGCTCGCCGCGCTGGCCGACAGCGACTGGATCGGCCAGTCCCCGGGCAACCCGTGCCAGGACATGGTGCTGTTCGCCTGTGAGCTGGCCGGTTTCCAGCCGAGGATCGTGCACGTTTCGGACGACTTCCGCGCGGTGACGGCCCTCGTCGGGGCGGGCGCCGGGGTCGCGCTCGTCCCGCGTTCGGCGCTGCGCGGCATCGAGCTGAAGGACGTGGTGGTGCGGCCCGTGACGGGCCCCGCCGCGTTCCGCCGGGTCTTCGCGGCGGTACGCCGGGGCGCCGAGGACCACCCCCTGATCCGCCCGGTCCTGGACGCGCTGGGGGAGTCGGCGTCCACCATGGCGGCGGCGGACGGCCGGGGGGCGGACGCGGGGCGCACGGACGCCGGGCGGACGGACACCCGCCCGGTCGCGGCCCCGCGCTAGCGGGCGTCGTGTCGATCAGGCCGGATCGGGGAGCGGCGTCCGGTGCGTGCGCCCGCACGGCGGAGGAGGGAGTCGACGCGGGGCGTCGGCGACCGACGGCACCGCGGCGACAGCTGGTGCCGGGCACCGCGACCCGGAGCTGATCGGCACGAACCCCGTTCCTGGGCGGCGCCCGGCCCACCGTACCGCGGCGGGCGGGGCGGAGCGCCATGGGCGGTGTCAGCGGGTCCCGGGGGTCACGCCGGGGTCCTGGCTGCTGCCGGCGGTGGGGGCGGGCGGGGGCTCCGGGGCGGGGCGCCGGTCCGGGTCGGTCTCCGCCGGGCGGCTGCGGGCGGCTTCCGCCCGTACCAGGGCGGTCAGGGCGGCGAACGGGTCGACGGGCATGGCTGTGCTCCTCGTGCGGTCGGCTGCTGACGTCGCTGGGCCCCCGTCCGGGGGCCGCGGGCCGGTCAGCGGCGCAGCACCACGCAGCGCACGGTGCGTACCGCCGGGTCGGGGGCCGGCGCCGCCGCGGGAGCGCCCCGTGGCGGCAGGTCGACGGGTACCGAGCGGGCGGGCGGGGTCGACCGGGCGGAGGCAGCGGACGTACGGCCCTTGCCGCGCGGTGCGCGGGACGGCGGAGTCAGGTCCGTCTCGCCCGGGTCGCAGGCGCCTTCACCGGCCGGTGCCGGTGCCGGGGCCGCCGAGGCGGCGGGGCGGAACTCGGCGGCGGAGCCGGACGCGGCGGCGGCGGTGGCGCCGAGGAAGGTGACCAGGAGCAGCAGCGCCGCGAGCACCGACGCGCGGACGGCGGTCGCGGGGCTGGTGCGGGGCATGGCGGGACCTCCTGGACCCGATCCTTTGCCCCCACCCCCGCCTCGGCGCGCTCGGCGGGCGGGAACCGCCCGGCCGGAGTACGGCGTTGCGCCGTTCCGGCGACGGCGAGGGCGCCCGCGGCGGCCACGGTGCCGGCTCCGGACCGCGGCCGGGGCCACCCCCTGGCGCGGGCACGGGCGCGCCGGGGCGTGGCGGCGCGGTTCCCCGGCGCGCGTCCGGCGCGGTCGTGGCGCGGGGCCGGCGGCACGCCACGGCGGGCGCCACCTCGTCGCCCTACGGCGCCCAGCGTGGCCGGGCCGGAGTCAGGCCGGGGCCGTACCGGGGCCGGGCCGGGGTCAGGGCCAGGCCGGGGTCAGGCCGGGGTCACGCCGTGGCCGTACCGGGGTCAGGGTGTGCGGGTGCGGCGGGCGGACATCCAGGCGTGGACGAGCACACCGGCGAAGAGGAACAGGACGCCCTGGTAGACCGCGGCGTACCCGGACCCGGCGACCAGCCACATGGAGAAGCCGAACGCGAGGGCGGCGAGCACGCCGTCACGCACGAGGCGGGGGCCGTGGACGCGGTCGCCCCGGCCGGAGAGCAGGAAGTGGATCTGTGCGGCGGTCGACAGCAGGTAGGGCACGGTCGCGGTGAAGGTGGTGACGAGGACGAGCGTCTCGAAGACGCCGTCGGAGCCCGCCGTGTAGTTGTAGACGGTCAGCAGGGAGGCGAGGACGACCGTGACGAGGACGCCCGCGGTCGGGACGCCGCGCCTGCGGTGGGCGAAGACCCGCGGGAACAACCCGTCCCGGGCGGCCGCGTACGGGGTCTGGGCGCTCAACAGGGTCCAGCCGTTCAGCGCGCCGACCATGGACACGAGGGCCATGCAGGCGACGGCCGTACCGCCCCAGGTGCCGCCGAACATCGCGTCGACGGCGTCGGAGAAGGGCGCGGAGGAGTCGACGAGCCGGTCGTGGGCGACCGTGCCGAAGACCGCGACCGTGCCCAGCAGGTAGAGGACGGCGGCGCCCAGCGTGCCGAGGACGGTGGCACGGCCGACGTTGCGGCGGGGGTCGCGCACCTCGCCCGCGCTGACGGCGGCGGACTCGACGCCGAGGTAGCTGAAGAGCAGGATCGCGGCGGACGCCGACACGGCGCCGAGCGCGCCGGAGTCGCCCGCCCGGAAGGGGCCGAGGTTGTCGGCGTCGAAGAAGAACAGGCCGCAGACCGCGACGAGGAGCAGCGGGACGAACTTCAGTACGGTGGCGACCAGCTGCACGGCGCCGACGTAGCGGGTGCCGGCGAGGTTGGCGAGGGCCGGCAGCCACTGGACGAGGAGGGCGGCGGTGACGGTCGCGGCCACGGAGCCGTGCAGCGGCAGCAGCACGTCGAGGTAGCCGACCGCGGCGACGGCGAGGGCGGCGTTGGAGACCCAGGTGGTGATCCAGTACGACCAGGCCGACAGGAACCCGGCGAAGTCGCCGAACGCCTCCCGGGCGTAGACGTACGGGCCGCCGGTGCGGGGGTGGCGCTCGGCGAGCCGCCCGAAGACCAGCGCGAGGGCGATGGCGCCGGCCGTGAGGACGGCGAACGCGACGAGGCTGATGGTGCCGTAGGGGGCGACGGACGCGGGAAGCAGGAAGATGCCGCCGCCGATGATGTTGCCCATGACCAGCGCGGTCGCGACGGGGAGGCCGAAGCGCCGCGCGTGCGGGCCGCCCTCGCCGGCGGCCGCGGCCCCCGGGGCGCCCCGCCCGGCCGCGGAATCCGGTGCGGTCGCGGAACCCGCTCCGGTGGGGGTCCCGCGGGTGGGGGCGTCCGCTCCGGCGGGGGTGTCCTGCCCGGTGCCCGCTGTGTCCTGCCCGGCGTCCGGGGTACTGACCGTGGTCATGAGGGGTGGTGCGCCTTTCTCCGTACAAACGTCGAACATGCTCACGTACGGCGAAACAGCGCTCCAAATCACCCGTCTTTGTCCGGCGCGAGTCGGCCCGGTACCGGAAATGCTTCGCCCACCAGCGGCTCCGACGGTGATTCCTGCACGTGGCCGATCGGCACCTGAGGGCCGCGGCCCTCCGCCAGCCACCGCCGCAGCACCCGGTGCACGGCCTCCGCGCCGACCGGCGGCGCACCGTCGGGGGTCGGCGCGGAGAAGTCACGGGGCCACAGCAGGAAGGCGTCCGACTGGCCGCCGCCGAGGCCGCCGTGGGAGCCGATCTGCTCCTCGAAGGCGTGCACCCGGTCGGTGCGCGGGTCGTACATGGAGTTGACCATGATGTCGGCGACGTGCGGGAAGGTGTCGGTGCGCCGGATCGCGTCCGCGGCGCCCCGGCCGAACACCGCGAGCGGGCCGGACGCGTCGGTGAGGTCGCGGACGGGCGCCTCGAACCCGCCCGCGCCGAGCACCACCGACCCGTGCCGCTCGCTGCGGACCAGCAGGAAGCCGATGCCGGGGTGCCCGGCGAGCGTCCGCAGCAGCCCCGGGTGACGGGCGTCCATCTCCTCGCGCGTCAGCCGGTGCGGTACGTCGGGGAAGTACACCAGCCCCAGGTTCCCCGAGGCCAGCACCACGGGACCGGCGCCGCCCGGCGGGCGCTCGTCGCGTCCCTCCCCCTCCACCGGCCGGTGCAGGGCGCTGCGCAGCGCGTTGCGGGCCTCCGCCCCGCTCGCGCTGTGCCGGGCGCTGCGGGACACCGGCAGGCCGCAGCCCGCCCGCACGAGGTCGCGCAGGGTGAGGCCGTAGGCGCTCTCGAAGGTCTCGCCGAAGCTCTGCCCGTGGTCGGAGAGGAGCACGATGCGGTACGGGCGGGGGGCGTGCTCGGTGGCCTCGGCGATCGCCGCGACGCAGCGGTCGAGGCGCCGGAGGACCTGCACGGCGTCCGCGCCGCGCGGCCCGGAGTGGTGCGCGACCTCGTCGTACGCCACGAGGTCGGCGTACACGGCCGTCCGGCCCGCCAGGACGTCGCCCATGACCGCGGCGACGACGACGTCGCGCTCCACCACCGTGGCGAAGGCCCGCACGAACGGGTACAGGCCGCCGCGGGGCACGCGCGGGGAGTCGCCCCGGAGCCGGGCGCGCAGCGACTGGACCAGCTCGCGGCAGACCTCGGCGACGAAGGAGATCGCGGTGCGCGTGGCGTTGGCGGGATCGCGGAAGTACGCGAAGTATCCGGCGCGGGAGCGTGTTCCGGGGCCGCGGCGGGCGGAGACCGACAGCACCAGGGCGAGCTGGTCGGCGCCGCCGCCGAAGAGGTTGCCCCGGCTCGCCCCGTCCTCGGCGAGGAGCCCCGGGTCGCCGGTGCGTTCGGCGGCGCGGCGCTGGAGCTCCACGGCGCTGGAGGGGCGGTTGCTCACCATGAGCCGACCGGTGTCCTTCTCGTACCAGCGGAACGCGGGCACGTCGTGGTTGGTGCCGTGCAGCAGGGCGAGCTGGCTGGCGCCCGTCTGGCTGGACCAGTCGGTGCGCCACGGGGTGAGCCGGTGCGTGGTGCGCTCCCAGGCGGCGACGGTGGGCATGAGGCCGGCGTCGACGGCGTCCCGCAGGACCCGGTGGCCCACGCCGTCCAGTTGCAGGAAGACCGTGCCCGGCGGGCTGCCGGGGCCCGGCGCCGCGGCGGTGCGGCGCCGCCCGGCCAGGCGGTACAGGCGGCGCCGGTAGGCGTCGTCGTCGCGGACGGCGAGCGCGGTGGACGTCGCCGACGCGACGGCGGACATGACGGCGGCCACGACGACGGCGTTCTCGGGGTCGGCCTCGCCGCGCCCGTCGGGGATCATCCACAGGACGACCAGCAGCAGTGAGCCGTTCAGGGCGAACACCAGCACGCCGAGGACGAGCGCGGGGACCAGGAGCAGCGCCCGGACGACCAGCGGCCACACCAGCGCGCCCAGCAGGCCGAAGGCGCCGGCGGCCCAGGCCGCGGTGACCGCCGTGCGGGTGATGCTGTCGCCGTCGTCGGACTGGAGCTGCACGTCGGGCAGCGCCCCGGCGAGGGCGAGGAGGGTGAGCGTCGACACGGCCCACACGACGACCACCCGCAGGAGGCCCGCGCCCGCCTTCCTCCACCACCCGACGCTCACGACCTCCGCCTTTCGCCCGTGCCGTCCCGCTCCAGCGTGGCACACGGTGCCGTGCCGGCCATCGGCGCGGCGTCCGGAGGCCGGAGGCCGGGCGGCCGGGGCGCCGGAGGCCGGGGCGCCGGAGGCCCGACCCGACCGGCGGGGCAGCCCCTAGGCTCTTGGGCATGGAGGTCACTTGGTGGGGTCACGCCACCTGCACGGTCGAGGACTCCGGTGTGCGGGTGCTGACCGACCCGCTGTTCGCGCGCCGCGTCGCGCACCTGCGGCGGCGCCGCGGCGCTCCGCCGCCGCCCGAGGCGGCCCGGGCCGACGTGGTGCTCGTGTCGCACCTGCACGCCGACCACCTGCACGTGCCGTCGCTGGCCCGGCTCGCGCCGGGCACGCGGCTGGTGGTGCCGCGCGGCGCGGCACGGTCGGTGCCGGGGCTGCGGCGGCTGCGCGGGCTGCGCGTGACGGAGGTCGGCGCCGGCGACGAGGTGAAGGTCGGCGCCGTGGTGGTGCGGGCCGTGCCGGCCGCCCACGACGGGCGGCGGCTGCCGGTGGGGCCGCACCGCTCCCCCGCCCTCGGGTACGTGGTCCGGGGCGCGGCGCGGACGTACTTCGCCGGTGACACCGGCCCGTTCGAGGGGATGGCGGAGGCGGTCGGCGGGGTGGACCTCGCGCTGCTGCCGGTGGGCGGCTGGGGCCCGTACCTGGGCCACGGGCACCTCGACGCGCGGCGCGCCGCCGAGGCCCTCGCCGTGTTGGCCCCGCGGGCCGCGGTGCCGGTGCACTACGGCACGTTCTGGCCGATCGGGATGGGCGCCGTGCGGCCGCACGAGTTCCACGCCCCGGGTGGCGAGTTCGCCCGGTTCGCGGCGCGGCTGGCGCCGGGGGTGGAGGTCCACGTGCCGCGGCACGGGGAGCGGGTGCGGCCCTGGGCGGCGCGGTGATCGCCGACCTGGTCGGCCAGCTGCCCGACGAGCACACCCAGCGGGCCGTCGGGTACCCGGCGCTGTTCCTGCTGGTGGCCCTGGGCGCGCTGGTGCCGGTCGTGCCCACGGGGCCGATCGTCGGTTCGGCGGCGGTCGTCGCCTTCCACCAGACGGCGCCGCTCTCCTTGCTGTGGGTCTTCCTGGTGGCGTCGGCCGGGGCGCTCACCGGCGACGCCGCGCTGTACTGGCTGGGCCGGCGCGGCGCCGGGTCGCGCAACGGGTCGCGGTGGCTGGCCTCGCTGCGGTCCCGGGCGGCGCCGGACCGCCTGGAGCGGGCGCAGGAGCGGCTGCGGCAGCACCGGGTGCCGGTGCTGGTGCTGTCGCGGCTGGTGCCTGCGGGGCGGATCCCGGTGATGCTGGCGTGCCTGCTGGCGCGGATGCCGCTGGGACGTTTCGTGCGGGCGGACGTTCCGGCGGTGCTGGCCTGGGCGGTGGCCTACCAGCTGGTGGGCGTGGCGGGCGGCTCGCTCTTCCCGCACCCGTGGCAGGGGGTGGCGGCGGTGGTGGGACTGACGCTGCTGGTCGGCGCGGTGCCGCCGCTGTGGCGCCGGGCGCGGGGCGGTTAGGCGCGCACGGCGGACGGTGCCGGGCGCGCGGACGCGTACGGCGGCGGGCTCGTACGGCGGACGGGCGCGCGGCGGCGGGCCGGCTCGGCGGGCGGGCCGGCACGGCTGACGGGCGCGCGGCGGCGGGCGGGCCACGGCGGGCGACGCGTGCCTGACGGCGCGTGCGGTGGGGTGGTCGGCGGTCACAGGACGCGGGACTCGCCCACCGCCAGGTCCCAGAGCCGTTCGCGGGGCAGGCCGGCCGCCTCCCAGGCGGCCAGGAGCCGGGTCAGGGGCTCCATGACCGGCTCGGAGGACAGGACGAACGTCGCCCAGTGCATGGGGGCCATCGCGCGGGCCCCCAGGTCGCGGAAGGCGCGGACGGCCTCCTCCGGGTCGGTGTGGACGTCGCCGAGCCACCAGCGGGGCGCGTACGCGCCGATGGGCAGCAACGCCAGGTCGATCCCCGGGTGGCGGTCGGCGATCCGGCGGAACCAGTGGCCGTACCCGGTGTCACCGGCGAAGTACACGCTCCTGTCCCGCCGGTCGGTGAGGACCCAGCCGCCCCACAGCGTGCGGCAGGTGTCGGTGAGGCCGCGCTTGGACCAGTGGTGGGCCGGTACGAAGTCGAAGCGGACGCCGTGGAGTTCGGCCCCCTCCCACCAGTCGAGCTCGGTGACCGTGGAGAAGCGGCGGTGGCGGAACCAGCGGCCGAGCCCGGCGGGGACGAAGACGGGGGTGCTGCGCGGGAGCCGGCGGAGCGTCGGCGCGTCCACGTGGTCGTAGTGGTTGTGGCTGATGACGACCGCGTCGACCGGGGGCACGTCCTCCCAGCGGACGCCGACGGGTGTGACGCGGGCCGGGGTGCCGAGGATGCGCCGGGACCAGACGGGGTCGGTGAGGACGGTGAGGCCGCCGACGCGCACGATCCAACTGGCGTGCCCGGCCCAGGTGACGGCCACCGTGTCGGGGTCGGCGGGCGGCAGCGGACCGGGGGCGAACGGCAGCTTCGGCACGTCCCGCAGCCCGTCGGCGCCGGGGCGCACCGCGGCCGCGCCCTCCCGGGCCAGGCGGGCGAAGGCGCGGACGCCGGGCAGCGGTGCGGTGAGGCGGTCGGCGAAGGAGCGCGGCCAGCGGCGCACCTCACCGAGCGGCCGGGGGGCGGGGGCCGCCGGGGCTCCGTGGCGGGGCGCGGCGGCGGGACCCGCGGGGAGCGGTGGGTCGGCGTGGGTCGGGTCCGTCATGTGCGGGCTCCTTCACCGGTGTCGGCGCGGTCCGTGCGCGGTGCGCCGCCGCCGAGGGCGGCCGACAGGGCGCCCAGCGCCTGCGTCACGCGGGGCCGGTCCAGCGGGTCGGCCGCGGCCAGGGCCTCCAGCCGCTCGGCGGGGGTGGGGCCCAGCAGCGGCGTGGTGGCCAGACGTACCCGCAGCGCGCCGAGTTCGTCGCCGAAGCGGTGGCCGCCGGGGACGGGGGTGCCCAGGCGCGCGGTCAGGTACTCCTCCAGCTCGATGGAGTCGGTGACCCCCCGCTCGGCGAGGTGCCCGCGGAGCGGGCCGAGGTCGGCGTAGAGGTGGCGGCCCGCCTCGGGCGGGAGGGCGAGGGCGCCGGCGGCGAGCACCACCCGGTGGGCCGCGGCGGCGACGCGCGCGTGCAGGGCGTTCGCGGCGGCGGTGCGCGCGGTGAGGGTCTGCGGCTCGTCGAGGGCGTGGGCGAGGGCGGTCGCCAGGGGGCCGGGCAGGTCGGCGCCGAGCGCGGTGAGCACGTCGAGGACGCGGGCGCGGTGGGCGGTGGCACCGGGCCGGGTGGGGAAGCGGGCCACGGCCGCGGGCCAGGCGGCGGGGGCCACCGAGCCCGCCAGGTCGCACACGACGGTGACGTCGTCGGGGCACATCTCGGCGGGACTGACGAACACGGTGTCCCGGGGGTGGTGGACGGTGTCGCGCCACGTCTCGTCGCTGACGATGTGGAGCCCTTCCCCGACGGCCGCCTCGCACGCCTCGCGGACCAGTTCGGGGGACGCGACCGTGCCGGTGGGGTCGTCGGCGACGGACAGCAGCAGCACGGCCGGCCGGCCGCCCTCGGCCCGCACCCGGCGGACGGTCTCCAGGAGGGCGTAGGGGTCGGGGACGCCGCCGCACTCGGCGGGCGTGGGCACGTGGTAGGCGGGGCGGCCGAGGAGGCGGGCCTGCGGCGTCCACGCGAGCGGGCAGGGCCGCGGCATCAGGACGTCGCCACCGTGCGCGGCGAGCAGCGCCAGGAACAGCGGGCCGGCGCCCGGGGCGGCGACGAGGTCCTCGGGGTGGCAGTCCAGGCCGCGTCGGGACCAGTAGCCGCAGGCGGCCTCCCGCAGCACCGGTCCGCCGCCGGGTGGTTCGGCGTCGGTGCGGCCCGCGGCGGCGGCGAGGAGGCCGGAGAGCTCCGGGAGGACGGGCAGGCCGGTGTCGGGGGCGGGCGGGGCATGGCGCACCTGGCCGTGCCCCTCGGGGGCGGAGCTGTGCATCGCCTCGACCTCCCGGGACCTCTCGTACCGCTTCGTCAAGCTTCGCTCCGGTTCCTGTGCGCACTGTCTTTATACGAAGATTCCCGGGGGTTCGCCGTTCGGGGGCGGGCGGTCGGGGGGCGGGCGGCCAGGCGTGCCAGCTCCTTCTCCAGGCCGTGGCCGCGGGCGCGGACGACGGCGGCGGCGACGTCGGCCAGTTTGCGGTTGGTGAGCTGCGAGACGCGGCGGAGCACGGCGTGGGCGTCCTCGGCGCCGCAGCCGAGGGCGTGCACGACGATGCCGACCGCCTGGTCGATGACCGGCCGGGAGCGCAGCGCCGTCTCCAGCTGGCCGACCTCGGCGAGGGCGGCGCGATGGAGGTCGTCGCGGACGAGTGCGGCGGTGGCCGCCTCGCCGAGGGCGGCCGCGGGACCGTGCGCGGCGCCGGCGAGGGAGCCGGGGCGGAAGCCGTACAGCGTGAGGGTGACGTCGGTGCCCGGACGGCGGAACGGCAGGGTCACGCTGGTGCGCAGCCCGGCGCGGAGCGCGGCGGCCCGATGGGCGGGCCACCGGGTGTCGTGGAGGAGGTCCGGGACCTCGACGGGCCGGCCTCCGTCGAGCGCCGCCCGTACGGGCCCCTCGCCCGCGTCGAGCTGGACGGTCACGAGGGCGGCCAGGTCCGGATGGGTGGCCGCCGTGCGGCACCCGTCGGCCTCGGGCCCGTGCACCTCGGGCCGGTGCGGCTCGGGTGGGTGCGGCTCGGGTCCGTGCCGCCGCTCCTGCCGGGGTCCGCGCGGCGGGCCGTGGTCCACCTCCCGTGCGTCGTCGCCGAGGGTCGCGGCGGCGCCGCAGCAGGCCGGTACGGAGCGGACGCACTCCTCGGCGAGCCGCCGGAGCCGGCGCGCCGCGGACACCGGGACCGGTCCGTCGTCCTCGTGCTGGATCGGCATCGGGGGGTGCTCCTCTCGACGTGCGGCTGCCCGCCCGCAGCGGCCCGAAACGGCCGGGCGTGTGCGGCGTGCACCCGGTTACCGTGCCTACATGCGGACGACGGTGCGGGCGACCCAAGAACGCGCGCGGGCGTGCGCGGCGCGGTGGGGTGACGGGCGGCGGTCGGAGCCGGGAGCGCGGCGTGGTGACGGGCGCTCCCGGGGACCGGGAGCGGGGTGGGGTGGCGGGCGCCGGCGGGATCCGGGGGCGCCGTGGAGTGGCGGGCGGAGGCCCGGGACGCGGTGCGCGGGCCCGGGCGGCGGGAGGGCCTCCGGATGAGCGGGACCGACGCTTTCGGCCGCGACCTCGCGGACTTCGTCCGGCGGGTGGGCGAGCTGCGCGCCGCCCGCGCGCTGCCCCCGGAGGAGCGGCGGGACGCCCTGGACACGGCCCTGTTCGAGCTGCAGCACGTGGCGGAGACGCTGTGGCCGCAGTACGAACGCCTCGCGGCGCGCGCCCCGGCGGGGAGGCCGGCGGAGCGGCAGGAGTCGCAGCTGCTGAAAGCCGTCTTCCAGCGGCTTCCGCTGCCGGTCGCCCTCGTCGACGGGGACACGGCCGTCCGGCGGATGAACCAGGCGGCGACGGTCCTGACCGGGGTCCCGGCCGGGTACGCGACGGGGCGGCCGCTGGCGGCGCTGCTGGCGCCGGGCGACGGGGCGGCGTTCCGCTCTCAGGTGGCCGCGGCGGCCCGTGGCGAGGGCGGTCGGAGCCTGTCCGTGCGGGTGCGGTCGCGTTCGGAGGAGCCCGTCCGGGTGACGCTGGCGGTGCTGCCGCTGCCCGGTGAGCCGGTGCCGGTGGTGCTGGTGGTGTTCCAGCCGGGTACCGGCGCCGTGGAGGCGCCGGGCGCGGCGGTACCGGGGGTACCGGCGGGTGCGGTACCGGGCGGACACGCGGAAGTCCTGGCCGGTGGGGCGGGGGCCGGGGCCGGTGGGGCGGCGGCCGGCGACCTGGCCGGGGCCACCGCCCGGGCGTCGGCCCTGGACGTGGTCGACGCGGTCGCGAGCGCTCTGCTGCGCCGCCCGCCCGGGGACGCCCCGGGGACGCTGGAGGCGGTGGCGCGGGTCCTCCACGGCCGGTTCGCCGACTGGGTCCTCGCGGATCTGACGCCCGCCGGCGCGGCGGACCGCGCGGCGCCGGGCCCGCGCCGGGCGGTGGTGCTGGGACCGCCCGGCGAGGAGGCGCTCACGGGCGAGCTCGCCGCACAGGAGCCGACGCGCTGTCCCCTCGTCGCCGAGGCCGCGCGGAGCGCCTCGGCCACCCTCCAGGTACGGCCGGAGGACCCGCTGGCACTGGGCACGGACGCCGCCGGGACGGCCGTGCTGGTGCGCGCCGGGGTCGGTTCGCTGCTGTGCCTGCCCGTCCTCGACCGTGGTGGCGACCCGGAGGGCGGGCCGCGGACGCCGCGGGTCCTCGGCGTGCTGACACTGCTGCGCGTCGACGCGCGGCGGCCGTTCTCGATGGCGGAGGCGCAGGCGGCCGACGCGGCCGCCCGCCACACGGGTCTCGCGATGGTCCGTCCGGGGTGACACCGGCGGTTACGCGGCATCCCGCATGATGTCCTCGCGCAGCCGGGAGCAGCAGCGGCTGATGAGGCGGCTCACGTGCATCTGCGAGATGCCGAGGTCCTCGGCGATGCTGCTCTGCGTCATGTCGCGGAAGAACCGCATGTACAGGATTTTCTGCTCGCGCTCCGGGAGGGTGCGCAGCCTCGGCTTGACGGCCTCCCGGTCGACGACGACGTCGAGGGCCGGGTCGGGCCCGCCGAGCGCGTCGACGAGGGTGTAGCCGTCCTCCGTGCCGGGCAGTTCGGCGTCCAGCGACAAGGCGGTGAAGCTGTCGAGGGCTTCGAGGCCGGCGACGGCCTCCTCCTCCGTCATCCCCGCCTTCTCGGCTATCTCCGCGACCGTCGGGGCGCGGCCGCCGACGGAGTGCGAGAGCTCCTGGTAGGCGACGCGGACGCGGCCCCGGAGGTCCTGCACGCGGCGCGGCACGTGCAGGGTCCACATGTGGTCGCGGAAGTGCCGCTTTATCTCCCCGGTGATGGTGGGCACGGCGAAGCTCTCGAAGGCCGCGCCCCGTGACGGGTCGTACCGGTCGACGGCCTTGACCAGGCCGAGGGCGGCGACCTGCTTGAGGTCCTCCAGCGCCTCGCCCCGATTGCGGAACCGGCCGGCCAGCCGGTCGGCCATGGGCAGCCACGCGCTGACGATGTCCTGGCGCAGACGGTCCCGTTCCTCTCCGGGCGGCAGTGACGCCAGCCGCCGGAACGCCTCGGCGGTGTCGGGCGCGTCGTCGTGCGGATGCTTCGAGTGAGCGAGGGTAGGCATGATCGTGTTCAGCTCCCTGAGCGGCGCTGATGGTTGGCTGTCACCCCGGGAAGCGCCGACGCCGGAACCGGGCGCGGACACGCCCGGAGCGGCGAGCCGCTCCCACGGACGTGCCTCCGGTCCGAAGCACGAGATGCGCCTGCCCGGGGGCCTTGATGGCAAACGCCTTGATCCCACTGTCCGCCTGATTGCGCCGTTCGGCTTCCCGAGGGCCCCCCGGCCGGTCCGTCCGGGGCGGTGGCGGCGCACCGCCACGGATCGCGCGCGGGGGTGTCCGCCCAGGCGGGAGCGGGTGTGGCGGGCCCGGGCGGGGCGTTTCGGGGGCCGTGCGGCGCCTCCCGGGAGTTCGGCTGTCCGGGTGACCGCGCACGGGGCCTGGGGCGTCGCGGGCGCCGGCGCGGCACACCGCCCGGGGCGGCGCGGGGGACGGGAGCGGCGCACGGGGCGGAGCGGGGCCGGGAGCGGCTCCGCTCCGTCGCCGGAGCGCGCCCGGCGCCCCCGGCCGGCACGGGCCGGAGGGCGGTCGGGAGCCGGTGACCGGGAAGCCGGCCGCCGGCAAACCCGCTGTGCGGTGGCGGTATCGGGCCGGGCGGGGACGCTCCGGCCCGGTACCCGGGACGGATGGGCGCGGGGCGCCGTGCGCCGGTACGGAGGTGTGGGGCTGTCAGGCGGCGTCGGGCTGTTCGGCGAGGGGCGCCACGACGGCGGTCGGGTCGACGACCGGCGCGACGAGCGGCTCGACCGGGACCGCCGCCCCGGCCGCGCCGTCGGCCTCCTCGGGGGGCGCGGGCAGCATCCGGTCCTCGTAGTGGGCCATGGCGAGGACGACGCCCAGCAGGGCGGGCGGCAGCAGCAGGGCGAGCAGTGCGGTCGTGACGTCCATCGCCTCGTCCCTTCCGTCCACGGACGCGGGGAGCGGCCCGGGGCGGACCGCCGTCCGCGCGTCCCGGTCCGCTCCCCGCCCTTCACCCCTCGGCCGTCCGGCCGCTCAGCCACCCGGCCGCCTCGGCGAGTCCCCGCGACGCCCCCCGCCAAACCGGCGGGCCGACCGGCGGGCCGACCGGCGGGCCGCGCGACGGCCGGCCCGCGGGTCCACCGGCGGTCCGGCGAAGCGCCCGTGAAGTGGTGGTTTGCGGCGGCGCGGCCGGGTACCCGCCCGGCGACCGACACACGCGGCACCGTGGAGGACTTCATGCAGCGAGGCAGCGATCGGCTCAGCCGGCGGCAGGACGACGCGATGAAACACGAGCTCCAAGGGCTGCTCCGGTCCGGCCACCCCACCCGTACGGAGGAGTGGCACGACCCCGAGCCGGTGGCCGACGACGACCCGGCGCTGGCCACCGGTCGCGGCCCGTCCGACGCCTTCGAGGCACTGCGCCTCGAACTGGCCCGGCACCTCGCCCGGACGCCGTTCCCGGCCCACCGGATTGACCTGCTGCGCGTCATGCGGGAACGGCACGCCCCCGACCCGCTGACGGAACGGGTGGAGGAACTGCCCGGCGACCGGACCTACCGCAGCGTGCAGGACGTCGCAGTCGCCCTGCACGGGCGATGACGGGGACGGCGGCGGAGGCGGCGGGCGGTACGGCGCGGCTCGTCCGCGAGGTCATGACCGCGGGAGTGGCCGCCGTCCGCCCCGACGCCTCACTCGTCGAGGCCGCCCAGCTGATGCGGGCCCAGGACGTCGGTGACGTGCTCGTCGCCGACGGGGACCTGATCGTGGGGGTGCTGACGGACCGGGACATCACCGTCCGGGCGGTCGCCGAGGGCGCCGACCCGTCGACCGTGAGCGCCGAGACCGTGTGCACCCCCGACCCGGTCGTCGTCGGGCCCGACGACGACGTCGCGACGGCCGTGGGCCTGATGCGGCGGCACGCCGTGCGGCGGCTGCCGGTCGTGGAGGCCGGGCGCCCCGTGGGCGTGGTCAGCCTGGGCGACCTCGCGGTCGCCGAGGAGCCCCGCTCGGTCCTGGCCGACATCAGCAGGGCCGCACCCGAGAACGACACAGCGATGGACGAAAGGATCTGAGACCGTGCGCATCGCGTTTCTGGTGGCGCCCGAGGGCGTCGAACAGGTGGAACTGACCGAGCCGTGGCAGGCGGTCGCCGACGCCGGCGACACCCCGGAGCTGGTTTCGACGTCGTCCGGGCACGTCCAGGCGTTCAACCACCTGGACAAGGCCGACACCTTCCCGGTCGACCGGACCGTGGAGGAGGTGTCGGTGGACGACTACGACGCGCTGGTCCTGCCCGGCGGCGTGGCCAACCCGGACGCCCTGCGGATGGACGAGGGGGCCGTCGCGCTCGTGCGGAGCTTCTTCGACGCGGGCAAGCCGGTCGCGGCGATCTGCCACGCCCCGTGGACGCTGGTGGAGGCCGACGTCGTGCGCGGCCGGAGGCTGACCTCCTGGCCCAGCCTGCGGACCGACATCCGCAACGCGGGCGGCGACTGGGTGGACGAGGAGGTCGTCGTCTCGGGCGACGGCTCCGGCACGACGCTCGTCACGAGCCGCAAGCCGGACGACCTGAAGGCGTTCTGCGAGACGTTCACCGCCGAGTTCCGCAAGGCCGGACAGGGCAGCCGGGCCGCCTGACGGCCCACGGCCCCTCCCCCGGCTCCGTACGCGCGCGCCCGCCCCGGTCCACCGACCCGGGCGGGCGCGTGCGCGCGGGCCTGACTCCGGGTGACCGTTGACTCCGGGTGACCGGTGCCGTGTGACCGGCACCGGTCACCGAGGCTCCTCGCCCCGCACGCGGCGGCCTCGCCTACGCGCGGCGGCCCAGCAGGGCGAGGAGCCTCGTCTGGGCGTCGGCGTCCGCGGGTACGTCCAGCGGCCGGTCGAAGAGACCGGTGGACGGCAGCGAGTCCGCGTAGGGCGTGAACTCCCCGAGTGCGAAGTCGACGAGCCGCCGCGGCAGGCGCTCGTCCGCGCCGATCGCCCGCGACAGGTCCCACGCGTGGACCACCGCGTCCGCCGTCATCTGCGAGCAGTAGGCGGTGGCCGGGGTGTCGCCGGACGACAGGCTGACCGTCCGGTCCAGCGCGCCGTCCTCGCGGAAGGCGTCGCGTGCGCCCGCCGCGGCGCGGTCCCAGGTGGCGACCGGGTCGTCGCCGAGCACGTCCCCGTCGTACTTCCCGCCGACCTCGGCGACGGTCCGGCCGTCGCGCACCAGGTCCACGACCCACAGCTGCTCGCCGGCCAGGTGGCCGACCAGGTCCCGCACGGACCACTCGGAGCAGGGTGTGGGCGCGTCCCACTGGTCGTCCCGGACCGCGTGGACGCGCGACGAGAAGAGGGCGAGCGCCTCCGCGTGCCGGTCGAGAAGCGGGCTGCCGGACATGGATCACCTCCGCGTGTGTGGGGTTCCACTCTGGCCGCGGGCAGGGCTCCGCGCGACAGGAGGGCGGCCGTGTGCCGGCCGACCTCACGGGTACCCGTCGCGGACCGACGAACCGGCCTCCGGGAGGGAGCCATGCGACTCGCCTTTCTGACCGGCCTCTACGACCACCCCGGACCGTGGGCGAGCGTGTACCTCGACACGTCGCGGCGGGACGAGTCCGCCGAGTGGCGGCAGGAGCTCACGGCGCGCAACGCCTGCGAGGAGCTCGCCGCGCAGGGGTGCGACGAGGCGACCGAGCGCGCCGTGCACGAAGCGCTGAACCGGTGGCCCCGACCACCGGGCGAGGCCGGACGCGCGGTGTTCGCCGCGCACGGCGAGGTCGCCCTCGACCTGCCGCTGGCCGCCCGCCCGCTCGCGCCCACCCGGGTCTCCTGGTCGGCGCTGCCGCGTCTGGGGCCGCTGCTGGACCTGGCCGCGGGGGACCCCGTGTGCCTCGTCGCGTACATCGACCACGTCGGCGCCGACCTGGAGCTGCGCAGCCCGGTCGGGGCGCTGCCCGCCGGGCAGGTGGAGGGCCGGGACTGGCCGGTGCACCGCACCTCGGGCGGCGCCTGGTCCCAGCGGCACTTCCAGCTGGGCGTGGAGAACACCTGGGAGGAGAACGCGGCCGAGATCGCCGACGCCGTCGCCGACACGGCCGAGGACCTGGGCGCGGACCTCGTGGTGCTCGCCGGTGATCCGCGCGAGCGGCGCTCCGTGCACGAGCGACTGCCCGTCGGCCTGAAGGCGGACGTGGTGGAGAGCGAGCACGGGGGCCGGGCCGCCGGACCCTCCCGGGAGCGGCTCGACGAGGACGTGCGGGCCGCGAAGGAGGCGTTCCTGCGGCGTACCGCGGAGCAGGAGCTCGACCGGTTCCGGGCGGCCCGGGCACCGGAGGGCGGGAGCCCCGCGGGGGCGGCCGCCTGTGAGGGGGTGTCCGCGCTGGTCGAGGCCGCCCGCGAGCACCGCATCGCCGAGCTGCTGATCCGTCCGGAGGGGCCCGACGCGCACCGCCAGGTGTGGGTGGGGGCCGCGCCGGACCAGGTGGCCGTGCGGCGCACGGAGACCCAGTACCTGGGCGAGACCGAGCCGCTGCCGGCCCGCGCGGACGACGCGTTGCTGCGATCGGCGCTGGCGACGGGGGCGGAGGTCCTGCGCGTCCGGCCGGAGGTCGACGACCAGCTGCCGGTCGGCGGTCTCGGAGCGCTGCTGCGGTGGCCGTACGACGAGAAGGAGACCGAGGCGTCGACCAGGTGACCGCGACGGGAACGCCCCGCGCCCGCCGGCCCGCACGGGACCGGCGGGCGCCTTCGCACCTACCCCCGTCGACGGCGAGGGCTTCGACGGTGGCGGCGGCGAGTGCGGGTGTGCCCGCCCGGTCCGTGGACGCCGTCATACCGGGCGGCCCGGGGCTCGTGTCCGGGGCGGTCGCGCCGGGCGGTGACGGCGGAGGTGTCGGCGGGTGGGCGGCCGGGGGCTGTCGGCGGACGCGCGCCGCGCCGGGCGGTGCCGGTGGGTTTTGACGGCGGGCTTCGACGGTGGAGATGTCCACCGGGGCGCGTCGGCGGGCGGACCGGCGGGGGTGTCGGCGGACCCGCGCCGCGCCGGGGTGGTCACGCCGGAACGCGGACGAGGGAGACGTCGACCGCGGGGGGACCGGCGGGGGTGTCGGTGGGCCCGCGCCGCGCCGGCGGCCTTCCCGGTCGCCGGCCGCCGGCGCCCGCGAGCCCTCCCCGCCGGGCCGGGCGGGGAGGGCTCGCGACCCGGCGCCGGGCCGGGCGGGTGGTCAGGTCACGACCCGCTCCACCAGCAGCGTCACGGCCGCGGCGATGGAGTCGGCGTCGATGCCCGCCGCGTGCAGCTGCTCCTCCGGCGTCGCCGAGCCGGGCATGTTCCGCACGGCGAGGCGGGCCATGCGGGGGGCGGGCCGGCCGTCGGCGAACACCTCGGCCACCGCGTCGCCGATGCCCCCCTCCGGGTGGTGGTCCTCCACGGTGAGGAGGCAGCCGGTCTGCCCGGCGGCCTCGTTCAGCGTTTCGGCGTCCACCGGTTTGACCGAGTACAGGTCGATCACGCGCGCCCGGATGCCGCTCTCCGCGAGCCGGTCGGCCGCTCGGAGGGCCTCGTGGACGGTGACGCCCGCGGCGACGATGGTCACCTTGTCGTCGTCGTGGCGGCGCAGCACCTTGCTGCCCCCGACGGGGAACTCCTCGTCGGGGCCGTAGATGACGGGCGTCCCGCCGCGGCTGGTCCGCAGGTAGCGGATGCCGTCCAGGTCGGCCATGGCGGTGGTGAGCCGGGCCGTCTGGTTGGCGTCGCACGGGTAGAGGACGGTGCTGCCGTGGACGGACCGGAGCATCGCGATGTCCTCCAGGCCCATCTGGGACGGGCCGTCGGGGCCGATGGCGACGCCCGCGTGGGAGCCGACGAGGTTGATGCCGGCGCGGCTGACCGCGGCCATGCGGACGAAGTCGTGCGCGCGGGTGAGGAACGCGGCGAACGTCGCGGCGTACGGGACGTACCCCCGCGCCGCGAGGCCGACGGCTCCGGCGACGAGTTGCTGCTCGGCGATGTAGCACTCGAAGTACCGCTCCGGGTGCTCCTTGGCGAAGACCTCGGCGCGGGTCGAGTCACCGACCTCCGCGTCGAGGACGACGACCCGGCCGCGCGCGGCGCCGACCGCCGCGAGGGCCTGCCCGAAGGCGTCGCGGGTGGCGACCTTGTCGCCCGGGTCCCAGCGCGGCGGCGCGGGCGTGGTGTCGCCGACGGCGGTCGTCACCTTGCCGTCGGGCGGTGCCTGGACGGTGACGCGGGTGTGGCGTACGCCGCCGAGTTCGGCGATCGCCTCGTCGGCGTCGGGCAGCGGCTTGCCGTGCAGGCCCTCGCGGTCCTCCACGGCCTCGACTCCGCGGCCCTTGCGGGTGCGGGCGAGGATGGCGGTGGGCTTCCGGGTGGTGGAGCGGGCCTCGGCGAAGGCGGCGTCGACCGCCTGGACGTCGTGGCCGTCGACCTCGACGGTGTGCCAGCCGAAGGCGTGCAGGCGCCGCGCGTACGCGTCGAGGTCGTGCTCGTGGCGGGTGGGGCCGCGCTGGCCGAGCCGGTTGACGTCGACGACGAGGGTGAGGTTGTCGAGGTGGTTGTACGCGGCGTGCTCGACGGCCTCCCAGACGGATCCCTCCGCCATCTCGCTGTCCCCGGACAGGACGTACACCCGGTACGGGAGCCGGTCCAGGCGCTGCCCGGCGAGCGCCATGCCGACGGCCACGGGCAGCCCCTGGCCGAGGGAGCCCGTGGCGGTGTCCACCCAGGGCAGCCGCGGTGTGGGGTGCCCTTCGAGGCGGCTGCCGAGCGTGCGGTAGCCGAGCAGCTCCTCCTCGTCGACGGCGCCGGCCGCGCGGTACAGGGCGTACAGCAGGGGCGAGGCGTGGCCCTTGGAGAGGACGAGCCGGTCGTTGCCGGGGTGTTCGGGGTGGTCGAAGTCGAAGCGCAGGTGGTGGGCGAGGAGGACGGCCGCGAGGTCGGCGGCGGACATGGAGGAGGTGGGGTGGCCGGAGCCGGCCGCGTCGGCGGCACGGACCGCGTCCACGCGCAACTGCTGGGCCAGTTCGGCGAGTTCCTCGTACTGCATGCGTCGTTCACTCCTTCCCGGGCGCGCCGCGGGTGTGGGCGAGCTCGGGTGCGTCGGTGTCGAGGGGGACCTGCCAGGAACGGACGAGGCCCAGCTGGACGGCCTGCCGGGGCAGGGCGGCGTCGAGCAGCCAGTCGGCGGCCACCCGGACGCGGTTGCCGGGCATGGCGGCCAGGTGGTAGCCGCGGGTGACGGCGCCGGCGACCGGACCGGAGAGCGGGACGCCGAACGGGTTGGCCGCGGCCTTGACCCCGCCGAGGTCCACGGCGAAGCCGAGCGCGTCGTGCCGGTACGGGACGGCGGTGCCGAGGCCGAGGGACGCGGCGACGTTCCGGGCGGCGGTCTTCCCCTGGCGCGAGGCGTGCTGCGCCGTCATGGGGGTGATCTCACCCGGGCGGGCGAGGTCGGGCACGGCGGCGGCGTCGCCGCACGCGAAGACCTCCGGGTGGCCGGGGACGGCGAGTTCCGGGGTGACGACGATCCGGCCCTGCTGGAGGGGGACGCCGACCTGGGAGACGAACGGGTCGGGCCGGACGCCGACGCACCAGATCAGCGAGCGCGTCGGGACGAACTCGCCGTCGTCGAGCAGGACGCCGTCGGCGGTGGACTCCTTGACGGAGGTGCGGGTGCGCACCTCGACGCCCCGGTCGCGCAGGACCCGGTCGGCGGTGGCGGCGAGGCGCTCGTCGAGACCGGGCAGGACGCGGTCCGCGACGTCGACGAGCAGCCAGCGGGGCGCGCGGTCGCGCGGCCAGTGGGGCTGCTTGCGCACGAGGGCGTCGGTGAACATCTTGCCGTGGGCGGCGACCTCGGTGCCGGTGTAGCCGGCGCCGACCACCACGAAGGTGCGGCGGGCCTCGGCGGTCGCGGGGTCGTCGGCGCCCGCGGCCATGAGCTCGATCTGCCGGGTGACGTGGTCGCGCAGGTAGAGCGCCTCGGGCAGGCCGCGGAAGCCGGTGGCGTGCTCGGCGATGCCCGGGATGGGGAGGAGCTTGCTGACGCTGCCGACGGCGAGGACGAGCCGGTCGTAGTCGATCCGGCCCGGCGTGCCCTCGGGGTCGGTGCAGTGCACGGTGCGCGCGTCGAGGTCGATGCGCTCCGCCGTGCCGAGGACGAGCCGGACGCCCCGCAGGGTGCCCGGCAGGGACACGGTGACGCGGCGGGGTTCGAGGATGCCGGCGGCGACCTGGGGCAGCAGCGGCAGGTAGAGGAAGTAGTCGGTCGGGTTGAGCAGGACGATCTCGGCGCGGCCGCGCAGCGTGCGGGACAGTTCGCGTGCGGTCCGGTAGCCGGCGAAGCCGGCCCCGACGATCAGGACGCGCGGACGGCGCCTCGTCGCGGTGGTCACTGGGCCTCCCGTGGATGGCGTGCGGTCAGGCGCGGTGGTGGGGCGCCTCGGGGTCAGCGGGCGGCCCCGGCGGTTCCGGGGCGGCGGGAGGCTCCGGCGGTGCGGGGCCGGGGTCTGCGGGCGGCTCCTCGGCGCCGAGCGGCCCCAGCGGCTCCGGCGGCTCCTGGGCGCCCCGGGCGCCGGGCGGCTCCGGCGGCTCAGGCGTCGAAGGAGGGTGCGGCGGCGCCGCTACCGGCGGGGGGACCACCGGTGAGGGCGGGGTGCCGGGGGCGACGACGCGTACGCCGTCCGGTTCGCGGGCGGCCGGGGAGTCGGGTGCGGAGTCGTCCACGGGCGTGGTGGTGGGGTCCTCGGTGCGGTACGGGCGGTCCTCGGCCGTGCGGGCGTCGCGGCGGCGCGCCTTCACGACCACCGCGGCCAGCAGGGCAGCGCCCAGCGCCGCGGTGGTCGCCCGTACCGGCTTCCGGGACCGCGGGGTCTTGGTCGTCATGCGCGGCGGGTACCCGGGCCTCCCCCTGGATAACGCCCCCACCACCCTTGTCCGCATGGTGGGAAACCCGTCTCGGGATGCGGTTGGCCGGCGTAGCGTGGCGGTCCTGTCCCGGTCCCGAGAGAGACGGAGTAGGGCGATGGCGGATGCCGTCTACACCCATGGCCACCACGAGTCGGTGCTGCGGTCGCACCGGTGGCGCACAGCCGACAACTCGGCGGCGTACCTGCTGGCTTCCCTGCGGCCGGGGCTCGACGTGCTGGACGTCGGGTGCGGTCCCGGCACCATCACGGCGGACCTGGCCGCGCTGGTCGCGCCGGGACGCGTGACGGCGGTCGACGCCGCCGACGGCGTCCTGGCGCAGGCGCGCGCGGTCGCCGCGGAGCGCGGCCTCGACAACGTGGTGTGCGCGGTCGCCGACGTCCACGCGTTGGACTTCCCCGACGACTCCTTCGACGTCGTCCACGCCCACCAGGTGCTCCAGCACGTCGGCGATCCGGTGGCCGCGCTGCGCGAGATGCGGCGGGTGTGCCGTCCGGGCGGGGTCGTCGCCGCGCGGGACAGCGACTACGCGGCGTTCGCCTGGTACCCCGAACCGCCGGCACTGGAGGAGTGGCGGGGCCTGTACCGGCGGGTGGCGCGGGCCAACGGCGGTGAGCCGGACGCCGGCCGCAGGCTGCTGTCGTGGGCGCGGCAGGCGGGGTTCACCGACATCACCCCCAGCGCCGCCGTGTGGTGCTTCGCCACACCGGAGGAGCGCGCGTGGTGGAGCGCCCTGTGGGCGGACCGCACGACGGAGTCCGGATACGCACGGCTGGCGGTGGAGGGAGGCCATACGACGCCGGAGGGGCTGGCGGCCGCCGCGGGGGCGTGGCGGGAGTGGGGCGCGAGCGCTGACGCGTGGTTCACCGTGCCGCACGGGGAGATCCTCTGCCGGGTGTGAGGCGTCCCAACTACCCTGGTCCGGTATGGAGATCCTCGGCACCACACTGCGCATCTGCGTCGACGACTTGGACGCCTCGGTGGCGTTCTACGAGCGGCTCACCGGCGGTCCGGCGCTGCGGTTCGAGCGCGGCGGCGTCCGCGTCGCCGCCGTCGGCTGCTTCCTGTTGATGAGCGGCCCGGAGCCGGAGCTGGAGGTGCTGCGCAAGGTGTCGGCGACGATCGCGGTCGCCGACGTGGACGCGGCGCACGCGGCGCTGACGGCGGTCGGCGCGAAGGTGCTGGCCGGCCCGGTCCCGACGCCGGTGGGCCGCAACCTCATCGCGGTCCACCCGGACGGCTCCGTCTTCGAATACGCGGACCGCCGGGCCGGCTAGCCGCCGGTCGCGGCCGGCCCGTCCGGCGTCCGCCGCCCCCGCGACCGGGCGCGGACACCCGGCCCCGGGCTCCGTCCATCGGGCGCCGGGTGCGCGCCGGATATTCGCTGGGCGTCCCCGCCCGGCCTCCCTAGGGTGGAGGGCGCCTGCGCCCCCCGGCGCGGGTTCGGTCGGAGCGGGGCGGAAGGCGGTACGGCATGGGGGCGCGTCACACCTACCGGGTGATCGTGCGGGGCGTATGGGACGGTCTGACGGAGCAGGACCGGGAGCGCCTCCTCGCCGACGCGGACCGGCACGGCCTGTCCTCGATGCGGTTCACGGAGGAGGGCTCGCTCACCTACGACGCCGCGCTGAAGCGCTTCAGCTACCGCTTCACGGTGGTGTCCGACGCGGACGACGGGGAGGAGATGGCCGCGCTGCTCGCCGAGGAGCGGGCGGAGGCGGCGCTCGCCGCGCTGGGTCTCGGCCACCGGGCGCTGACCTCCACGGCCACGGACATGGACACCATGAAGGTCAACGACCGGGGCCGGCGCCCCGCGCGGCCGGCTCGTCCGCGGTGAGCGCCCACCGCTCGTGGTCCCGCCACTCCCCGTCGACGAGGAGCATCGCCGGGGAGAAGCCCTCCTTGCGGAACCCGGCGCGGCGGACGAGGGCGATCGAGGCGGCGTTGCCGGGCTGGATGTTGGCCTCCAGGCGGTGCAGCCCGAGGGGGCCGAACGCGTGGCGCACGACGAGGCCGAGCGCCTCCCCCATCAGTCCGCGCCCGGCGGCGTGCGCGAAGGCCCCGTAGCCGAGGGCGCCGTTGCGGAAGGCGCCCAGGACGATGTTGTTGACGTTGACGAAGCCGGCGATGGCGCCGCCGTCGCGCTCGCAGACCAGGTGGCCGAGGCGGTCGGGAGCCTCGATCAGGCGCCGCGCGTAGGCGGCGTAGGCGTCGGCGTCGTCGGGCGGGAAGAGCCAGGGCCGGTGCAGGTCCCGGCTCTCCCGCGCCCGTGCGGTGAACTCGTCGGCGTCCTCGTACCGGAAGGGCCGCAGCCCCACGCGGGGTCCCACGGCCAGGTACGCGGCCGGCCGGATGCTCTTGTCGTCGGGCATCCGGCCAGCCTAGGCGGTGTCCCGCTCAGTGGTGGGCGACGACCACGGGGCGTTCGTCCGAGGCCCCCGCGGCCTCCTCGGCCGGCGGGCGCTGGATGAGCAGCGAGGTCACCACGCCGACGGCGAGCAGGGCGAGCGCGGTGTACATGGCGTTCTGGTACCCGGCCTCGGTGACGCCGCCGGCGTCGCTGCCCGCGGTGATCATGGCGGAGGCCAGGGCGATGCCGAGGGAGGCGCCGATGCCGAAGCAGGCGCCGTTGAGGCCGGAGAGGGAGCCGGGCTTGTCCGCCGGGGCGGTGGTCACGGCGAGCCCGTTGAGGCCGGTGAGCATGAAGCCGCCGTAGGTGACGCCGAGCGCGGCCAGCGCGGCGACGAGGATCCACTCGTTGTGCAGGAAGAGCGTGGCCACGAGGAAGATCGCGAAGTTGGCGACGGCGCCCGTGACGACGATCTTGCGCCAGCCGATCCGCGGGCCGAGCCGCCCGGTGAG
Organism: Streptomyces kanasensis; assembly: GCF_043077165.1. Taxonomy (NCBI): domain Bacteria; kingdom Bacillati; phylum Actinomycetota; class Actinomycetes; order Kitasatosporales; family Streptomycetaceae; genus Streptomyces; species Streptomyces kanasensis. Next base: position 929,395 of record NZ_JBIBSF010000001.1, read on the forward strand.
CGGGGCGGAGACCACCCCGATGAGCTGGATCGGCGTGAGGAAGAGGATCGCCGAGGTGACGGCCGTGAGGCCGAGGCCGACCCGCCCGTCCTGGGAGAACAGCGGGATGGTCAGGGCGATGGCGCCGAACGCGCCGCCGAGGGTGCAGATCGTGGTGAGGAGCAGCGGCCAGGCGCGCCGGGAGGCGAGGACGTCCAGGTCGATGACCGGGTTGGGGGCGGTCTTCTGCGAGAGGACGAAGAAGGCGAGGGAGGCGAGGCCGCCGACGAGGAAGGCGAGGGTGAGCGCCGAGGTCCAGCCCCAGGCGGCACCCTGGGCGAGGCCGACGAGGATGCCGGTGAGGCCGAGGGCGAGGGCGGTGATGCCGCGCGCGTCGAACCGGGCGCCGGGCTCCGTGGTGGGCGGTACGTCGGGCACGTAGCGGCGCACGCCGATCAGGCCGGCGACGGCGATGAGGGTGGAGCAGACGAAGATCCCGCGGAAGCCGATGGTGTCGGCGATCTGGCCGCCGGCGATGGCGTCGACGCCGGCGAGGCCGCCGTTGACGGCGGTGATGATGCCGGCCGCCTTGCCGAAGCCGGCCGGGGTGAGCAGCTGGTTCAGCGTGAGGAAGGCGAGGGTGAACATCGCGGCCGAGACACCCTGGAGGATGCGGCCCGCGATGAAGACCTCGATGTTCGGCGCGATCACGCAGAGCACGTTGCCGACGATCAGGACGGCGGCGCACACGAGCATCATGGGCTTGCGGCCGCGCTGGTCGCTCAGGCGGGCGAGGGTGACCTGGCCGATGGCCGCCATGAGGAAGAACAGCGTCTGGGAGAGGCCGGCGGCGGCCGTGGTGGTGCCGAGCCGCTCGATGACGTCCGGGAGCGCGGGGCTGAGCATGGTGGCGTTGATCTGGTAGCCGAGGACGGCCAGGACCATCGCCAGCAGCATGGGGCCGCGGCCCGCGAGGTCGGATTCGGCTCCGGAACGCGTCCGGCCGGGCGTGGTTGACATGTCGGCCCCTTTGCCTGGGATGTCATCTCGTGCAGGGTCATGGCCACCCGCCCGTCAGTTGTCAGACAAGTGCCAGGTGACACCCTGTGGTCTACGCGCGTAAAACGTCAAGGGTCACCGGAGTGTGATGTGTGCCGTACCGGCCCCCGGCGACCCGCCGCCGCACGGCCACGCCGGTGCGGCACGGGATTGCCGGGTGACGGCGGCGCGGCATACCGTGCGCCATGACCTGCTGACAGGTGAGCCCGGGAGGTACAGCGGTGGTCAGTGCGGAGCGGCGGCGCCCGGTCGTGGTGCTGTACGAGCGGATCGTCGACGCCATCCACGCGGGCACCTACCCGCCGGGGTCCACCCTGCCGTCCGAGCCGCGCCTCGCCGGGGAGCTGGGCGTGAGCCGGCCGGCGCTGCGCGAGGCGCTGCTGCTGCTCCAGGAGGACGGGCTGCTGTCGGTGCGCCGGGGCGTGGGGCGCACGGTCAACGACCGGCCGCCACGGCGCGGCTTCGAGTACGTCCGGCCCCTGGAGGAGCTGCTCGGCGCCGGGGCGCCCGTCCGGGTGCGGGCGCTGCTGCGGACCGTGGAGGAGCCGACCGACTTCACCACCCAGCACCTGCTGGCGCCGGTCCGGGCCGCGCTGCGGTTCTGGGAGTCCCTGCTCGCCGCGGAGGGCACGGCCGCCGCGCTCAGCCAGGAGTGGGCGGCGCCCGACGAGACGCTGGAGCGCGTCCACCCCGCCTTCGCCGCGGCCCTGCGGGAGGCGGCGGCCCCCGAGCGCACCTCGATGCTGTCGGTGCTGGTCGGGGCGTCGCGGGGGGTGGGACTCGCCGGGCACAGCGCCGTGACGGCGACCCTGGTGGGCCAGCGGCGCGGGGAGCAGCTGGACCGGCCGGCGGACACCCCGGCGGTGCTGGTGACGCAGGTCGTGCGGGTAGGCGAGACACCGGTGCTGGCGGCCAAGCACATGCTGCCGACCGGCGCCCCCGCCCTGCCGCTGCTCCAGTCGAACTGAGCCCCCGCCGCTCCCCCGCGCGGAGGTGTCGCGCGGGTCACGGCGGCCGCCGCCGGGGTGCCCTACACTCCGGTCATGCACTTGTCTGACAACCTCGCCTCGTCCCGTGCCGTCGCCGACTGGATCCGCCAGGCCCCGAAGGCGGTCCTCCACGACCACCTGGACGGCGGCCTGCGCCCCGCCACGATCATCGAGCTGGCCCGCGCCTGCGGCTACACCGGACTGCCGACCGAGGACCCGGCCGAGCTGGCCGTCTGGTTCCGGGACGCGGCGGACTCCGGGTCCCTGGAGCGCTACCTGGAGACGTTCGCCCACACCTGCGCGGTGATGCAGACCCGCGAGGCGCTCTTCCGGGTGGCCGCCGAGTGCGCCGAGGACCTGGCGGCCGACGGCGTCGTCTACGCGGAGGTGCGGTACGCGCCCGAGCAGCACCTCGCGGCCGGGCTGACCCTGGACGAGGTCGTCGAAGCCGTCAACGAGGGCTTCCGCGAGGGCGAGCGCCGCGCCGGCGGCCGCATCGCCGTGGGCACCCTGCTCACCGGGATGCGCCACACGGACCGTTCCCTGGAGATAGCCGAGCTGACCGTCGCCCACCGCGAGCGCGGCGTGGCCGGGTTCGACATCGCGGGCGGCGAGATCGGCAACCCGCCGGCCCGCCACCTGCCCGCCTTCCAGCACCTGAAGCGGCACAACTGCCACTTCACGATCCACGCCGGCGAGGCCGTGGGCGCCGAGTCGATCCACGAGGCCGTCCAGGTGTGCGGTGCCGAGCGGATCGGCCACGGCGTGCGCATCACCGACGACATCGCCGAGGACGGCACGCTGGGCCACCTCGCCGCGTACGTCCGCGACAACCGGATCACGCTGGAGGTCTGCCCCACCTCCAACCTCCAGACGGGCGCGGCGAAGGACTACGCGACGCACCCCGTCGACCGGCTGCGCCGCCTCGGCTTCCGCGTCACGCTGAACACCGACAACCGCCTGGTGTCCGGCACCACCATGAGCGAGGAGTTCCAGCACATGGTGGACGCCTTCGGCTACGGCCCGGAGGTCTTCGAGGAGTTCACCGTCGCCGCCGTCGAGGCCGCCTTCCTGCCGCTGCCGGAGCGCCGCCGCCTCATCGACGAGGTGATCCGGCCGGGCTACGCCGCCCTGGCCGCGTCCTCCCGCTGACGACGGGGGGCGGGGGCGCGGCGGCCCACGGGTCGCGGCCGCCCCCGCCCCCGTCGCCCCGGCCTCGCCGCCGGCACGCGCGGCCGGCGGGCGCCACGGTGACCGCGGCTCAGCGCAGCGCCGGCTCCGCCAGCCGCAGCACCCCGGCGTCGGCGTCGAGTTCGGCCGGTACGCCGAGCGGCACGGTCAGCGCGGGCGTGCCGTGGCCGAAGCCCAGCTCCTCCACGACGGGCACGCCCAGCCCGCCGAGCCGGTCCCGCAGCACCGCGCGCACCGCGTCGTAGGGGCCGCACTCCTCCCAGGAGCCGAGCGCCACGCCCGCCACGCCGTCGAACAGCCCGGCCCGCAGCAGCTGGGTCAGCATGCGGTCGATGCGGTACGGCTCCTCCCCCACGTCCTCCAGGAGCAGCAGCCCGCCGCGCAGCGACGTCCGCCCGTCCGGCGTGCCGAGCCCGGCGGTGAGCAGGCTCAGACAGCCGCCCACGGTGACGCCGCGGGCCCGGCCCGCGACCAGCGGGCGGGCGGTGCCCGCTCCCAGCACGCGCGCCGACTCCGGCGCGAACAGCGCCGTCCGCAGGGCGTCCTGCGTGGCGGTGTCCTTCAGGAAGGCGGCGGCCCCGGCCATCGGGCCGTGCAGCGTCACCAGGCCGAGCCGCAGCGCGAACGCCTCGTGCAGCGCCGTCGCGTCGCTGAACCCGACGAACACCTTCGGCCCGGCCGCCCGCATGGCGTCCCAGTCCAGCAGGTCCACGACCCGCTGGGCGCCGTACCCGCCGCGGGCGCAGACGACCGCGTCGACTCCCGGGTCGCACCAGGCGGCCTGGAGGTCGCGGGCGCGGTCGGCGTCGGTGCCTGCGAGGTAGCGGGCGGTGGGGTGGCGGTCCACGGCGTGCGGCAGCGCCTCGGCGTCGAGGTCCCAGCCGCGCAGCACGTCGAGGCCCACCTGCAGCCGCTCCTCGGCGACCGGCCCGCTCGGCGCGACGACGGCGACCCGCGCGCCCGGCCGCAGGCGCGGCGGGCGGATGAGCGGGGTCAGGGCGGTGCGGGTCGTCACGTCCGCGGCTCCAGGGCCGGCACGTCCGGGCGGGCGATGCCGAAGGTCCGCGCGTACAGGGACAGTTCCGCCTCCAGGGCGCGGACGAGGGTGTCGGCGCGGCGGAAGCCGTGCTCCTCGCCCTCGAAGGCGAGGTACGTGTGGGGGACGCCGCGTCCCGCCATCCGCGCGAGGAACCGTTCGCACTGCGCGGGCGGGCAGATCACGTCGTCCAGCCCCTGGAGGAGCAGGAACGGCGTGCGGATGCGGTCGACGTGGCCGAGCGGCGAGCGCTCGCGGTACCGGCCCGGGACCTCGGCGCGCGACCCGACGAGGGACTCCAGGTAGTGGGACTCGAAGTCGTGGGTGCCGCCGGTCGCCCAGCCCTCCAGGTCGAGCACCGGGTAGCGGATGGTGGCGCAGGCGTAGGCGTCCGTGGCGGCGAGCGAGACGGCGGCGGTCCAGCCGCCGGCGCTGCCGCCGCGGATGGCGAGCCGTGCCGGGTCGGCGGTGCCCTCGGCGGCGAGGGCCTCGGCGACGGCGGCGCAGTCCTCGACGTCGACGACGCCCCACTGCTCCCGCAGCTGCTCGCGGTAGGCCCGCCCGTAGCCGGTCGAGCCGCCGTAGTTCACCTCGGCGACGCCGATGCCGCGCGACGTGAAGTAGGCGATCTCCAGGTCGAGGACGAGGGGGGCGCGGCCGGTGGGGCCGCCGTGCGCCCACACCACGTAGGGCGGCAGCTCGTCGTCGGGGGCGACCCGGTCGGGGTTGTGCGGCGGGTAGACGTGGGCGTGGACCTCGCGGTTGTCGGGGCCCGTGAAGGTCCGCAGCTGCGGCTCCGGGTAGTAGGCCGGGTCGACGGGGTCGCGGTGGGCGGCGCCGACGACGCGGGCGCGGCCCGTGCCGGTGTCGAGCTCCACGACCTCGTGACCGCTGCGCGGGCTGGCGGCGACGCCGAAGACGCGGGTGCCGTGGGTGGCGAGCGTCGGCTCCCACTCCGTCCAGGGCCCGGCGGCGTCGACCAGTTCGCCCGTCTCGGGGTCGAGTATGCCGAGCGCGGTGGCGCCGCGGCCGTGGACGACCGCCACGAGCCCGCTGTCCAGCGGCCGGAACCAGCTGAGCCCGATCTTCCACAGGGGCCCGCCGAACTCCTCCTCGCGGCCCGGGCACAGAGGTGTCGCGGCCGCCCCGCCGGGCTTGGACCGGTACAGCTCCCACCAGCCGCCCCGGTCGGAGGCGTACAGGAGGGAGCCGTCGGGGGCCCATTCGACCTGGCACACCGACTCGTCGACGGCTCCGGCGACGGGCGCGACCGACGCGAAGGGGCCGCCGTCCACGACGTCGCCGGTCATGACGAGCGTGCCGTCCCACGGCATGAGGGGGTGGTCCCAGGCGAGCCAGGCCGCACGCCGCCCGTCCGGGGAGAGCCGGGGTCCGGTGACGAACCGGTGCCGGTCGTGGGTGAGTTCGCGGATCGCGGAGCGGTCGTCGGCGGCCGACCCGTCGAGCGGTACGGCGGCGATGACCCGCCGCACGTCACCGGGGCCCTCGCCGGTGAACTCCTCCAGGACGCACCACACCTCGCGGCCGTCCGGGTGGAGCACCGGGTCGGCCCAGCGCAGGCCGGCCCCGGTCCCCGACACGGGGGTGAGGGGGCGCGGCGCGGCCGTGCCCCCGGGCTCGTGGGCGTACAGCCGTTGGTCGGGGAAGTGGCAGAAGACGACGAGGGACCCGGTGCCGTCGGGCCGCGCCGTGCCCGCCCACGGCCGGCCGCCGTACTCGACGACGCGGCTGCGGACGTTCCAGGGGGCCGGCAGCACCGTCTCCTCGGCGCCGTCGGCGGTGCGGCGGACCAGGGCGCGGCGGCCGTCCTCGGCCGGCCGCGGCTCGGTCCACCACACCTCTTCGCCCACCGTCCCGACGTACTCGGGGTGTCCGTCGTGCGCGGCGGCCAGCCGCGCGTCGATCGGTGACGGCCAGGTTCCGTAGGGGCCCGTGGGCACCATGGACGACTCCCCCCTGTGGGCTATGCGGTACGCAGACAGTGGTCGAGGACGCGGACGCCGAAGTGCAGCGCGTCGACCGGGACGCGCTCGTCGACGCCGTGGAACATGGCCTGGTAGTCGTAGCCGACGGGCAGCCGCATCGGGGCGAAACCGTAGCCGACGATGCCGAGCCGGGAGAACTGCTTGGCGTCGGTGCCGCCCGACATGCAGAACGGCACGACCCGCGCGTCCGGGTCGAAGCGCTCGACGGAGGCGCGCAGGGCGGCGTACGTCGGGGAGTCGACCGGCGCCTGCAGGGCGACCTCCCGGTGCACGAACTCCCAGTCGACACCGGGGCCGGTCAGCTCGTCCAGGGTCGCGGCGAACTCCTCGTCGCCGCCGGGCACGGTCCGCCCGTCGACGTGGGCGGTGGCGGTGCCGGGGATGACGTTCACCTTGTAGCCGGCGTCGAGCATCGTGGGGTTGGCGCTGTTGCGGAGGGTCGCCTCGACGAGCGTGGCGGCCGGTCCGAGCTTGCCGAGGAGGCCGTCCACGTCGAAGTCCGGACGGTCCAGGTCGGGGGCGTCCAAGCCGTGCAGGACGGCGAGTTCGGTGAGGGCGGCGCGGACCGTGGGCGTGAGCCGGACGGGCCACTGGTGCTCGCCGATGCGGGCCACGGCGGCGGCGAGCCGGCTGACCGCGTTCTCCCGGTTCACCTTGGAGCCGTGCCCGGCCCTGCCCCGCGCGGTGAGCTTGAGCCAGGCGGTGCCGCGCTCGCCCGCGGCGACCGGGTAGAGCGTCATGCCGGGGCCGGCGTGGAAGGTGTACCCGCCGGACTCGCCGACGGCCTCGGTGCACCCCTCGAACAGGTCGGCGTGCCGGTCGGCGAGGAAGCCCGCGCCGTCCTCGGCGCTCGCCTCCTCGTCGGCGGTGTAGGCGAGGACGATGTCGCGGCGCGGCCGGACGCCGCGGCGGGCCCAGTCACGGACGACGGCGAGCACCATCGCGTCCATGTTCTTCATGTCGACGGCGCCGCGGCCCCACACGACGCCGTCGCGGACCTCGCCGGAGAAGGGGTGGACGGTCCAGTCGGCGGGCTCGGCGGGGACCACGTCGAGGTGGCCGTGGACGAGGAGCGCGTCGGCCGACGGGTCGGTGCCCTCGATGCGGGCGACGACGTTGGTGCGTCCCGGGGTCCGCTCCAGCAGGAGCGGTGCCAGGCCCGCGTCGGCGAGCCGTTCGGCGACGTACTCGGCGGCGGGGCGCTCCCGGCAGTCGCCGCCGCCGCGGTTGGTGGTGTCCATGCGGATGAGGTCGGACGTGAACGTCACCACCTCGTCGAAAGCCGGTCCGTCGGACGGGTCCTGCTCGTGCCCCCGGTCCGGGCGGGTCGGGTCAGCCATACTGCTCCTCCACTGCGGCCGAGACGATCGTGGTGACCGCCTTGAAGGTCCGGATCGTCTCGTACATCGTGGCGCCGGTGTGGGCGACGCGGCGCTCGCCGCAGACCACCACGCCCGGGACGACGGTGGCGGCCGCGGCCAGGTGCTCCGCGTCGAACTCCAGCTCCACGGTGAACGGTCCGCCGCGCACCGGTTCACACCGTACGGCCAGGGAGGCCGCGTCCTTCGCCGCGGCGCGGATCTCGGCGGCCGTCCGCGCGGGCGTGCGGCAGACCGCCGCGTACCGCGACACGTGGTCCTTGACGGCGACCTTGCGCGCCTCGGGGGCGTAGGCGAGGGCGTCCTCGCAGGTGCGGTCGTCGCCGGTGACGAGGACGACGGGGACACCGTACTCGGCGACGACGTGGGCGTTGAGGTACCCCTCGGAGGCGCGGACGCCGTTGAGCCAGACGCCGGTGATGGAGTTGGCGAGGTAGGTGTGGGCGAGGACGCCCTCCGTGCCGGCCCCGGTGTGGTAGCCGACGAAGGCGATGCCGTCGACGTCGCCGTGCTGGACGCCCTCGACCATGGAGAGCGACTTGTGCCGGCCCGTCAGCATCTGGGCGCGGGGGTCGAGCCGTTCGAGGAGGAGGTTGCGCATGGTCCAGTGCGCCTCGTTGACGAGGACCTCGTCCGCGCCGCCGTCGAGGAAGCCGAGGACGGCCGCGTCGACGTCGGAGGTGAACATCGCCCGGCAGCGCTCCCACTGGGGGGTGCCGGGCAGGACGTCGGCGGGCCAGGTGACCCCGGTGGCGCCCTCCATGTCGGCGCTGATGAGGATCTTCATGCCCACACGTTACGCGGCGGTGCGGACCGGTACCAGGTGCGCGCGGGCCGGTCCCGGGTGCGCGCGGGCCGGTCCCGGGTGCGCGCGGGCCAGTCCCGGGTGCGCGCGGGCCGGTCCCGGGTGCGCGTCCGTCACCGGGGCGGTGCGGGGCGGGGGTAGGTGCGGGACTGCTTGACGCTGCCGAAGGCGAAGCTCGACTCGATGGAGGCGATGCCGGGGATGGCGTGGATCCGGTTGCGGACGAGGAGTTCGTACGCCTCCAGGCTCTCGATGACGACGCGCAGCAGGTAGTCGCTGCTGCCGGCCATCAGGTAGCAGTCCTGCACGTGCTCGATGCGGCCGATCCGCTCCTCGAAGACGGCGACGGCCTCCGCCGTGTGGCGTTCGAGGCGGATGCGGACGAAGACGGTGATCGGCAGCCCGTAGGCGACCTGGTCGACCATCGCGGTGTAACCGCGGATGAGCCCGGACTCCTCCAGGCGGCGGACCCGCCGTAGACAGGGGGACGGGGAGAGCCGGACCCGGTCGGCCAGGTCCTGGTTGGACAGGCGCCCGTCCGCCTGCAGCTCGCGGATGATCCGCAGATCGGTGGCGTCCACGCCTCCACCCACCCCCTCCCGGCCGCCCGCGCGGCCCGTTGACCGGCCACGACGGCCGTTCTTGGCAGATCCTGCCCCAAACATAGGTCCGAGCGGCAGAACTGGCAATCGGCTGCCCCGGCGTTGGTCCTACTGTTGCGGCGCACAGGGATGGTTTTCGTACGGGTGGAGGTCGGGTGGTCGCGACGAGCACCGTGGGCGCGCCCGCGGTCGGCCGGGGACGGCGGCTTCCCGTCCTGTCCCCGGGGGCGGTGGGCATGACCGCGCTCCTGCTGACGGTGTCGATCTGGGCGGCGTTCGCCCTGAGCGCCCGGGCGCTGGGCGCCTCGACGCTGCTGCCCGCCGACGCGGCGCTGCTGCGGTTCGGCGTCCCGCCGGCGCTCCTGGCGGTGGCGCTGTGGCGGCGCCGGCGGGCGCTGGCCGCGGTGCGGCCCGGACCCGCGGTGAAGATCGTGTGCGGGGCGGGGGTGCCGTTCTTCCTGGCCGCCATGTACGGGGGCTCGCTCACCTCGGCCTCCTTCGTCGGGGCGATCGTGCCGGGCATGGTCCCGCTGTTCGTCTCCGCGCTGGTCGTCGCGCGCGGCGGGCGCCTCCCGCGCGGCGCGCAGGCCGCCGGGCTGGCACTGATCGCGCTGGGCGTCGTCGCCCTCGTCTGGCGGTACGCGGTGCCGTTCGACTCCGACGTGATGGTCGGTTCCGGGACGCTGCTCGTGGCGAGCGGGCTGTGGGCCCTGTACACGGTGGGCCTGCGGGAGGTGAACCTCGACCCGGTCGGCTCCATCGGACTGCTGTGCGTGCCGTCCTTCGCCGTCGTCGCGGCGCTGGTGGCGCTGGGCGTGCTGCCGAGCGGGCTGGCGCGCGCGGCCGCCGGCGACGTCGTCCTCTTCCTCGTCGTCCAGGGCCTCGGGGTGGGCCTGTGCGCGGGGCTGCTGTACGCGTTCGCGATACGGCGGCTCGGCGCCGAGCGCAGCTCCGTCGTCGGCAGTCTGAGCCCGGTGGCCGTGGTGCTGCTGGCGGTCCCCCTCCTCGACGAGCGGCCGACGGCGGCCGTGCTCGTCGGCGTCCCCCTCATCACCGCGGGCGTGGTCCTGGCCAACCGCCGGCCCCGTCCCGCCCGTACCGACCGCGACCCGGAGGTCTCCCCCGATGCTTGAGCTGCTCCCTCCCCCGCCGGCCGACCCGCTGTGGGACCTGGCCGCCGAGTTCGGCGCCGACCCGCGCCCCGAGCGGCTGAACCTCGTGCTGGGCGTCTACCGCGACCACACCGGCGTGACGCCGGTGATGCGGGCGGTGCGGGACGCCGAACTGCGCCTCGCCGAGCGCTCGGCGTCGAAGGAGTACCGGGGGCTGTCCGGCAACACCGCCTTCAACCGCGCCATGGTGGCGCAGGTCCTCGGCGACGGCGCGGCGGCCGCGCGGGCCACCGCCGTGCAGACCGTCGCTGGCACCGGCGCCCTGCGCCTCCTGGCGGACCTGGTCCGGCGGACCCGGCCCGGCACGACGGTCTGGATCAGCGACCCCGCCTACGTCAACCACCGGCCCATCCTGGAGGCGGCGGGCCTCGCGGTGCGCGCGTACCGCTGGACCGACCCGCAGGGGTTGCTGGAGGACCTGCGCGGCGCCGGCCGCGACGACGTCGTCCTGGTGCAGGGCTGCTGCCACAACCCGACGGGCGTCGACCCCGACCGCGCGACGTGGGGGGCCCTGGCGGCGATGGCGGACCGCGCCGGCTGGGTGCCGTTCGTCGACCTCGCGTACCACGGTCTCGGCGACGGCCTGGAGGCCGACCTGTGGGCGACGCGCATGCTGGCGGAGCGGCTGCCGGAGGTCCTGGTCGCGGTGAGCTGCTCGAAGAACTTCGGCCTGTACGCGGACCGCACCGGCTGCGCGATCGTCGTCGGCTCGTCGCCGCGGGCGCTGGCCCACGCCGAGACGGCCCTGCAGAACGCCGCCCGCACGCTGTACTCGATGCCGCCGGAGCACGGGGCGGCGATCGTCGCGACGGTCCTGGAGGACGACGCGCTGCGGAGCTGCTGGCACGCCGAACTGAACGTCATGCGGCGCCGGGTCGCCGCGAACCGCGCCGCGCTCGTCGCCCGGCTGGCGGAGCTGGGCTGCGGCGCCTGGGCGGAGCCGCTGGCCCGGCAGAAGGGCATGTTCGCGGGGCTGCCGCTGTCGCCGGACGGGATGCGGGCGCTGCGCCGGGACCACGCCGTCTACGGCACGACGTCGGGGCGCCTCAACATCGCGGGGCTGCCGGCCGACCGGGTGGACCAGCTGGCCGGTGCCCTCGCCGCGGTCGTCAGCGGCGTCCCGGCCTTCGCGTCCGGGCCGGGCCCCGGCCCGTCGGTGCCGAGCCAGGCCGTCCCGGTCTGAGCCCCGCCGCACGCGGGCCGGCCGTCGCCGTCCGAGCCCGGACTGCGGGTCCCGGTCGCCCCCGCCCCGGGACCGAGCGTCCGAGTCCGGGCCACCCCCCGCCCCGCGCCCGGCCGGCGCGGTGTGCGCCCCGGCCGCCCGGGCGGAAGCCGCCCGTCAGGCCGGCAGGACCGGGCTCCTGGGGCCCGGAACGGCCAGCAGGCGGGACAGTTCGGCGCGGTGGAGGTCGGCGACCGGCGCCAGCAGATCGGGGTGGCGCAACAGCGCCGCCGCGCGCCGGTCGGCGTCGCCGGGCGACAGCAGGCGGCGGCTGCCCGCCGGCGCCGGGCCGCGGAGGGCGGCGACCGCCGCGGCCGCCAGCTCCGGCTCGCCGAGGAGGCAGGCCGCCCAGCTGGCGACGACCTCGTCCACCCACGTGCGCCACGGCTCGTCTCCGCCGTCGGCACCGGTGAGCCAGTCGAGCCGGTCCGCGCCGCCCGCGCCGGTCATCGAGACGAGCGCCGCGTCCAGTTCCGTCGGGTAGCGCAGGGCGGCGGCCACGCCCGCGGCCTGCCGTGCCTGCGTCTCGGCGAGGGCGCGGTCGACGGCGCCGCCCCCGGAGGGGTAGGCGCGGGTCAGCCACTGCGCGGTGGCCGCGACGATCGAGGGGAGTTCGGTGTGCACTGCCGGTCCGGGGGGCCGTCGGGATGGTGGCCAGCACGGTACCCCGATGCGCCCTTCCGGCGTAATGACGCATATCACCCGCGTCCGGTGGTATCCGCACCGTGCACGATCATCCGAACCGGAGGAGAGGCCATGGGACACGGCGGCGACGTGATCAACGAGCTGGTCACCGACCACCGCGAGGTGGAGGAGCTGTTCAAGCGCATCGAGCGGCTGCCCTCGGGTGCCGCGGAGCGCAAGGAGCTGGCCGACCAGGTCACGATCGAGCTGGTACGGCACGCGGTCGCCGAGGAGGAGTACCTGTACCCGGCGGTGCGCGAGCACGTGCCGGGCGGGGACGCCATCGCCGACCGGGAACTGGCGGACCACGCGTCCGCCGAGCGCACGATGAAGGAGCTGGAGGCGTGCGAGGCGGGCGACGTCCGGTTCGACGCGCTCGTCACGCAGCTGATGGCGGAGATCCGCGGGCACGTGGACGACGAGGAGGCGAACCTCTTCCCGCGTCTGCGCGCGTCCTGCCCGCCGGAGGCGCTGGAGGAGCTGGGCGACAAGGTCCGCAAGGCGAAGAAGGTGGCGCCGACCCGGCCGCACCCGGCCGCGCCGGACAAGCCGCCGGCCAACAAGCTCCTCGACCCGGGCGCGGGCATCGTCGACCGGCTGCGCGACGCGGTCACGGGGCGCGGCAAGCACGGCTGACGGGCCGCTCCCGCCCCCGCGCGGCGGCGCGGGGGCGACATGGACTCGGGGCGGGCGACGGACCACGGATCCGTCGCCCGCCCCGATCGTCGTGCGCCCCGATCGCCGTGCGGACCGATCGCCGTGCGGGCCGATCGCCGTGCGGGCCGATCGCCGTGCGGGCCGCGGTCGGAGGAGACGTCAGGCGTCGTGGCCGAGGAGCACGTCCCGTTCGGTCCGCCCGCCCCCCGTCACGCTGAGGGCGGTGGCGACGGGCGGGTAGCCGGTGGCGATGACCGTGTGGGCGCCCGAGGGCACGTCGACGAAGCGGAAGATGCCGTCCGGTCCGGTGGTGAGGGTGTCGACGACGTTGCCCGCGGCGTCGAGCAGCGTCACGCGCGCGTCCTCCACGGGACGGCCGCCGGGGGCGCGGACGGTGCCGCACAGGACGGCGCCGCCCGCCAGCTCCACGTCCTGGCGGGTCTCGCGGGCCGCCTGGACGGTGACCGGGACGGCGGTGGGCCGCAGGCCGGGCGCGCCCGAGGCGAGGGTGTACTCGCCGGCGATCAGCTCCGTCAGCAGGTAGCCGCCGTCGGACGCGGTGCGGGCGGTGGCGACGACGTCGCCGCGGACGTCGGTGAGGGTGACCCCGGCGTCCTGGACGGGTGAGCCGTCGGGGGTGGTGACGACCCCGGAGAGGCGGCCGGCGCCGCCGAGGACGACGTCCAGTTCGACGGCGCCGTCGGGGCGGTCGCAGGCGGTGAGGGTGACGGCCCGGGGCTGGTGGCCGGCGGCCGAGGCGATCAGCACGTACGCGCCGGGGGCGGGGGTGCTGAGCGCGTACCGCCCGTCGGCGCCGCTCGCGCCGCGGCCGGTCTGGCGGCCGCGGACGTCGATCAGGGTGAGGGCGGCGCCGGGCACGGGCGAGCCGTCGTGGTGGCGCACCGTACCGCAGACGGGGGCGCCGGGCGCGGGGAGGGACGCCGGGCCGTACGCCGCCTCGGGCGGCGGCGGGGCCGCCGCCCCGGCGAGCGGCACGGCGGCCCGTGACGCGGCGGGCCCGGCGTCGACGGGCGCGGCGGCGACGGGCATGGCGTGGGGCGGGACGGCGTCGGCCGGGGTGGCAACGCCGGTGGGGACGGCGTCGGCCGGGGTGGCGCCGGTCGGCTCCGGGCCGGCGTACGCGGGCGTGGGGCCCGGGGGCGGTACGGGTCGGGGGCCGCGCGCCGCGGGGACGGCGCCCGCGGCGGGGCGGGGGTCGGACACCAGCGGTCTCTCCTTGAGGAAGAAGGCGACGAAGAGGCCGACGGCGAGCACCGGCACCAAGTGGAGCAGGATCCGCGGCGCGGCGTCGGCGTACACGTGGGCGTAGCCGTGGCGCAGGACGGGCGGCAGGGGGCGCGGCCCGGCGAAGAGCGTGCCGAGGAGGGTGACGCCCGCGCTGGCCCCGATCTGCTGGCAGAGGGTGAGGGCGCCGGTCGCGGCGCCGACGTCGCCGGGGCGCGCGGCGTTCTGCACGGCCAGCACCAGGACGGGCAGGACGAGGCCGATGCCGGTGCCGAGGACGGCCTGCCAGACGCTGTGGTCGAGCCGGGGGGTGTCGGCGTCGAGCTGGGAGAGCAGCCACATGCCGACGGCGGCGACCGCCGTGCCGATGACCGCGTGGACGGCGTAGTGGCCGGTCCGGCTGACGAGGTGTCCGGAGACGAGGGACGCGGCGGCCAGCGCCCCGAGGAGCGGGAGGATCAGCAGCCAGGTGTCGAGGGCGCCGCGGGCACCGTCCTGCCGGAGCAGCGCGGGGAGGCACACGGCCACCCCCAGGAGGGCGACGCCGACGACCGCGCCGACGACCGCGCACACGAGGAAGACGGGGTCGCGCAGCAGCCGCAGCGGGATGACGGGTTCGGGCGCGCGGTGGGCGACGACGAGGTGGAGCAGGGCGCTGCCGGCGGCGGCGCACGCCAGACCGAGGATGGTCCGGGAGGTCCAGGCGTGCGCGGTGCCGCCCCAGGTGAGCAGCAGGACCAGGCAGGCGGTGGCGGCGGTGAGGAGCAGGGCGCCGAGCACGTCGGGGCGCGCCCGGCGGTGCGCGGCGGCCGAGCCGCGGCCCCGGCCGGCGGGGGTGGAGGGGCGCAGGGCGGCGCCGACGACGGCGAGTGCGGCGAGGCCGCCGGGTACGGCGAGGTGGAACGTCCAGCGCCAGGAGGCCGTCTCGGTGACGTACCCGCCGAGGAGGGGACCGGTGACGGTGGCGACGGTGAACACGGCGGCCAGGACGCCGAGGTGGCGGCCGCGCCGGCGGGCGGGCGCGAGGTCGGCGGCGAGGGCCTGCGCGCCGGTGAGGACTCCCCCGGCGCCGAGGCCCTGCACGGCGCGCAGGGCGACCAGTTCGTCCGGGGTGCGGGCCCAGCCGGCCAGGGCGGAGGCGGCGACGAAGAGCGTGAGGGCCCCCTGGAAGACGGCCTTGCGACCGTAGAGGTCGCCGAGCTTCCCGTGGAGCGACAGGGAGGCGGTGGCGGTGAGGAGGAAGGCGGTGACGGCCCACGTCGCGCGGTCGGGGCGGCCGGGCAGGTCCGCGGTGACCGCCGGGAGGACGGCGGCGAGGGCGAGCTGCTGGAGCGCGGCGAGGAGGACCGCGAGGGCGAGCCCGGTCAGGGCGAGCCCCGCGCGGCGGGGTCCGGGCACGGGCGGGAGCGCCGGGTCGGGGTGGTGCGGTGGACCGTCGGGGGACGGCGGCGGCGCGGTGGCGCCGGGTGCCGCGGTCCGTACGGTCTGCTCGTCCTGCGCCAGCGTGATCCCACCCACGAAACCGCTCCCCTCGTCTCGCCGCTCGCGTCCGGGGCGCCATTGTTCGCATCAGACGCGGAGGGTGATCAAGCGGGGCATTGCAGGCGGGAGGGTGGGTACGGGCCCGGCCGCGGCCGGGTGGCGCGCGGGCGGCGCCCCGTCGGTCCTGCGGTTTCGCGCGTACCGGGCCCCGGTGGACCCTTCCCCGGCGCGCGCCGGGCGCCGGGGAAGGGCGGGGGAAGTCCACTCGAACCGGTGACGGACGGGGGACGGGGCCGGGCCGTACCGGGCGCCGTGCCGCGGGCCGGGCGTACCGCGCCAGGCGCCGCGCGGCCGGCCGGGCGGGGCCGTCCGGACGGGCCCCGGAGACGGCGGCCAGCGCCGGTCACGCCACGGTGGCTACTTCTCGACCTCGGCGGCGAGGTTGGCCAGGACGGCGTCGTGGATCCGGCCGAGGCCCTTGGGGGCGAAGGTGCGCTCGAAGAAGCCGCCGACGCCGCCGGCGCCGTCCCACACCGTGGTGACCACGGCCCGGGCACGGCCCTCACCGGCGGGGGTGACCGTCCAGGTGGTGACCATGGAGGAGTTGCGGTCCTTCTCCACGAGCTGCCCGTCCGTGGGCTCGGTGACCTCCAGCAGGCAGTCGCGGACGCGCTTGCTGGTGGCCTGGAGCCTCCAGTGGACGAGGGTGCCCTCGCCGTCGCCGCCCTCGCGCACCTCGTACTCGCTGAAGTGCTCGGGGAGGAGCTTCGCACGGGTGTCCCGGTAGTCGGCCAGCGCGTCGAACACGGTCTCCGCGTCCGCCGCGATGACCCGCTCCGTCGTGGCCTCGACCTGCGCCATCGCTTTGACCTCCAGCAATCGTTCTTCGGGGGCTCCACCCAACCACCTGCGGCCGGGGGACCCAAATCCGGCCACCCAGCGATCACGGGAACACATGTTCTATTCTGGGCGCGTACGTCACGCCCGACCGAGGAGGCCGCCATGCGCTGGGACAACCTGGGGGACCGCCCCGAAGGCGCGGCCGGGGCGGCCGTGACGGGCGAGGCGGCACTCTTCGGGACGGACGCGGTGACCACGCGGACGTTCGACACGCCGGAGTTCCGCGGCATCACCTTCCACGAGGTCAGGGCCCGCTCGATCCTCAACCGGGTGCCCGGCGCCTCCCGCATGCCGTTCGAGTGGACCGTCAACCCCTACCGCGGTTGCACCCACGCCTGCGTGTACTGCTTCGCCCGCCGCACGCACGCCTACCTCGACCTGGACACGGGCGTCGGGTTCGACACCCAGATCGTGGTGAAGGTCAACGCCGCCGAGCTGCTGCGCCGCCAGCTCGCCTCGCCCCGCTGGCAGGGCGCGCACGTCGCGATGGGCACGAACGTCGACTGCTACCAGCGGGCGGAGGGCCGCTACCGGCTCATGCCCGGGATCATCGAGGCGCTGCGCGACCGCGCCAACCCCTTCTCGATCCTCACCAAGGGCACCCTGGTCCTGCGCGACCTGGACCTCCTGCGCCAGGCCGCCGAGGTGACCGACGTCGGGGTGTCGGTGTCGGTCGGCTTCACCGACCAGGAGCTGTGGCGGACGGTCGAGCCGGGCACACCCGCCCCCGAGCGCCGCCTCGACGTGGTGCGGACGCTCACCGACGCCGGCATCGGCTGCGGGGTACTGATGGCGCCCGTCATCCCCTTCCTCGGCGACCGCCCCGAGCAGCTGCGCGCCACCGTCCGGGCCATCGCCGAGGCGGGCGCCACCTCGGTCACACCGCTCGCGCTGCACCTGCGCCCGGGTGCCCGCGAGTGGTACACGGAGTGGCTGCAGCGCCACCACCCGCACCTCGTACCGCGCTACGAGCGGATGTACGCCGGGGGCGCCTACGCGCCGACGTGGTACCAGCGCCGGATCACGCGTCAGGTGCACGAGTTCGCCGCGGAGTTCGGCATCGGACCGGCGGGGCGCGGCGAGGCGCGCCGGATCACCCTGCCGGGGCGCGCCACCGAGCGGCCCGGCGCCCCGGCGCGGGCGCGGACCGGGGAGGCGCGGGAGGCGCCGGCGACGGAGCCCACGCAGCTCACCCTCCTCTGACCCGCGCCGCGCCGACGGGCGACTCCGACCCACCGAATCGGGGTCCATCCCGTGGGGTCCGCCCGCACCTCAGACCACCGACACCGGCCGCCCCGGGCCACCCACCGGCACCCGCCCACCGGCACAGGCGGCCCGTCCCGCGCAGCCGACGGCGCCCACCCCGCGCCCCACGGACCCGCTCCGCGCGCCCGGTGCCCGGGCCGCGCCCCCCGAACGGGTCACGTCCGGGTGGATCGGGGCGGTCCGCCCCGGATCGGGGGGCGACGCCCCCGAGACTGACCGGATGCAGAAACGCGCAGGAGTACTCATCGCCGCCGGCGCGCTGGTCGCGGGGGCCGTCACCGCCGCGCCGTCGGCCGCCGAACCGTCCGCGCCGAAGCCCGGTACGCCGTTGCAGTGGTCGGCGTGCGCCACGCGGCAGTACCCGAAGCTGGAGTGCGCGACCCTCCGGGTGCCGCTCGACCACTCCGCGCCGCGGGGCGAGCAGATCACGCTCGCGCTCTCCCGGGTCCGGCACACCGCCCGGACCTCGCAGGGCCCGCTGCTGGTCAACCCCGGAGGACCCGGCGGGAGCGGCCGCACGCTGGCCGGATTCGTGGCGTCGTCGCTCCCGGCCTCCGTCGCCGCGCAGTACGACGTGATCGGGCTCGACCCGCGGGGCGTGGGCGCCAGCCGGCCCGCCCTGGACTGCCGGCCCGGCCACTTCGCGCCCGTGCGCCCCGACTCCGTCCCGCGCGACCAGCGCGAGGAGCGGGCCGGGCTGGCACGGGCGGCGTCGTTCGCCCGGGCGTGCGGCGAGAAGCACGGCCGGTTGCTGCCGTTCATGGACACCGTGAGCGCCGCGCGGGACGTGGACGCGGTCCGCGCGGCGCTCGGCGCGCCCCGCATCAGCTACCTCGGCTACTCGTACGGCACCTACCTCGGCGCGGTCTACGCCAAGCTCTACCCGCACCGCGTGCGGCGGGCGGTCCTGGATTCGGTGGTGCACCCGGGCGGGGTCTGGTACGACGCGAACCTGGCGCAGGATTACGCTTTCGACGCCCGCCACAAGGCGTTCCTCGCCTGGGTGGCCCGGCACGACGCCGTGTACCGGCTGGGCACCGACCCGGCGCGGGTCGAGGCACGCTGGTACGCGATGCGCTCGGCGCTGCGCGCGGAGCCGGCCGGCGGCACGGTGGGGCCGGCCGAGCTGGAGGACACCTACCTGCCGGGCGCCTACCACGACGGCCACTGGCCGGTGCTGGCCTCGGCGTTCGCCGCGTACGCGGTCGACGGGGACACCCGCCCGCTGGTCGACGCGTACGAGTCGATCGCCCGGCCGGACGCCGCGAGCGACAACGGCTACTCGGTGTACACGGCCGTGGAGTGCCGCGACGCCCGCTGGCCCACGTCCTGGGGCGTGTGGCACCGCGACCACTGGGCCGCCCACGCCAAGGCGCCGTTCTCCACCTGGAACAACGCCTGGTACAACGCCCCGTGCGCCTTCTGGCCCGTGCCGCCCCTGACCCCGCTCGACGTGGCGAACGACGCGGTCCCGCCGGTCCTGCTCTTCCAGGCCGACCAGGACGCCGCCACGCCGTACGAGGGCGCCGTCGCCACCCACCGGCTGCTGCGCGACTCCCGGCTGGTGGTCGAGCGGGGCGGCGGCAACCACGGGGTGACCCTGCGCGGCAACGCCTGCGCGGACCGGATCCTCGCCCGGTACCTGGCGACCGGCGAGGTCCCGCGCGGGGACGGGGGCGTCGGGGTGGACGTGTGGTGCCCGACCCGGCCCGAACCGGAGCCGACGGCCACCGCCCGCAGGGCGCCCGCGCCCGCCCCGGTGCACGGGGTGCGGTGGGCGTTCCCCCGCGGAAACTGACGCGCGCCGGAGCCGGGGCGTCCATCACCATGGCCGCATGACGACACATCTGACGCACGTGGCGGCCCCCGACGGGGTCGCGCCCGGTTCCGGATACAGCCATGTCGTGTGGGGGACGGGCCGGTTCGTGGCCGTGTCGGGGCAGTGCGCCCTGGACGCGGCGGGCCGGGTCGTCGGCGAGGGCGACCCGGCCGCCCAGGCGCGGCAGGTCTTCGCGAACCTGGGCCGCTGCCTCGCCGCCGCGGGCGCGACCTTCGCCGACGTGGTGAAGCTGACGTACTACGTGACGGACGTGGGGCACCTGCCCGCGGTGCGGGAGGCCCGGGACGCGGTGATCGACACGGCGAGCCCGCCGGCGAGCACGGCCGTCCAGGTGGTCGCGCTCTTCCGTCCCGAACTGCTCCTGGAGGTCGAGGCGCTGGCGGTCCTCCCCGAGGGGCGGCGGTCGTGAGCGCCCGCGTGCGGGAGATGGTGGAGGCCGACTGCGCGGCGGTGGCCCGGGTGCGCGTGGCTGGCTGGCGCTCGGCCTACCGGGGGCTGCTGCCGGTGGCGTACCTCGCCGCGCTGGACGTCGAGGACGACGCGGCGGTCCGCCGCGAGCACCTGGCACGCGCCGGGGGGCGGGTGGTGCACCTGGTGGCGGAGCGCGACGGGGACGTGGTCGGCTGGGCGGCCTTCGGCCCCGACCGCCGACCGGAGGCCGGGCCCGCCGACGCCGAGCTGTACGCCCTGTACGCGCTCCCCGCGGTCGTCGGGACCGGGGTGGGGCGGGCCCTGATGGAGGAGGTGACCGCGCGGGCCCCGGCCCGCGGGTACACGTCGCTGTCCCTGTGGGTGCTGGAGGACAACGCGCTGGGGCGGCGCTTCTACGCGAAGGCGGGGTTCACACCGGACGGCACGCGCGAGCCGTGGGAGGTCGGCGGCACCACCCTGATGGAGCTGCGGTACACCCGCCCACTGGCGCCGGCATCCACCTGACCGCACGACGGGCGGCGGACGGGCGCGCGACGGGAGGCGGACGGCCAACGGCGGACGGCGGCGTGACCCGCCGGCGGTCGGCCGGGGGTCCCGCGCGGTGCGTCCGGGTCAGCCGTCGGCCGGTAGCCGGGCCAGCGCGGCGGCCGCCGCCGCGCCGAGGCGCGGGTGGTGGCGGGCGGCCTCCAGGACGGGGCGCGCGCGGGGGTCGGCGAGGGCGCCCAGCCCCTCGGCGCAGGCGAGCCCCACGCGCCAGTGCGGGTCGTCCGGGGCTAGCCGCCGGCCGAGGACGGTGACCAGGGCCGGTACGGAGTCGGGGGCGCGCAGCGCCGCCAGCAGCCGTACCGGTACCAGCGCGTAGGCGACGCGCAGCTCGTTGGTGGCGAGCGCGGCGGCGGCGCGCGCGGTGCGCGGGTCGCCGAGGCGGCGCAGCGCGTGCGCGGCGGAGACGCAGCGCTCGGGGTCGCGGTGGTTGAGGAGGAGGACCAGCGCCTCGAAGGCCCGCCGGTCGCCGGCGAGCCCCAGCCGGAACGCGGCGAGTTCGCGCGCCCACAGCTCCTGGCCGGGCGCGGTGAGGACCGCGACGAGCTCCTCGTGGTCGGGGGTGGACGCCAGCCGTCGGAAGGCGGCGGTGTCCCCGGCCTCGTCCTCCAGCCGGTCGGTGAGCGAGCCGAACTCGGGGTCCATGGCGGTCAGGGTAGCGACGGGGGCGGGCTGCGATCCAGATCACACCGCCCGGCTCACCCCCAGGGGCTGGCGCGCTCATTACCCACCGGTTAACCTCATGTGAGCGGGGTCAACCCCCCGCACTCCTCCGGGCGGCCTGGTGACGCAGCCGCCCGAGTGCCCGTCGGTTCAGCACCTTTCACGACGTGACTCCGGGACAGGGTCCGTCGGCTCCCACCGCGCGGCGCGCAGGACGCGCCCGCCCGGCGCGCCCAGCGCGCGGTACGCCCCTGACGCCACGCCCCGCGTGCGCCCGGCCGCCGCGCCCCGGCACCCTCACCAGTCGTCACTCATCCCTGGAGTCCCGTGATGGACACCCCTCTCTCCACCATCGCCGTCGTCGGTCTCGGCACCATGGGCGCCGGTATCGCCGAGGTCCTGGCCCGCGCGGGCCGCGAGGTCGTCGGCATCGACACCGACCAGGCCGCCGCCCGGCGCGCGGTCGCCGCGCTGGAGACCGCCACCGCCCGGTCCGTGGCCCGCGAGCGGATCACCGAGGAGGAGCGGCGCGACATCCTCTCCCGCTTCCGCACGTTCTCCGACCTCCAGGCCGCGGCCGACGCCGACCTCGTCATCGAGGTGGTCCCGGAGTCCTACGAGGTGAAGCAGCGGGTGCTGCGCGCCCTGGACTCCGTCGTCCGGCCCGACGCGATCGTCGCGACCGGTACCAACGCGCTCTCCGTGACCCGGCTCGCCGCCGACTCCGCCCACCCCGAGCGGGTCCTCGGCCTGCACTTCTTCAACCCGGCCCCGGCGATGAAGCTGGTGGAGGTCGTGTCGTCGGTGCTGACCGCGCCGCAGGCCGTCGCGGCCGTCACCGACCTCGCGCACGCCCTCGGCAAGGAGCCCGTCTCCGTCGGCGACCGGCCGGGTTTCGTCGCGGACGGGCTGCTCTTCGGCTACCTCAACCAGGCCGCCGCCATGTACGAGTCGAAGTACGCCTCCCGCGAGGACATCGACGCGGCGATGCGGCTCGGCTGCGGCCTGCCGATGGGCCCGCTGGCGCTGCTGGACCTCATCGGCGTCGACACCGCCCGCACGGTCCTGGAGGCCATGTACGCCGAGTCGCACGACCGGCTGCACGCCCCCGCGCCGATCCTGAAGCAGCTGAGCGAGGCGGGCCTGACCGGGCGGAAGGCCGGGCGCGGCTTCTACACGTACGACGGGCCCGACAGCGCCACCGTCGTGCCCGACGCGCTCACCCCGCGGGAGGAGGCCGCCGGCGGCGCCGCGCCGCGCACGGTCCGCTCCGTCGGTGTCGCCGGGTCCGGCACGATGGCCTCCGGCATCGCCGAGGTCTTCGCGAAGGCCGGGTACGACGTGGTCCTCGCCGCCCGCTCGCAGGAGAAGGCGGACACCGCCCGGGCCCTTGTCGCCAAGTCCCTGGCCCGCTCGGTCGACAAGGGCCGCATGACCGCCGAAGCCCGCGACGAGACGCTCGCCCGCATCACCCCCGCCGGCTCGCTCGACGCCTTCGCCGACGTGGACCTCGCGGTGGAGGCGGTCGCCGAGGACCTCGACGTCAAGCGGCAGCTGTTCGCGGCGCTCGACAAGGTCTGCAAGCCGGGCGCGGTCCTGGCCACCACCACCTCCTCGCTGCCGGTCGTCGCCTGCGCCCGCGCCACCTCGCGCCCGCAGGACGTCGTCGGGATGCACTTCTTCAACCCGGCCCCGGCGATGAAGCTGGTGGAGGTCGTCCGCACGGTCCTCACCGCCGACGACGTCCACGCCACGGTCCGGGCGGTCACCGCGCGGATCCGCAAGCACCCGGTGGACTGCGGCGACCGCGCCGGGTTCATCGTGAACGCGCTGCTCTTCCCCTACCTCAACAACGCGATCAAGATGGTGCAGGACCACTACGCGTCGCTCGACGACATCGACGCCGCGATGAAGCTGGGCGGCGGCTACCCGATGGGGCCGTTCGAACTGCTCGACGTCGTCGGCCTCGACGTCTCCCTCGCGATCGAGCGGGTCCTGCACCGCGAGTTCCGCGAGCCGGGCCTCGCGCCGGCGCCGCTGCTGGAGCACCTGGTCGCCGCCGGCTGCCTGGGCCGCAAGACGGGGCGCGGCTTCCGCGAGTATGCGCGGCGCTGAGCCCGAGGAGACGTACGGTCCGGGGCCACACGGGTCGTGCGACGAGTGGGGCGGGCTGCTCGGACCCTCGGGCGGCTCTCCCCCTCGGGCGCGCTCTCCTGCACCGATGCAGTACGTTCGGGGCATGTCCCAGCCCGCGAAGACACCCCGTGCCGGCACCGCGCCGGAGACCCCGGAGAGCCCCGCCGGCGGCCGCGCCGCCGCCCAGCGGCTCAAGATGCGCCGGGAGCTGGCCGCCGCCGCCATGGAGCTCTTCGCGACGAAGGGGTACGAGGCCACGACGGTCGACGAGATCGCCGCGGCCGCCGGGGTCGCCCGCCGGACCTTCTTCCGCCACTTCCGCTCCAAGGAGGAGGCGATCTTCCCGGACCACGACGACACCCTGGTCCGGGCGGAGGCTGTCCTCAACGCGGCGCCGGCGCACGAGCACCCGCTGGACACGGTGTGCCGCGGCATCAAGGAGGTCATGAAGATGTACGCGGCCTCCCCCGCGGTCTCCGTCGCGCGCTACCGGCTGACCCGTGAGGTGCCCACCCTGCGGGAGCGGGAGATCGCCTCGGTCGCGCGGTACGAGCGGCTCTTCACCCGCTACCTCCTGGGCCACTTCGACGAGCGCGACCACCACGACGGCAACGACGACCCGCTGCTGGCCGAGGTGGCCGCCTCCGCCGTCGTCACCGCGCACAACCACGTGCTGCGCCGCTGGCTGCGGGCGGGTGGCAAGGGCGACGTGGAGACCCAGCTGGACCACGCGTTCGCGATCGTCCGCAGGACGTTCGGCAGCGGGATCGGCGCCGGCCGGTCCACGGCGGCGAGGACCGGCACGGAGCCGGCCCCGGTCACCGCGTCGCGAGAGGGTGACGTCCTGGTGGCGGTGGCGCGCACCGACGCTCCGCTGGAGCAGGTCATGCGGACGATCGCCCGGGCGCTCGGCCACGAGGGGTCCTGACCCGGCACCGGCCGCCCGCCCCGCCGTCCCGGTCCCGCCGAGGCGGCGGGCGGCGCCGGTGATCCGACCGGTACGGTGCCCGCCCCGCGCGGCGCCTGCCGGGGGATGACGCGCGCGTTGATCCCGCCGGTCCCGAAGGCGTCGACCGCGGCGTCCTCGTACCCGGGCCCCCGGGCAGGCCGCGACGGGCCGGCACCGGGCACGGGGCCCGGCCACCGGACACGGGGGCCGGCCGGGCGGTCGGCGGCTCGGCGGGCGGGGGCCGGCGGTGGACGGCCGGTGGTCGGCGGTCCGGCGGTCCGAGCGGTCGACGGCCGGCGGCCGGGCGGCTGAAGTCCGAAGGCCGACGGCCCGGCCGGTGTCGCGGTCGTGGTCGTGGCCGAGGTCGGGACCGGGTTCGTTCTCGTGGTGGCGGGCCGCGGGCCCGGTCCGTACAACCCTTCGGGCCGGGCGGAGGTCCAACGACCGGTACGTCGGGGGCCGGAGGGTGACGAGCGACCCCCGCCGGCCGTCAGTTCCCGAAAGGACCCGTGCCCGGATGACCCCTCTCCCGCCCCTCCCCCTACGCCGCGCCGCCGGTGGCGGCGCGGCGCTGGCCGTGCTCCTCGCGGCCGGCGCGAGCGCCACCGCCGCGCCCGCCCTGGCCGAGGAGGCGCCTCCGGCCGTCATCGAGGTCGGCTTCCTCTCCCCCGGCACGTTGCCGCGGCCCGCCGGGGCGCTCACCGAGGCGCACTTCCTGACCCACCAGTTCTCGCTGTCGGGCCAGCGGCCGGACGGCGCGCGCGTCACGGGCGCCGAGATCACCGTCGACTTCGGCGGCGCGGCGGACGTGGCGGAGTTCCGGTTCCGTCCGGAGTGCCGGGTCGCCGGCACGCTCGCGACCTGCCCCGTCACGATGCCGGACGGCTCCGGCGACCCCGAGGCGTACGTCCCGTTCCTCGTCCGGCCGAAGCTCGGGACCGCGGCTGGTGCCCGCGGCGTCGTCCGGGCGACCGTCCGCGCGGACAACGCCCGCCCGGCGCTCACGACCCCCACCGAGCTGCCCGTCACCGTCGCCGACCGCGACCGGCTGGTCCTCGGCGGCTTCCCCGACCCGCCGTCGCTCACCGTCCCGCCGGGCGGCCGGGCCGCGCTTCCCTTCGTCCTCACCAACACCGGCGCCCGGCCGCTGGACCGGGTCACGCTCACCGCCGACGGCTTCGACGGCGACGAGACGGTCGCCTTCCCCGGTGACCACCGCAACTGCCGCTACACCACGAAGGACCCCAAGGACCCGGCGTCCGCGCGGACCGGCATGAGCTGCCAGTTCGCCACAGCCGTCGAGCCCGGCGCCACGTACCGCACCGCGCCCGGCCTCTCGGTGGCCATGGCGGGGCTCGCCGAGCACGGCCGCGTCCGGTTGACCGCGTCGGTGGGCACGCCCGCGGGGAGCGGCGTGGCCGGCCGTTCCGCCCCCCTCGCCCTCGCCCCCGTCACCTCGCCCCTGCCGCCGCGCGTCCCGGTGCCGGTCGACGCGTACACCGCGGACGTGCCGCCGGTGATCTCGGTGCGCAGCGGGCCCGCCGCGGACGGCGCGGCGGTGGGGGCCTCCGTCCGTACGGAGGTCGGCCGGGAGGTCACGGCGCGGGTCGGCGTGAAGAACCGCGGGCGGGCGCCGCTCGCCGCTCCGTCCGTGCTGGTCGAGGTGCCGCGCGGCGTGGAGGTCGTCCGGCCCGATGCCCGGTGCCGTCCGGAGGAGGCGCTGCCCTGGCCCACCACGGACGTCCGGCCCACGTTCGGCGACGGTCCCGGCGACGCCGCCCCGGTGCCGACGGGGTCGGTCCACCGCTGCACGGATCCGGCCGGCCTGGCCCCGGGCGGACGGCGGCTGTTCTCGTTCGTGCTGCGGCCGACCCAGGTCCTCGACGGGGCGAAGGGCATCGTGTTCCACCCGACGCCCAGCCCGTACGACAGCTCCCAGCGCGCGAAGGTGGCCTTCCTCTCGGTGACCGCCACGGCGGCCGCGACCGCGAGCCCGCCTCCGAGCGCGACCCCCTCGTCGAGCCCGACCGCGGCCCCCTCCCCCGTCGCGACGCCCACCGCGGCGCCCACCACGGCCCCGGCCGTGCCGTCCTCGGGTGCGCTCGCCACCACCGGCACGGGGAACGCCCCGGTCCTGCTCGGCGTCGCCGCCGCGCTGACGGCCGCGGGCGTGCTGCTGGTCGTCCGGCGCCGCGCCGCCGCTCCGGAGGCCCGCGACCCTCGCTGACACATCCGCACATAATCGAACACACGCTGTGACGGCCGCTCCTCAAGGGGCGGCCGTTGCCGCTCATCCGTGTCGGGCGGATGACAAGTGAGAGAAATTGTTGGCACGCAGTGTCTTGTCAGCTGGCACGCGGTGCCATACGTTGATGTCGTCCGGGCGGCCGGCGTGCAGAGACCTTCTCGTACGCCGGCTGTCCCCGCGGCCCTTCCCGGGGCCGCGCGCCCGGACGCCTGCGTCACAGGCACTTCCGCGCACCACCCCGCGCCGCCGAGCACCACCGGCCGAACCGACGGCACACCTCCACAGCAGCACCCCGACGTACCCCTGAAGCGTCCCCGAGACGCATGCATCGCCGGAGGCACCACCGTGAAGGAAATCCTGGACGCGATCCAGTCGCCGGACACCACGTCCGCCGACTTCGCCGCCCTCCCCCTGCCCGAGTCGTACCGCGCCATCACGGTCCACAAGGACGAGACCGAGATGTTCGAGGGCCTCACCACCCGGGAGAAGGACCCCCGCAAGTCCCTCCACCTGGACCGGGTGCCGCTGCCGGAGCTGGGCCCGGGCGAGGCGCTCGTCGCCGTCATGGCCAGCTCGGTCAACTACAACTCGGTCTGGACCTCGATCTTCGAGCCGGTGTCCACCTTCAGCTTCCTGGAGCGCTACGGGCGGCTCTCCGAGCTCACCAAGCGCCACGACCTGCCGTACCACGTCATCGGCTCCGACCTGGCCGGCGTCGTGCTGCGCACCGGCCCGGGCGTCAACGCCTGGCAGCCCGGCGACCAGGTCGTCGCGCACTGCCTGTCGGTCGAGCTGGAGTCCTCGGACGGCCACAACGACACGATGCTCGACCCCGAGCAGCGCATCTGGGGCTTCGAGACGAACTTCGGCGGCCTCGCCGAGATCGCCCTGGTCAAGTCGAACCAGCTGATGCCCAAGCCGGGCCACCTCAGCTGGGAGGAGGCCGCGGCCCCCGGCCTGGTCAACTCCACCGCGTACCGCCAGCTGGTCTCCCGCAACGGCGCCGGCATGAAGCAGGGCGACAACGTCCTGATCTGGGGCGCCAGCGGCGGCCTCGGCTCCTACGCCACCCAGTTCGCACTGGCCGGCGGCGCCAACCCGATCTGCGTCGTCTCCAGCGACCAGAAGGCGGACATCTGCCGCTCGATGGGCGCCGAGGCGATCATCGACCGCAACGCCGAGGGCTACAGGTTCTGGAAGGACGAGCACACCCAGGACCCCAAGGAGTGGAAGCGCTTCGGCAAGCGCATCCGCGAGCTCACCGGCGGCGAGGACATCGACATCGTCTTCGAGCACCCCGGCCGCGAGACCTTCGGCGCGTCCGTGTACGTCACCCGCAAGGGCGGCACGATCACCACCTGCGCCTCGACCTCGGGCTACATGCACGAGTACGACAACCGCTACCTGTGGATGTCCCTGAAGCGGATCATCGGCTCGCACTTCGCGAACTACCGCGAGGCGTGGGAGGCCAACCGCCTGATCGCCAAGGGCAAGATCCACCCCACCCTGTCGAAGGTGTACTCGCTGGAGGACACCGGCCAGGCCGCGTACGACGTCCACCGCAACCTCCACCAGGGCAAGGTCGGCGTGCTCTGCCTGGCCCCCGAGGAGGGCATGGGCGTGCGCGATCCGGAGATGCGCGCCGAGCACCTCGACGCCATCAACCGCTTCCGGAACATCTGACCGGAACGTCCGAGAGGCGACACCACCGTCATGACAGAGCGTCAGAAAGACCGGCCCTGGCTCATGCGGACGTACGCCGGTCACTCGACCGCCGAGGCGTCCAACGAGCTGTACCGGCGCAACCTCGCCAAGGGGCAGACCGGTCTCTCGGTCGCGTTCGACCTGCCCACGCAGACCGGTTACGACCCCGACCACGTCCTCGCCCGCGGCGAGGTCGGCCGGGTCGGGGTCCCGGTCTCCCACCTCGGGGACATGCGGCGGCTGTTCCAGGACATCCCCCTGGAGCAGATGAACACGTCCATGACCATCAACGCCACGGCCATGTGGCTGCTGGCGCTCTACCAGGTGGTGGCCGAGGAGCAGGGCGCCGACATCTCCCGGCTCCAGGGGACGACGCAGAACGACATCGTGAAGGAGTACCTGTCGCGCGGGACGCACGTCTTCCCGCCCGGTCCGTCACTGCGACTGACCACCGACATGATCACCTACACGGTGAACCACATCCCCAAGTGGAACCCGATCAACATCTGCAGCTACCACCTGCAGGAGGCGGGCGCCACACCGGTCCAGGAGATCTCGTACGCGATGTCGACGGCGATCGCCGTCCTCGACGCGGTGTTCGCCTCCGGGCAGGTCCCCGAGGAGCGGCGGGGCGACGTGGTGGCGCGCATCTCCTTCTTCGTGAACGCGGGCGTCCGCTTCGTCGAGGAGATGTGCAAGATGCGCGCCTTCGGTCGCATCTGGGACAAGGTCACGCGCGAGCGGTACGGCATCGAGGACCCCAAGCAGCGGCGCTTCCGCTACGGGGTGCAGGTCAACTCGCTCGGCCTGACCGAGGCGCAGCCGGAGAACAACGTCCAGCGGATCGTCCTGGAGATGCTCGCCGTGACGCTCTCGAAGGACGCCCGCGCGCGGGCCGTCCAGCTGCCGGCGTGGAACGAGGCGCTGGGCCTGCCCCGCCCCTGGGACCAGCAGTGGTCGCTGCGCATCCAGCAGGTCCTGGCGCACGAGAGCGACCTGCTGGAGTACGAGGACATCTTCGAGGGCTCGCACGTCGTCGAGGCGAAGGTGAGCTCCCTGGTCGACGAGTGCCTGGCGGAGATCGACCGGATCCAGGGGATGGGCGGCGCCATGGCCGCCGTCGAGTCCGGCTACCTCAAGTCGCAGCTCGTCTCCTCGCACGCCGAGCGGCGGGCCCGGATCGAGGCCGGCGAGGAGAAGATCGTCGGCGTGAACTGCTTCGAGTCGACCGAGCCGAACCCGCTCACCGCGGACCTGGACACCGCCATCCAGACCGTGGACCCGGCGAACGAGGCGCGGGTCGTCGCGGCGCTGCACGAGTGGCGCGACAACCGCGACGAGGCCCGCGCGCAGGAGGCCCTCGCCACCCTCAAGGCGACGGCCGCCGGGGACGGGAACCTCTTCGCCGCCACCCTGGAGTGCGCCCGTGCGGGGGTCACGACCGGGGAGTGGGCCTGGGCGCTGCGCGACGTGTTCGGCGAGTTCCGCGCGCCGACCGGCGTCTCGTCCGCCCCGCTCGCGGTGGCGGCCGAGGAGGGCACCCCGCTCGCGGCCGTCCGGGAGAAGGTCGCCCGGACGGCCGCCGAGCTGGGCTCGGGACGGCTGCGGCTGTTGGTCGGCAAGCCCGGCCTGGACGGGCACTCGAACGGTGCCGAGCAGATCGCCGTACGGGCCCGCGACGCCGGGTTCGAGGTGGTCTACCAGGGCATCCGGCTCACTCCCGAGCAGATCGTCGACGCCGCGCTCGCGGAGGACGTGCACTGCGTGGGACTCTCCATCCTGTCCGGCTCGCACGCCGAGCTGGTGCCCGACGTGCTGGTGAGGCTCCGGGAGGCCGGCGCCGCCGACATCCCCGTCGTCGTCGGCGGGATCATCCCGGGCGCCGACGCCGCCGAGCTGCGGCGTGCGGGCGTGGCCGCCGTCTTCACGCCGAAGGACTTCGGCATCACGGAGATCATCGGCCGTATCGTCGACGAGATCCGCAAGGCCAACAAGCTCGACCCACTCGACAACCCCGCAATCCCTGCAAGCACGGAGGTCTCCGCATGACCGCGACCACCCCCGCCGGCTCCGTGAACCGGCTGCGCCCCCGCCGCTCCTGCCTGGCGGTGCCCGGCTCGAACCCGCGGTTCCTGGAGAAGGCCCAGGGCCTCCCGGCCGACCAGGTGTTCCTGGACCTGGAGGACGCCTGCGCGCCGCTCGCCAAGCCCGACGCCCGGCACACGATCGTGAAGTTCCTCAACGAGGGCGACTGGACGGGCAAGACCAGGGTCGTACGGGTGAACGACTGGACGACCCAGTGGACGTACCGGGACGTCGTCACGGTCGTCGAGGGCGCGGGTCCCAACCTGGACTGCATCATGCTGCCGAAGGTGCAGGACGCCTCCCAGGTCGTCGCGCTGGACCTGCTGCTGACGCAGATCGAGAAGACGATGGGCTTCGAGGTCGGCCGGATCGGCATCGAGGCGCAGATCGAGAACGCCCGGGGCCTGAACAACGTCAACGAGATCGCGCAGGCGTCCCCGCGCATCGAGACGATCATCTTCGGCCCGGCCGACTTCATGGCGTCGATCAACATGAAGTCGCTGGTGGTCGGCGAGCAGCCGCCCGGCTACCCGGCGGACGCCTACCACTACATCCTGATGAAGATCCTGATGGCGGCCCGCGCCAACGACCTCCAGGCGATCGACGGCCCCTACCTGCAGATCAAGAACGTGGACGGCTTCCGCGCCGTCGCCGGCCGCGCCGCCGCGCTGGGCTTCGACGGCAAGTGGGTGCTGCACCCGGGCCAGGTCGAGGCCGCCAACGAGGTGTTCTCCCCGTCGCAGGAGGACTACGACCACGCCGAGCTGATCCTCGACGCGTACGACTACTACACGTCCGAGGCGGGCGGCAAGAAGGGCTCGGCGATGCTCGGCGACGAGATGATCGACGAGGCCAGCCGGAAGATGGCACTGGTCATCGCCGGCAAGGGACGGGCCGCCGGCATGCGGCGCACCAGCACGTTCGAAGCCCCGGAGGCGTAGCACCATGCAGTTCGGACGCACCTACGAGGAGTTCGAGGTCGGCGCGGTCTACAAGCACTGGCCCGGGAAGACGGTCACGGAGTACGACGACCACCTCTTCTGTCTGCTCACCATGAACCACCACCCCCTCCACATGGACACCAACTATGCGGAGAAGACGACGGACTTCGGCAGGAACGTCGTCGTGGGTAACTACATCTACTCCCTGCTGCTGGGGATGTCCGTGCCGGACGTCTCCGGCAAGGCGATCGCCAACCTGGAGATCGAGTCGCTGCGCCACGTGGCGCCGACGTTCCACGGCGACACCATCTACGGCGAGACCACCGTCCTCGACAAGACCCCGTCGAAGTCGAAGAACGACCGCGGGATCGTGTACGTCGAGACCAAGGGCTACAAGCAGGACGGCACGCTCGTGTGCGTGTTCCGCCGCAAGGTGATGGTGCCGACCGAGACGTACACCAAGGAGCGCGGCGGCGAGCAGCCCGGCCGCCCGGAACTGAAGGCGCAGGAGAAGTAGCCATGGCCCGACTCGCGCAGACCCACGGTCTGACGGACGTCCAGCAGGAGATCCTGTCCACGGTCCGGGACTTCGTCGACAAGGAGATCATCCCGGTCGCGACGGAGCTGGAGCACCGCGACGAGTACCCGCAGGACATCGTCGACGGGCTCAAGGAGCTGGGTGTCTTCGGCCTGATGATCCCGGAGGAGTACGGGGGTCTGGGCGAGTCCCTGCTCACGTACGCGCTGTGCGTGGAGGAGATCGCGCGCGGCTGGATGTCGGTGTCCGGCATCATCAACACGCACTTCATCGTCGCGTACATGCTCAAGCAACACGGTACGCAGGAGCAGAAGGACACCTTCCTGCCCCGGATGGCGGCCGGCGAGGTGCGCGGCGCGTTCTCGATGTCGGAGCCGGCGCTCGGCTCGGACGTGTCGGCCATCACGTCGAAGGCGGTCAAGGACGGCGACGAGTACGTCCTGAACGGTCAGAAGATGTGGCTGACGAACGGCGGAACGTCCACGCTGGTCGCCGTTCTGGTCCGAAGTGACGAAGGACACCCCGAGGGCACCGCCCCCCACAAGTCGATGACGACCTTCCTCGTCGAGAAGGAGCCCGGCTTCGGCGAGGTCCGACCCGGCCTCACCATCCCCGGGAAGATCGACAAGATGGGGTACAAGGGGGTCGACACCACCGAGTTGATCATGGACGGACTGCGCATTCCGGCCAATCGGGTCCTGGGCGGGGTCACCGGCCGAGGGTTCTATCACATGATGGACGGCGTCGAGGTCGGTCGCGTGAACGTGGCCGCGCGCGGCTGTGGCGTGGCACAACGCGCCTTCGAGCTGGGTGTCGGGTACGCCCAGCAGCGCCACACCTTCGGCAAGCCGATCGCCCAGCACCAGGCCATTCAGTTCAAGCTGGCCGAAATGGCTACCAAGGTCGAGGCCGCTCATGCCATGATGGTGAACGCAGCTCGCAAAAAGGACTCCGGGGAGCGAAACGACCTCGAAGCGGGCATGGCCAAGTACCTGGCCTCCGAGTACTGCAAGGAGGTCGTGGAGGACGCCTTCCGTATCCACGGTGGATACGGGTTCTCCAAGGAGTACGAGATCGAGCGCCTCTACCGCGAGGCGCCGATGCTCCTCATCGGTGAAGGCACGGCCGAGATCCAGAAGATGATCATCGGTCGCCGGCTGCTGGAGGAGTACCGGGTCCAGGGCTGATTGTCGGGCTTCAGGGGCTTTTCGACGGTAATGGACCGCGAAGAAGATCACACCCAGTCATCTTCTTCCGGTCGTCGACTCGGCTTCTGGCTTGCCCAGTTGCGGCCCGCAACCGATAGCATCGCCAGAAAGCCGCCGTCCCCCCGTTCCCGAGCGCGGCCTCATCCGCTACGAAGGTCATCCATGCCCCACAGCCAAACCTCTGCACCTCGCGACAGCCGCACCGGCGTACGCCTCGCGCGCGGAGCATCGCCGTGGCTCCTGCCGACCGTCGCCACCGCTGCACTCAGTCTTGCCCGCTCGCGCCGTTCCAAGCGCGCCGCGGCCATCGCTGTGCCCACCACCGCGCTCGCGGCGGGCATGCTGTGGTTCTTCCGCGACCCCGAGCGCGAGATCGCTCAGGGCAGGGTCATCTCGCCCGCCGACGGGGTGGTGCAGAGCATCATGCCGTGGAAGGACGGGCGCACCCGGGTCGCCATCTTCATGAGCCCCCTGAACGTGCACGTCAACCGCGCCCCCCTCGCGGGCACGGTCACCTCCGTGGAGCACATCCCGGGCGGGTTCGTGCCGGCGTTCAACAAGGAGAGCGAGAACAACGAGCGCGTCGTCTGGCACTTCGACACCGAGCTCGGCGACATCGAGATGGTGCAGATCGCCGGCGCCGTGGCGCGGCGCATCGTCCCCTACCTGTCGCAGGGCGCCAAGGTGGAGCAGGGCGACCGGATCGGTCTGATCCGCTTCGGCTCGCGGGTCGACATCTACCTCCCGGAAGGTGTGGACGTCGCCGTCGAGGTCGGA
The DNA here is from genome assembly GCF_043077165.1 of Streptomyces kanasensis. Taxonomy (NCBI): domain Bacteria; kingdom Bacillati; phylum Actinomycetota; class Actinomycetes; order Kitasatosporales; family Streptomycetaceae; genus Streptomyces; species Streptomyces kanasensis. The sequence goes on from NZ_JBIBSF010000001.1 coordinate 963,133, forward strand.
CAGACCACGACTGCGGGGGTGACTCGCATTGACCGTGATTGACCCCGAAAGGCCGGCCGGCTGGGTCTCCGACGGCGAGGTGCAGACCTCCGCCGAGGACCAGGAGGAGATGCCGCTGTCGCTCCGCCTGTCGATAGCGGACACGCTCACGCTGGGTAACGCCACCTGCGGTTTCATGGCGGTGTACTTCACCACCACCGGGATCCTCATCCCGCACCTCGTGGGCAGCGAGGAGACCGGCATGGCGCGGCACTCCGCCGCGACCGCCGTGATCCTCATGCTCTGCGCGGCCGTCTTCGACCTCTTCGACGGGCTCGTGGCGCGCAAGCTCCGCTCGTCCCCGATGGGCGCCGAGCTCGACAACCTGTCGGACCTGATCAGCTTCGGTCTGGCCCCGGCGTACTTCGTGCTCGTCTACGGGATGGTGGCGGACGACGCCCACCAGCGGGTCTCCGCGGTGGCGGCGATCGTGGTCCTGCTCGCGGTGGTGCTGCGGCTCGCCAGATTCTCCTGCGTGACCATGAAGGACGGCATGTTCCAGGGCATGCCGAGCCCCTTCGGGGCGCTGACGGTCGTGTCGATCGTGCTGCTGGAGCTGCCGTTCATCCCGACGCTGCTGGCGATCATCGGTACGGCGTGGCTCATGGTCAGCCGGGTCGAGTACCCGAAGCCGCGGGGCATCCTCGCGGTGGCGATGCTCAGCTGGATCGTCGGCGCGATGGGCCTGCTGGCCGCGTGGGCCTTCGAGGCCCCGGGCGGGCAGCTGCTGCTCCAGACCGGCTGCGCCCTCCAGGTCGTTCTGGGCGCGGTGATCCCGCTCTTCGCGACGGCGCGGCGGGTGAACACCTTCCGCGACAACCGGCGCGAGAGCCGGGAGGCGCGGACGGCGCAGCTGCCGTAGCGGACGAGATCGGCCGAGGGGCCCGGGTGCGGTAAACGCACCCGGGCCCCTCGCCGTACCGGGCGGGCCTTCTGAGCCCTCGCCTTACCGGCCCCGGCGTACCGGGCGGGCCTCCTGCGCCCCTCGCCGTACCGGGCGGGGCCTCCTGCCGCCTCCCCGCCTTCACGCCGTGTGGCGGGCTTCTCCGCCGCTGCCCCGGCCTCGGCGGCCGTTCCCGGCCCCGGCCGTGCCGGCTCAGCCGAGTGCCTTGAAGTAGTACGTGGTGCCGCGCGGTACCCCCGCCGGATCGGCCGCGTACCCGGGGACGGTTCCCACGCGGGTCCAGCCCGCGGAGCGGTAGAGCCCCTCCGCGGGGCTTCCCGTCTCGGTGTCCAGGACGAGCAGCGTGAGCCCCGCGTCGGCCGCCCCGGCCTCGGCGGCCGCCAGCAGCCGCCGCCCGAGGCCCCGGCCGCGCGCCGAGGTGTGCACGAGCAGCTTCGAGACGTCCCCGCGGTGCCGCTGGTTCGGGAGGGCGGGCCGCACCAGGGACACCACCCCCAGCAGCTCCCCGCCGGAGCCGAGGGCCGCCCAGACCGTCCTGGCGCCGCTTTCCACCTCCGCCGCCGCACCGTGCCACCAGGCGGCCGCCTCGGCGGTGTCCAGCGGCGCGAGGAAGCCGACGGACGCCCCGTCGTGCACGGCGTCCCGCAGCAGGGCGGCCAGCGCGCCACCGGCCTCCGCGCGCACGCGGTCGCCGGGGAAGAGCGCGATGCGGACCCCGTCCGGGCCGCCCGCACCGGCGTTCCCACCGGCAGCCGTGCCCGCACCGGCGCCCCCACCCGTGCCCGTGTCCCCGCGCGTGTCCATGATCGGATCGTGGCATGCCGGTGTTGCGTCCGGGTGACGTGGTGTTCCCCGGGGCCGCCGCACGGCGGTGAGCCGCGCGGGGGTGCGCGGCCGGCGGGGCGGGCGGGCCGGCGGTCGGGGCCGGGTGGTCAGGGCCGGGCGGTCAGCGGAGGAAGTCCTCGGCGAGGCGGGACGCCAGGCGTTCCAGGAGGGGGCCCGCTTCGGCGATGCACCGGGCCGTGTCCGGCTCCAGGTCGGTCAGCGCGTAGGCCCGGCGGATGCCGGCCCGGCCGAGAGCCTCGGGCGGGAGGGCCAGCCGGCCGCAGACGGCGACGACGTCGACGTCGGCCGCGCGGGCCGCCGCGGCGACGCCCGCAGGGGCCTTGCCGTGCAGGGTCTGCTCGTCGAGGGACCCCTCACCGGTGATGACGAGCGTGGCGCGGCCCAGGGCCTCGGTGAAACCGAGGATGTCCAGCATCAGCTCGATGCCGGGGCGGAAGCTCGCCCCGAGGCCGACGAGGGCCCCGTAGCCGATGCCGCCCGCGCCACCCGCGCCCGGCGAGGCGGCCGCCTCCGCGGCGCGCGGGCCGATCGCCTCCTCCAGGACCGTCACGAAGTGCGTGAGGGCGGCGTCGAGGACCTCCACGTCCCGTTCGGTGGCCCCCTTCTGCGGGCCGAAGACCGCGGGCGCGCCCTTCGGGCCGGTGAGCGGGTTGTCCACGTCGCTCGCGAGCACCAGGTCCACGTCCGCGAAGCGCGGGTCCAGCCCGGACAGGTCGGCGGTCACCAGGTCGCGCAGGCCGCCGCCGCCCGGACCGACGGGCTCGCCGTCGCCGTCGAGGAAGCGCGCGCCGAGCGCGGCGAGCATGCCGGCGCCGCCGTCGGTGGTGGCGCTGCCGCCCACGCCGAAGACGATGGTGCGGGCACCCGCGTCGAGCGCCGCGCGCAGCAGCTCGCCGGAGCCGTGGGTGGTGGCCGTGAGCGGGGCGAAGACGCCCTCGGGCAGCAGCTGGAGGCCCGACGCCTCCGCCATCTCCACGACCGCGGTGGTGCCGCGCAGCGCGAAGGCCGCGGTCACGGGCTCGCCGAGTGGGCCGGTCACGCGCAGCTCGCGCCGCTCGAACCCGGCGGCCACCGCCGCCGCGACCGTGCCGTCGCCGCCGTCCGCGACGGGCAGCGCTTCGACCCGGACGTCCGGCACGACGCGCCGGATCCCCGCGGTCACGCGCTCGGCGACCTGTACGGCCGTGAGCGACCCCTTGAACTTGTCGGCCGCCACGAGCACGTGTGCGACCTCAGTAACTGCTCCGTCCGTCACCTTGCATCCCTTGCTATCGAACAGGCAGTCGCGCCGGTGCCGACCCTATCCGGAGCTCCGGACGGCGTGCCACCCCTCCGTGGCCGGGGTCGGGGGCCCATAGTCTGGGATCATGAGCACGGAACCGATCGATCGTTCCCCGTCCGGCGCTCCCCCGGGCAGCCCGGTGAAGAGCGCGCCGGACGTCACGCTCGTGGGCATCGGCTTCACCGTGGTCCTGTGCGTGGTGGTGTGGGCCTGGTTGTGGGGGGACTCCTTCGACAGCGCGTCCGCCGCCGCCCTGTCCTGGGTGCTGGACGACTTCGGGTGGCTGTTCGTGGTCGCCGCCGACGTCTTCCTGGTCCTCTGCCTCGTGATCGCGTTCAGCAGGTTCGGCCGGATCCGGCTGGGCGCGGACGACTCGGAGCCGGAGTTCGGCAACCTCGCGTGGATCGCGATGATGTTCAGCGCCGGCATGGGCATCGGGCTGATGTTCTACGGCGTCGGGGAGCCGCTCACGCACTACCTGACCCCGCCGCCGGCGAGCGGGGTGCGCGCCGAGTCGGCCGAAGCGGCCCGCACGGCGATGGAGTACTCGTTCTTCCACTGGACGCTGACCCCGTGGGCGATCTACGGCATCGCCGGCCTCGCCCTGGCGTACGCGGGCTTCCGCAAGGCCCGCGGCACCCGGCTGAGCGCGGCCTTCGTCCCGCTGATCGGGACGCGCCGCGCGAACGGGTGGCCGGGCCGGCTGATCGACCTGCTCGCCGTGTTCGCGACGGTGTTCGGCACCGCGACCAGCCTGGGCCTGGGCGCGCTGCAGGTCGCGGAGGGGCTTGACCTGACGGCGGGCGTCACGGCGGACCGCTCGACGCAGCTCCTCGTGATCCTGGTGCTGTCGACGGCGTTCGTCCTGTCGGCCTTCTCCGGGCTGCACCGGGGCATCAAGTGGCTGTCCACGCTCAACATCGTGCTGGCGGCCGCGCTGATGGCGTTCGTCTTCCTCGTCGGGCCCACGGTCTACATCCTGGACACGATCCCGGCCTCGGTCGGCGGCTTCCTCGACAACCTGCTGCCGATGGCGAGCCGTACGGGCGCGTTCTCGGACCACACGTGGCTCGGCTCCTGGACGATCTTCTACTGGGCCTGGTGGCTGTCGTGGGCGCCGTTCGTGGGCACCTTCATCGCCCGCATCTCGCACGGCCGGACGATCCGCGAGTTCCTCGTCGGGGTGCTGCTCGTGCCGAGCGGCGCCACGGTGTTCTGGTTCTGCGTGATGGGCGGCTCGGCGCTGCGGCTGCAGTCGACCGGCGCGGCCGACCTGGCGGACGCGGTCAAGGACGGCGCCGAGGCGTCGCTCTTCGCGACGCTCGACGCGCTGCCGGGCGGCGCGATCACGGCGGTCGTGGCGATGGTGCTGGTCATGACGTACTTCGTGACGAGCGCCGACTCCGCGTCCCTGGTGATGGGTTCGCTCAGCAGCCGGGGCGCGCTGCACCCGCCGACCTGGCTGGTGGTCGGGTGGGGGGTGCTGATGGCGTCCGTCGCGGCGGTCCTGCTGGTGGTCGGGGGGCTGAACTCGCTGCAGACGGCGACGATCCTGGTGGCGCTGCCGTTCGTCGTGGTGATGCTGTGCCTGTGCTGGGCGCTGGTGCGGGAGCTGCGCGAGGATCCGGGCGCCGGGTCCGTCCGCCACCAGGCCCTGCACGGGCTGCGGGACGTCGTGCGGGCGATGGTCGGCGACGCGGTCACGGAGCAGGGCGCGACCCGCCACCACCGGCTGCGGCGGGCGGCGCGCTCGCGCACGGACACGGACACGGACGCGGACACCGGGGACACGGGCGGCGGCTCGGGGACGCCGTAGGAGGTGAGCGGCTCGGCCGGTCCGCGGGACGGGGCCGGTCGAGAGGCGCTCCGGGGCGCCCCGTCGATCGGGGCGAGCCCGCCCCGGGCGGCAGGACACCCCCCTAGGCTGGCCGCATGACCACGACCGATTACGCCACGTACATCGCCGGGCTGCCCAAGGTGCTCGCGGGCGCCGCCACGCTGCTGCGCGACCCGGAGGGACGCGTCCTGCTCGTCGAGCCCAACTACCGCGAGGGGTGGGCGCTGCCCGGCGGGACGATCGAGTCCGACGCGGACGAGACACCCCGCCAGGCGGCCCGCCGCGAGACCCTGGAGGAGATCGGGCTGGACGTGCCGCCCGGCCCCCTCCTGGCCGTCGACTGGGTGCTGGGACCGGGCCGCCCGCCGGTCGTGGGGTACGTGTACGACGGCGGCGTCCTCGACGCGGAGGCGTTCGGGCGCATCCGCCTCCAGGAGGCCGAGTTGCTCTCCTGGCGGCTGGTGCCGCGCGAGGAGATCGGGACCCACCTGCTCGGCCCGCTCGCCTCGCGGGTCGCGGCGGCGCTGGACGCCCTGGAGGCGGGCCGGGGGCCGGTCGAGCTGGAGAACGGCCGCCCCGCGCGCTGACCGCGGGCGGGGGCCGGCCGGTCAGCCGTGGTGGTCCTGCGGGCCGGGCTCCGGGGCGCGGGGGGCGTCCTCGCTCGCCACCCGCTCCTCCGTGCGGTGCCCGCGCTGGATGTAGTCGCGGACGACGAGCTCCACGGCGTCCTGCGGGCTGCCGACGCCCGCAAGGACCATGACTTCCACGACGAGTTCGGCATCCAGACTGACTGTCACCTTGGCCATGGGCGGGACCCTACCGGCCGGTCCGGTCATCCGTTCGCCGGACGGCGGATCCGCTGCGTACGCTCGGCGTATGACGAGGGTCGCGTTGCTCACCGGCGCCGGGATCTCCACCGACTCGGGGATCGCCGACTACCGGGGTCCCGACGGGCTGTGGCGGCGCGACCCGGGCGCCCGGAAGCTGGTCACGTACGCGTACTACATGGCCGATCCGGAGATCCGGCGCCGCGCCTGGCGGATGCGCCTGGACGGTCCCGTGCTGCGGGCGCGGCCGAACGCCGCGCACCTGGCCGTGGCCGCGTTGGACCGCACGCCGGGCTTCGCGGTGCGGGTGCTCACGCAGAACGTCGACGGGCTGCACCAGCTGGCCGGCGTACCGGGACGCAAGGTGGTGGAGCTGCACGGTTCGGCGCGCGCCGTGGTGTGCACCGGCTGCGGTGCCCGGTCGCCGATGGCCGCCGCGCTGGAGCGGGTGGCGGCGGGCGAGGACGATCCGGGGTGCGGGGCGTGCGGGGGGATCCTGAAGTCGGCGACCGTGATGTTCGGCGAGCGGCTGGACCCGGTGGTGCTGGACGAGGCGGTGGCGGTCGCCGCGGCGTGCGACGTGTTCCTCGCGGTCGGTTCGTCGCTCCGGGTCCAGCCGGCCGCGTCGTTGGTGCGGGTCGCCGCCGAGCACGGGGCGCGGCTGGTCGTCGTGAACGCCGAGCCGACCCCGTACGACGCGCTGGCCGACGAGGTGGTCCGCGAGCCGATCGGTACGGCGCTGCCGGCGCTGCTCGGGCGGCTCTGACCGCCCGTGGCACGGGCCCGCCCGCCGGGGCGGTCCCCTTAGAACAGGGCGCCGGCCCGGTTGCCGCTCTCGAAGGCGAGCAGTCGGCGCTTGCGGTCGAGGCCGCCGCCGTAGCCGGTCAGGCCGCCGCTCGCGCCGATCACCCGGTGGCAGGGGACGATGATGCCGACGGGGTTGCGGCCGTTGGCGAGGCCGACCGCGCGGGACGCCTGGGGCGCGCCGAGGGCCCGGGCGAGGTCGCCGTACGTACGGGTCTCGCCGTAGGGGATCCTGCGCAGCTCGTCCCAGACGCGGCGCTGGAACGGTGTGCCGGCCAGGTGCAGGGGCAGGTCGAACGCGGTCAGCTCGCCGGCGTGGTAGGCGTCCAGCTGGCGGACGGCCTCGGTGAAGGGCCGCGGGTCGGGCTCGCCGAAGGTCTCCTCGGCGGGGCGGTGGCGCTGGTCGGTCATGTACAACCCGCTGAGGACGCCGTCGGTGGCGACGAGCGTGAGCGGGCCGTAGGGGCTGTCGACGACGGTGTGCTGCCGGTTCATGCGGGCTTCCTCAGGAGGGGAGGTGGTTGATCGGGTGGCTGTCGGTCGCCCAGAGGTACTGGACGGCGTAGGCGCGCCAGGGGCGCCAGGCGGCGGCGCGGGCCGTGAGGGCGGCGGGGGTGGACGGCAGGCCGAGCCCGGCGGCGGCCCGGCGGACGCCGAGGTCGGTGGGGAGGAAGGCGTCGGGGTCGCCGAGGGCCCGCATGGCGATGGCCTCGACGGTCCAGGGGCCCAGGCCGGGCAGGGCGAGGAGGTGGGCGCGGGCCTCCTCCCAGTCGGTGTCCAGACCGAGGCGGAGGGTGCCGTCGGCGAGGGCACCGACGAGGGTGGTGAGCGTCGTACGGCGGGTGCGCGGCAGGGCGAGGGCCTCGGGGTCCAGCGCGGCGAGCGCCCCGGGTGCGGGGAACAGGTGGGTGAGTCCCCCCTCGGGGTCCTCGACGGGGGTGCCGTGCGCGGTGACCAGGCGCCCGGCGTGGGTGCGGGCCGCGGCGGTGGAGATCTGCTGGCCGAGGACGGCGCGGACGGCGAACTCGGCGGCGTCGACGGTACGGGGGACACGGCGGCCGGGCGCCGCGTCGACGAGCGGCGCGAGCAGCGGGTCGGCGCGCAGCTGCTCGTCGACGGCGACGGGGTCGGCGTCGAGGTCGAGGAGCCAGCGGCACCGGCTGATGGCGTGGGAGAGGTCGCGCGGGTCGGTGAGGAGCAGCCGGCAGGCGATGTGGCCGGCGGCCGGGGCGAGGGAGACGATGCCGGGTCCGTTCGGGAGGGCGAGCGTGCGCCGGTAGGCGCCGTCGCGCCACTCCTCGACGCCGGGGACGGCGGTGGCGGCGAGGTGCCCGAAGAGGTTGGACGGGTCGAGGGGCGTGCGGTAGGGCAGCCGCAGGGCGATGACGCCGGGGGTGGGTGAGGGGGCGGCGCGGGGGCCGGTGGCGCGGGCGCGCAGCTCGCCGGGGGCGAGGGCGAACACCTCGCGGACCGTCTCGTTGAAGGTGCGGACGGAGGAGAACCCGGCGGCGAAGGCGATGTCCGCCATGGGCATGGCGGTGGTCTCGATGAGGACGCGGGCGGTCTGCGCGCGCTGGGCGCGGGCGAGGGCGAGCGGCCCGGCGCCCAGTTCGGCGCGGAGCTGCCGCTCGATCTGGCGGGTGGAGTACCCGAGGCGGGCGGCGAGACCGGGGACGCCCTCGCGGTCGACGACGCCGTCGCGGATGAGGCGCATGGCGCGGGCGACGGCGTCGGCCCGTACGTCCCACTCCGGGGAGCCGGGGCTGGTGTCGGGCCGGCAGCGCTTGCAGGCGCGGAACCCGGCCTGCTGGCAGGCGGCGGCGCTCGGGTAGAACACCATGTTCCGCGGCTTGGGGGGCACCACCGGGCAGCTGGGGCGGCAGTAGATGCGGGTGGTGAGGACGGCGGTGAAGAACCAGCCGTCGAAGCGGGCGTCCTTCGACCGGACCGCCCGTACGCAGCGCTCGGTGTCGGTGTGCATGGTTCCAGCATCGGGCAGCCGGACGGCGGGTCGCTGGCGGTTTTCCGACATGAGCGTCCGCCGGCCTGGGGTGGGGCCGGTTGCCCCGGCGGGCGGGCCTGTGGGGCGGGGTCGACCGGCTGTGGGAGGGTGGGGCGTTACCCGCCTGCGTGGCGGGGCAGGCCGCTGGGGGGCGTGGCAGGGCCGGGCCGGGAGCGCGGGCGGCGGGTGCGGTGCGGTGCGCGGATCTGGGCGGGCGGGGGCGGGGCGCTGACCTGCGCGTGGGGCTGGGGCGTGGACCTGGGCGGCCGGGGCGGGGCGCGGGGCGGTGGCCTGCGCGGAGGGGCGGGGGCGGTGGCCTCGGCGGGGGCGCGGACCTGCGCGGGCGGGGCGCGGAGCGCGGGCGGGGGCGCGTATGTGTGCGGGCGGCCGAGGGGCGGCCGGCGGGCGGCAGCGGCCGGCCCCGGTGCGCGGCGCGCCCGGGCTGGGCCGAGGTGCGGGCGCGGCCCGGGCGCCCCGGTGCGGGCGGGGCGCGGTGGAGGGGGCGGAGCGCGGGTGGGGGGGGAGCGCGGGTGGGGGCGGAGCCGGAGCGACGTGGAGCTGGCCCCGGCGGCCTGTGGGGCCGGCTTCCCGGGGCGTCGCCCGTCGGCGCCTCGCCGTACGCAGGGCCCGGAGGACGGTCGAGGGGATCGTCCTGACGGGCCCGGACCCCTGGACGGATACCTGGGGCGTCGCCCGGGGCGCCACCCCGTGGCGGGCGGGCAGCACCCTGCGGGCGCGGAAGTGCGGGATGCGGTGACGGCGGCCGCCCGGCGCCGGGGAGCGCGGGCGGCCGCCGTCGGGGCGTACGTGCCGGGGGCCGTCCGGGAGATGCCGGACGGCCGGGCGACGGGCGGGCGGCCGGGCGAGGGGCTGCCCGTGGTGGGGACGGGTCAGGCGGTGGCCTCGGCGGGGGCGGCCGTCGCGGTGACCAGCCCGGTCAGCACCGCGGAGAGGCCGGTGATGACCTCGGCGTCCTCCGACGGGTGGGTCTCGGCGAACCGCGTCACGGAGCCCGGGATGGCGAGCTCGACGCCCTCCACCACGGTGCCGCCGGCCACGCCCACGGCCTTGCGGGCCTCGGTCTGCGCCCACACGCCGCCGTACTGGCCGAAGGCGGTGCCGATCACGGCGACCGGCTTGCCCTGGAGCGCGCCGGCGCCGTAGGGGCGGGACAGCCAGTCGATCGCGTTCTTGAGGACGGCCGGCATGGTGCCGTTGTACTCCGGGGTGAAGAGCAGCAGGGCGTCTGCGTCGGCGACGGCGGCACGCAGCCGGGCGGCGGCCTGCGGGAGGTCCGCCCCGGTGTCGATGTCCTCGTTGTAGAAGGGGACGTCGGCGAGACCCTCGTACACCTCGACGGTGACGCCCTCCGGGGCGAGGCCGACGGCCGCCTCGGCGAGCTGGCGGTTGTGCGAGCCGGCGCGGAGGCTGCCGACGAGGGCGACGATGCGAGCGGACATGGTGACTCCTGGAGGGGACGAGGGGAGGCTTCCAAGTTAACCGGACCGGGGTCCGTTTACAGTTGTACCAGTTAACCGGACCACGGTCCACTTTCTTCCGACGGCGTTAGGCTGCTGCCATGACCACTCCGCCCCCGCACGGACGTACGGAGCTGTCCCTCACTCCCTCCGACGCGCCGCCGCCGCTGCGCGCGGACGCCGCCCGCAACCGCGCACGCCTGCTGGAGGCAGCCGCCCGCCTGGCCGCCGAGCACGGCGCGGCCAACGTGACCATGGACGCCATCGCCTGCGCCGCCGACGTCGGCAAGGGGACCGTCTTCCGCCGCTTCGGCGACCGGGCCGGACTGCTGCTGGCACTCCTCGACCACCAGGAGGAACGGTTCCAGGCCGCGTTCATGTCGGGCCCCGCACCGCTCGGCCCGGGTTCCCCGCCCCGCGACCGGCTGCACGCCTTCGGCCCCGCCGTCCTGCGCCACGAGCAGGATCACCTCGACCTGTACCTGGCCGCCCAGCCCACCGCCGAGCGCCGCCACCTCGTACCCGCCCGCGTCGTACGCCTCACGCACCTCACGCTGCTGCTGCGGCAGTCCGGCACGGGCGCCGACGTGGAGCTGGCCGCGCACACCCTCCTCGGCAGCCTCGACACGAGCCTCGTGCACCACCTCCTCACCCGGCGCGGCATGCCGCTGGAGCGCCTGGAGGCCGGCTGGCACGACCTGGTGTCACGGCTGCTGCCGCCCCCGGCAGACGACTGACCGCCGGGGGGCCGGGCCTCCCGTATCCCCCCTCCCCCGGGGTCCCGGCGGCCCGAACCCCGCGTCCCCCCTGCATCGGGCCGCCGGGAGCGTCGACACCCGCGGCCGTCACCGGTCGGACCGTGGCCCGCCCAGCCGCCGACGACGAACCGCCCTCACACGTTCGAACGACACGCCCTCCGAACGCTTGCGCGACTGGAACCCGGAGGACAAGAATGATCGACAGCCGGCCCGGGGGGGACCGGCGCGTCGTGATCCGGGGGGAGTTGACGCATCGCATGGTCCGTCCTGCGCGGCATCCGAGCCGCCCCGCGCGGCATCCGCACCGTCCCGCGCCGTTCTCCTGCGGCTCCGCACGCTCTTCGCGGCGCACCGCGTGGCCCTCGGACCCCTGATCCCTCCCCCCGCCCGGTCCACGGGTGCCCACCGCATCGAGGGGCTCCTTCGCCCTGCGCGCACGGCCGCGGCCGCGCGCCGGCACCCGCACCGGTCCCGTACGGACCGGGCCGCTCCGTCCCAGCCGCCGACGCCGGCCACGCCGGCCCCTGTTCCCCGAGGAAGACCATGCCCCGTACCCGTCCCCGCGCCCGCCGGCTCGGCGGCGCCCTGACCGCCTGTGCCGCCCTCGGCGCCACCCTCCTCGCGCCCGGCGCGGCGCAGGGCGCCGTGGGCCAACCGGTCCCGACCGGCCAGTACGGGTTCACCGCCCGCCTCGTCATCGGTGACGAACCGAGCACCCGGGCCTGCTCCGGCGTCCTCGTCGACCCGCGCTGGGTGCTCACCGCGAAGAGCTGCTTCGCGGCGAACCCCGCCCAGAGCATCGACATCCCCACCGGCGCACCCGCCGCCAGGACCACGGTCACCGTGGGCAAGACCGACCTGAACGCCGCGGGCGGACACACCGCGAACATCGTCGAGCTGGTGCCGCGCGCCGACCGCGACCTCGTCATGGCCCGGCTGGACCGGCCCGCCACCGGGATCACCCCGGTCAAGCCCAGCGGGCAGGCGCCCACCGCGGGCGAGGAGCTGACGGTCGCCGGCTTCGGCCGCACGAAGACCGCCTGGGTCCCGGACCGCCTCCACTCCGCCGTCTTCACCGTCGGCGCCACCACCGCGACCGAGTTCGAGATCGCCGCGAAGTCCCCCGCCGACGCGTCCGTCTGCCAGGGCGACACCGGCGGCCCCGCGCTGCGCACCGAGAACGGCGTGCCCACCCTCGCCGCCGTCACGAGCCGCTCCTGGCAGGGCGGTTGCTTCGGCAGCACCGCCACGCGCACCGGCGCCTTCGAGTCCCGTACGGACGGCCTGGCCGCCTGGGTGACCGCCACGACCAACCGCGCCGTGCACCTGGCGCCCGGTCAGAGGCTGCTTCCCGGCCAGATGCTCGCCTCCAACCACGTCAAGTTCGTCATGCAGACCGACGGCAACCTGGTGGCGTACCACAACGCCGGCGGCGGCGCCCTGTGGGCCAGCGGCACGTACGGCAACCCCGGCGCGTACGCGGTGATGCAGCACGACGGCAACCTCGTCGTCTACGGCAAGGACGGCAGCCCCAGCACCGGCGGCGGCCTGTGGAGCACCCGCACCCACGGCAACGAGGGCGCCTTCGCCGCCCTGCAGAGCGACGGCAACCTCGTCGTGTACGCGCGTCCCACCACCGGCGGCGCCGGCTCGGCCCTGTGGCACTCGGACACCTGGATGCGCGACAGCAAGGTCGTGGCCGGCAAGCGGCTGATGCCCGGCGCGTGGGCGCAGAGCGCGCGCGCCGTCCTGCTCATGGACGCGCTGGGGCGGCTCTCCCTGCGTGACCGCACCACCGGCAAGGAGCTGTGGACGGTCGGCGGCCACCACCCCGGCGCCTACGCCCTCATGCAGACCGACGGCAACTTCGTGCTGTACGCGAAGGACGGCGGCCCGACCCAGGGCGGGGCGCTGTGGAACACCGGCACCTTCTCGGCCGGCTCCCACCTGCTGCTCCAGGACGACGCCAACCTGGTCCTCTACGGCCCGGACGGCAAGGCCCTGTGGGCCACCCACACCTCGCTCTGACCCCTGAGGGGCGCCGGCCGTGCGGGTCCACTCCCGCACGCCGGCCACGCCGCCCACCGGGCACGCCGGGTGGCCGGAGGCGCGGCCGAGACGGGAGGCGAGGTCAGCGCATCCGCGCGGCGAACGCCTCGTACGCCGCTTCGTCGTGGAGGACGAGGACGACCTCCTCGACGGCGGTCCTCGCGGCCCGCACCGCCGCCACGGCGATGCGGGCCGCGTCGTCCATCGGCCAGCGGTAGACGCCCGTCGAGATGGCGGGGAACGCCACCGTGCGGGCGCCCAGTTCGTCCGCGACGCGCAGCGACTCCCGGTAGCAGGAGGCCAGAAGGGGGGAACGGTCCTCCTCGGCGGAGAACACGGGCCCCACGGTGTGGATCACCCAGCGGGCGGGGAGCCGCCCGGCCGTGGTGGCGACCGCCTGGCCGGTGGCGAGGCCCCGGCCGTAGTGGGAGGCACGCAGCCGGCGGCACTCGGCGAGGATCTCCGGGCCTCCCTCCCGGTGGATCGCGCCGTCGACGCCTCCGCCGCCCAGCAGCGAGGAGTTGGCGGCGTTGACGACGGCGTCGACCCGCTGACGGGTGATGTCACCGAGGACGAGGGACGGTTCGGTCATGGCCGCATCCTGTCACCCGTGCCCCCGCCCGTCCCCGTCCCCGTACCTGTACCTGTACCTGTCCTGTCCTGTCCTGTCCTGTACCTGTCCTGTCCTGTCCTGTCCCTCAGCGGGCGGTGCGCCGCAGGTGTCGCCAGACCGCCTTGGCCGCGTTGTGGCCGGACATGCCGTGGACGCCGGGGCCCGGCGGGGTGGCGGAGGAGCACAGGAACACCGCGGGGTGCGGGGTGCTGTAGGGGAACGGCGTCAGGCGCGGGCGCAGCAGCAGTTGCAGGCCGCTGGCGGCGCCGCAGGCGATGTCACCGCCGACGTAGTTGGCGTTGTGCGCGGCCAGTTGCGGCGGGCCGGCGGCGGCGCGGGCGAGGACGAGGTCACGGAAGCCCGGTGCGAAGCGTTCGATCTGCCGCTCGATCGCGTCCGTGAGGTCGCCCCGCCAGCCGTTGGGGACGTGGCCGTACGCCCAGAACACGTGCTTGCCGGCGGGGGCGCGGCCCGGGTCGGCCACACTCGGCTGGGCGGTGATCAGGAAGGGCACCTCGGGGGGCGTGCCGCGCGAGACCCCCCGCAGGGCGGTCGCGATGTCGCGGCTGCCGGGTCCGATCTGGACGGTACCGGCGCGGCGGGGCTCCTCGGCGGTCCAGGGGACGGGTCCGTCCAGCGCGTAGTCGATCTTGAAGACGGAGGCGCCGTAGCGGTAGCCGTCGTAGTAGCCGCCCAGTCCGGCGATGCGGGCGAGGGCCGTGGGGGACGTGTCGAAGACGTAGGCGCGGGCCGGCGGCAGGTCGTCGAGCCGCTTGACCTCGTACTCCGTGTGGATGGCGCCGCCGTGGTCCCGGAGGAGGCCGGCGAGGGCGTCGGAGACGGCCTGGGAGCCGCCGCGCGGCAGCGGCCAGCCGTTGGCGTGCGCGGCGAGGGCGAAGACGAGGCCGATCGCCCCGGTGGCCAGGCCGTCGAGGGGCGCGATGACGTGCGCGACGAGGCCGGCGAAGAGGGCGCGGGCCCGGTCGTCGCGGAAGCGGCGCATCAGCCACGTCGAGGGGGGCAGGCCGGCGAGGCCGAACCGGGCGAGGGTGACCGGGTCGCGGGGCAGGGCGGTCAGCGGCAGGGACATGAAGTCCCGGGCGAGCGTGTCCCACCGGCCGGCGAACGGCGCGACCAGGCGCCGGTAGGCACCGGCGTCGCGCGGCCCGAACGACGCGGCGGTCTCCGCGACGGACCGCGACAGCACGGCGGCCGTGCCGTCGTCGAAGGGGTGCGCCATGGGGAGCGGCGCGTGGAGCCACTCCAGGCCGTAGCGGTCCAGCGGCATGGCGCGGAAGGCGGGCGAGCCGATGCCCAGCGGGTGGACCGCCGAGCAGGGGTCGTGGCGGAACCCGGGCAGGGTCAGCTCCTGGGTGCGCGCTCCCCCGCCGATGGTGTCCTTCGCCTCGAACACGGCTACGGAGAAGCCGCGACGGGCGAGTTCGGCGGCGGCGGTCAGCCCGTTGGGGCCCGCCCCCACGACGACGGCATCGAGCATCGACGGCACGTTCGCACTCCTTCGTCTGCCGACGGCCAGAACCGCCAGGATAGGCCGCGGGCCGCACAAGCCGGCCCGGGGGGCCGGCGGTCGAGGCCGCTGCGGGCGCGGTCGGGGCCCGCGCTCGGCGAGGGCGGTCGGCGGTGCCTCGGGTACGAGGGACGCGGTGCCAGGGGTCCGGAAACGCGGTGCCTCGGGCGTCGCCCCGCCGGCCGGGGCGCGGCCGGCGGGGCGCGGCCGGCGGGGCGCGGCCGGCCGGGGCGCGACCGGCCCGTCACCGTGGACGACCGCGCACCGCCGGCCGTGCTTCACTGCGGGCGCAGGAGGGACCTGATCCGTGTCGCCGTCGCCTCGTCGCGGGCGGCCGTGAACGGCAGGGTGTTGCCGCCGGTGACGCGGAAGGGGACTCCGTCGACGGTGACGTGGGCCCCGCCCGCCTCCTCGACGAGCAGCAGCCCCGCCGCGTGGTCCCAGGCGTACTCCCACGTGAACGCGACGGCGTCGCGGTCGCCGCGCGCCACCGACAGGTACGCGAGGCCCGCCGAGCCGCACGGGCGGGGATCGACGCCCTCCACCCGGAGGCCGGCGAGGGCCCGTTCCTGCGCGGGCGTGGCGTAGTCGGGGTGGGCCGTGGCGACGCGCAGGGCCGCCCCGGGCGTGGGCGAACCGGCCCGCAGCTCCGCGCCGTTCAGCCGGGCGCCGCGACCGCGTACGGCCACGGCCGTCTCGCCGAGCGCCGGCGCGTGCGTCCAGGACGCCAGCAGCCGTCCGTGCCGGGCGAGGGCGACGAGCGTGCAGAAGCCGGGATCGCCCTGGACGAACTGGCGGGTGCCGTCGACCGGGTCGACGATCCACACCGGGGCGTCGCCGCGCACCGCGTCGTACCGGCGCGGATCGGCGTGCACGCCTTCCTCGCCGACCACGACGGAACCGGGCAGCAAGGCCGTGAGGGTCTCGGTCAGCCGCGCCTCGGCGGCCCGGTCCGCGACCGTCACGAGGTCGTGCGGGCCGGCCTTCTCGTCCACCTCGTGCGCGGCGAGCCGCCGCCAACGGGGCGTCACTTCCTCGGCCGCGGCCGCGAGGACCGCTTCACCGGCGGCGGACAGGAACGCGGTGTCGTCCAGCAGGTCGTCGTCGATCATGCGTCCATCACACCACGGCCCGCCGACACGCCGGCCTCGGCGACGTGACGCGCGGGGGCGGGGACGGCTCCCGGCGTCACCCCGCGTTCCCCCGGGGTTCGCCCACGGCCCACCGGGCCCCGGCCCGGACCCACCGGTCCCGCGGGACCCACCGGTCCCGGCGAACCCGGGTTCCACCGCACCCAGGACCCACCGCACCCAGGGGAGGCACGGGAGTCACCGGACCTTCAGGACCTTCGGGACCGACCGTCCCCCGAGACACCGGCCGGACGGGCCGCCCGGTGACGGACAGCGGATCCCGTCCTCGTCGCGGCCGGCGCGGCGGCCCGGGAGCCCGGCGGGGACTCCCCCGTGGGAGGACGGCCATCGGCACGGCCGCCGATCCCTTGCCGCCGCGCGGCCGCGCGGCGGCAAGGGTTCCTGCCGGACAGCGAGCCGGGCCGGGTCGGGCCGGACAGCAGGCCGGGACACAAAGGACCGGGGACGGAGACAGGGACCGGGACGCGGGGGCCGGGGACGCGGATCCCCGGCCCGGGTACCGGGGTTGTCGGTGGTGGCTGCCAGGATCACCGCCATGGTCACGAACGTCGCCCTCCCGCTCCCCACGGAACTGCACAGGTCCCACGCCTACACCGACTGGGTGCGCGCGCACGATCCGGCCGCGGAGCCGGCGGCGGTCGCCCTGCTGGAGGACGTGTGGGCCGGTCTCAACCGGGCGCGGGAGAAGCCCGGGCGGTTCCTGGAGGCGATGGAGGCCCGGGCGCGGCGGCTGCCACCGGCGCACCTCCCCTGGTTCTGGGACACGGTGGCGCACCGGCTGTGCGGCACCAGCGACCGCTACGCGGGCCGGGCGTACGCCCTGGCGCGCAAGGCGGAACAGGAGCACACCCTGCCGGTGGACCCCGCGTGGCGGACGGGGAACGTCCTGCTGCTCGCGGCCCGGGGCGCGCTGCCCGCCAAGGAGCTGAGCGAGCACCAGCGGTGGCTGGCGCGGACGCTGAACCCGGCCGGCGCGCACGAGGAGTACCTGCGGGTCCTCACGGCGTGGGCGGCCTCCCCCGGCGAGCTCCCGGCCGACCTGGCGCGGCGCGTGCGCGCGTCAGCGCGCGCGGCCGGCCTCGACACGGCGGAGGACGCCCGTGTCCTGGCGCGGATCGTGGGCGCGGCGCGCGGCCGGGCCGTGCCGGACGTGCTGCTGGACGCGGTCGCGGGGTTGCTGGCCGCGCACCCCCTGGAGGACGCGGCGTACGCGCCGCTGGTCGACCTGTTCCCCGAGTCGCGGGGCGACGCGTCGGCCTGGCTGCGGTTGCTCCTGCGGTCCGGCGCCGCCGACGCCGTGGCGGCCGGGCGGGTGGTGCCGGAGGGTGGCGTCGCGGCCTGGCTGGGCCGGTACACGCGCATGTACGGGCACGGGCGGCGGGGCGGCGGCGTGTTCCGGCATCCCATGCCGCAGGAGCTGTTCGCGCTGGTGGCGCGGTTCGCGCCGCTGCTGCGCGCGGCCGGGACGCCGGTACGGATCCACGAGGACCGCTACCGGTACCCGGGGCTGGACGCCGACCTGCTGGACGCCTGCCTGGCCGAGGGGATCGCCGTGGAGGACCCGGGCGACGCGGTCCGGCTGGAGTTCTGGGGCGACCGGTCGCGGCGCGACCTGCGGGCGCTCGCCGCGGACCCGGTCTTCGGGCCGCGCCTGGAGGGGACGGTCCACGCCGGGCTGCGCGGTGGCGGCACGGCGATCACGCGCCTGCCGGAGAACGCGGGCATCGCCGCCGAGGTGCACGCGCGCGTCGAGGCGCTGCTGGCGGAGGCGCGCGGCGGAGGCGTCGCCGCCGCCGACGAGGCGGTGGACGAACTGGCCGCGCTGCTGGACCGGCCCACGGCCACGGCGCTGGAGGGCGTCGAGGAGGCGCTCGCGGCCGTGGACCTGGTGGGGCCGCTGGGGCGGGCGCTGCGCGCGGGGCTCCCCGAGGAGCTGGGGTGGCCCGCGCTGGAGGAGGCCGTGGCGGAGTTCGGGCCCGGCGGGGTGCGCGGCGTGACGAGCACGTGGCCGGTGCTCACCGTGTACGGCTCGGACCGGGCCGTCGCGGTGGACCACGGGGGGCGGCGCGGCGCGTGCGCGTTCCGGGTCCCGGAGGGGGCGACGCTGCACGTCGTGCACTTCGTGGGCGGATCCTTCCTGGTCAGCTGGACGGACGAGGAGCGCGGCTCGTACGGCACGCGGGCCTTCTGGGCCGACCGGCCGCAGGACGTGTTCACGCCGGAGCGCCGCGGTGGTCTGCGGCCGTTCGACGGGATCATCGACGGGGCGTTCGGCTTCCAGTTCGCCACCCCGGACGGCGGCGGCCGGCACGACGGCAGCCGGGTGCTGCGGCCGGGCGGCCGGGAGGGCGTCGACTGCCGTGAGCTGCAGATGAGCGACGGCACCCGGTTCTGGAGTGCCCGGGTGTACGGGGACGACTGGGAGCGCGTCGACCCGGTCACCGGGGAGCGCGGCGGGAAGCGGGACCTGCCCGCGTTCCACCGCACCGGCGACGTCCCGCCGGACCACGCGCTCCACACGGACGCGCTCACCCTGGCGGCCCTGCCGGAGGGTGCGCCCGCCTCGCCGCTGGGGCAGGACGGGCGGCTGGTGGGCTGCCGGGTGCTGCACCGCACGGCGTACGCGGGACCGTCGCCGACCGACTTCCTGCTGGAGGGCGTCGACGGGCGCCGCGCCCGGTTCCGCGCCCGGCAGCCGGGCCGCCACCCGTGGGGCGTCCTGCGGATGCCGGCGGGCGGCGAGGACGCGGTCCTGGTGCAGCCGGACGACGTGCGGGTGTACGCCGTGGAGGACGGCTCGCTGCTGTGGGAGGCGCACGGCTTCCCCGCCGGCGCGCGGAACCGCTGGCGCAAGCCGTCCGGGCACGCCGTCGGCCCGCTGCCCCCGCCGGCCTTCTGGCACTTCCTCACGCCCCGGGACGAGACGTCCTCCAAGGCGCTGCGCGCGGTCGGTGACGAGGCCGTGCGCGCCCTCCTCCACGCGGCCCGCGGCCGTTCCGGTGAGGGTGCCGCGGAGGACGTACGGGCGGAAGTGGCGCGGGTGCTGCCCGAGGTGACGGAGCCCCGCGTCGTGGCGGGCGCGGTGCGCGCCGCGCTGCTCGCCGCCGACGTGCTGCGGCGGCGGGAGGAGCTGTCGCGGCGGGTGGGCGTCATGCGGTCCGGACCGGTGGTGGAGCTGCCGGAGGCGGTACCGGACACGGTGCTGGCGCCCGCGCTGTACGGGCTGCTGCCCGCGCTGCGGCCGTTCGAGGCGCACGTGGCCCGCCCGCAGCCCGCGACGCTGACGGCGGTGGCGGCCGACGGCCGCCACCTGCGCGGGGAGATCGACGACGAGACGCGGCGCCTGGCCCTGCCGGCGGAGCCCGTGGAGTGGGCCGCGCTGGCGGGCCGGATCGACGCCGTGGCCTGGCGGGCGGTGGCCGGCACCACGCCGGAGGCGGAGCGGCGGGCGCTCGCGGCGCTGCTGCGGGTGTGGAGCGGGCAGCCGTTCGCGGAGCGCGGCGGCCGGTGGCGTACCGGTCGGGCGCCGACGGAGGCGGTGGCCGCGTGCCGCGCCGCGGGCGGGGTGCCGGCCTCGGGCGCGGAGCGCGGCGGTACCGCGCGGTTCCTCCAGCGGGAGGACGAGCCCGCGCCGTCGGGGGCCGCGGAGACCGTGACGTTCACCGTCGAGGGGGACGACGCCGGGCGCCTGCCGAGACTGCTGGAGCTGCTTGACCGGTACGGCCCGCCGGCCGTGCCGCCGGGGGCCGTCGACGTCTTCGCGTGGCGGACCGGGGTGCGGCGCACGGTGGCGGCGCTCGTGCTCGGGGGGCTGCCGCGCCGCGAGCGGCACGACGACGACCTCCGCGTGCTGCGGGGGAAGCCGTACCGGGCCACGAAGGCCGTCATCGACGCGTACGTGTCGCTGTGGCACCGGCTCGGGCAGCGCGGGCGTCTCGCGGTGCTCGCGGCGGGCGTCCCCGAGGACCCGGCCGAGCTGTGGGCCGACGGCGGCATGGCGGCCGCCGCCGGGCGCATGGCGGAGGTGTGGGGCCGACTGCTGGGGACGACGGAGTACGTCGACGAGGAGCTCTCGGAGGCGCTGGAGGAGGGCCTGGGCCTCGGCGCGGAGTGGTCGCGTGGCCTGGCGACGGGCGAGCTGCCGGAGGGGGTGGCCGGCTTCTCCGGTGCCGGGTGCGTCCTCGCGTCCGGCCGGAGGGGCGGCCTCCAGGTGCACGAGGCGACCGCCGACGGCACGCCGGGGACGTGGCTGACCACCTCGCGGTTGCCGGACGAACGGCTCGTCGCGCTGGTGGTGTGGGCGCTGTGCGAGCGGCCGGTGGGCGATCCGGCCGTGGCGGGGGCGAGAGCGCTCCACGGGCGGCTGCGGCGGCTGCTGGACGACCCGCGCACGCTGGTTCCCCTCCACGGGTGGCGCCGGTTCGCGGAGGCGATGGCCGCCGACCCGGCCGTCCCCGCCTACGCGGGCGCCGTCCTGCCCTGCGCGCAGCCGCTGCTCGACGACGCCGTCGCGACGACCGGCGTGTACGACGACGGGGTGTTCGTGGTCGCCGCCCCCGGTGGCGACGCGTTCCTGCGGACGGCCGCGCTGGGCGACCCCGAGCGGGTGGAGCACGCGCTGCGGCGCTGCGACGGGCTGGGCCTGACGTGGGTGGTGGAGCGGGTCGGATGGATGCGGGAGGTCCGCGACGGCGGCGTCGCCCGCATGGTGGCGCGGGCGGCCGCGACGCCGGTTCCGCCCGGCGGGTACGAGCTGAACCCCGCGCTGAGCGTGCCCGGGCTGGTGGCGACCGCCGCCGCGGACCTCGGTGTCGGAGCGGACGCGGCGGCGCTGTACCTCCAGCTCCTGACGCTGGCGCGGCCCACCGACCGCAACGTCCGCCGCTGGAACGACTGGACGCCCGCCCGGCACCGGGCGGCCCAGGAGGAGCTGGCGGCCGCGGGCGCGGTGGAGACCGGCCGGCGGGCGCGGGCGGGGCGCACCGCGTTCCTCCCGGGGCCGTGGACCGAGCTGAGGGCCCCCGAACTGCCGTTGGAGACCGCGAAGCTCGTCTCGTACGGGGCCTCGGTCTCCCCGCGGCTGTCGGTGCCGTGGCTGCGGCTGCTGCCCGTGGCGCCCCCGCACGAGCTGTTCGCCCGGGCGTGGGCGGCGCGCTCGTAGGGCCCGTCCGGAGAGTCCCGCCCGCCAGTACCCTCCCCTGCCCTCCGGGCACGGGAGGGGCACCCCTACCCCCGCTGTCGTCGGATCAGGCAGCGGGGGCCGGTGCGCCCGGCGGGCGGAGCTCGTACCAGCGCAGGTCGTCCTCCAGTTGGGCGGCGAGGGAGACGAGCCGTTCCTCGGCGCCGCCGGGGCCGAGCAGTTGGGCACCGACGGGCAGGCCGTCGGCGGTGAAGCCGGCGGGGACGTTGACGGCGGGCCAGCCGAGGACGTTCCACGGCCAGGCGTAGGGGCAGGCCGCCGCGATGGCGAGGTCGGTGCGCCACCCCGGCAGACCGTCGAAGGCACCGATCCGTGGGGGCGGGACGGCCGTGGTGGGCGTGAGGACCACGTCGTACGCGGTGAACAGCGCGCCGATCCTGCGGTGCTGGCGCGCTTCGCGGGCGCGTGCGGCGCGCAGGAGCCGGCCGCCGAGCCGGTGGCCCGTGCGGGTGGCACCGCGGGTGCGCGGGTCGAGGAGCGCGGGATCGGGGTGGCGGTCGGCGTAGGCCGCTATCCCGGCGGTGGCGCGGGGCAGGAAGCCGAGCCCGACGAGGCCGTAGTCGGGGCGGGCCTCCTCCACGGTGTGGCCGAGCCGGGCGAGGGTCTCGGCGAGCGCGGTCACCGCGCGGCGCACGCCCGGGTGCAGGGGGGCGCGGGTGCCGGTGAAGGGCGGCCGCCAGGCGAGGGCGACGCGCAGGCGGCCCGGGTCGCGGCGGGCGGCGGCCGACGCGTCGACGGCCGGCAGCCGGAAGCCCTCCCGGGGGTGCGCCCCGGCGACGGCGTCGAGCAGGAGGGCGGCGTCGGCGACGGTGCGGGCGAGGGGGCCGTTGACGGTGAGGCCCTCGAAGCAGTCGTCGTACGGGTGGACGGAGACCCGGCCGCGCTGCGGTTTGATGCCGACGAGGTGGGTCCAGGCGGCGGGGATGCGGATCGACCCTGCGCCGTCCGAGCCGAGGGCGGCCGGCACCAGCCCGGCGGCGACGGCCGCCGCGGCCCCCCCGGACGAGCCACCGGGCGTGTGCCCGGCGTTCCAGGGGTTGCGGGTGGCGCCGAAGGCGGGGCCCTCGGTGAAAGGCCACTGGCCCAGTTCGCAGGAGTTGGTCTTGCCGACGACGATCGCGCCCGCGGCGCGCAGTCGGCGCACGGCCTCGCCGTCGGAGGCGGCCGGCGGGACGTCTCCCGCGCAGCCGAAGCGGGTCGGCAGCCCGGCCACGTCGGTGTCGTCCTTGACGGCCACGGGCACGCCGAGGAGCGGCAGCCGCTCCCCCGCCGCCAGGCGCCGGTCGGCGTCCGCCGCCTCGGCGAGGGCCGCGTCGGCGCGGACGCAGCGGAAGGCGTTGAGGGTGTCGCGGGTCGCCTCGATCCGGTCGAGCGCGGCCCGCACGAGGGCGGCGGAGGTGGCCCCGCCCTCCCGCACCAGCCGTGCCTGCTCCACGAGCCCGAGGTCCGTCACCGCCGCGTGAGGGGTCATACCGCCGGAGCCTACTGACGCGTAACCTCCGTGTCAGGGTCCCGGGCGCGGCTCCCGGCGATTCGGTGACCGAATCGGCCCCGCGGACCTCGCTGCCGCGCGGGCGTTCACCGCGCGGCCGATGGACGGGCGGGAGACGGCTCCCCGACGAGCGCCGGGGGCGCGGGCCCCGGGGATCAGGGTGGCGTCGCGTACGTCGTCCGCCGTCCGGGTGAGCCGGGTGCGGGCGGGTTCAGGCCGGGTGGTCGGGCTGCTGCTCGGGAGGCGTGCCGCCACCCTTCCCGCCGCCCTTCTTCCCGCGGTCCGTGCCGTGGGCGCGGCCACCGCCTCCTGTGGGCTCGGCGGCCTTGCGGGCCTGGCTGTCCTCCGGGGTGCCGGCTCCCTTGTCGTTGCGCCGCAGTTCGGGCTGTTGCGGATTCGGCATCGCCGCTGCTCCTTCCCAGGTGTGTTGTCCACGGTGGGTGTCGATCACACGGGTAGCCGCGCAGCTCCGCGCGAAACACGCACAAAGTCCGGCCGCCGCCACACCGCCGCCGGACCTCTCCCGCCGTCGGCCGTCAGTCGGCCAGTGCCGGGATGACCTCGGCGCCGTACGCGTCGATCGTGGCCTCCTTCGCGTCGTGCATGGCGTACAGCGCGAACTGGTCGACGCCCAGAGCGCGCAGGGCCCGCAGCTTCTCGACGTGGGCGGAGACGGGGCCGAGGAGGCAGAAGCGGTCGACGATCCCGTCGGGGACGAAGGAGGTGGAGGGGTTGCCCGCCCGGCCGTGGTGGCTGTAGTCGTACCCCTGCCGTCCCTTGATGTACGCGGTGAGCGCCTCCGGCACCAGGTCCGAGTGCTCGCCGTACCGGCCGACCAGGTCGGCGACGTGGTTGCCGACCATGCCGCCGAACCAGCGGCACTGCTCGCGCGCGTGCGCCAGGTCGTCCCCCACGTACGCGGGCGCGGCGACGCAGACGCTGATGGCGGCGGGGTCGCGGCCGGCGTCCTCCGCGGACTTCCGCACCGCCCTGACCATCCACTCCGTGAGGAACGGGTCGGCGAGCTGGAGGATGAACCCGTCCGCCTTCCGTCCGGCGAGCGCGAGGGCCTTGGGCCCGTACGCCGCCATCCACACCGGCAGCCGGCCGTCCCTGATCCAGGGGATGCGGACGGGCTTGCCGTCGACGAGCGCCTCGCGGCCCTCGGCGAGGTCCCGGATGACGTCGATGGCCTCGCCGAGCCGGGCGAGGGTGTTCGGCTGCCGCCCGGCGACCCGCATCGCGGAGTCCCCGCGCCCGATGCCGCAGACGGTGCGGTTGCCGTACATGTCGTTGAGCGTGGCGAACGTCGAGGCGGTGACCTCCCAGGCCCGCGTCCCGGGGTTGGTGACCATGGGGCCGACGCGCAGCTTGGTGGTGTGTTCGAGGATGCGGCTGTGGATGACGAAGGGCTCCTGCCAGAGCACGGCGGAGTCGAAGGTCCAGCCGTAGCGGAAGCCGTTGCGCTCGGCGCGCCGCATGAGCCCGACGACCTCGGAGGCGGGCGGGTCGGTCTGCAGGACGAGTCCGAAGTCCATACGGGGCCTCCTCAGGTCAGGTACTGGCAGGTGGCGCGCGGGGTGTAGACGCCGTGCCCGGCGCGGCCGGTGTAGGTGCGGCGGTCGATGACGACCGCGCCGCGCGACAGGACGGTCTCCACCCGGCCGGTGACGGTGCGGCCCTCGTACGCGGAGTAGTCGACGTTCATGTGGTGGGTCCGGGCGGAGATCGTCTGGGTCGTCGCGGGGTCGTAGACGACGATGTCGGCGTCGGCGCCCGGGGCGATGGTGCCCTTCTTCGGGTACAGGCCGAACATGCGGGCCGGGGCGGCGCAGGCGATCTCGATCCAGCGGCGGCGGCTGATGTGCCCGTCGACGACGGCCTGGTGCAGGAGGTCCATGCGGTTCTCGACGCCGGGCAGGCCGTTGGGGATGCGGGAGAAGTCGCCGCGGCCGAGCTCCTTCTGGCCCTTGAAGCAGAACGGGCAGTGGTCGGTGGAGACGACCTGGAGGTCGTCGGTGCGCAGTCCGCGCCAGAGGGCCGCCTGGTGCTCGCGGGGCCTGAGCGGGGTGCTGCACACGTACTTGGCGCCCTCGAAGTCGGGCTCGGCGAGATTGTCCGTGGAGAGGAACAGGTACTGGGGGCACGTCTCGCCGAAGACGGGCAGGCCCCGGTCGCGCGCGGCGGCCAGTTCGGCGACGGCCTCCTCCGCCGAGACGTGCACGACGTACAGGGGCGCGCCGGCGACGCGGGCGAGCTGGATGGCGCGGTGGGTGGCCTCGGCCTCCAGGAGGGCCTTGCGGACCTCCCCGTGGTGGCGCGGGTCGGTCTCGCCGCGGGCGAGGGCCTGCTCGACGAGGACGTCGATGGCGATGCCGTTCTCCGCGTGCATCATGATCAGTCCGCCGTTGAGGGCGGAGCGCTGCATGGCGCGCAGGATGCGGCCGTCGTCGCTGTAGAAGACCCCGGGGTAGGCCATGAAGAGCTTGAAGGAGGTGACGCCCTCCTCGACCAGCAGGTCCATCTCCTTGAGCGCGTGCTCGTCGACGTCGGAGAGGATCATGTGGAAGGCGTAGTCGACGGCGCACTTGCCGTCGGCCTTGGCGTGCCAGGCGTCGAGCCCCTCGCGCAGGGTGTGGCCGACGGACTGCACGGCGAAGTCGACGATGGTGGTGGTGCCGCCCCAGGCGGCGGCGCGCGTGCCGGTCTCGAAGTCGTCGGAGGCGAAGGTGCCGCCGAAGGGCAGCTCCATGTGGGTGTGGGCGTCGACCCCTCCGGGGATGACGTACCGGCCGGTGGCGTCGATGGTGCGGTCGGCGGTCCAGGAGTCGGCGACGCCGCTGCCGTGGGCGGCGAGCGCGGCGACGCGGCCGTCCTCGACGAGGACGTCGGCGTGGGTCTCCTCGGCGGCGGTGATGACGAGGCCGCCCCGGACGAGGGTGCGGGTGCTCATGGCCTGGCGGCCCCCTTGCGTGCGGGTGGGTGGCTTACCGGATGGTGTGGAGGGCCTGCTCGAGCAGGGCGGCGCCCTCCTCGGCCTCGGCGACGGTGAGCGACAGCGGCGGCGCGACGCGCAGGACGCTGGTGTCGTGGCCGCCGCCCTTGCCGATGAGCAGCCCGCGCTCCCGGGCGGCCTCCAGGACGGCCGCGGCGGCCCCCGGGTCGGCGGCGCCGGTGTGCGGGTCGGCCAGTTCGACGCCGATCATCAGCCCCCGGCCGCGCACCTCCCGTACCCGGTCGACTCCCGCGGCGATGGCGCGCAGCCGCTCGGCGAGGAGGCCGCCGACGCGCCGGGCGTTGCCCTGGAGGTCGTGTTCGAGGAGGTAGGTGAGGTTGGCGAGGCCCGCGGCCATGGTGACCGGCGAGCCGCCGAAGGTGGAGATCGAGTTGGCGCTCAGGCAGTTCATCACCTCGGCCCGGGCCACGACCCCGCCGACGGACATGCCGTTGCCGATGCCCTTGGCGAAGGTGAGGACGTCCGGCGGGCCGGCGGCGGCGTGGGCCTGCCAGCCCCAGAAGTGCTCGCCGGTGCGGCCCCACCCGGTCTGCACCTCGTCGCTGATCCAGAGGATGCCGTGGCGCCGCAGCACCTGGCGGAACGCGGCGTACAGCCCGTCCGGGGGCGAGGTGAAGCCGCCGACGCCCTGGATGGGTTCGGCGATGAGCGCGGCGACGTCGCCGGTGTGCCCGATCAGGTCCTCCAGGTCGGCGACGCAGGCGGCGGTGAAGTCCGCGTCGGACAGGTGGGCGAAGGGGCCGCGGCCGCGGACGGCGCCGTGCACGTACAGCGTGCGCAGCGGGGAGAGGCCGGTGGTGGCCCAGGCACGGTTGCCGGTGACGGAGACGGTGGAGAAGGAGCGGCCGTGGTAGCTGTTGCGCATCGCCAGGATCTGGTTGGTGCGGCGGTACGCGGTGGCGAGGAGGAGCGCGGTGTCGTTCGCCTCGGTGCCGGAGGTCGTGAAGAAGACGCGGGCGTCGGGGATGCCGGAGAGGGCGGCGACGCGCTCGGCGAGCTCCACCATCGGGCGGTTGAGGTAGAGCGTGGACGAGTGGATGATCCGCCCGGCCTGCTCGGCGACGGCCTTGGTGACCTCGGGGAGGGCGTGGGCGGTCATGGTGGTGAGGATCCCGCCGAAGAAGTCGAGGTAGCGGTTGCCCTCGGCGTCCCAGACGTGGCGGCCCTCGCCGTGGGTGATCTCGATGGGGTCGTCGTAGTAGAGGGACAGCCAGTCGGGCAGGACGGCCCGGTGGCGGTCGTGGAGCTGTCGGTGCGCGTGGGAGTGGTTCACGGCCGCACCAGCCCCTCGTACGCGTCGGGCCGGCGGTCGCGGTAGAACGCCCACTGCTGGCGCACGGCCTCGATGAGGTCGAAGTCGAGGTCCCGCACGAGGAGTTCGTCCTCCTTGTCGGAGCCGGCCTCGCCGACGAGGCGGCCGCGCGGGTCGACGAAGTAGCTGGTGCCGTAGAAGTCGTTGTCCCCGTAGTGCTCCCGGCCGACGCGGTTGATCGCGGCGACGAAGTACTCGTTGGCGACGGCTGCCGCGGGCTGCTCCAGCTGCCACAGGTGGGAGGAGAGGCTGCGGTGCGTGGCCGACGGGTTGTACACCAACTGCGCTCCGTTCAAGCCGAGTTGCCGCCACCCTTCGGGGAAGTGGCGGTCGTAGCAGATGTAGACGCCGACGCGGCCGACCGCCGTGTCGAAGACGGGCCAGCCGAGGTTGCCGGGGCGGAAGTAGAACTTCTCGTAGAACCCCTTGAGCTGCGGGATGTGGTGCTTGCGGTACTTGCCGAGGTACGTGCCGTCGGCGTCGATGACGGCGGCGGTGTTGTAGTAGAGGCCGGGGCCCTCGACCTCGAAGACCGGGGCGACCACGACCATGCCGGTCTCGCGGGCGAGCTCGCGCATGCGGCTGACGGTGGGGCCGTCGGGTACGGGCTCGGCCCAGCCGTAGTGGTCGACGTCCTGCACCTGGCAGAAGTACGGGGCGTTGAACACCTCCTGGAAGCCGATCACCCGCGCCCCCTGGCGGGCGGCCTCGCGGGCGTGCTCCTCGTGTTTGGCGATCATCGATTCGGTGTCGCCGGTCCAGGAGGCCTGGACGAGCGCGGCGCGCACGGTGTGGGACATGGGCTGCTCCTTCGGCACGGCGTCGATGAGCCTCTACGCACGTAGAGCGGTACGTAGGAGGAGACGTAGGAGGAGAACGTAAGCCTCGTCACATCGCGGAGCAAGACCACCGCCGTCAACAGCCGGAGTCGATCACGTTTCACACCCAAGTGGTCCACAACGGACGCGTTTCCGGACGAGGCCGGACGGTGTTCCGCGCGGCGGTCCGCACGCCGGATCCCGATCCGGAGGGGGGACCGCCGCGCGGGCCCGGAGGCGCGGCCCACCACGCGGGCCCGGGTGCGCCACGCGGGCCCGGGGCGCCGCGCGGCGCCGTACGCGGTTCGGCAGCCGTACGCGGCCGGGGCGCGGGCGGGGTCTTACGGGCGCCCCGCCGGGCGCACCACCATCGCCGCCCCGCCGCCGCGCCGGGTGCGCTCGGCGGCCGCCAGCCAGCGGCCGTCGGGAAGGCGCTGGACGCCGGTGGCCGCGCCGATCTCGGGGTTCTCGCGGAAGGCGTGGCCCAGGGCGGCGAGGCGGGCCCGCAGCGCACTGCGGTACAGGGCGGGTTCGAGGTCGGTGACGGGCTGGTTGCGCTGGCTGGCGCGCGGGGCGGCGATCGCGTCGACGAGCGGCAGCCGGCGGTCGACGACGCCCGTCAGGGTCTGCAGGACGGTGGTGATGATGGTGGCGCCGCCGGGGGAGCCGAGGGCCAGGACCGGCCGGTCGTGGCGGTCCAGGACGATCGTCGGGGACATGGAGGAGCGCGGCCGCTTGCCGGGCCCCGGGAGGTTGGGGTCGTGGACCGCCGGGTTCGCCGGGGCGAAGGAGAAGTCCGTCAGCTCGTTGTTGAGGAGGAAGCCGCGGCCCGGCACGGTGATGCCGCTGCCGCCGGTCGACTCGATGGTGAGCGTGTACGCGACGACGTTGCCCCACCGGTCGGCGGCCGTCAGGTGCGTGGTGTTCTCCCCCTCGTACGTCGTGGGCGCCGCCGTCCCGCCCGCCGCGCACGGCCGGGGGTCGCGCGGGTCGCCCGGGGCGAGCGGGCTGGTCAGGGCCCGGTCGTCACGGACCAGGCAGGCACGCGCGTCGGCGAACCGCTGCGACAGGAGCCCCTCGACCGGCACGTCCTCGAACGCCGGGTCACCCACCCACCGGCCGCGGTCCGCGAACGCGATCCGGCTCGCCTCGATCAGGCGGTGCAGGTACGTCTGCGGGGACGCGCCCGCGAGGTTCCCGCGCTCCAGGATGTTGAGCGCCTCCGCGACCGTGGTGCCGCCCGACGACGAGGGCGCCATCCCGTACACGTCGAGGCCGCGGTACTCGGTCTTCGTGGGGCGGCGCCGCAGCGTCTCGTACGCCGCGAGGTCACGGACCGTCAGGTCGCCGGGCCGGACGGTCCGCGTCGCGCCGGCGCGCACGGGCGGGGTGCGGACGGTGCGGACGATGTCGCGGGCCAGACCGCCCCGGTAGAGCGCCGCGCCGCCGTGGCGGCCCAGCTCCTCGTACGTGCGGGCGAGGTCGGGGTTGCGCAGGGTGGAGCCGACGGCGGGAAGGGCCCCGCCCGGCAGGAACAGCTCCGCGCTCGCCGGGAAGTCCCGGAAGCGCTCCTCGTTGTCCCGCGTCTGGGCGCGGAACGTGCCGTCCACGACGAAGCCGTCCCGGGCCAGCCGTACGGCGGGGCGCAGCAGCTCCCCCAGCGGCTTGCTGCCCCAGGTGTCCAGGACGGTGTCCCAGGTCGCGGGGGTGCCGGGGGTACCGACGCCCAGGCCGCTGGTCATGCCCTCCGCGAAGGGGATCGGCTCGCCGTCCTCCAGGAAGAGGGAGGCGTCGGCCGAGCGGGGGGCGGTCTCGCGCCCGTCGACGGTGTGGACGGCACGGGTGCGGGCGTCGTAGTACACGAAGTACCCGCCGCCGCCGATGCCCGCAGAGTAGGGCTCGGTGACGCCGAGGGCGGCGGCGGTCGCGACGGCGGCGTCCACGGCGTTGCCGCCGCGGCGCAGGACCTCGATCCCGGCGGCGGACGCGTCGGCGTCCACGCTGGACACGGCGCCCCCGTAGCCGGCGGCGACCGCCTCCTTCACCGGCGCCGGTGGCGGCGCCGCGACGGCCGCCCCCGTCGGCGGTGCCGCCCCGCCGACGGCGAGCACCGTCGCGGCGACGGCGGCGAGGGAGACGTTCCGTACGGTGGACCGACGCATGCGGGCTCCTCCAGTCAACGGCCGTCCGCGCAGCGTAACTTCACACCGCCCGCGGTACCAGGACCGCTAGCATGCGCGCCCATGGACGACGACCTGTGGAACATCGTGCTCGGCGTGGCCGCCAGTGGGCTCAGCGCGTCACTCGGATGGCTGGCCCGCACGGCGCTCACCCGGCGCCGGCTCCGCCGCAAGCAGGGCTTCTTCGGGCTGCCGGGCAACGCGGAGTGCCTGCTCGTGGTGAACCGCGAGGCCGGCGGGGACGGCGTCCACCGCAACGACGTGTTCGCGCTGCTGGAGCTGTCCGCGCTGATCCGGGACTGCGACGCGCACGCCCGCATCGTCCGCCACGACCAGGCGGTGCAGGGGTTCGGGGACCGCACGGAGTTCTGCCTCGGCGGCCCGACCTCCAACCGGCGCATGGCCGCGCACCTGCGCACGCTCCTGCCGGGCATGCGGCTCGTGGAGGGTCCGGGGAAGAAGCCGGACGTCTACCGGTTCGGCACGCGGGAGTACCGGGCGGAGCTGGGCCTCAGCGAGTACGTCGTCCTCGCGCGGCTCACCGCCGGGGAGGGCCGGCACCCGGTGTTCCTCTTCTGCGGGCAGCGGGCCATAACGAACCAGGCGGCCACCCGCTACCTGGTCCGCCACCACGAGCAGCTGGCGCGCGAGCACGGGCGCCGCCCGTTCGTCCTGCTGCTGAAGGTGGTCAACTCGCAGGCGTACGGCCCCGACGTGGTCGAACTGGTGGCCGACGTGACGACGGCGGCCCTGGACCCGGCACCCGCCCCCGATCCCGACCCGGCCGCGCCCGCCGATGCGGCGGACACCCCGGCTGACGCCCCGGCGGCGGGGACGACGGCGGGTGCGGCGGCGGCCGGGGGCGAGGAGCCGGGCCCGGACCGTGCCACCGACCGGACGGCCGACACCCCCTGAGAGGCGGGCGGCCCCTGAGCGGCGGGCGGCCCCGGGGGGCCGGGCACATCGTCACCAAGTGATGACCGCGTCGTGGCACGTCCGGTACGCGCACGCGCTCCGGCGCGCCCCGGCGGCGCGCGGTGTCGGGCTCGTCACACCCGGCGCTCCGGAAATACGCGGTCGCCCCGCAACCCGAACCGGTCGTTCGCCCTCTCACCCAGGGACGACGAACGCATCGGAGGTTTTCCCGTTGAGCCGCACACGAGCCCGCACCACGCTCCGCACCACCGCCCTCGCCGGTACCGCGGTTCTGACCGCGGCCCTGACCGCGTGCTCGGGCGGCGGCAGCGGCTCCTCGACCGGCGGCGCCGGCGGGGACGGCAAGGCC
Organism: Streptomyces kanasensis; assembly: GCF_043077165.1. Classification (NCBI taxonomy): domain Bacteria; kingdom Bacillati; phylum Actinomycetota; class Actinomycetes; order Kitasatosporales; family Streptomycetaceae; genus Streptomyces; species Streptomyces kanasensis. The sequence goes on from NZ_JBIBSF010000001.1 coordinate 994,554, forward strand.
AAGCCGGAGACGCGCATCTCGGTGAACCTGACGGGCAAGCAGGCGAAGCCCGGCAGCCCGGTCCGGGTCACCCTCGCCGACGGCAAGCTCGCCCAGGTCACCGTGACCGACTCGAAGGGCGCCACGCTGGAGGGCAAGGTGTCCACCGACGGCAGGTCCTGGACGTCGGTCCGCAACGCGGCCCCCGGCACCGGCTACACCGTCGAGGCGCGCGACGCGAACGGCGGCAGCGCCAAGGCCGACTTCGCCACCGCCGCCCCGGAGAAGGTCAACAAGCTCACCCTCGCCCCGGGGAAGAACACCACGGTCGGCATAGCCCAGCCGCTGTCGATCGTCTTCGACCACCCGGTCAAGGACAAGGCGGCGGTGGAGAAGGCCCTCAAGGTCACCACCTCGAACGGCACCGAGGGCTCGTGGGGCTGGATGCAGGACTGGTCCGGCAAGGACCGGGTCGACTGGCGGCCGAAGGAGTACTGGAAGTCCGGCACCAAGGTCACCCTCGACGCCCGCCTCAACGGCGTGGACTCCGGGGCCGACGGCGGCTGGTTCGTCCGGGACTACAGCACGAACTTCACCATCGGCCGCAACCAGGTCGTCAAGGTCGACCTGGACGGACACCGCCTGAAGCTGGTGCGCGACGGCCGGGTCGAAAGGGACGTCCCGATGTCGGCCGGCACGCCGGGCGGCGAGAAGGCGTCGTGGCGGGGCAGGACCGTCCTGATGTCGAAGGAGGGCACCATCAACATGCGCTCCGAGACCGTGGGCCTCGGCGACGCCTACGACAAGATGGTCGACTACTCGATGCGGCTCACCTGGTCGGGCATGTACGCGCACGCCGCGCCGTGGAACGCCAGGTACATGGGCAGCGCCAACCGCAGCTCCGGCTGCATCGGCATGACCGACGGCAACGCCCGGTGGGTGTACGAGCAGGTGCAGGTCGGCGACCCGTTCGAGATCGAGGGCGACGACGCCAAGGGGACGCAGGCCCTCAACAACGGCTACGGCGAGTGGAACCTCTCCTGGAGCGAGTGGCAGGCGAAGAGCGCGCTGCGCTGATCGGGCGGGCAGCCGGCCGCCACCCCGCCGCCAATTGTTACCGTCACGTAACTTACCGGGGAGTTACCCCGGGTAAGCCCAGACGGATACCTTCGGTTCACTTTCAACCACGCGTGACACGCGAGTGAGGAGTGACCCGTGGGACACGTGCGCTCAGTCAAGCGGGCCGCGGCCGCCGGTACGGCCGCGGCCGTCCTGGCGACCGGGGCGGCCTTCGGGCTGGCCCCGGCGGCGTCGGCCGGGACCGCCGACGCCGCCGCCCCCGCCGCCACCTCCACCGCCGCGGCCGGGGTCCGTTTCGTCGACATCGTCGGCGACGGGGGCACCGTCCTCAAGGCCAACGTCGTCACCCCGGCGGGTGCCGACGCGACCCGCCGCCACCCGCTGGTCGTCCTGCCCACCAGTTGGTCCATGCCGCAGATCGAGTACCTCGCGCAGGCGCGGAAGCTCGCCGACGCCGGTTACGTCGTGGTCAGTTACAACTCCCGCGGCTTCTGGCAGTCCGGCGGGAACATCGAGGTCGCCGGCCCGCCGGACGTCGCCGACGCCTCCAAGGTCATCGACTGGGCGCTGGCCCACACCCCCGCCGACCCCGAGCGCGTCGGCATGGCCGGCGTGAGCTACGGCGCCGGCATCAGCCTCCTCGCCGCCGCGAACGACGAGCGCGTCAAGGCCGTCGTCGCGATGAGCGGCTGGGCCGATCTCATCGACTCCATCTACAGCGGCCGCACCCAGCACCTCCAGGCCGCCGCGATGCTCGGCGGCACCGGCCTGCTCACGGGCCGCCCGAGCCCCGAACTCCAGCAGGTCCTCAAGGACTTCCTCGCCTCGAACCTCGACCAGGAGGACGAGATGATCGCGTGGGGCGCCAAGCGCTCGCCCGCGTTCCAGGTGGACCGGATCAACGCCAACGGCACCGCCGTCATGCTCGGCAACGCCTGGGGCGACACGATCTTCCCGCCCAACCAGTACGCGTCCTTCTACGAGAAGCTCACCGGTCCCAAGCGTCTGGAGCTGCGCCCCGGCGACCACGCCACCGCCGAGGCGACGGGCCTGCTCGGCCTGCCCAACGACACCTGGACCAACGCCCACCGCTGGTTCGACCACCACCTCAAGGGCGTCGACAACGGCATCGACCGCGAGCAGCCCGTCCAGCTCAAGTCGCGGACGGGCGGCGGCTACGAGGGCTACGCGAACTGGACGTCGGTCGGCGCGGACGAGCGCAGGATCCCGCTCGGCGACACCCAGGGGGTGCGCGCGAACGTCGACTCCGGCGCCAACGGCGGCGTCCTGATGCTGTCCAACCTGCTCGACCAGTTCCTCAAGCTCCCGCCCACCGCCTCGATCCCCCTGCTGCCCCGCTCCTACGCCGCCGTCTGGCAGTCCGAGCGGTACGGCTCCGCGCAGCGGGTCCGGGGGACGGCGAAGCTGCACACGACGGTCACCAGCACCGCCTCCAGCGGCACCCTCGTCGCCTACCTGTACGACGTGGGCCCGCTCGGCCTCGGGAAGCTGGTCAGCAACGCCCCCTTCACCTTCCACGACAAAACGCCGGGCCGGCCGTTCGCGGTGGACCTGGAGCTCTTCTCGACCTCGTACGACGTCCCCGCCGGACACCGGCTCGCCCTGGTCGTCGACACCGTCGACCCCCTCTACATCGAGCACAACCCGTCCGGCGCGCGGCTGACCTTCTCCTCGCCGCCGTCCGACCCCTCGTACGTGTCGGTCCCGCTGCGCGAGGAGTGATCACCGGCCGCTGCCGGGCGGGCTCGGCCCGCGCCGCCCCTCCCCTCCGCGGGAGGGGCGGCGGCGTCCGTCCGGTCGGCGCCCGGGCGCGCGCGGCCGGGGCCCCGGGCCCGCTCAGCGGGCGGGAGTCGGGCAGGGGACGCCCCGCGCCCGGCGGCCCGCCCCGGGGGGACGGACTTCCACGGGGGTGCGGTACTCCACGGTGCGCCCGTCGGCCATGCGCTGCCTGCCCCATTCCCAGGTGTCGAGGTCAGCGCAAACTATCCAGCGGAACAAGGCACTTCACCGCCCGACACGGATATCGTGCATTAGCGGTATTGGATGATGAAGCGGGACGATACGGGCGGAACACCCGTCGCCCTACCTCCCCTCGGCGGCCTCGCCGTACGTCTGGGAGAGCTGCGGGGAGCCGGTGATCGCCCAGTCGAGTCCCGCCCCGACGACGTCGATCTCCCGCCCGGAGGCGAGCCGGACGACGGCCCGCCCGCCGGGGAGCACGTCCCACACGGCGCCCGGCACCGTGCGCACGATGACCGTGCCCAGGTAGAGCCCGGCGTCGTTGCCCACCCACGGCAGCTCCTCGGGGTCCTCCCGCCAGCGCGGCGGCAGTTGGTCGAGCGCCTCCAGCGAGCGGGGCGTGTCGTCGAGGAGGACACCCGCCTCCTGGGCCCGGGCGCGCAGCAGCGCGCACTCGGCGAGCAGACCGGCGGCGCCCTCCGGGTCGCGGTCGAAGGCGGAGACGAGCACCGTGGTCCGCTCGCCGCCGCGCCGTCTGCGCCAGGAGTCCAGGAAGGGGATGTTCATACCGCCAGCGTCGCACTCCGCGCGCCCGGCGCACCACTGGGCACGCGCCGGACGGCCCCGGGGAAACACCCCTCCCGGGCCATGTCGGCCCCCGTGCCCACGCGCGCCTCCGGGCGGCGGGGCCCCGCGCAGGCGCTCTCCTTCAGAGCTTCAGGTCCACGACCACCGGGGCGTGGTCGGACGCGCCCTTGCCCTTGCGCTCCTCGCGGTCCACGTAGCTGTCGCCGACCGCCGAGGCGAACGGCTCGTTCCCGTAGACCAGGTCGATCCGCATGCCGCGGTTCTTCGGGAAGCAGAGCTGGCGGTAGTCCCAGTACGTGTACGGGTGGTCGTACTTCAGGGGGCGCGGGACGACGTCGGCCAGGCCCGCCCCGCGCAGCCCCTCCAGGGCGGCGCGCTCGGGCTCGGTGACGTGGGTCGACCCCTCGAAGAGGGAGCGGTCGAAGACGTCGTCGTCGGTCGGGGCGATGTTGAAGTCACCGAGGACGGCGAAGGGCCGGGGGCCCGCCGCGTCCTCGGCGACGGCGCCCTTCAGCGCCTCCAGCCAGCGCAGCTTGTACGCGTAGTGGTCGTGGGCGACCTCGCGGCCGTTCGGCACGTACACCGACCAGACCCGCACGGGGCCGCAGGTCGCGGAGATCGCCCGCGGCTCCTGCACGCCCTCGTACTCGGGCCCCCCGGGCAGGCCGCGCACGACGTCGTCGAGGCCGACCCGGGAGACCACGGCCACGCCGTTCCACCGGCCGGTGGCGTTCACCGCCGACTCGTAGCCCAGCTCCCGCAGCTCCGCGGCGGGGAACTGCTCGGCGGTGCACTTGGTCTCCTGGACGCACAGCACGTCCGTGCCGCTGCTCTCCAGCCAGGCCAGCAGACGCGGCAGCCGAGCGGTGATCGAGTTGACGTTCCACGTGGCGATACGCATGTCGGACAGCCTAACGGCGGGGTCCGACAGCCGGCCCTCACAGCTCGGTGTACGCCCCGGCCGTCAGCCGCCGGTGGTCGGTCCCGCCGAGGGCGCCGATCTGCCGGTCGTAGATCGGCCGGGCGAGCGGCGTGAGCAGCGCGTCGTGGACGTCGATCGCCCGCCGCGGCTTCACCTCCCGGACGTAGTCGATCACCTCGCTGATCTTGTTCCACGGTGCCATGACCGGCAGGAACAGCGTGTCCACGGGCCGCTCGGGAACGGTCAGCGCGTCGCCGGGGTGGAAGACGGACCCGTCGACGAGGTAACCGACGTTGGTGACGCGCGGGATGTCCGGGTGGATGACGGCGTGGAGTTCGCCGTGCACCTCCACCTCGAAGCCGGCGGCGGTGAAGGTGTCCCCGTGGCCGACGGTGTGGACCCGGCCGGGGAAGGCGGCGGCCAGCTGTTCGGCGACGCTGCGGAGCGTCCAGATCTCGGCGGCCGGGTTGGCCTCCAGGCCGGCGCGCAGCCGTCCCTCGTCGAAGTGGTCGGCGTGTTCGTGGGTGACGAGGATCGCGTCGGCGCCGAGCGCCGCGTCCTCCTCGCTGAACCCGCCCGGGTCGATGACGAGGGTCCGTCCGTCCTTCTCCAGCCGTACGCAGGCGTGGGCTTTCTTCGTCAGCTTCATGGGCCCATCCTGCCCCGGTCCCGGGCTCCCGTGGGCGGGAGGTCAGGGTTCGAGGGTGGTCTCCTCCGCGATGACCCGGGCGGCCACCCGGAAGGCTGAGTTGGCCGCGGGGACGCCGCAGTACACGGCGGTCTGCAGGAGCACCTCGCGGATCTCGGCGGGGGTCAGCCCGTTGCGCAGGGCGGCTCGGGTGTGGAAGGCCAGTTCGTCGAGGTGGCCGCGGGCGGCGAGGGCGGTGAGGGTGACGCAGCTGCGGGTGCGGCGGTCGAGGCCGTCGCGGGTCCACACCTCGCCCCAGGCGTAGCGGGTCACCAGCTCCTGGAAGTCGCCGGTGAAGTCGTCGGCGGCGGCGAGGGCGCGGTCCACGTGGGCGTCGCCGAGCACCTCGCGGCGGACCCGCAGGCCCTCGTCGTACGGGTCGGGGCGGTGGGCGGGCGGCTGCTCCGGGGCGGCGGCCGGCGCGGCGACGGGCTGCGCTGCGGGGACGGCTCCGGGGGCTGCGGCGGGGGCGGGCGTGGAGGCGGCGGTGGCCTGGGGCGGTACGGGGACGGCGGCGAGGGTGTCGTGCCAGGCGCTGGAGAAGTGCCGTACGAGCAGGTCGGTGACGGCGGCCGGCTGTTCGACGGGGGCGAGGTGGGCGGCGCCGGGGACGACCGCGAGCCGGGCGTCGGGGATGCCCGCGACGAGGGTGCGCGCCTCGGCCGGTCCGGTCACCCGGTCGTCGGCGCCGACGAGGACGAGCGTCGGGACGCCGATCCTGCCGAGGTCGGCCCGCACGTCGAAGGCGGCGAGCGCCTCGCACGCGGCGATGTAGCAGCCGGCGTGGGTGGTGCGGACCATCTGCACGGCCCAGTCGACGATGGCGGGCTGGGCGGCGGCGAAGGTCTGGGTGAACCACTGGCCGGGGGCGAGGCGCGCCATCGGCTCCAGCCCGTTGGCTCGGACGACGACCCCGCGCTGCCGGTACTCGTCGGCGGTCGCGAAGCGGGGCGAGGCGGCGACGAGGGCGAGGGAGGCGAGGCGCTGCGGGGCGCGCAGGGCGAGGTCCGCGCCCACGGCGGCGCCGAGGTCGGACCCGGCGTACCCGAAGCGCGCGACGCCGAGGTCGTCGAGGGTGGCGAGCAGCCGGTCGGCGAGCTCACCCACGGAGGAGACGGGTTCGGCGGGGGCGCCCCCGTGCCCCGGCAGGTCGAACCGGACGACGCACCAGCGCGCGGTGAGCTCGGGCGTCTGCCGGTCCCACATGTGCCAGGTGGTCCCGAGGGAGGGCCCGAGGACCAGGACAGGGGCGTCTTCCGGCCCGTCCGAGCGGTATTGCAGGCGTCGCGCAGTCGTCTCACTCACCGGCTCACGCTCCCACATCCCACGCTCTCCCCCACCGACGGGCCCCGGCTCCCGCCGGCCCGCCCCGCATCCCGGCTGCCGGGCGCCGGTCCGCGAGCCCGTCCCGGCGTACCACTTCCCGGTCGTCCTGACGTCGGTGCGCCCCGCCCGCCGGCGGGACGCGAACCGGAACCGGGCTGCCCACGGGGCACGTCCAGCACGTCGCGGGCATCGTACAAGCGGACCCCGCCGCATCGCCCTCCCGGCCGTACTGCGCGGTCCCCCCACCCCCCCCCGGGCCGCCGACGCCGGCGGCGCTCGCGCGCCGGTCCGGTCGAGGGGAGGTGCGCGGGAGCCCCGGCGCCCGCGCGACGGGTTCCCTCGCGTGTCCGGGTGCGGGTCGGGCGGGTCCCGTCCGCCGGCCGGGGGCGCACCCGCGCGGGGGCGTGTGCGTGTCGCGGGGGCTCGCTACAGTGGGCCGTCGCACCGGCGTTCGGCGGCGCGACGGGACGAGGGCAGGGGCGGGGGGCGGAGATGGGCGGACGTGCGCGCCGGACCGTCGCGGGTGCCCTGCCGTCCGTGCTCCTGGCGGCCTGGTCCCTGGTCCTGGTCCTGTTCGGCACGGCCCCGGCCGCCCACGCCGCCGCCGGTCCGGCCGCGCTCCCCACCGCTTCCGCACGCGCCGACGTCGTGCGCCCCGGTGCCCGGCCCGCACCGGAGTCCGCCACCTCGGACGCGGCCTCGGCGAGGACGACGGCCCGGGAGCACACCGTACGGCCGCCCGGTGAGCCGCCGGCCGCGGCCCTGCCCGTGGGCGCGTTCACCCCGGCGCCGCTGCGCGGCGTGGCGGCCTGCGGGCCGCGCCAGGAGCGGGGCCCGCCCCGTGGCACCCACGACCCGCGGTACATCCGCGGCCCTCCGTCCTCCCCGGACAGCTGACGTTTCCACGCGCCCGCCGTCCCGGGAGTCCGCGGCATGCCCGCGACCGGGGACGGTAGGGGCATCCGGCCGTGACGGCCGATGCCCCCCGAGGCGCGCTTCCCCTGCGTCCGCCCGTCCCGGGGCCCGGCCGCCCGCCCCGCAGCGGCGGGCGGCCGGCTCCCGCGGACCGCCCGTGGAGTACTCATGTCATCTCGCCGTGCCACGTTCTGGCGCGCGCTCGTCGCGCTCGCCGTCGTCGGCGTCTCCCTCTACGTCGCCCTCACCACACCCGCCCGCCTCGGACTCGATCTGCGCGGCGGGACCCGCATCGTCCTGGAGACCCGGGACTCGCCCACCGTGCGCGCCGACGCCGCCGCCACCGACCGCGCGCTGGAGGTGCTGCGCCGCCGGGTCGACGGCCTGGGCGTGGCCGAACCGTCGCTCGTCCGCTCCGGGGAACGCCGCATCGTCGTCGAACTCCCCGGAGTGCAGGACCCGCGCCGGGCCGCCGAGGTCATCGGCCGCACCGCGCAACTCACCTTCCACTCCGTCACCGGGGCCACCGCGGGCCCCGCCGGCGGCCCGGCGACGGACGGTTCGCGCGTCCTCGCCGACCCCGACACGCCCGGCGCCCACCTGCGACTGGGCCCGCCGGCCCTGACGGGCGACGGGGTCGAGGACGCCGAGGCGGTGTTCGACACCCGGTCGGGCCTCGGCTGGACGGTCGACCTGACCTTCCGCGGCGGAGCCGCCGACGCCTGGGCGCGGCTCACGGGGGAGGCGGCGTGCGCCGCGCCGTCGGATCCCGCCCGGAGGGTGGCGATGGTCCTCGACGACCGGATCGTCTCCGCGCCCGGGATGCAGAGCAGCGTGGCCTGCCGGGCGGGGATCACCGGTGGCGCGGCCCAGGTCACGGGCGGCTTCTCGGCCGGTGAGGCGCGTGACCTCGCGGCCCTGGTGAAGGGGGGCGCCCTGCCGGTGCCCGTGGCGACCGTCGAGCAGAGCACCGTCGGTCCCACGCTCGGCGCCGAGGCGATCAGGGCCAGCGCGCTCGCCGCGGTCATCGGGCTCGTCTGCACGGGGGTCTTCATCGTCGTCGTGTACCGGCTGCTCGGTCTGCTGGCCGCCCTCGCCCTCGGGCTGTACGGGCTGCTGTCGTACGCCGCCGTCGTCGCGCTCGGCGCGACGCTGACGCTTCCGGGCCTGGCCGGCTTCGTCCTCGCCATCGGCATCGCCGTCGACGCCAACGTCCTCGTCTTCGAGCGAGCCCGGGAGGAGTACACGAGGCCGGGCGCCGGGTCGCGCGGCGCGGCCCGCGACCTGCGGCACCCGCTGCGCACCGGGTTCACGAAGGCGTGGAGCGCGGTCGCCGACTCGAACGTGACGACGCTGCTCGCCGCCGGCCTGCTCTTCGTGTTCGCGACCGGGCCGGTGAAGGGTTTCGGGGTGACCCTCGCGATCGGCGTGCTCGCCTCCATGGTCTCGGCCATGCTGATCACGCGGCTGCTCGCCGAATGGGCGGTGTCCCGGCGGTGTGTCGCCCGGCGGCCCGCCCTCACCGGCATGGCCACCACCGGTCGGCTGCGCGCGCGGCTCGTGCGGCGGCCGCCTCGCTTGATGCGCCACCGGCGGCGCTGGCTGGGCGTCTGCGCCGGTCTGGTGGTGCTCGCCGTGGGCGGGATCGGCGTGCGCGGCCTGGAGTTCGGCGTCGAGTTCACCGGCGGGCGGGTCACGCAGTACACGGCCGAGCGCCCCGTCGACGCGGACGCCGCCCGCGCCGCGGTCGTCGACGCCGGGTTCCCGCACGCGGTGGTGCAGACCACCGGGGACAACGACGTGTCCGTACGCACCCAGGAGACCGGCGAGGACGAGCAGCGGCGCATCCGGGAGGCGCTCACGCGGGTCGCCGGAGCGGTGACCGTCGAGCGCGACGACCGGATCGGCCCCAGCCTCGGCAGCGAACTGCGCACGTACGCGCTCCTCGCCCTCGGGCTGGCGATCGGGGCGCAGCTCCTCTACCTGTCGGTCCGCTTCCGCTGGACGTTCGCGGCGGCTGCGGTGGTGGCGATGGCGCACGACGTGCTGCTGGTGGTGGGCCTCTTCGCCTGGTGGGGCAAGCCCGTGGACAGCGTCTTCCTCGCCGCACTGCTGACGGTCGTCGGGTACTCGGTCAACGACACGGTGGTCGTCCTGGACCGGCTGCGGGAACTGCGCCGTACCGGCACGTCGGCGGGGTGGGCGGAGCTGGCGGACCGGGCGGTGGCGCAGACGATGCCGCGGACGGTGAACACCGGCATGGGCGCGCTGTTCGTCCTGGTCGCCCTGGCGTTCCTGGGTGGGGACTCGCTCACCGACTTCGCCGTGGCGCTGCTGGCGGGAGTCGTGGCGGGCATGGCGTCGACGGTGTTCACCGCGATGCCGGTGACCGTGCTGCTCCAGGAGCGGTTCCCGAAGCGCTCGCGGGACGGGGAACCGTCGGACGGGGACCGTGCGGCGCGGTCCCGCGACCGCCACGGAGCCGTGGTCTGACCCCCGGCCGTCGGCGGGCCGGCCCGGGCCGCCGACGGCCCGCGGGGCGGGCGTCGGCCCCGGGGCCCTGACGGGGTGGGTCCGGTTCCCGCGGGCCCCGACGCACCGGCCCGGCCGTCCGCTACCGCTTCCGCTTCGCGCCGAGCGAGACGAGGTACCGTCCGTCGTCCTCCGGGAGGTTGCGGTGGACGACGTCGGAGAGGGTGCGCGTGCGGCGCAGGATGTCGATCCCCTCGGGGGAGAAGGTGGCCGCGGTGAACAGCCGCGGCGACAGGAGCGGGTTGGTCAGGGCCTCCGAGAACGAGTCGATGCCGATGATCCGCCCGAGCAGGTTGCCGAAGAGGCTGCCGTGGCGGGCGTCCTCGGCGAAGATGCCGACGTACAGGTCCAGTTCGTCGACGCCGCCGTACAGGTCGTGCAGCGCTTCCAGCACCGCCGGGTCCCCCGTCACCTGGCGCAGGTCGGTCGCCCGGGGGAAGCCGAAGTGCTCGCGGTAGTCGTTGTACGGGGCGACCTCCAGCGCGCGGCTCACCTCGACGCTGCGCTCCTCGATGGGCAGGAGCAGGGGGTCGGTGTTGAACAGGCTCATGCGCCCGGCTGGTTGGCGGGACAGGTCGTCGAAGAGGGGCCCCATGCCGCGCTCCTCGATGAGCCGGCCGTTGGCGAGGGTGTGCAGCAGCGGCACGTCCCGACCGCCGATCCGGTACGTGGACGGGACGAGGCTGTGCCAGCGGTACACCAGGCTGAACTCGATCGTCGACCAGTTCTCCCGGTACCAGCTGGACCTGACCGTGCGCCGCGGGTCGAGGCGGAAGCGGAAGTGGAAGGGCGTCAGGTGGTTGATGTACTCCTCCAGCACCAGCCGGATCGTCATCACCACGAGGATGTTGCGGGTGGTCTGGAAGACCCGTTCGTCGTCCCACGTGGGGTGGGCGCGCGTCAGCAGCCCGGCGATCCTGTTGTGCTCGCGGAGGAACAGCACGTTGACGAGCATGGGGCCGAGGTGGGCGTGCGCCCGGTCGCCGCCGGCCGCGAACACGGTGTCGCGCAGCTGCTCCGGGACGTCCTCCCAGCGGACGGGCTTCAGCGCCTCGAACTCCGCCTTGATCCGCCCCTGGTCGCACAGCAGCGGCGGGAACTCGCCGCCGCCCACCGTGCGGCTCTTGAGCCGGCCGCCCTCGAACTCCCGCAGGCACGCCGTCGCCTCCGCGTTCGCGCCGTACAGCTGCACCAGGTCGATGGTGTGAGGGGAGTCGGTGCGCCGGGGGTCGCCGCCCCGGCCGTGCCCGCGCAGGAAGCCGTCGGTGAACCACTGGGCGAAGGCGGGCAGCAGCGCCGTCGAGCGGGCGCAGGCGGCGCCCTCGCCGTCGCGGCGGAAGAGCTCCGCCGCCCGGGCGGGGGCGGGGCGGCCCGGGTGCGGCGCGGTGTCGGGAGGGAGGTGCCGGCCGACGTACGAGCGGTCCGTCAGGGAGGCCCACGAGGTGTAGGGCGCCAGTGTGCTCAGCGGGTTGGGCCGCGGCGGCGCCTTGAGGATGGCGAGGTCCGTCAGTGCGGCGTTGGTCCTGCGGTACAGCCACCGGTTGCCCTGCACGGCCCGCCACAGCGGCTCGTAGTGGGTGAGGACGTGCGCCTCGACGCGGTTGCGCCAGCCGTCCCTGGACGGGTCGCGGCCGTCGCCGGTCCCGGTGCGCGCGCGGCGCGAGCTGGTGGTCATCCGTGCTGGCCCTCTCCTGGTCGTGTCGGTGGGCGGGTGCGTCAGGACGACGCCGTCGCGCCCGCCGTCACGGTGTAGTGCTGGGGGTACGGGGTGCCCGCGTAGTCGAGGTCGCGCACGGCGCCGGGCAGGGGACGGACGCCCGGGCGCAGCAGCACGCGGCGGACCGTCTCCGGGACGATCGCCCGGGCCGGGTACTTGCCCACGCAGTCGTGCGCGCCGTGGCCCAGCACCAGGTTGTGCACGGGCGTGCGGTCCGGCCGGAAGGCGTACGGCTCCTCGACGACCGTCCCGTCGAACATCGCCGACGCCAGGTGCGCGTGGACGACGGTGCCCGGGGCGAGGGGGGTCGCGCGGGGCGTGCCGGCGGCGAGGACGTGGTCGCGGACGCAGAGCCTCGGCGTCGACGGGACGAAGGGGTGGAACCGCAGCGCCTCCCACACGTAGCCGTCGAAGACCGCGGGGTCCTCGTCGGCGGCCGCCCGTTCGGCGCGGGCGAGCTCGTCGGGGCGCGAGGCGAGCTCCTTCAGGGCGGTGGCCGCGCACTGGGCGGCGTTCTGCTGGTAGCCGATCAGGTAACCGACGAGCTGGTGGTTGATCCGCTCGTCGTCCAGCTCGCGGCCCGTGCCGGGTGGGAGGGACGTGCGCAGCATCCGTCCGAGGACGTCGTCCGGGGGCGTCTCGTGCGGCGTCGAGCCGTCCGCCGGCCCCCGCGCGGCCGTGCCCGCGGTGCCCGTGCCCGTGCCCGGCCGGGTTGCCGCGGCGCGGCGGCGGGCGATGACGCCGGCCACGACGTCGTGCAGTTCCTTGCCGGCCGCCACCCCGGAGGCGTGCACCTCCGGGTCCTTCTCCTGGTTGACGAAGACGGCCCGCTGCACCCGCTGGGAGAGGGTGTGCAGGGTCTCCTCGGGGACGTCGGTGAACCCCAGGTACTCCCGGGCGACGCGGGCGGCGACCGGGGCGGCGTACTCCTGGACGTAGTCGAACGTCGTCCGGCCCTCGATGCGCGCCACCGCGACCGCCCGGTCCAGGGCGTCGTCCGCGATCCGGGCGGTCAGGCGGCGCACCGGTGCGACGTCCTCCGCGGGCAGCATCAGCTGGGCGTGGGCGCGGTCGTGCCAGTGGAGGTCGGCGCCGTCCCGGGCGAGCATGAACGGCCCGTGCAGGGCCTCCTCCAGGACCGGCCCGTACACGCCGACGGTGAACACGTCGGGGGTGGACAGCACCTCCATGACGTCGGCCATGCGGGTGACGAAGACGCCGACCGGGGTGGCGAACACCGGCCGCCGCTCGCGCAGTTCGCGCAGGAGGGCGGGGCCGTCGGCCTTCATGCGCCGCCTGAGCAGACCCACGCGCCCCGGGGCGTCGGCCGTCGGGATCGCGTCGTACTCCGCGAGGAACTCCATGGGACCACCCAGACGTGGCAGGGCGACACGAGGGGCCGCCGGCGGACTCCTCCCCATTACGGCACGGGCTCCCGGTGCCCGCACCCGGGCCGCGCTGTCGGTGTGAACCTGCCCGCGGCACACGGGCGCGGCCGCGCGCCGCCGCCCGGCGGGACCGGCGGCGGCGCAGCATGGGGCGGGACCCACCCGGCGCAGACAGGAGGCCGCACAGCATGCTTCGACGAGGCGAACCCCCGGCGCCGGCCACCGGCGACGCCGCCGGGCCGGACGAACCGTCCCCGGGGCCGGACGAACCCTCCCCGGGGCGGGGCGACCCGACCACGGGGCCGGGCGGCCCGACCGCGGCGCCGGGCGGACCGTCCGCCGGGTCCCGGGCCGGCACGGTGCCCGTGTCGGGGGCCGAGTACACGGGCTACCTGGTCGGCATCATCGTGCTGCCCTTCGTCGTGCTCGCCGCCGCACTGCCCTTCGCCTGGGGGTGGGGCGCGAGCGGCCTCGACGTGGCGCTGGGCGTGGTCATGTACGCGGTCTCGATCGCCGGCATCTCCACCGGCTACCACCGGCACTTCACCCACCAGGCGTTCAAGGCGAAGCGCCCCCTGCGCATCGCCCTCGCGCTCGCCGGCGGCATGGCCCTGCAGGGGCCCGTCGCCCTGTGGGTCGCCGAGCACCGCCGCCACCACCAGTACTCCGACCGGCCCGGCGACCCGCACTCGCCCTGGGCGTTCGGCACCGGGCGCCGCGCCCTGCTGCGCGGTCTGTGGCACGCGCAGATCGGCTGGTTCGCGCGGCGGCGGCGCGCGGACCTCGCGCACTACGCGCCCGACGTCCTGGCCGACCCGGACATCGCACGGCTGGACCGCTGGTACTGGCTGACGGTCTCCGTGTCGTTCGCGCTGCCCCCACTGGTCGGCGGCCTGTGGACCCAGTCCTGGGCCGGTGCCGCGACCGCCTTCTTCTGGGGGAGCCTGGTGCGCTACGCCGTCGTCCACCACGTCACCTGGTCGGTCAACTCCATCGCCCACGCCTTCGGCCCACAGCACTACCGCAGCCGGGACCAGTCCCGCGACGTGGGGTGGGTCGCGCTCCTCACGTTCGGCGAGGGTTGGCACAACCTGCACCACGCCGACCCGACCAGCGCCCGGCACGGCGCGCTGCGCGGACAGCCCGACGCGACCGCCGCCCTCATCCGGTTCTTCGAACGCAGGGGGTGGGCCCACGACGTCCGCTGGCCGGACCGGGAGCGGCTCGCCGGCCGGGCGCTGCCCGGCACCGCCCCACGATGGAGTGAACGGTGAGCTCGCCGCGCGTGTCGCGGTCGGCGGCAGTCCCCGCGGCGGGCCCCGGTGGTGGTAGGCAGGGACCGTCCGCACACCGTCCCGCACCGCACCGCGTACCGTCCCGCCCGAACGGGCCCCGCCCCACCCGCGCCGGTGGAGGCGCGGCCCGGCGGGTGGACGGGGAGGCGGGCCGTGCCCGCCCGACACCGGAGGTTCCCCGTTGGGCCCTCGCACGCGCGACGTCGCCGTCACCGGCGTCGGGCTCCTGACTCCGGCGGGGACCTGCCCCGACACGACCTGGGCCACCCTGCTGCGCGGCGTGTCGGTGGCACGCCCCGACCCGGTGCTCGCCGGGCTGCGGACCGACTTCTCCTGCGCGGTGCCCGACTTCGTGGTCCGCACGGCACTCGGGCACGCCACCGCGCGGCGCCTCGACCCGTACGCCCAGATGGCGGTGGTCGCCGCCCGCCAGGCCGTCGGTGACGCCGGCCTGGACCCGGCGCGGTGGCGCGGCGACCGCGTCGCCGTCGTCCTCGGCGTGGGCAGCAACAGCCTGCACTCCTACGAGGAGGCCTTCCGGCTGCTCCGGGAGGACCGCGGCCACCGCGTCTCGCCCTACCAGGTCACCCGCAGCGTGCCGAACATGGCCGCGGCGGAGGTGGCTCTCGACCTCGGGGCGCACGGCGTCAACTTCACCACCAGCAGCGCCTGCGCCTCCGGGGCGACCGCGCTCGGGACGGCCCTGGACCTGCTCCGCGCGGGTCGCTGCGACATCGTGCTGGCCGGGGGCAGCGAGTCGGCGCGCAGCCGGATGACGACCACCTGCTTCGGCCAGATGCGGGCCATGTCCTCGCGCCGCTCCGACCCCGCAACGGCGTCCCGCCCCTTCGACGTGGAACGCGACGGCTTCGTGCCGGGCGAGGGGGCCGCCGTGATGGTGCTGGAGCGCGCCGAGGACGCCCACCGGCGCGGCGCCGCGGTCCGCGGCTACCTCGCCGGTTACGGGGCCAGCGCGGACGCCCACCATCCCGCCGCCCCGCACCCGGAGGCCCGCGGCGCCGAGGCCGCGGTGGTCGCGGCGCTGGAGGACGCCGGCTGCGCCCCGCACGACGTCGACCACGTCAACGCGCACGCCACGTCCACCCCGCTCAACGACGTCACCGAGGCGCGCATGCTGCGCCGCCTCTTCCGGCACGACCCGCCGGTGACGGCGAACAAGAGCGTCATCGGCCACGCCCTGGGCGCGGCCGGCGCCATCGAGGCCGTGCTCACGGTGCTGTCCCTGCAGCACGGCACGATCCCGCCGACGGCCAACCTGACCCGCCAGGAGCCGGGGGCGGAACTGGACGTCGTCACCGCAGCGCCCCGCCGCGTCCCCCGGATGCGGACGGCGGTCAGCACGTCGTTCGGCTTCGGCGGTCAGAACACGGCGCTCGTACTGCGCGCGCCCTGAGGCGGCGGGTGCGGAGCCGGCCGGTCGGCTGACGGGATGCCGGTGCCTCGGGGCTGACGGCTGACGGCTGACGGCTGACGGCTGACGGATCGTCGGGGCTCACCGGCCCGGCCGGGCGGCGGGGCGTCCGGGGCCGGTGGGCGCGGTCGACGGCACGTCAGGGCGGTGGCCCACCGCCGTCAGGCCGTCGACGGGCGCGGCGCGGGGCGGGTGGTGGTGGCGGCGGCGGCGGCGGCGGCGCGATCGTTCCCGGCGCGGGTGGCGTGCCGGTCGAGCAGGACCGCCGCTTCCCGTACGTCCCGCGCGGCCACCCGGCAGCACTCGGCCTGCCGGCGGAGCGTGGGCACGCACCAGTCGGGCACCCCGGGCCGCCCCTCCAGCGCGGCGGCCTGCGCCAGCAGTCGCCGTGCGGCGCCGGCCAGCACGTCCGCGTCGGCACGCAGACGCTCCTCGGGGGCGGGCGGTCCGTCGTCGTGCCGTACGGCGTCCTCGGTCATGCGGTTCCCTCACTCTCCTGACGTCGTTCCCGGCTCCCCGGCTCCCCGGGCCCCGGCCGCTGCCCCCTCACCGGCCCCCGCCCTCAGCGGGGCAGGGGCGCTCCCGCGCCGCGGCGGGCCTGGTAGGCCGGGGCGCTGAGCACGCACAGCGGCCGTGCGCCGTCCAGCCCGAGCGCCCGGACCTGCCGCGCGAGCGGTTCGTCCTCCGCCGCGTGCCCCGGCGCGCAGCGCAGGCGTACCCGGGGCGCGGCGTGGAACCGCTGGCGGCCCGCGCAGTGGACCATCGACCGCAGGGTCGCGTCGGCCGTGCGGCCGTACAGGACGCAGTCGACGTGCGGGGCGGGCACGTACGGGCCGAGGTCGCCGGTGAGCGTGACGAGCGGCCGCCCCGCCTCCGCCCCCGCCGTCGTCGCTCCTCCCGGGGTGGGCGCGGGCGCGGCGAGGACGGCGTGCAGGCGGTTGGCCGTCAGCCGTACGTCGAGCAAGGCCCTGGTGGCGGGCTGGCCCCACACCTCCCGGCTGACCGCCTCGGCCTCCGGGGTGGTGACGGCCAGGGCCGTCACCTGGCGACCGGTGCGGCGGGTGTCGGCGCGGCGCAGCAGCTCGCGCAGCACGTCGTGGGCGCGGGGCCGCCACAGGTCGTTGACGAGGACGGCGAGGCTCAGCTCGTTGTAGGGTCCGACGCTCGCGCAGCGGTGCTCGTACGCGGAGAGCGCCACCAGCACCCGGCGGCCGATCCGGGTGGGGCTCATCCAGGACGTGTCGGACAGCAGGGAGGCCGCGCGCCCGGGCTCCACGGCGAAGACCGCGACGACGGCCGTCGAGTCGTAGTACCGCACCGGCAGCTCCGCCGGTCCCGCCGAGGTGGCCACCGGGGCGACGGGCACCGTCAGCAGCGGGTACCCCTGCGGCGGGTTCGCCCGGTCCTTCAGCTGGTACACCTGGGAGCGCAGTACGGGCCCCCGGTAGGGCGTCAGTGCCTCGTCGATGTCGTGCCGGGCGTCGGGCAGGTCCGCCTCCAGGTTCCCCAGGTACGTGCCGAGGGAGTGGCAGAGCGGGAAGTCGTGGCTGGAGTCGATGTAGTCCACCTCGTACCAGTCGGGGTGCGGGGTGAAGACCGAGCCGGAGCCGGCGCCGCGGCCGTCCAGGGTGGGGACGAGGTCGTGCTGGTTGGTGACGCTCGCCACCCACGTGCGGGGGTCGGCGGGCCGCTTGTTGTCGATGGGGGAACCGACGGCCACCACGTGCGTCACCCGGAAGCGCCGGCAGAATTCGTCGTTCTGCGCCAGGTTCATCAGGGCGATGCCGCCCTCGCTGTGGCCGACGAGCGCGAGGTCGGCGCCGGCGGGCAGCCCGTACTCGTCGATGGCCAGCAGGATCCCGCGCGTGTACGAGGACTCGGGATCGAACAGGTTGCTCCACGCCCCGACGAAGTCCTGCGGCGAGTCGTTGCGGGGCTTGCCCGGGGCCATGCCGGGGGCCTGGAGGACGTGCCGCACGACGCCGTCGGGCCCGCGCACGTCCTGGATCAGGATGCGGCCGTCCGTGCCGAGGGCGTCGATGTTGCGGAGGAAGCCCATGAGCGAACCCTCCGCGGCGAGCGGCCACGGCTCGTCGCCGTCGGGCTCCACCGGTACGGCTGCCCCCTCCCCGGCGTCGAACGCCGCCAGGTGGCGGGCGGAGATCCCGAACCACGGGTCGGCGTGCAGCGCCTCGCCGGTCGCGATCTGCCAGCCCACCTCGTCGTTGAGGGGGTTCTCGTCGAGGAGCGCGCGGATGGCGGAGAGCTCGGCGAAGAGGGGGGCGATCGTGGACATGGCCCGCTCCGCGCCCTTGTCCTTCAGCAGGGCCCGCAGGGCGCGCAGCGCCTCCACGTCCCGGTCGCCGGTGACCGCCTCCATCAGGCGCCGCATGCCCGGGTCCCGTTCCAGTTCGGGGTGGTGGGCCAGGACGGCGCCGGCGCGCAGCCGCAGCGACGTCACGGCGACCCGGTTCGCCAGGCTCTCCCGGCCGCAGACCTCGCCGGCCTGGCCCATCCGCCGCAGGGCCCCGTCACCGGCTCCCAGGGCGAAGCCGAGGCCCGCCCCGTTCGTCAACGCCCGTACGAGCGCCCACTGCGCGGCCACACCCGTCCGGGGGTGGCGCAGGGTCGACCGGGTGAACCCGGACGAGCCGAGCAGCGCGCCGGTCCGCGCGGCGACGCCCCGGACCTCCCGGGCGCTGCGCGACACCTCGAAGGCCGCCTCGCGCAGCAGGCGCGCGGTGTCGGCGGCGGCGGACTCGCCGGGGTGCTCCGCGCCGGCGTGGTGATGGGACCCCATGGCGGCCTCGCAGGGACGTGAACGCCGGGCCGACCGGTTCGGCCCCTCCGGGCCGATCCTGCGGCCTCACGCCCGCCCGCGCATCCCGGGCTGCCGGCGGCGCACCCGTACCGGTCACCCGGGCCCGCGACGGCCAGCGCGAACACCACCGGCCCCGGCCCCGGCCGCCCCCGCGCAGGCCGCCGCCGACTGCCACCCTCAGGCGCGCCGGCCGCGCCCCCGGTCGCCGGTACGGTCGCGGCCGTACCGGCGGCCACGGCCCGCGCGGCGAGCCGCGAGCGCCCCGGTCACCGCCCGCCCCGCCCCCGGGCCGCCGCCGTCACCGCCCGTCACAACCGCCATCAGCTGCCCCGGCGGCCGCCGATCGCGGCCGCGCCACCGGCCGCCACTGCTCACCCCGGGGCGCCGCCGATCACCCCCGGCCGCAGCCACCGCCGATCGCCCACAGTCGCCCGCCGGTCGCGCCCGGGGCTCGGACCAGCCGCGGCAAGGACGACGGCCGGCTCGCCACGCAAGGAGTGGCCGCGCGCACCCGCCGTGATCCGCCGCGCGCCCGTGGTGCCGTCCGTCGCCACCGGCCGCCACTGCTCACCCCGGGCGCCACCGATCGCCCCCCCGGCCGCAGCCACCGCGGGTCGCCGGGGGAAGAGCCGGTACGGGGTGTCCGTCGGACGCCTCGTCAGGCGCCGAGGTCGCGGGTCGCCGTCCGCAGGGCCGACGCGACGGCCCGTGCCTCGTCCTCCGACGGGGAGTCGCCGCCGAGCCGGTCCACGAGGTCCGCACGGGTGAGGAGGACCGCGGCGCCGCGGTACGGCGCGGAGGTGAGGTCGGCGGGCCCGACCACCTGCGCGCGTCCCTCCAGCAGGACGAGCGCCGCCTCGTCGTCGGGCCTTTCCAGCAGCTCACGGACGTGCTTCTCGTCGATCATGCGGGTTCCGCCTCCCTGGTCACTCGGCCGCTCGGGCCGTCCTGGACGACCGGGCCGCCGGGCGGCCCGTGCCGGGATCATCACCCGGCCGGGGCCGACCATGCCTGTCGGGGCGCGCGCCCGGCGGTGGGACGCGGCGCGGGCCCGCCGGGCCGGCGCCCTGCGCCGCAGGTCCGGCCCGGGGGGCGGCGGCCGCGGTGGTCAGGGCCGGTCAGGGGGTGGCGGTGGAGACGACGTACACGCGCGGGGCCGCCGGGTCGGTGAGGTCGACGGTGATGTCGCGGGTGGGGCGGGGGCGGTCCTGCCGGTGGGTGGTGCCGGCCCAGTCGCGGTGGGCGGGGAACGTCCAGTCGACGGTCGCGGCGTCGCGGTCGGCGACGGTGATGTCGCCGGGGGCCAGCTCGGAGCGGCTGGTGCCGACGTCGTCGAGGAAGGCGTCGAGGCCCGCCCCGGTGGTGGTGAACCGGACGTAGAGCCGGCTCGACTTCCAGTTGCTCGTCTCGAAGTAGGCGACCTCCCGGGACCGCGCCGGGATCGGCACCTCGAAGACGCGGCGCTTCATCTTCGACGGCCAGCTGTCCCGGAGGCCGGTGACGGACGACTCGGCCTCCTTGTCGCGGCCGCTGGACCGGCTCTGCTCGGCGGAGATCGCCAGGTAGCCGGCGGGGATGCCGATGAGCAGGACGATGACGAGGGCGGTGTACCAACGGCGGCGGACCGTCTGGCGGTGGGTCTCGCCCGCGGGCGGGGCGGAGCGCCGGGCCGGAGCCCGGTCCCGGGCTCCGGCCCGGTCCTGGGTCCCGTCCCGGTCCTGGACCCGGTCCTGGACCCGGTCCCGGTCGGGGGTCGGGTGGTCGGTGCGGGAGTCGGCGGTGGGGCTCATGCTCCTGGTTCCTCGGTGGTGCTGCGGGAGCGGAGGGTGCGGCCGCCGCCGGGGCGGAGGACCTGCGCGTACCGTTCGTACCGTTCGTAGCGCTCGACGCGGCGCCGGTTGGCGCGGCGGAAGCGGCGGGCGACCAGCCGGGCCAGGTCGGCGGCCCCGACCATACCCGCCTCGGGGCCGAGCTCCGCCTTGGCGACACGGGCCTCGGGGCGGTAGCCGCGGCCCGTGAGGTGGCGGCGGAAGGCGTCCCGGGCCGGGACGATCAGCAGGTCGTCGGCGGCGCTGACGCCGCCTCCGATGACGAAGCAGGACGGGTCGAGGGCTGCGGCGAGGTTGGCGATGCCGACGCCCAGCCACTGGCCGATGTCCTGGAGGAGCTCGACGCACATGGCGTCGCCCTCGCGGGCGAGCTCCGTGATGAGCGGGCCGGTGATGTCGGGGATGTTCCCCTTGACGCGTTCGACGATGTTGTACGCGACGGGCGAGTCGGCGGCGGCCAGTTCCCGCGCCTCGCGGACGAGGGCGTTGCCGGAGCTGTACTGCTCCCAGCAGCCGCGGTTGCCGCACGGGCAGCGGTGGCCGCCGGGGACGACCTGCATGTGGCCGAACTCGCCGGCGACGCCGTACTTGCCCCGCTTGACGCGGCCGTCCTCCAGGATGGCGCCGCCGATGCCGGTCCCGAGGGTGATCATGACGAGGTGCTCCTCGCCCCGGCCGGCGCCGAACCGCCATTCGGCCCACGCCGCGGTGTTGGCGTCGTTGTCGACCATGACCGGGACGGCGAGCCGGGCCTGGAGGGAGTCGCGCAGCGGCTCGTTGCGCCACGCGAGGTGGGGGGCGAACAGGACACGGCTGCGGTCGGCGTCGACCCAGCCGGCGGCGCCGATGCCGACGGCGTGGACGTCGTGCCGGTCGGACAGGTCGAGGACGAGCTCGACGATGGTGTCCTCGACGACCTTGGGGCTCTTGGACTTGTCGGGGGTCTCGGCGCGGACCTTCTCCAGGATGCTGCCGTCGGCGTCCACGACGCCCGCCATCACCTTCGTGCCGCCGATGTCGATGCCGACGGTGGGGACGCGGGGCGCGCTCAGGTGGGAGCGGCGCTCCCGGCTGCCGACGGTGCGCAGGACGGTGCCGCGTTCCGGGACGCGGGGGATGTCGCGGTGCGTGCTCACGGGTCCTGTCGTCCCTGCGGGTCGGTGGGCCGGCCGCGCCGCGGGTCCGGCGGCGGACGGTGCCCGCCGTCCTCGATTCTGCCAGCCGCGGGGGCGCGTTCCAGCTCGTGGCGCAGGGCCTCCAGCTCGCTGCCGCCGGCCATCTGGCGGGTGAGCTCGTCGAGGGTGACCGAGTCCCTGGTGTGGCTGCCGGCCATGACGCCGCGCTTGAGCAGGACGAAGCGGTCGCCGACGAGGTGGGCGTGGTGCGGGTTGTGGGTGATGAGGACCACGCCGAGGCCGGCGTCGCGGGCGGCGGCCACGTACGTGAGGACGACGCCGGACTGCTTCACGCCGAGCGCGGCGGTGGGCTCGTCCAGGACGAGGACCTTGGCGCCGAAGTGGACGGCGCGGGCGATGGCCACGCACTGGCGCTCGCCACCGGAGAGGGTGCCGATGGGCTGGTCGACGTCGCGCAGGTCGATGCCCATGCGCAGCAGCTCGGCGCGGGTGGTCGCGCGCATCCGGGCCACGTCGAGGCGCTTGAAGGGGCCCTTGCCGGTGGTGGGCTCGGAGCCGAGGAAGAAGTTGCGCCAGACCGGCATGAGGGGGACCACGGCGAGGTCCTGGTAGACGGTGGCGATGCCCAGGTCGAGGGCTTCGCGCGGGGAGGAGAGGGCGGTCTCCCGGCCGTCGACGCGCAGGGTGCCGGCGTCGTGGCGGTGCAGCCCGGAGATGATCTTGATGAGGGTGGACTTGCCGGCGCCGTTGTCGCCGAGGACGCAGGTGATCTCCCCGGCGTGGACCTGGAGGGAGACGTCCTGCAGGGCGCGGACGCCGCCGTAGTGCTTGCTGACGCCGTCGAGTTCCACGAGTGCCGTCGTCATGAGGTGGCCTCCGCGCGCTTGCGGACCCAGGCGTTGAGGAGGGTCGCGAGGAGCAGCATCGCTCCGAGGAAGAACTTGAACCAGTCGGGGTTCCACTCGGCGTAGACGATGCCCTTGCTGGTCATGCCGAAGATGAACGCGCCCACGGCGGCGCCGACGGCGGAGCCGTAGCCGCCGGTGATGAGGCAGCCGCCGATGACCGCGGCGATGATGTAGATCAGCTCGTTGCCGACGCCCTCGCCCGACTGGACGACGTCGTAGGAGAAGAGCAGGTGCTGGCCGGAGACCCAGGCGCAGAAGCCGACGCCCATGTAGAGGAGCGTCTTGGTGCGGTGCACGGGGACGCCGACGGCGCGGGCCGCGTCGGCGTTGCCGCCGACCGCGAAGATCCAGTTGCCGAAGCGGGTGCGGAGCAGGATCCAGGTGGCGACGGCGACGAGACCGAGCCACCACAGGATCGTCACCTTGAGGGTGGCGCCGCCGACGGTCGTCTCGGAGGCGAAGAGGGCCCGCGCCGAGTCGAAGCCCTCCATGTCGGCGATGGTCTTGGTGGAGACGGTGCCGCTGACGAGCTTGGTGAGCCCGAGGTTCAGCCCGGTCAGCATCAGGAAGGTGCCGAGCGTGACGATGAAGCTGGGCAGCCGGGTGCGGGTGAGGACGAACCCGTTGAAGCAGCCGACGCCGAGGCTGACCAGCAGGGAGACGGCGACGCCGACCCAGGCGTTGGCGGTCAGCTGGTAGCTGACCATCGACGAGACCAGCGCGGCCGTCGTCACGAGGACGCCCGCGGACAGGTCGAACTCGCCGCCGATCATGAGCAGGGCGACGGGGACGGCCATGATGCCGATCGTCGACGCGGCGTACAGGACGGTGCCGAAGCTGGCGGCGCGCAGGAAGCCGTCGGCGACCACCGCGAAGAAGAGGAAGACGGCGGCGGCGCCGACGACCGAGCCGAGCTCGGGGCGGGCCAGCAGCCTGCGGAGCGGGGAGGCGGGCGTCAGCCGCTCGTCCCGGTCGGGGACGGCGGGCGGTGCGGCGGCGGTCACCGGGTGCCCCGCTCGGTGTACTGCGCGAGGGCGGCGGCGTCCTCGCGCGTGATGATCTGCGGCCCGGTGAGGACGGGGCGGCCGCCGCCGAGGACGTCGGCGTTGTAGCGGTAGAGCCACAGCAGGTCGACGGCCTCGTAGCCCTGGAGGTAGGGCTGCTGGTCGACGGCGAAGCCGAGGTTGCCGTTGCCGAGGCCGGCGGCGACCTTGGCGTTCAGGTCGAAGGTGTCGACCTCGGCGCGGGAACCCGCGGTGCGCTTGGCCTGGACGGCGGCGTCGGCGAACGGCGCGCCGAGGGTGACGACGGCGTCGATCGTGGGGTCGCTCTGCAGCTTGGCCTCGATGGACGCCTGGACGTCGGGCATGTTGGTGCCGTCGACGTGGAGGTTCTGCAGCCGGCCGCCGAAGGTCTCGCGGACGCCGGCGCAGCGCTGCTCGTGGCCGACGTTGCCCTGCTCGTGCAGGACGCACAGGGCCTTCTTGCGGCCGCGCCGGTCCAGTTCGTCGCCGACGGCCTGGCCGGCGACGGTCTCGTCCTGCCCGATGTGGGTGAGGGCGCCGAACGCCTCGGACTGGGCGGAGCCGGAGTTCACCGTGATGACGGGGATGCCGGCGGCGACGGCGCGGGCGACGGACGCCTTGAGCGCGTCGGGCTTGGCGAGGGTGACGATGAGCCCGTCGACCTTCTTGTCGACGTAGGAGTCGACGAGCTGCGCCTGCTGCTGGCCCTCGTCGCTGTGCGCGTAGAGGAAGTCGATGTTGTCCTTCGCCGCGGCCTGGCGGGCGCCCTTCTGCACGATGTCCCAGAAGCTGTCGCCGTCGCCGGAGTGCGTGACCATGGCCACGGTCCAGCGGGGCGTGGTGACGTTCGCCCGGCCCTCGGCGGCCTCCGCGGCCGCCCTGCGCGCGTCCTCGGCGCGCTTGCCGCCCGTGGCGCTGCAGGCCGTGAGGGTCATGCCGAGTGCCGCCACCAACACGGCGGCCACCGCGCGTACTCCTGTCCGAACCCTTGCCACGACCTCGTCGCCCTTCTCGCTGCCCCGTGCGGTCCCTGTCGCTGCCGGACCGGGCGATTCGCCCCTTACCGACTGGCCAAGTATCCGGCATGTCGCCGCCGGGGGTACCCACCGGGGCGCCACCGACCGGGCGGGGCCGGCCGTGCGGGGCCCCGCGGACGCCCCCTGGGGCCCGTCTTTCGGACCAGGCCGGCCGCGAGCCCGGCAGGATCCGAAAGACAGGCCTCAGGGGCGGGCGAGGAGGTGGAGCTCGAAGGAGTGGCGGGAGGCGCAGTAGAGGTGGGAGCCGAGCTCCACCGGGCGGCCGGTGTCGTCGTACGTGGTGCGCTCCATGGTGAGCAGCGGGGCGCCTTCGGCCTCGTCGAGAAGCGCGGCCTCGTGCCGGGTCGCGGTGCGGGCGCCGATGGACTGGTGGGCGCTGTGCAGCGTGACGCCCGCGGCGCGCATCAGCCGGTACAGGCCGGTGGACTCCAGCCGCGCGGCGTCGAGGTCGACCGTCCCGGCGGGGAGGTGGTTGCGGAGCCGGGCCACGGGCTCGCCGCGGGCGCTGCGCAGCCGCTCGACGCGGAGGACGTCGCTGCCCTCGGGTACGTCGAGGGCCGCGGCGGTCCGGGCGTCGGCCGGTTCGAGGCGGTGGTCCAGGACGCGGGTGGTGGGGTGTTGCCCGGCCGCCTGCAGGTCGTCGTAGAGGCTGCTGAGCTCCAGGGGGCGCCTGACCCTGTTGTGCACGACCTGGGTGCCGACGCCCCGGCGGCGGACGAGCAGCCCCTTCTCGACGAGCGCCTGGATCGCCTGGCGGACGGTGGGGCGGGAGAGACCGAGCCGGTCGGCCAGGTCGATCTCGTTGCCGAGGAGGCTGCCCGGGGTGAGCGCGCCGGTCGCGATGGCGGCCTCCAGCTGCCGCGAGAGCTGGAAGTAGAGCGGGACGGGGCTGGTGTGGTCCACGCTGAGCGGCAGTGCGGCGGCGGGGCCTGTCCGGTCGCTGGGCTGCTTGGGCACGGGGGGAGCGTAACCGCGTCCCCTGGTGGCGGGAAGTGGCCTGCGGTCGTGCGCTCCGGGGTCGGACACGTGCTTGACATGCCGGTTCCGGCGTGACCCACTTTGGGACATGCGTATCGGATTGATCGGAACCGGTCGTATCGGCACGTTCCACGCGAACGTGCTGAGTCGGCATGCGCGAGTGGGCGGTCTGGTCCTCACCGACGTGGACGCCGAGCGGGCCGGGCGACTCGCCCGCGCGGTCGGCGCCACGGTCGCGCCCTCGGTCGACGAGATCTTCAGCTGGGGGGTGGACGCCGTGGTGATCACCTCCGCGACCTCCGCCCACGCCGACCTCCTCACCCGCGCCGCCCGCGCGGGACTGCCCGCCTTCTGCGAGAAGCCGATCGCCGCGGACCTGCCGTCCACGCTCCGCGCCCTGCGCGCGGTGACGGCCGCGGGCACCCCGCTCCAGCTGGGCTTCATGCGCCGTTTCGACGCCGGGTACACGACGGCCCGGGAGGCGGTGCGCGCCGGGCGCCTGGGTCGGCTCCACACGGTGCGCGCCGTCACCTCCGACCCGGCCCCGCCGCCCGCCGCGTACCTGCCGCTCTCGGGCGGCCTGTTCCGCGACTGCCTCGTCCACGACTTCGACATGGTCCGCTGGGTGACCGGCCGGGAGGTGGTCGAGGTGTACGCCGCCGCGTCCGACGCCGGCCCGGCGCTCTTCCGGGAGGCGGGCGACGTCGACACGGCGGCCGCGCTGCTCACCCTCGACGACGGCACCCTGGCGACGGCGACCGCCACCCGGTGCAACGGCGCCGGGTACGACGTGCGCATGGAGCTCGCCGGGGAGCTCGACCAGCTCGCCGTGGGCCTGGACGACCGTACGCCGATCACCTCGGCCGAGCCGTCGGGGCCACCCGCCGCCACCCGCCCGTGGACGGGTTTCCTGGAGCGGTTCGCCCCGGCGTACGAGGCGGAGCTGGACGCCTTCGTCCGCTTCGTGCTGGGCGAGCGGGACAACCCCTGCGACGGCCGGCAGGCGCTGGAGGCGCTGCGCGTCGCCGAGGCGTGCGAGCTGTCGCGCCGGGAGCGCCGGGCCGTACGGCTGGCGGAGGTCCCCGACCTCGAACCGGCGGCCTGAGCGCGGCGCGCCCGGCCGGGGCGCGGGGTCGCGGCACGCGGCGGGCCGGTGAGGCGGACGGGATACGCGGAGCGGGCGCCGGGCTACGCGGAGGCGGGCCGGGGCGGCGGCTGACGGTCGTCGGCTTCGCGGTGCCGGCCGTCATGGACGGGTACGGCACGGCGCGGCGGCAGGGGCGCCGCCGCGGGTCACTCCCCCACGCCGAAGGTGCCGAAGGTGGCGGGGCCGGTGGGGCGGTACGTCTGGATGGTGGCGCCGGTCCCCGTCGTGCGGTGGCCGGTCAGCTCGAAGGCGGTGGGCGTACCGCCCGCGGGGAAGAGTCGGCGGCCGCTGCCGAGGAAGACGGGGAAGACGAGCAGGTTGAGCCGGTCGAGGAGGCCGTGGGCGATGAGGCCCTGGGCGAGGCGGGCGCTGCCGTGGACCTGGACCTCGCGCCCGGGGCCCTCCTTGAGCCGGGTGACCGCCTCGACGAGGTCGCCCTCGACGAGCCGGGAGCCGTGCCAGTCGACCCGGTCGAGGGTCCGGGAGACGACGTGCTTGGGCAGGGTGTTGAGGCGGCTCGCGATCGGGTCGTCCGGGTCGGTGACCTGCGGCCAGTACCCGGCGAAGATCTCGTAGGTGCGCCGGCCGAGGAGGAAGGCGTCGGCGCGGTCGAAGACCTCGACCATGAACCGGCCCATGTCCTCGTCCGCGAAGGGGACGAGCCAGCCGCCGTGGTCGAAGCCGTCGGAGGGGTCCTCCTCGCGACCTCCCGGCGCCTGCATGACGCCGTCGAGGGAGAGGAAGGCGGTGAGGGTGAGCTGAGCCATGGCGCGCGCCTTTCGTGGGGTCCGTCACCAGCTCAGACCGGCGCGGCGCCCGGAAGTCATCGGCGCGCGGCGACCGGGCCCGCGTGTCCCACCGACGGAGCAGTGCCCGCCTCGAGCGCCCCGCTCGTAGCGTCGCCGCCCGCAGCGCGGCCCGCCAGGGCGGGCGCGGGCGGGCGGCGAGACCCACGGGGCTACGGGACCGGCGGACCGGCGGATCGGCGGGACCGGCGGGACAGCGAAAGCGGCGGGGGCAGCGGAACCGGCGGTACCAGTGGGACAGGCAGGACCTACGGGGCGGCGCGCCCACAGCAGCTGCGGAGACAGCGGGAGCGGCGGGGCAGCGGGAGCAGCGCGGCAGCGGGGACCACGGGAGCGGCGCGTCCGACGGGACAGGCGAGACGTGCAGAAGCGGCGGGGCAGGCGGGGCGACAGGGCGGCGAGACCCACGGGGCCTGCGGAGGCGGCGGGGGCGGCGGGGGCGGTGAGACCCACGGGGCCTGCGGGGACGGCAGGGGCCACGAGCCCCATGGGGCGGCACGACAAACAGCGGTTGCGGAGGCAGCGGGGACTACGGGCCGAGCGAGACCCACGGGGCTGCGGGGACGGCAGGGGCGGCGAGACCCACGGGGCCTGCGGGGACCGACGGGACCGGTGGGGCAGCGAGACCAGAGGGCCGCCAGCGGGCCCGCGGGGCCGTGGGATGCGCCGGGGGGCCTGGGCGGCCGGTGTTGTCGGGTCGGGCGGGGCTGTCGGGTCGGGCGGGGCGGCCGGTGCTGTCGGGTCGGCCGCCCCGCCCGCACGGGCAGGTGTCGTCGCTGCCCGGGCCGGGGGCGGTCAGCCCCCGAGCTCCTGGTGACGGGCGGTGAGGCGCTTGGCGCCCTCCTCCGTCAGGGACCCGAAGAGGCGCAGGCGGGAGATGCCGCCGTCGGGGTAGATGTCGATGCGGACGTGCGTGCCGACGGCCGGCGCGGGGAGCACGAAGCGGTGGTTCGTGTCGGGCTGGAGCCGGGTCCGGGGCAGGACCTCGGTCCACTCCCCACCGTCACCGTCGCCACCCCCGTCCCCGCCGTCGCGCACCGAGAGCGCGGCCCAGCCCGCGCTGTTGCCCTTGAGGTACGCGGTGTCGATCTCGACGGCGCGGATTTCGGCCCGTTCGGCGAGCCGGTAGCGGATCCAGTCGTTGCCCCGGTCGCGGCGGCGGCGGGTCTCCCAGCCGTCGTCCATCTTCTGCGAGCGGCCGGGCTGGATGGTGTTGGTGGCCGGCGAGTAGAAGCGGTCGGAGGCGTCCTCGACGGTGCCGCCGTTCTCCAGGGCGGCGACGTCGAAGGTGCCGAGCGCGGCCAGCCACGCCGGGTCGGGCGCCACCTCGCCGTACACGCGGAGCCGGGCGATGCCCCCGTCGGGGTGCTGGTTGACGCGCAGGTGCGTGAAGCGGCGCTGGACGTCGACGGCGAAGCCGTTCGCCGCGTGCCCGCCGACGGCCGTGCGCGGGACGAGGGTGGTCCACTCGACGTCGGGGCCGAGGAGCTCCCCGGGGGACGGCGAGCCCGGTACGGAGGCGCCCTCGACGGAGACGGCCTGGGGGTAGTTGCCGCGGAAGTGGGCGGTGTCGACGACGATGCCGCGGACCACTCCGGCCGCGCCGAGCCGTACCAGCGCCCAGTCGTGGTCGTCGGCGGTGGGGTGGGGCAGGTCGGCGGAGACGCCGCGCCGGCGGCGGGTCTCCCAGCCGTCCATGACCTTGCCCTTGTGGCCGAAGTGCTCGGGGTCGAACTCGGCGGGGCCGGGCTTGAGGAGGTTCTCGCGCTCGGCGAAGAACTCGTCGTTGGCGGCGACGACACCGGCGCCGAGCCGGCGGTCGGCGAGGTCGACGAGGTCGGCGAAGGGCAGGTCGGCGGTGCGGTAGTCGGCGTACGGGTCACCGCCGCCGTAGGGGCTGGCGTCGCCGGTGTGGCGGGGTATGCCGGTGTCGGTCACGGGATTCACTTGTTCCTTTCGAGCAGTCGCCCGCTCGGCTCGGCGGGGTTGCCGCGCTCGGCGATGCGTACGCCGCGCAGCCAGGTGGAGGTGACGACGCCGTGCAGGGTGCGGCCCGCGTAGGCGGTGACGCGGTTGCGGTGGTGCAGCCGCGCCGGGTCGACGGTGAAGGTCTCGTCCGGGGCGAGGACCGCGAAGTCGGCGTCGCGGCCGGGTGCGATGGCGCCCTTGCGGTCCAGTCCGGCCAGCGCGGCGGGGGCGGTGGACATCCACCGCGCGACGTCGTCGAGGGTGTGCCCGCGGCGGCGGGCCTCGGTCCAGACGGCGGGCAACCCCAGCTGGAGGGAGGAGATGCCGCCCCAGGCGGTGGAGAAGTCGGGGGTCTTCAGGTCGGCGGTGGACGGCGAGTGGTCGGAGACGACGCAGTCGATGACGCCGTCGGCCAGACCCTGCCACAGGGCGTCCTGGTTGGCGGCCTCGCGGATGGGCGGGCAGCACTTGAACTCGGTGGCGCCGTCGGGCACCTCCTCGGCCGTGAGGGTGAGGAAGTGCGGGCACGTCTCGACGGTGACGCGCACGCCCTCGTCGCGGGCGGCGGCCAGGAGCGGCAGCGCGTCGGCGGAGGACAGGTGCAGGACGTGGACGCGGGCGTCGAGCCGGCGGGCCTGCGCGACGAGGTTCTCGACGGCCGTGTTCTCGGCGTCGCGGGGCCGCGAGGCGAGGAAGTCGGCGTACCGGGCGGAGCCGCGCTGCGGGGCGGCGTCGAGGTGGTGCGGGTCCTCGGCGTGGACGATCATCAGGCCGCCGAAGCCGGCGACCTCGGCGAGGGAGGTGGCGAGCTGGTCCTGGTCGAGCTGCGGGAACTCGTCCACGCCCGACGGCGACAGGAAGCACTTGAAGCCGAAGACGCCCGCGTCGTGCAGCGGCCGCAGGTCCTTGACGTTGTCCGGGAGGGCACCGCCCCAGAAGCCGACGTCGACGTGGGCCTTGGGTCGGGCCACGTCCTGCTTGACGCACAGGTTCTCCACGGTCGTCGTGGGCGGCAGCGAGTTCAGCGGCATGTCGAGCAGGGTGGTGATGCCGCCGGCCGCCGCGGCCCGGGTGGCGGTCCAGAACCCCTCCCACTCGGTGCGGCCGGGGTCGTTCACGTGGACGTGGGTGTCGACCAGGCCGGGGAGGACCACGTCGTCGCCGACGTCCTCCAGGCGCGCCCCGGCGGGCGGCTCGGTGTCGTACGGCAGGACCGCCGTGATGGTGCCGCCGGCCACGGCGATGGCCGCGGCGCGCGTGCCGTCGGGGGTGACGACCCGCGTCGAGCGCAGCACCAGGTCCACGTCCGGTTTCACGTCCACACTCTCCCCAATCCCGATGTCTCCGTCATTCCCGTCCATTTCGGCGAGCTTCAACGAACTGTTGAAGGAGTCTTCACCCGCCCCTCGGCCCCCGTCAAGAGCCGCCCGGAGCGAGGAGTTCCCCTTGGCAGATTCCACAAAGTGGAAATAGACTTCCGCAGAGAAGAACGTATCTCCCCGCAGGAGGGGGGTGCCGGACCACCCGCGCAAGGCCGCGGAACCACGGACAAACAGTCCCTGACCGGCCGGGATGCCCCGTCGCGCACGATGTGCCGCCCGGGCGGGCCCGGTAGGCTGCTGCCTTGTCCATCCGCCTCGAAAGGACCGTTGACGTGCCGACGTCCAGCGCCAGCACCCCCGACGCCGCCGCCAAGCCCGCGGGCGGGACCGGTGGCGTGCAGTCCCTTGAGCGTGCCTTCGACCTCCTGGAGCGGATGGCCGACGCCGGGGGCGAGGTCGGGCTGAGCGAGCTCTCCGCCAGCAGCGGGCTGCCCCTGCCCACCATCCACCGGCTGATGCGCACCCTCGTGGCCTGCGGGTACGTCCGGCAGCAGGCCAACCGTCGGTACGCCCTGGGGCCCCGGCTCATCCGCCTCGGCGAGTCCGCCTCCCGCCTCCTCGGCACCTGGGCGCGCCCCTACCTGGCACGGCTCGTCGAGGAGACCGGCGAGACCGCCAACATGGCGCTGCTCGACGGGGACGAGATCGTCTACGTGGCACAGGTGCCGTCGCGCCACTCGATGCGCATGTTCACCGAGGTGGGGCGCCGGGTGCTGCCGCACTCGACGGGCGTCGGCAAGGCCCTGCTCGCGCACACCCCGCCGGAGGAGGTCCGCGCGCTGCTCGCCCGGACCGGGATGCCGGCCGCGACGGAGAAGACCATCACCACGCCCGACGGGTTCCTCGCCGCGCTGGAGCAGGTGCGGGTGGCCGGGTACGCCGTCGACGACAACGAGCAGGAGATAGGGGTGCGCTGCCTGGCGGTGTCCGTGCCCGACTCCCCCACCCCGGCGGCCATCTCGATCTCGGGCCCGGCGGGGCGGGTCACCGAGGCGGCCACCGACAAGATCGTGCCCGTGCTGCAGGAGGTCGCCCGCGACCTCGCCACCGCCCTCACGACCACCACGGCCCCGCAGGGCTGACGCCCCCGCCCCGGCCTTCCGCCCCTCCGGCCGGAGTCGTGACCGGAGGCAGCGGGCGGCGACGGCAGCGGCGTCCCCGCCGCGGT
This sequence comes from Streptomyces kanasensis, assembly GCF_043077165.1. Classification (NCBI taxonomy): domain Bacteria; kingdom Bacillati; phylum Actinomycetota; class Actinomycetes; order Kitasatosporales; family Streptomycetaceae; genus Streptomyces; species Streptomyces kanasensis. The sequence goes on from NZ_JBIBSF010000001.1 coordinate 1,026,601, forward strand.
GACGGTGGGGGCCGGGCGCCGGCACCGGCCCCGCGGCGCGGCTCGGACGGGTCCGTCCTCCCGTGCGTACAGCGCGCCCGGGTCCGATCCCGCCGACCACCCCACGGACTCCGGGCGCCCGCGGGACCGGCACCACGAGAACCAGGGGGACCTCCTCCGGCGGGTGATCCGCGAGGAGCCGACCCCGACTGCGACGGTCCCGCCCGAGCGGGCGCCCCGCTCTGCCCCGAAGGCACGGGGGCCGGCTGCGACACCGACCACGACGTCGCGTCCCGGCCGCGCGCGGGTGCTCGGGGCCGTGCGGCGGATCGCCCTCACCGGAAGCATCCGGCGCCCGCTCGTCGGATCCAGGGCGACCTCGACGCCCTCACTCCGCCGGGCGCCTACGGTGACGTCCATCACCGCACGGTCGACGACGCGGGCCGCGACGACCTGCACCGCTACCTGGCGGTCCCCGGCGGGGCGCACGCCGACGGCCTCGTCGCGCTCGACCAGGACCACCCGCGCCCGATGCTCGGCGACTGCACCACGGCCGTGGGCGACCACGAGACGCGGCCGCGGCCGCACCCCCTGAGACCCCCCGCCCGGGCGGCGACCGCCGGAAACACGGCACCCACCCCTGCCCCGGCGGGCGGGGCGGTTGCCGTGCGCGGCGGGCGGGCCGGCGCTCAGTGCCCCGGCACCGGGGCCGTCAGCCGGCCGTCGCGGACCGTGACGGTGCGGTCCGCGAGGGCCAGGTGCGCGGGATCGTGCGTCACCAGCAGCGTGGCCGTGCCCCGGCTGCGGGTCAGTCCCGCCAGCAGGTCCAGTACGGCGGCCCCCCGCTCGTGGTCGAGCGCGCTGGTCGGCTCGTCGACCAGCAGCACCGCCGGGTCGTTCACGAGGGCCCGCGCGATGGTGACGCGCTGCCGCTGCCCGCCCGACAGCTGGTGCGGCCGCCGACCGGCCCGGTCCGCGAGCCCGACCGCGTCCAACAGCTCCAGCGCCCGGCGCCGTACGTCCCGGCCACGCCGTCCCGCCAGGTGCGCCATCACCTCCAACTGCTCGACCGCGGTGAGCGACGGCAGCAGGTTCGGCTGCTGGAAGACGATCCCGACGCGCTCGCGGCGCAGCGTCGCCCGGCCGGCGCGGTCCAGCGAGCCGGTGTCGACCCCGTCGACGACCACCCGGCCCGCGTCCGGTGTCACCAGCGTCGCCGCCACCGCCAGGAGGCTGGACTTGCCGGACCCCGACGGGCCCACCACGGCCACCAGCTCTCCCCCGCCGACCCGCAGGCCCACGGCGTCCAGCGCCGTCAGCCGGGCCTCGCCGTCCGGGTAGGTGAGCGTCACGTCGTCCAGGAAGAGGGTCATCGGGCGCTCCCCAGCGCGGTGAGGGGGTCGACGGCGGTGATCCGCCGGATGGACAGGGCCGCGCCGAGCAGGCCGAGCACGACCATCACGGCGGCGGGACCCAGGACGGTCAGCGGCTCCAGGACGAACGGCACGCCGCCGCCGATGAGCGCGCCCGCCGCGGCGGCGAGCGCCGTACCGAGCAGCGTGCCGGCGACGAGCACCACCACGGCCTGGCCCAGCGCGTCGCGCAGCAGGTAGCCGGTGGAGGCACCGAGGGCCTTCAGCACGGCGACGTCCCCGGCGCGCTGGATGGTCCACACGGTGAAGAACGCCCCGGTCACGAGCGCCGAAATCACGAAGAGGAAGACACGCATGAGCTGGAGGGAGCCGTTCTCCGCCTGGTACGAGCCGAGCGCGGTCAGCGACTCGTCGACGGTGCGGCTCCGCGTGCCCGCGGCCCGGTCGCCGGCCGCGTAGTCGACGCCGGAACCGCGCAGCACGACGACGGTGGCGCCCTCCGCGGCCGGGCCGCCGAGGCCCCGCCAGTCGTCGAGCGAGGTCCACACGACCGGCGTGTGGCTGTACGAGGCGTCGCCCTCGACCGCGGTGACGGTCAACCGGCGGTCCCGCCCCACGCGCACGGCGTCCCCCGGGCGGACGCCCAGCTCCTCGGCCGCCGCCCGGGAGAGCACCGCCCGCCCGTCGCCGAGCCGGTCGCCGCGCGGGGCGATCCCGGCGGACGGCCGCGTGCCGAAGACGGAGACCGCCGCCGCCCGCTCGCCCGCTGAGGCGTTCACGGTGCTGATGCCCACGGGTTCGGCGGCGGTCACCCCCGGCCGTCCCGCCCAGGTCCGCCAGGCGCCCTCGGGCACCACCGACGCGGTGAACGACAGCTCCCCGCCGGCCGGCGGCGCCCCGAAGGCGAGCCGGTCGGCGGGCAGTCCGGTGATCGCCGAGACGTTCTCCCGGGCGAGCCCGGCCGTCAGCCCCGACAGCAGCCCGACGAGCAGGGTGAGCAGCACGATCACCGTACCCATCAGCGCGAACCGCCCCTTGGCGAATCTCAGGTCCCTCCATGCCACGAACATGACGACCAGACTGTCGGCGGCCCGCGCCCCGGGCATCGCGCCGCGGATGGGTGCCGAATCGAACTTTCGGTTGAGGGCGCGCCCACTCGGGCGGCCTACGCTGGACGGGCCATGGACCCACGCCCCCGCCCCCGTACCGATGCCGCGCACGCCGGCGCCCCGGCCGCGGAGGCCCACGCCCCCGCGCCGGACCGGGACGCCGCCGCACCGGTGGCGGGCACGGCCGAGCCGCGCCCCCGCACGCCTGCCCCGGACGCGCGCGTACCCGCCCCGCGGGTCCTGCGCGCGGGCCTGCACCTGCTCATGACGGGCCTGCTCGTCCTGGCGGCCGTGCGGGCCGTGGCGGGCGGGGACACGGCGCGGGCCGTGGCGGTCACGGGGGCGGCGGCCCTGATGGGCGCGGTGTACGGGGCTGGCCCCTCGCTGCGCTCCGTGCGCTCCTCGCGGTCGGCCGCGACGGTGTGGCTCGGCGCGCTGGGGGCGACGTGGCTGGTGCTGCTGGCCCTGACGCCGGACGGACTGTGGGCGGCGTTCCCGTTGTACTTCCTCCACCTGCACCTGCTGCCGGTCCGCCGCGCGCTGCCCGCCGTTGCGGTGACGGCGGGCGCGGCGGTCCTCGCGTACGTGGCCCACGGGGCGCCGGTGAGCCCGGGCGTGTTCGTGGGGCCGCCGCTCGGCGCCGCCGTGGCGGTGGCGACGGTGCTGGGCTACCAGGCGCTGTACCGGGAGAACGAGCGGCGGCGGCAGCTGATCGAGGAGCTGGTGTCGACACGCGCCGGGCTCGCCGCGGCCGAGCGCCACGCCGGGACCCTCGCCGAGCGGGAACGCCTCGCCCGCGAGATCCACGACACGCTGGCCCAGGGCCTGTCCTCGATCCACCTGCTGCTGCGGGCCGCCGAACGCGCCCTGCCGCCCGGGGCGCCCGCCGCGCCCCACATCGAGCAGGCCCGGCGGGCCGCGCAGGACAACCTGGCGGAGGCCCGCCGCTTCGTCCGGGCGCTCGCCCCGCCGAGCCTGGAGCGTGACTCGCTGGTGGCGGCGCTGCGGCGGCTCTGCGAGCCCGGCGCTGCGGTCGGGGACGACGGTCCGCGGGTGCGGTTCGCCCTGAGCGGCGCCCCCGTCCCGCTGCCCACGCCGTACGAGGTGGCGCTGCTGCGGATCGCCCAGTCGGCGCTGGCCAACACCGTGCGGCACGCGCGGGCGGGACGCGCCGGGGTCACCCTCACCTTCATGGACGCCTCCGTCACCCTGGACGTCGTCGACGACGGTGCGGGCTTCGACCCCGGCTCCCCCGGGGCCTCCACGGCGGAGGGCGGCTTCGGTCTGCCCGCGATGCGGGCCCGCGCCGAGTCGCTGGGCGGTACGTTCGCGGTGGAGTCGGCGCCCGGTCAGGGCACGGCCGTGGCGGTCGCCCTGCCCCTGCCGCCGACGCCCGTACCGGCACCGGTGGGCGGGGCGTCGTGACCGTCCGCTTGCTGCTCGCCGACGACCACCCCGTCGTCCGCGCGGGGCTGCGCGCCGTGCTCGACACGGAGGCCGACTTCACGGTCGTGGGCGAGGCCGCGACGGCGGAGGCGGCCGTGGAACGGGCGGCGGCGGGCGGGGTGGACGTCGTCCTCATGGACCTGCAGTTCGGGCCGGGCGGCATGCACGGCTCGGCGGCGACGGCCGCGATCACGGCGCGCGCCGGCGCGCCGCGGGTGCTGGTGCTCACCACGTACGACACCGACGCGGACATCCTGGCGGCGGTGGAGGCGGGCGCCAGCGGCTACCTGCTGAAGGACGCGCCGCCGGAGGAGCTGGCGGCGGCGGTGCGCACGGCCGCGGCGGGCCGGTCGGCGCTCGCCCCGGCGGTCGCCCACCGGCTGATGCACCGGATGCGGGCGCCCGCGCGGACGCTGACGCGGCGGGAGCTGGAGGTGCTGGGGCTCGTCGGTGAGGGGCTGTCCAACCAGCAGATCAGCCGGCGGCTGTTCCTGAGCCAGGCGACCGTGAAGTCGCACCTGGTGCACGTGTTCGCCAAGTTGGGCGTCGAGTCCCGTACGGCGGCCGTGGCGGAGGCCCGCGCCCGGGGCCTCCTACGCCGCTGAGCCGCCGAACCACCACCACACCACCGAACCGCCGAACCGCGACGTCGGGAGGGGCCGTGGGTGGGTTGCCCCCGCAGGGGTCGGCGGCGACAGCGGGTTCACTTCCGCGGTACCCGAGGCCGCCGACCCCGAGGAGGTGACCCGCCACGGCCCCGACCCCACCCACCGACCTCAGACGCCCCATGGACCGCCCCGGGCTCAGTGGTGGGGGTGAGAGCCCCGGGACCCGCTGGGGCCGGACGATGCGCGACACCCGCCCCGGCCCAGGACACGGCTCAGGGCTCGGGACCCGTGCCCGGTCCGGGACCGTCGCCGAAGTCGTCGATCGCCTCGCGCACCCCGCCCAGGGCCGGCGCCAGGGCGCTGACCGAGCCGATCGCGCCCGCGACCAGCAGCAGCGACCGCCGGAGCCGGCGCGGCTCCGGCGGCAGCCCGCCGACGGCCATCGCGGCGAGCGCGGCGAGCTCGTCCTCCGCGATGCCGCGGTCGGCCAGCTCGCCGCGCACGGCGGCGAGTTCGCGCCGGAGCCGGGAGACGGCGGCACCGAGCCGCACGACCCTCGGATCGGCGTCCCCGGTCGCGGTCAGCTCGACTGCTCCCCGTCCATCGCGCCGCGCCACACCGTGAGGTCGAGACTGATGTAGTCGCTCGGGTCCGACTCCGGGGAGAAGCCCTTGACGGTCAGGAGGGCGACGTCGCCCGCGCCGTTCTGCAGGCAGACCCGCGAGCCGCGCGTCAGCTGGTCGTCGTCGATGAAGCTGGCGTAGCGGGTCTCCTTGAGGCAGGTGTCCAGGCTGCCCTCCTGGCCGGTGCGGAGCAGGACGAGACGGCCGCCGCCACCGCTCGACGTGGAGATGCCGGAGACGCCGTAGTGGAGGTCGCCGCCGTCCTTCTTCGGCTTGACCGGGTGGTCGACGAGGGCGAGTTCGTACCCCGAGGTGAGGTCGATGCCCTGGTACTCGACGGGTGCCGGCGGTGCTGCGGGGGCGCCTCCCGTGGTGCCTCCGTCCGGCGCCGCCGAGCCGTCCGCGCCGGCGTCGGCGCCCGTCCCGGTGCCGTCACCGGTCTGGTCGCCCTCGCCGACGGTGCCGGTGCCGCCGCTCGCGGAGGGGGTTTCGGGCGCGGTCGAGACCCGGTCGCCGCCCTGCGCGCGGTCACCGCCGTCCCCGCGGTCCTTCAGCAGGGCGTACGCCGTGGCGCCGCCCGCGACGGCGAAGGCGACGATCGCCGCGACGGCGATGAGGCCGGCGCGGGACTTGCGCTGGGGCCGGACCGGCGGCGTCGGCCCGGTCCCGTCGGGCCCGTACGGGGCTCCGGTCACGACCGGGTGCGTGTACGGGTGCGGCGGGGGTGTCTGGTGGTGCGGCTGCGGCGGGGGCGTGTGGTGCTGCGGCGGGGGCGTCGGCTGGTGGCCGGGGCCCAGGGTCTGCGGCGGGCCGAAGCCCTGGGGCGGCGCGGAGGGCGCGGCGTGGGCGGTGGCCGGGTGCGTGGGCGCGGCACCGCCCCCCATGCCCTGCCCCGGCTGACCCGGCTGACCCGGCTGGCCCGTCGCCACCGCTCCGGGCGGCGCGGCCGGCGGGGGCGGGGTGGTGGCCGCGGCGGGGGCGGGGGCCGCCGCGCGGGTGGTGATGTCGGCGGCGACGGCCCCCGGCAGCCACTCCTCCGGGCGGCGCAACGCCGTCTGGTCGCTGGCCCGGTGGCACAGCGACAGGACCTCGGCGACGGAGGGCCGCTCGGCCGGGTCCTTCGCCAGGCAGCGCGTGGCCAACTCGCGCAGCTGCTCGGGGAGTCCGTCGAGGGAGGGCTCCTCGTGCACGATGCGGTACAGCACGCCGTGCGAGGTGCCCTCGCCGAACGCGGGGCTGCCGAGCGCGGCGTACGCGGCGACCTGCCCGAGCGCGAAGACGTCCGTGGCGGGGGTGACCGTGCTGCCGGCCGCCTGCTCGGGGGCCATGAAGGCCGGCGTGCCGATGGTGACGCCGCTGCTGGTGAGGGAGGTCGCGTCGGCGGCGCGGGCGATGCCGAAGTCGATGACGCGCGGGCCGTCGGAGGCGAGCAGGACGTTGCCCGGCTTGAGGTCGCGGTGGACGATCCCGGCGCCGTGGATGACCTGGAGCGCCTCGGCGATGCCGGCGACGAGCAGCAGCACGGTGTCGACGGGCATCGGGCCGTGCTTCTGCACCGCGTCGGCCAGCGAGGGGCCGGGGACGTACGCGGTGGCGAGCCACGGTTCGCGCGCGTCGGTGTCGGCGTCGATGACGGGCGCCGTGTAGAGGCCCTGCACGCGCTGCGCTGACTGCACCTCCTGGGCGAACCGGCGCCGGAACTCGGCGTCCTGCGCGAAGTCAGGGCGGATCACCTTGATGGCGACGGGGCGCCCACCCGGCGTGTACGACAGATAGACCTTGCCCATGCCGCCGGCGCCCAGCCGGGCGGCGAGCCGGTATCCCGCGACGGAGCGCGGGTCATCCTCCTCCAGCGGCTGGAAGACGGTTCCCCCATGGTGCGGACCACCACTCATCAATCCATGTCTCCTGAAAAGGACTTCACGCGCGCCGTGTGCGTACGTCGGCGGCACTCGCGTGCCGGAACCGCACCCTATCCAAGCGTGGCGCCCGGGCTCCACGCGTCGGCGGGTGCGGTATTCCTTCCTCATGGACGGCATGACGACGAACGGTCCCGGGCCGGACCCGGCCCCACCTCCCCTGACCGCCGGTCTGCTGCTCGCGGCGGGCGGCGGGCGGCGGCTCGGGGGGCGCCCGAAGGCGCTGCTGGAGCATCGGGGGCGGCCGCTGGTGGAGCACGCGGTGGCCGCGCTGCGGGCGGCCGGCTGCGGGGTGGTGCACGTGGTGCTGGGCGCCGCGGAGCGGGACGTGCGGGAGCGGGCGGCGCTGGAGGGGTGCGTACTGGTCGGCAACCCCGACTGGGAGGAGGGCATGGGCTCGTCACTGCGGGTCGGGCTCGCCTCCCTGGCGGGCGGCGGGGCGGACGCGGCGCTGGTCGCGCTGGTCGACCAGCCGGGGATCGGCGCGGAGGCGATGGCGCGGGTGGTGGGCGCGTACCGCGGGCACGGGTCGCTGGCCTCGGCGTCGTACGGCGGGAGGCGCGGGCACCCGGTGCTGCTGGGCGCCGACCGGTGGGAGGGGGTGGCGCGGAGCGCGGAGGGCGACCGGGGAGCCCGCGCCTACCTGCGGGCGCACGAGGCGGAGGTCGTCCTCGTCCCGTGTGAGGACGTGGCCGACCCGTACGACATCGACACGGAGGCGGATCTGGCGCGGCTGGAGGGGTAGGGACTGGACGCACCCCAAGGGGCCGGCGTGAACGCGCCGTGCGCACCGAGGCACCGAGCGCCACGTTGTGTCGAACCGAAGAATCTCGACATCAACAAACCATTGAACTTCCACCATGAGGAAACTACTATCCACTGATCAGAAGCACCTGTCCGTCCGCAGGCGCCCGCGACCGCACCGCGGCTCATGGGGCACTCCGTGCCACCCGCGTATGGGCCCGGCGGCCGCCCGCACCGCCGCCCTCGCAAGCCCGCTGAAGGAAGTGACAGCTCATGTCCGCACCAGCGCCGTCTCCGCTGGCCATCGTCGAAGCCGAGCCCCTGCCCCGGCAGGAGGAGGTCCTCACCGACGCCGCCCTGGCCTTCGTGGCGGAGCTGCACCGGCGGTTCACACCCCGGCGTGACGAGCTCCTCGCCCGCCGCTCCGAGCGCCGCGCCGAGATCGCCCGCACCAGCACGCTCGACTTCCTCCCGGAGACGGCCCACATCCGGGAGGACGACAGCTGGCGGGTCGCCCCGGCACCGGCCGCGCTCGACGACCGCCGCGTGGAGATCACCGGTCCGACCGACCGCAAGATGACCATCAACGCGCTCAACTCGGGTGCGCGGGTCTGGCTCGCCGACTTCGAGGACGCCTCCGCCCCCACCTGGGAGAACGTCGTCCTCGGCCAGCTGAACCTCATCGACGCGTACGAGCGGAAGATCGACTTCACCGATCCGCGCTCCGGCAAGTCGTACGCGCTGCGCCCCGCCGAGGAGCTGGCCACCGTCGTCATGCGGCCCCGCGGCTGGCACCTGGAGGAGCGCCACCTGCACGTCGACGGCCGCCCCGTGCCCGGCGCCCTCGTCGACTTCGGCCTCTACTTCTTCCACAACGCCCTGCGGCTCCTGGACCTCGGCAAGGGCCCGTACTTCTACCTCCCGAAGACGGAGTCGCACCTGGAGGCCCGCCTCTGGAACGACGTGTTCGTCTTCGCGCAGGACTACCTCGGCGTCGACCGGGGCACGATCCGCGCGACCGTCCTCATCGAGACGATCACGGCCGCGTACGAGATGGAGGAGATCCTCTACGAGCTGCGCGACCACGCCTCCGGGCTGAACGCCGGCCGCTGGGACTACCTCTTCTCGATCGTCAAGAACTTCCGCGACGGCGGCGCCCGGTTCGTCCTCCCCGACCGCAACGCGGTGACGATGACGGCCCCGTTCATGCGCGCGTACACCGAACTCCTCGTCCGCACCTGCCACAAGCGCGGCGCGCACGCGATCGGCGGCATGGCGGCGTTCATCCCGTCCCGCAAGGACGCCGAGGTCAACAAGGTCGCCTTCGAGAAGGTCAAGGCCGACAAGGACCGCGAGGCCGGGGACGGCTTCGACGGCTCGTGGGTCGCCCACCCCGACCTCGTCCCGATCGCGATGGCCTCCTTCGACGCGGTCCTCGGCGACCGGCCCCACCAGAAGGACCGCCTGCGCGAGGACGTCGACGTGAAGGCCGCCGACCTCCTCGCCATCGACGCCCTGGACGCCAAGCCGACCTACGCCGGCCTCGTCAACGCCGTCCAGGTCGGCATCCGCTACATCGAGGCGTGGCTGCGCGGCCTCGGCGCCGTCGCCATCTTCAACCTCATGGAGGACGCGGCCACGGCGGAGATCTCGCGCTCCCAGATCTGGCAGTGGATCAACGCCGGCGTCGTCTTCGAGGACGGCCGCCGCGCCACACCCGAGCTGGCCCGCGAGGTCGCCGCCGCCGAACTGGCGTCGATCCGCGCCGAACTGGGCGAGGAGGCGTTCGCCTCCGGCCGCTGGCAGCAGGCCCACGACCTGCTGCTGAAGGTCGCCCTGGACGACGACTACGCCGACTTCCTCACCCTCCCCGCCTACGAACAGCTCGTCGACTGACCCGCACAGCAGCCGACGGGCCCGTTCCCGGCCCTCCCCCAGCCCCACCCCGCCCCCGACGCCACCCGGCGCCGGGGGCGGGGCCGTTCCCGATTCCACCCCCGGCCGACGCGGCTCCGGCCCGGCGCACCCCCGGCCCCGCGCGGCTCCGGCCCACCGACGGCCGGGCGGCCCGGCCCCACCTCGGCCGGCGGGGGCGGTTGTCAGTGGTGCGGTGTTCACTGAATTCGTCACGCTGAGTAACGGAGACGGGGGGCCGTGGTGACGGACCGTTGTACGTATGTGTCGCTGGAGGGGCTGCGGGGGCGGGGGTGGACCGACGGGATGGTGCGGGACCTGCTCGGGGAGCCGGACGTGCAGGGGCGGGCACGGCGCGGGCCCGGGCCGCTGGTACGGCTGTACCTGCTGGCCCGGGTGGAGACGGTGGAGCGGACGCGGGAGTTCACGGTGTGCGCGCGGGCCGGGGGCGCGCCGGGGCTGGAGGCGTCGCGGATCGCCGCGCTGCGGCGGCGCGGCGCGGTCCTGGCGGTGTTGCGCGCGGAGCCGATCCACGTACCGGTGCTGCCGCGCGCCGAGTTGGAGCGGCGGGCGGCCGGGTACCGGCGGCACGTCGGGGGCGCGGGGGCGGACGAGGGCGCCGGCGCCCTGCTGCGCTGGCAGGTGGCGTATCTGCGCCACGCGCTGCGGTCGTACGACCGGCTCCTCGACGGGCTGTTCGCCGCGACGGGGCGGGCCGAGGCGGAGCGACTGCTGCGGCAGCGGGTGTACGGGGCCATCGCGGCGGCCTACCCGTGGCTCGCCGAGGAGTGCGCGCGCCGGTCGGGCCGGGGCGGGCGACCGTGAACCGCGCCGGGGCACAGGCGGATATTCGGTGGGATCGGCGCCGGCCGGCCTGGCATGCTCCGGTCCATGGCCCACCGCACGCGCCCCAGTCTGTACATCTCCGTCGACATCGAGGCGGACGGCCCCATCCCCGGGCCGTACTCGATGCTCAGCTTGGGCGCCGCCGTCGCCGGGCGGCAGGACGCCGACGGGTACACGCCCGCGGACCCCGAGGCGGCGACCTTCTACCGCGAACTGCGGCCCGTCGCGGACGACTTCGTACCGGAGGCGCTCGCCGTCAGCGGCCTCGACCGCGACCGCCTGCGGATCGAGGGCGCCGAACCCCGGAGCGCGATGTGGGAGTTCACCACCTGGGTGCGGCGGGTGAGCGACGACGCGCAGCCGGTGATGTGCGGGTATCCGGCGTCGTATGACTGGACGTTCCTGTACTGGTACCTGATCCGGTTCACCGGCGGCAGCCCGTTCGGGCACTCCGGGTGCCTGGACATGAAGACGCTGTACGCGACGAAGGCGCGCGTGCCGCTGCGCGCCGTCGCCAAGCGGGCGATGCCGCGTGAGCTGCTGTCGAGCCGGCGGCACACCCACCACGCCCTGGACGACGCGATCGAGCAGGCGGAGCTGTTCAGCAACCTCATGGCGTGGGACGGACCCCCCGCCGACTGAGCCCGGCCCGGGCCGGTGGGGCCGGGCCGGTGCCGGTGGGTAGGGTCAGGCGCGGCGCCGCCGACGCCCGCGCTTGAGGTGCCGGCGCAGTGCGGCGACCGCCACGACCGCCCGGCGCGCGGCCGACCTCGCGCGCCGCGACCGCTTCGCCCGCCACAGGCCCCACAGCAGGCGGGCGACCGCCACGACCTCGGGTCCGTGCTCCATGAGCGACTGGGCTGTCTCCACTGCCGGTTCCTCCTCGCCGTCACGGACCGGGCGCCCGTGACGACTCCTGGATAGTGCGCGGCACCGGGTGTCCGGCAGCCCGTTCGGACAGGGCTCGGACGGGCGCGGACGACACCGCTGCGACCTGCGGATCCGCCCGTGGTGTCCGCGTGTCCGCACGTGACCGGGTCCCGTCCGAGCCCTGTCCGCGGCTGTTCGAGGCGGGTCGCCGAAGGGTCCGGACGGTTCGCCGTGCCTGTCCGGCACCGGGCGTTCGGGCGGGCGGACACCTCGTAGGCTGTGTCGCGGAGTCGGTGAGCGGAGGGCGCGTGGAGGACGGCACGGACACGGTGTCGGGATCGATCGACGGGAACGCGCCTGCGGGAATGCGGGAGTTGGCGACCCGTCTGCGGACGGTGCTGAGCCGGGCCGGGTACGGCGGCATCCGTGAGGTGGCGGAGGCGTCAGGGCTGAGCCGCAGCACCGTGTCGGACGCGCTGCGGGGCAACCGTGCGACCTGGGCGACCGTCACGGTGCTGCTGCGGCACTGCGGCGTGGCGCCCGACGCGTCCTGGAAGCGCCTGCACGAAGCGGCCCGCCGCAGCCGGCACGAGCCGGACCAGGAGCGCGCCGACCGCCACTCCCCCGAGCCCGAGCCGGTGCCTGAGCCCGTGTCCGCGCCCGTGCCGGTGGCCCCCGCCGGTTCCCCGGCCCGCACCGTGCCCGGACCTCGGCCTCCGTCCCCCGCCACAGCCCACCCGGGCGCCGACGCGGGCGCGGTGGGCGCCGTGGCGGGCGCCGTGGCGCCGGGCGTCCCCTCACTGCGCGCCCCCTACGGCGAACTGCCCCACCACGTGCGGGGCCGTGCGGAGCTCCTGCGCACGCTGGAGGCGGCGGACCGCGAACGGGTCCACGTGCTGTGCGGGCTGGGCGGCAGCGGGAAGACGACCGTCGCGCTCGAACTCGCCCGCGTCGCCCGGCGCACCGGCCACCGAGTGCTGTGGGTGTCCGCCACGACCCGCGGCGCCCTGCACACCGGCATGCGCCGCGTCGCCCGGGAACTCGGCGTGTCCGCCGCGGAGGTGGAGGAGGCCTGGGCGGGCCTGACCAGCGCGCCCGACCTGGTGTGGCGCGCCCTGGACGCGGCCGAGCGGCCCTGGCTGCTGGTCCTGGACAACATGGACGAGCCGGAGGGGCTGACCGACTGGGTCCGGCCCGGCGCGGCGGGGCTCACGGTGGTGACGAGCCGCGTCGGCAACCCGATGGTCTGGGGCGCGGAGGCGGTGTGCCACCCGGTGGACGTGCTCTCACCGGAGGACGGCGCGCACGTGCTGGTCGACCTGGCGGGCCAGGCCGGCCCGACGGAGGACGCCCGGGCGCTCGCCGAACGGCTCGGCGGGCTGCCGCTCGCGCTGCGGCTGGCCGGCGCGTACCTCGCCCGCAGTGCGCGCGGCGCGGGTCTGCTGCGCCGCCGCGACGGGGACGACGCGTACGTGAGGGACTTCGCCGGGTACGCCGCCGCGCTCGACCGGCTCGGCCCCGACCTGCTCGACCGGGGCGAGCGGCTCGGCGGCCCGGCCGGGGACGACGAGCGGCGGCTGCGCAGGCTGGTCGGCCGCACGTGGGAGATGAGCCTGGACCTGCTGGAGGCGCAGGGGCTGCCCGAGGCGCGCCTCCTGCTGCGACTGCTGTCGTGCTTCGCCCCGGCGCCCTTCCCGGCGCAGCTGCTGGACCTCGACACGTTGGAGCAGTCGGGGCTGTTCACGGGCGCGGCGCGGGCGGGCGGGTGCGACGCCGCGCTGGAGTCGCTGGTCGACATGAGTCTGGTACGGGTCGAGGACCTGCGTCTCGGCGAGACCGAGGACGAGCACGACACGGGGGGCGAGTGCGCGGGTGAGGGGGCCTGCGAGGGGCCGATGGTCCTGCCGTGCCTGGTCGCCCATCCGCTCGTGCTGGAGGTCAGCCGGCTGAACGCCCGGCGGGCGGGTGCCGGCGAGCGGGACCGGTTGTGGCGTGCCGCGTCCCTGGTGGCGCTGCGGCTGGCCTCCGTCGACGCCGGCGAGCCGGGCATGTGGAAGGTGTGGGACCTCCTCGTCCCCCACCTGCGGGCCGGTCTGCGGGGCGTGCCCGACCACGACGAGCCGACGCTGGTGAGGTTCCTGTCCGCGGTGAACCTGGCGCACGGCTACGCCGTGGTGTCCAACGGCTACGACCTCCAGGAGGAGCTGGCCGCCCTGTTCGGCGAGAAGGCCGCGGCGCTGCCGCCGGACCACCCGGCGGCCCTCCACGCACGGCAGCTGGCCCTGCGGGACGTGGACGGCTCAGGGGAGGGGATCGACACGGCCCACGCGCTGTACGAGGCCGCCCGGGAGGAGCACGGGGAGCACCACGCCCACACGGTGCAGGCCCGCCACTCGCTGGCGCGCGCCCTGTACGCGACGGGCGACCTGCCCGCGGCGGAGCGCGAGTACCGGGCCCTGGTGTCCCTGGAAGACGACGGGCCGGTACCGGAGGCCCTGCACCACCGCACCGGGCTGATCACGGTCCTGGCGGAGCTCGGCAAGGGGGACGAGGCCACGGCGCAGGCCCGCGCGTTGCTGTCCCTGGTCGAGGAGGGGCGGCTCGACGCCGATGACCTGAGCGCCCGGCACCACCTCGGCCACGCGCTGGACGTGACGGGCCTGTACGCCGACGGCGAGCGGCTCCACCGTCGGGTGCTGGCCGAGCTGGAGGGGGCGGGGGCGCGCGGGTCGCACCTGCACCTGCACACCACCCGCATGCTCGCCGAGAACCTCGCCGCGCAGCAGCGCCACGAGGAGGCGCTGGGGGTGCTGGACGGGCTGCTGCACCGGTACGGTGCGGTCAGCCCGGCCCACGAGCGCCCCTACAACGAGCGGCTCCGGCTCCTCGACCGCCGGGCCCGCCTTCTTCACCGGCTGGGCCGGTACGACGAGGTCGTGGAGCAACTCCGGCGGCTCCTCGCGGAGTTCGCCCCGGTCATGCCCTCCGACGCGCCCGCGGCATTGAACGTCCGGTACGGCTTGGTGCTGAACCTCCTCCACGCCGGGCGGTCCGCGGAGGCCGACGCCGAGTTGTCCGCCCTCATGAAGGACCTGGGGCCTGAGGGGCCCGGCGCGGAGGAGCGGCCGGAGGGCGGCGCGGCGCTGCGGCAGCGGGTCGTGGCACTGGCGGAGCGGTTGGACCCGGCCCGGTGCCCTGGCCACGTGCGGTCGGACGGGCCGGCGGGGCCGGGTTCCACTGCGTAGGGCGCGCGGGGCCGGACCCGCGCGACGAGGGCGTACGGGGCCGGACCCGCGCGACGAGGGCGTACGGGGCCGGACCCGCCCCGGAGGCGGGTACCGGGGTCCGGTACCCGCCCCCGGGGGATCAGTGCGCCGGGGCCGGCTTCGTGACGCGGGCTTCGGTGATGTCGTCGGCCGGTTCCATCGGGGCCGTCACCTCGTCGCTGTCGCGGCGGGCGGGGGCTCCGAGGTGGTTGAAGACGAGGTTCAGCAGGACGGCGGCGACACAGCCGGTCGAGATCCCCGAGTCCAGGATGATCTTCGCGGTCTCCGGGAACGCGTGGTAGAACTCCGGGGCCGTGATCGGGATGATGCCGACGGCCAGCGACACGGCCACGACGAGGACGTTGTTGTCCTTCTCCAAGCCCGCCCTGACCAGGGTCTGTATGCCGCTCGCGGCGACCGACCCGAAGAGGACCACGCCCGCGCCGCCGAGCACGGGGCGCGGTACGACGGCTATCAGGGACGCCGCCACGGGGCACAGCCCCATGAGGACGAGGAAGCCGCCGCCCGCCGCGACGACGAAGCGGCTGCGGATCCGCGTCATCGCGACGAGTCCGATGTTCTGGGCGAAGGCGCTGCACATGAAGCCGTTGAAGAGGGGGCTGATCGCCGAGCCGAGCGTGTCGGCGCGCAGTCCGGCGGCGATGGTCCGCTCGTCGGCCGGCCGCTCGACGATCTCGCCGAGTGCCAGCATGTCGGCGGTGGACTCCGTCATGGACACGAGCATCACCACGCACATGGAGACGATCGCGGCGATGGCGAACTGCGGGGCACCGAAGTGGAAGGGGGTGGGGAAACCGACGAGGTCGGCGTCGAGCACGGGGGTGAAGTCGGTGACGCCGAACGGGATGGCGAGCAGGGTGCCGAGGACGAGACCGATGAGGACGGCCACCTGCTTGACGAAGCCGCGGGTGAACCGGCGTACGAGGAGGACCAGCAGGAGGGTCGCCGCCGCGAGGCCGAGGTAGGTGGTGGAGCCGTAGTCGTCGGCGGCGGGGTTCGGACCCTGCGCCCAGCTGAAGGCGACGGGGAGCAGCGAGACACCGATCAGGGTGATGACCGAGCCGGTGACGACCGGTGGGAAGAAGCGGACGAGCTTGCTGAACCACGGGGCGGCGACGAAGCCGAGCAGGCCGGCGACGATGATCGCGCCGAAGATGACGGGCAGCGCGTCGGCCTTGTCGTCCGTCGTGTCGACGATGGCGAGCATGGGGGCGACGCCCGCGAAGGTGACGCCGTTGACGAAGGGCAGCCGCGCGCCGATCCGCCAGACGCCGAGGGTCTGGAGGAAGGTGGCGAGGCCGGCGGTGAAGAGGCTGGCGCCGGTGAGGAAGGTCAGTTCGGTGGCGGAGAGGCCGACGGCCGCGCCGACGATCAGGGGCGGGGCGACGACGCCCGCGTACATGGCGGCCACGTGCTGGAGGCCGCTGGTGACCATCCGCAGGGGCGGGAGCGTCTCGTCGACCGGGTGCCTGCCGCCCTCGGGGGCGGAGCCGGGGTCGCGGGGGTCGGGGGTGACCGGTGCGTCGGGACCGGAGTCGGACGCGTGGGGGTCGGGGCTGGGGGCGGGGGTCTGGTTGCCTGCATCGTTGTGGGACCTGGGCATGGCGGCCACGGCGGTTCCTCCGGTCGGTTAACGCGTCGGCGGTGTGACACGGGTTTCAGGGAGGTGCTGAGGTGATGCGGGAGGTCGGTGAGGGGGTGCGGTGGTGCGGCTGAGCGGGTGTGCGGGGGCGAGGGGTCACCGCTGAGAGGGCGAGGAGCCCGCGGTGCGCGGTGCGGAGGCAAGGGGCGCGCGGAGCTGAGTGGTGCGCGGAGCTGAGTGGTGCGCGCCGGTGCGGAGGCCGGGCCGGTGCGGGGTGCGGAGGTACGGCCTCGGGGTCGTCGGCCGGGGTGGCCGCGGAGGTGCGTGCGCGTGCGGGCGCCCGTGACCGTCCCGGGGGGTGACGTACCCGATGGGGTACGGCACCCCCCGGTCGGGCTCCCGCGGACCCCGCTCGGGTCCGCGGTGACCGGCCGGGGGCCGTCCCCCCCGGCCGGACTTCGTGGATCGACGCCGGGGCTCAGCCCTGGGCGGCGATACGGGCGAGGCGCCGGGCCTCGTCCCTGGTGGAACGCGCGATGGCGTCCTCGTCGGCGGTCAGCAGGCGGTTGTCCTCGACGATCTGCCGGCCGTCGACGAACGACGCGGTGACCGGCGCGGCCGCGCCGAGGACCAGCGCGGTGACCGGGTCGGCGATGGAGGCGTGGGCGAGCGTGTCCAGCTTCCACAGCACGAGGTCGGCGAGCTTGCCGACCTCCAGGGAGCCGATCTGGTCGGCCCGCCCGAGGACCTGGGCGCCCCCGTACGTGCCGAGGCGCAGGGCCTGGCGCGCGGTGAGGGCGGCTTCGCGGTGGGCGCCGAGCCGGTTGACGAGGAGGGCGTTGCGCAGTTCGGTGTGGAGTTCGCCGGACTCGTTGGAGGCGGTGCCGTCGACGCCGAGGCCGACGGGTACGCCGGCCTTCAGCATGTCGGGGACGCGGGCGATGCCGGCGGCGAGGCGGGCGTTGGACGAGGGGCAGTGCGCGACGCCGGTCCGCGTCCGGGCGAACGCCTCGATGTCGGAGTCGTTCATGTGGACGCAGTGGGCCATCCACACGTCCTCGCCGAGCCAGCCGGTCGACTCGAAGTAGTCGGTGGGTCCCATGCCGAACAGCTCGTGGCAGAACTTCTCCTCCTCGACGGTCTCCGAACCGTGGGTGTGGAGGCGCACGCCGAGCCGGCGGGCGAGTTCAGCGCCCTGCCGGAGCAGTTCGGTGGAGACGGAGAAGGGGGAGCAGGGGGCGACGGCGACCTGGGTCATCGCGTCGAAGGAGGCGTCGTGGTGTGCGCGGACGGTCTCCTCGGTCGCGGCGAGGGCGCCGTCGAGGGTCTCGACCGCGAAGTCCGGCGGCAGGCCGCCGTCCTTGACGCTGCGGTCCATGGAACCGCGGGCGAGCGTGAAGCGCACGCCCATGTCGGCGGCGGCCCCGATGATCGCGCCGGACAGGTCGCCGGAGCCGCGGGGGAAGACGTAGTGGTGGTCCATGGCGGTGGTGACGCCGCCGCGGGCCATCATCGCCAGGGAGCCCTGGGCGGCCGCGCGGACCATCTGCTCGTCGATCCGTGCCCAGGTGGGGTAGAGCGCGACGAGCCAGTCGAAGAGGTTGTGGTCGGTGGCGAGGCCGCGGGTGATCCACTGGTAGAAGTGGTGGTGGGTGTTGACCAGGCCCGGTGTGACGAGGTGACCGGTCCCGTCGATCCGGCGGACCACGTCCGCGAGGCCCTCGGGGGCCCGTCCCGCGCCGATCGACTCGATCCTGTTGTCCGCGATGACGACGTGGCCCGAGGCGTACTCGGTGTCCTGGGCGTCGACGGTCGCGATCGCGCAGTTCTCGATCACGATGCGCTGGGCTGCCGAAGGTGCCATGGTGCGTCCTTCTGGGTCTCGGGTGACGAGGGTGGGCACGGCAGGGCCCTGGGAGAGTTTGAGTGCCGCGGCCTGGCGGCTGCGGGTGCCGAGGGGGTGAAGTCGGGGTGGCCGGCCGTCCGTCCCGGCCCGCCGGGGTGGGGCGGACGGCCGTGCGCGGGCGTCAGAGGTTGGTCATGTCCACGGGTATGAGGGCGTCCACGCCGTCGCGCAGGACGGTCGCCTCGATCAGTCCGTACGGGCGGTCCGCCGCGAAGTAGACCTCGTTGTCGTTCTTGAGGCCGAAGGGCTCCAGGTCCACGAGGAAGTGGTGCTTGTTCGGGAGGCTGAAGCGGACCTCGTCGATCTCCGAGCGGTTGTTGATGATGCGCGCGCCCATCTGGTACAGCGTCTGCTGGAGCGACAGGGAGTACGTCTCGGCGAAGGCCTGGAGCATGTGCTTGCGGACCTGCTCGTAGGACTTCTCCCAGTTCGGCGAACGCTGCTCGTCGTCGGTCCAGTTGAACCGCCAGCGGGCGGCCACCTGCGTCGCCAGGATGCGGTCGTACGCCTCCTGGAGGGTGGTGTACCGGTCCTTCACGTAGCCCCAGAACTCCGAGTTGGTGGAGTTCATGACGACGAGGTCCTTCAGGCCGGAGATGACCTGCCACTTCTCGCCGTCGTAGGTGATCTCGGTGAGGCGGGTCTCCTGGCCCTTGCGGACGAAGGAGTGCTTGACCTCGTCGGCGCCGATGAACTTCGAGTTGGCGTCGGACGTGGCGATCCGCTCCCAGGCGTACTCCTCGATCCGGATCCGGGCCTGGTGGATGGGTTCCTGGCTGGTCACGAAGTGGCGGGCCAGGTGGATGCCGAACTGCTCGGCGGACTCGATGCCGTGCTCCTTGGCGAACGCGTACACCGTGTTCTTGGTGGTGTCGGTCGGCAGGACGTGGGCGTTGGAGCCGGAGTAGTGGACGTCGTCCATGTCGCCGGAGAGGGCGACGGAGACGTTCAGGTCCTTGATGTGGTGGGTCGCGCCGTCCCGCGTGATCTTCACGACGCGGTTCTCTGCTTTGCCGTACTGGTTCTGGCCGAGAATCGTGGGCATGGTGGCTGCTAGCTCCCTCGGTAAACGGAGTAGCCGAACGGGTTGAGCAGCAGCGGTACGTGGTAGTGCTCGCCCGGTACGACGGCGAAGGTGATCGCCACCTCGGGGAAGAACACGCCGCTGTCCCGTGTCGCGGGGGCGTCCTGCTGTGCCTCGGCTTGCTTCTGGGCGAAGTACGCCTCGGTCTCGAAGTCCAGGCGTACGTGGGTCGTGCCTTCCGGCAGGGCCGGGAGGTCCTTGCACCGCCCGTCCGCGTCGGTCGCGGAGCCGCCGAGCGTCACCCACTCCGCGGCGCGGCCGGCGCGGGCCGCGAGGGAGACGGCGACGCCCTCGGCGGGGCGGCCGGCGCTGGTGTCCAGGATGTGGGTGGACACCGATGCGGTCGTGTCGGTACTCATGCGGGGCCTTCCTCCACCAGACGGTTGAGCCGGATCCTGTTGATCTTGCCCAGTTCGGCGCGGACGATCTCCCGTTCGCGCTCGGGCGTGTGCGCGATCCGTTCGCGGACGGCGTCGCGCATCTGCTCGCCGGTCCGGCCGGTGGCGCAGATGAGGAAGACGTGGCCGAACCTCTCCTGGTAGGCCAGGTTCAGTTCGAGCATCTCGGCCCTGAGCTCCTCGGAGGCCCCGGCCATGCCGCGCTGCTCGCGGGCGGAGGTGGGGTCGCCGGGCTTGGGCCGGCCGATCGGGGGGTGCCCCGCCATGGCCTCGGCCAGGTCCTCGGCGGTCAGCTCCGCCGTGGCGGCGTCGCTGGCTCGGAAGAGGTCCTCGGCGGTGGCGTAGGGGCGCTGGGCGAGGAGCTTGGACCCCCACGTCGAGCTGGCGCACACCTCGTGCAGGGCGGCGAGGGCGTCGCCGTCCGGGGAGGTGTTGAACCGGGAGAGGCCCGGTGTCGAGGTACTCGAAGTCACGGGAGCCTCCGTGGCTGTTTTTCGCTGTCGTCGGACGGGCTGCGGATAGCTAACGCCCTGCGGCGACGCCGCGTCAACACTTTGTTGAAAATCCTGTGACACGAAAGCCGTCGCCCGGACATCCGGACGACGGCTGGTGTTCTACTTGCCCTTGGTGCCGTTCTCCCTGTTCAGGTAGTTGTAGACGGTGAACCGGCTGACGCCGAGCGCGCCGGCCACCGTCTCGACGCCGTGGCGCACGGAGAAGGCGCCGCGCGCCTCCAGGCCGCGCACCACCTCCTGCTTGGCCTTGCGGTCGAGCGCGGACAGCGGCATCCCGTGGCGCCGCTCCAGGGCGGCCAGGATGTGTTCCAGCGAGTCGGCGAGCTGGGGCAGCCGTACGGCGATCACCTCCTCGCCCTCCCAGGCGAGCACGACGTCGTCGGGTCCCGCCTCCGCGGGCGCCAGCACCCGGCCCCCCATGGCGTCGACGAGCGGCTTCACGGCGGTGACCAGCGGGTGGTCGCCCGGCGCGGTCACCGCTCGCCCTTCCCGATGACGTTCACCTGGAGCGAGACCCGGGTCGCCCCGGCCTCCAGGGAGCGGCGCAGCAGGGCGTCCACGGCGGCGAGCACCGCCTCGGGGCGGCCCTCCGCGGTGTTGCCGAACGGCCCCACGTCGACGGCGTCCAGCTGGGCGCCCTGGATGACCTCGCGCGCCACGACCGCGTGCGCGGGCGCCTCGTCGAGGTCGAACGGTTCGGTCGTGAACTCGACCCTCAATCGCTCCATGGGCTCACGGTAACGCCGCGGAAGGCGGCGTCCACCTGGCGGGTGCCCCTTGACAAGGACCGCGTTCCACTTGCACTCTTCCATCACGCAGAAACCAACTTCCGCAATACGGAAGGAGCGCCGCCCTCATGGCCCGCTTCTCGGAAGACGCAGGCAAGGCCCAGCGCTTCGATGTGAACCTGTCCATCCTCTTCACCGAGCTCCCGCTGCTGGAGCGCCCCGCGGCCGCCGCCGCGGCCGGCTTCACCGCGGTGGAGCTCTGGTGGCCCTGGATCGAGACCCCGACGCCCCCGCGCGGCGAGCTCGACGCGCTGAAGAAGGCGCTGGACGACGCCGGCACCCGGCTGATCGGCCTGAACTTCTACGCCGGGCGGCTGCCCGGCCCGGACCGCGGCGCCCTGTCCGTACCGGGTGAGGAGTCGGACCGCTTCCGCGCCAACGTCGACGTGGCCGCGGACTTCGCCGCCTCGGTCGGCTGCACCGCGCTCAACGCCCTGTACGGCAACCGCGTCGACGGCGTCGACCCGGCCGCCCAGGACGCGCTCGCCCTGGAGAACCTGGTCCTGGCGGCCCGCGCGGCCGACCGGATCGGCGCGACCCTGCTGGTCGAGGCCCTCAACAAGCCGGAGTCACCCCGCTACCCGCTGGTGAGCGCCCCGGCCGCGGTCGAGGTCGTCGACCGCATCAACGAGGCGACGGGCCTGGGCAACGCGAAGTTCCTGCTGGACCTGTACCACCTGTCGATGAACGGCGAGGACCTCGACGCGGTGATCGACGCGTACGCGGCGAAGACCGGTCACGTCCAGATCGCCGACAACCCGGGCCGCGGCGCTCCGGGCACCGGCGACCTCGACCTCTCCGGCCTGCTGACGCGGCTGCGCGGCGCCGGCTACGACGGCTGGGTGGGCCTGGAGTACAAGTCCGGCGACCGCCCCGGCGCGGACGCCTTCGACTGGCTGCCCCGCCCGCTGCGCGCCGCCGACTGACCCCCGTTACGAGCACGGAAAGAGGAACCCTCATGACCACCCTCCCCAAGGTCGCGTGGATCGGACTCGGCATCATGGGCTCCCCCATGTCCGAGAACCTGCTGAAGGCGGGCTACCAGGTCACCGGCTACACGCTGGAGCGGGAGAAGCTGGACCGGCTGGCCAAGGCCGGCGGCACCGCCGCGGCGTCGATCGCCGAGGCCGTCCGCGACGCCGACGTCGTCATCACGATGGTCCCGGCGTCACCGCAGGTCGAGGCCATCGCCTACGGCCCCGACGGCATCCTGGAGAACGTCCGCGAGGGCACGCTGCTCATCGACATGTCGTCGATCACGCCGCAGACCTCGGTGGACCTCGCCAAGGCCGCCGCCGACAAGGGCGTGCGCGTCCTGGACGCCCCCGTGTCCGGCGGCGAGGCCGGCGCCATCGAGGCCGTGCTCTCCATCATGGTGGGCGGTGAGCAGGCCGACTTCGACGCGGCGCTGCCGGTCCTGGAGGCGCTCGGCAAGACCATCGTCCTGTGCGGCCCGCACGGGTCGGGGCAGACGGTGAAGGCCGCCAACCAGCTGATCGTCGCGGTCAACATCCAGGCGTGCGCCGAGGCCGTGGTCTTCCTGGAGAAGTCCGGCGTCGACCTGAGGGCCGCCCTGGACGTCCTCAACGGCGGCCTCGCCGGCTCGACGGTGCTGACCCGCAAGAAGGACAACTTCCTCGACCGCGACTTCGCCCCCGGCTTCCGCATCGACCTGCACCACAAGGACATGGGCATCGTCACCGACGCGGCCCGCAACGTCGGCGCCGCCCTGCCGGTCGGCGCCGTGGTCGCCCAGCTGGTCGCCTCCCTGCGCGCCCAGGGCGACGGCGGCCTGGACCACTCGGCCCTGCTGCGCGCCGTCGAGCGCCTCTCCGGCGCCCGGGTCTGACCCGCAGCCCCCCTTCCCCCGACCCGGATCCCCGCTCCTGACCGGCCCGGGTCGGGCCAGACTTCCGGTCGGCGCCGGCGCTGACACCTGTCCTGTCGCGCCCAGGCGCCGGCGCCGGCCGGAATCCCTTTCTCCGCTTTCAACAAACTGTTGACGTTCTCCTCGGGGCGTCCCTACGCTCCTGAGCACCCGCCAGCAGCACCGCACGGAAGGTCAACCGACGAAAATGGCGAAGCGCGTGCTTACGACCGAGTCCGGCGCCCCGGTCGCCGACAACCAGAACTCCGCCACCGCCGGTGTCGGTGGCCCGCTCCTCATCCAGGACCAGCACCTGATCGAGAAGCTCGCCCGCTTCAACCGGGAGCGCATCCCGGAGCGCGTCGTGCACGCCCGCGGTTCCGGCGCGTACGGCCACTTCGAGGTCACCGACGACGTCACCGCCTTCACCCGGGCGCACTTCCTGGGCGAGGTCGGCCGGCGCACCGAGCTGTTCCTCCGCTTCTCCACCGTCGCCGACTCGCTCGGCGGCGCGGACGCGGTGCGCGACCCGCGCGGCTTCGCGGTGAAGTTCTACACCGAGGAGGGCAACTACGACCTCGTCGGCAACAACACCCCCGTGTTCTTCGTCAAGGACCCGATCAAGTTCCCCGACTTCATCCACTCGCAGAAGCGCGACCCGTTCACGGGCAAGCAGGAGCCGGACAACGTCTGGGACTTCTGGGCGCACGCCCCCGAGGCGACGCACCAGGTGACGTGGCTGATGGGCGACCGCGGCATCCCCGCCTCCTACCGCCACATGAACGGCTACGGCTCGCACACCTACCAGTGGACGAACGCGCAGGGCGAGGCCTTCTTCGTCAAGTACCACTTCAAGACGAACCAGGGCATCCGCTGCCTGTCGTCCGAGCAGGCCGCCGAGGTCGTCGGCCAGGACGCCAACTCGCACCAGACCGACCTGCTCCAGGCCATCGAGCGGGGCGTGAACCCCTCCTGGACGCTGTACGTGCAGATCATGCCGGCGCACGAGGCCGCGGAGTACCGCTTCAACCCGTTCGACCTGACCAAGGTGTGGCCGCACGCCGACTACCCGCTGCGGCGGGTGGGCCGCCTCGTCCTCGACCGCAACCCGGACAACGTCTTCGCGGAGGTCGAGCAGGCCGCCTTCTCGCCGAACAACTTCGTGCCCGGCATCGGCCCGTCCCCGGACAAGATGCTCCAGGGCCGACTCTTCGCCTACGCGGACGCCCAGCGCTACCGCCTCGGCGTGAACCACACCCAGCTGCCGGTCAACTCGCCGAAGGCCCTGCCGGGCGGCGCCGACAACTACGGCCGCGACGGCCTGATGTCGACCCGCAACGGCGCCCGCCAGGACCGCAACTACGAGCCCAACTCGTACGCCGGCCCCGCGCAGACCGACGCGGCGCTCTCCGCCCCGCTGGCGGTCGCCGGGTACACCGGCACCCACGCGGCCCCGGCGCACGTGAAGGACGACGACTTCTTCCAGGCGGGCGAGCTGTACCGCCTGATGTCGGAGGACGAGCGGGCCCGCCTCGTCGCGAACATCGCCGGCGGCCTGTCCCAGGTCTCCCGCGAGGACGTCGTCGAGAAGAACCTCGCCCACTTCCACGCCGCCGACCCGGAGTACGGCCGGCGCGTGGAGGAGGCCGTCCGCGCCCTGCGCGAGGACTGAGCGCCGACTTCGTCGACGCGATGACGGCGTACGGAGGCTGACGGGAGGTCGGCCGCCGTACGCGGTCCGGACCGTGGCCCGGATGAGGGGTGGCCGCGGGTTCGGACAGGTGAGGACCGCGGCGGTGTACACACCAGTGCGGTGGTGAGCGGATCCGGTCGCCTCCTTGACCTGAAGGGAGGCCGCCCGGAACCCGGGGTCGCCGCCGCGGTCCCACGAACCTCCCCCACCGATGCCGTCCGGCGGCGCGAACGTCCTGTCGCGCCAGCCTCGCACCGTCGGACGGTCTCCACCCTGCGCGCCCCCCGCTCCGGCGGGGGGCGCGCGG
The DNA here is from genome assembly GCF_043077165.1 of Streptomyces kanasensis. Classification (NCBI taxonomy): domain Bacteria; kingdom Bacillati; phylum Actinomycetota; class Actinomycetes; order Kitasatosporales; family Streptomycetaceae; genus Streptomyces; species Streptomyces kanasensis. The sequence goes on from NZ_JBIBSF010000001.1 coordinate 1,051,459, forward strand.
TCGTGTCCGGCGCCCCCTCGGCGGGGCGCCCTTTCGTGTGCCGGGCCCGGGACGGTCGCGCCGCGGGCCCGCCCCCGAGGACCGCCGCGCCGCCGCCCGCGGGCCCGGGGCCGCACCGGCACCCCCACGGCACCGGTCGGGCCACGCGCTCCACGGCCCACCGCCCGCACGGGCCTGGAGACCCGCCGGGAGGCGCCGCACCGGGGGACCGAGGGCCCTGGAGGGTGCCCTCGGTGCCCCGGTGGCGGGGCGGTACGTCAGTGGTCGGACCGGCGGCTCGGGTCGATCAGCCTGTCCAGGACCTCGCGCACCGCGCGGTACGCCGTCGCGGCCGTCGCGTCGGCCGCCTGTTCCTCCTCCTCCCGGGCCCAGTCCCGGGCGACCCTCACTCGCCGGAGCAGTTCGTCCGCGTCCACAATCTCGGCCATGCCCTACGGCTACCCCCGTCCGCGCGGGCCATGGCACGGCGAACGGCCCCCGCCCCGGTGTCCCGGGAGGGGGGCCGCGTGCGCCTCTGCGGCGGGCGTCAGGCGAGCCGGCGGACCGCCGTCGGGGCGTGGCCGGGCTCGGTGGCGAGCTCCTCCCACTCCGTGATGTCGCTGATGTCCATGGTGCGGCTCATGGAGATGTTCGTGACCCGCTCCAGGATCGCCTCCACGACGACCGGGACCCGGTACTCGGCGGCCAGCTTCTTGGCCTCCTCGAAGGCCGGCAGCAGCTGGTCCGGCTCGGTGACGCGGATCGCCTTGCAGCCGAGGCCCTCGACGACCTTGACGTGGTCGACGCCGTAGACGCCCAGCTCCGGGGAGTTGAGGTTCTCGAACTCCAGGTTCACCTGGAAGTTGATGTCCAGGCCGGCCTGCGCCTGGCGGATCAGACCCAGGTAGGAGTTGTTGACCAGGACGTGGACGTACGGGATGCGGTGCTGCGCGCCGACGGCCAGTTCCTCGATCATGAACTGGAAGTCGTAGTCGCCCGAGAGCGCGACGACCTGGGCCTCCGGGTCGGCCTTGGCGACGCCGAGCGCGGCGGGGATGGTCCAGCCGAGCGGTCCGGCCTGGCCGCAGTTGATCCAGTGGCGCGGCTTGTAGACGTGCAGCATCTGCGCGCCGGCGATCTGGGAGAGGCCGATGGTGGTGACGTACCGGGTCTCGGGGCCGAACGCCCGGTTCATCTCCTCGTAGACGCGCTGCGGCTTCAGCGGCACGTCGTCGAAGTGCGTGCGGCGCAGCAGGGTCGCCTTGCGCTCCTGCGTGGAGGCGACCCAGGCGGAGCGGTCGGGGAGCCTGCCGGCCGCCTTCAGTTCCTTGGCGACCTCGACGAAGAGCTCCAGGGCCGCCTTGGCGTCGGAGGCGATGCCGTAGTCCGGGGCGAAGATCTTGCCGATCTGGGTGGGCTCGATGTCGACGTGGACGAACGTGCGTCCCCGGGTGTAGACGTCGAGCTTGTAGCCGGTGTGGCGGTTGGCCCAGCGGTTGCCGATGCCGAGGACGAAGTCCGACTCCAGGAAGTTCGCGTTGCCGTAGCGGTGCGAGGTCTGGACGCCGACCATGCCGGCGTTCAGGCCGTGGTCGTCGGGGAGGGTGCCCCAGCCCATGAGGGTCGGGATGACCGGGGTGTTCGTCAGCTCGGCGAACTCGACCAGCAGGTCGGACGCGTCGGCGCTGATGATGCCGCCGCCCGCGACGATGACCGGGCGCTCCGACTCCAGGAAGAGGGAGAGCGCCTTCTCGATCTGCGCGCGGGTCGCCGCCGGCTTGTAGACCGGCAGCGGCTCGTACGTGTCGGGGTCGAACTCGATCTCGGTGAGCTGGACGTCGATCGGCAGGTCGATGAGGACCGGCCCGGGGCGCCCGGAGCGCATCAGGTGGAACGCCTGCTGGAAGACGCCGGGGACCTGCGCGGCCTCCAGGACGGTGGTGGCCGCCTTGGTGACCGGCTTGGCGATCGACGCGATGTCGACGGCCTGGAAGTCCTCCTTGTGGATCACGGTGGTGGGGGCCTGACCGGTGATGCAGAGGATCGGGATCGAATCACCGATGGCCGAGTACAGGCCGGTGATCATGTCGGTGCCGGCGGGGCCGGACGTCCCGATGCAGACGCCGATGTTCCCCGGGTGGGTGCGGGTGTACCCCTCGGCCATGTGCGAGGCGCCCTCGACGTGGCGGGCGAGGGTGTGGTCGATCCCGCCGGCCTGCTGGAGGGCCTTGTAGAAGGGGTTGATCGCCGCGCCCGGCACACCGAACGCGTTGGTGACGCCTTCGCGCTTGAGGATCTCAACTGCCGCTCGGGCGGCGGTCATTCGAGGCATGGGTGCTCCTGCTTCGGCCTGGCGGATCCGGCTCTGTCGCGCCACCTGAGAGCGTCGATCCGTTCTCGACTTCCGTAATGCGGAATACTGTTTCTGTTATACGGAAGCAATGTAGGCCGGGGCCCCGGAACCCGTCAAGGGATGGCCGAATGCCTCCCCAAGCACGCGCGCGTGGTGGACCATGGGGGACGCGAAGAAGGGGGCCGATCGCCGTGGGAGAGAACGTGCCGGTGCGCTGCCCGGCCTGCCGCCGCGCACACGCGTACACAGCGCCCGTCTACCCGTGCGCGTGCGGCGCGCCGGTGGCCCCTCCCGTGATGCGCGGCGCCCCCGCCGAGCCCATCACGCACCGCACCTGGACGGACGAGTGGGTCACCGTCCGCTGCGGCGCCTGCCACCGGCTTGGCCAGTGGCCGCAGCCGGAGCTCGGCTGCCCCTGCGGAGCGGTCCTGCGGGTTCCGGTACGGCCGGTCACCACGACGGGTCCGAGCAGAATCGGCGGCCCCGTGCGCTTCGACCCCCCGGGCTCGGGTACGGCGAGACGGGACACGGCCGGTGATCACACGACCGGAGCCGGGGCGGCCGCGCCGGGCCCTGCGACCGCCCCGGACACCACTGGCGGCGCCTCGGGGCAGCCCCCCGGCCAGGATCCGTCCGGACCCCCCGAGGCGACCGCGTCCACCACGGGCGTCTCCACGGTCCACACCGCCCCCGTACCGCCCCCTCCCCCGCCCGTCGCCCGCCCCGCCTTCCACCCGGTCACCATCCGCACCGCCCGGGACGCGGTCACCACGGCCGCGCTGTACCTGCGGTGGCTCGGCTTCCGGGAGGTCGTCCAGCCCGAGGAGCGTCGCGCGGCCGTGTCGTCCGGCATCGAACTGCGGGGCCCCGGTCTGGTCGCGCAGGTCGACCCGACGACCCGGCCCGTCGCCCTGCGCGCCGTGGAGTGCCTGTGGCTGGAGGGGCTCGCGGCGGCGGCGGTGGCCGTGTGCTTCTCCCTCGCCGGGTACGAGGACAAGGCCCGCGCCCGCGCCGACGGCGTGGGGCTGCCCCTGTTCGTCATGGACCTCACGGGCACGCCGCAGCCGGTCAACTCCCCGGCCGACGACCTGCTCGCGCGGGGGGCGTGACGTGCGGATCCGTCCCGCCCGACGCACCGACCTGCCGCGCCTCCGGGACGTCGAACGCGCCGCCGGCGAACCGTTCCGCGCGCTCGGCATGGACGCCGTCGCCGACGACGACCCGCCGCCGCTCGCCACCCTGGAGGAGTACCGGGCGGCCGGCCGGGCCCTGGTCGCCGAGGAGGGCGGCCCCGCCCTGGCGTACCTGCTGTGGGACGACGTGGACGGCGCCGCCCACGTGGAGCAGGTGAGCGTCCACCCGGACGCCGCCCGCAGGGGCCTGGGGCGCGCCCTCATCGAGGAGTTGGCAGTGGGCGCGGCCGCCCACGGGGCCCCGGCGCTGACGCTCACGACGTTCCGGGACGTGCCGTGGAACGCCCCGTACTACGCCCGCATCGGCTTCCGCGTCCTGGCGGCGGCGGAGCTGACGCACGGCCTGCGCGACATCCGCCACGCCGAGGCCGCACACGGCCTGGACCGGTGGCCCCGCGTCTGCATGCGGCGCGACCTGCCACGCGCCCCGGGACGGTAGGCGCGGCCGGGCGGGTTCGCCCCCGCAGGGGTCGGCGGAGAAGGGCGGGCGCCCCGGCCGGGACCCGGGCCCGCCGACCCCGAGGAGGTGAGCCCGCCCGGCCCCGCCGCACCCACCACCCGGGGTGGGCCGCCACCGCACCCCATCCCAACCCCCGACCCCCGTCCCCCTGACGCCCCCTACCGGTGGTCCTCCTCGCGGTACTCGGCGGTGGAACCGGCCGCGGTGCGCTCCCGCAGCTCGATGCGGCGGATCTTGCCGGACACGGTCTTCGGCAGTTCGGCGAACTCGATCCGGCGGATGCGCTGGTACGGGGCGAGGACGGCGCGCGCGTGCGCGAACAGCGCCTTGGCCGTCTCCGGGCCGGGCTCCCAGCCGTCGGCGAGTACGACGTACGCCTTGGGGACGGCGAGCCGGACCGGGTCCGGCGCGGGCACCACGGCGGCCTCCGCGACCGCCTCGTGCTCCAGCAGGGCGCTCTCCAGCTCGAACGGGCTGATCTTGTAGTCACTGGCCTTGAAGACGTCGTCGGCCCGCCCCACGTACGTGAGGTATCCGTCGGCGTCGCGGGCGGCGATGTCGCCCGTCCGGTAGAAGCCGCCGCGCATGGCCTGCGCGGTGCGTTCGGGGTCGCCGTGGTACCCCGTCATGAGCCCGGCGGGGCGGGCGGACAGGTCCAGGGCGATCTCGCCCTCGTCGGCGCCCGGCTCGCCCGTCACCGGGTCGAGGAGTTCGACGCGGAAACCGGGGCTCGGGCGGCCCATGGAACCGGGCTTCAGGGGCTGGCCGGGGCTGTTGGAGATCTGGACGGCCGTCTCGGTCTGCCCGAATCCGTCACGGACGCTGACGCCCCAGGCACGCCGTACGGCGGCGATCACCTCGGGGTTGAGCGGCTCGCCGGCCGCGACGACCTCGCGGGGCGGGGTGCGCAGGGCGGTCAGGTCGGCCTGGATGAGCATCCGCCACACCGTGGGCGGGGCGCAGAAGCTGGTGACGCCGTGGCGGTCCATCTCCGCCATGAGGCGGGCCGGGTCGAACCGCGTGTAGTTGTGGACGAAGACCGTGGCCTCGGCGTTCCAGGGGGCGAAGAGGTTGGACCAGGCGTGCTTGGCCCAGCCGGGCGAGGAGATGTTGAGGTGGACGTCGCCGGGCCGCAGTCCGATCCAGTACATCGTCGCCAGGTGACCGACGGGGTAGGAGGTGTGGGTGTGCTCGACGAGCTTCGGGCGGGCGGTGGTGCCGGAAGTGAAGTAGAGCATCAGGGTGTCGGAGGCGTCGGTGGGCCCGTCGGGGACGAAGGCGTCGTCCGCGGCGTAGGCGTCCTCGAACGCCGCCCACCCCCCACCGGCGCCCCCGACGGCGATGCGCGTGTACTCCCCGGGCACGTCGTCGAACTTGCCGGTGTCCGCCGCGCGGACGACCACGTGCCGGGCCCTGCCCCGCTCGACGCGGTCCCGGAGGTCGGCGGGGCCGAGCAGCGGGGTGGCGGGGATGACCACCGCGCGCAGCTTCATCGCGGCGAGCGCCGTCTCCCACAGCTCGACCTGGTTGGCGAGCATGACGACGATCCGGTCGCCGGCCGCCACGCCGTGCGCGTCGCGCAGCCAGTCGGCGACGCGGGCGGAGCGGGCCGACATCTCCGCGAAGCTGCGCCGCGTCTCGGTACCGTCCTCCTCGACGATGTGCAGGGCGGTCGCGTCGTTGTCGGCCGCGATGACGTCGAACCAGTCCAGGGCCCAGTTGAACCGGGCGGGCCGGGGCCAGGAGAACCCGGCGCGGGCCGCCTCGTAGTCCTCCCGGTGCCGTAGCAGGAAGTCCCGGGCCGCCCGGAACTGCTCGGTCGCGCCGCTCTCCGGCATCGTCGTCCTCCTCGTCGCGGGGGGGTGTGGGCGCCATGGTGTACGCGCCACCCCCGGTGTCACTACCCCCCGGACACCCCGGAAGCGCACCGACCGCCCCGCCCGCACCGCTCCCCACACCCACCCGACGACTCCCCGCCCCCACCCCGGACCGCCGATCCCTCATCCCCGGTCCCCGGTCCCCGGCTACGCGTCGGCGGCGAAGGTCCCGATCCGCACGTCGAAGGGGCCGCGGCCCAGCGTGGTGAGGACGTACCCGGCCTCGTCGGTCAGCGCGTCCCGCTGGGCGCCGGTGAGCGGGGCGAAGGGCTGGACGGTCACCGTGACGGCACCGTCGCGCCCCTCGTCCAGCGCCCAGATCCCGGCGACGAGTCCATCGACGAGGAACGTCCGGTACGCCTGGTTGCCCTTCCACGTCCGGTCCCGGTACTCGGTCGGTACGACGCGCGAACGGTCGGCGTGGGAGAGCAGGAGGTTGTCGAACTCGGGCAGGAAGCGGGGCGGGGCCGGCGTGTCCGGGTCCGGGCGGGGCGCGTCGGGGAGGTCGAACAGCTCGGTGCCCCGCGGGTCGCGGAAGGTCACCAGCCGGGGCCGCAGCCGCTCGAACGCGTCCTGCAGCCGGGTGAGGCCGCACCACGTCTGCATGTCCTTTACGGAGGCGGGCCCGAAGGCCGCGAGGTACCGCAGGACGACGTCCTCCGGGCGCACCGGCGGCGCCTCCCGAACCCGCTGCGGCCCGAACCAGACGTCCGTCGTGGTCAGCTCGACCTGGCCGCTGCGGTCCCACAGGCCGCGCGGGGTGACCTGGACGAGCGGCAGCGAGCAGCGGGCGGTGACGGTCAGGGCGAGGGGGTCGGCGTCGGGCCAGCGTTCCAGCAGGACCTCGCGGATCTCCTTCGGGGTGCGGGGCCGCTCCTCGACGAGCTCGCGGACGAGGGCCGTCAGGACGTCGACGTCCACGCCGGTGAGCCTCTTGCGGAACTGCCGCACCCCGCGGTCGCCGACGGGCCGCGTGAACGGGCCGAGGGCGAGGACGTCGTCGGCGGTGTGGGTGTGGAGGGTGGACCGCATGGTGACGACCCGGGCGACCTCGCGCCGCTCCATCAGCCCGGACAGCTCCTCGGGGCGGAAGCCGTCGAGCCGGGCGGCGAGGGCGTGGTACGGGGGCTTGGTGTTCTGCGCCTGGAGCCCGACGAGGTGGCGCACGGCGTCCTTCGCCGGCATGCGGGTACGCCGTAGGAGGAGCTGACGTGCCAGCGTGGCGCGGTTGAGCGCCCGGAGGGAGAGGACGGGCGGGGTCGTCGATGCCATGGCGGCACGCTACCGAGCGACGCGGACACCTTCTGTCCGCAAGGCGGCAATCCGACGGCCATGCCGGCGACCGGGCCGGGACAAACCGGGGCGTATATCCTGCCTTCCGGCCCCGGATGACCGCAGGAGGTGAGGACCCGCGATGACCCTGCCCTCAAGGAGGCACCGCCGCCGGCGCCCCGACGAGCCGGAGCCGGCGGCGCCGCCCGCCGTGGTGGACCCGGCCGGCGACCCGGCCGTCGCCCCCGCGGGCGGGGCGCGGGGCGGCAGCGTCGTCGAGGCGTCGCTGTACCGGGACGGCCGCAAGGTGTCGTCCCCGACCTCCCTCTCCGAGACGTTCCGGCAGCTGCGCGAGGAGCCGGACGGCATGGCGTGGATCGGTCTGCAACGCCCGTCCGAGGGCGAGCTGCTGTCGCTTGCGGCCGAGTTCGACCTGCACGAGCTGGCCGTCGAGGACGCGATGGAGGCCCACCAGCGGCCGAAGTTGGAGCGGTACGGCGGCACGCTCTTCGTCGTCCTGCGCGCCGCCCGCTACCTGGACGCCCAGGAGGAGGTCGAGTTCGCCGAGCTGCACGTGTTCGTCGGCCCCGACTTCCTGATCACCGTCCGGCACGGCGCCGCCCCTGACCTGTCGGCGGTGCGCCGCCGCATGGAGGACACCCCGGAACTCCTCGCCCTCGGCCCGGAGGCGGTGCTCTACGCCATCCTGGACGCGGTCGTCGACGGATACGCGCCGGTCGTGGCGGGCGTCCAGAACGACATCGACGAGATCGAGACGGAGGTCTTCCGCGGCGACCCCGCGGTGTCCCGCCGCATCTACGAACTCTCCCGCGAGATGGTCGAGTTCCAGCGCGCCACCCGCCCCCTGGTCGGCATGCTGCACGGCCTCATGGCGGGCTTCGCCAAGTACGGCACGGAGGAGGAGCTCCAGCGCTACCTGCGCGACGTCGCCGACCACGTCACCCACACCAGCGAACGCGTGGACGGCTTCCGGCAGGCCCTGACGGAGATCCTCACGGTCAACGCCACCCTGGTCACCCAGCAGCAGAACGCCGAGATGCGCGCCCTGGCGGAGGCCGGCTTCGAGCAGAACGAGGAGATCAAGAAGATCTCGTCCTGGGCGGCCATCCTCTTCGCCCCGACCCTCGTCGGCACCATCTACGGCATGAACTTCGACCACATGCCGGAGCTGCACTGGGTGGCCGGGTACCCGTTCGCGATCCTCCTGATGGCCCTGGTCTGCACGAGCCTCTACTACGTCTTCAAGCGCCGGGACTGGCTGTAGGCGGCAACGCGCACGCGCGGACCGACCGCGCGACGGCGACCCTCGTGAAGGAGGCGCTTCGAGGCGTCGTCGGCGCGCTCGACCGCCCGCACACGCGAGAAGGACGGCACCGACCTCCTCGAACCGTCTGTCAGCGGTCGGCCCACCCCCGGTGGCCTTGCCACCGCACCGAACACGTCTCGGCGCGGCTCAAGGTCCGTGACGCCGGCGGTCTGGCCGAGCTCACCGAGACGAGCAGGACGAAGGCGCCGCAGGTCAACAGGGCCCCGTCACGACGCGCAGGACGAGGAGCTCGTCTCCCGTCACGCCCGCCAGGCCGAGGACGGCGGGCATGATCGCGCCCAGCCAGATGGCGGCGCGTGTAGACGCGCATGAAGGCTGCACACCGATGTGCGAGGGCTGATCTCCCCCTCACCCGTCGGGCAAGGGCGACCGGCTCCGGGAAGAGCCGGACACGGACCGCACTCCGGTACCCGCGCCCCGCCCCCGGCGGCGGGGCGGGGCCTTTGGCGTGTCCGGCCCGGCGCTACGACGGTACGGCCGTCGTGGGGTCCCGGTCGTCGGTGTCCGGTTCCTGGGGCGGGGTGCTCAGCTGCTCGCGCAGGTAGTTCCAGACCACCGCGATCAGGGCGGCCGCCGGTACCGCGAGGAGGCTGCCCACGATGCCGGCCAGGTTGCCGCCCAGCGTGACGGCGAGGAGGACCACCGCCGCGTGGAGGCCGAGCCCTCGGCTCTGGATCATGGGCTGGAACACGTTGCCCTCCAGCTGCTGCACGACGACGATGATCGCCAGCACGAGCAGCGCGTCGGTCAGACCGTTCGAGACCAGCGCGATGAGCACCGCGACCAGGCCGGCGAAGAGGGCGCCCACGATCGGCACGAACGCGGACACGAAGGTCAGCACGGCCAGCGGGAGCACCAGCGGAACGTCGAGGATCCACAGGCCGACGCCGATGAGGACGGCGTCGATCAGACCGACGAACGCCTGGGACCGTACGAACGCGCCGAGGGTCTCCCAGCTGCGCGCGGCCACGACCGGGACGTCCGTGGCCAGCCGGCCGGGGAGCTGGCGGGTCAGCCAGGGCAGGAACCTCGGGCCGTCCTTGAGGAAGAAGAACATGAGGAAGACCGCCAGGACGGCGGTCACCACACCGTTGATCACGGTGCTCACCCCCGTGACCACGGCGGTGACCATGCTGCCGAGGCTGCTCTGGATGCGGGCGACCGCCGTGTCGAAGGCACCGGTGATCTGGGCGTCGCCGATGTTCAGCGGCGGCCCCGCCGCCCACTCCCGCACCCTCTGGATGCCCGCGACCACGCCGTCGGCCAGTTCCCCGGACTGCGAGGCCACCGGCACCGCGATCAGCGCCACGATGCCCGCGGCCACGAGCAGGAACACCACGGTGACCACCGACGCGGCCAACGCCGGGGGCCAGCCGTGCCGGCGGAGGAAACGGGCCAGGGGCCAGGTCAGGGTGGTGAGGATCAGGCCCACGATGAGGGGCCAGACCACCGACCACATACGCCCCAGCAGCCACAGGGCCACCGAGACCGCCACGAGAACCAGCAGCAGTTCGGCGGAGGCGCGTGCCGAGGTGCGCAGCGCGGCGGCGGTTTTCGTGGAACTCAGCGATGCAGGCATACGAGCACCCTATGGGCACTCCCGCCGGGGCCCGTCACCGCTGCCGGGGGAGACGGTCGAGACGCTCGCCGTCGGCCGTCAGGCGCGGCAGCGGAGCATGGTCAGTGGCGGGTTGGCGGCGAAGTCCGCCCAGAAGTCCGCCCCGTACTGCCGAACGCCCGCGTCGGACACCTCCAGCGGCACCCAGGTCACCTCGCCGAAACCGGCGGCCCGCAGGCAGTCCTCGAAGACCTCGCGGCGCGGGCAGGCGGCGACGAACCGGATCGGCGGGTCGAGCAGCGCCGTGACCCGGACCTGCGGCCCGGTCCCGGTCTCCTCCCCCGTCGGCTCGCAGCGGAAGCCGTACTTGTCCAGCGGGGGGCCGTCGAAGCGGTAGTCGGGCGCCATGGCGAACACGAAGAACTCGGCGCCGGGCACCAGGCTCCGGTGCACGGTGCGGCACATGCGCTCCATGGCGGCGACGTCCTGCGCGTAGCCGAACAGCTGGACCGCCGTGGCGACGTCGAAGCGCCGGGCGAGGGGCGGCAGTTCGGACACGTCGCCCACCTCGTAGCGCACACCCAGCGGGTCGCGCTCCTCCAGCGCCCGCGCCGCGGCGACCATCTCCGGGGAGATGTCGATCCCGAGCACCTCCGAGGCGCCGCGCCGCTTGAACTCCCTGCTGTAGAAGCCGGTGCCGGAGGCCAGGTCCAGCACCGACCTGCCGCGCACGTCCCCGACCATGGCCAGGAAGCCGGGCACCTCCACGTAGTGCGCCAGTGGCAGGGACTTGAAGCCCTCGAACGCCTCACCGATCTCGTCGTACTGCTGCACCGTCACCGTGCCGTCCTCCCCTGTCGGGTCACGCCACGGCTCCGGCCCCACGTCTGCGGGGCCCGCCGCGGCCTCGTGCCTCTCGCGAGGAGTCTCCCGGCAGGCCCACGGACCGCCGTACCGGCAGAAGCCACGAAGATGCCGGCCCCGTCCCGGCTACTCGCACGGACCGGGGAACGGGCCCCTTCGACGCGCCGGGTGGGCGCCGCGCCCAGCCGAGGGCCGGCCGAGGCGGATGCACGTGGTCAGCTCGCCCACCGTCCCCTCCGACAGGCAGGCGTCGGCGCAGGCCGTACAGGCTTGCCCACAGTCGACGCACGCGTCGATGCACCTGTCCGTGGCCTTCCGGTCCACCCCGCCCAGGTCCGCCGGGTACGCGTCCGGCATGTCCTCGACCGATGTCATCCTCGTGTCCTCTTCCTTCGCCGGCCTCCGCGGTGGCGGCTCTCTCCACCGCTCGGGAAGCCGCGGACGGCACGGGGACGGGCAACACCGGCAAGGGGGGCGACAAATACCCCCGGGCCACCGCCGGCCTGTCGCCCCTCGCCGCAGGGGGCGCGCGCACGGCCGGTGCGGTGGGCGGGCGTCGCGTCTATGATCCGTACCGGTGAGCCGGGAAGTCTGGTCGGCGTTCGTCCCGCCGACCCCTGGAGCCGCCACGTGCACACGTCCCCGACGCCCGACCTGCCTCCCGCGGAGCCGGCGGCACCGGCTTCCCGTCCCTCGATCGGGGAAGGTCCGGCCGCCCCGGCGCCGGCGCCCGCCACCGCCGACCCGGCCGCGGACGCCGGCACTCACCCGGGCACGGCTGTCGACTCGGGCACGGACCCGGGCCCGGCAGCCGACCCGGGCACGGACCCGGACCGGGGCCCAGGCCGGGGCCCGGCAGCCGACGGGGACGCGGCCCCGCAGGCCGGCACGGGGGCCGGCACAGGAGCGGGGAACAGGCCGAGCCGTCAGGCGCGCCGGGTCGAGGCGCGACGTGCCAAGCGGGAGCGGGTCGCGCTGCTCGCCGCGTCGGCGGTCGCACCGTCCGCGCCGGTGCGGTGGGGCGCGGGTTGGGGCGGCAGGGTCTGCGGTGCGGCCGTGCTCGTGGCGTACGTGGCATCGGTGCACCGGCCGGTGGGGGCGGGCCTGGCCCGCCCCGAAGCGGGGGCGTTCTTGTTCGCGGTGTGGACCTCACTGGTGTTGGCGTGGGTCGTCTGCCGCCTCGCCCTGTGGCGGGTCACCGCCGACCGGGACGGGATCCACGTGCGGCGCATGTGGTCCACCCGTTTCCTGGCCTGGCCGGTGGTCGGCCGGGTCGAGCTGCGCCACGACGGGCTGCTGGAGTTCTTCGGCCCGCGGGGTTCCACCCTGGCCGGGACGTTCGCGCCGCCCTGGCTCTCGCGCCTCACCCGGCGGGACTGCGCGGGCCGGCAGGCCGCCGACCTTCTGACCGCCATGTCCCTGCACCCGCACCTGCGCCCCGCGGGTCAGGTGTCACGCCGCTCGGCACGTGCGGGTTTCGTCCGGTGGGCGGTCCCCCTGGCCGTGCTCGTCCACTCCGCCCCGCTCCTCCTGCGCACCTGAACCCGCCGGTCGCCACCACCCGCCGGGACGCCGCACGCCGCACGCCCGCACTCGCCCCGGCCAGGGACAGCGGTCAGGGACGGGGGGCAGGGACGGGCGGTATGGGTTCCGGCAGCCGGACGGGCACGGTGGCGGACGGCCGAGCGCTCTCAGGCCGGGCGCTCCCGGACGGACGGCCCCGGTGTCATGGCGGCGGGGCGGGCACCGTTGCGGCCGGCGGAGCGGGCAGGGTCTCGGGCAGACGGGCGCGGAGCGTGGCGGCGAACTCCTCCGCGCGGGCGAGCTGGACGCGCAGCTTCTCCACCTGCCCCGCCGCGGTCTGCTCGTACGCGCGTACGCGCTCCAGGAGCGTCTCGCGCTCGTCCGGGCCCGGCCCGTCACCCGCGTCGAGGCGGTCGGTGGCGTCGAGCAGGTCGCGCATCTGGTCCAGGGTGAAGCCGAGCGGCTTCATCCGGCGGATGACCATGAGGCGGGCGACGTCACCCTCGGTGTTGAGGCGGAAGCCGCCCCGGGAGCGGGCTGAGGGGACGACGAGGCCGGTCTCCTCGTAGTGGCGGATGGTCCGCAGCGACAGCCCGGTGCGCGCGGCGACCTCGCCGATCTGCATGTGCTTGCCGTCCACGCGCCCGTCCTGGCCTCTCCGTCACGGCGGTACGGCCCGTACGCGCCCGCCGGTGTCTACTCTAACGTCAGGGTAGAGTTGCTGGTGGTGAAGCGGTGTACCGGTGCTTCGCCGTTGCCGTGTCGGGGCCGCCGCCGCCCCCGGCGAAGTCCCGATTCCCGCAGGAGAGACGCGTGCGCGAGCCCAGGACGCCCGGCGCCGCCGCCTGCCCGCCGTGACACCTCGCCCCCGGACGTGAGTCCCGGCGCCGTCGCGCCCGCCGCTCCGTCCCCCTGATCTTCCGGCGCCGCACCGGCGGGGCCGTTCGCGGGGTGCCGCCCGGCACCTCCGCGTCCTCCCCACACCCCCGGGTCCGCCACGGGGAGTGTGCCCGAGCACGACAGGTTCCCGATCCCTTGTCCTTCACCACCACCGTGTCCCCGGCCGCGCGCCTGCGCGGCCTGAAGCCCGACTGGCTGTCCGATCCCAAGGTCTGGCGCACCGAGATCCTGGCGGGGCTCGTCGTGGCGCTCGCGCTGATCCCCGAGGCGATCTCGTTCTCGATCATCGCCGGCGTCGACCCGACGATCGGGCTGTTCGCCTCGTTCACCATGGCCGTGGTCATCTCGATCGTCGGCGGGCGCCGCGCGATGATCTCCGCCGCCACCGGCGCCGTCGCCCTCGTCATCGCGCCGCTCAACCGCGAGCACGGCCTGGGGTACCTGGTCGCCGCCGTCATCCTGGCCGGCCTCCTTCAGGTCGTCCTGGGCGCCCTCGGAGTGGCGAAGCTCATGCGCTTCATCCCCCGCTCCGTGATGGTCGGCTTCGTCAACGCCCTGGCCATCCTCATCTTCATGGCGCAGATCCCCGAGATGCGGAACGTCCCCTGGGCCGTGTACCCGCTGGTCATCGGCGGGCTGGCGCTGATGGTGTTCTTCCCGAAGGTCACCACCGTGGTCCCGGCCCCGCTGGTGTCCATCGTGATCCTGACCGCGATCACCGTCGGGGCGGCCATCGCGGTCCCCACCGTGGGCGACAAGGGCGCGCTGCCGTCGTCCCTGCCGGTACCGGGCCTGCCCGACGTGCCGTTCACCCTCGACACCCTGACGACGATCGCCCCCTACGCGTTCGCCATGGCGCTGGTCGGCCTCATGGAGTCATTGATGACCGCCAAGCTCGTGGACGACATCACCGACACGCACTCCGACAAGACCCGTGAGTCCGTCGGTCAGGGCATCGCCAACATCGTCACCGGCTTCTTCGGCGGCATGGGCGGCTGCGCCATGATCGGCCAGACGATGATCAACGTGAAGGTGTCCGGCGCCCGCACCCGCGTCTCGACCTTCCTGGCGGGGGCCTTCCTGATGGTGCTGTGCATCGTCTTCGGCCCGCTGGTCTCGGACATCCCCATGGCCGCCCTGGTCGCCGTCATGATCATGGTGTCGTTCGCCACCTTCGACTGGCACTCCGTCGCCCCGAGGACGCTGAAGCGGATGCCCGCCGGCGAGATCGCCGTCATGGTGATCACCGTCGCCTGTGTCGTGGCGACCCACAACCTCGCCGTCGGCGTCATCGTCGGCTCGGTCACCGCCATGGTCGTCTTCGCCAGGCGCGTCGCCCACTTCGCCGAGGTGACGGGCGTCGTCGACCCCGACGGGACCACGGTCGTGTACCGGGTCACGGGCGAACTGTTCTTCGCCTCCTCCAACGACCTCGTCGGGCAGTTCGACTACGCGGGCGACCCGGAGAAGGTCGTCGTCGACCTGAGCGCGGCCCACATCTGGGACGCCTCCTCCGTCGCCGCCCTGGACGCCGTGGAGGCGAAGTACGCGCAGCGCGGCAAGAGCGTCGAGATCATCGGTCTGAACGACCCCAGCGCCCACCTGCACGGCAAGCTCACCGGCGAGCTCGCGGCCGGCCACTGACAAGGCCCCGCCTCGGGCACGGGCGAGGGCCCGGCCTCACGGCCCCCTCCCGCGCTCGTGCGGCCGGACCCGGGCTTTCCACGGGCAGCACCGTACGACGGCGGTGCCCGGCGGGAGGGGCGGCTACCGCGGCCGGCGGCCGGCGTGGGCGTCGCCCGGGTCGTCGGGCAGCGCGATCCGGGCGGTGACGCGCTTGCCGACCGGTTCGCGCTGGACTTCGAAACCGTGAGCGACGGCCATCACGATCTCCAGACCGTGCTGGCCGACCCGGCCGGGGTCGGCCGCCCGCGCCACCGGCAGGACCGGATCGCTGTCCCACACGACGACCTCCACCGAGTCGCCGACGAGGCGCAGCTCCATCAGGACCGGACCGGGCGCGTACTTGCGGGCGTTGGTGACGAGCTCGCTGACGACCAGCTGGGTCAGGTCCATCGCGCGGGCCGACACGGGCAGCCCGTACTCCCCCTGGACCCGGGCGAGGAACCCCGCCGCCCGGTGGCGCGCCTCGGCGATGCACGAGCCGTCGCCGTCGAGCGCGACGACGTCTTGGAGCGGAGCGGGCTTCACGCCCCCGCCGTCTGGTGCCGATTCGACTGGATCCACTGCTGTTCCCCCGTTCACGCCTGCGCGCATACCCGGGATGACGGCTCCTATGCACCCGCGCGTTGCCGAGTCGTCGACCGCATGGTGCACGCTCGTCCCCTGTGAGAGGCTACCGGTGCACATGATCATCCGATCCGGCCCAGCGAGAGCAGCAGAGGAACCCGTGAAGGACACCGATGAGGCAGTGCGGCCCGGCCCGCTGTCGATCCGCACGGACTGCGTCGACGGCATCCGGGTCGTCACCGTGCACGGCGAGATCGACCACACCTCCCGCGACACCCTCCACCGGGCGTTGGCCCCCGCCCCGGACGGCGGTCAGCCACGCACGGTGATCGACCTCGGCGGCGTGTCCTTCATGGACTCCAGCGGCGTCAACGTCCTCATCGCCGCCCACCAGAGCGCCACCGGCGCCGACGGCTGGCTGCGCCTCGCCGACCCCCAGGAGTCGGTACTGCGCCTCGTGCGGCTGGTCGGCCTCGACACCGTCATCCCCTGCCACCCCACCCTCCGGCAGGCCCTGCACGGCTGACCGGCAGCGGCGCTCCCCGGCACGGGGCGCGGCGCACACCCCGCCCCCGCAGCACCGCGGCGGGGGGGGGGGGGGGGCGGCGGGCGGGGGGGGGGGGGGGGGGGGCGCCCCCCCCGCCGCGGAGTGGGGCGTCCCGGGACAGCGATCAGAACGCGAACACCGGGTTGCCGTTGAGAGTCGCCGCCATGACGCACGCGTTGGAGAACGTGTGCTTCCAGGTGACGCGCTGGCCCTGCCAGACACCGTCGACGGCGGCGGTGACGGGGTCGTAGTGCATGGGGCAGAACCGGTTCGGGTCCGGGGCGGCGAGGAGCGCGTCGAGGTTCCCGGTGGTGGCGGCGAGGGCGGCACAGGCCGCCTGGGGGTCGGGGTGCGTCCCCTTGACGATCGGCGCGCAGCTGAGGGTCGCGGCCTTCGTGACGGTGGCACCGTACTCGCCCTGGGTGACGGTGAGGACGACCGCGGAGGGACCGGTCGGGGCCGCGGGCCGGGCCGCAGCGACACCGGTGGCACCGGTCAGGGCCAGGAGGGTGGCGGCGGAGACGGCGGCGATGCGAAGACGCACGACAGAACTCTCTTTCGATGTGAAGGCCAGCTGCGGAAGTTGTCTACGTTGTGTCGACCACGTGCCGCCGACTCTGTCTGATGTGAAGGTCGAGCGCACATCCATCACCGATTTACAGACATCTCGTTCGATTATCGGTGACCGAACGGTCGTTCTGGCAGCTCAGGCGGGTGTGCGGCCGCCCGCTCACGGAGCGGGACGGAGCCCCACCCCTGGGTGACGGGGGCGGGGCGGGGCGCTGACCTGGGGTCGGTCCCTCCCCGTTCACCGAACGTCCACCAAAGCTGACCGGATAGTGACGTCCACCCTGCCGCTCCGGCCCGCCCGTGCATGAATCCGGCGCGCCGAAGCATGCGGAGGGGATGGAATGCGTGATGTACGAGGAACGGTCCGGCCGTTCGGAGACGGTGGAGTGCGGGCTGGAGGAGGAGGCCTGTGACCGGGTCCTGAAGCGGCTGCGCGAACTGGGCGAGGGCGAGTTCGGCTGGGTGCGCCTCGTCGACCCGGCGGAGGCCGAGGTGGTCCGGCTGGCGGAGGGGCTGGGTCTGCACCCCCTCGCGGTCGAGGACGCCGTCCAGGCGCAACAGCGCCCCAAGCGGGAGCGGTTCGGTGACGTGCTGGCCGTCGCGCTCAAGACGCTGTGGTACCTGGAGGACGAGACGGCGGTCGAGACCGGGGAGATGATGCTCTTCGTCGGCCCCCGCTACGTCCTCACCGTGCGGCACGGCCCCGTCGACCCGGCCGTCGAGGCCGCCCGGCGGCTCGCGGCGAACCCGGACATGCTCCGCTTCGGTCCCCTGTCCGTCCTGCACGCCGTCCTCGACGTGGTCGTCGACGCCTACAGCGACTCCGCCGAGAAGGTGCGCACCGCGTTGACCACGCTGGAGGACTGCGTCTTCTCCACGACCCGCGTGGACCACACCCAGGCGATCTACTCCCTCAAGCGGGAGGTGCGCGAGTTCCGCGACGCGGTCCAGCCGCTTGTCCCGGTCCTCCAGGGTCTCCTCAGCGACCCGCGCCAGGACGGCCGGGAGAGCCGGTCCGGGCAGTGGAGCCGGGACGGGCACGAGGGGCACACCGGACAGGAGGGGTCGGACGGGCAGGACGGACCGGCGCGGTGGGACGGGCCGGACGGACGGGGTCCGCGGGTCCACCACCTGCCGAAGGCGCTGCCGTACTTCCGTGACGTCGCGGACCACCTGAACCGCACCGACACCGAGGTCCGCTCGCTCGACGAACTGCTCAACTCGGTCCTCGACGCCCAGCAGGCGCGCGTGGGAACGTGGCAGAACGACGACATGCGCCGCATCTCGGCCTGGGCGGCGATCTTCGCGATCCCCACCATGGTCGCCGGCGTCTACGGCATGAACTTCGAGCACATGCCCGAACTCGGCTGGAGCTACGGCTACCCCCTCGCCCTCGCCCTGATGGCCCTGGCGTCCGGGGCCCTCTACCGCGCCTTCCGCCGCAACGGCTGGCTGTAGCCGGTGCGTCGGCGCGGCCCCGGCCACGGGCGGAGCCGCGCCGCGGCCTCACACGCCGGCGGGGGCGGGGGGCCTCGGGTGGCGGCTCCCGGCGGCGCGGGCGCCCAGGGCCTGGAGGAGGCGGACGTACGGTGACCAGCGGGCCGGGCGGGTCACGCCGCCCGTGCAGGCGAGTTCGGCACGGTCGAAGGCGTCCTCCAGGCAGGCGTCGTGCAACGGGCGGAAGGCCAGGGGCCAGGTGATCCGCGCCCAGCCGCCGGTGGTCATGGTCAGGGTGTGGTGCAGCCGGGTACGGCCCGGGCCGGCGGGCAGGACGGCGAGCTCGTGGAAGCCGCGGAAGCCGCGCGGCCGGGTGAACTCGAAGCGGATCCAGCGTCCGGGGACGTACCCGGTCACCGTGTACCCCACCGGCCAGTGGCCGCCCACCGCGCCGGGCCCCAGCGGGCGGTCGAACTCCATCGGCGACCAGTCGCGGCCGGGCCACAGGAGGTCGCCGTCCCCGCTCGCGAGGGTGTCGATCACTGCGCCGACCTCGTCCTCCGTGGCGGCCAGCAGGCGTTCGTGCACGTTGTGGACGCCCATGGCGCCCTCCCCTCATCCGTATTGGAGACATCCCTCCAATAAATCAGAGGCTACTCTCTGATTCATGGCGAGACCACCCCGCTTCGACATCGACCAGCTGCTCGACGCCGCCGTCCGGCTCGCCGCCACCGGTGGACCGCCCGCCGTGACCATGTCGGCGGTCGCCCACGCCGTCGGCGCCCCCAGCGGCTCGGTGTACCACCGCTTCACCGGACGCCCGGCCCTCCTGGCCGAGGTGTGGCTGCGGACCGTCGAACGCTTCCAGGCCGGCTACCACGCCGTCCTCACCGGCGAGAGCGACCCCCACCGAGCGGCGCGCGCGGCCGCCCGGCACGTGGTGGCCTGGAGCCGCGGGAACCCGGACGAGGCCGCCCTCCTCCTCTACGGCGCCGCCGACTTCGGCCGCGCCGACTGGTCCGAGGAGCACACCCGACGCGCCGACCTGGGCAACCAGCGGGTGTACGCCTCCCTGACGGCCCTCGCCGAGACCCTCGGCGCCACGGACGCGCGGGGCCGCGACCGCGTCGCCCTGGCCCTGGTCGACCTGCCGCTGTCCCTGGTCCGCCGGTACCTGCGCGCCGGCGAACCCCTCCCCCCGCACGCCGAGGACCTCACCGAGGAGTGCGCGGTCGCCCTGCTGACGTGACGTCACCGGCCGCCGTGCCGGGTGCGCCGCGCCCCGCCGGCAGGCGTCCGTCCCCCCGGTGGACGTGCGTTCCTAGCGCGCGTCCCACGGGGGTGGGGGCGGGGCGGTCAGGAGTTGGCCCAGGGCCGTGCCGCGCTCCGTGGGGTGCAGGCGCACCTGCTTGCCCCGGCGTTCCCGCAGGAGGAGGCCGGCCGCCTCCAGGTGCCGGCAGTGGTACGTCGCGGTGCTGATCCCGACGTGGAGGTGGTGGGCGAGCTCGGTGACCGTCGGCCTGCCGGGCAGGTTCCTCAGGATCTCCGCGCGGACGGGGCCGAGGACCAGTGACAGCCCGTCGGCGTCCGCCCCTTCGCGCTTCCCGCGTCGGCCCCCGGCGATGCGGCCCAGGCCGGGCACGGCGTAGCCGATCCAGAGGACGTCGTCGCGGTCTGCTCCGTACATGCTCGCCGTGTACCCGGAGGCCAGGGGCACCAGGACGAGCGGCCGGCGGCCGAGGTCGGCGAGCCCCCGGGGGCACGCGTGGGGCAGCCGGAGGGCGCCGTCCTCGTAGCGCACCCCGCAGTCGAGGCTGGTGAGGAGTCCGTCCAGGCCGCCGGTCACGGCGGCCAGGCCGATCCGTTCCACCTCGCGGCCGATCAGCACGTCCGCCCGGCGCCACAGCGGGGCGAAGGACTCCCAGGCCGCACCGACGACCCGCCGGTAGGAGGCGAGGAACGCGGCGGGATCGTCCAACAGGGGCCGCCACGCGGCGAGGGAGGGCGGAGCGGGCCGGAAGTCCGCCACTTCCGATGCCAGGAGGTCGGGATCGAGGTCCGCGAGCTGCGCTTCGAGCGTGGGCATGTCCGACGCGCCGAGGTCCTCGACGAGGGCGAGGCGGTCGGGGATCCAGCACGAGCGGGAGGCCAGGGCGGGGGCGACGAGGGCCGCGTCGCGCGGCGGGAGCGCGCGGCGGACGGTGTCGCGCCACGCGGCGGGCACTCCGTGGGTGCGGCCTCCGAAGGCGTCCTTGAGCAGGGAGAAGAGGGTCGCTCCCGGGTGTCGGCTCACGCGGACGTTCACGCGGTCCACCGCCCCGAGCCGCACCGTGTACCCGTCGTGCCCGTCCGACATCGGCTCCCCCAAGCGTCGGTGACGTTTCGAGGATAGGTGAAAGCCACGCTCCCGGCGGGGCGCCGTCGCGGCGGTGACGGCGACCCGGTCGCGGGCTGCCCCCCGAGGGACGCCCCGCGACCGCGGCGGCCACGGGCGCGATCGGCTTCGTCGGCTTCGTCGGCCTCGCGGCCCCCACGCGGCCCGCGCCCCTCGTCGGCCGGCCGCCACGCCCGGGTCCTGTCGGTCGCGATCCTCCGGGGGACCCTGCTCCGCACCGCCGACCCGGTCGGCCGCCCGGCCCTCGCGCCGACCCGCTCGGCGCCGACCTGGTGACGCCGGCGCTCGGCACGCCGTACCTCCCGTACCTCCCGGTCCGCACCGCCTCTGGGGGTCACTGCTCGGCGTCCCGTGACCGTCCCCGCCGCCGCGGCGGACGGCTCCGCGCAGCGGGCGGCGCTGACAGACCGTCGGCCTTCCTGATCCCCCCGGGCCACGCGCCGCTCACCGGGGGCGAGGCAGCCGCCGGAGCAGGGCACGGAGGGCGAGGCGTGTCCGGTGGGGGGGGGCTCAGCTCACCGGGTGAGGACCCAGGTGGTCGTGCACAGTGTCGCCGAGGTGACGAGGGAGGCGACGCCGAGGCACAGGAGGCGATGCCGCAGTCGGGTGTAGCGGGCGGTGTACTCGGCCCGCAGGGCGACGCAGTGGTCGGTGACCGTCCGCAGGGCCTCCCGGGACAGCCCGACGCGCTCCTCGGCGTGGAGGCGGGCGACCTCCTCGTGCTGGGCGGTGGTGAGCCACGGCATGCGACGGGCGAACGCCTCGCCCCCCTCGCGGGCCTCGCGCAGTTCCGCCTGGGCGAGGAGGTGGCCCTCGACGCGGTTGATGCCCGCCGCCACCTCGTGGCCGGTCACCGGGGTGGCTCGCGTCACCGGCGCTCACCCCGGCCCCGCGCGGTGGACGTCTCGCGCCCGGGCCCGACGATGTCCCGGCGTCCGCCCGTCTCCACCGACCGGTGACGTCCGCCGGTCGGCGGAGACGGGCGGGCGTCACCGGGCACGCGGGCGGAGGGCTTCGTGGTCATGGTGGTGGTCATCGTCATGCGGGACCTCGTCCGGGGTGGTCGGCGGCGGGCGCGGGCGCGGGAGGGCCCTCCCGGTGCTCCGTCGCACCATGGCAAACGCGACGGCCGATCGCGTGCCACGACGTCCCCGATGGGGCCGTTCGGGTGCGGCGCGGCCGCAGGTGCGGAGCCGTGCCGTGGCTGTCGAGGGAGCCTCACCTCCCCTCCGCCGGCCTCCCCGGCCGCCCTGGCCGCCGGGGAGGCGGGCCTCCCCCGGGAGGCGCCGACCCGTCGCGGGGACCCGTCCCCGGCCCTACGTCGCACGCCCGATGCGGGCCCTCGGCATGATCGGTAACGTCCCGGCCATGCAGACGACCGAACCGCCCCGCGCTCCCGAGGACCGCCGGCGCGACGTACTGGCGAGGCTGCGGACGGAGCGGGACGTGTGGGTCGCCTCCGCCGGCGGTTCCGGCCTTCCGTACCTGGTGCCGCTGTGGTTCCTGTGGGACGGGGAGGCGGTGTGGCTGGCGACGCGGGCCACCAACCCGACGGCCGGCAACCTGCGCGACCACGGCCGGGTGCGGCTGGCGCTCGGGGACACGTATGACGTCGTCCTCGTCGACGGCACGGTGGAGGTCTTCGGCGCCGGGGACGTACCGCCCGCGGCGGCGGACGCGTACGCGGCGCGGCACGGGTGGGACCCGCGGCGTGAGCCGCGCGCCTACGCCTACCTCCGGGTGCTGCCGCACGCCGTGCAGGCGTGGCGAGGCGAGCACGAGCTCGCCGGCCGGCACCTCCTGCGCGACGGCGAGCGGCTGGGCGGGGGCGAAGGGCCCGGCGGGGGCGGGCGGCCGGACAAGGACGAAGGCGGAGGTCGGGGGTGACTGTCGGCTCGGTGAGGGGCGTCCGGGCGGGGGTGTCACTCGACGGGTGGCCGCCCCGGCGTCATCCTCGCCACCGCGTCCGTCCCGCCGGCCCTGCCGGTCGCGCCCGTGCCGCCCGTCCTGCCGGTGCCGCCCCTCCCGCTCGTACCGCCGGTCCTGCCGGTCCCCCCGGTCCCGCCGTCCGCCGTGCGGTGGACCATGGCGGCGGCCACGTCGCGGAGCTTGACGTTCGTGTGCTGCGACAGGGACACCAGGATCCGGAAGGCTTCGTCGGGGCCCACACGCCGCTCGGCCATCACGATGCCGACCGCCTGGTCGATCGTGGCGCGGGATCGCAGCGCCGTCCTCAGCTGCGCGTTCTCCGTCTCCAGCGCCGCGAGCCTCCCGCGGTCCGCGGCCGGGCCGTCCGGAAGTCGGGCGCCGCGGGCCTGGCCTGCGGTGACGTCCTCGACCTGCACGAGCAGCCCGGTCACGGTCCCGTCGCCGTCGAACAGGGCACTGCTGCGGAAGGTCCAGTACCGATCGGCGCGGCCGGTGGGACCGTCGGTGGACGGTACGCGCACCCGCTGAGGGGGCGTCACGTCCGGGCGGTGCAGGCGCAGGACGCGGCGCAGGGAGGCACCGAGCACGGCCGGTACGCTCCCGCCGCGCCCGGGCCGGTCACGGTCACGGTCACGGTCGGGACGGTCGGTGCCGGGACCGTGGCGGACGCCGTCGCCATCGGCCGGGGCGTCGGCCGAGGTGCCGGGCGGGGCGTCGGTACAGGTGCCGGGCACAGCGTCGGGCAGCACGTCCAGGAGGCTCCGGCCGACCAGTTCGTCGCGTTCGCGGCCCACCGCCCGCAGGTACGCCGGGTTCACGTCCAGGACGGTCGACACCGGGCTCAGGAGCACCATGGGTGACCGGGCGGCGAGGAAGACGCGTTCGTAGTCGTCCTGACGCGGCGTGATCCGACGCACGGCACAGCCCCGCACGCGACGTCCTTTCTGGCGGCGAGTCGGCGACGACCTGCTCCGCATGCCCCGGCTCGCGCCGGTGACACACCGGCGTGCGCGCGGCCACCGGGGTCGGGCACGCCCCGACGTGGAGTCGGGCGCGTGCCGGAGGGGGATGCTCAGACGGCGACGTGTACGGGATGCCCGGACGCCGATCCGTCCGGGCGCCCGCCGTGCCGAGGGGGCGGCACGGCGGGTGGTACGGCGGGGGCGCACCGCCCTGCACGGCGCCTTCGAAGCCGTTCCTCGGCCATTCGCGCCGTACAGCCGACATGCGTGCGCGCGGAAGGGGAAGTCGGTACGGACCTTCAGTTCCGCACGCAGGAGAGGGGAGAGGGGACATGCCCGCCGAACGCGACGGCGCGGACGAGGAAGCCGGCATGCTGAACACCCTGAGCATCGAGCAGACCTGGCAGTTCGACGGGGCGCTCGGCGACGTGGCGGAGGCCCGTCAGGGCGCCGCCGCCTTCCTCCACGGCCTGGAACGCATCCAGGCTCCGCGGGCCCCGGACGCTCTGGACGACGTACTGCTGGTGGTCACCGAACTCGCCCTGAACGCCTTCACCTTCGCCCCCGGACCGTTCACGCTCCAGCTGCGCGCCGTCGCCGACAGTGTGCACGTGGCGGTCACCGACACCAATCCGGCCGTGCCGCGGCCCCGGCCGTTCGACCTGGAGGGGCGCGGCGGCATCGGCTGGCACCTGATCGGCGCGCTCGCCGAGCAGACCGTCACCGTGCCCGGCCCGGAGGGGAAGACGGTGCACGTCTTCCTCCCCTGGTGATCAGCCGGGCCGGCACCCGGAGGGAGGCGACCGCAGACCGCCCCGGCGGGCGCCCGGCAGGCGTCCCGATGGGGGCGGTCACGGTGCGGTCGGCGTCGTGGACTCCGGCAGCCGCCGGCTCCGGCGGGGAGTCCGGTCGTGGACTCCCCGGGCCGGGGCGGTGGCTCAGTTCGTCGCCAGCATGCCCTTGCGCAGCTTCGCGAGGGTCCGCGACAGCAGACGCGAGACGTGCATCTGGGAGCAGCCGAGCTGCTCGCCGATCTGCGACTGGGTGAGCTCCTCGACGAAGCGCAGGTGCAGGATGCGCCGCTCGCGCTCGTCGAGGTCGGCGACCAGGGGGGCGAGGCTGTGGAAGTCCTCGACCAGCTCCATGGCGTGGTCCTCGACGCCGATGAAGTCGGCGAGGGCCGCCTCGCCGTCCTCGCCGTCGCCGGTGACGGCCGCGTCCAGGGAGCTGGAGTTGTAGGCGTTGGAGGCGAGCCGCGCCTCGATGACCTCGTCCTCCGTGAGGCTCATCAGCTCCGCGAGCTCCTTGACCGTCGGGGTGCGGCCGAGCCGGCTGCGCAGCTCCTCGGTGGCGCGGGCCAGCTCGACACGCGCCTCCTGGAGGCGGCGCGGCACGTGGACGGCCCACGACGTGTCGCGGAAGAACCGCTTGATCTCGCCCATGATGTAGGGGACGGCGAAGGTGGTGAACTCCACCTCACGGGAGATCTCGAACCGGTCGATGGCCTTGATCAGGCCGATCATGCCGACCTGGACGATGTCCTCCATCTCGTCCGCGCCCCGGCTGCGGAAGCGGCCGGCCGCGTACCGGACGAGCGACATGTTCATCTCGATCAGGGTGTTGCGGACGTCCTGGTACTCGTGGGTGCCCTCCTCCAGGGAGGCCAGGCGGTCGAGGAAGAGCCGGGTCATCGCCCGTGCGTCCTTCGGGGCGACGTTCTTGGGGTCAGCCGGCTTCCGCAGCTCGGCAATGTGCTCCGTCTTCGTACCGGCCAGAACCGCGGTCATGCCTGCATCCCTCCCTGGGTGGTCGCCCTCGTCCGTCTGTGAGGGCCTGTGGGCCGCGCATACCCGGTTCCACACGAAGCATGCTCATCTTTTTTTCCGCCCGTCGCCGAATCCCGCGCCCGGGGCCCGGAGGACCCCGCGTCGAGCGGTCGGCGGGACCCTCGGCCGGGCCTCCGATCCGCCCCGCGCATCTTCCCGGACGTGACGCGACGGCGGTGGTTCGGGGCGACGGCACCGGGAAAACGGTCCGCAGTCCGTACCGCCGTACCTACCCCGCACCGCCCCAGGAGGCCGACGTGATCCGCTCCGAGACCCGTGGCAGCCATGACACGGACAGTGACGCGGAGAGGCGCAAGCAGCGACTGCGAAGACGACTGGAACGCCTGATCGGGATCGCCGCCACCGAGGGCAACGACCTCGTTCCCCTGCGCAACGGGGACGAGATCTTCCCCGCGATGCTCGGCGCGATCCGGTCGGCCGAGCACACCATCGACATGATGACCTTCGTGTACTGGCGGGGGACGATAGCCCGGGACTTCGCGGCCGCGCTGGCCGACCGGGCCCGCGCCGGGGTGCGCGTGCGGCTGCTCCTGGACGGGTTCGGCGCCCGGCTCATCGAGCGGAGCCTCCTCGACGACATGGAGGACGCCGGCGTGCAGATCGCCTGGTTCCGCAAGCCGGTCTGGCTGTCGCCGTTCAAGCAGAACCACCGTTGCCACCGCAAGGCGCTGGTGGTCGACGAGCGCACCGCGTTCACCGGGGGCGTCGGGATAGCCGAGGAGTGGTGCGGCGACGCGCGCGGTCCCGAGGAGTGGCGCGACACCCACGTGCGGATCGAGGGACCCGCCGTGGACGGCATCGCCGCGGCGTTCGCCCAGAACTGGGCGGAGTGCCACGACGAGCTGTACGACCACCGCGACCGCTTCACCGAGCAGCCGCAGCCCGGCACGTCGGTCGTGCAGGTCGTGCGGGGCTCGGCGAGCATCGGCTGGCAGGACATGCAGACGCTGGTGCGGGTCATGCTGACCTCGGCGGAGGAGCGCTTCCGCCTCGCCACGGCCTACTTCGCTCCGGACCCCTACTTCGTCGACCTGCTGTGCCGGACCGCCCGGCGGGGCGTGGCGGTGGAGATCCTGCTGCCCGGCCCCCACACCGACCAGCGGGCCTGCCGGATCGCGGGGCAGTCCCACTACACGGAGCTGCTGGCGGCGGGCGTGGTGATCCGCCAGTTCCAGCCGACCATGATGCACGCGAAGGTCATCACGGTGGACCGGGTGGCGTCGCTCATCGGCTCGACCAACTTCAACCGGCGGTCCATGGACCACGACGAGGAGGTCATGCTCGCCGTCCTCGACGAGGAGTTCACCGCCACCCTCGACCGGCACTACGACGAGGACGTGGCGCGCAGCGAGGCCGTCGACCTCACCCGCTGGCGGCGCCGCGCCGCGGCCCAGCGGCTGCGGGAGGTCGCCGTCACCCCCATCCGCCGCTTCCTGTGACGCCGCCCGACCGGTACGCACCGACACGCGTTGGTACGTAACGGTGCGGGAGGTGGGTGCAGGTGTACGCAATACGTGGCGGTACGCGCGGTGTGCCCGGCAGGTGTCGGCTGGTGCGTCCGGCGGGGGCTCCGGGATCCGGACCCGGAGCCCCCGCCCGTCCGGGCCGTACGCAGGGAGAACGGCCCGAAAGCGGGTAGTCGGGTCGCACGCGTGCGGCCCGGCTGTCCCCGGCCGCCCGGCCGAGGAGAGGCGGGAGGCGCCATGCCGGAGCAGCACAAGGAGCCGGAGGAGCCCCGGCAGGAGGACCGCAGGACCGACGCCCCGGCGGCGGCCCGCCTGGAGCGGACCGCCGCCGAGGTGTTCGGCTGGCAGGAGCTGCGGCCGGGGCAGCTGGCCGCGATGGAGGCGGTCGTCGCGGGCCGCGACACCCTGGCGGTCATGCCGACCGGCGCGGGCAAGTCCGCCGTGTACCAGGTGGCCGCGCTCTGCCTGCCCGGCCCCACGGTCGTCGTCTCCCCGCTGATCGCCCTCCAACGCGACCAGATCGCCGGGCTCCTCGACCGTGGCGGGCCGGACGGCGTCGCCGTCAACTCCGCGCAGCCCGCCGGGGAGACCGCGGCCGCCTGGGACGCGGTGCGGCACGGGGACGCCGAGTACCTGTTCCTCTCCCCCGAGCAACTGACGAAGGACGAGGTCGTGGAGCGCGTCGCCCAGGCGGCGCCCTCGCTGTTCGTCGTCGACGAGGCCCAGTGCGTCGCCGCCTGGGGCCATGACTTCCGCCCCGACTACCTGCGCCTGGGCGGGGCGATCGAGCGGGTCGGCAGACCCCCGGTCCTCGCCCTGACGGCCACGGCCGCTCCCCCGGTCCGTGAGGAGATCGTCCGGCGGCTCGGCATGGACGACCCCGCGCTCGTCGTCGCCGGCTTCGACCGGCCGAACATCACCCTTGAGGTGGAGCGCTTCCCCGACGACGCGGCCAGGCGCCGGGCCGTGGTGGAGCGCGCCGCCGCCGAACCGAAGCCCGGCATCGTGTACACGGCGACGCGCCGGGACGCCGAGGAGTACGCGGCGGAGCTCGCCGCGCTGGGCCTGTCGGCCGCCGCCTACCACGCGGGGCTGCGCGTCGGCGAGCGGTCCCGGGTGCACGACGCGTTCCTCGCCGGTGAGGCGGACGTGGTCGTCGCGACGTCCGCGTTCGGCATGGGCATCGACAAGGAGGACGTGCGGTTCGTGCTCCACGCCTCCGTGCCGGGCTCCCCCGACGCGTACTACCAGGAGATCGGCCGGGCGGGCCGCGACGGGCGGCCCGCGGTCGCGGTCCTCCACTACCGGCCGCAGGACGGCGGCCTCCAGCACCTCTTCGCCGCCCGCACGCCCGACGAGGAGACCATCGGGCAGGTCGCGGAACACATCCGCGACGCGGGCGGCCCGGTCGCGCTGGATGACGTCGGCGAGCGCGCGGAGCTCTCCCGCCGCCGGGTGACGGCCGCCGCGAACCTGCTGGAGGAGGCGGGCGCCGTCCGCACCGACACCGCGGGCGAGGTGCGGGCCGTGCCCGGTGTGACACCCGTGGACGCCGCCGCGAGGGCGGCGGAGGCGGCCGAGGCGCGCCGCAGGCTGGAGCGGTCGCGGCTGGAGATGATGCTCGCCTACGCGGAGACGACGGGCTGCCGCCGCCGCTTCCTCCTCGGCTACTTCGGTGAGCCCTACGACCCGCCGTGCGGCGCCTGCGACGTCTGCGAGCCGGCCCCGTCGGACGCGCCGGCGGCGGACGTCACCGCCGGGGCGACCGGCGCCGGCCCCGGGGACGGGCAGGACGGCCCTCCGGCCCACCCGGCGGGGACGGCGGTGCGGCACAGCGAGTGGGGCGACGGCACGGTGATGAGCGAGGAGGGCGACCGGATCACGGTCCTCTTCGACACCATGGGCTACCGGACGCTGTCCCTCACCGCGGTCACCGACAACGGCCTGCTGACGGCCCGCCCGGAGCCCTCCCGCTGACGCGGCCGGCCGCCCCGGCCCGGCCGCTCGGCACCGCTGCCCCGGCCGGGCTGACGGGCGCCGTCGACCCGGTCGGACTGCCGGGCGCTGTGGGCGTGGCGGGGCCGGCCGGGCGGGAGGGGGCGGCGGCCGTGGCGTCAGTCCGGTACGCGCCCGGCGCGGCCCGGCGGCGTCACGGCCCACCGGGGCGGAGGGTGTCGTGGGCACGGGGGCCGGGTGGCAGGTGGACCACCACGAGCGCGGCGAGGGCGAGCAGCACGTTGCGGGCCGCCGCGTCCAGGCCGTTCCACTTCGACGACTGCCACATCGCGAACCACTCGCCGCCGATGGCGAGGAAGCCGAGTCCGAAGAGCAGCAGCACCATCACCAGCCCGGCGGTGCTCGCCGCGCGGGCGCGGTCGGCGCGGTCGGCGGGGCCGCGGCGCAGCGCCCGGAACCACAGGCCCGTGGCGTACAGCAGGACGGCCGCCGTCACCGTCTCCCAGGCGATGACGGCGACGTAGGCGGTGTTCTGCAGGGCGGGCGACTCGATCGCCCGCCACATCAGGTCCGGGTCGCGGAAGGTGGTGTCCATGGCCAGGACGTGCTGGACGAACTGCTGGTTGGTGCCGAAGTCGGTGATGTTGCCGAACGCCACCAGGGCCATGTGGACGGCGACGGTGGCCGTCATCGCGGTCGCCGCGACCGGCAGGACGCCCGGCAGTCGCCGCCCGCTCCGGCGGGCGCCCGCCCGGTCCCCGCCGGCGGGCGTCGCGCCGGCGGGCCCGCCGCCCGCACCGCCCGTGCCGTCTCCGTCACCGGCCCGGCCCACGCGCCCCGCGCCGCCCACGTCGCCCGCTCTCACGTGCCCTCCTCCGCCGCCCGCTCCCGCTGTCCTCCCACCCCTCCCTGCCCACCCCGCGCCCGCCGTGAACGTCACCGGTCGTGGACGCCGACCTCCCGGAGCGAGTACCCCCACGAGGTGGCGCGCCGGACGCCGACGACGCGGACGTACCGGGCCTCCGTGGCGGCGAAGCGCGCCGTGTCGAGGCCGCCGTCCCCGGCCGTGGTGGACCAGGCGGTCCGCCACGCGGCGCCGTCGGTGGAGAGCTCGACCCGGTACGCCGCCGCGTGCGCGGCCTCCCAGTCGAGCGTGACCCGGGCGACGGACCGGACCCGGCCGAGGTCGATCCGCAGCCACTGGTCGTCGCTCCACTCGCTCGCCCAGCGCGTTCGGGGGTCGCCGTCGACGGCGTTGCCGGGGGCGTGGCGGGTGAAGGGGTTCCACCACTCGGAGGAACTGGCGGTGGCGCCGGCACCGGCGGCGAGGTCGTCCGCCGCCGTGTGGCGCTCGGACGCGCCCCAGGTGCGCAGGTACGACTCGGCGCCCCGGAACAGGTCGTCCACGACGTCCTGCCCGGCCACGGTCCGCACGTCCTCCAGCCAGTCGGGCACCAGGCCGTAGTGGGCGGCGCCGTCGGTGTTGACGTCCCAGGTGCGCTGCCCCGTCGTCTGGCGGTCCAGGACGGAGCCGCCGTCGGCGCTGCGGAACGGGTACCGCACCGGGTTCGGGGTGTCGGCGCCCCGGGGGGCGGGCCAGCCGCCGACGCCGTTCATGTCGGTGCCGTAGCCGTAGCCGACGCCGTACCGCTCGCGCAGCGCGTCCGTCCGCCGCGCCTCCGCGCCGAACGCCTCCGCGCCGTGCATGTACTGGGCGATGAAGCCGCCGAGGCGGTAGACGCGCTCGGTCCAGTCGAGGTCCATCCAGCTGTGCGACGAGAGGACGCCCGGGTACGACGCCGCGTCGAGGACGTCGAGGGCGCGGCCCGCGGCCTTGACGCTCATGTGGTCGATCTCCAGCATCATGCCGCGCCGCATCATGCCGCGCAGGGCGTACTCGCCGAGCTCGGTGAGGCCGCGGGTGTTGCACCGGGCGTCCGCCGCGTACCGGGGGACGCTCACGCCGGGCGGCAGCTTCGCCTCGGCGCCGGGGGCGGCGGCCTGCCCGATGGGGTTGTCCTGTTGCGGGCCGGTGCACTTGCCGGTCTGCCAGAAGGTGCCCGTCGACAGGAACTGGCCGACGTTGATGGCCGTGCCGAGGGCGCCCGAATCGAAGCGGACCCCGCACAGGGCGTTGTCGAACTTGTGGCAGAGGAACATGCTGCGGACGCCGAGCGCGTGGAGTTCGTCCAGGCCGCGGTCGATGTCCCCGCGGTCGCACTGGGCGACGTCCAGGACCTGCTTGCAGCCGAACGGTTCGGAGGTCTCCACCCCGAGGACGACGGCGAGCTTGCCCTGGCGGATCACCTCGCGGGCCTGGGCGCTGTCGGTGACGACGCGGAACCAGCCGCGGCCCGGGCCGCCGTGCATGCGGTCGACGTACGCCTGCATCTCGTACGTCTTGCGCGCCTGGAGGCGGATGGAGGTCATCTCGTCGCAGCCGCGGTCCTTGAAGAAGTAGACCGAGCAGATGACGCCGTTGGTGACGAGGTCGTTGACCAGGATCCGCTGGCCGCCGCGCCAGGCGCGCTCGATCCAGGCGTAGTAGTTCTGCTGGTGGGTGAGGGAGTCGTGGGCGGGCCAGTCGGCGAACGTCGGCCAGCCGTCCGGGTCGTGCCGGCCGTCGCCGCCCTTGGTGATGAAGTCGAAGACGGCGAGGGAGCCGTCGGGGTAGTGCTCCGGGCAGTCCTTGAGCGCGTCGGCGACGCCCTGCTCGGAGAAGGGCCTGCCGCAGATCAGCCGGCCGCCGAACGCCTCGTTGGACATGATGTGGTTGTGGGCGTCGACGAAGCCCCGCACCCGGCCCTGGGCGTCCGTGCCGCGGAAGGGCTCGCCGGTGACGCCGATCGCGCTGTCGGGCGAGGGCCGGGCGGCCGGTTCCCACCAGGCGGGTTCCGGTACGGCTCCGGTGGCGGTGGGGCCGAGCGCCAGGGCCGTCGCGGTGAGGAGGAGTGCCAGGACCGCGAGGATGCCGCGCCTGCCGTGGGGGTGTCGGGTCATGGGCGTCACTCATGCCTTCGGGTCGGCCGGATTGTCATGTCCCGTGCATTGGTGTGACGAGGATCGGCCCCGGTCGCACAGCAGTCAAGAGCCACGCGGCGCCGTTACGGACCCCCGGGCGCCCCCGGCGGCAGGCCGGGGGCGCGGCGGACCGGGCCGGGGCGCGGCGGCCGGGCGGGGTGGTGCGTGACGCGTCATCCGGAGGGGGCGCGGCGTGTCCGCCGGGCGGCGTGGTGCGCGGTGCGCCGGTCGGACCGGGCGCGGGGTGGACGCGCGGCGCGCCGGTCGGACCGGGGTGGCGCGGCGCGTCCGCCGGGCGGCGTGGTGCGCGGCGCGCCGGTCGGACCGGGCGCGGGGTGGCGCGCGGTGTGTCAGTCGGGCGGCGTCGCGCCGCGGAAGAGGGCCGCGAACTCACGGGGGAGCCGGCCGGTGATCCGGTCCAGCTCCTCGCCGGGCAGGACCTCGGCGAGGGTCCCCAGGACGGCGGCGACGTCCCACTGGGCGGTGCGCGGGCGGACGCCGGTCCGCTCGTCGACGCGCCGGTGGAACTCCTCGACGTCGAAGCGCTCGGCGGGACCACCCGCGCCGCCGTCCCCGTCGGTGCCGGGTACGTCGGTACGGGCTGCGTCGACAGGGGCTGCGTAGGTACGGGCTGCGTCGTCAGGGGCCGTGTCGGTACGGGCGCCGTCGGCGGCGAGCGGTGCGCCGAGGTCACCGGGCAGCAGCGCGGCGAGGGCGGCCGCGTCCTCGGGGGCGACGCGGTGGCCGAGCACCTCCAGGACCGCCGCGGTGATCCGCGCGGCCTCGTCCCGGCCCCGGTACTCGCCCCGCTCGCACACCCGGGCGAGGAACTCGTCCTGCCGCATCGCTGTCTCCTCCTGCCGTACGGTCCGCCGGCCACCCGCGGGGCGGTGCCCGCTCGGCGCGCGGCCCCGGCGGGTGGCGCATCGCCCCACCGTTCCGTCCGCGCGCGCCGTCCCGGCGCCGTCCCCGTCACCGTAGGGTCGGCCCGCCGGCGCCGCACATCGGGTCGCCCGCTCGCGGTACCGACGGGGGCGGCGCACCGGGCGCCGCGGGGTCGCCCTGATCGACGGGACGGCCGGCGAGGCATCGCCCACGGAGGCCGGGGCACCCGTCAGGGATCCGCAACCGGAGCCGAGCATCGGGAGGACACCGTGGCCACCGGCCCGCCCACGAACGACGGCGCCGACCAGCGGGCCGTCCGCGATCTGGAGGCCCACTTCGAGGGGGTGCTCGGGGACGTGACGACGGCCCGGCTCGCGGCCGCCCGCTACCTGGACGCCCTGGAGCGCGCCGACGTGCCCGACGAGCCCGACCGGCGGGACGACGTACTCCTGGTCGTCACCGAGCTGGCGAGCAACGCCGTCCAGTACGCGCCCGGCCCCTTCACCGTGCGGCTGCGGCGCACCTTCGACGGCGTCCACATAGAGGTGCACGACACCAACCCGGAGCCGCCGGTGCCCCGCCCGTGGTCGCCCCGGGAGAACAGCGGGGGCGTGGGCTGGCACCTCGTCCACGCGCTCGCCACGCAGGTCAGCGTCCTGACCCGGCCCGAGGGCAAGGACGTCCACGTCTTCCTGCCCTGGTGACCGCCCCTCCCCTCCCCCGCCGTGCGGGGCGGCGGTTCACCCGGACGGACCGGCGCCGACGGCGCCCGCCACCCGGCCGTGATGGGCTGGAGGCTCCTGTCGTCCACCGCACGGAGAGCCGCCATGTACGAAATGCACATCGGCACGGCCGCCACCGACTCCGACCTGGTGTGGCACGTCGTCGCCCAGCACCAGTCCGCCGCGCTCTGCGGACAGCCCCTCGGTGACCAGGGCGCCGAGACGGACCGGCACTGCCTGTCGTGCATGACGATGTTCCAGGAACTCATGCGGCGGCCCGGCCAGGTCTGACGGCCGGGCCCCCGGAGGACACCCTGCCGGTGATCGGTCACGACCCGTGGACCGCGCGAAGCCGACCACGTTCCTTCACATTGACACCATCTGATGATCGGCTAGTTTTGATCCACATCAAGATGTGCTGACCTGCGCGTCTCCGGGGGGAACCGGTGTACCACCGTGCCGCGCGGCGTCCCGCGCGGCCGGTCGCGACCCCTGACGCGACACCGACGCGGGTCAGCGGTGGAATCAGGGGAGATTCTTCGTGACCGATCGAAAGCCTCGCACCGTGCGGGGCATCGCGCTCCTGGCCGCGGTGGCGGCAGCCGGCGCGCTCACCGCGACGAGCCCGGCCCAGGCCCTCGTCGGCGACACGGTCGCCGACGGCGCCGACGCCTTCGCCGCCTACGTGAACGTCGGGGGCGAGCGCGCCTGCACCGGCGTCCTGGTCGACCCCCAGTGGATCCTGACGGCGAGCAGCTGCTTCTCCGACAACCCGGCACAGCCCTTCCCCGTCCCGGCCGGCGCCCCCGCGCTCAAGACCACCGTGGTCGTGGGGCGTGCCGATCTCACCGGTACCGCCGGCACCCAGACCGAGGTCACCGAGATCGTCCCGCGCGCCGACCGCGACGTCGTCATGGCGCGGCTGGCCAAGCCCGTGACCGGCGTCGACCCCGTGGTACCGGCCGCCACCGCGCCCGTCCAGGGCGAGACGCTGCGGGTGCTCGGCTACGGCCGCACCAGGACGGCGTGGGTGCCCGACCGGCTGCACAGCGGCGCCTTCACCGTCCAGGAGACCGTCACCGGTCCCTCGGTGAAGGTCTCCAGCGCGGGCGGCACCATCTGCCGCGGTGACGCGGGCGGCCCCGCCCTGCGCACGACGGACGGCAAGGTCGAGCTGGTCGCCCTCAACAGCGCCTCCTGGCAGGGCGGCTGCCACGGCACCGACCCGGCCGAGACCCGTACGGACGCGGTCGAGACGCGGGTCGACGACCTGCGCGACTGGATCCGACAGGTCCGCGCGCTGCCGCAGGAGTCGATGATCGCCTCCGGCGACTTCAACGGCGACGGCAAGGCCGATGTCGCGGGCTTCTACGACAACGGCACCTCGCCCGCCAACCGGAACCGCTCCTCGCTGCACACCTGGCTGAGCAACGGCACCGGCTTCGCCGCCCCGCAGCAGATGTGGACCACGCCGGGCGGCTTCACCTGGCAGGCGTCGAAGCTGACCACCGGCGACTACAACGGCGACGGCAAGGACGACGTCTCGGTCTTCTACGACGCCGGCAGCTCCGCCGACGGCAACATCTCCTCGGTCTACACCTGGTACAGCACCGGCACGGGCTTCCAGGCGCCGAAGCGCACCTGGACGACGCCGGGCGGCTTCAGCTGGGGCGCCTCCAAGGTCGTCTCGGGCGACTTCAACGGCGACCGCAAGGACGACATCGGCGTCTTCTACGACCGCGGCAGGGGCACGGACGGCGTCACCCGCTCCGCCCTGTTCACCTTCGCCAGCACCGGGACCGCCTTCGCCAACCCGACCAAGGAGTGGGAGAGCACCGGCAACTTCCGCTGGTCCGCCTCCCAGCTGACGGCCGGCGACTACAACGGGGACGGCAAGGCCGACGTCTCGGTCTTCTACGACGCCGGCACCTCCGCCGAGGGCAAGAACCTCTCGGCGCTCTACACCTGGTACAGCACGGGCGCGGACTTCGCGGCCGTGCAGCGCACCTGGCTCGCGGGCGGCGGCTTCACCTGGAGCGCCTCCAAGGTCGCGTCGGGCGACTTCAACGGCGACGGCAAGACTGACGTGTCGGTCTTCTACGACCGCGGTCTGTCGGACGGCAAGTGGGGCTCGAACCTGTACACCTTCATCAGCACCGGCACGGCCTTCGAGGCGCCGACGCTGAAGTGGGCGAGCACCGGCGCCTTCCGCTGGAGCAGCAGCCAGTTCACGGCGGGCGACTACAACGGCGACCGCAAGGGCGACGTCGCGGTCCTCTACGACCTCGGCACGACCCCCGACGGCCGCAAGGTCGACGGTCTGTACTCGTGGCTGAGCACGGGCACCGGCTTCGGCGCCCCGGCCGCCCGCTGGAGCGGCCCGCTCGGCTGACCCCGCGCACCGTCTCCCGGAAGTGCCCGTGTACCCGTCCGGTACGCGGGCACTTCCGCGTCCCGGACCCGTCCGGCTCGGACCCGTCCGGCTCGGGCCCGTCCGGCTCGGACCCGTCCGGCTCGGGCCCGTCCGGCCGGCGGATCCGAGCCGGACCCACGCCCCCGGCCGGCACCGGCCGGGGCCCCGACGGTTTTCGGCCAGGACGGGCGGCATGCGAAACCAGTGGGGCTCATGGGCACGTCGTGGCGGATGTTCGTTCTGTGACCGACGAGAGAAGGGGGCACCCCGGTGCAGCCCATCGAAACCCGTCCCAGCCGCCGCGCGGTACTCGCCACCGGAGCGGGGGCCCTCCTGGCCGCCGCGGCCGGCACGGCGCCCGCCCACGCCGCGGGCGGACCGGACGGCGGTGTCCGCGGGCAGCTGCGCGCCCTGGAGCGCCGACACGGCGCGCGGCTCGGTGCGTTCGCCCACGACACGGGGACGGGCAGGACCGTGCTGTACCGGGCGGACGAGCGCTTCCCCATGGCGTCGCTCTTCAAGACCCTGGCCGCCGCGGCCGTCCTGCGCGACCTCGACCGGGACGGCGAGGTCCTCGCCCGACGGGTCCACTTCACCGCCGCGTACGTGGAGCAGTCCGGCTACTCCCCCGTCACCCGGGAGAACGTGGCGACCGGGATGACCGTCGCCGAACTGTCGGCCGCGGCGATCTGCCAGAGCGACAACACCGCCGGCAACCTGCTGCTGCGCGAGCTGGGCGGCCCGACCGCGATCACCCGGTTCTGCCGGTCCCTCGGCGACGACATCACCCGGCTCGACCGCTGGGAGCCCGAGCTGAACTCGGCCGAGCCGTGGCGTGTGACGGACACCACCAGTCCCCGTGCCATCGGCCGGACGTACGGACGGCTGGTCCTCGGCTCGGCCCTCGCGCCCGACGACCGGGAGCGGCTGACGGCGTGGATGCTCGCCAACACGACCAGCAAGGAGCGCTTCCGCAAGGGCCTCCCGGCCGACTGGGTCCTGGCGGACAAGACGGGCGGCGGGGAGTACGGCGGGAACAACAACGTGGGCGTGGCGTGGCCGCCCGGACGTCCGCCGGTCGTCCTCGCCGTGCTCACGACCCGGTTCGCGCCCGACGCGACGGCGGACGACGCCCTCGTCGCGGAGGCGGCGCGGCTGCTGGCGCACTCCCTGAGCTGAACGCCTCGCCGGAGCCTGCGGGGCCGCGTCCGGTCGTGCGGCCGGGGGCCGGTGGCCGCGGACGGGTCGCGGGAGGAGTGGCCACGGCAGGAGTGGCCGTGCGCGGGTCGCGGGAGGAGTGGCCACCGGTGGGGTGGGCGCGGCCGGGGTGGCGCTCGGGCGGTGCGTCACCCGTCCGGCGCAAACCCGGTGCGCCCGGCCGCGCCCGCGCCGCCCGCCCGGTCGTCGCCGTCCCGGCCGGGGGCCCGCGCCGCGCGGCTCCCGGCGAGGTACCCCGCCCGGCTCCACCGGCCCGGCCCCGTGACCCCGTGCGGGTCATGATGGTCGTGGAGCCCGTTCCTCGCGCCGCGCCGGGTCCCCCGGGGCTCGCCCCACGGGAACCCGGGCGGCCGACGACGCAAGGAGACCCGCCCATGAGCCCGCCCACGGCCTGCGGCACGGTGGTCCCCGCGCTGCGGGCCGTGCGGGCCGTCGTCTTCGACACGGACGGGGTCCTCACCGACTCGGCGCGGATCCACGCCGCGGCGTGGAAGGAGACCTTCGACGCCTTCCTGGCCGGCCTGCCGCCGGACGCCGCCGACCCGGCGGCGCGGCGGCCCTTCGACCCGGCCGACGACTACCCGCGGTACGTGGACGGCCGCTCCCGGCGGGACGGCGCTGCGGCGTTCCTCGCCTCGCGCGGCCTGCCCGCGGGACCGGCGGTCGTGGAGCGCGTCACCGCCGACAAGGAGCGCCGGTTCACCGCCCGCCTGCGCGGGCACCCCGTCGACGCCTACCCCGGGACGGTGCGGCTGCTGCGCGCCCTGCGGGACGCGGGCGTGCCGATGGCGGCCGCCTCGGCGTCCCGGCACGCCCGCGAGGTGCTGCGGGGGGCGCGGCTCCTCGACCTGTTCGACGCGCTGGTGGACGGGGTGGAGGCGGCCCGGCTGGGCCTGCCCGGCAAGCCCGACCCCGCGCTGTTCCAGGAGGCCGCGCGCCGGCTCGGCACGCCGGCCGGGCGGTGCGCGGTGGTGGAGGACGCCCTCGCGGGGGTCGAGGCGGGGCGGCGCGGCGGGTTCGCCCTCGTCGTGGGCGTCGACCGGACGGGCCGCCCGGGCGGCGCCGGGGCGCTGCGCCGGCACGGCGCCGACCTCGTCGTACGGGACCTGTCGGAGCTGCTCGCCGTACGGGAGGGACAGCCGTCGTGACCGACTGGACGTGGGAGTTCGAGGGGTACGCCGCCGAACGGGAGGCGCTGCGGGAGTCGCTGTGCACCCTGGGCAACGGCTACTTCGCGACGCGCGGCGCGATCCCGGAGTGCGCGGCGGACGGGACCCACTACCCGGGCACGTACGCGGCCGGGTGCTACGACCGGCTGGCGTCGGAGGTGGCGGGCCGGCGGGTCGAGAACGAGGACATGGTGAACCTGCCCAACTGGCTGCCCGTGCGCTACCGGGTGGCCGACGGGCCGGAGCCGGGCCCGTGGCTGACGCCCGCGCACGAGTACCTCACCGACCACGCGCTCACCCTCGACCTGCACGGCGGCACCCTGGAGCGGCGCAGCCGGTACGAGGACGACGACGGGCGGCGCCTCGCGGTGCGCCAGCTGCGGCTGGTCCACATGGGGGACCCGCACCTGGCGGCGCTGCGCACCGAGTTCACCGCCGAGAACTGGGCGGGGGAGCTGGAGGTCGAGGTGGAGCTGGACGGGTCGGTCGCCAACACCGGCGTGGCCCGCTACCGGCAGCTGTCCTCCCGGCACCTGGAGGACGTCGGCACCGGCGAGGCCGCGGACGGCCGGGTGTGGCTGCGGTGCCGCACGGTCTCGTCCGGCATCCGCGTCGGCCTCGCCGCGCGGACCGCGGCCCCGGCCGACCTGGAGGTCGTCCACGGCGACCGGCGGGTGACGCAGCGGGCGCGGCTGGTGCTGACGCCGGGCACGACCGTCGTCGTCGACAAGGTCGTGGCGCTGCACACCTCGCGCGACCCGGCGATCTCCGACCCTCTGCACGCGGCGGTGGACCGGGTGGGCCGCGCGCCCGGCTTCGGGGAGCTGCTGGCCTCGCACCGGGCGGCCTGGCAGCAGTTGTGGCGCCGCGCGGAGCTGCGGGTGCCGAACGCGGCGGGCCGCATCCTGCGGCTGCACCTGTTCCACGTGCTGCAGACGCTGTCGCCGCACACCGCCGACCTGGACGTGGGGGTCCCGGCGCGCGGGCTGCACGGCGAGGCGTACCGGGGGCACGTCTTCTGGGACGAGCTGTTCGTGCTGCCCTACCTGAACCTGCACTTCCCCGAGGTGTCGCGGGCACTGCTGACCTACCGGCACCGCCGGCTGGAGCGGGCCCGGTTCTCCGCCCGGGACGCCGGGCGGGCCGGGGCGCTGTACCCGTGGCAGAGCGGGAGCGACGGGCGGGAGGAGACCCAGCAGCTGCACCTCAACCCCCGCTCGGGCCGCTGGCTGCCGGACCACTCGCACCTCCAGCACCACGTGGGCTCGGCGGTCGCGTACAACGTGTGGCGCTACTGGGAGGCGACCGGGGACACGGAGTTCCTGCACACCAGGGGTGCGGAGATGCTGCTGGAGATCGCCCGGTTCTGGGCGGACTCGGCGACGTACGACGCGGACCTCGACCGGTACCGCATCCGCGGGGTGATGGGACCCGACGAGTACCACGACGGCTATCCGGGCGCGGACCGGCCGGGTCTGGACGACAACGCCTACACGAACGTGACGGCGGCGTGGGTGCTGGCGCGGGCGCTGGAACTGATGGCGGAGCTGCCGGAGCCGCGCCGGCGGGAGCTGGAGGAGCGCACCGGCCTCCACCACGGCGAGCTGGCCCTGTGGGACGACGTGTCGCGCCGGCTGCACGTGCCGTTCCACTCCGGGGTGATCAGCCAGTTCCACGGGTACGGGGAGCTGGCCGAGCTCGACTGGGAGGGGCTGCGGCACCGGTACGGCGACATCCGGCGGCTGGACCGGATCCTGGAGGCGGAGGGCGACTCCGTCAACCGCTACCAGGCGTCGAAGCAGGCGGACGTGCTGATGCTGGGCTACCTGTTCCCGCCGGCCGAGCTGCGCGTGCTGCTGCGGCGGTTGGGGCACGCGCTCGACGACGAGACGTGGTGGCGGACCGTCGAGTACTACCTGCGGCGCACGAGCCACGGCTCGACGCTGAGCGTGCTGGTGAACGGCTGGGTGCTGGCGCGGGTGCGGCGGGCGGAGGCGTGGGAGTTCGTCCAGGAGGCGCTGGTGGCGGACATCGCGGACCTGCACGGGGGGACGACCGGCGAGGGCATCCACCTGGGCGCGATGGCGGGCACGCTCGACCTGGTGCAGCGCGGGCTGACGGGGCTGGACACGCGGGGCGGCCGGCTGCGGCTGGACCCGGTGCCGTTGCCGGAGCTGTCGGAGTACGACTTCACCCTGCGCTTCCACGGCCACTGGGGCGTGCGGCTGCGGATGACGCCGGAGAGCCTGCACGTGACGGTGCCGGAGTCGGGGATCGCGCCGATCGACATCGAGCTGCCGGGGTGTGCGGTGTCCATCGAGCCGGGGCGTTCCGTGCGGTTGCCGCTGCCGGAGTAGGGGGTGGGGCGGGGTGGGGTTCGGTGGGGTGGTTCGTCGTTGTCGGTGGTCGACGTGGGTCCCGGTCCGGGGGCGCCCGGGGGCGGTGGGTGGTCGGGGGTTTCCGACGGACCGTCAGGGGGCGCGCGGGGAGTGAAGGGGGCGCGTGAGGCGTAAAAGGGGGCTTGCGGTGGGTAGTTGAGGACCGGTTCGGCGCAGCGCGTCGTCGCGGGGCCTTGATCTTTTCGCAGGTTAGGCTAACCTAACTTTCCGTAGGCGGCAGTGGGCACCCCCACCGCGCCTGCCGCGTGTGCGCCTTGTGCGCGACCCCCGCAACACGACCGAAGGGCATCCGCCATGCCGAACGGTGCGCTGCGCGCCGAGCTCCTCGAGCGCCAGGAGCGACGCGAGTCCTCCGCCCGTACCTACGCAAGCACGCTGCCCGTCGCCCCCGTGCACGCCGCCGGAGCGGTGATCACCGGGGCCGACGGACGCACCTACCTGGACTGCCTCTCCGGCGCGGGCACCCTCGCGCTCGGGCACAACCACCCCGAGACCGTCGCGGCCCTCCAGTCGGTCCTGGCCTCCGGCGCTCCGCTGCACACACTGGACATGATCACCCCGCAGAAGGACGCCTTCAGCGGCGAGTTGCTCCGCCGGCTGCCCGGTGGGCTGCGGGACACCGCGCGGCTGCACTTCTGCAGCCCGGCCGGTACCGACGCCGTCGAGGCGGCGCTGAAACTGGCCCAGCACGCCACGGGTCGGCGCGGGACCGTGGCCTTCACCGGCGCGTACCACGGCATGACGCTCGGCGCGTCCGCCGTCTCGGGACCGCCCCGCATGAGCGGCATGGTCGGCGCGGACGGCGTGCCGGTGACCCGTCTGCCCTACCCCTACGGGCTGCGCTGCCCCTTCGGCACCGGCGACGGCGAACGGTCCGGGGAGCTGTCCGCGCGGTTGCTGGAGAGCCTGATCACCGACCCCAGCAGCGGGGTGGGGTCACCGGCCGCCGTCATCCTGGAGGTCGTCCAGGGCGAGGGCGGGGTGGTCGAGGGCCCGGACGGCTGGCTGCGGGAGGTCCGTCGCATCACCGCCGAGCACGGCATCGTCCTCGTCGTCGACGAGATCCAGACCGGCGTCGGCCGCACCGGGCACTACTGGGCGTGCGAACGCGCGGGCGTCACCCCCGACGTGCTCGTCACCTCCAAGGCCGTCGGCGGCGGCCTGCCGCTGGCGCTCATCGCGTACCGCCCCGAGCTCGACACCTGGCGCCCGGGGCACCACACCGGGACCTTCCGCGGCAACACCCTCGCCATGGTCGCCGGCGAGATCGCCCTGCGGACCGTCGCCGAGCAGCAGTTGGCGGAACGCGCCCTGAAACTGGGCGAGCGGATCCGCCGCGGTCTGCGTGACGTCGCCGCCCTGCACCCCGTCCTGGGCGAGGTGCGCGGGCGGGGGCTCATGATCGGCGTGGAGCTCGTCGACCGGGACGCCGCCCCCGACCGCCACGGCGTCGCCCCGGGCGACCCGGCCCTGGCCCACGCCGTCCGCGCGGCCTGCGTGGAGCGCGGTCTGCTGCTGGAGCTCGGCGGCCGGGACGACACCGTCGTCCGCCTGCTGCCGCCGCTGGTCCTCACCGACGAGCAGGCCGACTCCGTCGTGGAGCGCCTCGCCGCGGCCCTGGCGAGCGTCCGGTGACCGGGGACGGCAGGGACGTCTCCCCGGCGGACGGGGCCGCCGGCATACCCGGGGCCGGTGAGGTGGACCTCGCCGTCGCGGGCGGCGCCGACGGGGCGTACGCGCTCGGCAAGCTCACCTCGGTGGTGCTCGACGCGCTCGCCGACGGCGCCACCGCGCGGGGCGGGCCGATGCCCGGCGGCGGCCCGGCCGCGGTCGCGGAGCGGTTACGCGCCGCCTGCGCGCCCGTCCTGCCCGAGCGGGGCACCGGCGCCGAGGAGGCCCTGCGGACCGTCGTGCGGGCGGTGGCCGAGGGCGCGGCCGACCCGGCCCACCCGTGGTGCGCGGCCCACCTGCACTGCCCGCCCCTGGCGGTGGCCGCCGCCGCCGACCTGGCCGCCGCCGCGCTCAACCCCTCGATGGACTCCTGGGACCAGGCGCCCGCCGCGGCGGTGCTGGAGCAGGACGTCACCGCCGCCCTCGCCGCCCTGGTCTACCCGGGCCGGGCCGCGGCCGACGCGCTGGTCACCAGCGGCGGCACCGAGTCGAACCTCGTGGCGCTGCTCCTCGCCCGCGAGCGGGCCCGCGCCGCCGGCGCCGCCACGGTGCGGGTGGTGTGCGGCGCCAACGCCCACCACAGCGTGCGGCGCGCCGCCTGGCTGCTGGACCTGCCCGAGCCGGT
Organism: Streptomyces kanasensis; assembly: GCF_043077165.1. Lineage (NCBI taxonomy): Bacteria > Bacillati > Actinomycetota > Actinomycetes > Kitasatosporales > Streptomycetaceae > Streptomyces > Streptomyces kanasensis. Next base: position 1,094,269 of record NZ_JBIBSF010000001.1, read on the forward strand.
CACCGTGGCCGCCCCCGGCGGGCGGCTCGACCCGGCCGCCGTCGACCGGGCCCTCGCCCGGACCACCGGGCCCGCCCTGGCCGTCGCCACCGCGGGCACCACCGACGAGGGGCTCGTGGACCCCCTCCCCGACCTCGCGGCCGTCGCGGCGCGGCACGGCGCCGAGCTCCACGTCGACGCCGCGTACGGCGGGCCGCTGCTGTTCAGCGAGCGGCTCGCGCCCCGCCTCGACGGGCTGACCGCCGCCACCTCCGTCACCTTCGACCTGCACAAACTGGGCTGGCAGCCGGTCGCGGCAGGGGTCCTCGCCGTCGCGGACGGCGCCGCGCTCGCCCCCCTGGCGCTGCGCGCCGACTACCTCAACGCCGATGACGACGGCGAGGCCGGACTGCCCGACCTGCTGGGCCGCTCCATCCGCACCACCCGCCGCCCCGACGTGCTGAAGGTCGCCGTCACCCTGCGCGCCCTGGGCAGGGACGGGCTCGGCGCGCTCGTCGAGCACTGTGTCCACGCCGCCCACGCCCTCGCGGCGCTCGTCGACGCCCACCCGCGGCTGCGCCGCCGACCCGGCGACATCGGCATCAGCACCGTGCTGTTCCGCCCCACCGCCGCGGACGCCGCCGCGCCGGCGGACGGCGACGCGCTGGTCGCCGAGGTGCGCCGCCGGCTCCTCACCGAGGGCCGCGCCGTCGTGGGGCGCGCCGTCGCCGAGGACGCGGACGGCACGCGGCGGCTGTGGCTGAAGGCCACCCTGCTCCACCCGCGGGCCGCGGGCGAGGACCTGGCGGGGTTGCTCGACCTGGTCGCCGACACCGCCGCCCGCACCAGCACCACGCACCCACAGGAACCGGAAGGACCGCGATGACGACCGAGCAAGCCGCCGAGGAGCCGAGGACCGTCGACCTGCTCGGCGTGGGCGTCGGCCCGTTCAACCTGTCGCTGGCCGCGCTGGCCGACGGGGTGCCCGGGCTCGACGCCGTCTTCCTCGACCAGCGGCCCGCGTTCCGGTGGCACCCGGGCCTGCTGATCGAGGGGGCGACGCTGCAGGTGCCGTTCCTCGCCGACCTGGTGAGCCTCGTCGACCCGACGAGCCGGTGGTCGTTCCTCAACTACATCCGCACCCAGGAGCGGCTGTTCCCGTTCTACTTCGCCGAGCGCTTCCACATACCGCGCGCCGAGTACGACGCCTACTGCCGCTGGGTCAGCGAGGAACTGCCCTCCTGCCGCTTCGGCCACCGCGTCGACTCCGTCACCTGGGACGAGGACCGCCGGGCGTACGCGGCGCAGTACACCCGGATCGACGGGCACGGCGCCGTCCTCGGCACCGGCACGGTCCTCGCCCGGCACCTCGCGCTCGGCGTCGGCACCGCCCCGCACGTGCCCGCTCCGCTGCGCGCCCTGGCCGGCGACCCGGACGCGCCCGTGCTGCACTCCGCCGACTACCTCGCCCACCGGGACCGGCTGCTGACCGCCGGGCACGTCACCGTCGTCGGCGCCGGCCAGTCCGGGGCCGAGGTGCTGCTCGACCTGCTGCGGGCCCGCCCCCACGGGCGGGAGGGACTGACGTGGCTCGCCCGCACCCCGGCCTTCGCGCCGATGGAGTACAGCAAACTGGGCCTTGAGCACTTCACGCCCGACTACACGCGCTACTTCCACGACCTGCCCGAGACCGCCCGGGACCGGCTGCTGCCGGCGCAGTGGCAGCTGTACAAGGGCGTCAGCACGGACACCCTCGGCGACATCCACGACGAGCTGTACCGGCGCGCGCTCACCGGCGGTTGGCCCGACGTCACCCTCACGCCGGGCGTCGCCGTCACGGCCGCCGAACAGCGCTGCGGCCGGGTGGAGCTGTCCCTGGAGCACACCGAGGAGGGGTCCCGGGGCGAGCTGGCCACCGACGCCGTCGTCCTCGCCACCGGCTATGCCGAGCGGCCCGTCGACGGGCTGCTGGAAGCGCTCGGCCCGCACATCTCCCGCGACGGCGCCGGCCGGCCCCTCGTCGGCCGCGACCAGCGGCTGGCCCTCGACGACAAGGTCGGCGGGGCGGTCTTCGTGCAGAACGCCGAGCGGCACACGCACGGCGTCGGCACTCCCGACCTGGGGCTGGCCGCCTGGCGCTCCGCGGTGATCCTCAACGCCCTGACCGGGCGGCCCGCCTACCCGCTGCCGGAGCGGACCGCGTTCACCACCTTCGGCCTCACCCGGCCCCGATCCGCCGACGACCAGAAAGAGTGCGCATGAGCGAGATCCAGCCCCTGGACCCCGTCACGGAGGCCGACCGGGCCGCCGTCGACAACCTGCTGCGCTGCTGGGTGCGGGAGACCGGAGTGGAGCGGCCCGACGGCGACGTGCTCCGCCTGGAGCTGCCCGCGTCGGGCACGGCCGTCGAGGTGCCCGTCCTGTACTGGTCGCCGGTCGGCTGGCACCGCTTCGGGTCCCCCCGCCTCCCGTCCGGGGCACCCGCCCCGGCCACCGCGCTCGCCGCGCTCCTCGGCGTCGAGGCGGCCGACGGCGACCCGGCCTCCGTGGCGGACCTGACCGGTCGGGTCAGCGACTCGGTGCGCCGCGTCGCCGCGTTCGTCCGGGCCCGCCGGGAAGCGCCCGACGACCCGGCCGGCACCACCGCGTTCCTCGCCGCCGAACAGGCCCTCCTCACCGGGCACCCGCTGCACCCGACGCCGAAGAGCCGCGAGGGGCTCACCGACACCGAGGCCGCCCGCTACTCGCCCGAGGTCCGCGGTGCCTTCCCGCTCCACTGGTTCGCCGCCGACCCGTCGGTCGTGCGCGCCGACTCGTCGCTCGACCGGAGCGCCGAGGAACTCCTCGCCGGCTTCGCGGGCGACACGCCCACCCGCCCGTCGGGCACGGTCCTGGTCCCCGCCCACCCGTGGCAGGCGCAGGACGTCGTCCACCGGCCCGCCGTCCGGGCCCTGCTGGACGCCGGGCTGCTGCACGACCTCGGCCCGTCCGGTCCCGCCTGGTCGGCGACCTCGTCGGTGCGGACGCTGTACCGGGCCGACGCGCCCGTGATGCTGAAGTTCTCGCTGGGCCTGCGGATCACCAACTCGCGGCGCGAGAACATGCGCTCCGAGCTGCACCGGGGCCTCGCCGTCGACCGGCTCCTCACCGCCGGCCTCGGCCGGGCGCTGCACGCCGCGCACCCCGGGTTCGCGATCGTCCGCGACCCGGCGTGGCTCGCGGTCGACGCCACCGCCGACGGCGGCGACACCGGCCTCGACGTGGTCGTGCGCGCCAACCCGTTCCCGGCGGACGCGGCGACCCAGGCCGAGTGCGTCGCCGGCCTCGTCGCGCCCCGCCCCGACCTGCCCGACGGCCGCTCCCGGCTGGCGTCGCTCGTGCACGCCATCGCCACGCGCACCGGCCGGCCGGTCGGCGACGTCGGCGAGGAGTGGTTCGCCCGGTACGCCGAGCGCGTCGTCGGGCCCGTGCTGTGGCTGTACGCGACGTACGGTCTCGGTCTTGAGGCGCACCAGCAGAACACCCTCGTCACGGTGGACGGCGACGGCTGGCCGGCCGGCGGCCGCTACCGCGACAACCAGGGCTACTACTTCTCCCCCGGCCGCAGCGACGCCCTGTACGGCTGGGTGCCCGGTGTCGGCCGTGACCTCGGCACGTACGTCGCGGACGACGTCATCGACGAGCGGCTCGCCTACTACGTCGGCATCAACAACCTGCTCGGCCTGGCCGGCGCGCTCGGCTCCCAGTGGCTCGCGGACGAGGCACGGCTGCTGCGGCACGCCGACCGGTTCCTCGCGGACGCCGCCGCCGCGCACGGCGACCGGCTGCGCCTCGCCTCGCTGCTGCGGGAGGAGCCGACGCTGCGCTGCAAGGCGAACCTGCTGACGCGGGTGCGCGGCATGGACGAGCTGACGGGCCCGCTGGAGGCGCAGTCGGTGTACGTGGACATCCCCAACCCCGTGGTGGAGGTGCGCAAGTGACGCGCGAGCGGCTCGTCATCGCCGAGACGGTGCTGGAGCAGGGCGTGTTCGCGCTGCGGGCGGTCGACCCGGCCGCCGACGCCGAGCTGGTGCACGGGTGGATGAACGACCCGGAGGTCGCCGAGTTCTGGGAGATGGCGCAGCCGGTGGAGCGCGTCGCCGCCTACCTGCGCGAGCAGGTGGCCAGTTCCCACTCCACGCCGTACGTCGGGTGCGTGGACGGCACGCCGATGAGCTACTGGGAGCTGTACCGGGCCGACCTGGACCCGCTGCGCCACCACTACGCCTCCCGGCCGCGCGACGCGGGCGTGCACCTGCTGCTCGGCCCGTCCGCCTACCGGGGCCGGGGGCTCGGAGCGGTGCTGCTGCGGGCCGTGTCGGACTGGCAGCTGCGCACCGACCCGTACGCGGAGCGGGTCGTCGCCGAGCCGGACATCCGCAACGCGCGCTCGCTGCGCGCCTTCGAGCGGGCCGGGTTCCGCATGGCGCGGCAGATCGACCTGCCGGGCAAGCGGGCGGCGTTCATGGTCCGCGAGCGCACGGCATGACGGGGGGGCACGGACGCCCGGTGCTGCTGGCGGCGGCCGGGCTGCACATGGTGACCCAGTCGGCGCTGGCCCCGTTCTACCCGGCGCTGTTCCGCGCCGCGTACGGGGTGGAGGCGCTGGCGGCGACGGGGCTGTTCCTCGTGGCGTGCCAGGTGTCGGCGGTCGTGGCGCTGCCCCTGTGGGGGCGGGCGTGCCGGCGGGTGCCGCTGGCCCGGCTGGTGACGGCGGGCCAGACCGCCGCGGTGCTGCTGACGGCGGCACTGGTGCTGGCTCCGTCGTACGCGGTGTTCACCGGGGTGTCCGTGCTGCTCGTGGCCGCGAAGGCGGTCGTCCTGCTGGCCTACCCGGGGCTCGCGCGGAGCCACCCGCGCGGGGTGCTGCCCGGGGTGGTCCAGTACGTGGCCGTGCTGCACGCGGCCTCGGTCGCCGCGACGCTGCTGGGCGGCCTGGTCGTGTCCGTGCCCGACCCGCGCACCGCGCTGCCGCTGCTGGCGGTGGTGGAGGCGGTGCTGCTGGTGGCGTGCGTGCGGCTGCTGCGGCCGGTGGCCGGCCCGGCGGGCGCCGCCGGGCCCGCGGCGCCCGCCGGGGGCGACGTGTGGCGGCTGGCCGGGTACGTGCTGCTGACGGCGGTCGCGGTGTACGCGGCGCGGCCGTACTTCACCGAGTACGTGACGGACGCCGGCGCGTCAGCGGGCACGGCGACGCTGCTGTTCGTGCTGCCGCACCTGGCGGTGCTGGCGCTGCTGCCCGTGGCCGGCCGGCTGCGGGCCCGGCTGGGCGGGCGGCCGCTGCTGCGGTACGGGATGCTCGTCGCCGCGGCGGGCCTGGCCGCGCAGGCGGCGGTCACCGACCCCGGGTGGCTGGCGGCGGCGCGGCTGGTGTTCGGCGCCGGGCTGGCGCTGGGGCAGGTCGCCCTGGACGAGCGGGTGATACGGGCGAGCGGGTCGGGGGCGGCGTACAGCGTCGTCGCCATGGGTCAGACGGCCGGTCTGCTGCTCGCGCCCATGGTCGCCACCGCGGCGGCGACCGCGGCGCTGTGGGCCCCGCTGCCGGTCTGCGGCGCGCTGCTGTGCGTCCTCGCCGTCGCGGCCCCGGGCCGTGGCCGGTCCGCCGCCGCGGCCGCGGCGGTGTCGCCCGCCGCCGTCGCGTCCGCAGTGACGCCGCCGGCCAGGGTGACGCCGCCGGCGGCGGTGCCGTCCGCCGCCGGTGGGCAGGCGCCGCCCGGGGCGGAACGGGTGGGCACGGCCCCGCCGGCGCCGCCCGTCCCGGCCGCCGAGACGGCGCCCGCCGTGCTGCCGCAGCAGCGGCGGGCCCCCGGCCCTACGGCCCCCGCCCCCGGCCCCGCCACCGGTGCGGCAGCCGGTGCGGCGACCGGTGCCGCCGCGTGGGCCCGGCCGGAGGGCGGCCCGCCGGCCGCCACGCCCCCGCCCGCGGGGCGGCCCGTCCTCCCCCTGGCCGCCGCGCCCCTGCCGCCGGCCCCCACGACCCCCATGTCCCAGCCACCCCCCACGGTCCAGGCTCCGGCCGCCGCGCCGGGCGTCCCGCCGGGCGCCGTCCCGGGGACCGGCTCGGCCGCCCCGCCCGGGTCGGTGCCCGCCGTACGCCCCTGACCCTTCACGCCCCTGCCCGCCCCCCGTCCGGGACTACAGGAATGACCTGCCATGACGATGCCCGGTAGTGCCCTGTCCGACCCGATACCCGGGCCCGCGTCCGGGCCCTCGCCGCTGCTCGAACCCGACCTGCTCGCGGCCTCCCCCGCCGGACTCGCCGAGCTGGGCCGCCTCGTGCGCGACATCGCCCGGGAGGCCGCCGCCGGGCTGCGCCGCCGCGGCGGACCGCTGCCCGCGCTGAGCCCGGAGGAGCTGACCCGGCTGGTCGACGAGCAGTTCCCCGACGGTGTCGTGCCGCGCGCCGGCGCGGGCCGCGACGCCGTGCTGGCCCTCGCCCGGGCCTGCGCGGAGACCACCGTGGACCTCGCCGACCCGCGCGCCGCCGCCCACCTCCAGCCGCCGTCGCTGGCCGTCGCCGCCGCCGCCGACGTCCTCGCCGGGATCTTCAACGCGTCCGTCGACACCTGGGACTCGGGCCCGTACGCCGTCGAGATCGAACGGCGGCTGGTGAAGGGGCTGTGCCGACTCGCCGGGTACGGGCCCGAGTCGGGCGGCGTGCTCACGCCCGGCGGCAGCGCCTCGAACCTCCAGGCCCTGCTCATCGCCCGCGACGCCGCCGCAGCGAAGGTCCGCGACGTGCGCAGCGGCGGACTGACCGGGTTCGGCCTCGCGCCGCTCGTCCTCTGCTCCGAGCTGGCCCACTTCTCCGTCGCCCGGGCCTGCGCGGTGCTCGGGCTGGGCGAGGAGGCCGTGCGGACCGTGCCCGTCGACCGGCGGCACCGGATGCGCCCCGAGGCGCTGGACGCGGCGCTGCGCGGTGTGGACCCCGGGACGCGACTGCCGGTCGCGGTCGTCGCCACGGCGGGGACCACCGACTACGGTTCCGTGGACCCGCTCCACGAGGTCGCCGCGGTGGCCCGGGAGCACGGCGTACGGCTGCACGTCGACGCGGCGTACGGCTGCGGCGCCCTCTTCTCCGACCGGCTGCGGCCGCTGCTCGCCGGGATCGAGGAGGCCGACACGGTCACCCTCGACCTGCACAAGACGGCCTGGCAGCCGGCCGCGGCCAGTGTCCTGCTCGCCCGCGACGCGGCCGACTTCGCGCCGTCGACGGGGCTGCGGGTGGCCTACCTCAATCCGGACGACGACGGCGAGGCCGGGTACGACGGGCTGCTCGGCCTGTCGCTCCAGACGACCCGCCGCGCGGACGCGCTGAAGGTCGCGGCGACGTTCCTGGCGCTGGGCACCGACGGCGTCGGCGGGATGCTCGACGCCTGCCACGACCTGGCCCGGCACGCCGAGCGGGCGGTGGCGGCGCACCCCGCGCTCGTGCTGACCGCCGGGGCGACGCTCTCCACGGTCGTCTTCCGGTACGCCACCCGCGACCCGGCCGCGTCGGACGCCGTCAACGGCGCCCTGCGCCGCCGTCTGCTGCGCACGGGGCACGCGCTGGTCGGCCGGACGGACGTGGCGCAGGACGACGGCCGCCGCACCGTCCACCTGAAGCTGACGCTGCTCAACCCGCAGGCCCGCACGACCGACGTGGACGACCTGCTCGACGCGGTCGTCCGGGCCGGGCGGGCCGTCGAGGAGGAAGGGACCGCCGCATGAAGCGCCGCGGAACGGAGCAGCACAAGGGCCGGAAGAAGAACCGGCGTCCTCACGAGAAAGGCACAGCCCGTATGACTGACGGCCACCCCGTCCCCGACCTCGCCGACGTGTCGCCGGACGCGTGGCGGGAGGCGAACCGCAGACTCCTCGCCAAGACGCTCTCCGAGTTCGCGTTCGAGGAGCTGGTCAAGCCCCTGGAGCTGGAGACGGAGGGCCGCTTCCGCGTCGACCTGGACAGCGGGGTCTCGTACGTCTTCTCCGCCGCCCGGGGCGCCCTGGGCTCCTGGCGCGTGGACGGTTCCTCCGTCACGCGCGGCGCCGCCGGGCTGCTCGGCAACGAGATCGCCACGCCCGCCTGGGACGCGCAGCAGTTCCTGGTCGACTGCGCGGGGACGATCGGGACCGACCCGCCGACCCTGGCCATGTACCTCACCGAGGTGTCGGCGACCCTCGCCGTGGACGCCGCGCGCATCGAGCACGGCGGGCGGACGGCGGCCGAGCTGCGCGCGCTGGACCACGCCGAGCTGGAGTCCGCCATGACGGGCCACCCGACGCTCGTGGCCAACAAGGGCCGCATCGGCTTCTCCGCGACGGACGTGCGGGCGTACGCGCCGGAGTCGGGGCGGACGGTGGCGCTGCGGTGGATCGCCGTGCACCGGGGCCTGGCGGAGTTCCGCGGCACGCCGGAACTGAGCGAGCGGGCGGTCGTCGGGCACGAGCTGGACGAGGAGACCGCCGCCGCGTTCCGCGCGCGGATCGAGGCCGCGGGCGGCGACCCGGACGCGTACGTGTGGATGCCCGTCCACCCCTGGCAGTGGGACCACGCCGTGCAGGTGCTGTTCGCGGGCGAGATCGCGCAGCGGCGGATCGTCCCGCTCGGCGAGAGCGCCGACGTGTACCTGCCGCAGCAGTCGGTGCGGACGATGACGAACGTGTCGGAGCGCGGCCGCTGGGACGTCAAGCTCCCCCTGAAGATCGTCAACACGCTGATCTGGCGCGGCATCCCGCCGCACTGCACCCAGGGCGCGCCGCTCACCACGCAGTGGCTCACGGGCCTGCTCGGCAAGGACCCGCTGCTGCGCGACGAGCTGCGGACGGTCTTCCTCGGCGAGGTGGCGTCGGTGACCGTCCGTCACCCCTACCTGGACCGGGTGGCGGACGTGCCGTACCAGCACCTGGAGACGCTCGGCTGCATCTGGCGCGAGTCGGTGTCGTCGCGGCAGGACGAGGGCGAGCGGGTGCGGACGTTCGCGTCGCTGCTGTACGTCGACGAGCACGGCACGTCGTTCGCGGCGGAGCTGGCCCGCGCCTCCGGGCTGCCGGCCGAGGAGTGGCTGTCGCGGCTGTTCGAGACGGTGATGCACCCGGTGCTGCACGTGATGTACACGTACGGCATCACCTTCAACCCGCACGGTCAGAACACCCTGATCGGGTACGACGGGAACGACGTGCCGCGCCGGTTGTTCCTGAAGGACTTCGTCGACGACGTGTCCGTCTCGCACGCCCCGGTGCCCGAGCGCGGACCCGAGCCGGACGGCTACGACCACGTCCTGCCGCGCAAGGACCCGGTCGTCATCCGCCAGCACGTGGTGGACCAGCTGCTGCTGGGCCACTTCCGGTACCTGGCGCCGCTCGTCGCCGAGCAGCTGGGCGTGGCGGAGGAGCGGTTCTGGCGGCTGGTGCGGCAGGCGGTCGTGTCGTACCAGAAGCGGTTCCCGGAGAAGGCGGAGCGGTTCGCCGCGTACGACATGCTCGCGGAGGAGTTCCCCCGCTACCCGTTCAACACCGACCGGCTCGTCGTCACCCGCTACGTCGACCGGGCGCTGCGCCACGCGCTGCGCCCGAACGGCACCGTCCCCAACCCGCTGTCATGAGCATCGAGATCAGCGCGTCGGAGCTCACCCTCGGCCACGGGGGCGAGCCCGTCGCGCGGAGCATCGCCGTCGCCCTCGCCCCCGGCGAGGTCACCGCGCTCGTCGGACCCAACGGCTCCGGCAAGTCCACCCTGCTGCGGGCGCTGGCCCGGCTGCACACCCCGGACGGGGGGCGGATCGTCCTGGACGGGCGGGACCTCGCCGCGTACCGGCCGCGGGAGCTGGCGCGCAAGCTGAGCTTCCTGACGCAGTCGCCGATCGTCCCGGCCGGGGTGACGGTCGAGGAGCTGGTCTCCTACGGGCGCCACCCCCACCAGGGGCTGCTGGCGCGCGGCGCCGGCCGGGAGGACCGCGAGGCCGTCGCCTGGGCTCTGGACGCGACGAACCTGCGCCCGTTCGCCGAGCGGACCCTGGACCGGCTGTCCGGCGGCGAGCGGCAGCGGGCGTGGATCGCCATGGCGCTGGCCCAGCGGACCGGTCTGCTGCTGCTCGACGAGCCGACGACGTACCTCGACATCCGGTACCAGATCGAGGTGCTGCGGCTCGTGCGGCGGCTGGCGGACGAGCACGGCATCACCGTGGCGGTGGTGCTGCACGACCTGAACCAGGCCGCCGCGTTCTCCGACGCGATGGTCGTGCTCGCCGGGGGCCGGATCGTGGCCTCCGGCACGCCCGCCGAGGCGCTGACGGAGGAGACCGTCCGCACGGCCTTCGGCATCGACACGACCGTCACCCACGACCCCCACACGGGTGTGCCGACCTGCCTGCCGACCTGGCGCGAGCCGTCGGCGGCGGCCGCCACCTGAAGCACACCGCACCACGGAACCGCACCACCCGAACGAGCAAAGGAACCTCGCTCATGCGCACACCACCACGGGCCGCACGGACCACCCTGACCGCCCTCCTCGCCGCCGCGGCGCTCGCCGTCACCGCCGTCGGCTGCGGCTCCGCCGCCGAGGAGGCGGGCGGCGGGTCCCCGACGAAGGGCAGCGGCGGGAAGGACGGCGGCGCCGTCACCGTCACCCACCTCAAGGGCTCCACCACACTCGACAAGCCGGCGGCGAAGGTCGTCGCACTGGAGTGGACGTACGCCGAGGACCTGCTGGCCCTCGGGGTGTCCCCGGCCGGGGTGGCCGACGTGAAGGGCTACGACCAGTGGGTCACCGGCGGCCCGCGCTTCGGCAAGGACGTCAAGGACGTCGGTACCCGGCAGGCGCCCAGCCTGGAGACGATCAAGGTGCTGAAGCCGGACCTGATCATCACGTCCAAGGTGCGCTCCGAGGCCAACTACGAGCAGCTCAACAAGATCGCGCCGACGCTCATGTTCGACCCGTACGCGACGGACAGCGAGTACGAGGAGATGCGGGCCACGCTGAAGAAGATCGGCACGGCGGTCGGCAAGGCGGACGCTGCGGACCAGGCCCTCAAGGACCTCGACGCCAAGGTCGACGCCGCCAAGCGCAAGCTCGCCGACGCCGGCAAGGGCGGCTCCGCGGTGACCGTCGCGCGCGGCTACACCACGGACGGCGCCGCCGTGGTGGAGGTCCTCACCGACTCCACCATCCCGGGCGGCCTGCTGCCGCGGCTCGGTCTGAAGAACGCCTGGTCGGGCAAGGCCGACGCGTACGGCATGAGCAAGGTCGACATCGAGGGCCTGAAGCCGGTCGAGAAGTCCAGCCTGGTGTACGTCGCCGCGAAGGACGACGACGTCTTCACCGGCTCCCTGCCGAAGAACGCGCTGTGGCAGAGCCTGGACTTCGCCGAGGGCAAGCGGGTCCACGCCCTCGACCCGGGCACGTGGTTCTTCGGCGGGCCGTTCTCCACCGGGCAGGTGGCCGACGAGATCGCGGGCGCGCTCACTTCATGACCGGACTCGCGACGCGTCCGGCGACGACCGTGCCGGGGCCGGCCGGGAGGGCGCACCGCCTCCCGGCCGGCCCGGCCGCGATCGTGCTGGGCGGGGTGCTCGCGCTGCTGCTGGTGACGGTGGCCCACCTCGGGTACGGCCGCAGCGGCGTGGGGCTGGGGGACCTGCTGCGGGTGCTGCTGGGCGGCGGCGACGCCGACGCGCGGTCGGTGCTGCTCGGCGGGCGGCTGCCGCGCACGCTGGCCGGGCTGGTGGCCGGGGCGTCGCTGGCGGTGGCGGGGTGCCTGCTGCAGTCGTCGGTGCGCAATCCGCTGGCGTCACCGGACACGCTGGGCGTGACGGCCGGCGCGTACCTGGCGGTGGCGGTCAGCGCGATCACCGGCTTCTCGCTGGGCGACCTGCCGCGCGGCGGGGTGGCGTTCGTGGGCGGTCTGCTGGCCGCCGCGCTCGTGCACACCGTGGCCGGCGGGTCGCGGGGCCGTCCGGCGCACCTGGTGCTGGCCGGGGTGTCCGTGACGCTCGCCCTGTCGAGCGTCACGGCGGTGCTGGTGGTGTTGTTCCAGGAGGAGACCGGGGCGGTGTTCTTCTGGGGCCACGGCTCCCTCGCGGTCGCCGACAGCGGCCGGTCGGTGACGGTGCTGCCGCTGCTCGCGGCGGGGCTGGCGGGCGGGTTGCTGCTGGCGAGGACGCTGGACATCCTCGGGACGGGCGACGAGACGGCGCGGGGCCTCGGCGTGCACGTGGGACGGGTACGGCTGACGGCGGTGCTGCTGTCGGTGCTGCTCACGGCGTGCGCGGTCGCGGTGACGGGCCCGATCGGCTTCGTCGGCCTGGCCGCGCCGCACCTCGTGCGGTTCGCCGGGGTGCGGCGGCACGCGGCGCTGCTGCCGGCGTCCGCCGTGTGGGGCGCGACGCTGCTGCTCGGGGCGGACCTGCTGGCGCGGGTGACGTCGCCCACCGGCAACGAGGTCCCGGCCGGCGTGGTGACGGCGCTGTTCGGCGCGCCGCTGTTCCTGTGGCTGGCCCGCCGCCTGCCGGCGGAGCCGGCGGCGCCCGGCACCGTGATGCCGGGGCGGCGCGGGCGGCGGCTGCCGTACCCGGCGCTGCTGGTCGGCGGGATGGCGGCGGTGTGCGCGCTGCTGGCCGGCGGGCTGGTCCTCGGTGACATCTCCGTCCCGCTCGCCGAGCTGCCCCGGCTGCTGGCGGGCGGCGGGGACGAACTGCTGGGCGGGGTGGTGCTGGAGTACCGGCTGCCGCGCCTGCTGGTGGCGGCGCTCGCCGGGGCGCTGCTGGCGGTGGCGGGCGGCATCGTGCAGACGGTGTCGCGCAATCCGCTGGCAGACCTGACCGTGATGGGCGTCAGCGGTGGCGCCGGATTCGGTGCGGCGCTGGTGCTGGTGGCGCTGCCGTCGGTGCCGTACGCGGCGCTGCCCGTCGCGGCGCTCCTGGGCGGTACGGCGGCCTTCGCGCTGACGTACGGGCTGTCGCTGCGGAAGGGTTCGGTGGCGCCGGAGCGGTTGGTGCTGGTGGGCATCGGCACGTTCGCACTGACGACGGCGGCCACCAACTACCTGGTGGTGGGGGCGCGTTTCCAGGTGGCGCAGGCACTGACGTGGCTGTCGGGGTCGACGTACGCGCGGGACACGACGGACCTGTCGGTGCTGGTGGTGGCAGTGGTGGTGGGCGTGCCGCTGGTGGTGCTGGCCTTCCGCCGGCTGGACCTGCTGGCGCTGGGCGAGGACACGCCCCGCACGCTGGGCCTGCCGCTGGAGCGCACCCGGCTGTCCGTGCTGGCCCTCGCGGTGGCGCTGGCGGCGTGCGCGGTGGCGGTGGTGGGGACGGTGGCGTTCGTCGGCCTGGTCGCGCCGCACGCGGCGCGGATGCTGGTCGGTTCGCGGGCGCACCGGCTGCTGCCCACGGCGGCGCTGCTGGGCGCGGCGTTGATGATCGCCGCCGACACGGTGGGCCGGACGGCGATCGCCCCGGCGGAGATCCCCTCGGGGCTGCTGGCGGCGCTCATCGGCACGCCGTACTTCGTGTGGCAGCTGCGGCGCGGCCGGCGCGCGGGGTGACGCCCGCCGCCCGGGACCGGCCGACCGGGCCGGTCCCGGGCGGCGGGCGGCTCGGGCCGGGGGCCGGTTCCCGGGGCGGGCGGCTCGGGGGCCCGGATGTCGCTGGTGCGTCCGGGGGTTCGGACGGTTCGGGCGGGACCGGGTGCGGTTTCGGCGCTCGCAGTCGTCGCGGCGGTTCCGGGGCCCCGACGGTCTCAAGCGCCCCGGGAGCCCCGGAGGTTTCGGCCGTCTCAAGCATCCCGCGGGCCCGGCAGCCCCGCCGGACCCGGCGGTCTCAAGCGCCCCGGGGGTCCCAGCGGTCCCAGGGTCTCGACGGCCTTCGGCAGCCTCCGGGCCCGGAGGCCCGGGGCACCCGGAGACCCGAGGGTCCGGGCCCGGGGATCCGGGCCCCGGAGACCCGGGGCCGGGCCGCACCGAGCGTCCCGGTGGGCGGTCTCAGCGGCCGCGGGCCTCGCGGAAGCGGGCCAGGGCGGCGGGGAGTTCCACGATCGGCGGCGGATAGCCGTCGCCGATCCGCTCCCGGACGGCCGGCTTCCACGGCTCGTGCACGGCCGGGCCCGCGATGCCCGCCAGCTCCGGTACCCAGCGGCGCACATAGGCGCCTTCGGGGTCGTAACGGCGCCCCTGGAGGACCGGGTTGAGGACGCGGTGGGGGCGGCTGTCGGTGCCGGTGCCCGCCACCCACTGCCAGTTGAGCTGGTTGTTCGCGACGTCCCCGTCGACCAGCAGCTCCAGGAAGTGCCGGGCGCCGACGCGCCAGTCGACGTAGAGCGTCTTGGTGAGGAAGCTCGCGGCGAGGAGCCGCCCCCGGTTGTGCATCCAGCCCTCGTGGGCGAGTTGGCGCATGGCGGCGTCGACGACCGGGTAGCCGGTGCGGCCGCAGCGCCACGCCTCGATGTCACCGGCCGCCGTCCGCTCGTCGCGCCACCGGTCGTGCCGGGTGCGGTAGTCGTCGCGGGCCGCGCGGGGCCGGGCGGCGAGCAGCTGGCGGTGGAAGTCGCGCCAGCACAGCTGCCGGGCGAACGCCTCGGCGCCGGGCGTGCCCCGGGCCCGCGCCCGGTGGACGGCCTCCACGGCGGAGACGGAACCGAAGTGCAGGTGCGGCGAGAGCCGGGACGTGGCGTCGCCCGCCAGGTCGTCGTGGCGTTCGCCGTACGCGTCGACACCGTCGCGCAGCCAGGCGTCGAGCCGGCGCCGGCCCTCGCCCTCGCCCCCGGCGGCGAGGCCGGGCGAGGTGCCGGGCACGCCGGAGCGGGACGGGAGCTCCTCGGAGCGGACGTCGTCGGGCACGGGGACGGCGCGGGGCGCGGCGAGCGGTTCGCGGGGCCGCTGCCCCGACCAGCGGCGGAAGTACGGGCCGAAGACGGCGTAGTGGTCGGAGCCGTGCGGGGTGACGTCGCCGGGCGGGACGACGGTGCCCACCCCGTCGTGGACGAGCAGCCGCCTCCCCGCGGCCGCCAGGACCGTGCGGAGGAGCTCCTCGCGGTGCTGGGCGTAACCGCTGTGGTCGGCCGCCAGGTGCACCTCGGTGGCGCCGGTCTCCGCCGCCACCGCGGCGACCGCGTCGGCGACGCGCCCGGACCGTACGACGAGCCGCCCGCCGCGCCGCCGCAGCCCCGCGTCGAGGTCGGCGAGGCAATCGGCGAGGAACGCCTCCCGGTTGGGCGGGGCGAACCCGGCGGCGGTGACGGCCTCGTCGCGGACGAAGAGCGGGACCACGGCGCCGTGGGCGCGCAGGGCGGCCCGCAGCGGCGGGTGGTCGTGCAGGCGCAGGTCCGAGGTGAACAGGACGACGGCGGTGGTCACGGCGCGCTCCCGGGGGAGGTCGCGGGTCTGGCCGCGGCCTTGGTGATGTTGCGGGCCATCCCGCCGAAGACGACGGCGTGGAACGGCGAGACGCTCCACCAGTAGGCGTGGCCGACCAGGCCGCGCGGGGCGAACAGGGCCCGCTGCCGGTAGCGGGTGCGGCCCTGCTCGTCCCGGTCGGCGTACATCTCCAGCCAGGCGAGGCCGGGCAGGCGCATCTCGGCGCGCAGGCGCAGCAGCCGGCCGCGTTCGATCTCCTCGACGCGCCAGAAGTCGAGCGAGTCGCCGGCGCGCAGCCGGGCGGCATCGCGGCGGCCGCGGCGGAGCCCCACCCCGCCGACGAGCCGGTCGAGCCAGCCGCGCACGGCCCAGGCGAGGGGGAAGGAGTACCAGCCGTTGTCGCCGCCGACGCCTTCGATGACCCGCCACAACCGCTCGGGGTCGGCGTCGACCAGCCGCTCCCGCTCGTCGGTGTAGAGGCTGCCGCCCGCCCAGTCGGGGTCGGTGGGCAGCGGGTCGCTGGGGGCGCCGGGCACGGACGCGGACGACCAGCGGGTGGTGACGCGGGCCTCGCGGACGCGGCGCAGGGCGAGCGCCAGGGCCTCGTCGACGCCGATGGGCGCGCCGGGCGGGTCGGGGACGTACCGGCCGATGTCGTGCTCCCGGCAGACCACCTCGTGGCGCAGGGAGGCGGCGAGGGGCCGGGCGATGGAGGCGGGCACGGGCGTGACGAGTCCGATCCACAGGCTGGACAGGCGCAGGCTCAGCACGGGGACGGACACGATGAACCGCCGCCGGAGCCCGGCGACGGCGGCGTAGCGCCGCATGAGGTCGCGGTAGGTGAGGACGTCGGGCCCGCCGATGTCGAAGGTGCGGTGGACGTCGGCGGGCAGCCGGGCGCTGCCGACGAGGTAGCGCAGGACGTCCCGGACGGCGACGGGCTGGATGCGGGTGCCGACCCAGCTGGGCGAGATCATGACGGGGAGCCGCTCGGTGAGGTAGCGCAGCATCTCGAAGGAGGCGGAGCCGGAGCCGAGGATGACCGCGGCGCGCAGGACCGCGGTGGGCACGCCGGAGTCGAGGAGGATCCGCCCCACCTCGTCGCGGGACCGCAGGTGCGCGGAGAGCCGGGCGGCGGGGACCCCGGCGGGGGTGAGGCCGCCGAGGTAGACGAGGCGGCCGACGCCGGCGGCGCGGGCCCGCGCGCCGAAGAGGGTCGCGGCGCGGCGGTCGGTGTCCTCGAAGCCGCTGCCCGTGCCGAGGGAGTGGACGAGGTAGTAGGCGACGTCGACGCCGTTCATGGCGGCGGCGACCGACTCCTCGTCGGTGACGTCGCCCCGGACGATCTCGACCCGGCCGGCCCAGGGGTGGTCGCGGAGCTTGCCGGGCGAGCGGGCCAGGCAGCGGACACGGTGACCGGCGGCGAGCAGTTCGGGCACGAGCCGGCCGCCGATGTACCCGGTCGCGCCGGTGACCAGGCAGAGGGGAGCCCGGTCGGGCCCCGGGGTGGTGTCGGTCATGACGCCTCCGTCTCGTGTGGTGCTCTCTCCACGGTGGACCGCCTCCCGGTGTTCCGCCCACCCGGCGTGGACCGTCGTGGGTGTTCCGCTCCGGAGTTCCGCCCGGCCGGTGCGCGCGGATGCGCACCTGCGGGTTTCTATAGGCTGACCAGGTGGTGACGAGGGACGACGAGCGGGCCGACGGCGGGGCGCGGGGTGAGCGGCACCCGGCGGACCTGCAGGCCTTCGCCGTGCAGCTGCGCCGGATGAACGGCGAGGTGAACCGGCTGGTGCACGGCTTCGCGACGAGCCAGGGCCTGCACCCGACGGACGTGCAGGCGCTCGCCGCCATCCTGGACGCCACGGAGCCGATGACGCCGGGGCGGCTGCGCGAGCACCTGGGGCTGACCTCGGGCGCGGTGACCGCGTGCGTGGACCGGCTGGAACGGGCGGGACACATCCGCAGGTCGCGGGAGAGCGCCGACCGGCGTGTGGTCCACCTCCACTACGCCGAGGGGGCGCGCGGCGCCGCGCGCGCCTTCTTCCAGCCGTTGGCCCGGGCGACGGAGGCCGCGCGGGAGCGGTTCGCGCCGGAGGAGCTGGCGGTGGCGCTGCGCTTCCTCACCGTCCTGAACGAGGAGCTGGGCGCGGAGGGCGTGCCCCGGCGCTGACGGGGTGGACGGCCGCGGCCGGTGCGCCCCCCGGTGCGCGGCGCCCCGGGTGCGCGGCGGTTCCCGGCCTGTGTATCGGGTACGGGTGCCTCCGGGCGTGTAGCCGATCCCGGCGTGGCGGGACCCCGCCCACGCATATAACTCGATCATTGAGATAGTTTGTCGTTGAGATACTTCTCGAGACGATCGGCGGGCCGGCTCCCCCGGGCCGGCCCCCGGGACGCCTCCCTCTTCCGCAGGAGACCCATGTCCGCGTTCCCGGCCCTCGCCCGCCGGCTGCTCCCCGCCCTCCTGATCGCCGTGTGGCTCGCCGTCGGCGGCGGGCTCGGCCCGTACGCCGGCAAGCTCGGCGAGGTGGCCACCAACGACCAGGCGGCCTTCCTCCCCGAGGACGCCGAGTCGACCCGCGTCCTGGAGGCGCAGCGCGCCTTCCGCCAAGAGGAGTCGCTGCCCCTCGTCGTCGTGTGGACGGCGGCCGACGGCGGGCGCCTCGCGCCCGCCGCGCGCGCGGACGCCACCCGGGCGCTCGCCTCGCTGGCCGGCACGCCCGGTGTCGTCGGCCGCCCCTCCCCCGCCCTGCCCTCCGAGGACGGCGAGGCGCTCCAGGGCGTCCTGCGGCTGGCGCCCGACCTCGGTGACGAGCTGTCCACGGTGCTGGACCGGGTGCGCGACACCACCGGCGCCGTCCCCGGTACGCGTGCGCAGTTGGCCGGCCCGGCGGCGACCCAGGCCGACCTGGGGGACGCGTTCGCCGGCATCGACGGCCTGCTGCTGGGCGTCGCCCTCGCCGCCGTGCTGCTCATCCTGCTGCTGGTGTACCGCAGCGTGCTGCTGCCGCTGGTGGTCATCCTGTGCGCGGTGTTCGCGCTGGCCCTGGCGTGCGCGGTGGTGTACGTCCTCGCCGACGCCGACGTCCTGCGCGTCGACGGCCAGGTGCAGGGCATCCTGTTCATCCTCGTCATCGGCGCCGCGACCGACTACGCCCTGCTGCTGGCCGCGCGGTTCCGGGAGGAGCTCGCCCGGCACGAGGACCGGTACGCCGCGATGCGTGCCGCGCTGCGCCAGTCGTACGGACCCGTCGGGGCGAGCGCCGCCACGGTCGCGCTGGGGCTGCTGGCCCTGCTGCTGAGCGACCTGACCAACAACCGCGCGCTGGGTCCGGCCGGCGCCATCGGCATCGTCTGCGCGGTCCTCGGGGCGCTGACGTTCCTCCCGGCCGTCCTGGTCCTGCTGGGCCGCAAGGCGTACTGGCCGGCGGCGCCGAAGTCCGGGAGGGCCGGCGCCGGGCACGGCGTGTGGACGAAGGTGGCGGCCCTCGTGGACCGCGCCCCGCGCCGCGTCTGGGCGGTGACGCTCGCGGCCCTGCTGGCGTGCGCGGCGTTCGCCCCCACCCTCACCGCGCGGGGGGTGCCGCTGGACGAGATCTTCGTCGACGACGCGCCGTCCGTCTCGGCGGGCCGGGTGCTCGCCGAGCACTTCCCCGGCGGTTCGGGCAACCCGGCCGTCATCGTGGCGGACGCGGCGGCGCTGCCCGCGGTCACCGCCGCGGCCGAGGGCACCCGGGGGGTCGACTCGGCCGTGCCCGTCACCGCGTCCGGCCGCCCGGGCGGGCCGCCGCTGACGGTGGACGGCCGCGTCCAGGTCAACGCCACGCTGCAGGACGCCCCCGACAGCGACGCCGCCAAGGAGGCCCTGGCCCGTCTGCGGACCGCCGTCCACGCCGTGCCGGGCGCCGACGCCCTGGTCGGCGGCTACACGGCGCAGCAGTACGACACCCAGCGGACCGCCGAGCGGGACCGCGAGGTGATCGTGCCGGTGGTGCTGCTGATCATCCTGCTGATCCTCGTGGGGCTGCTGCGCTCCCTGCTCCTGCCGGTGCTGCTGGTGGCGACGGTCGCGCTGAACTTCCTGGCGACGCTGGGCGTCTCGGCCCTCGTCTTCGAGCGGGTGCTGGGCTTCAGCGGCACGGACGCCTCGGTCCCGCTGTACGGGTTCGTCTTCCTCGTCGCCCTCGGTGTGGACTACAACATCTTCCTGATGTCCCGGGTCCGCGAGGAGACCTTCCTGCACGGCACCCGGGAGGGGGTGCGGCGCGGCCTGACCGCGACCGGCGGGGTGATCACCTCGGCGGGCGTGGTGCTCGCCGCGACCTTCGCCGCGCTCGCGGTGATCCCGCTGGCCTTCCTGCTGCAGATCGCGTTCATCGTCGCCTTCGGCGTGCTCCTCGACACGCTCGTCGTGCGGTCGCTGCTCGTGCCCGCGCTGGTCCGGGACATCGGGCCGGTGTCCTGGTGGCCCAGCTCCCTCAGAACACGGACAGGCCCGTCAGGGTCGTGAACCGGTCGAGCGCGGCGACCCCGGCGACGGAGTTGCCGCGCTCGTCGAGGCCGGGGCTCCACACGCACAGGGTGCACCGGCCGGGGAC
This sequence comes from Streptomyces kanasensis, assembly GCF_043077165.1. Lineage (NCBI taxonomy): Bacteria > Bacillati > Actinomycetota > Actinomycetes > Kitasatosporales > Streptomycetaceae > Streptomyces > Streptomyces kanasensis. Next base: position 1,114,211 of record NZ_JBIBSF010000001.1, read on the forward strand.
GACGGCGATGATGCCGCCGCCGACGCCGCTCTTGCCGGGCAGCCCGACCCGGTACGCGAAGTCGCCGGCGGCGTCGTACGTCCCGCAGGTCAGCATGACGGCGTTGACCTGCTTCGCCTCGCTGCGGCTGAGCAGCGCGGAGCCGTCGGCGCGCACGCCGTGCCGGGCGAGGAAGCCGGCGGCCAGGGCGAGGTCGGCGCAGGACGCCTCCAGGGAGCACTGGCGGAAGTACTGCTCCAGCAGGTCCCCCACCGGGTTGCCGACGTTGCGGTACGAGGCCATGAAGTGGGCCAGGGCCGCGTTGCGGTCACCGTGCGCGGCCTCCGACGCGGCGACGTCCTCGTCGAAGTCCAGGGCGGCGTTGCCGCTCTCGGCGCGCAGGAACGCGCGGAGCGTGCCGGAGGCGTCGCCGGTCAGTGTGTGCAGCCGGTCGGTGACGACGAGAGCGCCCGCGTTGATGAACGGGTTGCGCGGGATGCCGTGCTCGTACTCCAGCTGCACCAGCGAGTTGAAGGGGTTGCCGGAGGGCTCGCGGCCCACGTGCTCCCACAGGGCCTCGCCCTCCAGGGAGAGCGTCAGGGCGAGGGTGAACGCCTTGGTGATGGACTGGGCGGAGAACGGCCGGCGCCAGTCCCCCACCCCGTAGACCGTGCCGTCGAGTTCGGCGACGGCCATGCCGAAGCGGCGCGTGTCGGCCTCGGCGAGCGCCGGGATGTAGTCCGCCGGCCGGCCGCGGCCCGGCCGGGCGGCGATGTCGGCGGCGATCTGGTCGAGGACGGGCTGGAAGGCGGGGGCCACGGTCGTGCTCACTCCGGCGTGTGCGATGGCGTGTTCGGGGCCCATTGTGCACGTCCCCGGCACGCGGCCCGGCGGGGGCGCCTCAGTGGGGAGGAGCCGCCCCGACGAGGGCCGGCAGGATCCGGTCCGGGGTGAGGGGGAGTTCGCGGAAGCGGACGCCGGTGGCGTGGTGGACGGCGTTGCCGACGGCGGCCGCCGCGCCGACCGTGCCGATCTCGCCGATGCCCTTGCTGCCCATGGGGTTGAGGAGGCGGTCCTCCTCGTCGATCCAGTGGGCCTCCACGGCGGTCACGTCGGCGTGGGCGGGCACGTGGTAGGAGGCGAGGTCGCTCTCGGTGAAGTCGCCGTGGGCGGCGTCCATCGTGCTGCCCTCGGTCAGGGCCATGCCGATCCCCATGATCATGCCGCCGACCAGCTGGGAGCGGGCGGTGCGCGCGTTGAGGACGCGCCCCGCGGCGAACACGCCCAGCATGCGGCGCAGCCGCACCTCTCCGGTGACGGTGTCGACCTGGACCTCGGCGAAGTGCGCGCCGAAGGCGTGCCGCGCGTACGGCGGGGTGCGCCGGGCCTCGTCGGAGGTGTCGGCGGTGACCGTCAGCCCGTCCGCGGGCAGGGGGTGGGGCCGGGCGGCGAGGGCCGCCGTGAGGTCGGTGCAGGCCCGGTGGACGGCCCAGCCCCAGGACGCGGTGCCGGAGGAGCCGCCCGCGAGGGGGGCGCGCGGGAGGCGGGTGCTGCCGATCTCGATGCGCACGGCGTCCAGCGGCACGGCCAGCGCGGCGGCGGCGACCTGCGCGAGGACGGTCCGCGCGCCGGTGCCGATGTCGGTGGCGTTGACGCGGACGGTGTACGTGCCGCCGGGGTGGGCGGTGGCCGACGCGGTGGACGGCGCGGCGTACGCCGGGTAGGTGGCGGCGGCCACGCCCGAGCCGATGAGGAGGGGGCCCTCGCGACGGGCGCCGGGACGCGGGTCGCGGTCGGCCCAGCCGAAGCGGCGCGCCCCCTCGTGCAGGCAGCCGACGAGGTTGCGGCTGCTGAAGGGGCGGCCGCTGTCGGGCTCGGTGGCCGGGTCGTTGCGGACGCGCAGCTCGACCGGGTCCATGCCGAGGGCGTCGGCGAGCTCGTCCATGGCCGACTCCAGGGCGTACATGCCGGGGGTCTCGCCGGGCGCGCGCATCCACGACGGGGTGGGCACGTCGAGGGGGACGACGCGGTGGGTCGTCAGGCTGTGCGGGGAGCCGTACATGACGCGGGCGGGCACCGCGGCCTGCTCGACGAACTCGGCGATGCGCGAGGTGTGGGTGGTGACCTCGTGACTGAGGGAGGTGAGGGTGCCGTCCCGTTCCGCGCCGAGCCGCAGCCGGTGCAGGGTGGGGGCGCGGTGCCCGGTGACGGCGGGCAGGTGGCGGCGGGGCAGCGCGAGCTTGACGGGCCGGCCGGTGCGGATCGCCGCCATCGCGGCGAGCACGACGTGCGGGCGCGGTGTGCCCTTGCTGCCGAAGCCGCCTCCGACGTGCTCGGCGACGACGGTGACCCGCTCCTCGGGCAGGTCGAAGAGGGTGGCGAGGACGGAGCGGACGGCGTTGCCGCCCTGGCAGGAGTCGTACACGGTGAGCCGGCCACCGGAGTAGTGGGCGGTGGCGGCGTGCGGCTCCATGGGGTGGTTGTGCAGGGGCGGCACGCGGTAGTCGGTGTCGACGCGTACGGGGGCGGCGGCGAAGGCGGCGGCCGCGTCGCCGCGCTCGCGGTGGCCGGGCTGGCCGCCGTTGGCCTTCTCGGGGGTGTACGCCTCCGGGTGGTCCTCGGCGAGGACGACGTCGTGCGGCTCCGGCTCGTCACCGGGGTCGGCGTACGCGACGCGGACGGCGGCGGCGACGGCGCGGGCCGCCTCCGGCGTCTCGGCCAGGGCGAGGGCGACGTACCAGCCGCGGTGCGGGACGGCGTCGTACTGCAGGACGTCGAGTTCGGCGTCGTCGGGCGGCGCGGCGAAGCGGGGCGCGTCGAAGGGGGTGAGGACGGCGACCGCGCCCGGCAGGGCCAGGGCGGCCGCGGTGTCGACGGCGGTGACCCGGCCGCAGGCGACCCCGGCGGCGACGGGCCAGGCGTGGAGGCAGCCGGGCGGGGTGTGCTCGGCTGCGTACCGCGCGGCGCCGGTGACCTTGTCGCGGCCTTCGATGCGCTCGGCGGGGGCGCCGAGGGTGTGCGGGGTGGCGGCCATGGGGGTCCTTCTCCGGTCAGGGGCGGGGGGGCCGGTTCCGGTCAGGGGCGGGGGGCGCCGGCGAGGCCGCCGACGACGTCCTCGGCGAGCCGCTGGGCGAGGGTGACCTTGTAGGCGTTGTCGCGCAGCGGTTCGGCGGCGGCGAGTTCGGCGGCGACGGCGCGGGTGACATCCGCCGCGGTGGGGGCGGTGCCGAGCAGGGCCTCCTCGGCCCGGCGGGCCCGCCAGGGGCGGTGCGCGAGCCCGCCGAACGCCAGCCCCACGTGCCGTACGGCGCCCCGGGCGTCGAGGTCGAGGACGGCGGCGACGGAGACGAGCGCGAAGGCGTACGAGGCGCGGTCGCGGACCTTGCGGTAGGTGGAGGCGAGCCCTGCCGTCGCGGCGGGCAAGGTCACGCCGGTGACGAGCTCCCCGGGCCGGATGACCGTGTCCAGCTCGGGGTGGTCGCCGGGCAGGCGGTGGAACGCGGCGACGGGCACGGTGCGGGCGCCGTCCGGGCCGTGCAGCTCGACGTCGGCGTCGAGGGCGGCGAGCGCGACGGCGAGGTCGGAGGGGTGGGTGGCGATGCACAGGTCCGAGTGGCCCAGGACGGCGTGGTCCCGGTGGACGCCGTCCCGGGCGCCGCAGCCGCTGCCGGGGACGCGCTTGTTGCAGGGCTTGGTGAGGTCCTGGAAGTAGGGGCAGCGGGTGCGCTGGAGGAGGTTGCCGCCGGTGGTGGCGGCGTTGCGGAGCTGCCCCGAGGCACCGGAGAGCAGGGCGCGGGAGACGGCGGGGTAGCGGTCGCGGACCAGGGGGTGCGCGGCGAGGTCGCTGTTGCGGACGGTGGCGCCGACGCTCAGGCCGCCGTCGGGCCCTTCCCGCACCTCGTCCAGCGGCAGTCCGGTGACGTCGACGAGCGCGTCGGGCGTCTCGACGCCGAGCTTCATCAGGTCGACGAGGTTGGTGCCGCCGCCGAGGTAGCGGGCGCCGGGGTGCGCCGCGTGGGCGGCGGTGGCCTCCCCGACGGTGCGGGCGCGGACGTACGCGAAGGGTTTCACCGGGACACGTCCTCCACGGCCTGGACGATGTGGGGGTAGGCGCCGCAGCGGCAGAGGTTGCCGCTCAGTCGCTCGCGGATCTCCTCGCGGTCGAGGGCGGCGGCTCCCGGGGCGGGGGGCGCGCCGTCGGCGGTCACGGCGGAGGGGTGGCCGGCGGCGACCTCCGCGAGCATGCCCACGGCCGAGCAGAGCTGGCCCGGGGTGCAGTAGCCGCACTGGAAGGCGTCGCGGTCGAGGAAGGCCCGCTGGAGGGGGTGCAGCGTGCCGTCCGCGTCGGCGAGCCCCTCGACGGTGGTGACGTCGCACCCGTCCTGGGCGACCGCCAGCAGCAGGCAGGCGTTGGCGCGCCGCCCGTCGACGAGGACGGTGCACGAACCGCACTGCCCGTGGTCGCAGCCCTTCTTCGCGCCGGTGAGGTCGAGGCCCTCGCGCAGCACGTCGAGCAGGGTGCCCCGGTGGTCGACGGTGAGGGTGTGGGGCGTCCCGTTCACCCGGAGGGTGATCTCGGAGTGGTACGGATCGGGCGGGGGCGTCGTCGGCTGCACGGTGCGGGGCCTTCCGGAGGGCGGGGACGAGCGGTGGTCGGCGGGCGGGCGCGGGGTGCGGGTGCGGGTCGGGCGGCGGCCGCCCGCTTCACGTATCCAGCCTGGGCCAGGTCACACCTCCCGGCACGCCGAACGCCCCGCGGACGCGCGACCGGGCGACCCGCCCGGGTACGGCGCACCGGAGTACCGAGGGCGCCCGGAGCGCGGCGGAGGGGGCCCGGCTCCTTCGGAGGGCCGTCCGGGCCCCGACCCTTCCGTGGGCGTCCGGGCCCCGGAGGGGCAGCGGCGACCGGCCGCCCCGCGAGGCGACGGTCCCGGCGACGGTGCCACGCACACGGCGGGCCGGAAACACGCCGCGGGGACAGCGTCGGGACCCCTGCGGGCCCGCCGGATGGGCACCAGGGCTCGGCGGGCGACCGGGCACGAGGGTGCGGGCGGCCCGGAGGCACGCCGGGGGGGACGGCTGGCCTGACGAGGGGCCGGAGCCTGCCCGACACGGGGCCCGAGGGGGACGGCGGCGGCCCCCGCACGGCCGCGGGCCAGCAGCGTGCCGACGGGGGGTGCGGCGGCCGGCACGAGAGGGCAGGCACGCCGCAGGGACGGCCGCGGGCCCGATGCGGGGCCCGTCGGGGCCTGACGGATGGGCACCAGGGCTCGGCGGACGGCCGGGCACGTGGGCGCGGACGAGCCCGGACACACGCCGCGAGGACGGCGGGCCCCAGACCCTCGGCCCGGGCGTGCCCGACACGGGGTCCGACGGGGACGGCGGGAACCCCACGCGGCGGCGGGCCTCAGCGTGCCGACCCGGGGCGAGGCGGCCGGGCATGTGGGCGCGGACGGGCCCGGACACACGCCGCCGGGACGGCCTCGGGCTCGACACGGCGGCCGTGCGAGTCCGACGCGAGGGTCGGGCGGACTGCGCGGGAGCGCAGGCGGCCCGCAGACGCGTCTCGGGCCGGCGGCGCGCCCCACGCCGGGGCGGCCGGCTCCGTCAGAGGCCGGCCGCCCCCGCACGGGGTCAGCGCTTCAGCGCGTTCTTCGCCTTCTTCCCCGCCTCGCGCAGCTCGCCCCGCGCGCGCTCCGAGCTGCCTTCGGCGGCCATCTCCTCGTTGCCGACGGCGCGGCCCACGTTCTCCTTCACGGCGCCCTTGAGCTGCTGTGCCTTCGGGGACGCCTTGCGCTTCGCGGACATGCTCGTCCTCCCTGGTCGTCGCTCGGTCCCGGCACGGCCCGCCTGCCCCGGGCACAGCCGGGCAAACCGGGACGGTCAGGACTGCTCCGACTCGCGCGGAAGGTCGAGCGCGTCCCAGTCGAGCATGCGCTCGGCCTGCTCGTGGGCCGTCTCGGCGAGCCTTCTCACCTCGTCCAGGACGTCTCCGTGCTCCTCGACGAGCCGGTCGTAGATCGGGGAGTCGGCGATGTGGGGGTGGGTCGTCACGGGTGTGCTCCTCGGTGCGCGCGGGACGGCTGGGGCCGGGGGGACCCGGCGCTCGCCGTCTGCCCGGTGCCGCGCGGATCATGCGCGGCACTTCGTACCCCCGTTCCCTTCCCCGCGCGGCCGGGGTCAGCGCACCCCTTCCTGCGTCCGGCGCACGCACTCGGCGACCACCGCCGGCAGGCTGCCGTACCGCCCCAGCAGCCGCCGCTGGACCTGGGCGCCGTTGCCGTCGCTCAGCAGGTCGTCGAGGGCCTTGCGGGCGAGGGCCAGGTCGCCGTTCTCGTCGAGCGCCGCCTCGACGTGGAGGAAGAGCGCCCGCACGACGCGCTCGGCCGGTGCGGGGCGCATGGTGTGCGGGTGGAGGAGTTCGCCGTCGAGCCCGGAGCGGGCCGCGCGCCAGGCGGCGGCGCGCAGCAGTCCGATGCCGTGCTCGTCGGGTGGGGTGCCCTCCCGCCACTGCCGTGCCGCGGTGTCGACGAGCGCCCGGGCGAGCGCGGCGACCAGGACCGTCGTGGAGGCGTCCAGGCAGACGTCGGCGGTGCGGATCTCGACGGTCGGGTAGTGGCGGGAGAGCCGGGCGTCGTAGTAGATCATCCCCTCGTCCTGGAGGACGCCCGTGGCGACCAGCTCGCGCACCCGCCGGTGGTACCGCTCGGCGGACCCGAACGCCTCCACGGGCCCCGTCGAGGGCCAACGGCCCCACACCCGGCTGCGGTAGCTGTGGTGGCCGCTGTCGCCGCCCTGCCAGAAGGGCGAGTTGGCGCTCAGCGCGAGCAGCACCGAGAGCCAGGACCTGATCCGGTCGAGGACGGCCACGCCCTCCTCGTCCGAGGTGACCGAGACGTGGACGTGGCAGCCGCTGGTGAGCTGTTCGAGGGCGGTCACCGCGTAGTTCTCCCGGATCCAGTCGTACCGCCGGCCCTCGCTGACCGCGGGGGCCACCGGCAGCGGCGACGTCGCCAGCGCCGCGACGGCGACACCCGCCTCGGCGGCGAGGGACGCGGCGTCCGCCCGGCACCGCTCGATCTCGGCGGCCAGCTCGGCCATGGACGTCCGGGGCAGCGTCCCGAACTCCAGCTGCTGGCCCTGCAGCTCCTTGGTGAAGGCGTGCTCCCGCCCCTCGTACCGCCGGGCGGCCACGGCCAGTACCTCTTCGGAGACAGCGCGCGGCTGCCCCGATCGCGGGTCCACCAGGAGGAGTTCCTCCTCCACTCCGACACTGCGCAAAAGAACCCGCCTTTCCGGTCGCATCCTGTGGGGGACAACTGACGGAACTGCCGGACTTGCCGGTCGTGCTGGACGTGCTGGACGTGCTGGACTGCGGCGTGCTGGACCACGGCCGTACCGCCCCTGAGGGCACATCACCTTGCGGACGCCGCCCCCGCGGGCGCGCCGCGTCGCGGACGGTCCGGACGCACCATCATCCCCGGCCCGGGTCCGCCGCGCACCGCCCCGGGGGCCCGTCGGCGGGATCTGGCGAGTTCCCACCGCACCCGGCCGGAACAGGCGCGACGCTCACCCCCCTGACGTCCCCGACGTGCGGCGCAGCCCCTCCTCCCCCACCCCGCGAGCGCGCGCGGGGGAGCCGGGTCGGCCGTCACCTCCGGAGGCCGTGCCCGCCCTCCGGGGCGGATGGGCGGCTTCCGGTTCGTCGAGACCGAGGGACCGCCACGCCGCGGCCGCCATCGCCCCTGCCGGCCCGCCTCGGGCGGGAGCCCGCGGTGACCGGGCACGCCGCCGGCCGATCTCGCCCGTGGACCGTCGGCCAGGGCCTGGACCGCTCGGGCGGGTCCCTGCGGCGCGGGCCGGTGCGGGCCCGCCGAGGAGAGGGACGCCCCCGACTAGGGAGTGCCGCCGCGCCGCCCGTCCCGCGTCGAGGCGGCGACCACGGCGGTGACGGCGGAGGTCGCGGCGAGGCTCCCCACCATGACCAGCCCCACGCCGATCACGAAGAGGCCGCTGGAGTCGTCCGACCAGTCGTGGAAGGCGGCGGCGGTCAGGCCCGCCGTGGGGCCGAGCACCGCGGCGACGAGGTGGCGCCGGTACGCGGCCCAGGAGACCGGCACCAGCAGGGCCAGCACCAGCCCGATCACCTGCCACGCCTCGTACGGGCCGGTCGTCGAACCGTCGGGCTGCACGTCGGGGTGCTGGTCCCAGCCGAGCCACGCGGCCCACACCGCGGTCGCGAGCAGGGCCAGCAGGAGGCCGGTCCCCAGCTGGGGGACGGCTGACTTGGAAGGTCGTCGCATGGCCACAGCCTCGTGGATCTCCCCGGCGCCGGCCTGAGTGCGCGTACTCAGGGCTCGTCCGAGTACGCCCGGTACGGCCGTGACCGCTCCCCTCCGGGAGCGGTCACGCCACGGAGTCGATGCGGCCGGCGGGGGTGGACGGGCCGTCGTGGTGGATCGGGGTGTGCGCGCCGGTCAGGGACGCGCCGCTGCCGCCGCGGCGGGCGGCGACGATCTCGGCGGCGATCGACAGGGCGGTCTCCTCCGGCGTGCGGGCGCCGAGGTCGAGGCCGATCGGGGAGCGCAGGCGGGCCAGTTCGAGTTCGGTGACGCCGACCTCGCGCAGCCGCCGGTTGCGGTCCTCGTGGGTGCGGCGGGAGCCCATGGCGCCGACGTACGCGACGGGGAGGCGCAGCGCGTGCCGCAGGAGCGGGATGTCGAACTTGGCGTCGTGGGTGAGGACGCACAGCACGGTCCGCGCGTCGACCCGGGTCGCCTCCAGGTACTCGTGCGGCCAGCCGACGACGATTTCGTCGGCGTCGGGGAACCGGGCGGCGGTCGCGAAGACCGGCCGGGCGTCGCACACGGTGACGTGGTAGCCGAGGAACTTCCCGACCCGTACGAGCGCCGACGCGAAGTCGATGGCCCCGAAGACGATCATGCGGGGCGCGGGGACGCTGGACTCGACGAGCAGCGTCAGTGGCCGGCCGCACCGCGCGCCCTCCTCGCCGATGGTGACGGTGCCGGTGCGGCCCGCGTCGAGCAGGGCGCGCGCCTCGGCCGCGGCGGTGCGGTCGAGGCCCGGGTGGCCGCCGAGCCCGCCCTCGTGCGAGCCGTCGGGGCGTACGAGCAGGGCGCTGCCCATCAGGTCGGCCGGCCCGTCGACGACGCGGGCCAGGGCCGCCGACTCGCCGCGGGCGGCGGCGGCCAGCGCGGCGGGGAAGACCCCGCCGCGGACCGGGGTGACGAGGACGTCGATGACCCCGCCGCAGGTGAGCCCCACGGCGAAGGCGTCCTCGTCGCTGTAGCCGAAGCGTTCGAGGACGGTGTCGCCGTCCTCGATCGCCTGCCGGCACAGCTCGTACACGGCCCCCTCCACACAGCCGCCGGAGACCGATCCGATCGCCGTGCCGTCGCGGTCGACGGCGAGCGCGGCACCGGGTTGCCGGGGCGCGCTGCCGCTGACCGCCACGACGGTGGCGACGGCGAAGTCGCGTCCCTGCTCGACCCACTGGCCGAGCTCCTCGGCGATGTCCAGCATGTCGGCCTCCTTGGGGCTTCGGAGCGGTGGTGTGGAGGGGCGTGGGCGTCCGTCAGTGGCCGGTGCCGGTCACGAAGTAGAAGACGAACACCGCGGAGAGGACCCACATCAGGACACTGGGCTCGCGCCACTTGCCCTGGGCGGCCTTGATCGCGCAGAAGGCGATGACGCCGGCGCCGACACCGGTGGTGATGGTGTACGTGAACGGCATCAGCACGACCGTGAGGAAGACCGGCACGGCGACGGACCAGTCGGCCCAGTCGACGTGGCGGGCGTTCTGCAGCATCATCGCGCCGATCACGACCAGGGCGGCGGAGGCCACCTGGCCCGGTACGAGCTGCGTCAGCGGGGTGAAGAAGAGGCAGGCGGCGAAGAACAACCCGGTGACCGAGGCGGACAGCCCGGTCCGGGCGCCCTCGCCGACGCCGGTGGCGGACTCGATGAAGACGGTCTGTCCGGAGGCGCTCGTGACGCCGCCGATCGCGCCGCCCGCGCCGTCGATGAACAGCGCCTTGTTGAGGCCCGGCATGCGGCCGGAGGCGTCGGCGAGCTTGGCCTCCTGCCCGACGGCGATGATCGTCGCCATGGCGTCGAAGAAGCCGGCCAGCACGAGCGTGAAGACGATCATGCCGACCGCCGCGTAGCCGAGCTGCTCCCAGCCGCCGAACTCGACCTGGCCGAAGAGCGAGAAGTCCGGCATGGAGACGACCCCGCCGTGCAGGACCGGCGCCTTGCCGCCCCACGCCTCCTCCTCGATGAGGCCGGTGGCGGTGGCGACGACGGAGATGACGGTGCCGGCGACGATGCCCAGCAGGATCGCGCCGGGGACCCGCCGTGCCTGGAGCATGAAGATCAGCAGCAGGGTGACGGTGAAGAGGGCGACCGGCCAGCCGGTGAGCGAGCCGCCGACGCCGAGGGTGACGGGACCGCCGCCCAGGCCCTTGCCGACGAAGCCGGCGTTGACGAAGCCGATCATCGCGATGAACAGGCCGATGCCGATGGTGATGCCGTGCTTCAGGGCCAGCGGTATGGCGTTCATGATGACCTCGCGGACGCCGGTGACCACCAGGAGGCAGATCACCCCGCCGTAGATCACGCACATGCCCATGGCCTGCGGCCAGGTCATGTGGGGCGCCACCTGGGTGGAGACGACGCCCGCGACGCTGAGGCCCGCCGCCAGGGCGAGCGGGACCTTGCCGATGAGACCCATCGCCAGGGTGGTGACCGCTGCCGCGAGGGCGGTTGCCGTGATCAGGGCGGGCTGGCCCAGCTTGTTGCCGAGCACGTCCTCGCCGCCGAGCAGCAGCGGGTTGAGCAGGAGGATGTACGCCATGGCCATGAAGGTCGTGACGCCGCCGCGCACCTCGCGCGCGACGGTGGTTCCTCTGTGGGTGATGTGAAAGTACCGATCGAGCCAAGACCGTCCGGCGGGGATGCGCGTGCCTTCGCCCGCGTCTTCCGGAACGGTCTTCGGCTCCACTGACGATTGGGTCATGGTGCCTACTCCCAAGGTTCACAGGGGCACCCGCGGGCTCCGACTCCGGGCCCTCGTGCGGGATTTGGGATGGTGCTTGGCTGCACGACCCGGGGGAACGGCCCGAGACGGACGGGGTTCTGCGCTGGGGGTGGGGGGATGGGGGGTGGTGGGTGCGGGGACCGCGAGCGGTGCGGTCCGATCGGTCCGACGTGCCTGTGGGGGTCTCCCTGCGGCTGTGCGGTGGTTCGGTGGTGGTGCTCCGGACGGTGCGGGCCGCGGGACTGTGACGTTCCCGGGAGCCGCGCACCGCCCGGAGGTTCGGGGGCGCCGCCCGGAGGGGCTACGCGGTGCCGGTGAGGTGCTCGGGGCGTACCGGCGTCCTGTTCAGCTCCAGGCCCGTCGCGTTCCGGATCGCCGCGAGGACGGCCGGCGTGGACGACAGGGTCGGGGCTTCGCCGATGCCGCGCAGCCCGTAGGGGGCGTGCTCGTCGGCCAGTTCGAGCACGTCGACCGGGATGGTCGGCGTGTCGAGGATGGTGGGGATCAGGTAGTCCGTGAAGGAGGGGTTCCGCACCTTCGCCGTCTTCGGGTCGACGACGATCTCCTCCATGACCGCCATGCCCAGGCCCTGGGTGGTGCCGCCCTGGATCTGGCCGACGACGGAGAGCGGGTTGAGGGCCTTGCCGACGTCCTGGGCGCAGGCCAGCTCGATGACCTTGACCAGGCCCAGCTCGGTGTCGACCTCCACGACGGCGCGGTGGGCGGCGAACGAGTACTGGACGTGGCCGTTGCCCTGGCCGGTGCGCAGGTCGAACGGCTGGGTCGGGCGGTGACGCCACTCGGCCTCGATCTCGACGACCTCGTCCTCCAGGACGTCGACCAGGTCGGCGAGGACCTCACCGCCGTCGGTGACGACCTTGCCGCCTTCGAGCAGCAGCTCGGCGGTGGCCCAGGCGGGGTGGTACGTGCCGAGCTTGCGGCGGCCGATCTCCAGGACCTTCTCGCGGACCAGCTCGCAGGAGTTCTTCACCGCGCCGCCGGTGACGTACGTCTGGCGGGAGGCGGAGGTGGAACCGGCGGAGCCGACCCGGGTGTCGGCCGGGTTGATGGTCACCTGGGTGACGCCGAGCTCCGTGCGGGCGATCTGGGCGTGGACGGTGACGCCGCCCTGGCCGACCTCCGCCATGGCGGTGTGCACGGTGGCGACGGCCTCGCCGTTGATGACCTCCATGCGCACCCGGGCGGTGGAGTAGTCGTCGAAGCCCTCGGAGAAGCCGACGTTCTTGATGCCGACCGCGTAGCCGACGCCGCGGACGACGCCCTCGCCGTGCGTGGTGTTCGACAGGCCGCCGGGCAGCGCGCGGACGTCGGCGCCCTCGGTGGACTCCCACTGGCGCTCCGGCGGCAGCGGGCGGGCCTTGATGCGGCGCAGCAGCTCGGCGACGGGCGCCGGGGAGTCGACCGGCTGGCCGGTCGGCATGATCGTGCCCTGCTCCATGGCGTTGAGCCGGCGGAACTCGACGGGGTCCATGTCGAGCTTCGCGGCCAGCTTGTCCATCTGCGCCTCGTAGGCGAAGCACGCCTGGACCGCGCCGAAGCCGCGCATGGCGCCGCAGGGCGGGTTGTTGGTGTAGAGGGCGATCGACTCGATGTCGACGTCGTCGATGACGTAGGGGCCGGCCGAGAGGGACGCGGCGTTGCCGACGACGGCCGGGGAGGCGGAGGCGTAGGCGCCGCCGTCCAGCACGATCTGGCACTTCATGTGGGTGAGCTTGCCGTCCCTGGTCGCCCCGTGCTCGTAGTGCAGCTTCGCCGGGTGGCGGTGCACGTGGCCGAAGAACGACTCGAACCGGTTGTAGACGATCTTCACCGGCTTGCCGGTGCGCAGCGCCAGCAGGCAGGCGTGGATCTGCATCGACAGGTCCTCGCGGCCGCCGAAGGCACCGCCGACGCCGGAGAGTGTCATGCGCACCTTGTCCTCGGGCAGGCCGAGGACGGGGGCGATCTGGCGGAGGTCGGAGTGCAGCCACTGGGTGGCGATGTACAGGTCGACGCCGCCGTCCTCGGCGGGTACGGCGAGGCCGGACTCGGGGCCGAGGAACGCCTGGTCCTGCATGCCGAAGGTGTACTCGCCCTCGACGATCACGTCGGCCCGGGCGCGGGCCGCCTCGACGTCGCCGCGGACGATCGGCTGGCGGTGGACGATGTTGGGGTGCGGGACGTGCCCGGAGTGGTGGTCGTCGCGGCCGGGGTGCAGGATCGGCGCGCCGGGGGCGAGGGCGGACGCCTCGTCCGTGACGACCGGCAGCTCCCGGTACTCGACCTTGATCTTCGCGGCGGCGCGCCGCGCGGTCTCCGGGTGGTCGGCGGCGACGACGGCGACCGGCTCGCCGTGGTGGCGCACGACACCGTTGGCGAGTACGGGGGTGTCCTGGATCTCCAGGCCGTAGTTCTTCACCTCGGTCGGCAGGTCGTCGTAGGTGAGGACGGCGTACACGCCCGCCTGGGCGAGGGCCTCGGAGGTGTCGATGGAGACGATCTCGGCGTGGGCGACGGGAGAGCGGAGGAGCTGGCCCCACAGCATGTCCTCGTGCCACATGTCCGAGGAGTAGGCGAACTCGCCGGTGACCTTGAGGGTGCCGTCGGGACGGAGGGTGGACTCGCCGATGCCGCCCTTGGTGCCCTGGGCGCCCTGGGTGACCTTGGTGGGCGTGCCGGCGGGGGTGGCCGCGGCCCGGGTGTTCTGCGCGGTGGTCATGGGTGTCAGACCGCCTCTCCCTGACGTTCCTGGCGGGCGGCCGCGAGGCGGACGGCGTCCAGGATCTTCTCGTAACCGGTGCAGCGGCAGAGGTTGCCGGAGAGCGCCTCGCGGATGTCCTCGTCGGTCGGCGACGGGTTGCTCTCCAGCATCTCGTCGGCCGCGACGAGCAGGCCCGGGGTGCAGAAGCCGCACTGCACGGCGCCCGCGTCGATGAACGCCTGCTGGATCGGGGAGAGCGGGGCGCCCTCGCCGGTCTGCGAGTCGGTGCCGCGGGCGGACCACTGCTTGGCGTCGTCCAGGCCCGTGCCGCAGGCGCCGGTGGCGCAGCCGCCCTCGGCACGCTGCCTGGCGTACTCGGCGAGGCCCTCGACGGTGACGACCTCGCGGCCCTCGACCTGGCCGGCGGCGACGAGGCAGGAGCAGACGGGGACGCCGTCGAGGCGGACGGTGCAGGAGCCGCACTCGCCCTGCTCACAGGCGTTCTTGGAGCCCGGCAGGCCGAGGCGCTCGCGCAGGACGTAGAGGAGGGACTCACCCTCCCAGACGTCGTCGGCCTGCTGCGGGCGTCCGTTGACGGTGAAGTTGACGCGCATGGGTTATGCAGCTCCTTCCAGCGTGCGGGCGCTGCCGCGGTACTGCTCCCAGGTCCAGCCGAGGGTGCGGCGGGCCATGATGCCGACGGCGTGGCGGCGGTACCTGGCGGTGCCGCGGACGTCGTCGATCGGGTTGCAGGCGGCGGAGGCCAGCTGCGCGAACTGCTGGGCGATCGACGGGGTGATGATCTTGCCGTTGTCCCAGAAGCCGCCCTCTTCGAGCGCGGCGTTCAGGAACTCCTCGGCCTCCCTCGCCCGGATCGGCGTGGGCGCGGCGGAGCCGATGCCCGTGCGCACCGTGCGGGTCTCCGGGTGGAGGGCGATGCCGAAGGCGCAGACCGCGATCACCATGGCGTTGCGGGTACCCACCTTGGAGTACTGCTGCGGGCCGTCGGCCTTCTTGATGTGGACGGTCTTGATGAGCTCGTCGGGCTCCAGGGCGTTGCGCTTGACGCCCGTGTAGAACTCGTCGATGGGGATGAACCGGCTGCCGCGCACCGACTCGACCTCCACCTCGGCGCCCGCGGCGAGCAGCGCCGGGTGGGCGTCCCCGGCGGGGGACGCGGTGCCGAGGTTGCCGCCGACGCCGCCGCGGTTGCGGATCTGCGGCGAGGCGACGGTGTGGGAGGCGAGGGCGAGGCCGGGCAGCTCGGCCCGCAGGTGCTCCATGATCCGGGTGTACGGGACGGAGGCCCCCAGCCGGACGTTCTCCTCGCCGACCTCCCACTCACGGAGCGGCTCGATGCGGTTCAGGTCCAGCAGGTACTCGGGCCGTCGGTGGTCGAAGTTGATCTCGACCATGACATCGGTGCCACCCGCGATGGGCACAGCCGTGGGGTGCTCCGCCTTGGCGGCGAGCGCCTCCTCCCAGCTGGCGGGGCGAAGGAAGTCCATGAGTGGCTCTCTTCATTCGTGACGACGTGGTCCGCGCTCTTTCCGGGTACCCCGCCGCCCGGGCCCGAGGGCCGGTGGTGCGTGGGCGCCGGGATCGGCGGGATCGGTGTGATCGGGGCTGTTCGCCGGGGCGCGGGGACGGCCGGCCCTCGATGAGGTGTTCATCTGCTGTTGACGCGTGGTGGCCCCAGTACACCCAGCGGTGCTCCACCCGGTGCAGTCACCGAAACCATGAAGGAGTTGGCTGGCGGCACCCCCGGTCTTGTAGATTCGAACGAAAGGCGGGGATCAGTAACCTCTTCGTTTCCCCCCGGAAACGGTGGCGAGGACCCACCCTCCACAACGAGACACCACGAGAAGGATCGGCGGCGACGACATGCGGCTGCGCGCACTGCTGGAGACCGAGGCGCTGGGCTTGCGGCTGCTCAGCGGCGAGGACGAGCTCGACCGCACCGTGCGCGGCGTGATGACCACGGACCTGAGGGACCCCAGCCGGTACCTCTCCGGCGGCGAGCTGGTCCTCACCGGCCTGGCCTGGCGTCGCGACGAGGCGGACTCGGAGCCGTTCGTCCGGCTCCTCGCCGGGGCGGGGGTCGCCGGTCTCGCGGCCGGCGAGGCGGAGCTCGGCGCCATCCCGGACGACCTCGTCCAGGCGTGTTTGCGCCACCGCCTCCCCCTGTTCGCAGTGAACGAATCGGTTGCTTTCGCAACCATCACCGAGCACGTCGTTCGACAGGTGTCCGGCGAGCGCGCGGGGGACCTGGCGGCGGTCGTCGATCGGCACAGGCGGCTGATGACCTCCGGCCCGGCCGGGGGCGGGCCCGAGGTGGTGCTCGACCTGCTCGGCACCGATCTGGACCTGCGCGCCTGGGTCCTCTCCCCCACCGGGCGGCGGATCGCCGGCGCCGGCACCCCGCTGCCCGCCGAGGTCGGCGCGGTACTGGCCGGGGAGCACCTGGCCGCGACCCGCACCGGCCGGCGCGGCCCGCACCGGGCGCAGGTGGGCGGGTCGACGTACTCGCTCTTCCCGATCCGCAACACCGGGCGGGGCGCCGCACCGGCGGCCAGGGACGTCCGCGAGACGGTCCTCTCGGACTGGTTGCTGGCCGTGGAGGCCGACGCCGGCGACTGGCCGGCCGCCCGGCTGGACCTGCTCCAGGGCGTCACGCAGCTCATCGCCGTGGAGCGCGACCGCAGGGACGCCGCGCGCACGGTCCGCCGTCGGCTGGCCCAGGAGGTCCTGGAGCTGGTGCAGACCGGCGCCGCCCCGGCGGAGATCGCCGCCCGGCTGCGGGTCGCCGCGCCCGTGCTGCTGCCGGGGCTCGGCGCCGCGCCGCACTGGCAGGTCGTCGTCGCCCGCGTCGAGTGGGGCGAGGACGGCGCGGTCGAGACCGGCCCGGTCGCCCAGTCGCTGCTGGAGGAGATCCTCGTCGACCCGGCGACGAGCGGACCGGACTCGGCCGACCGCATCGCGGTGGCCCACTCGGGTGACGAGGCCGTCGCGCTGGTGCCGCTGCCCGCCGTCGCCCCGGTGGCGCCGGGCGCGGCGGACCCCGACGCGGAGGCCGAGGACGGCGTGCGGGCGGATGCGGGTGCCGGTGCGGGAGGCGACGGCGGGGCGGCCTCGGGCGGTTCGGACACCGCGGCCACGGGCGGCCCGGCGGCCGGCCCGGCCGCGGGCGGTACGGCCGGCTCCGGGGCGGGCGGCGGCTCCCGCGCGGGCGGCTCCGGCGCGGGCCGCCCGGCCGCGGGCGGGGCCGGGCGCGGGCTGCACGCCGAGACGCTGCTGGCCGCCGTACGGACGCCGCTGTCGGCGGGCCTCGCCGACGACGGGCGGCTCACGCTGGGCGTCAGCGCCGCGGTGCACTCCGCGGAGGGACTGCGCGGCGCGCTGGAGGAGGCCCGGCACGCCCGCCGGGTCGCGGCGGCGCGTCCCGGACGGGTCTGCGCGGCCGGCCACCACGAGCTGGCCTCGCACGTCCTGCTGCTGCCGTTCGTCCCGGACGACGTGCGCCGGGCGTTCACGGCGCGTCTCCTGGACCCGCTGCGCGACTACGACCGGCGCCACCGGGCCGAGCTGATCCCGACGCTGGAGGCGTTCCTCGACTGCGACGGCTCCTGGACGCGCTGTGCGGCGCGGCTGCACCTGCACGTGAACACGCTGCGGTACCGCGTGGGCCGGATCGAGCAGCTGACGGGACGCGACCTGTCGCGCCTGGAGGACAAGCTGGACTTCTTCCTGGCGCTGCGGATGTCCTGAGCGCGGACGGCGGGGCGCCCCACCTGGAGAGCGGTCCACTCTTTCGAGGGAATCGCTGTCCGGGTGGGGGCGCACCGCCGCACCACCCCTCCCCGCCCCTCGGCCCCGCCGCGCCCCGGCGCCGCTCACCCCGGCGGGCGGTCCGCGCCACGTCGCGCCCGGCGGGTGATTGTGAATCAATTCACCTGACCCCTTGGCCGGGTGTGCGGTTCCGTGCTGTGATGCGTCCGTCCCAACAGCTCGATGGTGCGCTCGGGGAGGGCAACGTGGCGCATACCGCCATGTCTGGTTCCGGAACGACCGATGCCGACGATCCGCTCCAGACCGCGGTATGGCGGCTGCGCTCCCGCGGCTGCTGGGGGGACGCGGCGGCCCTGCTCACCCCCGCGGCCGACGACCCGACCGTGGCGGTCCAGCGGGCCTCCCTGCTGATCGAGCGGTGCCTCTACACCGAGGCCGGCTGGGCGGAGGCGGAGGACGCGCTGCGCGCCGCCGAGGCCGTCGCCCAGGACGACGAGGAGCGCGGCGCCGCCGCCTGCGAGCGCGGCTACCTCGCGTACGCCGCCACCCTGCACGGCGTACGGGACCGGGCCGACGAGGCGCGGGCGGCGCTCGGCCGCTCGGCGGCGCTGCTCGGGCCGTCCTCACCGCGGCGCGCGCTGCTGGACTTCCGGCGCGGGCTGCTCGCCCAGTACCTGGCGGACGCGCCGCAGGCCGCCCGCGCCGCCTACCGGCGCGCGCACGCCGCGGCGACCGCGCAGGGCGACACGCTGCTGCTGGCGTTCACCTGGCGGCACCTGGCCGGACTCGCGCTGCGGGAGGGCGAGTTGGCGGAGGCCCGGCACGGCTTCGCCGAGTCGCTGCGGCTGCGCGAGGAGCTGGGCTACCTGGTGGGTACGGCCCCGGCCCTGGCCGCCCTGGCCGACGCCGAACCGGAACCGGAGGCGAGTCGTCTACGGGCGGAGGCGCAGCGGCTGTTCCGGCTCCTGGGCGGCGTACCGACCTGGCTGGCGACCCAGTTCGCCCCGCACCCGGCGGCCTGACCACCCCACCGCCGCCCTCCCCCGGCCCGCCCGCCCCGGCCCCCGCCCTTCGCCCGTCCACCGTCGCCCCCCTGCTGCCCCTCTCCGCCCAGCCCCCGGCTCCGACCACCTCCACGGCCGCGGCCCCTCGCCCGGACTGGACACACGACCGCCGCCGCGGCGATCATCACGCGCGTATCGGCGGCGGCACCACGGGGGCGGGACATGGCGGAGGACGAACGGGCACGGGAGCGGGCGGAGCGGGCCGTGGCGGCCCTGCGGTCCCTGGCGGCGGCCCGGCCAGGGGAGGTCACCCTCCACGACGGCCTCCCGGACACCGGGCCGGACGACCGGCCGGTCCCCGTTCCCGAGGCGGTGCGGACCGTCCTGCGGGAGACCGCCGGGATGACGGTCGGCGGGGAGCCGTACCGCTTCGGCCCCGGCCCGGGCCCGGCGCGGTCGCGCGGCCTGTGGGAACTGGGCCGCTTCTCCGCCGGCGAGGGCA
The DNA here is from genome assembly GCF_043077165.1 of Streptomyces kanasensis. NCBI lineage: Bacteria > Bacillati > Actinomycetota > Actinomycetes > Kitasatosporales > Streptomycetaceae > Streptomyces > Streptomyces kanasensis. The sequence goes on from NZ_JBIBSF010000001.1 coordinate 1,133,245, forward strand.
CCCTCCACGTGGGCGTCGGCGCGGACGGCGCGGACCCCACCGACTGGGGCCCGGTCGTCTCCCTCCTCCGCCGGTCCGACGCGTACGAACTGGTCGTCGAGGCACCGACGTTCACCCACTGGCTGCTGGACGTGGCCGCCCTCCTCGCGGACGGCCCGGCCACGCTCGACGCCCGTCCGGGGCCGGCCGCCTCCGTCCCCGCCGTCCCGAGCGTGGCGGTCGCCGAGGGCGACGACGCGGAACTGGCCGCCCTCGCCGGGCGCGGGCACGCGCTCACCGACCTCGTGGACCTGCGCGCCCTGCCCCGGTACCCCTGCGCGGTGCGCTGGGAGCCGTACTACTCGCTCGGCGGCGCCACGGCCGACACGGGCGCGAGCGAGACCGTGCTGCGGCTCGTCGGAGGCGGCCGCGCGCTGCTGGTCCGCAGCGACGTCAGCGGTGACTTCCTGGACCGTCCCGTCACCCGCCACCGGGTCCCGGACGACGCGCCGCGACGGGCCGTCGCCGAACTGCGGGCGCTCGCCGCGGAACTGCCCGACCGCGTACGGCTGGAGCCCGGCTGTTCCGACCGCGCCATGGACGCCTGGCCCGTACCCGTCCCCGAGGACGTCCGGACCGTGCTGCGGGAGATCGGCGGTGTCCTCGTGGAGGGCGCGCCGCCGCTGCGGCTGCTGCCGGGCGTAGCGGAGCACCAGGTCGCCCCCGAGGCGCACCGCATGATGGGCGGCGACGGCACCTACTGGCCGGTGGCGCTCGCCCGGCAGGGACGCCACGAGGCGCTCGTCCAGGTGCGGTTGGACGCCGCGACGGGTGCGTGGGGGTACGTGGTGTCGATACCGGCCGGGCCGCGGGAGCTGCGCGAGGAGCCGGAGGCGACGGTGCTCGCCGAGTCCCTGCCGCACCTGCTGCTGACGGTGGCCCGGTACGCGCGCGAGGCGGCCGCCGGCGGCGACTTCGGGCGGGCGGTCCGGCAGGCCACCCGCTGCTTCTCCCCGAACACCGGCGAACCGTGGGCGCGCCCGGCGCCGGTGGACGAGTTCGCCGGGTCGGACGACCCGCTGCTGGCCGCGCTGGCGGAGCTGCCGGCGGGCACGCACGCGGCGGACCTGCGGGACGCGCCCTTCCCCGGCGACGTCTGCTTCCACCGGGCGGAGGAGTGGGACGACCGCCCCCTCGCCCGGCTGCTCTTCCCCGGCGCGGGCCGCGTGGCGGCGGCGATCCCGGCCGACTGACGGCCCCGGCCGGCGATTCCGGCGGCCCCGCGCGCCCCGTTCCCGCTCGGGGCGGGGCGGCGTTTCGGGGGGTCCGAGAGGGGCACACGGGGGGCGTCCCGGCCGCAGGAGTTCCGGAGGTGAGGGCGCCATGCCAGGGCGTGAGGAACTGCCGTCGACGCTGGAGCGGTCCCCGGAGGGCGCGCAGCGGACCTGGATCGCGGCGCACGACTCGGCCGTGGATCAGTACGGCGAGGGCGAGCGGGCCCACCGCGTCGCGTTCAGCGCGCTGAAGCACGCGTACGAGAAGGTGGGCGACCACTGGGAGGAGAAGGAGAAGGGCCGCAAGGGCCCCTCCGATCCGCGCGCCGAGGCCCCGCGCGACCGGCCGGCCCGCAGCGGCGAGGGCGTGGACGAGAACGCCTCGAAGCGGCACCTGTACGAACTGGCCCGGCGCATGGACGTCGAGGGCCGGTCGCGGATGTCGAAGGCGGAGCTGGCCCAGGCGCTGCGCAAGGAGAACCGGACCCGCACGCGGCAGGCGCGCGAGCACTGACCGGGCCGGGCCGGGCCCGCCGACGGGCCGGCGTCGGCCGCGCGCGGGCCGGGGAGCGTGGGGTGCGCGGGCCGGGAGCGGTCGGGCGGGCTGCGCGGAGGCCGGGAACGGGGTCGGGTCGGGTCGGGAGCTGTCCGGTACGCAGGCGCAGGCGCAGGTCCAGGCCGGGAATGGTCCAGTGCGCGGGCGGGGAGCGGTCGGGCGGGCGCTGCCGGGGCCCGAACGGCCGCGCTCGGGACGAGAGCGGTCCAGCGCGGGCCGGGAGCGTCGGGTGCGGGCCGGGGCGGCTGGAGTCGTGGGTGGGGCGTGCCGGTCGGGGCGGGGCCGCGCGGGGTGGTGGGTCAGGTGGGGTGCAGGCGGACCGTGGTGGTGTCGGTGGCGATCGTCAGGGAGCCGTCCGGGCAGACGGCCACCGCGTGCACGGCCGGCCCCGGGCGGAAGGGGCGGACGCGGCGCGTGCGCGGGTCGCGCAGCTCCACCAGGCCGTCCGCCCAGGCGACCGCGAGGGTGCGCGGCCCGGCGTGCAGGGCCACCACCGGGTGGGGACGCCGGGCCACCGGGACGCCGTCCCCGGCGCCGGGCCGCCAGGCGAGGACCGTGCCGTCGTCGCCCCCGCTGTAGACGCGGGGCCCGGCCGCCGCCAGGGCGGTGACCCGCCCCGCGTGCAGGGACGCCTGGTGGAGGCCGCCCAGGGTGAAGGCGTGGACGGAGCCCATGCGGTCCCCCGTGAGGACCGCGTCGCCCGCGGCGGCGAGCGCCGTCGCCGGGTGCGTCGCGAGGGTGGCGGCCACCGCCTCGACCAGGCGCGGCACGGCCGAACCGGTGGTACGGAGGCGGCCCCGCTCGTCGAGCGTCAGCACGGTGCCGTCGTCGAGGCACGCCACAGCCCTGCACCGGGGGTCGTCGGCTTCGACCAGGCGGCCCGCCCACACCGTCAGCGCCCCGGTCCCGGTGTCCCGGGACTCCGTCACCGACCAGGGCGCGTCCGCGGCCAGGGCGGCCAGGGCGGGGCGGAGCCGCGGGTCGGCGTCGTCGGGCAGCGCGGCCAGGAGGGTGAGCGCCCGGGTGGCGGGCGTCTGGCCGTCCCGGACGAGGGCCTGGCCGGCACGGAGCCAGGCCGCGCGCAGCCCGCCGTGGGCCGCGGACTCGGTCTCGTACGCCCGGGTGACCCGTACGGGGTCGGCGGCGCAGACCGCGGCCGGATCGGCGAGGCGCGGCTGCTCGTCGGGCGCACCCCCCGATACCGGGCCCGCCACGGTCACCTCGACGCGGCCGACGGCGCGCAGGTCGGCCGCCAGTTCCGGCAGGCCGGGCACGTCCGCGGGCAGCGCGACGCGGTCGGGGCGGCGGCGCGGTCCGGCGAGGAGCGCGGTGAGGAGTTCCCCGGGCGTCCCCGCGACCACGCCGAGGGCGTTGGCGACGGTCCATACCGTGGCGCGCACCGTTTCGCCGCCCTCAGTTCCCGGAGCCCGTGAAGTGCTCCCTGACCAGGGACTCGACCACCGTCAGGTCCCCGGCGGCGAGCGCGTCCAGCAGGGCACCGTGCTCGGCCGCGTCCGCGACGAGATCGGCGCGGCGGGTGGCGGGCGGGCTGACGAGCGGCCACTGCGAGCGCCGGTGCAGGTCGTCGGCGACCGCGACGAGCTGTTCGTTGCCGGCGAGACCGAGCAGCGCGCGGTGGAAGGCGCGGTCGGCCTCCGCGTACGTGGCGAGGTCGCCGTGGGCCGCGGCGGCCGCCGTCGCCTCGGCGAGGGGGCGCAGCTGCGCCCAGCCCTCGGCGGGCAGCGTGCGGGCGAGCCGCAGCATGACCGGTACCTCGATCAGGGCGCGGACCTCGGCGAGCTCGCGCAGTTCGCGCGGGGTTCGCTCGACGACGCGGAAGCCCCGGTTGGGGACGACCTCCACGGCGCCTTCGACGGCGAGTTGCTGCATCGCCTCGCGGACGGGCGTGGCGGAGACGCCGAGGCGCAGGCCGAGCGCGGGCGCCGAGTAGACCACGCCGGGGGCGAGTTCGCCCCCGACGAGCGCGGCGCGCAGCGCGTCGAGGACCTGGCCGCGCACGGAGTGGCGCTGGACGAGGCGGGACGCACCGGGGGCGGGGCCTCCGGCCGTGGTCCCGGCCGGCGCGGGCCGGTCGTGGGGATGGGCGTCCTGCGGGCGCGCGTCGCCCGGATGCGCGTCCTGCGGCTGCGCGTCCCGCGGATCGGCGTCCTGCGGGTGCGCGTCGTGCGGATCGGCGTCCTGCGGGTGCGCGTCTTGCGGGTGCGTTCCGTGGGTGTGCTCCCCGCGGGCCTGCTCCGGAACGCGGCCGGTGGTGCGCGGCCACCGCTCGGGGTGCTCCGCGGCCCCCCGGGCCCTGCCCTGCTCCACTCGGGTCCTCCTGTCCGCCGCGCGTGTGTGGCCCCGCTCGCGGTGCGGGGGCCCGCTGTGCACGATAGGCGCACGGGGCGGCGGGGCACACATCGATCAGATCGGGTAAGGTAAGGCTAACCTGCAAACGATCGCGATTCGGTGGTCCTGCATGTCCCTCCCCACACTGCTGCCTTCCGTCCCCGCGTCACCGGTCGCGGAGTCGTACACCCGCCTCGCCGAGGTCTTCCCCGGGCTGCGCGTGCGCGAACTGGGCGAGGACGAGGCGACGCCGCGCGGCGAGGGATGGGTCGGCGCGGACGAGTTGGCCTCCGGCGGCCCCGCCCTCGACGCCTTCCTCTCCTGGGACGCCGCGCAGGTGCTGCGCGACTACGGCACGCAGGCGCGCCCGGACGTCGTCGCGAGCTTCGGTCTGCACCGGTACGCCTGGCCCGCCTGTCTGCTGGTGACGGTCCCGTGGTTCCTGCACCGCCGGGTGCCGCGCGTGCCCGTCGGCGACGTGGCGTTCCAGCGGGCCATGGGCCGGATGGCCGTGCGGGTGCGGGAGTTCGCGTGCCTGCCGGACGACCCGGCGGCGGGCCTCCCGGGTGCCCGCGTCGTGGCCGACGAGGAGGCGCTGCGCGCCGAGGTGCGGGCGGCGGTGGCCGAGCACATCGGCCCGGTGCTCGACGGCTTCGGACCGCGGATGCGGCGCCGCGGACGGGCCCTGTGGGGCATGGCGACGGACGAGGTCGTCGAGGGCCTGTGGTACGTCGCCGGGCTGCTCGGGGAGGAACCGCGCGCCATGGCCGAGCTGGAGCTGCTGCTGCCGGGCACGGCCAAGCCGTACGTGGGTCCGGCCGGCTTCCGCGAGCTGTCCGCTCCCGACGGCCGGGCGCTGCCCACCCGCGACCGGGCGAGCTGCTGCCTCTTCTACACGCTGCGCCCCGAGGACACCTGCGTCACGTGCCCGCGCACCTGCGACGCCGACCGGGTGCGCCGCCTGACCGCCGCCACCGCCTGACGCGCGCCCAGCCGGCCTCCGTCCGACGGCCCCCCTGGCACGCTCCGCCCGCCGCCACCGCCTGACCCGTACCTCCTGCCGCCCCCTCCCCAGGCGCTCCGGCACCCTCCGCCGGACGCCCCGCGCCCCACGCCCCGCCCGGGCCCGCGCCCCACCGACACGCCCGCGCCCACGCCCCGCGCCGCACCACCACGCCCCCGCCCCCGCCCCGTACCGGCCGGGGGCCGGCCCCCGTGCCCGGGTCCCGGGTCACTCCGGCGGGCGCGGCAGTTCGTCCCCCCACGGCGGGTCCGCACCGGGCACCGCGCAGGTGCGGGCGGCGACGAGCGCCGCGTACGCGCAGCAGGCGGCGGTCTCGTCGAGCGTCAGTCCGTCCAGTCGGCCGCCGAGCCGGCCGAGCCCCGCCAGCGCGTGCAGCAGTCCGGCCGTGAACGCGTCGCCGGCGCCGACGGTGTCCACGACGTCGGCGGGCGGTGCCGGGACGGTGAGGCGCTCTCCGTCGAGCGAGACCAGGGCGCCGCGCGGCCCGCGCGTGACCACCACCAGCCGGGCCCCGGCGGCGTGCCAGGTGTCGCAGGCGTCCTCGGGCGCCACGCCCGGCAGGAGGGCGCCGAGGTCGTCCTCGCTGAGGCGCAGGATGTCGGCGAGCGCGCACCAGTGGTCCATCCGCTCGCGGTAGACGGCCGGTTCCACCAGCAGCGGACGGACGTTGGGGTCGACGCAGACCGTGGCGTACCGCCGGGCCACCGCCAGGAACTCCTCGACGCGGCGTCCGCCCGGTGCCCGGACCAGGGCGAGGGAGCCGGTGTGCACGCAGACCGTCCCGGCCGGCTCCACGGCGGCGAGCTCGGCGGCGGTCCACTGCCAGTCGGCGGCACCCTCGGCGAAGAAGGAGTACGTCGCCCGGCCGTGGACGTCCAGGTCCGCGACGGCCAGGGTGCTCGGTTCGGGGGCGGTCACGCACTGCGTCAGGTCGACGCCCGAGGCCGCGAGGCGCTCGCGGAAGAGGGTGCCGAAGACGTCGCCCGAGAGCCTGCCCACGAAGCGGGCCGGCGTGCCGAGGCGGGCGAGGGCGACCGCCGTGTTGGCGGGCCCGCCGCCCGGCAGCACCCGCAGGGAGAGCCCTCCGGGGCCGGCGGCAGGGCCGGGGTCGGTGAAGGCGTCGGCGACGCACTCGCCGAGCACGGTGATGGGCTGACTGGTCATGATCTCCACCCTCGACGGCCGGACCGGCCACTGCGGGTACCAGCATCACACCGGTCGCCCGGATGCGTTCCGCGGGGGTGACGCGTTCCACGCCACTCGCCCGGGTGGAGTAGCCCGAACACAACCCGGTGAGCCAGAACGAGAGTTCGACCGGATTGCCCTCATTCGACCCCCCAGGGGCCCCGATGGCGTTCTCTTGTCCCGAAACCTCGTGACGCGCCCCGCGGGTCGGCCAAGATGGCGCACCGACACGCACCACTGCGATGCGAGGGACACCGCATGAGACTGACCGACATATCGCTGGACTGGCTGCTCCCGGGCGGTGTGATGCTCGCGGGCACCGTGGCGGCGGTGGCGGTGCTCGCGCGCGGCAGGCGCACCGCCGGCGGCAAGGCCGCGGCCGACGACTCCTGGGAGCGCAGCGAGGAGCGCCGCCGGCGCAAGGAGGCCGTCTACGGCATCGCCTCCTACCTCCTGCTCTTCTGCTGCGCGGCCGTCGCCGCCGCGCTCTCCTTCCACGGCCTCGTCGGCTTCGGCCGGCAAAACCTCAACCTCTCGGGCGGCTGGGAGTACCTGGTCCCGTTCGGCCTCGACGGCGCGGCCATGTTCTGCTCGGTCCTGGCCGTGCGGGAGGCCAGCCACGGTGACGCCGCGCTCGGCTCACGGCTGCTGGTGTGGCTCTTCGCCGGGGCGGCCGCGTGGTTCAACTGGGTGCACGCCCCGCGCGGGCTCGGCCACGACGGCGCCCCGCAGTTCTTCGCGGGGATGTCGCTGTCGGCGGCGGTGCTGTTCGACCGGGCGCTCAAGCAGACCCGCCGGGCGGCCCTGCGCGAGCAGGGCCTGGTGCCCCGTCCGCTGCCGCAGATCCGGATCGTCCGCTGGCTGCGGGCGCCCCGGGAGACGTTCGCCGCCTGGTCGCTGATGCTCCTGGAGGGCGTCCGCACCCTGGACGAAGCGGTCGAGGAGGTCCGCGAGGACCGGCGGGAGAAGCACGAGAACCGCCGGCGCCGGCGCGAGCAGCAGAGGCTGGACCGGGCGCGGCTGCGCGCCTTCAACCGTCAGCACCGCGCCTGGGGGCTGGGCCGCGGCGGCCGCCAGGTCGACGTACCGGCCCTGAACCCCGCGCAGGGTTCCGCGCCGGCCGCCGTCGGGGCGTCCGTCGCGGAGCCCGCCATAGCCGAGCCGGGACAGCTGCCACCGCGCTCCCGGCCCTCCCTCCAGGCGGTGAAAGGAGCTGAGCCGCGCACCGTCGACCTGACGGCGGAGGACGACACCCAGGCGATCCCCCGGCTCGACTCGCTGGAACAGAAACTGAAGAGCCTGGAGCAGCAGTTCGGCTGAGGCGTCCGCCTCGCTCGGTCCGCGACGGACTCCATCCGCCGCCGGGGGCCCGTCCGCGTCCACGGACGGCCCCCCGGCGCGCCGCGGCTCACGCGGGCGGTTTCACGTCCGTCAGCTCGAACCACACCACCTTGCCGACGCCCTGCGCCCGTACGCCCCACGCGTCGGCGAGCGCCTGCACCAGCAGCAGCCCCCTGCCGTTCGTGCCGTCGTCGGAGGCCGGGACGTACGGGTCGGGCAGGTCGGGGACGAAGTCCCGCACCTCCACGCGCAGCGCCGTCCGGCCGAGCGTCGCCGTGACGACCGCCCCGTGCCCGGTGTGGATCAGCGCGTTCGTCACCAGCTCGCTCGTGAGGAGCTCCGCCGTGTGCGCCGGCTCCGGGGCGATCCGGTGGCGCAGCAGCTCCCGCAGCCCACGCCGTACGCCGGCCACCGCCGTGAGGTCGCCGACGCCGACGTGCCGCCTCAGCTGTGTCCCCCCGGGTACGCGGTCACGCCCGTCCACCATGGGTCCGACCCCTGCCTGAAGCCCACTCATATCCCCCACCCGCACACGTTGTCGGCCCTTCTCCTCGAACAGGCTCACGGGATCCATGCCCCCCTGCTCCGACAGTCACGCGTGCGAAGCCCGGACGGACAGGCGCACGGAGGGGAGCAGTGAGGCACGGCGGGGCGTCAAGGTCGCGGGAGGTTCCGCACGTTGGATCGGGCCATCTGGAGCATCCGGCCCACACCTCCGTCGAGCACGATCTTGCTGGCGGACAGGGCGAAGCCGGTCACCATGTCGGCGCGGATCTTCGGCGGGATCGACAGGGCGTTGGGGTCCGTCACCACGTCGACCAGCGCGGGACCCTTGTGCCGGAACGCGTCCTTGAGGGCGCCCGCGAGCTGTTTCGGCTTCTCCACGCGCACCCCGTACGCGCCGGCGGCCCGGGCGACCGCGGCGAAGTCCGGGTTGTGGTTGGTCGTGCCGTGCGACGGCATCCCGGCCACCAGCATCTCCAGCTCCACCATGCCGAGCGAGGAGTTGTCGAAGAGGACCACCTTCACCGGCAGGTCGTACTGGACCAGGGTGAGGAAGTCGCCCATCAGCATGGAGAAGCCGCCGTCGCCGGACATGGCCACGACCTGGCGGGCGCGGTCGGTGAACTGCGCGCCGATGGCCTGCGGCAGGGCGTTGGCCATGGAACCGTGACTGAAGGAGCCGATGATCCGGCGGCGCCCGTTGGGCGTGAGGTAGCGGGCCGCCCAGACGTTGCACATGCCGGTGTCGACGGTGAAGACCGCGTCGTCGTCGGCGAGGTCGTCCAGGACGGACGCCACGTACTCGGGGTGGATGGGGGTGTGCTTCTCCACCTTGCGGGTGTACGCGCGGACGACGCCCTCCAGCGCGTCGGCGTGCTTCTTCAGCATCTTGTCGAGGAAACGCCGGTCCGTGCGGGGGCGCACCCGGGGCACGAGGCAGCGCAGGGTCTCACGGACGTCGCCCCACACGCCGAGGTCGAGGCGGGAGCGGCGGCCGAGCCGCTCGGGCCGCACGTCGACCTGGACGATCCGTACGTCGTCGGGGAGGAAGGCGTTGTACGGGAAGTCGGTGCCCAGCAGGATGAGCAGGTCGCACTCGTGGGTGGCCTCGTAGGCGGCGCCGTAGCCGAGCAGTCCGCTCATGCCGACGTCGAACGGGTTGTCGTACTGGATCCACTCCTTGCCGCGCAGGGCGTGGCCCACGGGGGCCTTGACGCGCTCGGCGAACCGCATGACCTCCGCGTGGGCACCCGCCGTGCCGCTGCCGCAGAAGAGGGTGATCCGGTCGGCGGCGTCGACCATGCGGACCAGCGCGTCGATCTCGGCGTCGCCGGGGCGCACACTGGGGCGCGCGGTGACGAGGTCGTGCACCGCCGCCTCCTCCGGGGCGGGACGGGCGGCGACGTCGCCGGGGAGGGTCACCACGCTGACGCCGCCGCGGCCGACGGCGTGCTGGATCGCGGTCCGCAGCAGCCGGGGCGTCTGCTGCGGGTTGGAGATCATCTCGCAGTAGTGGCTGCACCGCTGGAACAGCTGGTCGGGGTGGGTCTCCTGGAAGTACTCCAGGCCGATCTCGCTCGACGGGATGTGCGAGGCGAGGGCGAGGACGGGGGCCATGGAGCGGTGCGCGTCGTACAGGCCGTTGATGAGGTGGAGGTTGCCGGGGCCGCAGGAGCCGGCGCAGGCGGCGAGGGAGCCGGTCACCTGCGCCTCGGCGCCGGCCGCGAAGGCGGCGCTCTCCTCGTGCCGCACCTGGATCCACTCGATGCCGCGGGTGCGCCGCACGGCGTCCACGACGGGGTTGAGGCTGTCGCCGACGACTCCGTAGATCCGCTGGACCCCGGCGCGCACCAGGGTGTCGACGTAGTGCTCCGCCACGTTCTGTCTGCCCATGGCACCATCCACGCACGGTCGGCGCGCTCACGCCTCCCAGACGGCCACCGCCGTACGGTCATCGGCGTACCCCTCCACCCCCAGCCGGGTGTCGGCGAGGAAGGCCGCGAGGCCCGGCGGCCGCTCGCGGGGGCCCCAGCGGGCGGCCAGCTCGGCGGCGAACGCCGTTTCGCGGCGCAGCGGCTCGGCGAGCCCGGTGGTCGCGAGCAGCAGGGTGTCGCCCGGGCGCGCGACGGAGGCGCGGAAGCGGAACGGCACGGCGGGCGGCGCGGGCGCGCCGGGACGGGGATCCTCCCGGCCGGGGGCGGGGAGAGGGCCCTCGACGACGTCCGGGGCGCCGGGGTGCGGCGTCACGCCGAGCCGCAGGGTCAGCCGGTCGCCCGGCGCACCGGACCCGCCGCCTGCGGCGGGGGGCGGGGAGCCGAAGCCGGCCACGGGCTCGCCGCCGACGGCCGCCGGCTCGCGCAGCGGCGGCTCCAGGTCCTGCCAGGCGCCGTCGCGCAGCCGGAACAGACCGCCGGCGCCGACGCCGAAGAAGACCCGCGTACGGCAGGCGGGGTCGGCGGTCAGCAGCAGGCAGCGCAGGTCGGCGGTGTACGCCTCCGGCTCGACGCCGAGGTCGGCGGCGCGGGCGCGGAGTCTGCCGCAGGCGCGGTCGGTGAGGCGGTGCAACCCCGACTTGAGGTCGTCGCGGCGCCCGGCGCCGATGTCCCGGGCGAGCCGGGCGTGGCTGCGGCCGACGGCCTCGCCGATCCAGCGGCAGGCGTCCCCGGCGGCCGGATGGGAGCCTTCGCCGGCCCGGGTGCCGGTGGCGACGGCGAGCAGCAGGAGCGTGTCGTCGCCGGTGCCGAAGCGGGCGGTCAGCAGCGCGTCGCGCCGCGGTTCGCCGCGGTGGCGCGCCGCGTCCCCGCGGCTGGAGACCGCGCGGAGGATGCTCGTGCCGTACCGGGCCCCGTCCAGCACGGTGTCGTGGACCAGCTCGTCCAGCCCGTGCCCGCGGGCCTGGGGCAGCGAGGTGGGCTCGGGGTCGTGGCCGGGCGGTCCGCCACCGAGGTGGGCGGGGACGAGGGAGGCACGGGGCGCGACGGGAACGCCGTCGCGCGGCTGCGACACGTGCGAAGCGGCGGGGCCTTGGCCGGGCGGAACGGCCGGCACGGGCGGGGCGGCGGGTGCGGGCGGGGCGGCGGGTGCGGGGGGCGCAGGGGGTGCGGGGGGCGCAGGGGCGGCCGAACCCCGACCGCGCGGCGCGGCAGGCGCGGATGGGGCGGCGGGCGCAGATGGGGCGGTGGGCGCGGATGGGGCGGTGGGAGCAGGTGTCGCGGGGCCCTGAATGCGCGGGACGGCGGGGACGGTAGGGGCGGTGGGAGCAGGAGGGGCGGTGGCGGTGGCGTCCTGCCGGGGCGGCGCGGCGGGAGTGAGGGGCGCAGCGGCCGAACCCTGACCGCGCGGCGCGGCGTCCTGGCTGGGCGGGGCGGCGGGCGCGGGCGGCACAGGGGCTGCGGGGCCCTGCTGAGGCGGCGCGGCAGGCACGGGCGGGGCGGCGGGTGCGGGTGGGGTGGGGGCGGCGGGGCCCTGGCCGGGCGGCCCGGCGGACGCGCGGTGTGGATCCTCGTGGGCGGGGCCCGCGTCGTGCGGGGCGTCCGCCGGAAGCTCGGCGGGTGGGTCGGCGGGTGGGCGGTCCGGCGGGGTAGGGGCGGGGCGCCGGGTGCCCTCCGGAGGCTCGGCGGCAGGGGCGGGCGCGGGGCGGTCCGGCGTCGTGCGGGGGGCCGAACCGGGGTTCGGTGGGGTACGGGGGGCGGGCCCGGGTTCCGGTGGGGGTGCCTGTTCCACCGCCGGGGCGGCCGGGGGCCGGAGCGGCGGGCGGCCGGCGGAGGCGCGCGGGCCCGGGGAGGGCTCGGGAACCCGCGGGCCGGGGGCGGCCGGCGCAGACGCGGGGAGCGGCGGCTCCGCCGGGCCCGACGCCTGCGGGGTGCCGGACCCGGGCGCCGGGCCCGCCCCCGGCGCGGGACCCGACCCGGGCCGTGGGGCGAGCGCGTCGGAGGCGGAGTGGTACCGGTCGTCGAGGCTGTCGCCCGACACCGCGGGGCCCGCGTCCGGGGCCGCAGCCGGATCCTGGGCCGGGTCGTCGTACAGCCGGTCCCACCAGTCGTCGTCCGCGGCGGGCCTCTCCCCCTGTGGGTTCATGTCCCTCATTGTCCACAGCGGGGCCCGCCCGAAAACGGTGCTTCGCCAAAAAAGGGGCAGGCGCGAAGGGGCCCGCCGGGGCGCCCTCCCTCCCCAATGCGGGAGGGCCCCCGGCGGGCCCGCGTGGCCGGCGCTCGTCGCGCGCAGAGTCGTGCGGCACGACGCCGTACGCGCGGACCACGGTCCTGCGGACGCCCGCGGTGGCGCCACCCTGTCAGAGTGACGGGTGGTGCGGGGATGATGGGTGCGGCGGGTTTGCGCCGTGGCCGTTTTCCGCCACGGATGAGCGGAGGGGTGGGTTCGGGTGCTGGGGGCGATAGGTCTCGACGAGCGTCAGGAGTCCGCGTACCGGGAGTTGGTCGCGCTGGGCGCGGCCGAGGTACGGGACCTGGCGCACCGGCTGGCGCTGCCCGAGCCGGAGACCGAGCGGACGCTGCGGCGGCTGGAGGCGCAGGGGCTGGCCGCGCAGTCCTCGTACCGCACCGGCCGGTGGGTCGCGGCGCCGCCCGCGGTGGCGCTGGGCGCCCTGCTGACGCAGCAGCGGCACGAGCTGGAGCGGGCGGAGCTGGCGGCCGCGCTGCTGGCGGAGGAGTACCGCGCGGAGGCCGCGGAACCGGCCGTGCACGACCTGGTCGAGGTGGTGACGGGCGCGAGCGCGGTCGCGCACCGCTTCCTCCAGCTCCAGCTGGGTGCGGCGCAGGAGGTGTGCGCGCTGGTCACGGGCCGCCCGGTGGTGGTGACGGGCGCGGAGAACGACGCCGAGGAGCGCGCGGCGGACCGGGGCGTCGCCTACCGGGTGGTGGTGGAGCGGGAGGTCCTCGAGCGGCCCGACGGAGTGGCGGAGCTGACGTCGGCGCTGGGCCGCGGCGAGCGCGTGCGGGTGGTGGACCGGGTGCCGACGAAGCTGGTGGTCGCCGACCGGTCGCTGGCGATGGTGCCGCTGACGGGCCGGGGCGCGGAGCCGGCGGCGCTGGTGGTGCACGCCAGCGGGCTGTTGGAGTCGCTGATGGGGCTGTTCGAGGCGGTGTGGCGGGACGCGGTGCCGCTGCGGCTCGGCGCGGGGCGGGACGCGCCGGTGCCGGCGTCGACGCCGGGCCCCGACGCGACGGACCTGGAGGTGCTGTCGCTGCTGCTGGCGGGCATGACGGACGCGAGCGTGGCGAAGCAACTGGACCTGGGGCTGCGGACGGTGCAGCGGCGGGTCAAGGGGCTGATGGAGCTGGCGGGCGTGACGACCCGGCTCCAGCTGGGCTGGCACGCCTACGAACGCGGGTGGGTCACGCGCTGACCTGCACGGGCCGGATCCGTCCGGCAGGCTGGACAGATGGGTGTGTGGCAACAGCTGCTGGTCGCTCTGGTGCTGCTGCTCGGCCTGGTGGGGGTGATGGCGCCGGGCGTCGCCGGGTCGTGGCTGGTGTGGGCCGGGGTGGCGTGGTGGTCGCTGCAGGTGGCGACGGCCGCCGCGTGGTTGCTGTTCGCCGGTTCGACGGTGTTGATGCTGGTCACGCACGTCGTGGTGGGGTGGTTGCCGCCCCGGCGGCTGCGGGGCGTCGGGGTCACCCGGCGCATGGTCGTCTACGCGGGCGTGGGGGCGCTGCTGGGGTTCGTGCTGGTCCCGGTGGTGGGCGGGGTGCCGGGGTACGTCGGCGGGGTCTACCTGGCCGCGCGGCGGCGGCACGGCGGGCACCGGAGGGCGGTCGCGGCGACGCGACTGGCCATGCGGGCGATCGGCACGAGCGTGCTGGTGGAGCTGTACGCGTCCCTGCTGGTCGTCGCGGCCTGGCTGGGCGTACTGGTCGGCACCTGACGGCCCCGGGCCCACGGCTGCCGAGCGCCACGCACCGGACCGGCGGCCCACGGTGCCGATCGGCAGCCGGCGGACCCGGCCACGGTGCTGACCGGCCGCCCCGGTGGACCCGGCCCGCGCCCGACCGTGGCCCCGCCCGACCGTGGCCCCGCCCGACCATGGCCCGCGCCCGACCATGGCCCGCGCCCGACCGTGGCCTGACCCGGGCAGGGCCCGACCCGTGTGGGGCCGGGCGCCACCCGGGTGCGGTGCGGTCGGACGGGGCCCTGCCAGGGCCCCGGGCCGGAAGCCGCCGGACGGGGTCGGCGCCCCCGTCCACCGGACGGGGTGCCGACCGTGCCCGGCGGGCGTCCCGTCAGAAGGGGTGGCCGACGCGCTTGGTCTGGAGGGCGGCGCGCCCCTCGGCGCCCTTGCGCTTCCAGTCGCGCCGCAGCTCCGCCCGGACCCGGGCGTCGGTCTTGGCGACGATGTACTGGTTCTCCCGGAGGAGCTTGCGGTAGCTCTCCAGGCGCCGTTCGGGCAGCGTGCCGTCCTCGACGGCGGCGAGGACCGCGCAGCCGGGCTCCGCGCCGTGGGCGCAGTCGAGGAACCGGCAGGACGCCGCCAGTTCCTCGATCTCCGAGAAGACCTGCCCGACACCCGTACCGGCGTCCCACAGCCCGACGCCCCGCAGGCCCGGGGTGTCGATGAGCACCCCGCCGCCCGGGAGGGCCAGCAGGTTGCGCGTGGTGGTGGTGTGGCGGCCCTTGCCGTCGACGTCCCGGATCGCCTGCACGGCCATGGCGTCCGTGCCGAGCAGGGTGTTGGCGAGGGTCGACTTGCCGGTGCCGGAGACGCCCAGCAGCACGCTCGTCCCGCCCGCCACGTACGCGCGGAGCGCGTCGACGCCCTCGCCCGTGGCGGCGCTGACGGGCAGGACCGGGACGCCGGGGGCGCTGGTCTCCACGTCCTGGACGAGGTGGGCGAGCCCGGCGGCGTCGGGGACGAGGTCGGCCTTGGTGAGGACGACGAGCGGCTGGGCCCCGGACTCCCAGGCGAGCGCGAGGAACCGCTCGATCCGGCCGAGGTCGAGCTCGGCGGCGAGGGAGACCGCGACGACCGCGTGGTCGACGTTGGCGGCCAGGATCTGCCCGTCGGACCGCTTGGAGGAGGTGGACCGCACGAAGGCGGTCCGGCGCGGCAGGTAGGCCCGTACGTAGCGGGGGTTGCCGCCCGCCGGGTCGACGGCGGCCCAGTCGCCGGTGCAGATGACGCGGAGGGGGTCGTGCGGCGTCACGAAGGCCGTGTCGGCCCGCACGACGCCCTCCGCGGTGACGACGTCGCACTGGCCGCGGTCGACGCGGACGACCCGGCCGGGCAGCAGGCCGCGGTCGGCGTGCGGCGCGAACTCCGCCTCCCAGCCGGTGTCCCAGCCGTAGGAGGAGAGCGAGGTGGACGGGGTGGTGGTGGACGAGGAAGACAAGGGGTGCCCTTCGCGAGGGTGGCCCCGGCGGCCACGCGCCCGTTCGGCGCGTGCGGAAAGAAGGTCGGTCAGCCGGAGACCACGGGAGCGGGAGTGTCGATGCTCTGGATCCGGGTCAGGCCCGGTGCGGGGACAGTCATCAATGTCCTCACCTCCCTCTCGTCCGTACGTCGTCGGACACGCTAGCCGCAGGGGGCCGGGCGCCGCCAACGCTTTTTCCGGGCACTTCCCCGGCCCCCGGCACCGGCCCCCGGCCCAACGGCCGCCCACCCACGGTCCGGCGCCCGGTGCCGGCGCGTCGCACGCCGCGTACGGAGGCCGACGTACCCCGAGACACTCCTTCCGCCGTATCCGGATGCGGCGTTCGGCGGCGCCCCGTCCATTCGTTCATACGCCCGACGCATGACGCGATCGGCGGACGCGGGCGCGCGGAACGGGCGGACGCGCGGGGGGTGCGTGATCGGCGCACCGCAGCCGACCTGCGGAGTCACACCCTTCGTTTGAGGGGGATCCGTGCCGGGGCCGGGCATTGCTCATGACAACCATTGTCATGTGATGGCATGCTCGTCCTGCGCCCGCCGTCCGGCCACACTCGGCCCAGCACAGCAGTCACCTGCTCAGTCCCTTCGAACAGTCCACTCGAGCAGTCCCTTCGAGCAGACCTCCAGACCCTTCGAGAGGACCAGGACCAGACCCGCATGAGCGAACCGCTGTATCTCGCACCACGCCTGGAGTCGCGGCCGGCGGCGCTGCTGGACTCCCCCACCTTCCTCCATCCCCTGGTGGCCGCCCTGGGCTCGCCCCTCAACCTGCTCCTGCCGGACCAGATCGCCGACAACGTCCGCGCCTTCCGCGAGGTGTACGCCCGCCACCGGCTCACCGGGCGGATCTGCTACGCGCACAAGGCCAACCGGTCGAGCGCCCTGGTACGGCGACTGGCCGCGACCGGCCCCGGCACCGGGATCGACGTCGCCTCGCTCGGCGAGCTCCAGCACGCCCTCGCCGGCGGCCTCACCCCCGACCGGATCGTCGCGACCGGCCCCAAGGACCCCGACTTCCTGTGGCTCGCGGCCCGCACCGGCGTCACCGTCGCGGTCGACTCGCCCGGCGAGCTGACCGCGCTCGCCGCGCTGGTGGAGCGCTTCCGGCTGCCCCGCGTACCGGTCCTGCCGAGGCTCTCCGAGTTCGCCTCCACGGGGACCCGCGTCCTCACCCGGCGCAGCCGCTTCGGCACCCCGGCCACCGAGGCCGACGCCCTGCTCGACCTGGTCGAGAAGCACCGCGACGCCGTGGAGTTCACGGGCGTCTCCTACCACCTCGACACCATGGCCCCGACCGAGAAGGCCGCCGCCCTCGACGGTTGCCTGCGGGTGCTGGACGAGAGCCGCCGGCGCGGGCTGCGCCCCCGCGCCGTCGACATCGGCGGCGGGTTCGGCACCGACTACCTGGCGGACGGCGCCCAGTGGGAGCGGTACACCACCGAACTGACCCGCGCCCTCCTCGGCCGGCGCGCCCCCCTCACCTGGGAGGGCCACGGCTACGGGCTGCGCGGCGAGAACGGCACCCTGCGCGGCGCCCTCGGCGTCTACCCCGGCCACCGGCCGGTCGCGGGCCCCCGTTACCTCGACGAACTGCTCGCGCAGACCGCCCCGTCCCTGGGCCGGCCGCTGGCCACCCTGCTCCTGGAGAACCTCTACGACCTGCACACCGAACCCGGCCGCGCCCTCACCGACCAGTGCGGGATCACCCTCGCCCGGGTCCTGGAGGTGCGGGTCACGGCGGCCGGCGAACGGCTCGTACGGCTCGCCGCGAACGCCCGCGACATCGGCCTTGAGGACCACGGGCTGCTCGTCGACCCCGTCCTCGTACCGGCCGGCGCGGCGGCCCGGGACCCCGGCGGGGACTCCCCCGTGGGCGTGTACCTGCTGGGCAACCTGTGCCTGGAGTCGGACCTGATCAGCCGCCGCCTGGTGTTCCTGCCGCGGGAGCCGCGCGCCGGCGACCTGCTCGCGTTCGCCAACACCGCCGGCTACTTCATGGACTTCACCGCCGACCACGCCCTGCACCAGCCCGTCGCCCGCAAGGTCGCCGTGTACCGCGACGGCGACGCCGGCCCGTGGCACTGGTGCCTCGACGAAGAGTACTGGCCCCACCTCACCGCGGGGGACGACGAATGAGGTACGACCGCATCACCGACGCCATCGGGGACACACCGCTCGTCCGCATCGACCCCGAGGTCCACGGACTGCGCCACATCGACCTGTACGCCAAGCTGGAGATGCTCAACCCGTTCGGCTCGGTCAAGGACCGGGCCGCGTGGCGGATGGCGCAGCCCCACCTGGAGGAGGCCCGGCACCGGGGGCGGACCGTGGTGGAGCTGTCCAGCGGCAACACCGCCAAGGCGCTCGCCGTGATCGCCGGCATGCACGGGCTGCCGTTCCGCAGCGTCACCAACCGGATGAAGGTCCCCGAGATCAAGGACCTGCTCCTCCTCCTCGGCGCCGAGATCGAGGAACTGCCCGGGCAGGCCGAGTGCCTCGACCCGACGGCGACCGAGGACCCGCTGACCCGCATCCACCGCATGCTCACCGAGGACGACGACGCGTACCTGCACACCGACCAGTACTACAACCCGGCCAACGCCGAGGCGCACTCCGGCGGCACCGGCCCCGAGATCATCAAGGACCTGGGGGGCGTCGCCCCCGACTTCTTCGTCGCCTGCGTGGGCACCGCCGGGTCGTCCACCGGCACCGCCCGCGCCCTGCGCGCCCACGACCCGGCCGTCTCCGTCATCGGCCTCGTCGCGCAGAAGGGCGACTTCGTGCCCGGCATCCGCAACATCGACGAGGTGCACGAGGTCGGCCTGTTCGACCCCCGGACGTACGACGCGCTGGAGGCGGTCAGCGCCGACGAGGCCATCGACGGCATGCTCACCCTGGTGCGCCGCTGCGGCATCCTCGGCGGCCCGACCGGCGGGGCCGCCTACCACGGCGCCCTGCGGTACCTGCGGGAGCGGGACGCCGAGCAGGCCGGGGGCGGCGACGGCCGGCGACGGACGGCCGTCTTCATCGTCTGCGACCGCGTCGAGAGCTACATGAGCTACGTGCGCACGCGCCGCCCCGAGCTGCTGCGGCGTCCGCCGCGCCCCAACTCCCCCGCATCGGTGACCCCGCGGGAGCTGGCGGAGGTGCACGTCATCGGCGTCGAGGAGGCGCGGGCGTGGATCGCGACCGAGCGGCCCGTCGTCGTCGACCTGCGCGGGGCGTTCGCGTTCGCCGCGCTCCACATCGAGGGGTCGATCAACATCGTCGACGAGCTGTTCGAGGAACTGCTCCACGGCGGGCTGCCGTTCGGGCGGTCACAGCCGGTGCTGCTGGTCTGCCCGGTCGGGGAGCAGTCCGTGACGTACGCGGCGCTGCTCGCCCGCATGGGCCACCGGGACGTGCGCAGCCTGGCGGGCGGCGTCATCGCCTGGCGGGACGCGGACGCGCCGATGGTGCGGGACTGAGGGGGGCCGGCGTGTACACCACGACGTCACCGCTGCCGCACGACCCGCCGCCGGCGGGGCCGTCCGCCGGGCTGCGCGAGTGGCAGCGGCCGCTGCGCGAGCAGTTCCCGATCATCACCGGACACCCCGGTCTCGCCTACCTGGACAGCGCGGCGACGGCGCAGAAGCCCCGGGCGGTCCTCGACGCGGTGCAGGCGTACCTGACCGGGTGCAACGCCAACGCCGGGCGGGGCACCTACACCTGGGCCAACCGCACCACGGCGCTCATCGAGGAGACCCGCGAGCGCGTCAAGGCGTTCCTGGGCGACCCGGACCCCGAGCGGTCGTCGGTCTGGTTCACCGGCGGTACGACGGAGGGGCTGCGGACGGTCGCCCGGGACTGGCTGGTGCGGGAGCTGGCGGACGGCGACGAGATCGTCGTGCCGTTCGCCGACCACGAGGCGAACCTCCTGCCGTGGCTGGAGGCGCGGGACCTGCTCGCCGAGCGCGGCGTGCGGATCACCGTCCACCCCATGCCGTACCAGCGGGACTCGCGCGACTACGACCTGGATGCGCTCGCCCGGCTGGCCCGGGGGCGGCTGCGGTTCGTGGCCGTGACCCACGTCCACCACGTGTACGGCGCCGACATGAACGTCCACCGGGTGCGGGAGGTGGTCGGCCCGGACGTGCCCGTCTGCCTGGACGCGGCGCAGAGCGTCGGCCACCTGCCGCTGGACCTGGCCGCCCTGGACGTCGACTTCGTCGTGTTCTCCGGCCACAAGGCGATGGCGCTGCCGGGGACGGGCGTGGTGTGGGCGCGCGGACGGCGGGGCGGCGCGTTCCGGCCGGGCGGCTGGCACGGCACGCCGAACACCGCCGGGATCGTCAGCCTGCGGGCCGCGCTGGACTGGCTGGACGCGGCGGGCCCGGCACGGATCGAGGAGTGGACGGTCGGCCTGGGCGTGCGGCTCACGGACGGGCTGGCCCGCCTCGACGCGTACGAGGTGCTGGGCTGCCCGCTCAGTCTGGCGGCGGACTCGGCGGTGCAGCGGCGCCAGGGCCTGGTGACCTTCCGGCACCGGACCGTCGGCGCCAACGACGTGGGGTTCGTGCTGGCCGCGCACGGGCTGCTGGTGCGGGCCGACGGGCTGTGCCAGGCACGGGCCGGCGAGAGCGAGAGCTCGGTGCGGGTGAGCCTGCACGTCTACAACACGCCCGAGGAGGTCGACCGCCTCCTCGGGGTGCTGTCCACGCTGGCCGGGGACCGGCCGGGCGGCGGGCGGCGGTAAGGCACGGAGAGCAAGGGAGCACGAGGGCAGGATGACCCAAGGGTTGATGTCGCGACGGCTGACGGCCGAGCGGGCGGGCGAGTGGATCCGCCGGTGGGAGCTGCAGCAGCAGCGGTACGCGTGTGACCGTGAGGCCCGCTTCACGGTGATCGCCGACGTGGTGGAGGCGGCGACCGCGGGGGTGCCCCGCCCGCTGGTCGCCGACCTCGGCTGCGGTCCCGGCTCCCTCGCCGCCCGCCTGGCGGGGCGGCTGCCGCACGCGGAGGTGGTCGGCGTGGACGCCGACCCGCTGCTGCTGGCGCTGGGCCGGGCGCACCACGGCGCTTCCGTGCGGTTCGCCGACGTGACGATCGGGGCGCCCGGCTGGCTGGCCTCGCTGCGGCTGGGCCGGCCGTTGGACGCCGTGGTGTCGGCGACGGCGCTGCACTACCTGCCGGAACCGGCGCTGCTGTCGGTGTACGGGCAGGTGCGCCGGTCGCTGCGGCCCGGCGGGGTCCTGGTCAACGGCGACCACCTGTTCCAGGAGGACCCGGCGGTGGCGGCGCTGGCCGATGTGGTGGGGCGCCGCCACGCCGAGCGGCACGGGGCGGACGCCCACGAGGACTGGCGGGGCTGGTGGGCCGCCGCGCGGTCCGCGCCGGAACTGGCCGCTCCGCTGGCCGAACGCGCCCGGCGCGGTCCCGGCGCGGGCGGCGACAACGGGCTGACGCTGCAGCGGCACGTGGAGCTGCTGCACGAAGCGGGCTTCGGCGCGGCGGGCCCGGTCTGGCAGTACGGCCCGAGCTGCGTGCTGGTGGCGGCGCACGCGTGACCGCCGACGCCGCTCCGGGGCCCGGTCCGCTTCCGGCCGGTCCGGCGCCCCGGAGCGGGGTCAGCGCAGGGAGTGGAACGCCGGCTGCGTCCAGCGGGCGGCGAACGGGCCGACGATGACGAGGATCAGCACGTACGCGGCGGCGAACGGGCCGATCCTCGGCTCGGTGGCCACCGTGAGCCCGGCGATCACCACGGAGAACTCGCCGCGCGCGACCAGCGCCCCGCCGGCCCGCAGCCGGCCGCGCGGGCCGACGTGGGCGCGTCCGGCCGCGTACCAGCCGGTGTAGATCTTGGTGAGGGCGGTGACGGCGGCGAGGAGCAGCGCGGGCAGCAGGACGGGCGGGATGGCGGAGGGCACCGTCGACAGCCCGAAGAAGAGGAAGAAGACGGCGGCGAACAGGTCGCGCAGGGGGGAGAGGAGCTTGCGGGCGTCCTCGGCGACCTCGCCCGACAGGGCGATGCCGACGAGGAAGGCGCCCACCGCGGCGGAGACCTGGAGGCGCTGCGCGACCCCGGCGACGAGCAGCGCCAGGCCGAGGACGACCAGCAGCAGCATCTCGGGGTTGTCGGAGGAGACGGCGCGGCTGATGTGCCGGCCGTGGCGCAGCGCCAGGTACAGCACGACGGTGACCGTGCCGAGCGCGATCATCAGGGTGGCGCCGCCCGCGAGCAGGCCGACGCCGGCGACCAGGGTGGTGAGCAGGGGCAGGTAGACGGCCATGGACAGGTCCTCGATGACGAGGATGCCGAGGACGGCGGGCGTCTCGCGGTTGCCGAGCCGGCCGAGGTCGGCGAGGACCTTGGCGATGACGCCGGAGGAGGAGATCCAGGTGACCCCGGCGAGCGCCACGGCGGCGACGGGTCCCCAGCCGAGGAGGAGCGCGGCGGCCGCGCCGGGCAGGGCGTTGAGGACGAAGTCGACCGCGCCGGCCGGGTACTGGGTGCGCAGGCTGCTGACGAGCTCCCCGGCGCTGTACTCCAGGCCGAGGAGGAGCAGCAGCAGGATGACGCCGATCTCGGCGCCGACGGCGATGAAGTCCTCGCTGGCTTCGAGCGGGAGGACGCCGCCCTTGCCGAAGGCGAGCCCGGCGAGGAGGTAGAGCGGGACCGGGGAGAGCCCCACGCGCTCCGCGCCCCGTCCGATCAGTCCGAGTCCGAGGATGATCGCTCCGAGTTCGATGAGGAGCGCGGTGGTGTCGTGCACGCTCACTCCCCGCCGACGAGGGCGGTGAGCGGGGCCGGGGCGGCGGCGGGGGTGCGGGCCGCGCCGCCCCCGTGGGCGTCCGGGTGGTCGGCACGGTGGAGGCCGCGGTGGCGGCGGCCGTCCCGGCGCACGACGGCGGGGTGCCGGGTCCCCTCGGCGCCGAGGTCGTACGGCGTACCGGCGCCTGGCAGCGGGGTGCGACGGGGACCCATGACCGCACCTCCGGGGACGGCGCATGACGGGCGGGGAGAGGCTCCTCACCCTAGCAACACCTGTCCACTATGACGGCTTATGCGGCTTCCACGGCCGGGCGGCGGTCGATGCGCGCCCCGGCCCGCGGCACCCGGGCAGACGTCCGTGCCGGTGACGCCCGGGCCGGTGGCCGTGCCGGTGACGCCCGGCTCCCGCGGCCACGTCCGCGTCCGATCCGTTCAAGACGGCCGTGCCGGAGCCTGCCTAGGCTGCCCGCATGACTCCCACACCCCGTCTCGACGCGGTCGGCCTCGTCGTCTCCGACATGGCCGCGACCCTCGCCTTCTACCGACGCCTCGGCCTGGCCGTCCCCGAGGACGCCGACTCCGCCCCGCACGCGGAGGTGGTCCTTCCGGGCGGCCTGCGCGTCCTGTGGGACACCGAGGAGACGGTCCGCTCCTACGACCCCGACCGGCCCCGGGTGACCGCGGGCGACCGGATCGCGCTGGCGTTCCGCTGCTCCGGCCCCCAGGAGGTGGACGCGGTGTACGGGGAACTGGTGGCCGCCGGGTACCGGGGCCACCTGGAGCCGTGGGACGCCGTGTGGGGGCAACGCTACGCGGTGGTGCTCGACCCGGACGGGCGCGGCGTGGAGCTGTTCGCCGACGCCGCGTAGGCCGACAGGGGCCTCCCGGTCAGGGCGCGCACCTCGCGGGCCAGGTGCGGCTGGTCGGCGTACCCGGCGCGCACCGCCACCGCCGCGTACGGCGCCCCCGCGTCCACCAGCCGCAGCGCCCGGCGCAGCCGCAGGATCCGCGCCAGCGTCTTCGGGCCGTACCCGAAGGCGTCGAGCGAGCGGCGGTGCAGCGTGCGGGGCCCCAGCCCCGTCGCGTCGGCCGTCGCCGCCACGCTCCACCCGGCGCCCAGCCCGGCGGTGACGGCCCGCAGGAGCGGGTCGGGGCGGGGCGCGTCGGCGGCGAGGGCCACGGCCGCCTCCTCCAGCGCGCCGGCCGGGTCCGCCCCGGCGGCGCGCGCCACCCGCGCGGTCAGCCGCCGGACGCGATCGGCGGGCCACAGGTCGGCCAGGTCCACGCACCGGTCGCGCAGTACGCGGGCCGGGACGCCGAGCAGGGTGGGCGCGTCACCGGGCGCGAACCGCACCCCCGCCCAGGGGCCGGCCCCGCCGCCGGGGGCGTGGGCGCGCGTGTCCGGGCCGGCGACGAGGAGCCGCCCCTCGTTCCACAGCAGGTCCATGCAGCCGTCGGGCAGGACGGGTGAGGCCGCCCCGGGCGGCCGTCCTCCGGGCACGGTCCACACGACGGCGCCGTCCAGCCGGGCGGGGCGCTCCCGGTACCCGCCGCTCAGCGCGGCCCCCACGGACCGGTCGGGCCGCCGCCGTGCGGGTCGTGCGCCGGGCCGCCGTGCGCGTCGTGCGCGTCGTGCGCCGGGCCGCGGGTCGGGCCGCCGGTGCCGGGCCGGGCCCCGCCGGGTGCCGGGGCCGGCGGCCGTCCGGCGGGCGCGCGCCGGACCGGCGCGTCGGGCGGCAGCTCCCCCTTGGGCAGCTTGTCCTCCGGCGGCCTGCCCTTCGACGGCTCCTCCCGCACCTTGTCCTTGGCCTGCCTGTCCTTGGGCTGCCGTTCCTTCTCCGCCTTCTCCCACTGCAGGCGCGCCTTCACGTCGTCCGGAGGGAGGAAGCGCGACCAGCGCTCCGGGAACTCCGACGGCATGTCCGGGTCGTCGGGGTCCGGGTCCCCCTCGGCGGCCCGGGCCCGGGCGAGCAGCGCGGCCGCCTCCTTGGCCCGGACGCGTTCGTTCTCCGCGCGGGCGGCCGCGGTGGCGACGGACGGCCACACCCGGTCGATGGCGGCGTTGACGGCCGCCCCGACGAGGACCGCGAACGCCGAGATGCCGATCCACAGCAGCACCGCGATGGGCGTAGCGAGGGAGCCGTAGATCGTGGGGCCCTCCACCTGGCTCGTCAGGTAGATGCGGAGCAGGAAGCTGCCCAGCACCCACATGACGAACGCCACGAGCGCCCCCGGCACGTCCTCGATCCACGGCGACCTGACCGGCACGGACACGTGGTACAGGGTGGTCAGGAACGCCACGGACAGCAGGATCATGACCGGCCAGTACAGGACGGAGACCACCTCCGTCCCCCAGGGCACCAGTTCGACCACCCGGTCGGGGCCGACGACCGCGAGCGGCAGGACCACCGCCCCGATCAGCAGCGCGACGATGTAGAGGAGGAAGGCGAGCAGCCGCGTGGCGACGATCCCCCGGTGGCCGTCGAGTCCGTACATGACGGTGATCGTGTCGATGAAGACGTTCACCGCCCGGGACCCGGACCACAGCGCTATGGCGAAACCGATCGAGATGACGTCGGGCCGGCCGCCCTGGGTGACGTCCTCCAGGAGCGGCTTGGCGATGTCGTTGACGCCCCGGTCCGACAGGACGGTGCCGACCGCGCCGAGGATGTTCCCCTCGATGGAGGCGACGGTGGTGGTGTTGGTCCATTCGTCGATGTAGCCGAGCAGGCCGAGCAGGCCGAGCATCAGCGGCGGCAGGGACAGCAGCGTGAAGAACGCGGCCTCGGCGGCGAGGCCCAGGATGCGGTACTCGATGCACGAGTTGACGGTGTCCTTCAGCAGGAGCCAGGCCATCTTGCGCTTCGAGACGTTGCGGTAGAGGACCCTGGCCCGGTGGAGCCGGCCCGTGGACGCGCTCGGTCCCGCGGGGCCCGGACTTCCGGCGGACCCCCCGGCCGACTCGGGTGTTTCCTTCGCTGCCTGCACGTCCTTACCGTATCCGCATGGCAGCCACCACCCACACCGTGACCAACCAGCCCCCGCCCCTGGTCAGGTATGACGTCTTCACCGCCGACCGGGCGCTGACCGAAGCCGTGGAGCGACACCTTCCGCCCGGACTGCGGGAGGAGGCGCGGGACGAGCTCTCGTCGCTCGGTACCACCGCCGGCTCGGCGCAGGCCCAGTCCTGGGGTGCGCTCGCCAACGAGTACCCGCCACGGCTGCGCACCCACGACCGGTACGGCCACCGCGTCGACGAGGTCGACTTCCACCCGGCCTGGCACCGGCTCCTCGGCCACGCCGTGACGTCCGGGCTGACCGGCGCGTGGAGCCGGCCGGGCGGGCACGTGCGGCGCGCGGCCGGGTTCCTGGTGTGGTCGCAGACCGAGGCGGGGCACGGCTGCCCGCTGTCGATGACGCACGCGGCCGTCCCCGCCCTGCGCACCGACCCGGAGCTGGCGGCCGAGTGGGAGCCGAGGCTGACGTCGCGCGTGTACGACGGCGAGGAGTTGCGGCCGCCCGCCGAGAAGGGCGGCGTGCTCTTCGGGATGGGCATGACGGAGAAGCAGGGCGGCAGCGACGTCCGGGCCAACACCACCGCTGCGGCCCCCCTGGACGCGGCGGGCGAGTACGTCCTGACGGGCCACAAGTGGTTCTGCTCCGCGCCCATGTCGGACGCCTTCCTCGTCCTCGCGCAGGCGCCCGGCGGTCTGACCTGCTTCCTCGTGCCGCGGGTGCTGGCGGACGGCACGCGGAACGTGTTCCGCATCCAGCGCCTCAAGGACAAGCTGGGCAACCGGTCGAACGCCTCCGCCGAGGTCGAGTTCGACGGGACGTGGGCGCGCCGCGTCGGCGAGGAGGGGCGCGGGGTGCGGACCATCATCGAGATGGTGGCCGCCACGCGCCTGGACTGCGTGCTCGGCTCGGCCGCGCTGATGCGGCAGGCCGTGGCGCAGGCCGTGCACCACACGACGTACCGCCGCGCCTTCGGCGGCCCGCTGGCCGACAAGCCGCTGATGCGCAACGTCCTGGCCGACCTGGCGCTGGAGTCGGAGGCGGCGACGGTCCTCGGCATGCGGCTCGCGGCGGCGTACGACGCGGTGGAGTCCGGCGGTACGGCGGCCGGCGGTACGGGGCCGGGTGGCGCGGAGTCGGAGCGGGCGCTGCTGCGGCTCGTGGTGCCGGCCGCGAAGTACTGGGTCACCAAGCGGTGCACGCCGACCGTGGCGGAGGCCCTGGAGTGCCTGGGCGGCAACGGCTACGTGGAGGAGTCGGGCATGCCGCGGCTGCTGCGCGAGGCACCGCTCAACTCGATCTGGGAGGGGTCGGGGAACGTCCAGGCGCTGGACGTGCTGCGGGCGCTGCAGCGCGAGCCCGGCGCGCTCGACGCCTACCTGCGGGAGGTCGGCGAGGCGCGCGGCGCGGACCACCGGCTGGACGGGGCGATCAAGGGCCTGCTGACCGAACTGGCCGATCTGGAGGGCGTCGAGGCCCGGGCCCGCCGGCTGGTGGAGCGGATGGCGCTGGTCCTCCAGGGGTCGCTGCTGGTGCGGTGGGCGCCGCCCGAGGTCGCGGACGCCTTCTGCGGGTCACGGCTCGGCCGGGACTGGGGGACGGCGTTCGGGACCCTGCCGCACAGTCTGGACCTGGGCGCGGTCGTGGACCGGGCCCGGGCCGAGGTGTAGGGGAGCCGGGGGCACGCCCCCGCACGGAGCGGGCGGCCCCGGAAAGCCGACGGGCGCGGGACGCGGTGCGGCGTCCCGCGCCCGGGAGCGCGGCTGGGATGGTGCTGCGCCGACACGGCACCATCCCGTCGCGTACCGGAGACCGGTACGCGCCCACTGTCGTACGCGCGAGCGGTCCGGCGCGAGGGTTGCAGGAGGTTGCAGCGGGTGGCGCGTTCTGTGCGGATCCGGTCGGACCCGGCGCCCCGCCGGGGGATGATGGGGGTCGAAGGGCGACGGGGAGGGCCGGTGCGCAACGCCACAGTCGACATGACGCGGCTCGCCGCGATGGACGCGCGCGCGGCGACGCTGCTGCTCCACCACATCAGGGACGCCGCGCTGCACGGCGGCCACGCCCCGCTGGCGCCGCGCGCCGACATACGGGCCTCGTGGGAGCGGATGCTGCGCACGGGCGTCGACCCCGACCGGGACCGCCGCTCGGGGCTGCTGCCGGCCGGGGAGCTGGAGGCGCGGCGGCAGGGCACGACGCTCGGGGAGCTGCTGCCCGTGCTCCGCGAGGGGCTCATGGCCTCGCCGGGGGCGTCCGCCGACCCGGCCCGGCACATCATGGTCGTCGCCGACGCCGACGGGCGGGTGCTGTGGCGGGAGGGCCACGGCTCGGTGCTGCGGATGGCGGACGGGCACGGTTTCGAACCGGGCGCCGACTGGCGCGAGTCGACGGTCGGCACCAACGGCGTGGGGACGGCCCTCGTGGTGCGCCGCCCGGTGCAGGTGCACTCCGCCGAGCACTTCGTCGCGACGCACCACCCCTGGACGTGCGCCGGCGCCCCGATCACGGACCCCCGGGACGGCCGGCTGATGGGCGTGGTCGACGTGAGCGGCCCGGTGCCCACGATGCACCCGGCGATGCTGCTCCTGGTGCGTTCGGTGGCGGCGCTCGCCGAGGCGGAGCTGCGCAACCGCCACCTCGCGGGGCTGGCGCGGCTGCGGGCGGTGGCGGCGCCCCTGCTGTGCCGGGTGGACGGCAGGGCGCTGGCGGTGGACCCGCACGGCTGGACGGCGGCGGTGACGGGCATGGCGCCCGTGGACCGGCTGGCGCTGCCGGGGTCGTTCGGCGGGGGCCGGGTGTGGCTGCCGGCGCTCGGCGAATGCGACGTCGAGCCACTGCCGGGGGGCTGGCTGGTCCGGCCGCTGGACGGGGCCGCGGAGGCGGCGGCGGACTCGGTGACGCGACTGGTGCTGGACGTGAGCCGGCCCCGCGAGTGGACGGTGCGGGTGTCGGGCGCGGTGGGCTCCTGGCAGCGGGAGCTGACGCCCCGGCACGCGGAGCTGCTGTACGTCCTCGCCTCGCACCGGGACGGGCGCACGGCGGCGCAGCTGGCCGCGGACGTGTTCGGCGACCGGGGGCGGACGGTGACCGTACGGGCGGAGATGTCGCGGGTGCGGCGGACGCTGGGGGGTGTGCTGGCCCACCGCCCGTACCGCTTCCGCGACGAGGTGGAGGTGGAGGTGGTCGCCCCGGCCGACCCGCGCGACCTGCTGCCCCACTCCACTGCGCCCGCCGTGGAGGCCGCGCGGCACGGCGGCCCCGGCGACGACCACGCGGGGTGACGGCACCGCCGCGCTCGCCGACGCCGGCCTGCGCCACGCACGCACCCCCGTACGGACCGCCGCTCCGTACGGACCGCCGGGCTTCGCACGGACCGGCGCTCCGTACGGACCGCCGGGCTTCGTGCGGACCGGCGCTCCGTACCGACCGCTGGGCTTCGTGCGGCTGCCGGTTCGGCGCGTACCGGAGACCCCCGGGGCCGGCGACCCCCGGACCGGCGGACCCCCGATCAGTCGGACCGCGGGCGGCCCCCGGCCGCGCCGGCCCGACCGGCCGCGCCACCACGGGCGAGACGGAGTCCCACCATCCGGACACCGGGGGGCCGCGGACGCGCCCGGCCGGGTGAGAGGAACGCGCTGGCCAGGGCCGCGCGCTCCGTGGTTCCCTGGCGGCCATGAGCATCACCGTCACCACCTGGTACCTGGAGCAGACCTCCCCCGACGACCTGCGGCCCGCCGCCGCGCCGGACGGGGACGTCACGGTCGTCCGGGCCGCGGTGCCCTCGCCCGAGTTCAGCCGCTTCCTCTACAGCGCGGTCGGCGGTGACCTCTGCTGGGTGGACCGGCTCGGGCTGACCCACGCGCAGTGGCGGGAGCTCCTGGAGCGGCCGGGCGTGGAGACGTGGGTGGCGTACGACCGGGGGACGCCCGCCGGGTACGTCGAGCTGGACCCGCAGGACGACGGCGTCGTGGAGATCATGTACTTCGGCCTGATCCCGGCCTTCCGGGGCCGCCGCATCGGCGGGCACCTGCTGTCGTACGGCACCGCCCGCGCCTGGGACCTGGCGGACCGCTGGCCGGGGCGGACGCCGACGACGCGGGTGCGGCTGAACACCTGCTCGCTCGACGGGGAGCACGCCATGGCCAACTACCGGCGGCGGGGCTTCCGCGTCCACGACACCCGCGTCACCGAGAAGCCGGCGGAGGCGGCCGTGGCGCCGGGCCCCTGGCCGGGCGCGTACGCCTGAACCGACGGGACGCCCGACCCCGACGGCGGACGTCCGGCACCGGCCCCGACGGCACGCCCGGGCACCGCGGCCCCCACCGGCCACCCGGCCCGGAGGGCCGCCCGGCGCGACCCCGACGGGGCGCTCGACGCGACCCGACCGGAGGGCTCGACGCGACCCGACCGAAGGGCTCGACGCGACCCGACCGAAGGGCTTGACGTGACCCGGACCACATCCGTCCACCATGCGGGACAGTCTGGTCCACATCGCGGACAAAGGTGGACTGGGTCCAAACTCCCGTGCCACGCTTCCGTCATGTCTCGAGCTGGAATTGCCTTGGTGAGTCGGCGGCACGTCGACCTCGGCCGCATGTCCAGCGCCATGTGTCCGGTGAGCTGAGAGACCCAGCGACGCCGCGACCCCCGATCTTCTGAACCCACCGCGCAATGTCGCGCAGGCGCTCTGCCTGCGCGACATTGCGCAGGTCAGAGCCGCCCTCCTGCAGTCCCGAAGGACGTATAGCCATGGCCGCCACCCCCGAACAGCCCGCACCCGCCACGCCCCGCCGCAAGCCGGGGCGCCACCGTGGCGAGGGCCAGTGGGCCAGGGGCCACTTCACGCCCCTCAACGGCAATGAGCAGTTCAAGAAGGACGATGACGGTCTCAATGTGCGGACACGCATTGAGACGATCTACTCGAAGGCCGGCTTCGACTCCATCGACCCCAACGACCTGCGCGGCCGGATGCGCTGGTGGGGCCTCTACACCCAGCGCAAGCCCGGGATCGACGGCGGCAAGACGGCCGTCCTCGAACCGGAGGAGCTGGACGACGAGTACTTCATGCTCCGCGTGCGCATCGACGGCGGCCGGCTGACCACCCGGCAGCTGCGGGTCATCGGTGAGATCTCGCAGGAGTTCGCGCGCGGCACCGCCGACATCACCGACCGGCAGAACGTCCAGTACCACTGGATCCGGATCGAGGACGTGCCGGAGATCTGGAACCGCCTCGAAGCCGTGGGCCTGTCCACGACCGAGGCGTGCGGCGACACCCCGCGCGTCATCATCGGCTCGCCGGTCGCCGGGATCGCCGAGGACGAGATCATCGACGGCACCCCGGCCATCGAGGAGATCCACCGCCGCATCATCGGCAACAAGGACTTCTCCAACCTGCCCCGCAAGTTCAAGTCCGCGGTCTCCGGCTCGCCGCTCCTCGACGTCGCGCACGAGATCAACGACATCGCCTTCGTCGGCGTGGAGCACCCCGAGCACGGTCCCGGCTTCGACCTGTGGGTCGGCGGCGGGCTCTCCACCAACCCCAAGATCGGCGTCCGGCTCGGCGCCTGGGTCCCGCTCGACGAGGTCCCCGACGTCTACACCGGCGTCATCTCCATCTTCCGCGACTACGGCTACCGGCGGCTGCGCAACCGCGCCCGGCTGAAGTTCCTCGTCGCGGACTGGGGCGCCGAGCGGTTCCGCCAGGTCCTGGAGGACGAGTACCTCGGACGCAAGCTCGTCGACGGCCCGGCCCCCGCCCAGCCCGTGCAGCAGTGGCGCGACCACGTCGGCGTCCACCGGCAGCAGGACGGCCGCTTCTACGTCGGGTTCGCGCCGCGCGTCGGCCGCGTCGACGGCGCCACCCTCACGAAGATCGCCGACGTGGCGGAGGCGCACGGCTCCGGCCGCGTCCGTACCACGGTCGAGCAGAAGATGATCGTCCTCGACGTCGAGGAGGACCGGGTCGAGTCGCTCGTCGGCGCGCTGGAGGCGCTCGACCTGCGGGTGCAGCCCTCCCCGTTCCGGCGGGGCACCATGGCCTGCACCGGCATCGAGTTCTGCAAGCTCGCCATCGTCGAGACGAAGGCGCGCGGCTCGTCACTCATCGACGAACTGGAGCGCCGCCTGCCCGAGTTCGACCAGCCGATCACCATCAACCTCAACGGCTGCCCCAACGCCTGCGCGCGCATCCAGGTGGCGGACATCGGTCTCAAGGGCCAGCTCGTCCTGGACGACGCGGGCCGGCAGGTCGAGGGCTACCAGGTGCACCTGGGCGGCGCCCTCGGCCTGGAGGCCGGCTTCGGCCGCAAGGTCCGCGGCCTGAAGGTCACCGCCGCCGAACTGCCCGACTACATCGAGCGCGTCCTCACCCGCTACCAGGCGGAGCGGGAGCCCGGCGAGCGCTTCGCGACCTGGGCGGCGCGGGCGCCGGAGGAGGCCCTGTCGTGAACATCGCACCCACGGCCACGGTGCCGGCGAGCAACGGGGAGGCGCGGTGAGCGAGCGAGCGGCGCCCTTCCACTGCCCGTACTGCGGCGACGAGGACCTGCGCCCCGGCGAGCAGGGCCACGGCGCCTGGGAGTGCGCGGCCTGCAACCGGGCTTTCCAGCTGAAGTTCCTGGGCCTGCTGGCCCGGGGCCTGCAGCGCCACGACGGCGGAGGGGACCCCACGTGACCCTGACGGAGACCGACGACGAGCTCCGCGACCTGGCCGAGCGGGCCGGTCGCGAACTGGAGGACGCCCCGGCGCTCTCCATCCTGACCTGGGCCGCCGAGACCTTCGGCGAGCGCTTCTGCGTCACCTCCTCCATGGAGGACGCGGTCGTCGCCCACCTCGCCTCGCGCGCCTTCCCCGGCGTGAAGGTGGTGTTCCTGGACACCGGCTACCACTTCCCGGAGACCATCGGCACCCGTGACGCGGTCGACGCCGTGATGGACGTCGAGGTCATCACGCTGACGCCGCGGCAGACGGTGGCCGAGCAGGACGCCGAGTACGGGCCGCGGCTGTACGAGCGCGACCCCGACCTGTGCTGCGCCCTGCGCAAGGTGCGGCCGCTGGAGCAGGGCCTGGCCGGGTACGACGCCTGGGCGACGGGCCTGCGCCGCGACGAGTCCGCGACCCGGGCGAACACGCCGGTGGTCGGCTGGGACGAGAAGCGCCGCAAGGTGAAGGTCTCGCCGATCGCCCGCTGGACGCAGGACGACGTCGACGCGTACGTCGCCGAGCACGGCGTCCTCACCAACCCGCTGCTGATGGACGGGTACGCCTCCGTCGGCTGCGCGCCCTGCACGCGCCGCGTGCTGGAGGGCGAGGACGCGCGCGCCGGCCGGTGGGCGGGCCGGACGAAGACCGAGTGCGGGCTGCACGGCTGATGACGACTGTGGGAGAAGAGAACGTGACTGGGGCCACCATCTGGCTCACCGGGCTGCCGAGCGCCGGCAAGACCACGATCGCCTACGCGCTGGCGGAGCGGCTGCGCGCCGAGGGCCGCCGGGTCGAGGTGCTCGACGGCGACGAGATCCGCGAGTTCCTCTCGGCGGGCCTCGGGTTCGGCCGCGAGGACCGGGACACGAACGTGCGGCGCATCGGCTTCGTCGCCGAGCTGCTCGCGTCGAACGGCGTGAAGGTCCTGGTGCCCGTCATCGCCCCGTACGCCGACAGCCGCGCCGAGGTGCGCGCGCACCACCGGCGGGAGGGCACCCCGTACGTCGAGGTGCACGTGGCCACGCCGGTGGAGGTGTGCTCGGAGCGGGACGTGAAGGGGCTGTACGCCCGGCAGGCCGCCGGCGAGATCAGCGGGCTGACCGGCGTCGACGACCCGTACGAGGAACCGGAGAGCCCCGACCTGCGGATCGAGTCCCAGGACCAGACCGTGCAGGAGTCCGCCGCGGCGGTGCACGCGCTGCTCACCGAGAGGGGACTGCTGTGAGCGACGCGTGCCCGGCCGCCGAGCCGCAGACAGCAACGACGCCCGCACTTCCGCGCCACGCAGGCGGAGAAGCTCATGATGGGGATGCAGCATGACGACCACGGTCACCCACGTCCACGGAGACACCCACAGCCCGTTCACCCTGTCGCACCTGGACTCGCTGGAGTCCGAGGCGGTGCACATCTTCCGCGAGGTGGCGGGTGAGTTCGAGCGGCCGGTGGTCCTCTTCTCCGGCGGCAAGGACTCCATCGTCATGCTGCACCTGGCGCTGAAGGCGTTCGCGCCGGCCCCGGTCCCGTTCTCGCTGCTGCACGTCGACACCGGGCACAACTTCCCCGAGGTCATCGAGTACCGCGACCGGACCGTGGAGAAGCACGGGCTGCGCCTGCACGTCGCCTCGGTGCAGGACTACATCGACCGCGGCGTCCTGCGCGAGCGGCCCGACGGCACCCGCAACCCGCTCCAGACCGTGCCGCTGACCGAGGCCATCCAGCAGCACCGCTTCGACGCGGTGTTCGGCGGCGGGCGGCGCGACGAGGAGAAGGCGCGCGCCAAGGAGCGGGTGTTCTCCCTGCGCGACGAGTTCTCCCAGTGGGACCCGCGCCGCCAGCGCCCCGAGCTGTGGCAGCTGTACAACGGCCGGCACGCGCCCGGTGAGCACGTGCGCGTGTTCCCGCTCTCCAACTGGACCGAGCTGGACGTGTGGCAGTACATCGAGCGCGAGGGCATCGAGCTGCCGGAGATCTACTTCGCGCACGAGCGCGAGGTGTTCTCCCGCAGTGGCATGTGGCTGACGGCCGGTGAGTGGGGCGGTCCGAAGGAGTCCGAGCCGGTGGAGAAGCGGATGATCCGCTACCGCACGGTCGGCGACATGTCCTGCACCGGCGCCGTCGACTCCGACGCCACCACGCTCCAAGCCGTGATCGCCGAGATCACCGCGTCCCGGCTGACCGAGCGGGGCGCCACCCGCGCCGACGACAAGCTGTCCGAGGCCGCGATGGAAGACCGCAAGCGCGAAGGGTACTTCTAGAGATGTCCACCACCGCCGCCGAGCCGCTCTCGGCCACCACCCTGCTGCGCTTCGCGACCGCGGGCTCCGTCGACGACGGCAAGTCCACCCTGGTGGGCCGGCTCCTGCACGACTCCAAGTCGGTCCTCGTCGACCAGTTGGAGGCCGTCGAGCACGCCTCGCGCTCCCGTGGCCAGGAGGCACCCGACCTTGCGTTGCTCACCGACGGCCTGCGGGCCGAACGCGAGCAGGGCATCACCATCGACGTCGCCTACCGCTACTTCGCCACCCCCCGGCGCCGGTTCATCCTCGCCGACACCCCCGGCCACGTGCAGTACACCCGCAACATGGTCACCGGCGCGTCGACGGCCGAGCTGACCGTGATCCTGGTGGACGCGCGCAACGGCGTGGTCGAGCAGACCCGCCGCCACGCGGCCATCGCCGCGCTGCTGCGCGTGCCGCACGTCGTCCTCGCCGTGAACAAGATGGACCTCGTCGGCTACGAGGAGGCGGTCTTCGCCCGGATCGCCGAGGACTTCACGGCGTACGCGACCGAGCTGGGCGTGCCGGAGGTCACCGCGATCCCCATCTCGGCGCTCGCCGGGGACAACGTCGTGGAGCCGTCCGCGACGATGGACTGGTACGGCGGCCCGACCGTGCTGGAGCACCTGGAGACCGTGCCCGTCAGCCACGACCTGACCGGCTGCCACGCCCGGCTGCCCGTGCAGTACGTGATCCGTCCGCAGACCCCGGAGCACCCGGACTACCGGGGGTACGCCGGGCAGATCGCCGCCGGCACGTTCCGGGTCGGGCAGGAGGTCACCGTGCTGCCGTCGGGGCGCACGTCGCGGATCTCCGGCATCGACCTGCTCGGCGAGCCGGTGGACGTCGCCTGGACGCCGCAGTCGGTGACCCTCCTGCTGGAGGACGACATCGACGTCTCGCGCGGCGACCTCGTCGTGCCGTCCGGGGACGCCCCGGCCACCAGCCAGGACGTCGAGGCGACCGTCTGCCACGTCGCCGACCAGCCCCTGACGGTGGGCCAGCGGGTGCTGCTGAAGCACACCACCCGCACGGTGAAGGCGATCGTCAAGGAGATCCCGTCCCGGCTCACGCTGGACGACCTCTCCCAGCACCCGGAGCCCGGCCGGCTGGTCGCCAACGACATCGGCACCGTCCGCGTCCGCACGGCCGAACCGCTCGCGCTGGACGCGTACGCCGACTCGCGCCGCACCGGGTCCTTCCTGCTGATCGACCCCGCCGACGGCACCACCCTGGCGGCGGGCATGGCGGGCGAGTCGTTCGCCAGCGAGAAGGCCACCGTCACCGCCGACGACGAGGGCTGGGACTTCTGATGACCGACGCGTACGGGACGTTCGCGAAGGAGGGCGGCCGCGTCGGCAGCGGCGCCCTCGGCGCGGGGACCGGAGGAGTCGCCCGATGTGCCGGCTGACGCCCGTGCGCACGCCGTGCGCCCCTCCGCCGTACCCGCGCCGCGACGCGCACCGCAGACGAAGATCCCGAAGTACCTGACCCGAGAGGGAAACCCACCCGTGCCTGCCTCCCGCACCACCTCGCCCCGCCGCCTCGCCGCCCTGGCCGCGGCCCTGCCGCTGCTGATCGGCGCGCTGGCCTCCTGCGGCTACGGCTCCCAGGCCGTCAGTGACGAGAAGAAGGTGGTGGCCGAGGGTGCGAAGCTCTCGGCGGACGAGGTGAGGCTCGGGTACTTCCCCAACCTCACCCACGCCACCGCCCTCGTGGGCGACCAGGAAGGGATCATCCAGAAGGAGCTGGG
The DNA here is from genome assembly GCF_043077165.1 of Streptomyces kanasensis. NCBI lineage: Bacteria > Bacillati > Actinomycetota > Actinomycetes > Kitasatosporales > Streptomycetaceae > Streptomyces > Streptomyces kanasensis. The sequence goes on from NZ_JBIBSF010000001.1 coordinate 1,169,342, forward strand.
CGGCACGGAGCTGAAGGTGTCGACCTTCAACGCCGGCCCCTCCGAGATCGAGGCGCTCAACGCCGACTCGATCGACATCGGCTTCATCGGCCCCTCCCCCGCGATCAACGGCTACGTGAAGTCGGGGGGCAAGAACCTGCGGATCGTCGGGGGCTCCGCGTCCGGCGGCGTGAAGCTGGTCGTGAACCCGGCGAAGATCAGGACACTGGACGACCTCAAGGGCAAGCGGATCGCCACCCCGCAGCACGGCAACACGCAGGACGTCGCCTTCCTCAACTGGATCAGGGCACGCGGCTGGAAGGTCGACGCCCAGAGCGGCAAGGGCGACGTCTTCGTGGTCCGCACGGAGAACAAGGTGGCCCCGGACGCCTACAAGTCCGGGTCCATCGACGGCGCCTGGGTCCCGGAGCCGACCGCGTCGAAGCTGGTCAGCGAGGGCGCCAGGGTGCTTCTCGACGAGTCGACCCTCTGGCCGGACAAGAAGTTCGTCATCACGAACATCATCGTGTCGCAGAGGTTCCTCACGGAGCACCCGGACGTCGTGGAGGCGGTGCTGCGCGGCTCGGTGAAGACCAACGCGTGGATCAACGCCAACCCGGAGAAGGCGAAGTCCTCCGCCAACGCCAAGCTGAAGGCGCTCACCGGGAAGCCGCTCGGGGACAAGGTCATCGACCCGGCGTGGCCGTCGATCCAGTTCGTCGACGACCCGCTCGCCGCGACGCTGCGGGCCCAGGCGGACCACGCGGTCGCCGCCGGCCTCCTCGAGCAGCCGGACCTGAAGGGCATCTACGACCTCCGGCCGCTCAACAAGGTCCTCGTGGCCGCGGGCCGGCCCGCGGTCTCCGACGCCGGTCTCGGCGCCAAGTAGCCCGCCCACCACCCGTTCCCGTATCCAGGAGGTGACGACCATGGCCACGACCTTCGCCGCCAAGGCCGAGGACCGCGTCGCGGTGACCCACGCGGCTCGCATCGCGCACGTCTCGAAGACCTTTCCCGGACCGACCGGACGACAGCTCGTGCTCGACGACATCTCGCTCGACGTCGCCCCCGGCGAGTTCGTCACCCTCCTGGGCGCCTCGGGGTGTGGCAAGTCCACGCTGCTGAACCTGGTCGCGGGGCTCGACCGGCCGACCGCGGGGTCCATCGAGACCCCCGGCGGCCGGCCGTCCCTGATGTTCCAGGAGCACGCGCTGTTCCCGTGGCTGACCGCCGGCAAGAACATCGAGCTGGCGCTGCGGCTGCGCGGCGTGCCGAAGGGCGAGCGGCGCGGCGAGGCGGAGCGGCTGCTGGAGCTGGTGCGGCTGGGCGGCTCGTACGGCAAGCGGGTGCACGAGCTGTCCGGCGGCATGCGCCAGCGGGTGGCGCTGGCGCGGGCGCTGGCCCAGGACAGCGACCTGCTGCTGATGGACGAGCCGTTCGCCGCGCTCGACGCCATCACCCGGGACGTGCTGCACGACGAGCTGACGCGCATCTGGCGCGAGACGCGGCTGTCCGTCCTGTTCGTCACCCACAACGTGCGCGAGGCGGTGCGGCTGGCCGAGCGCGTGGTGCTGCTGTCCTCGCGGCCGGGGCGGATCGCCCGCGAGTGGCGCATCGACATCCCCCAGCCGCGCCGCATCGAGGACGCCGCCGTGGCGGAGCTGTCCGTCGAGATCACCGAAGAACTGCGTGGGGAGATCCGCCGCCATGGGCAGCACTGACACGACGACCGGCGCCACCGCCAAGGTGGACGACCTCGCCGGGCTCGAAGCCGGCCTGGACGCGCTCGACGCGGTGCAGGTGCGCCGCACCCCGGTGCGCGAGGTCCTGGTCAGGAAGGTCCTGCCGCCGCTGGTGGCCGTCGCCCTGGTCCTGGCCGTGTGGCAGGTCCTGGTCTGGGCGCAGGTCACCGACGCCTACAAGCTCCCGCCGCCCGCCGCGGTCTGGGACAGCCTGGCCACGATGTGGCTGCAGGGCACGCTGCTGGACGTGCTGTGGACCAGCGTGTCGCGCGCGCTGCTCGGCTTCCTGATGGCGCTGGCGATCGGCACGCCGCTGGGGCTGCTGGTGGCGCGGGTGCGTTTCGTCCGCGCGGCGATCGGCCCGATCCTGTCCGGTCTGCAGTCGCTGCCGTCGGTGGCGTGGGTCGCCCCGGCCGTGCTGTGGCTGGGACTCAACGACTCGATGATGTACGCGGTGATCCTGCTCGGCGCGGTGCCGTCGATTGCCAACGGGCTGGTCGCGGGCGTCGACCAGGTGCCGCCGCTGTTCCTGCGGGCCGGCCGGACCCTCGGCGCGACCGGTCTGCGGGGTGCCTGGCACATCGTCATGCCGGCCGCCCTGCCCGGCTACCTGGCGGGTCTGAAGCAGGGGTGGGCGTTCTCGTGGCGCTCCCTGATGGCCGCCGAGATCATCGCCTCCTCCCCCGACCTCGGTCTGGGGCTGGGCCAGCTGCTGGAGAACGGCCGCAACAACATCGACATGCCCGGCATCTTCCTGGCGATCCTGCTGATCCTGCTCGTCGGCATCGCCGTCGACCTGCTCGTGTTCAGCCCGCTGGAGCGCACGGTGCTGCGCCGCCGCGGTCTGATGACCAAGGGCTGATCCGGTGCCGGCCGCTCCCGTCCTCCTCGTCGTCGCCCACGGCAGCCGCGACCCGCGGCACGCCGCGACCGTCCACGCCCTGGTGCGGGAGGCGGGCGCGCTGCGCCCCGGCGTACGGGTGGAGACGGCGTTCCTCGACTTCACGGTGCCGTCGGTGCCGGCCGTGCTGGAGCGGCTGGCGGCGGACGGCGAGCGCGACGTCGTGGTCCTGCCGCTCCTGCTGACCCGGGCCTTCCACGCCAAGGCCGACGTGCCGGCCGTGCTGCGGCAGGCCCCGCCGGCGCTGAGGATCCGGCAGGCCGCCGTCCTCGGACCGTCACCGCTGCTGATCGCGGCGGTGGAGCGCCGGCTGTACGAGGCGGGGCTCACCCCCGCCGACAAGGGCTCGACCGGGGTCGTCCTGGCCTCGGCGGGCTCCACCGACCCGGAGGCGAGCGCGGTGATCGCTGAAACGGCGCGGGAGCTGCGGCGCGCCGGTTGGTGCGCCGTGCGGCCCGCGTTCGCCTCCGCATCCCTCCCCCGCACCGAGGACGCCGTCCGGGCGCTGCGGTCGCAGGGCGTACGGCGGGTGGCGGTCGCCCCGTACGTGATCGCCCCGGGCCGTCTGCCGGACCGGATCGCCGCGGGCGCGACCGGGGCCGACGTCCTCGCGGACGTCCTCGGCCCGGCCCCCGAACTCGCCCGCCTGCTGCTGCGCCGCTACGACACCGCCCACCCGGCCCGCCCCCTGGCAGCCGTGGGCTGACCCCTGCCCCGGCCCGGGCGGAGCTCAGGCGGTGGGCTCCGCGGTCAGGTCGGCGAGCTTGCGCACGGTGTTCCAGTTGCGGGTGGTGGCGACGATCCCGCGCAGCAGGGCGGGGCGGGCGAGTGCGTCGGCCAGGGCGGACCGGCCGAGGCCCTCGGGGGTGTAGAGGTACAGGGCGCGGTCGCCGAGGCGGTACTCCTCGGGGAGGTGGGCGGCCGGGTCGACGGCGGCGAACCGGTCGGCGGTCGCGGGGACGTCCAGATAGGTGACGTGGAGCTGCCGGCCCTCCAGCGCGTCGGCGGGGAACGGGCAGGCGTCGACGATCGCCCGCAGGTACGGGGCGCCGCGCACGAGGCAGTCGACGGGGAAACCGAAGCGTTCCGCCAGGGCCTGTCGGAGTTCGGCGGCGAGCGTGTCCTCGTCGGCGCCCGGTCCGGTGGTGAAGACGGCGTTGCCGGACTGGAGGTGGGTGCACACCTCACCGTGGCCGAGGTCCGTGAGGAGGGCGCGCAGGTCGGCCATGGGGACCTTCCTGGACCCGCCGACGTTGACCCCGCGCAGGAGCGCGGCGTATCGGGTGGTCGTCATGGCGGCCACCCTAGGGGGCGGGTCCGACACCGGGCGGTGCGAGACTGGCCGGCGGGCGCGGTGCGGTGGGCGGCGCGCCCGCGGGTGCGCGCCGGTGGGCGGCGCGCGGCGACGGGAGCGCGAGGGGCGAGGCGGCGGTATGGACGAGGCACGGGCGCGGGGGGTCCTGGACGCGGCCGGGTACGCGGCGGGCGGGGGCGCGACGCTGCTGTCCCTGGGCGAGAACGCGGTGTTCGCGGTCGGCGGCCTGGTCGTGAAGGTCGGCCGTGACGCCGAGCTGCTGGACCGGGCCCGGCGTGAGGTGGCCGTCGCGTCCTGGCTGGCGGAGGCGGGCGTCCCGGCGGTGCGGGCGGCGGAGGCCGACGCGCGGCTGGTGGACGGCCACCCGGTGACCGTGTGGCACCGGCTGCCCGACGCGGTCCGTCCGGCCGAGCCCCGCGACCTCGCCCCGCTGCTGCGGCGGGTGCACGAGCTGCCGGCGCCGCCCTTCCCGCTGCCGCGCAGGGAACTGCTCGGTGGGGTGGAGCGCTGGCTGCGGCTGGCCGGGGACGCGGTCGACCCGCAGGACGCCGCCTTCCTGCGGGAGCGGAGGGACGGGTTCGCCGCGGCGGCCGCCGGTCTCGTCCCGCGGCTCGCCCCGGGGCCGATCCACGGTGACGCGCTCCCCCGCAACGCGCACGTCGGCCCGGACGGTCCGGTCCTCGTCGACCTGGAGACGTTCTCGGCGGACCTGCGCGAGCACGACCTGGTGGTGCTCGCGCTGGCCCGCGACCGGTACGGACTGGACCCGGCGGCGTACGACGCGTTCACCGCCGCGTACGGCTGGGACGTGCGCGAGTGGGAGGGGTGCGCGGTGCTGCGCGGGGCGCGGGAGACGGCCAGTTGCGCCTGGGTGGCCCAGCACGCCCCGGTGAACCCGGCTGCCCTGGCCGAGTTCCGCCGCCGGGTGGCGTCGCTGCGGGACGGCGACCCCGAGGTGCGCTGGTACCCGTTCTGACGGGATGACAGACTGGCCGGCCCGAGGTGTGATGGCCGAGAGCGGAGGACTGTCGATGCGCGTCGAACTCACCGAGGTGGCCCTGGAGGTGGAGGTCCGGGAGGGCGGCGGCCGGGCCCCGGCGGTACTGCTGGTGCACGGCTTCCCGGACACGCACGCCTGCTGGCGGCACCAGGTGCCGGCGCTGGCCGCCGCCGGGTACCGCGTGATCGCCCCGGACCTGCGCGGCTTCGGCGGCTCGGACCGGCCCGCGGACACCGCGGCGTACGCCCCGGCCCGCTCGGCCGGCGACCTGCTGGAGCTGCTCGACCGGCTGGACGTCGGGCGGGTCCACCTGGTCGGGCACGACTGGGGGTCGGGGATCGTCCAGCGGCTGGCCATGACCGCGTCCGAGCGCGTGGCGAGCCTGTCGCTGCTGTCGGTGGGGCACATGGGCGCCCTGTGGGACGCGGGGTGGGAGCAGCGCAGCCTGTCCTGGTACATGCTGCTGTTCCAGCACGCGGGTCTGGCCGAGGAGTGGCTGCTGCGGGACGGCGCCGCGAAGGCGCGGGAGTTCCTCGCGGAGCACCCGGACGCCGACGAGGTGCTGGACCGGCTGGCCGAGCCGGGGGCGCTGACCGCGGCGCTCGCCGTCTACCGGGCGGGGCTGCCGCCGGAGGTGCTGTTCGGCCCCGAGGGACCCCTGCCGCCGCTGCCGGGGCCGGTGCTGGGCCTGTGGAGCAGCCGCGACCGCTTCCTCACGGAGGCGTCGATGGCGGGCACGGGCAAGTACGTGGCGGGCCCGTGGCGGTACGAGCGGATCGAGGGCGCCGGGCACTGGCTGCAACTGGACGCGCCCGAGCGGGTGAACGCCCTGCTGCTCGACTTCCTCGCCGAGCACTCCTGACCCGACGGGCTCCCGATCCGACGGGTCCCGGCGTGCGCGTCCGGCGGGCGACCGGCGCGGCGCATCCGACGCGACCGGCATCCGACGCGGCCTCCCCACCCGGCCGGCGCGGCGCGTCCGCCGGGCCGCCGTAGCGGCGCGGTCAGCCGGCGACCGGGGCGGCGTCGGGCGCCGGCGACGCCGCGGGCCGCCGTAGCGGCCAGGCGGGGTCCACCACGGCGTCGGGGCTGCCCTGGCGGCGCAGGAACGCCTGGAAGTCCGTCGCCCACGCGGCGTACCACTCGATCTGGCGGGTGTGCAGCTCCGCCGGGGGCGTGCTCGCGACCCGGGCGTGCCGCTCGGCTATCGCGCAGGCCACCAGCACGGCGGCGAGCGCGTCGGCGGCGGCCTCGTGGGCGTCGTCGAGCACCACGCCGTACTCGGCGCAGACCGCCTCCAGGTTCCGCTTGCCGCGCCGGTAGCGGTCGACGGCGCGGTCGATGGTGTACGGGTCGACGACCGGGCCGATCGGCGCGCCGCCCAACCGCTCGCTCAGCGAGGGCAGGCCGTGACGGCGCAGCTCGGCCGTCAGGAGCGTCAGGTCGAAGGCGGCGTTGTACGCGACGACCGGCACGCCCCGGGTCCAGTACCCGGCCAGGGCGTCGGCGACCTCGTCGGCCACGTCGCGGGCGGGGCGGCCCCGGGCGGCGGCGTGCTCGCTGCTGATGCCGTGGATCGCCGACGCCTGGGCGGGGATGAGCACGCCGGGGTCGGCGAGCCACTCGCGGCGCGCCCGGGTGACCCCGCCGCGCACCTCCACGACGGCGGCCGTGACGATCCGCGCCTCGAACGGCTCCGTGCCCGTCGTCTCCAGGTCGAAGCCGACCAGTGTTTCCCCGTGCCAGCCCATGCCGCACCTCCTTCACGGCGCCGCGGTCCGCGCGGCGTCCTCCCCCAGTGGGCCTTCACCCTCGCACGCGGCACTGACAAGCAGACCGGGCGAGCGGCCGGGAAGGGGCCGGGGAGCGGCCCGGGGAGCGGCCCCGGGGGGACGGTACGGGGCGGGTGCCCGGGGAGCGCGCCGGGTGGCAGCACGGCGGGCACGGGGCCACGGCGGGTGCCCGGGCCACGGCGTGGAGCGCCCGGCAGCGCCGGGTCAGGAAACGGGGCGCGAATCCGCCCAGAACGACTCGAACTCCTCGCGGTACGTCTCGAACAGCCCGTGGTCGGCCTCGCCCGACGAGGTGACGAGGGGTCGGCGCGCGCCCCGCAGGACCAGCACGGGCGCCTCCATGCCGCGGGCGCGCCGCAGGTAGGACTGGACGATGCCGACGCCGTCGGGGCCGTCACCGTCGACGAGGTAGGCGGTGAAGCGGGGCGTGTCGTCGAACACCTGGATCTCGAAGGCACCCGGGTCGCGCAGCTTGGAGCGGACCCGCCGCATGTGCAGGATGTTCATCTCCACGGACCGGCTGAGCTCACCCTTCCTGATGCCGAGCTCCCGCTCGCGCCGTTTGACGGCGCTGCTCGCCGGATTGAGGAACAGCAGCCGTATCCGGCACCCGGTCTCGGCGAGCCGGACGAGGCGCCGCCCGGAGAAGTTCTGCACGAGCAGGTTGAGACCTATGCCGATGGCGTCGACGCGCCGGGCCCCGCCGAAGAGGTCCTCGGCGGGCATCTGCCGCTGGAGGCGCACGCGGTCGGGGTGGACGGAGACCACGTCGGCGTACCGGTCCCCCACGAGGTCCTCGACGGCGTCGACGGGCAGCCGGTGCGCGGACGGCACGCCCGCGCCGCTGCCGAGGATCTCCAGGAGCCGGGCGGAGGCCCGCTCCGACTGGTCGAGCACGGTCCGCGACAGGGCCCGGTTGCGGGAGACGACGTTGCGGGTGACCTCCAGCTCGTCGAGGGCCAGCTCCAGCTCGCGGCGGTCGTCGAAGTACGGCTCGAAGCAGGGCCAGTGCTGGACCATCAGCTCGCGCAGCTGGGGCAGGGTGAGGAAGCTGAGGACGTTGTCGTCGGCGGGGTCCAGGAGGTAGCCCTTGCGGCGGGACACCTCGCGGACGGCGACGGCCCGCTGCACCCACTCCTGCCCGGCGGGGCCGGCGGCGGAGACGACCCAGTCGTCGCCGTGCATGGGTTCGTAGATCGGCCGGAGCACGGCGGCCACCACGGCCCGCAGTCGCTGTTCGACCAGATTCAGCCAGATGTAGGCACGCCCGGCGCGCTGGGCGCGGGTGCGCACCTCGCTCCAGTCCTGGGCGTCCCACTCCAGCTCCGCGCCGATCTCCATGGGCCGGGCGAGTGAGACCGCGCCGGGCGGGACATCAGCGGAGTCAGTGGAGTCCCCTTCATGACCTGAGTCACCTGGGGGCAGCTCCAGCCCTCCCGAGCTCACCCGCGCACCGCCTTCTGCTTCCGAACGCCCGTCTCCAACGATCAAGGAAGGGTACTCCGGGAGGGGGAGGCGGTGCAGCCGGATGCCCGTGGTTCTTTCCCAACCTCCGTGGCGGAGGCGGTGGTTCCGGGGTGGCGGGGTAGGAGGGGTGAGGTGATTCATAGTGGTGAGCCGCGCGCCCCGGGGCGCCGCCCCCGGCGGTCGGGCGGCGCGCGCGGCGGCGGCACGGGCGCCCCGGCCGGGGGGACGCGCGGGTGCGCGCGGTTGACCGGGCCGGGCGGACCGGCCGGCGGGCCCGGGCCGCCGGGCGGGCGCGAGCGCCGTCCGGCACGGCCGCCGAGGCCCGCCGAAGGCCCGGGAAGGACGATTTCCGGCCAGACCGCCGCAACGAGCCGTATTCCCGGTCACCCGGTAGGACCGTCCGGCGTCCTAGGCGGGCGCGCGACTTTCGTGGAGGATCGGTCAGTGACCCCCATCAGCCGGAAGTGACCCCCATCAGCCGGATCGGAATGGAAGAGTCTTATCTATGCAGGTCTGGCCGGGACAGGCGTATCCCCTCGGTGCCACCTACGACGGCGCCGGAACCAACTTCGCGGTCTTCTCGGAGGTCGCCGACCGCATCGAGCTGTGCCTCCTGCACGAGGACGGTTCGGAGACCGCGGTCGAGCTGCGCGAGAGCGACGCCTTCGTGCGGCACGCGTACCTGCCCGGGGTGATGCCGGGCCAGCGGTACGGCTTCCGCGTGCACGGGCCGTACGCGCCCGAGCAGGGCGCCCGGTGCAACTCCTCCAAGCTCCTGCTCGACCCGTACGCGCGCGCCATCGCCGGGTCCGTCGACTGGGGCGAGGCGGTGTACGGCTACCACTTCGGCAAGCCGGACTCCCGCAACGACCTGGACTCGGCGCCGCACACCATGTCGTCCGTCGTGGTCAACCCCTACTTCGACTGGGGCGACGACCGGCCGCCGCGCACGGACTACCACCGCACCGTGATCTACGAGGCGCACGTCAAGGGCCTGACCATGATGCACCCGGCCCTCCCCAAGGAGCTGCGGGGCACGTACGCCGGGCTCGCCCACCCGGCGATCATCGAGCACCTCACGGAGCTGGGCGTCACGGCGATCGAGCTGATGCCGGTGCACCAGTTCGTCCAGGACCACCGTCTCGCGGACGCCGGCATGGCGAACTACTGGGGTTACAACACCATCGGCTTCTTCGCCCCGCACAACGCCTACGCCTCGTGGGGCGACCGCGGGCAGCAGGTGCTGGAGTTCAAGTCGGCCGTGCGCGCCCTGCACCAGGCGGGCATCGAGGTCATCCTGGACGTGGTCTACAACCACACCGCCGAGGGCAACCACCTGGGCCCGACGCTCTCCTTCCGCGGCCTGGACAACACCTCGTACTACCGGCTGGTGGAGGACGACCCGCGCTACTACATGGACACCACCGGCACCGGGAACTCGCTGCTCATGCGGTCCCCGCACGTCCTCCAGCTGATCATGGACTCGCTGCGGTACTGGGTGACGGAGATGCACGTCGACGGCTTCCGCTTCGACCTGGCGGCGACGCTGGCCCGCCAGTTCCACGAGGTGGACCGGCTGTCGTCGTTCTTCGACCTGGTGCAGCAGGACCCGGTGGTCAGCCAGGTGAAGCTGATCGCCGAGCCGTGGGACGTCGGTGAGGGCGGCTACCAGGTGGGCAACTTCCCGCCGCTGTGGACCGAGTGGAACGGCATGTACCGCGACACGGTCCGCGACCTGTGGCGGGGCGAGCCGCGCACCCTGGCCGAGTTCGCCTCCCGCCTCACCGGCTCGTCCGACCTGTACCAGGACGACGGCCGGCGGCCGCTGGCCTCGGTGAACTTCGTGACCTGCCACGACGGTTTCACGCTGCGGGACCTCGTCTCGTACAACGACAAGCACAACGACGCCAACGGTGAGGGCAACCGCGACGGCGAGAGCCACAACCGCTCGTGGAACTGCGGCGTCGAGGGCGGGACCGACGACGAGGACGTGCGGGCGCTGCGGCTGCGGCAGATGCGCAACTTCATCGCCACGCTGATGCTCTCCCAGGGCGTGCCGATGCTCAGCCACGGTGACGAGTTCGGCCGCACCCAGCACGGCAACAACAACGCCTACTGCCAGGACAGCGAGCTGTCGTGGGTGCACTGGCCGGAAGCGGACACGGACACGGAGACGGCGGGGGCGACGGAGGCGGAGGAGGCCCGGTCGCTGCTGGAGTTCACCCGTTCGATGGTGTGGCTGCGCCGCGACCACCCCGTCTTCCGGCGCCGCCGCTTCTTCCACGGGCGGCCGGTGGAGGGCACCCACGACGACCTGTCGGACATCGCGTGGTTCGTGCCCGACGGGCGGGAGATGACGGCGCGCGACTGGCAGGCCGCCCACGCCAAGGCCCTGACGGTCTTCCTCAACGGCCACGCCATCTCGGAGCCGGGACCGCGCGGGGAGCGGATCTCCGACGACTCGTTCCTGCTGATGTTCAACGCCGCGGCCGAGGACCTGGACTTCACGGTGCCCGTCAACCACGGCCGCCAGTGGCAGGTCGTCGTGGACACGGCCGTGCCGGAGGGCGTGCCGCCGGGCCAGGGCGACAAGGTGGCGGCGGGCGACCGGCTCACCGTCGTCGGCCGGAGCCTGACCGTCCTGCGCCGCCCGGCGTAGGGCCCCTCCCCCGGGCGGGGGATCCGCCGAACGGGGTAGTCGGGCCGAGCGAGGGGAGACGCGCCGTGTCGGCGGGTACGTACGTTCGCATGACCTCCCACACGCCCCTCGCCACGTACCGGCTCCAGCTCCAGCCGGACTTCCCGTTCCGGGCGGCCGCCGGCGCGGTGCCCCACCTCGCCTCGCTCGGGGTCTCGCACCTGCACCTGTCACCGGTCCTGGAGGCGGTGCCCGGTTCGACGCACGGTTACGACGTGACCGACCACGGACGGGTCCGCGAGGAGCTCGGCGGCGAGGCGGGGCTGCGCGACCTCGCCCGCACCGCGCGCGAGCACGGGCTGGGCCTGGTCGTCGACCTCGTGCCCAACCACATGGCGGCCGCCCTGCCCCACAACCGGGCCCTGTGGGAGGTGCTGCGCGACGGACCCGCCTCGCCCTACGCCCGCTGGTTCGACATCGACTGGGAGGCGGGCGGCGGCCGGGTGCTGCTGCCGGTGCTGCCGCAGCGGATCGGTGAGCTCGCCGACGACCTGCGGGTCGACGCCGACGCGGAGGTGCTGCGGTGCGGCACGCAGGTCTTCCCGCTCCGGCCGGGCACGGCCGGGCTGCCCCTGGCGGAGCTGCTGGACGCCCAGTGGTACCGCCCGGCGTGGTGGCGGCTGGCCCGCACGGAGCTGAACTACCGGCGGTTCTTCACCATCTCCGACCTCATCGGGGTGCGAGTGGAGGACCCGGAGGTCTTCGAGGCCACCCACGCCAAGATCCTCGAACTGGTGCGGGACGGCGTCGTCGACGGCCTGCGCATCGACCACCCGGACGGGCTCGCCGACCCGGAGGCGTACCTGCGCACCCTGGAGGCGGCGACGGGCGGGGCCTGCTGGACGGTGGTCGAGAAGATCCTCACCGGCGACGAGCGGCTCCCCTCCTCCTGGCCGGTGGCGGGCACCACGGGGTACGACGCGCTGCGCCGGATCGACGGGCTGTTCGTGGACGGCGCCGGCGCCGAGGAACTGGCCGACGTGTACCGCAGGTTCGCCTCCCCGCCCGGCGACCGCGGCGGGTACTGGGAGGCGACGGCCCGCCGGGCCGCCTACCGGGTGGTCACGCACGAGCTGGCCGCCGAGGTGGCGTACCTGACGCGGACGGCGGAGCGGGTCTGCGCCGCCTACCCCGGGCTGCGCGACCACGCGCCGTGGGCGCTGCGGGCCGCGGTCCGCGAACTGCTCATCCGGGTGCCGGTCTACCGGCCCTACCCGCAGGGCGGCGCGGAGGAGGTGCTGACCGAGGGGGCGGCGCGGGCCGCGAAGGAGACGTTCACCGTGCCGGAGGAGGCCGCCGCCGTCGACGTCGTGCGGGAGCTGGCGCTGGGGCGGCTCGGTGACGGGCCCGACCAGCGGGCCTTCCGCGCGCGGTTCGCGCAGACGGCGTCCGCGCTGCGGGCGAAGTCGGTGGAGGACACGGCCTTCTACCGGTACGTGCCGCTGCTGTCGGCGAACGAGGTGGGCGGCGAGCCGGGCCGGCCGGCCGTGTCGCCGGAGGAGTTCCACGCGTACTGCGCCCGCCTCGCCCGCGACTGGCCGGCGACGGGGACGGTGCTGTCCACCCACGACACCAAGCGCAGCGCGGACGTGCGGGCCAGGATCGCGGTGCTGTCGCAGTGCCCGGGCCGGTGGGCGAAGCTCCTCGGGGACGTGGCGCGCGTGGCGGCGCCCGACGGGCATCTCGCGTGGTCGGCGTGGCAGACCTCCCTGGGCCTGGGCCGGCCGGCACGCGAGCGCCTGGAGGGCGCGCTGCTCAAGGCGGCGCGCGAGGCGGGGCTGCACACGGGCTGGACGGAGCAGGACGCGGTGTACGAGGAGGCCGTGGCGGCGTTCGTGACGGACGGCCCGGCGGGGCCCCCGCAGCACGCGGTGGCGGAGCTGGCGGCGGAGGTGGAGCCGCACACCTGGGCGAACGTGCTGGGCGCGGCGCTGGTGCACCTGACGATGCCGGGCGTCCCGGACCTGTACCAGGGGACGGAGGCCGTCTACGAGGCGCTCGTCGACCCGGACAACCGCGCGCCGTTCACACCGCCGCGCGCGGACCGCAAGACGGCCCTGACGCGGGCCGCGCTCGGGCTGCGGCGGCGCCACCCGGAGGTGTTCGGCCCGGAGGGGGCGTACACGCCGCTGGCGGCCTCGGGCGAGGCCGCGGCCCACTGCGTGGCGTTCGTCCGGTCGGACCGGGTGGTGACGGCGGTGACGCGGCTGTCGCTGCGGCTGGCGGAGCGGGGCGGCTGGGGCGACACGGCGCTGACCCTGCCGGAGGGCCGGTGGACGGACGTCCTGGACGGCGGGCGGGTCCTCGACGGCGGGCGGTCCGTGCCGCTGGCGGAGCTGTTCGCCGAGCGGCCGGTGGCCCTGCTGAGCCGTACGGAGTGACCGGCCGGGCGGATGACGAGGGGTGACCGCTCCGCCGGGCGCGGCGGGGCGGGACCTCCGATGGCTGGCGCCGGTGGCCGCTCCGTACGGCTCAGCGGGCGTCGAGGCGGAAGGCCATCCGGCCGAAGGAGACCATGTCGCCGGGCTGGACGACGACGGTGCCGGTGACGCGGCGGCCGTTGACGGTGGTGCCGTTGGTGGAGTTGAGGTCGCGCAGCATCCACAGTCCGCCCTGCAGACCGAGTTCGGCGTGCAGCCGGGACACCGTCTCGTGGCTGAGCCGCAGTCCGTTCACCGGGTCGCGGCCTATGCGCAGCGGGTACGGGCCAGGCTCCGGCAGGAGCAGCTTCGGCAGCCGCTCGGCCTGCCACGCCCGGCCGAGCCGGACCGAGAAGGCGGACATCCGCTCGACGGCTCCGAACAGCTTCCGCGACCAGCCCCCGGGGTGCTCGCGCAGGTCGTCGGTGAGGGCCGCCAGCTCCTCGGAGTGGCGGGCGACGAGGGCGAGCTCCATGCGGCGCAGGAACGTGTCGTGGGACAGCTTGCCCTGCACCGCGCCCTCGCGGAGCAGCTCCAGCGCGCCGTCCCGCTCGGCGTCCGACAGCCGGGCGGGATGCGTCTGGGACTCGAAAGGCGACGTCACAGAGGTGATTGTCGGCCGCGGGGCCCGGAGTGTCCAGACGGGTGCCCGCCACGGGGTCCGATCGGCCAAGTGGCGTGCTTCCGGATCCCGGTCCCGCCAGGATGGGGACGCGGTACCGATGGGCCGTCCGACGACGAGGGGATCGCCAGTGCTGTTCGAGGTGTGGGCGCCGAACGCGCGCGAACGGGTGGAGCTGGAACTTGCGGGTGCCCGGCACCCGATGGAGCGCGACCCGGTCCGCGAGGGCTGGTGGACGGCGCTGGTGGCCGGTGACGGCGGCGTCCCGGACGGGGCCCGCTACGGGTACGCGCTGGATGGCGGCCCCGTCCTGCCCGACCCGCGGTCCCGGCGCCAGCCGGACGGGCCGGACGGGCGCAGCGCGGTGGTCGACCACGGGACGTACGAGTGGCGCCACGAGCCGCCCCGGCGGGGACTGCGCGAGGCGGTCCTGTACGAGCTGCACGTCGGGACGTACACGCCGGAGGGCACGTTGGACGCGGCGGCCGGGCGGCTGGAGCACCTGGTGCGGGTGGGCGTCACCCACGTGGAGCTGATGCCGCTGTGCCCGTTCCCCGGCCGGCACGGCTGGGGGTACGAGGGCGTGTCGCTGTGGGCGGTGCACGAGCCGTACGGCGGGCCCGCGGCGCTCAAGCGGTTCGTGGACGCCGCGCACGGTCTGGGGCTCGGCGTGGTGCTGGACGTGGTCCACAACCACCTGGGCCCGTCCGGCAACTACCTGCCCGTGTTCGGCCCGTACTTCACGGAGACCCACCACACGCCGTGGGGCGCGGCGGTGAACCTGGACGCGCCGGGCTCGGACGAGGTGCGGGCGTTCCTGCTGGGCAGCGCGCTGTCCTGGCTGCGGGACTACCGCGTCGACGGGCTGCGGCTGGACGCGGTGCACGCCCTCGCCGACACGCGGGCGCTGACGTTCCTGGAGGAGCTGTCGGCCGCGGTCGACGAACTCGCGGCGGAGCAGGGCCGCGAACACTTCCTGATCGCCGAGTCGGACCTGTCCGACCCGCGGACGACGACCCCGCGCGAGGCCGGCGGCCTGGGGCTGCACGCCCAGTGGAACGACGACTTCCACCACGCCCTGCACACCGCGCTGACGGGCGAGTCCCAGGGGTACTACGCCGACTTCGCGCGGCGGCCGCTGGACGCGCTGGCGAAGACGCTGGGCCGGGTCTTCTTCCACGACGGGACGTACTCGACGTTCCGGGGCCGTACGCACGGCCGCCCGGTCGACGTGGCGACGGTGCCCGCGCACCGCTTCCTCGGCTACGCCCAGACCCACGACCAGGTGGGCAACCGGGCGCAGGGGGACCGGCTCTCGGCGTCCCTCTCCCCCGGCCTGCTGGCGTGCGCGGCGGCGCTCGTCCTCACCGGGCCGTTCACGCCGATGCTGTTCATGGGCGAGGAGTGGGGCGCGGGGACACCGTGGCAGTTCTTCACCGACCACACCGACCCGGAGCTGGCGGAGGCGGTCCGCACCGGGCGGCGGCGGGAGTTCGCGGCGCACGGCTGGAAGGAGGAGGACGTGCCCGACCCGCAGGAGCCGGCGACGCGGGACCGCTCCTGCCTGGACTGGTCGGAGCCGGAGCGCGAGCCGCACGCCCGGCTGCTGGAGTGGCACACGCGGCTCATCGCCCTGCGGGCGGAGCTGCCGGACCTCACCGACCCGGACCTGGCGGCGATCCGGCTCGCGTACGACGAGGAGGGCCGCTGGATCGCGTACCGCCGCGGCGACGTGCGGGTGGCGGTGAACCTCGGCTCCGCGCCGGCCCGGATCGCCCTGGGCCAGGACGGCGTACGGGTGCTGGCCGCTTGGGAGCCCGTGGCGGCGCCGGAGGGCGAGGGCGGGATGCTGGTGGTGCCCCCGGAGTCGTGCGTGGTGCTCGCGGACGGCTGACGCGCGGTGGCGGCCGGTGCCGGTGGTGCGGTGGCGGCCGGTGCCGGTGTGTGCGGTGGCGGCCGTCGCCGGTGTGTGCGGTGGCGGCCGTCGCCGGTGTGTGCGGCGGTGTCCTGGTCAAGGGCTGACCGTGGGTGGTCGGAGACGGGGCCGGTCGGGAGGCCGGTCGGAGGCGGGGACGGGCCGGTCGGGCGGTGGGCCGTCGGCGAGCGGTGGCCGCCGGGCCCGGTCGGTCAGCGGGCGCGGGTGAGGCGGTCGGCCAGTTCCGCCGCGGGGCCCGCCGGGGCGGCGGTGCGCAGGAGCTCCACGCGGTGGACGAGCCGCGGTTCGACGAGCGG
This sequence comes from Streptomyces kanasensis, assembly GCF_043077165.1. NCBI lineage: Bacteria > Bacillati > Actinomycetota > Actinomycetes > Kitasatosporales > Streptomycetaceae > Streptomyces > Streptomyces kanasensis. The sequence goes on from NZ_JBIBSF010000001.1 coordinate 1,185,511, forward strand.
TACGGCGGTGGCCCCGGGGGCGGCCGGGACCGTCTCCGGCAGGAGCGCCAGCCCGCGGCCGGCCGCGGCGAGCGCGGTGAGGGTGCGGACGTCGGTGCCGTCGTAGCACAGCGCGGGCCGGAACCCGTACGTGCCGTGGGCGGCGCGGAGCCGGTCGAGCGGGATCCCCGCGGCCGGGGCGTCGATCCAGCGGGCGGCCGCGAGGTCGCCGAGGCGCACGCCGGACCGGTGGGCGAGCAGGTCCCCGGCGGGCAGGTGCAGGGCGAGGGGGGCCGTGGCGACGCGGGTGGCGGTGGGTTCGGCGGCGTCGGGCCCGTCGTCGGCCGGGTCGCCCGGGACATCGAGCCGGTCGACGAGACCGAGGGCGGCGGCCCCCGCGGCGAGGGCGGCTCGTACCGCCTCGCGGGGCAGGACCGTCAAGGTGACGCGGGCGGTGGCGGTGGGGAGCACGGCGAGCAGCCGGGGGCCGACGGCCAGTGGCGAGGCGGCGACGGCCAGTTCGGCATCCGGCGCTGAGGCGAGCCGGGCGAGTTCCGCGCGCGCCGCGTCGAGGCGGAGCAGCAGCGGTACGGCGTGCTCCAGGAGCCGGGCACCCGCCACGGTGGGGACGACGGGCCGGCGGGTCAGCAGGGGCAGGCCCAGGTCGCGTTCGAGGGCGGCGAGGTCCCGGGCGACCGCTGACCGGTCGCGGCCGAGCTCGCGGGCGGCCGCCGAGAAGGAGCCGAGCCGGGTCACCGTCACGAACGTGCGCAGCAGGTCGGGGTCCATGCCCTCAGTCTGGACGGTCCCGGCCGGCCGTGGAGCCCTGACCGTCCCACCCGCCGAGCGGCCCGGCGGCCCGGCGGCCCGGCCCACCGGACCGACGGGTCCGGCCCCGGGCTCGGAACCGGAGCTCGGAACCGGGGTTCGGCCACCCCGCAGCCGGCCGACGGGCCGGGTCTGGGCGGGGCGGTCGGGCCGGGGCGGGCGGGCCGAGAGGGAGGCAGCGGACCGGAGGGGAGACGGCCCGGGAGGGAGACGGACCGGTCGGGGCAGGCCGGCGCGGGCCGGCGGCCGGGGTGGGGGCGCGACGGTTCACACCCCGTCAGGTGAGGCCACGTCACGCCAGGCGGACGACGAGGTCCGCGCGGTCGCGGCCCGCGGCGACCAGGCGCGCGTTCGCCTCGTCCGACTCCCGGACCCAGCGCTCCGCGCGGGCGCGGTCCTTGCCGTGGGCCACGTGCCGTTCGACGAGGCGGCGGACGCGGAGCCGGTCGTCGGTCTCCACGAACCACACCTCGTCCAGCAGCTCCCGTACCGGTGCCCACGCGGAGTCGTCGTGCAGCAGGTAGTTGCCCTCGGTGACGACGAGCGGGAGGTCGGGCGGGACCGGGACGCTGCCCGCGACGGGTTCCTCCAGATCGCGGTCGAAGGCCGGAGCGTACACGGTGACGCCGGGCTCGGGCGCGCGCAGCCGGGCGAGCAGGGCCGCGTACCCGGCGGCGTCGAAGGTGTCGGGGGCGCCCTTGCGGGCGGCACGGCCGAGCCGTTCCAGTTCGGCCTGCGCGAGGTGGAAGCCGTCCATCGGCACGAGCACGGCGAGCCCGCCGAGCCCGTCGACGAGGCGGGCGGCGAGGGTGGACTTCCCCGCGCCGGGCGCGCCGGCCAGACCGAGGATGCGCCGGGGCCCGGTGGAGGCCAGTTGTCGTGCGCGGGTGGTGAGTACGGCGAGTCGATGCGCGTCCATGGGACCGATTGTCCCGTCTCTCGTCTGGTGGCTACCGATCGGTAGCCGGAAGGCTGCATTCCGTCCACCATGTGACGCGAACATGCCGATTCACGGGGTGGCGGAGCCGCCCACCCGATCCGAAGAGGAGTGGATCCCATGCACGCACCCGGAAGAGCACGTCGGTGGAGCGCCGCCCTGGCCGCCTCGGCCGCCCTGACCCTCGCCGTGCCCGCCCAGGCGACCGCGGCCGCCGCGGCGGAGCCGGCCGAGCGGCGGGCCGCGGCCGTCGCGACGCACGGCGGACTCGCCCAGCTGCGGGGCGTCGACTACACCGCCTGGCAGCGCGACGTGGCCACGGCGCTCACCCCCGCACGCCCCTACCTGGAGCAGCGCACCGCCGGCGGGTCCGGACAGAAGCTCGCGATCGTCCTGGACATCGACAACACGTCCCTGGAGACGGACTTCCACTACTTCTGGGAGTACCCGACCCCGGCCGTCCGCCCCGTCCTCGACCTCGCGCGCTACGCCCACTCGCGCGGCGTGGCCGTCTTCTTCGTCACCGCCCGCCCCGGCATCATCCACGACCTCACGGCGCACAACCTGAAGGCCGCCGGCTACCCCGTGACCGGGCTGTACGTCCGGGACCTGCCCGACCTGTTCGAGGAGGTCGCCGCGTACAAGACCGGGAAGCGCGCCGAGATCGAGGCCAAGGGCTACACGGTCATCGCGAACATCGGCAACCGCCCCGGCGACCTGACGGGCGGCCACGCCGAGCGCACCTTCAAGCTGCCGGACTACGACGGCAAGCTCTCCTGACGTTCCCCGGCACCGGCCGGCGCGGCGCCGCGGTGGCGGTCGAACCCCACCCGCACCGTGGCGTCGCACAGGCCGGTCACCCACCGGTGCGCGGGCGTCTCCAGCGCCGCCGAGGCCGGCGCGCCGGCGAGCACCCTGCGGACGGCGGCGAGGGCGCCGTTGCCCGCCGCCTCCAGCGACCCGCCCAGGACGTACAGGACGCCGCCCGCCCCGGAGGGGGCCGCCTCCGCGACCGCCGGGGGTCTATGCGCGTAGAAATGTTCCACAGTGCAACCTGGGATCCGCTGGAGCTCCTGGGCGACAGCGCCGATGTCCAAGGCGACCCCGTGCTGCCCCGGGGAATCCAACCGGATGTGGATCGCGTACATGCGCAACATGATCGCATCGCGACCGAGAAGAGGGCAGCGGGGCGACTGGCCTCTAACTGCCATGACAGCAGGCGGCCTTCCCCGAGACGGCCCCTACAGCCAACCGCAGCGGGCGGCGAGCAGACCCGCCTCGAAGCGGCTGCGCGCACCCAGTTTGCTCATGATCTCGGCCATCATCCGGCGCACCGTGCGCAGCGAGACGCCGAGGCGGCGGGCGGCCACCTCGTCCGTGCTGCCGGTCTCCAGCAGCCTGAGCAGCTCCCGCTCCTGGGCCGTCGGCGCGCCGGCCTCGGCGGACTCGACCGCGCCGAGGGGCCGGGCGCGCTCCCAGTGCGACTCGAAGAGGCTGACCAGCGCCGCCAGTACGCCCGGCGCGTGGACGACCACGGCGCCCGCGCGGCTGTTCTCGGGGTCGACGGGCAGCAGCGCCTGCGTGCCGTCCACGATGAGCAGGCGGACGGGGAGGGAGGGGATCGTCCGTATCTCGCCGCCGAGTCCGGAGAGCCAGCGGGCGTACTCCATGGTGGCCCGGTCGTTGCGGACGCTGTCGAGGTACAGGGTGCGGATGCGCACGCCCGCGGCGAGGCTGTGCTCGTCCAGCGGACGGCTGGCGTTGAGGGCCTCCTCGCTCTGGCCGCCGCCGGGCATGAAGGAGAGCAGCTCGTGCTTGGCGAGGGTGGCGAGTTCGGCGAGCCGCGAGCGGACGGCGACGACGTCGTCGAGCCGCTCCAGCCCGATGTTGCCCCGGTGCCCGCAGTTGGAGGAGTACGTCACGGCCAGCTCGGCGGCGAGCGCGCGGGCGGCGGCCAGTTGGGTCTGCTGCGCCTGGATCTCCAGTTCGCGCCGGTGCAGCAGGGCGGCGAGGGCGATGCCGGGCGGGAGCGCGACCGGAGCGGCCGCCGTCCCGCCCGAGTACAGCATGGACAGTTCGGCCAGCTCGTCGAGGCAGGCGCGCACCTCCGGCTCCGTCATGCCCAGGTCGCCGGCGATCTCGGCCACGCCCCACCCCGGCTGGGACACGATTAGCCGGTACACGTCAAGACTGCGCCCGTGGAGCCCCAGGAGGGACGCCAGGGGCCGCTGATCGGGATCGTCGTCGGAGTGGTCGACCGCCTCAGTGACCCGCCTCACCGCTCACGCACCTTCCCCCCCACGTGCCTTGATCATATCGCCAGCGTGCATGGTAAGGGCTGGGGGCGGGGTTCCGAGAGGGGGCCCGAGGACATCGAGCGCACGGACGCGGCGTGCGCCCGTGACCGCGGGCGGTGACGGCGGGCCGGGGTCAGTAGCTCACGCAGGCCGTGCGCCACTCCGTGTAGAAGTCCCAGACCTGCGGGGAGCACTCGGCCGGGCCGTACTGGGACTCCTTCGCTCCGACGTGCGGCATGTGCGGGTACGCGCCGACGCCGGGCCGGTTGACGTGCAGCATGCCCGCGTCGATGCGGTCGAGCGCCCGCAGGGCGAGGCTCTGGTCACCGGTGAAGACGGCCGCGGCCATGCCGTAGCGCACGGAGTTCACGACGCGCAGCCCGTCCTCGAAGCCGTCGCAGTCGATGACGGAGAGGACCGGACCGAAGATCTCCTCCTGGGCGACGAAACTGTCCGCCGCGACGTCCACCAGGATCGTCGGGGCCATGAAGCAGCCGTCGGCGAGGGCGCCGCCGAGGCGCTCGCCGCCGCGGACGACGGACGCCCCGTCCGCCACGGCCCGGCGGACCCCGTCCACGCAGGCCCGCAGGCGCTCCTCGGAGACGACGGGGCCGAGCCCGGCGTCCGGGTCGAGGCCGTCCCCGGCCGTGAGGGCGTCCGCCCGCGCGGTGAGGCGCGCCACGAGGCCGTCGCGGACGGCGCGGTCGACCACGACGCGACTGGTGGCCGAGCAGCGCTGCCCTGCCTGGCCGAAGGCGCCCGCGACGATCGCGTCGGCGGCCAGGTCGAGGTCCGCGTCGGCGAGCACCAAGGCGGCGTTCTTGCCGCCCATCTCCAGTTGCGTCCGCAGGAAGCGGGGCGCGCCGGCGGTGTGGATGGCCCGGCCGACCTCGACGGAGCCGGTGAAGGAGACGCCCGACACGGCCGGTTCGGCGACCAGCGCCTCTCCCGCGGCGCGGCCGCCGTGGACGAGGTTGAGCACCCCGCCGGTCGCCCCGGCCGCCAGCAGGCACTCCACCAGCAGCGCGGCGGTGTACGGGGTGAGCGGGGACGGCTTGAGGACGGCGGTGCAGCCGGCGACGAGGGCGGGGGCCGCCTTCCAGGCGGGGATCGCCAGCGGGAAGTTCCACGGGGTGACGAGGCCGACCACGCCGATGGGGTGGCGCCGGGTCAGTGCCAGGGTGCGCGGGTCGTCGGCGGGCAGGGTCGCCCCGCCCAGCCGGCGTCCCTCACCGGCCGTGTACTCCATCAGCGCGACGGTCCGGTCGACCTCGCCGCGCGCCTCGCGCAGCAGCTTGCCCTGCTCACGGGTGATCGCCACGGCGAACTCCTCGCGGCGCTCCCGGACGAGGGAGGCCGCGCGCATCACGATCTCCCCGCGCCGCACGGGGCCCAGGTCGTGCCAGGCCGGCAGCGCGGCGGCCGCCGCCGCGACGGCGTCGCGCACGTCGTCGGCGTCGGAGTCGGCGCTGCGGCTGACGACCTCGCCGAGCCGGGCGGGGTTGCGGTTCTCCTGGCGGCGGCCCGACAGGGCGTCGCGCCAGGTGTCGCCGACGAGGTTGCGCACCTCGGCGACGGCCGGTGCGGGGGCGGTACGGCGGGGCTCCATGCTCTTCCTTCGTCTGGCGTGCGTCGGGGCGGTCCGCCCGGGGCTCGGGAACCCGGGCGGACCGGCGGGCGGCGGACCGGCTCGCGCGGGGGGCGCCCCGCGCCGGGCCGGCGCCGGGTCAGTCGAGCGGCGCGGCGTAGGTGGCGGTCAGCCGGTCGTGGCGCTGCTGGAGCGTCAGCAGCTCGTCGACCCGCTGGAGCGCGAACACGTCCTTCAGCGCGGCGATGGAGCCCTCCACGCCGTAGGTCGAGCCGGCGCCGCCGATCTGGGCGAGGACGTCGCGCATGGCGCTGATCGACGCCCGCAGCCCCTGGTTGGCGTAGATGACCCCGCCGAAACCGCGGGTGGTCAGCTCGTCCGCGGTGACCTGCGGGTACGTCGTGGGCACGACGATGACGGGCAGGGCGCCGCGGTAGGACTCGCGGAAGGCGAACACCTCGTCGGGGGCGCTCTGCTTGGAGTGGATGAGCAGGGCGTCCGCGCCGGCCCGCTCGTAGACGGCGGCGCGGCGCAGCGCCTCGTCCATGCCGGCCCCGGCGATCAGGGCCTCGATCCGCGCCACGACCACGAAGTCGGGGTCGGTGCGGGCCTCCTTGGCGGCGGTGATCTTCGCGGCGAAGTCGCCGAGGGGGGCGAGGTCCTGGTTGCCCTCCACGAAGCTGTTCATCTTCGGGAACATCTTGTCCTCGATGCACACGCCGGCCATGCCCCGCGCCTCGTACGAGCGGATCATGTGCACGACGTTGCCGACGCCGCCGAAGCCGGAGTCGCAGTCGGCGAGGACCGGGATCCCCACGGCGCCGGCGATCTCGGCCGCCGCCTCCAGGCACTCGGCCATGGAGAGGATGTTCGCGTCCGGGATGGCGCGGGCGGCCGAGATCTCCAGTCCGCTGGCCCAGATCGCCTCGAAGCCGGCCTCCTCGCCGAGCTTGGCGCTCAGGGCGCCGTGCGCCCCCATGATCCGGGCTATGGCGGGGCCGTTCAGGGCTTCACGCAGGGCACGGGTCTTCGACATTCGGGCAACTCCTTCACAGGTGGGTGGGTCCGGGAGGTCAGGCGGCGACCGGGTTGAGCGCGGTGGAGACCCGCTCGACGATCTGCTGCGGGGTGTGCGTCACCCGGCGCCCCGGGCCGCCGGTGCGCGGTCCGGTCAGCGCGTGCAGCAGGGCGGGCCGCGGGGTGAGGTCGGCCGCCCGGAGGCCGGCGGCGTCCTCGACCCGGACGGCGTGGGCGTATCCGGCGGCGCGGGCGAGGGCGGTGAAGTCGGCGCGTCCCACGGTGGCCTGGCCGCCGGTGCTCTCGTGCATGCCGTTGTCGACGACGACGTGGAGCAGGGGGGCGCCGGCACCCGCGACCAGGGGCAGCACACCGAGGTTCATCAGCAGCGAGCCGTCGCCGTCGAGGGCGATCACCGTCCGCGCGGGGCGGGCGAGCGCGATGCCGAGGGCGACGGGCGCGGCGATGCCCATGGAGCCGACGAGGTAGAAGTTCTCCGGCCGGTCCGCCGCGTTGAACAGCTCACGGGTGGTGAATCCACAGGTGGAGACGATCACCGCGTCGGGGTACCGGGCGAGGAGCTCGGCGGCGACGTCGGAGAGCGTCAGCGCGGCGGAAGGGGCGGGGGTGGGGGCGGGTGCGGACATCAGATGCCTTCCCGGACGACGAGCACGCCGCAGCGCTGCTCCTTGTCCATCAGGTCGATCACGGTGGCGACGGAGGCGGCCGGGTCGGCGTGGTCCAGGACGGTGTACGGGAGCCGGAACAGCTCCAGCAGCCGCAGCAGCTCCGCCCCGATCACGTCGTGCTCGACGGCGTCGTTGCCGTCGTGGCCCCGCCAGCTGACGATCAGCAGCACGGGCACGTCGTAGATGAGGTTGAACGAGGTGATGACGTTGAGGGAGTAGCCGAGCCCCGAGTTCTGCATGAGGACCACGGCGCGCTCTCCGGCGACGACGGCTCCGGAGGCGATGCCGATGGCGCTGTCCTCGCGGGGTGCGGGGACGTAGTGCAGCCGGGCGAGCCGGGCGTCGTCGCCCGGGTCCTCAAGGAGGCGGAACGCCCCGGTGAGCAGGGAGCACGGGACGCCGGTGGCCAGCGTGAAGCCGTGGTCCACGAGGCTGTCGAGCAGGGCGCGGGCGGTCGCACCCGTGGCGGTGGAGTGCATGTCGGCCTTCCGTCGGTGGGGTCGGTGCGTCAGGGGGTCGCGGCGCGGGCCGCGGGCGTGCCGTCGGCGAGCGGGACGAACTCGGCCCGGTAGGCGTCCTCCACCCGCCGTGCGGTGGCGAGGCAGGAGCGCATGTCGTCACCGGTGACGAGGAAGGTGAGGACGTTGTAGGGCCGGTCCGGGTGGAGCTCGGCGCCCGGCGCGAACCGGGTCTTGCAGAACACGAGCTCCGGGAAGGCCGCGAGCAGTTCCTCGCGCGGTGTCTGCGCGGTCATCCGCACCGGTTCGGCGGGCGGCGGCACGCAGCGGTACAGGGCGTGGCGGACCCGGCCGTAGTCGCCCTCGGGCGGACGGCCCAGGGCGAGCCTGACGACGTCCGCGGCGATGTCGGCGCCGGTCGCGGCCCGCAGCAGATGGCCCATGGGGCCGCCGAGGCGGGCGTTGAGCTCGATGCAGGCGGGGCCGTCGGGGGTGAGCTTGAGCTCGACGTGGGTCGCGCCCCAGCGGATCCCGAGGGCTTCGATGATCCGGCCGGTGTGGTCGAGCACCTGCCGCCGCCGGTGGGCCGGCAGGGAGGTGGGGGCGGCGTGGCCCGTCTCGACGAAGCCGTGCTGCGGGAGCTTGTCGGTGATGCCGACGTGCGTGACGCGGCCGTCCGCCACCAGGGACTCGACGCTGACGTAGTCCGCGAAGCCCGGCTCCTCGTACCACTCGTCGCCGACGAGCAGCTGTTCGAGGACGAACAGCGGCTCGGGGTCCAGCAGCGGCGACTGCCGGTACGCGGTGAGCGCCTCGGCCAGCCGGGCGCGCAGCTCCGCCTCGTCGTGGACCTTGCTGACGAGGAAGCTGGCCGCGCCGTGGACGGGCTTCAGGATGGCCGGGAAGCCGACCTCGGCGACGGCCGCGGGCACGTCGCCCTGGTCGCGGACGACCCGGAAGCGGATCGTCTCGACGCCGGCCTCGCGCAGCCGGCGCCGCTGGTCCAGCTTCGACTGGGCGGTGCGGACGGCGCCGGGCGGGTTGCCGGGCAGGCCCAGCCGCTCCTGCGCCTCGGCCTGCGCGACGATGAGCGGTTCGCCGAAGGTCGCCACGCCGTGCAGGGGGCGCCGCCGGTGGAGTTCGGCGAGCATGCCGGGGATCTCGCGGTGGTCGCCTGTGGCGAGCCATTCGCCGGTGCACTCCCGGCTCCAGCGCTCCTTGAGGGCGGTGGCGGCCGCGGCCGTCGGGCCGCCTTCGTACCAGACGACGGTGACCTGGCGGGTGACCGTGGTGGCCGCCCCCAGGGCGGCGTCCGGTGAGATGCCGCCGGCGCCCAGGAGCAGCGCGACGTGCGGTTCGGCCGGGCTCACCGGGTGCCCTCCCCCGGCTCCCGGTCCGCGAACAGCACCTCGCGCACCATGCGCTCCAGGTCGTCCGTGTCGTGCGGGTCGACCAGCTGCACGCCCATGCCGCGGTCGGCGCGCTCCCGGGCGGCCATGACGTTGCGGTGGGGCACGCCGTGGACGGCGGGGATGGTGATGTCGTTGCGCCCGAGCCAGGTCTCCACCCCGAGGGAGGCCATCGTGTCGGACGGCACCAGGACCAGGGCGCGGGCGGCGGCGACGAGGCCGGGGTCGCGCAGGATGTCGGGGATGCCGGCGCCCCACAGGTCGCCGCCGAGCTCGGCGACGACGATCTCGGCGCCCTCGTCGGCGAGCCGGCCCACGAGGTGGCGGGCCGCGCCGACGACGGCGTCGGGCCCGTGCCCGTACGTGGTGCCGAGGCCGGCGTCGACGAAGTCGGCCGCGCAGTGGGCACCGGCGTCGGCGAGGGTCAGCAGGTCGCGCAGCCGGCCGGTGCCGGCCAGCTTGGTGACGCCGACCCGCAGCCCGTGGCGGGCGGTCAGGTGGTGGACGAGGGCGGAGGCGAAGGTGGTCTTGCCGACCTCGGCCGCGGTGCCGCCGACGAACACGACGGGCGTGGCCGGGACCGTGTCGGCGGCCCTTCGCCGCAGCCGCAGCACCCGCCCGTCCCGGTCGGCGGCCAGGCCGACCAGTTCCAGGGCGGTGGCGGTGCCGAGGGAGGACGGGGAGGACGCGGCGATGCCGATGATGCCGCCGACCGCCATCAGGTCGGCCGGGTCGCCGGCCTTCACGGGCAGTCCGCCCTCGGGCAGCCCCCCGTAGATCGAGGTGGTGGAGTGGCGCTCGCCGAGCACGCCGACGACCTCGTCGCCGACGCGGACGCGGACGTCCCGGCCGCTGGTGTTCTCGACGGCCTTGTAGGCGCCCACCGAGACGACCCGGGCGACGACCACGTCGCCCGCCTGCCCGACGCCCTCGACGGCCGTCAGCTCGTCCGGGAGCCCGTGGGTTCCGCGCGTGCAACTCGCGATGATTCTGGTCATGACCTGTTCCAGGAGGTGGGAGGGAGGGAGGGCCGGGCGGAGGTCACTGGATGTTGACGCTCCAGATGGTGCGGGGATTGACCGCCGTGCCCCCGTCCGGCGCGGTGCGGGTGGCGACCACCTCCCGGCGGCCGTGCCCGTAGCGGTCGTTGTCGATGACCACGACGTCGCCGGCCTCCATGACGTACGCGTGGTGCACCTCCGGGTCGTCGGCCGCGGTCTTGAACCGCACGACGGCCTCGTACCAGCGCTCCCCGTCCGGCATCCGCTCGGCCGCCCGGCCCAGCCGGGTGACGTCCTGGGGGAGGCGCACGGCGACGTCGTCCGGCACCGGGGTGAGCCGGGGCGTCCCGGGCACGTACAGGAAGGGCAGCGCGGAGGGCTCCTCGTCGAGGTGGGAGGCGGGGAAGCTGACCGAGTTGGCGGTGAGGAGGCGCAGGTCCTCCGCCCAGTGCTCCGGGTGGCGCTCCCGCACGGCGCGCAGGACGTCGCCCCAGCGCACGATCAGGGACTCGCCGTTGTGTCCCGGTGCGAAGTCGCGCCAGCCGGGGTCGGCCATGAGCATGGCCAGGTGGAGCGGCCGGCGCCGGGCGAAGGAGCGCCCGGTGTGCATGGGCAGTGATCCGGCCTTCTCCTGGACGCGCTGTTCGGCACCCGGTTCGGGGGCCCGGCAGCGGACCGTGTTGACGGCCGGGTGAAGGGCGTACGCGTCGGAGGCGGAGCCGGCCGCGTAGTTCGGGCAGAGCTCGCCCAGGTGCTCCAGCAGGTCGGTGTAGCGCGCGACGTCGAGCGGGAAACCGCGGAGGTAGGCGAGCCGGTGCTCGGCGACGGAGGCGACCGTCGCGGCCCTGATGTCCGCCGGCGACATCCCCGAGCAGTCGATGGCGATGCTGTCGAACATGATCATAACCCCTTGGACGGGAGAAGGGAACGTCGGTCGGCCGTCAACTCGCCTGTATCGCAAGGCCGTTGGCGACCAGGGCGGCGTACAGCTCGTCGGTCGACCCATCGGACGGCAGGGTGAGGAACGGGACCCCGCCCTCCCGGTGGCGCTCGCGTACGGACGCCAGCGCGCGCTCGTCCGGCGCGACGCCGGTCACGAGGACGGCGATGCCGTTGCGGGCGAGGATCTCGGCCACCAGGCCGGTCCGCAGGACGCCGGCGGCCGCGGTGTCCCCGGGCGAACCGAGCCCGGCCGTCCCCTCCAGCACCTCGACGCGGCGGTGCTCGCCGCGCAGCCGCTCGGCCAGCGCGGCGGCACCGGCGTCGTGGCCCGCGCCGGCGGCATCGGGCGCCACGGCCGGTACCGCCGGGGCGGGCCCGGTCGCGCCCGCCGGGGCGGTACCGGCCGTCGGGGGCGCCAGCCACAGGGTGGCGCCGGGGAGGCACGTGCAGACGGTCGCGTGCTGGTTCATCGGGCACCTGCCGGGATCTTGTCGTCGGTACGGTCCGCCGCGGGCGGCCGCTCCTCGTCCCCGTCGCGGGGCAGCAGGCCGCGGCGGATCGCGGACTCGAGCCATCCGCCCGCCATCAGGGAGGTGATGACGGCGGTGAGGACCAGGGTCGTGAAGAGGGTCGCGTTGATGATCCGCGCGTCGTAGGCGAGGGTCGCCAGGACGATGCCGGGGCCGCCCCGCGCGTTCATGGCGACCGCGAGGTTGAGCGCGCCCGCCCGCGGCCGGCCGGCCCAGCGGGCGCCGAGGTAGACGCTGGCCGCCTTGACCACGCAGGCGAAGGCGATGAACGCCACGGTGAGCAGGGGGTCGAAGGCGTGGACCAGGTCGAGTTTGAGGCCGACGATCGCGAAGTAGACGGGGATGAAGAACCCGGTCGCGAAGCCGCGGACGGCGGCCATCGGGTCGGGCTCGCCCGCGCCGCGGCTCCAGCTCATCATCAGGCCCACGAGGAAGGCGCCGTACATGGGCGTGATGCCGAGGAAGACGCAGGTGCCGCCGGCGCCGAGGACCACGGCGACCTGCACGGCGACCTGGACGCCCGCCGTCCGCCGCTCCCCCGTCTCCGGCCGCTCCCCCGCTCCCGGCCGGTCCGCGGTCGGCCCCGGTCCGGCCGCCGGCGCGTCCGCGCGGGCCGCGGTGCGGCGCAGGAGGGTCCCCACCCCGGCCATCAGACCGAAGAAGACGACCGAGACGAGGGCGTGGTAGGCGATGGCCCCGTCGCCCGTGCCGACCCCGAGCAGTGCCGGGGCGCCGAAGGCGTCGTGCGGACCGCCGCCGACCATGCCGAGGGCGACCGCGATCACCACGTTGAGGACGATGTCCTCCAGGACGGCGACCGAGAGCACCACCCGGGCGAAGGAGGTGCCGGCGATGCCGAGGTCCATCATGATCCGGGAGATCACCGGGATGCTGGTGATCGCGACGGCGCACGCGATCACCAGCGTGAGCGCGGTGTGGTCGCCCGCCTCCCCGACGACCGAGGAGAGGTCGACGACCCGTACCAGCAGCAGACCGCAGCCGAACGGGATGACCATGCCGACGACGGCGATCAGCACCACGGCCCGCCCGTCGTGACGGGAGAACACCGCACGCATCTGCAGCCCCGCGAGGAACATCAGCAGCAGCACGCCGAGTTGGTACACGAGGGCGAGCCCGGTCGCGGCCGGCCCGGTCGGCGGGAAGAGCCACGCCTGCGCGCCGGGGGTGAGGAGGCCGAAGAGCGACGGGCCGAGCAGCAGGCCGCCGGTGATCTCCCCGATGACCGGCGGCTGCCGCAGGCGCGCGAAGAGCCTGCCCATGAGGTGCGCCGCGAGGAGCAGCAGCATCAGGGAGGCGAACAGCCGGAAGAGGTCGACGTCGGTCACGGTGCCCCCCAGGCGGACGTCTCCCCGACGAGGCCGGCCGAGCGGGTGGTGCCGTCGGCCGGGTCGATGAGGAGGAAGGCGCCGGTACGGCGGTTGTCCGCGTAGTCGTCGAGGGCGAGGGGTTCGGCGGTGCGCAGGACGACGCGGCCCAGGTCGTTGACGTCCAGGGCGCCGGCGGCGTCGCGCCGTTCCAGCGTGTCGACGTCGGTGCGGTACGCGATCTCCCGGACGACCGCCCGCACGGTCCGCGTGGTGTGCTTGAGCAGGACCTTGTCGCCGGTGCGCAGGGGGCGTTCGTGGAGGTGGCAGACGGTCGCGGTGACGTCCCGGGTGAGCCGGGGCGGGGCGCCGGCGGCGATCAGGTCGCCGCGGGAGACGTCGACGTCCTCGGCGAGCCGGACGGTGACCGACTGGGTGGCCCGCGCGGCGGACGCCGGGGTGCCGAGGACGTCGATGCCGGCGACGGTGGCCCGCTGCCCGGAGGGCAGGACGGTCACGGTGTCGCCGGGCCGCAGCACGCCCGACGCCAGCCGTCCCGCGTAGCCGCGGTAGTCGCGGTGCGCGCCGCTCTGCGGGCGGATGACGTACTGGACGGGGAAGCGGGCGGGCGCGTCCGGCGGGCCGGCGGCGACCTCGACGCCCTCCAGGTGCTCCATCAGGGTGGGACCGCTGTACCAGTCCGTGTGCGCGGACGGGGCGACGACGTTGTCGCCCTCCAGCGCGGAGAGCGGGATCGCCACGACGTCGGCGGTGCCGAGGCGGCGCGCGTAGGCGGTGAACTCGTCCGCGACGGCCGCGAAGACCGCCTCGTCGTAGCCGACGAGGTCCATCTTGTTGACGGCGAGGACGAGCCGGGGGACGCGCAGCAGCGCGGAGACGGCGGCGTGGCGGCGGGTCTGCTCGACGACGCCGTTGCGCGCGTCGACCAGGACGACGGTGAGGTCCGCGGTGGACGCGCCGGTGACCATGTTGCGGGTGTACTGCACGTGGCCGGGGGTGTCGGCGAGGATGAACCGGCGCCGGGGGGTGGCGAAGTAGCGGTAGGCGACGTCGATGGTGATGCCCTGCTCGCGTTCGGCCCGCAGGCCGTCGGTGAGCAGCGCAAGGTCCGGGACGTCCTGGCCGCGGCGCCGGGAGGCCGCCTCGACGGCCTCCAGCTGGTCGGCGAGGACCGACTTGGAGTCGTGCAGGAGCCGGCCCACCAGGGTGGACTTGCCGTCGTCGACGGAGCCCGCGGTGGCGAAGCGCAGCAGGGTGGCCGCCGCGGGGTCGTGCCGGGTGTGGGTGGTGGCCGTCATGTCAGAAGTACCCCTCACGCTTGCGGTCCTCCATGGCGGCCTCGGAGAGCTTGTCGTCGGCGCGGGTGGCGCCGCGCTCGGTGAGGCGGCTGGCGGCGATCTCGGCGATGACGTCGGCGACGGTGGTGGCGTCGGAGTCGACGGCGCCGGTGCAGGACATGTCGCCGACCGTGCGGTAGCGGATCATCCGCTTCTCCACCGGCTCGGACTCCTTCGGACCGCCCCACTCACCGGCCGTCAGCCACATGCCGGCCCGGGAGAACACCTCGCGCTCGTGGGCGAAGTAGATGGCGGGCAGTTCGATGCCCTCGCGCTCGATGTACTGCCACACGTCCAGCTCGGTCCAGTTGGAGAGCGGGAACACGCGCACGTGTTCGCCGACCATGTGGCGGCCGTTGTACAGGTCCCACAGCTCGGGGCGCTGGCGGCGCGGGTCCCAGGCGCCGAACTCGTCGCGCAGGGAGAACACCCGCTCCTTGGCGCGCGCCTTCTCCTCGTCGCGCCGCCCGCCGCCGAACACCGCGTCGAAGCGGTGCCGTTCGATCGCGTCGAGCAGCGGCACCGTCTGGAGCGGGTTGCGGGTGCCGTCGGGCCGCTCGGTGAGCCGGCCGTCGTCGACGTACTCCTGGACGCGCGCGACGTGCAGGGTCAGCCCGTGCTTCTCGACGGTCCGGTCGCGGTACTCGATGACCTCGGGGAAGTTGTGCCCGGTGTCGACGTGCAGCAGCGAGAACGGGACCGGCGCGGGCCAGAACGCCTTCAGCGCCAGGTGCAGCATGACGATGGAGTCCTTGCCGCCGGAGAAGAGGACCACCGGCCGCTCGAACTCACCCGCCACCTCGCGGAGGATGTGGACCGCCTCGGACTCCAGGACGTCCAGGTGGGTGGGGCGGTAGACACCGGTCGCCCCGGTCACGGCACTCATGCCAGTCCCCTTCCGACGAGCAGGGCGTGGATGTCCGCAGCCGACCCGGCCACCGGCCGGCCGGCCGTGTCCAGGCGCAGGTCCGGGGCGTCGGGCTCCTCGTACGGGTCGTCGACGCCGGTCAGCCCGCTGATCTCGCCGGCGGCCTGCCGGGCGTACAGCCCCTTCACGTCCCGCTCCGAGCACACCTCCACCGGCGTGGCCACGTGCACCTCGACGTACGGGGTGCCCTCCCGCCGGTGGTGCGCGCGCACCTCGGCGCGGCTGTCGGCGTACGGGGCGATGACGGGCACCAGGACCTTCACGCCGTTCGACGCGAGCAGCTCGGCGACGAAGCCGATGCGCCGCACGTTGGTGTCCCGGTCCGCACGGCCGAAACCCAGCCCCGCCGAGAGGAACTCGCGGACCTCGTCGCCGTCCAGGACCTCGGTGCGGTGGCCGGCGGCGCGGAGGCGTTCGGCCAGGGCGCGGGCCAGGGTGGTCTTCCCGGCGCTGGGGAGGCCGGTGAGCCAGACCGTCGCGCCGCGTCCGGCGGGTCCCGCGGGGTGTGCGGGCACCGCCTCGAATGTGCTGTTGTCTGTGTCCGTCATCGTCCTTCGACCTCGGTGAGGGTGTGGTCCGGTCGGTGAGGACCGGTCAGGAGCCGGTCGTGGCCTCCGCGACGGCCGCGAGCAGGGCGGCCGCGTCCTGCGGACGGCAGACCAGGAGGTCCGGCAGGTAGGGGTCCGCGCGGTTGTAGACCGGCGGGGTGCCGTCCAGCCGGGACACGTGCAGTCCGGCGGCGAGCGCGACGGCGGCCGGAGCGGCCGAGTCCCACTCGTACTGGCCGCCCGCGTGCAGGTACGCGCGGGCGTCGCCGCGGATCACGGCGGCCGTCTTGGCGCCCGCCGAGCCCATGCCGGCCAGCTCGGCGCCGATCCGCCCGGCGACCTGTGTGAGGAAGGCGGGCGGCCGCGAGCGGCTGCCGAGGACGGGCAGGCGGTCCGCCGGGGAGTCCGGCGTGGGCGGCGGTGTGCCGGTGGACAGCGTGACGCCCTGGGCGGGCAGGGCGACGGCCCCCGCGGCGAGCCGGCCGCCGGCCCACAGGGCGACGTGCACGGCCCAG
This sequence comes from Streptomyces kanasensis, assembly GCF_043077165.1. Lineage (NCBI taxonomy): Bacteria > Bacillati > Actinomycetota > Actinomycetes > Kitasatosporales > Streptomycetaceae > Streptomyces > Streptomyces kanasensis. Next base: position 1,201,860 of record NZ_JBIBSF010000001.1, read on the forward strand.
TCCTCCCGGCCCGGCTCGGAGAACTCGCGGGTGCCGTCCAGCGGGTCGACGATCCACACCCGCTCGGCGGTCAGCCGTGCCGCGTCCGCCTTCCCCTCCTCGGAGAGGACGGCGTCGCCGGGGCGCTCCGCCGCGAGCGCCGCGGTGAGGAACTCGTGCGACAGCCGGTCGCCCGCCGCCTTGAGCGCCGCCGGGTCGGCGAAGCCGGACTCCGCCCGCAGCTTCAGCAGCAGCTCGCCGGCCTCCTCGGCCAGCCGGTGCGCCAGCCGGTGGTCGTCCTCGACGGTGACCTGCGCCAGGACCCGTTCGACGTACCGCACCAGCGCCTCCGGGTCGGGGCCGCGGACCACGCCGGACAGCGGCAGGTGCTCGGGCCGGTAGGAGTGGCTGGTCGGGGTGGTCGTGCCCGGGGCGGCGATCCGGTGGTGCGCCACCACGGGGTCGTCCAGCAGGACGCGGGCGCCGCGCACGGAGACGGCCGCCCCGCCGTGGACGTGGCCGGGGAAGAGGAAGAAGCCGTGCGCGAGGCCGGGTGCGGGCGTGCCGAGGAAGCGCTCGGCGAGCGCGTCGTCCACGTCCGACGCCATGTCCAGCGTGTGCAGGTGGGCGCCGGTGCGGCGCTCGGTGACGTCGACGATGTACCCGCCGCCGCAACGGGCCGCGACCTCCATGAAGACCGGCCCGCTCGGGGTCATGATCGCTTCGAGGTGGAAGGTGAGCGTCTCGCCGCCGAGCGCCCGCACGCAGCGCACGGCCCACTCCGTCAGCTCCGGGTGGTCGAACTGCACGGAGCCGATGGGCGCGCCGTTCTCGAAGCCCAGCGGCGTGCCGACGTAGCGGGACGGCTGGGCCACCACCGCCTCGCCCTTGAAGAGGAAGCCGTCCACATGCCAGATCGGGCCCTCGACGTACTCCTCCAGCTCGTACCGGGCGGCGAACCCACCGCCCGTGCCCTGCTCCGCGGCCGGGTCCGCGGAGGACTGCGCGGTGGCGGCGCGGACGAACTCCAGCGCCTCGTCGAGGGTCTCGAAGAGACGCACCCCCTGGCTGCCGCCCTCGTCGCGCGGCTTGACGATGGTCCGGCCACGCCAGCCGGGTCCGGCGCCGGGCCGGTCCGGGGCGGCCAGCCCGTCCGCGGGGACGAAGCGCGGCACGCGGAAACCGGCCCGCTCCAGGGTCCGCTTCATGGTCACCTTGTCGCGGAAGTTCCGCGCCGCCGCGGCGCCCATGCCGGGGATGCCGAAGGCGTCGCGCAGCTCGGCGGCCGGGGTGATCAGCTTCTCGTGCCGGGCGATGATCCGCTGGAACGGCGGCTGCCCGGCCATCCACGGCCGCAGCTGGTGGGTGACGGGCCGGGCCGGGTCCAGGGGAAAGGTCCCGCAGCGGACGTGGGCGGGGATGTTGGCGAGGTACTGCGGCGTCCCGGCGTACACGACGTCGTGGACGGAGTGGTCGATGGCCCGCTCGTAGGCGAGCCGTTCAAACAGGTTCTGGTGCAGGACCAGGATGCGCACCGGCGTTCTCCCTGAGGGTGAAGTGGATGACGGCCCACGCGGCGGCGGCGCACAGCCCCATGAAGACGAAGAGCAGCTCCCGGGGGAACAGCGTCAGCACGAGCCCGCCGGCCGCGGGCCCGAGGCCGAGACCGAGGTTGCGGAGCGTGGCCGCACCGAAGTACGTGCCGCGCAGGTCGGGTGGCGCGAGTTCGTCCACCACGACGCTCACCGTGGGGACGACCAGGACCTCGGCGAGGCTGATCAGCACGACCAGCGCCACGAGGGCCGCCCGGCCGGAGCCGGTGAGCGGGAACAGCAGGCAGACGACCGCGAACAGCGCGTTGCCCGCGAGGAGGGTGCGCCGGGGGCCCAGCCGCTCGGCGGCCCGGGAGGCCAGCGGCTGGAGCGCGATGACGGCCACGGCGTTGACCGTGAGCAGCACCGCGAAGAAGCGGATCCCGTCGGGGAACCGGGTGCTGACGATCCGCGAGAGGTTCGACTCGATCTGGCAGTACGCCAGGGTGAACAGGATCATCGACACGGTGAGGCTGCGGAACGCCCGGTCCGCCGCGAGCACCCGCAGCGCCCCGGTGAAGCTGCGCCGGTCCCCCGCCGCCTTGGCTCCCGCCGCGGGGGCGGAGGCCGCGGGCGGCGGGACGGGGGCGCCGTACTCCGTGCCCCGGCCGAGCCACGCGTACGCGAGCGCGAAGAGCAGGTAGCAGGCGCCCGCGATGACGAAGGCGAGCCGGTCGGAGGCGAGCCCCAGGAAGGCCCCGGTCGGCGGGCCGACGGCCACGGCCGTGTTCGTCAGCACGTACCGGTGGCGGAAGAGCACCGGCCGCTGCTCCTTCGGCAGGCTGTCGGCCATCACCACCTGGGTGACCGGCCAGAAGAACGCCGACATCACCCCGTACGAGACGTTCAGCACCCCGAACAGCACGGGGAACGCCACCGACTGCCGCAGGTACGTGGCCACGGCGAACAGCAGCCCGAAGACCAGCGCGGTGCCGAAGAGCCCGACGAGCAGGATCCGCCGCCGCCCGATCCGGTCCGCGAGGACGCCGCTGAAGAAGCCGGCGGTCAGCGAGCCGATCTGGTTGAGCCCGACGAGCAGCCCGATCACGTGGGCCGGCAGGTCGGCGTTCCGGCTCAGGAAGATCGTCATGAACGGAATGCAGAGATACGACACGAGCTTCAGGAAGAACGTGCTCGCCATCGTCACCGCGACGATCGGATGCCGGTAGGCGGCGAAATCCCGTCGGCGTTTCTCGCGGCGCGTCTCACCACTCATGGAATTCCTCTTGGCTCGGACGCGGGAACGCCGAAGCGGGCCGGAGGTCTCCGGCCCGCTTCGGCGTTCGTCTGGGTGGTTCGTGCGTGTCGGCTACGCGATGTCCTCCACCGCGGTGTTGCGGTAGAAGGGGGCGTCGTCGGGGCCCGTGAAGTCCGGCCGGTACCAGGTGGCCGGGCGGAGCGAGGGCCGGACGGCGTCGGCGACGCCGAGCACCGACGCGAAGAGCGCCATGCGGATCGGGATGCCCGCGTCGGTCTGCCGGAAGATCGCCAGCCGGGGGTCGGTGTTCAGGTCCGTGCCCAGGTCGTTGGCGGCGGGTCGGCTGTCCCGGGGCAGCGGGTGCATGATCACCGTGTCGGGGCGGCAGACCCGGTCCACCAGCGCGCGGTCGATGCGGAACTCGTCGCTGTACGGGACGGGCAGGTCGGCGAAGCGCTCCGTCTGCAGGCGCGTCGCGTACACCAGGTCGGCGTCCCGCAGGCCGGCCTCGGGCCGGTCGCTCACCTCGACGTGGTGGCCGCGGCTCGCGGCGAGTTCCAGCAGCGGAGCGGGCATGCCGAGGCTGTCGGGCGAGACGCAGACCAGCGTCAGCTTGTCGTACCGGGACAGCAGCTTGATCAGCGAGTGGACGGTGCGGCCGTGGCGGAGGTCGCCGACCATGGCGATCCGGGCGCCGTCGATGTCGCGGCCGAGGCGGTGGAACTCGCGGTGCATGGTGAACATGTCGAGGAGCGCCTGCGTGGGGTGCTCGCCCGCGCCGTTGCCGCCGTTGACCACGGGGACGTGGGTGGCGTCGGCGAACTCGTGGACGGCCGCCTCGTCGGGGTGGCGCATCACGACGAGGTCGCAGTAGCCGCTGACCACGCGGCTGGTGTCGGCCAGCGACTCGCCCTTGGCGATCGACAGCAGCTCGACCCCGGTGGTCGTCGTCACCCCGCCGCCCAGACGCAGGAAGGCCGACTCGCAGCTGAGCCGCGTGCGGGTGCTGGCCTCGAAGAAGAGGCTCGCCATCACGGCGCCCTCGAGGACCCGCGTGACCTTCCGGCCGCGGGCCACCGGCGTCAGGACGTCCGCCAGTTCGAAGAGCCGCTCCAGGTCGTCCCGGGTGAAGAGGTCGCTGGAGAGAATGTGCTTTCCGGTCAATGACATGACGACTCTGACTTTCTCTGGAACACCGGGTACAGCCCTCGGCCGCGGCCATTCTACGGGCCGGGAACAGCGCCGGGAATCGCCTCCCCGCCGGGCCGCGGCCGCCCGGCGGGGAGGCGTCACCACCCCGGCGCGGAGGCGTCACCGCCCCGGCGCGGGGCGGTGCGAGCGGGTCCGCCTACCGGTCGACGAGCGCCACGAGCTGCACCGACGAGACGTTGCGCTGCTCGACCTCCTTCAGCGACGAGACGGCCGTGTCGAGCGACTGCGCCGCCGCGTTCGTCCCGGGGCCGGCCATCAGCGCGTCGAGCTCGCCCTGGAGCTCGGCGCAGACGGCGGCCAGGTCGGCCTGCTCGGCCGCCTGCCCTGCCTGCTCGGCCGCCGGCCCGGTCGGCTCGGCCGCGCCCTCGCCGGGGGTGGTGGGGACGGGGTTGTCCATGTGCTTCTCCTTCTGGGTGTGACGGTGTTCGCCCCGGTCAGCGGACCGTGACGCTCCACAGCTCGCGGTCGTTGGTCCGCGCCTCGCCGTCGACCGCGTACTCGCCGACGATCTTCTGACGGCCGTGCGCGAACCGGTGGTTGTCCAGCAGCAGCAGGTCGCCGCGCTCCATCGGGAAGCAGGAGAACAGCCCGTCCTCGACGCTGGCGTCCAGCAGGTAGTCCAGGGACTTCCGGTAGGCGTCGGCGTCGGGCAGCTGGTCCTCGATGCCCGCGATCTTGTCGCGCAGGTCCTGCTTGAGCCGGACGCCCACGTCGTACCGCCCGCGGGAGTCGTCCAGCGGGTAGAGCAGCGGCAGGTCGCTCAGCTCCTCCCGCACGTTGTTGGCCCGGAAGGTGATCGGCGTGCCCGACAGCCGTGCGAAGTGCTCCTCGAACACGGCGCCGTCCCGCTCGGCGAGCCGGGTGAACAGGTCGTACCAGGAGACCACGACGGACTCGCCCCGCTGCCCGGCCGGGACCTCCCGCCAGCCGGGCTCCACCATGAGCATCGCGAAGAACGCCGGGCGGGGCGTGCACCAGGAGCGGGCGGAGTGCGGCCGCAGACCGCCGGCGACGTAGTGGACGGACTGGGCGCCCTCGGTCTTCTTCTTGTACTTCACCCGGTTGATCTGAGGGTGCGGGTCGGTCTTCGCCAGCTCGCTGAGCGAGGAGTAGTTGCGCAGCGGCTCGCCGAAGGCGCCGAGGAACTCCAGGTAGCGGTCGGGGTCCAGGGGGAAGTCGCGGACCAGGCAGATCCTGTTCCGGCCGACGACCTCGCGGGCCGCGGCGACGGTCTGCGCGACCGTCCGGCCGGCGGCGGACACGGACTCGTCCTGGATGGTCCGGGCGAGCCGGTCCTCCGTGATCGTCATGGTCGTTCTCCTTCTCGTGCTCAGGCGGCGGTGGCGGCGAGCTGCTGGAAGCGGCGGGCCTCGGTGATCCGGCCGGCGCGGGCCAGGACCGACGCGTGGGTGAGCAGGGTGAGCCGGTCGGCCCGCGGGCTCTCGGCCTCCTCCGCGAGCAGGGCCACCGCCTCGTCGGTCTTGCCGCGGCCCGCGAGGAACCGGGCGAACTCGGCGCGCAGCTCCCGCTGGTCGCCGTTGGCGGCCAGGCTCTGCCGGTAGAGGACCTCCGCGAGGTCGGGGTCGTCGAGCCGCTCGGCGGTCAGCTTCGCCAGCTTGCCGAGGGTGTACGGGTGGTTCGGGCGGCCCGACAGCGCCCGCAGCATCAGCGCGCGGGCGCCGGCCGTGTCGTCCTCGTGCTCGGCGACGTACAGGGCGTAGTTGCACAGCGTGCGCGGGTGGGCCGGGTCGAGCCGCAGCGCCTCGCGGTAGCGGGTGCCGGCGTACTCGGGGTCCTGCTTCTTGTGCTGTGCGAAGAGCGCGAAGTTGCTGTGGACGCGGGCGTACCGGGTCTCGGGGCGCACCGGCCGGCCCGCGGCCCGCTTGACGTCGTCCGGCGCCCAGTGGATCTTCTCGGTCCACAGGGACAGCAGCCGCAGGTCACCGGCGTCCTCCGGGTAGCGGGCGCGCATCTCGGCGAGGCCGATCGGGTCGGGCCGGGCGTCGAGGTAGCCGAAGCGCGCCATGGTCTCCCACTCGGAGAGGGTGATGAGCTCCTTGAGCTCCTCCGGGTAGTCGGGGCGGATGCTGGTGGCGTTGATCCGGTCGCCCTCGGCGAGGACGGAGGCGTCGAACTCCTCGCCGGCGAGCTCCAGGAAACGCGCGAAGTCGGCTGCCAGGTCCTCCTGCCGGCCGACGAAGTCCACCTCGTCGTCCGGCGTGCCGACGTACGAGGCGTAGATGTTGCCGAGCGCGCCCGGCAGGACGGTCACGGCCCGCCGCACGAAGGTCTCGAAGTCGTCGCTCTCGCAGTGCTCGTCGAGCGGGTACTGCGGCCGCCAGCCCTTCTCCATGCGGTAGGACCAGTAGGAGCGGTACCACTCGAGCGGGTCGCGGACGAAGGCGCCGACGAGGCCGTACCGGGAGCGGTCGAAGTCGGCGAGGAGGTCGTGCTCGCGCATCGCCGGGTCGCCGACCTCGGCGACCTCCAGGCCGAGTTCCCTGACCTTCCTGCGGATCCACGTGCTGCCCGTCTTCGGGGTCAGGAGCAGCAGCGCGTTACTGCGCGTGAAGTGCAGTGCCATGGACGTCTCCAGGATCGGGCGCGGACGCCGCCTTGCGGCGCGCCGCGTGGGGTGTGTCGAAGAGCTTGAGGGTGGTGTCGCCGGGCGGGTCCGCGCCGGTGGCGGGCGGGCGGGCGAACAGGTGCGTGGCGAGGTGGGCGGCCGTCACGGCGTGGAGCGCGGCCCGGTTGCCGGTGGTGACCACCTCGTGCCCCTCGTCGGGGAAGAGCGCGAGGGTCGCGTCCTTGCCCGCGCGGGCCAGCGCCATGAACATCCGGGTGGCCATCTCGGCCGGGACGCGGCTGTCGTTGGCGCCGTGGACGAGCAGGACGGGGCAGCGCACGCCGGCGGCGTTGTCCACCGGCGACACCGCCCGGAGCGCCGCCCGCTGGTCGGGGTCGGCGGGGTCCCCGACGCGGCGGTGCAGCATGGGCGCGGCGGTCCGCCAGAAGGCGGGGGGTTCCTCCAGGAAGCGCACCAGGTCGGTGAGGGGCGAGGTCGCCACCACGCAGCGCAGGTCCCGGCGGGTGGTGGCCGCCATCTGGAGCACCGCGTACCCGCCGTAGCTGCCGCCGACCAGGGCGAGCCGGTCGGGGTCGGCGACGCCCTCGGCGACCGCCCAGTCGAGGGCGTCCTCCAGGTCGTCCTGCATCGCCAGGCCCCACTGGCGGTCGGCGGCGTTGGTCCAGGCCGGGCCGAAGCCGGTGGAGCCGCGGAAGTTGGGCTCGATGACGGTGCAGCCCTGCTCGGCGAGCCAGGTGCGGCGCTCGGCGTACTCCCAGCGGCTGCGCCGCCAGGGCCCGCCGTGGACGAGCAGCACGGCGGGGCCGGGCCCGTCGTCCTCCCCGCGGGCCGTGCCGCGCGTGACGTACGTGACGGCCTCGCCGCCGCCGCGCAGCGGCACGCCGACGGCGCGGCAGGTGACGGACGACGGCGGGGTGTCGGGCCGGGCCGCGCCGAGCCGCCAGGTGTCGCCGCCGGCGGGCTCGTGGACGTACCAGTGCGTGTCGTGCTCGGGGCGGTGCACGGCCACCAGCCACCGGCCGCCGCGGCGCTCGGTGACCACGGGCTCGGTGCCGAGGTGCGTGCGCAGGTGGTCGAGCACCGGTGCCCAGCGGGGGTCCAGGGCGACGCAGGCGCGCCGCTCGCGCTCGGTCTGCACGATCCCCGGGCGGCCGGTGCCGGGCTCGAACAGGACGTCCGGGATGTCCCCGCCGCGTACCCGGTGCTCGGTGCGCAGCTCGCGCGCGGGGGCGCCGTCCCGGCAGGCGAGGGCGGTGAGGCGGACGCCGTCGGGGCCGTCGGGCAGGACGAAGTACGCGGTGTCCCCGTCGGGTGTGAAGGCGAGGAACCGCACGGTGAGCGCGTCCTCGTGCGGGACGTGCAGGAACGGCCGGCCGGCGGTGGGCTCGCCGTGCCACAGGTCGCGCGAGCCGTCGTCGCCGACGGTCTCGGTCAGCCGGGGGCGCAGGGACGTGTCCGCGTAGACGGCCGCGTAGCCGCGGTCGCGGAGCACCTCCGTCCGGGCGCCGGTGCGCAGGGACACCAGGTGGTGGTCGAGGCGGCCGGGCTCGCCCCCCTCCGCGGCGAGCAGGACCTCCTCGGGGCGCTGCGGGCTCAGTCCGGCCAGCCGCGTGCGCTGTCCCGGCGCGCCGAGCGGCGTCCAGGTGCCGTCCGCCACGTCGACGCGGAAGAGCGTCCAGCTCTCGGAGCCGTCCGGGTCGGAGAGGGCGAGGCCGACTCCGGGCAGGTGCGACCAGGTGAAGGCGCGGCAGCGGGCCGCGCCGACGTCCGAGCGGCCGTGTTCGCGGCGGGCAGCGAGGTCGTGCAGGACGAGGCGGGTGGCGCCGTCGCCGGCGGAGAGCCAGGCGGCGTACCGCCCGTCGGCGCTGAGCGAGGGCGGCCCGTCGGTCCGCCCCGCGCCACCGGCGGTGGCCGGTCCGCCGGTCACCGGTCCGCCGGTGCCGGCGCGGCCCCGGGCCCCTGGTGGGCGTGGAGGACGCCCTTGACGACGCGGTCCACGTCGGACTCGGGCGGGACGACGATCCGCACCCCGGCCGGCCAGTCGGCGGGGTAGCCGCGCAGGTCGTGGACGAGCCGCGTGCGGTACCCGGCGTGGCCCAGCTCCTCGACGACCTCGGCGGCCCGGGGGGTCTCCAGGCAGACGTAGTTGGCGTCCGACGGCCACAGGCGCAGCCCCTCCACCCCGCTCAGCCCGGCGACGAGCCGCTCGCGGCACGCGTGCATGCGGCGGACGCTGTCGCGGACCGGCGCCGGGTCGGCGAGGAGGCTGAGCGCGGTGCGCTGGGCGACGCCCGAGACGCTGTTCGGCATGAGCCAGAACGGGAAGTCCTCGCGGGCGAAGGAGGCGGAGACGGCGAAGCCGATCCGCAGGTTCGCCAGGCCCCACGCCTTGGAGAAGGTGCGCATGACGACCAGGTTCGGGAAGCGCTCGACCAGGGGCAGCGCGGTCGCCGGGGCGAAGTCCGCGTACACCTCGTCCAGGACGACCAGGCCGCGCGCCCGCTCGACGAGCGCGGCGACGTCCCGGACCGGGAACTGGTAGCCGAGCGGGTTGCGCGGCGAGCACAGCACGGTGATCGCGTCGTCGCGTCCGAGGTGGGGCTCCAGCGCGGGGAGCAGCTCCCCGGGTTCGCGCACCGGGACGGCGAGGTACTCCCAGCCCTGCTGGCGGGCGACGGTCGCGGTGAGGTGGAAGTTGGGGGTCACGTCCACCACGAGCCCGCGGTAGGCGCTGCGCAGCAGGGTGTCGATGAGCTGGGTGGCGCCGGCGCCGACGCGGACGAAGTCGGCGGGCACGCCGAAGTGGGCGGCGGCGGCCTCGGCCACCCGCCGGCTCCACACCTCGTCCTTGTTGGTGATGTCGATGTCCTCGGCCGCCTGGAGCAGCCGGGCGGTGTGGGCGGCGGGGTCCAGGAAGTGGTTGCCCGTCCAGGTCAGGTCTCGCGTCATGGGGTCGGTCGCTTCCGCCGGGTGTGGGTGGGGTCGCTGGGCGACGGGGTGGTCGCGGGGTCGGTGCCGTCGGTGCCGCCGGTGCCCGGTCCGCGGGCGGACGGGGTCACGCGGGCGCGGTCAGGTAGCGCCGCTTCTTGCCCCCGGGCGGGGTGATCCGCTCCTGGCGCTCCAGCAGCGGCTCCTCGCCCGGCAGCAGGCGGTCCAGGGCCGCGCGCAGCTCCCGCCGGAGCCCCTCCTCGTCGGGGCGGCCGGGTTCGGGGGCCCAGCGCAGCACCGTCCGGTCCGGGTCGCGCAGGTCGACCTGGAAGTCGCCGAGCCCGGGCAGGTGGCCGACGGCGCCGGTCACCGTCTCGGCGGGCAGCTCCGCCGTACGGAACCGCAGGGTCCCCGGCTCGCGCCCGCGCAGCCGCAGCAGCCGCTGGGTGCCGTCGGCGGCGGTGTCCAGTTCCGCGTGGTCGCCGGTGCGGTAGCGGGCGACGAAGGTGCCGCGGTTGACGAGGTTGGTCAGCACCAGCTCGCCCGCACCGGAGGGGCGCGGCGCGCCGTGCCCGTCCAGGACCTCCAGGCGGACGTTCTCGCCGAAGACGCGGTAGGTGCGCCCGTCGGGCCCGGTGGCGGCGACGAGGCCGCCCTCGGTCGACGCCAGGGCGTCCACGACGGGTGCCCGGAAGTAGTCGGTGAGGCGGCGTCGGTCGTCGTCGTGCAGGGGCTCGCCGCTGACCAGCAGCAGCCGGGGCGTCCAGGGCGGTTCGGCCGCACCCTGCCGGAGCAGGGCGGCACGCAGGTCGAGCAGGTACGTCGGCTTCCCGTAGAGCACCGGCGCGCGGAGCCGGGAGAACAGCCGCAGGGCGTCGGCGCCGCCGAGTTGGAGGCGTACGTACAGGCCGTTGCCGAGGGGCGGCAGCGGGCGGACGAAACTGGCGCGGCCGGGCTTGTTGCTGATGAAGACGACGGCCGGCTCCCCCCGCCGGAAGAGGTCGGCGGGGAGCCCGGCGACGTCCCGTATCTGCGCGAAGAAACGGTAATTGACGGCGTACCAGGCGGCGTCGTCGAGCATCACTTCGAGCGGCTTCCCGGTGGTCCCGCTGGAGGAGAGCCGGTACGTCGCCGCGACGCGCGGCGAGCGGAACAGCTCGCCGTTCTCCTGGTGCACCGCCCGGTCCGTCAGGGGGAGTTCCGCGCCCGCGTCCCGATAGAAGGGGACGTCCCTGCGGAGTTCGTCGACGAGAGCGCGGTACGCGGCCTCGGGCGAGGAATGGCGGGGGCGGTCCTCCCAGGCGGCCCGCGCCCGCTCGATCTCCTCGAGGGATTTCAGGGTGGCGTCGTCCGAGTCCAGAGTCATGACCGTACCCAATCGGCGATCCGATGCTGATCCGGAGAAATGCGCCTCGGCGGTCGACCGCACCGGCGGTGCCGATTGCGGGAGTTCGAGGCGGGTCGGTCCGTAAATTCCGACACTTCTTCCGCTGGCCCCAGCGTGACACCCGCCCACGCCCTTGTCAAACATGATCCACAACCGCTTTCCCATGAATGCGGGCATGCCGAATCCGCGCATGAACGGATGTCAATTCATGCGCGCATTCGGCTGCGTGGATTGCTGTCCCGCGCTATCCGGCGGCGAGCAGGGTCAATTCTTCGAGGTCGTATTCGGCGCGGGTCGCCGTGCCGTGGCGGGTGAGCTTGCCGCGGCTGGCCCACTTGCGCACGGTCGCCTCGGAGACCCCGACGGCGACGGCGGCGAGCCGGGTGGGCAGCGTCCGGCGGACCGCCCGCGCGGGCTCCGCCGCGGCCATCCGGCCGCGCAGGTCCAGCCACTCGTGCGGCTGCCAGACGTGGCCCGCCCCGCAGCGGACGTCCCGCGCCCGCCCGTCGGCGCCGCCGCCGCCCATGGTGACGACGACCTCGCCCCCGCACCCGTCCCTGACGCAGGCGCCGACCCGGACGCGGCGGGCGCCGTCCGGTCGGGCGATCCGCCTCGCCCCGTCCGTGACCTGCGTGATCTCCCCGGCCATGTCGGCGACGGCGGGGTGGTCCGCGAGCAGGTCGAGGTGACGGGCGAGGAACGCGGCGAGCTCGGGCACCCGGCGCTCGGGCACGGGCGACCCGTAGGTCTCGACCGCCACCCCGGCCCACGAGGCGAGCACGCCCACGATGGCGGAGCGCGCCGCCGCGGCGGCCTCGTCGAAGGCGCGGTCGGTGCTCCTGGTGCCACTGACCCGCTGGAGGGGGCCGGTGGCGACCGGCCCCATGAGGTACTCCATCTCGGCGTACAGCCGGGGCAGCTCCGCGAGGTCCGCGGCCAGTCGTTCCCGGTCTTCCATCAGACGTCCCCCCGTTCGGTGTTTCAGTCCCAGCCCCAGCTGTCCTCGGAGTTCTCGACGACATTCGAGACGGAAGAGGACTGGAGCTCATCGGTCCGCTTCGCGGGGTCGACGATCAACACGGCGACGCACGCGGCCGTGGAGCAGGCGAGAGCAGCGATGAATCTGGTCGACATGGATGGTCCTCGTTCGTCCAAGGCATTGGCACGACAGTGGGTGAGTTCGGCGGCGGGACTTCCTGTGCCGTCCCCCGGGAATTCACCCGGTAGCCGCCCGTTCAAAATGGCACGGCCACGCGGGGACTCTCCAGAGCGCCCTTGTGGCCGTAAGGTGCCACTGCATCAAGATGCCAGGGTCGGGGGGTGTGCGGGCGGACCCGGCAGGTGTCGCGGGCCGTTCCGTCAACTCCCCTGTGGCGTTACGATCTTGGGCGCACCGCACCCATCGCGCCCACCGCCCCCACAACGCACTCGCACCACACCCGTGCCCGCACCGCGAGCGGTCACGGCCGGCCGTCGTGTCCGGCGGCGGCCGGGCGCCACGACGAGACCCTGGAGCCGGCCCGTGCCCGAGACCCCCCATCCCCCGTCCGTCCTGCGGTCGACCGTCGGTGTGCTGGTGACCGACGAGCGCGCGCGACCGTTGCTGGTACGGCCCGCGGGCGGGGGCGGCCCGTGGGCGCTGCCGTCCTGTGGCTGCGCCCTGTCCCTGCCGTGCGGCACGGCGCCCGCGCGGCCGGTCCTGGTCTTCGACCGGGTGGCGGCCGGGTGCGAGGGGCGGCTCGTCGTCGACGGCGGTCACCTCGACGCGACCCGACTCGGCGAGGTGGAGGGACCGGTCACGTGCGTGGAGCCGGCCGTCGCGGCCGGACTGCTGCCGGCGGCCGAGGGGCGGCGGATGCTGGCCGCGCTGCGGGCGCGCGTCGCCGGCGCGGGCCCCGTGGTGCTGGACGGGGGGAGGCCCGCCGGGCCGGTCCCGGTCCTGGACCGGCTCGGGCTCTTCGAGCGGCCCAGGACGGTGCAGGAGCTGCCCTGGCACGAGGGGACGCCCGTACCCCCGCGGTTGACGCCCCGTCAGGCGTGGGGGTGGCTCTTCGCGCCCGACGGGCGGGTGCTGGTGCTGGTCGACCCGCGTGACGGCCACGCGGAGCTGCCGGGCGGGACCATCGAACCGCAGGACCCGTCACCGGCCGCGGCGCTGGTGCGGGAGGCCGGCGAGGAGGCGACCGTGACCACCGGCGAACCCGTGTACCTGGGCCACCTGCCGGACGTGCACGCCGGCCGGCCGGTGGCCAGGACCCGCTTCGCCGCCCCGCTGACCGGGATGGGCCCCTCGGCCGTCGACCCGGCGCTGAACATCCGGTACGCCCGTCTGCTCGTCACGCCGCAGCAGGCGGTGGACCTGCTGGGCTGGGGGGCGATGGGGCGCGCGCAGGCCGCGGCGGCGGTCCGCGCGGCCGAGGGCTGGGGCGCGCCGCGGGCGGAGGCCCGGCCCGTGGAGGAGGTCCCCTCGGCGGGCGGCCTCCCGGCCCGGCCCGGGGCGGCGGCGCACGGCTGAGGCGGCGTGCCGGGCGTGCGGGCCGCGGCCCGCACGCCCCCGACCGCACACCCCGCGGGCCGACGCGCACCCGTCGGGCGCCCGTCACCGGGGAGGCGTCACAGGCCCGTCACCGGGGAGGCGTCATCCGCCCGTCACCGGGCGCGAGCCGCGGGTCACCCCTCGTCGGGGGCGAGCCGCAGCGAGACGGAGTTGATGCAGTACCGCTGGTCGGTCGGGGTCGGGTAGCCCTCGCCCTCGAAGACGTGTCCCAGGTGCGAGCCGCACCGGGCGCAGCGCACCTCGGTGCGGGCCATGCCGTACGAGCGGTCCTCCACGAGCTCGACGGCGGCGCCGTCCTTCGGGTCGTAGAAGGACGGCCAGCCGCAGTGCGAGGCGAACTTGGTCTCCGAGGTGAAGAGCTCGGCCCCGCAGGCGCGGCAGGAGTAGACCCCCTTGGTCTTCGTGTCGGTGTACTCGCCGGTGAAGGCGGGCTCCGTACCGGCCTCGCGCAGGACGTGGTACTCCTGCGGGCTCAGCTCGGTGCGCCACTGCTCGTCCGGCTTGTCGACCTCGTACGCCATGGTGTGCTCAGCTCCCTCTGCTCGGGTCAGTCCGCCAGGCGGTCGAGGATCCTCGGGCCGAGGTCCGTGACGTCGCCGGCGCCCATGGTGAGAACGAGGTCGCCGGGGCGCGCCATTCCCGCGACCAGGTCGGGGACGGACGCCTTGTCGTGGACCGGTGTGACGGCGGCGCCCGCCGCGGTGGCCGCGTCGGTGATCAGGGCGCTGGTCACACCGGGGACCGGGTCCTCGCGGGCCGGGTAGATGTCCAGGACGAGGGAGGCGTCCGCGAGGGCGAGGGCCTGCCCCATCTCCGTGCCGAGCTCCTGGGTGCGGGAGAACAGGTGCGGCTGGAAGACCACCAGGAGGCGCCGGCCGGTCCCGGCCGCGGCCCGCATCGCCTCCAGGTCGGCGGTCATCTCGGTGGGGTGGTGGGCGTAGGAGTCGACGACCTGCACGCCCGCGGCCTCGCCCTTGAGCTGGAGGCGGCGGCCGACGCCGGTGTAGGCGGTGAGGGCCCGGGCCAGGTCGGCCGGGTCGATGCCCACGCGGGCGCCGGCGGCGAGCGCGGCGGCGGCGTTGTGGGCGTAGTGGCGGCCGGGGACGGAGACGGTGAAGGTGTGCTCCACGCCGTCGAGGGCGACGGTCACCTCGCTCGTCATGCCGTGGGGGGTGATGCGGCGGATCCACGCGTCGGCGCCCTCGTCCTCGCCGACCCGCAGGACCTCCAGCCCCGGGCGGCCCGAGACGCGCTCGGCCAGCTCCCGGGCACCCGGGTGCTCGCCGACCACGAGGGTGCCGCCGGGGCGGACGCGGGCGACGAACGCCTCGAAGGACTCGTGGATCTCCTCCAGCGAGGCGTAGTTCGCGTGGTGGTCGAGCTCGACGTTGAGGACGAGCGCGACCTCGGGGTCGTACTTCTGGAAGCTGCGGTCGCTCTCGTCCGCCTCGGCGACGAAGAGCTCGCCCCCGCCGTGCCGGGCGTTGGTGCCGGGGCCCGCGAGGTCGCCGCCGATGGCGTACGACGGGTCGAGGCCCAGCTCCGTCAGGGCGACGGCCAGCATCGACGTGGTGGTCGTCTTGCCGTGGGTGCCGGCGACGGCGATCGGGCGCAGGTCCCGCATGAGCGCGGCGAGGGCGTCGGAGCGGTGGACCACCGGGACGGCGAGCTGCCGCGCGCGGGCCAGCTCGGGGTTGTCGTCGCGGATGGCGCTGGAGACCACGACGCAGCTGGCGTCGTCGGCCAGGTGGTGGGCGGCGTGGCCGATGTGGACGGTCGCGCCGAGGGCGCGCAGCGACGCGGCGGTCTCGGACTCGCGCGCGTCGCTGCCGGCGACCTTGGCCCCGCGCTGGGCGAGGATCTTCGCGATGCCCGACATTCCGGCGCCGCCGATGCCGATGAAGTGCGGCCGTTCCATTGCGGCAGGGATGGCGGGTGCCATGCGGATCTCTCCCCGGGGGTGTGTCGTACGTAGGGGACCAGCCTATTCGTTGTGGGCGAACAGCTTGAGCACCGGTACGCCGACCTTGTGGCGCGCGCGGGAGGCCCAGTCCCGGTGGAAGAACTCCTCCACGTAGTGGGGCGCCGTCAGCACGATCACCTCGTCGGCGTGCGCCTCCTCCACGACGGCCTTCATCTTGTCGAGGGGGTGGTCGGCGACGACCTGGCCCACGGCCTCGCAGCCGGCGGCGCGCAGGGCCTGCACCGACAGGTCCATGGCCGTCTCCGCGGGGCCACGGGCCTCCGCGCCGGACGGCTCCTCGCCCTCCCGGGCGGCGTCCCCGATCGCGCCGACGGCGACGTCGTCGATGGCGCGCAGCAGGGCGTCGGCCTGGTCGCCGCGGGGCTGCATGAGCACGATGAACGAGACGTCCTCGTCCCCGTGCAGGGTCGTGACGAAGTCCACGTCCGTGGAGGACAGCGGTTTCTCGATCATCAGAACGCTTGTGAACACCTTCGGAGCCCTTCTGCGGAAACCGTCCTTCCCCGTGCCCGCACGGGGTCTGAGATGTTAAGTGTGCCCGGCGGGAGGTAACCGGAACGGTTAATTCATACCGATTGTCGGATCAGCCCTTCCGTCGGTACCGGGTGAAGAGGAAGCCGTCCTCCTCCAGCAGCGACGCCAGCGCGAACCGCGCGGGGACGGCCAGGGACGGCCCGCCCGCGATCCGCTGGGCGTCCCCGGCGGTGAGGGTCGGCGAGACGGTGAGGCACAGTTCGTCGAGTACCCCGTCGGCGACGAACTGCCCCAGCAGGCGCGGGCCGCCCTCGGTGAGCTGCCGCGTCAGCCCGCGCGCCGCGAGCTCCGCCACGATCCGGGCCGGCTCCGCGCCCGCCCCGTCGCCCGCGACGACGACCTCCACGCCGGCCTCCCTGGCCCGTCCGACCCGGTCGGCGGGGGCGGCCGCGCCCGTCAGCAGCAGCGTCGGCACGAGCGGCGCGGTGAACAGCGGCAGCGAGAAGTCCAGGTCAAGGGAGGCGCTCACCACCGCGACGGCCGGGGCGGGGCCCTGCCCGGCGGCGGCCCGCCGGGCGGCGAAGGCGTCCCGTGCGCGGGCGGGCCGGTACCCCTCCAGGCGGACGGTCTCGGCACCCACCACGACGACGTCGGCGAGTCCGCGCAGGGTGCCGAAGATCCGCATGTCGGCGGCGGAGGAGATCGGCTGCGAGCGGCCGTCGTGCTGGGCGGCGCCGTCCAGGGAGGAGACCATGTTCGCCCGCAGCCAGGCGGCGCCGCCCGCGGCCGCCGCGGTGGCCGGGTAGGCGTACGCCTCCGCCAGCTCGTCGAGGGACCACTCGCGCTCCTCGGCCGGCGCCCCGGGGACACCGGCGGTCCCGGTCGCGGCCCCGCCGACGGGCGCGGTCGAGCGGTCGGGGCGCCCGGTGGGGACGGGCGGTGTCTGGTCGGTCACAGGGAACAGGCGTCGCATGCCGAGCAGTCTGGCACGGCGCTTACAGTGGGGAGCGTGTCGACGAGTGCCCTGACCGAAGCGGTCCCGCTGTCCCTGTGCGCGCGCGAGCCGCACGTCCCCGCCGACCGCCTGGTCGCCGAGATGGTGCCGCCGCCGCGGTTCGACGGGGTGCGCTTCGACACCTACATCCCGGACCCGAACCAGCCGAGCCAGACCGAGGCGGTCGAGGTGCTCGCCGCCTTCGCCCAGGGACTCGGCGGGGCTCACGCGAGCGGCGCGGGCAGGCGCCGCTGGTTCTCCCGCAAGCCCGCCGCCCCCACCGGCCCCCGCGGCGTGTACCTCGACGGTGGGTACGGCGTCGGCAAGACGCACCTGCTGGCGTCGCTGTGGCACGCCACCCCCGCGGAGCCCGCGCTCAAGGCGTTCGGCACGTTCGTGGAGCTGACCAACCTCGTCGGCGCGCTCGGGTTCCAGCAGACCGTGCGGACCCTCGGCGGCCACCGGCTCCTGTGCATCGACGAGTTCGAGCTGGACGACCCGGGTGACACGGTGCTGGTCTCCACGCTGCTCGGCAAGCTCGTCGAGGCGGGCGTGGCGCTCGCCGCCACCTCCAACACGCTGCCCGGCAAGCTCGGCGAGGGCCGGTTCGCCGCCGCCGACTTCCTGCGCGAGATCCAGGGGCTGTCCGCGCACTTCCGGCCGCTGCGCATCGACGGCGAGGACTACCGCCACCGCGGGCTGCCCGAGGCCCCGCCGCCGTACGCGGACGAGGAGGTCACCCGGGTCGCGCGGGCGACGCCCGGCGCCTCCCTGGACCACTTCCCCGCGCTGCTGGAGCACCTGGCGAGGGTCCACCCCAGCCGGTACGGGGCGCTCACGGAGGACGTGGCGGCGGTCTGCCTCACCGACGTGACGGCCGTGCCCGACCAGTCGACCGCCCTGCGCCTGGTGGTCCTCGCCGACCGGCTGTACGACCGGGAGATACCGGTCCTCGCGTCCGGCCTGCCCTTCGACCGGCTGTTCAGTGACGAGATGCTGAACGGCGGGTACCGGAAGAAGTACTTCCGGGCGATCTCGCGGCTCACCGCGCTGGCCAGGGACGCCAAGGGGCTGATCACGCAGTAGGTTGGGTGGCCGTAAGCCTCCACCGTCCTGGTGCCGTACGGCGCCGGAAGGGAATCCGGCATGGCCACCACGCGTCACGCGCACACCGTCTGGGAGGGCGACCTCGCCGAGGGCACGGGCACCGTGACCCTCGACTCCTCCGGCATCGGCTCCTACCCGGTCTCCTGGCCGGCGCGCGCCGAGGAGCCGAACGGCATGACGAGCCCCGAGGAGCTCATCGCCGCCGCGCACTCCAGCTGCTTCTCCATGTTCCTGTCCGGCTCCCTCACCAAGGCCGGGACGCCGCCGACCCGGCTGACGACGAAGGCCGACGTCACGTTCCAGCCCGGCAAGGGCATCACGGGCGTGCACATCACCGTCGAGGGCGAGGTGCCCGGGATGGACGAGGCCGCGTTCACGAAGGCCGCGGAGGACGCCAAGGCGGGCTGCCCCGTGAGCCAGGCGCTGGCGGGCACGACGATCACCCTCTCGGCGGCGCTCGCCGGCTGAGGCGCCGACCGTCCGGCTGCGGCCACCACCCCGGCGGGGTGGTGGCCGCAGCCGTGTCCCCCCTGTCCTCCCGGCCGCACAGGCGACCAGCGGGGGGCGGGCGGCGGCCAACGGCAGATGGCAGACGGCAGACGGCAGACGGCAGACGGCCCAGCAGGCGCCCGCGGCAGGCACCTGGCGGCGTACGGACCGTCCCGCCCGACCGGAGAGGGCAGCACCGGCCGTCGCAAGCCACACCGTCCACACCATTCACCTCCCACCACCCTGCGTGATACACGTGTGCGGATCCGTCACGTCCGTGTTCCTGTCCGCCAGCAGGGAGTCGCCATGTCCGCAACACGACGTCACCTCCTCGCCCGCACCGGTACCGCGCTCGCCGGGATCGCCTTCAGCGGCGCGCTCGCCGAGCTCTTCGCCGGCACCGCCGCCGCCACCGCCCACACCGGGGACGTCGGGTACGGCCCGCTCGTCCGCGACCCCGCGGGGCTCCTCGACCTCCCGCGCGGCTTCCGCTACCGGGTGCTGTCCACGGAGGGCCGGCCGCTGCGCTCCGGGGAGGGCACGGTCCCCGGCCGGCACGACGGCATGGGCGCCTTCGCGGGCCGCCAGGGCCGTGTCCACCTGGTCCGCAACCACGAGAACGGTGCGACGGCCGCCCTCGGCGTGCCGACCGTCGCCGGGCTGACGTACGACCCGGCGGCCCGGGGCGGCTGCACGGCCCTCACCCTCGACCGGCGCGGCTCCGTCGTGGACGAGCGCGTCGCCCTCGCCGGCACCGCCGTCAACTGCGCCGGCGGCCCCACGCCCTGGCGGACCTGGCTGACCTGCGAGGAGACCGAGGCGCAGGCCGGCACCGCCGGGTACGGCAAGGACCACGGCTTCGTCTTCGAGGTCGACCCCGCCGATCCGCGCCGATCCGGCGCGGTGCCCCTCACGGCGATGGGCCGCTTCCCGCACGAGGCGGTCGCCGTCGACCCGCGCAACGGCGTCGTCTACGAGACGGAGGACGCCTTCGACCGTCCGTTCGGGCTCTTCTACCGCTTCCTGCCGCACCGGCCGCTGGGCGGCCCCGGCTCGCTGCGCGCGGGCGGCGCGCTCCAGGCCATGCGCGTGCCGGACGTGCCCGACCTGTCCGCGGTGCGCGAGCCGGGGACCCGCTTCGACGGCGTCGAATGGGTGCCCGTACCCGACAGCCAGGCCCGGCGGACCCCCATCCGCTTCCAGGACTTCGGACCGCGCGGCATCACGCACGCCCAGAAGCTGGAGGGGTGCTACTGGGGCGGACGGTCGGTCTACTTCGTCTCCAGCTACGCGCGCGCCGCGCAGGGCTCGGCCGCCGACCACCACGGCCAGGTGTGGCGGTACGACCCGGACCGGGGGCACCTCACGCTCGTCGTGGTCTTCGGACCCGACACCGGCGTCGACCTGCCGGGCGAGTCACCCGACAACATCTGCCTCGCGCCGGGCGGCGGCCTCATGGTGTGCGAGGACGGCGACGGCGCCCAGCACGTCTACGGGCTGACGCGGCGGGGCGAGGTCTACGCGATGGCCCGCAACGCCCGGAACACCGGCACCGCCGACGACCCGGCCTACGGGGAGTTCGCCGGCGTCACCTTCTCGCCGGACGGCCGGACGATGTACGTGAACTGCTACGCGCCCGGCACGACCTTCGCCGTCACCGGTCCCTGGCGCTGACGTCCCGGCAGATCCGACCCGGCCGACGGCCGATCCGGCCCGTCCGCCCCTTCGGTACGTCACGTCCGACCCGTCCGACACATCCGACACGTCCGACGCAGAGGAGCGGGTCTCCGATGTCGCGCAACTGATCATATATTTTCCGATAGTGACATTTTCTGCTCGACGTCTGTCCGTGCTGGCCGTGCTGTGCGCCCTCGCGACCGGCTGCGGGGCACCGCCCGCGGCCGGCCCGGCCGCCCGGCCGGCCGGGGCCGCGGGCCCCTCCCCCTCGTCGTCCCCGCACCCCGCGACCCCACCGGCCGTGCGCACGCCGCCCACGCTGCCGCCGGGACCCGACGGCCTGACCCCGGTCTTCGAGCGCCGGACCGACGGCGCGGGCGGCGCGGACGGTACGGGAGGCACGGCTGGCAGGGGCGGCACGGGAGACGCGGCCGGCCGGGCCGCGGACCGGACCGTGGCCCTCACCTTCGACGCCGACATGACCGCCGACCAGGGCCCGCGGGCGGCGGGGGGCGAGCGGTTCGACAACCCGGCCCTCATCGCCACCCTGCGCCGCCTGGAGGTGGAGGCCACGGTGTTCATGACGGGCCGCTGGGCGGAGGAGTACCCGGACCAGGCGCGGTCGATCGGCACCGACCCGCGCTTCGAGATCGCCAACCACTCCTACAGCCACCACGCCTTCCGCTCCCCCTGTTACGGCCTGCCACGGCTGCCGCCCGAGGAGATGGCGGCGGACGTGCGGAAGGCGTTCGCGGCGTTCCGCGCGGCGGGCGCCCGCAACGTCGTGCCGTACTTCCGCTTCCCCGGCGGCTGCCACGACGAGGCCGCGCTGCGGGCGCTCGCGCCGACGAAGGTCACCGCCGTCCAGTGGGACGTGGTGGGCGGCGACGCGTTCGCCTCCGACGCGGACGCGGTGGCCGACCAGGTGCTGGCCGGGGTGCGGCCGGGCTCGGTCGTGGTGCTGCACTGCACCCGCAGCGCGGCCCCGGTCACCGAGGCGGCCGTCCGCCGGATCGTCCCCGAACTCCGCGCCCGCGGCTACCGCTTCGTGAAGGTCTCGGACCTGATCGCGACCCGGACCGCACACTGACCCCGACCGCGCCGGACTCGACTGCCGGCGGTCACCCCGCCTCGCGGACCGCGGCGACGGCCTTCCGGGCGGCGACCTGGACGGGGTCCCACACGGGTGAGAAGGGCGGCGCGTACCCCAGGTCGAGGGCCGCGACCTGCTCCACGGTCATCCCCGCGGTCAGGGCCACCGCCGCGATGTCCACGCGCTTGCCGGCGCCTTCCCGGCCGACGATCTGGGTGCCCAGCAGGCGGCCCGTGCGCAGCTCGGCCAGCATCTTCACCGTCATCGGCGCCGCGTCCGGGTAGTAGCCCGCGCGGCTCGTCGACTCGACCGTCACCGCCGCGTACCGCAGCCCCACCTCGCGGGCGTCGCGCTCGCGCAGGCCCGTGCGGGCGATCTCCAGCGAGCAGACCTTGCTCACCGCCGTGCCGACCACGCCCGGGAAGGTGCCGTAGCCGCCGCCCACGTTCGCCCCGATCACCTGGCCGTGCTTGTTGGCGTGCGTGCCGAGCGGGACGTGCCGTTCGCGGCCGGAGACCAGGTCGAGCACCTCCACGCAGTCGCCGCCCGCCCACACGTCCTCGTGCCCGCGCACCCGCATCGACAGGTCGGTCAGCAGCCCGCCGTACACGCCGAGCGGCAGGCCCGCCGCCCGGGCCAGGGACGTCTCCGGCTCGACGCCGATGCCGAGCACGACGACGTCGGCAGGGTACGTGGCGTCCCCGGTCTCCACCGCCCGCACCCGGCCGTCCGGTCCGGTGCGGATCGCGGTGACCTCGGCGCCGGCGACGACGTCGATGCCCATCCCCTCCATGGCCGTGTGCACCAGCCGGCCCATGTCCGGGTCGAGGGTGGCCATGGGCTGCTCGCCCCGGTTGAGGACGGTCACCTCGTAGCCGCGCTTGAGCAGCGCCTCGGCCATCTCCACGCCGATGTACCCGGCGCCGACCACGACCGCGCGGCGCCCGGGCGTCGCGGCCAGGGTGTCGAGCAGGGCCTGCCCGTCGCCGAGGGTCTGCACGCCGTGCACGCCCGGTGCGTCGATGCCCGGCAGCGGCGGGCGCACCGGCCGCGCCCCCGTCGCGAGCACGAGCCGGTCGAAGCCCGTCCAGTACTCCTCCCCGGAGTCGAGGTCCCGGGCCCGGACGCGCCGTCCGTCGAGGTCGAGCTCGGTCACCTCGGTCCGCAGCCGCAGGTCGATGTCGCGGTCGCGGTGCTCCTGCGGGGTGCGCGCGACGAGCCGATCGGGCCCGTCCACGTCACCGCCCACCCAGTACGGGATGCCGCAGGCCGAGTACGACGAGAAGCCGCCGCGCTCGAACGCGACGATCTCCAGGTCGTCGACCCCCTTCAGCCGCCGGGCCTGTGACGCGGCGGACATCCCCGCCGCGTCACCCCCGACCACCACCAACCGCTGCCGTCGTCCCACACGTCCCATGCGGAACACGCTACGGGGTCGGGGCCGTTCAGTCCGCCCCGCGCCCCGTCCCCGGGCGCCCGGCGTCCGTGCTCGTGGCGTCCGCGCCCGTGCCGGCGTCCGCCCCGCGCCCCGTCCCCGGTTGCCCGGCGTCCGTGCTCCTGGCGTCCGCGGTGCCGGCGTCCCTGCCGGCGTCCGGAGCCCCCTGCGTGCCCGTGCCGGAGCCCGTGTCCGGCCCGGACGCGGCGGCGGGAGCGGGAGCCTGGGCCGGCACCGGTGCGTGCGCGGGCGCGTACGCCGGTACGGGCCCGCGTCCCGGGACGGGCCAGGCGGCCGCAGCGGGGGCCGGCCGCCGGGCCGCCCTGCGGGCCCGCCACGGGCGGCCGAACACCCGCCACAGGACGTACAGCAGCGCCGCCACCGCCAGCCACGGGGCCAGCGCCGCCAGGACGATCACCACCCACTTCGCCGTCGCGGCCAGCGCGTCCCAACCGCCCGCCAGGGCGTCCAGCGGGCCGGGATCGTCCTTCTCCGCCGGCTTCTGCGGGGTCCGCCGCTCCGAGAGCTCCAGGGTGATCGTCGCCAGCGCCGTACGGTCCTTCAGGGCGGCCTGCTGGGCGAGGAGCGACTCCAGCGCCGCCTGGCGAGTGCTCAGCTCCTGTTCCAGCGTCACCACGTCACTCAGCCGCGTGGCCTGGTCCATCAGCTTCCGGACCCGCTCCACGCTGGCCCGCTGGGTGGCGACGCGGCTGCCCACGTCCACCACCTGGTCGGTGACGTCCTTCGCCTCCGCCTTCCGCGACAGCAGCCGGCCCGCGCCGCCGAGCTCGCCGAGCACCTGCTCGTACGCCGCCTGCGGGACCCGCAGCACGATCCTCGACGTCATCCCGTCGCCCCCGTCGGGGCCCTGGCGGCGCCGCGTCGACTCGTCGGCGACGTGGCCGCCCGCCTTCGCCGCGGCGTCCCGGGCCCGCGCCAGCGCCTCGCCCGCGTCCGCCACCTCCACCGACAGCTCCGCCGTCCTGATGATGTGCTGCTGCGCCGCGGCCGGCGCCGCCCCCTTCGCGCCGCCCGCGCCGCGGGCCGACTCCGGCCCGTACGCGGAGCCGGTGTCCGCGTCCCCCCGGGCCGCCTCGGGCGCGGCGGCCCGGTCGGCGGTCGACGACGTGCCGCCGCCCGCGCCGGCGCCGCACCCGGCGAGGGCCAGCGTGGCGCAGATCAGGACGGCCGCGCAGGCGTGCCGCGGTCGGGTTCGGTTCGGCATGGATGTCCCCCAAGGTGTCTCGTGGCCGTGTCCGGTGACGCCGGTTCGACGCGCGGGACGGGGGACGCGGTTGCCCTTTCCCGGTTCCGAAAGGGTCACGGTCGGGCCGCGTCACGGTGTTTGAGAGAGTGGACCCATGAACGTGGACAACGTGGACACGCCCCACGGACGCGTCGTCGTCGTCGGCGGCGGCATCGCCGGACTCGCCGCCGCCCACCGCCTCCTGCTCGCGGGGCGGCGCGTGACGCTGCTGGAGGCCACCGGCCGGCTCGGCGGCAAGCTCCACGCCGGGCGGATCGCGGACGCCCCCGTCGACCTCGGGGCCGAGTCGATCCTGGCCCGCCGTCCCGAGGCGCTCGAACTGGCCCGCGCCGTGGGCCTCGGCGACCGTCTGCAGCCGCCCGCCACGACCCGTGCGTCCGTCTGGACCCGGGGCGCGCTGCGGCCGATGCCCCAGGGGCACGTCATGGGCGTCCCCGGCGACGCCCGGGGGCTCGGCGACCTGCTGTCGGCGGAGGGGCTGCGCGCGCTCGAAGGCGACCGCGCGCTGCCGCCCACCGAGCTCGGCGACGACGTCGCCATCGGCGCGTTCGTCGCGGAGCGGATGGGCCGCGAGATCGTCGACAGACTCGTCGAACCCCTCCTCGGCGGGGTGTACGCGGGCGACTCGTACCGGATCTCGATGCGGGCCGCCGTGCCGAAGCTGTTCGATGCCGTCCGCCGCCACGCCACCCTGACCGACGCCGTCCGCGCCGTGCAGGGCGCGGCGGCCCAGGCACCCGCCGGACCGGTCTTCATGGGCGTCGAGGGCGGGGTGGGGCGGTTGCCGCTCGCCGTCGCCGACACGGTCACCGCCCTCGGCGGCGAGATCCGCACCGCCACCCCCGTCGACGCCCTCACCCACCGTGCCGGGCGGGACGGAGGCGCCGGGACGTGGGAGGTCCGTACGGGGACGGAGGTCCTCCACGCCGACGCGGTGGTCCTCGCGACCCCCGCCCCGACCGCGTCGCGGCTCCTCGCCGCGGTGTCGCCGGCCGCCGCCGCGGAGCTGGGCGCGATCGAGTACGCCTCGATGGCCCTCGTCACCCTCGCCTTCCGCCGCGCCGACCTCGCCGGGCTGCCCGAGGGGTCCGGCTTCCTGGTGCCGCCGGTCGACGGCCGCACGATCAAGGCGTCCACCTTCTCCGGGCACAAGTGGAAGTGGGTCGACGAGGGGTCCGGCGACCTCTTCGTCCTGCGCACCTCCGTCGGCCGGTACGGCGAGGAGGAGCACCTGGAGCGGGACGACGCCGACCTGGTCGCGGCGTCGCTGCGGGACCTGGGCGACGCCGTCGGGCTCGCCGCGCGGCCGGTGGCCACCGAGGTCACCCGCTGGGTCGGCGGCCTGCCGCAGTACCCCGTCGGCCACCTGGACCGGGTCGCCCGGATCCGCGACGCGGTCGCCGCGCTCCCCGCGCTGCGCGTGTGCGGGGCGGCGTACGACGGCGTGGGCGTCCCGGCGGTGGTCGCGGACGCGTGGCGGGCCGCGGACGAGATCATCGCCACGCCGACCCTGGCGCGGAGCACCGAGAGTGACGAGTGAGAATAGCCGTATGAGTGCGCCCGAAAAGATCCCGAACGCCGGTAAGAAGGCGAAGGACCTCAACGAGGTCATCCGCTACACCCTGTGGTCCGTCTTCCGACTGCGCGAGGCTCTGCCCGAGGACCGGAGCGGCTACGCCGACGAGGTCCAGGACCTGTTCGACCAGCTGGCCGCCAAGGACGTCACCGTCCGCGGCACCTACGACCTCTCCGGACTGCGCGCCGACGCCGACCTGATGATCTGGTGGCACGCGGAGACCTCGGACGAACTCCAGGAGGCGTACAACCTCTTCCGCCGCACCCGGCTCGGCCGCGCGCTGGAGCCCGTGTGGTCGAACATGGCGCTGCACCGCCCGGCCGAGTTCAACAAGTCGCACATCCCGGCGTTCCTCGCCGACGAGACGCCCCGCGACTACGTGAGCGTGTACCCGTTCGTACGCTCGTACGACTGGTACCTGCTGCCCGACGAGGACCGCCGCCGCATGCTCGCCGACCACGGCAAGATGGCCCGCGGCTTCCCCGACGTCCGCGCCAACACGGTCGCCTCGTTCTCCCTCGGCGACTACGAGTGGATCCTCGCCTTCGAGGCGGACGAGCTGTACCGCATCGTCGACCTCATGCGCCACCTGCGGGCCAGCGAGGCGCGGATGCACGTCCGCGAGGAGGTCCCGTTCTACACCGGCCGCCGCAAGGCGGTCGTGGACCTGGTGGCGGACCTGGCCTGACGGCCCGACAGCACGGTGGCGGCCGGGCATCCAGCCGGCCGCCGCTTCCCGACCCGGAAGATCAGAGGGCGGACGCGAACCGTCCGCCGCTCCAGCGACACCGGGTCCGGCTCCGGGTGCGGCGCGCAGTTCCCTGCGCGCCGCACCGGCGTCACCCCCAGGGGCTCCGTACCAGGGCACTCCGCACTCCCACGGCCCCGCACCCGGGCCGTCCCAGCCGCCCCTCCCCCGCGCCACCACTCCCCCCGTGGCCGAGGACTGTCACCGGTTCCCGTGCGCCCGAGGGCGTCCGAAGGCATCCGAGGCCGTCCGAGGAGTGTCACCGCACCAGCGCCGCGCGGGCGGCGTGCACCAGCCGTGCCGCCCGGCCCGGCGGGCGCGGGGCGGACCGCTCCGCCCACCACCGGTACAGCCGGCGCCGCCCGGCCACGTCCCCGGGCAGACCCGCGTCGAGCGCGTACCGGACGAAGGCCAGGGCGTCCTGCCGGTAGCCGCCCGGCATCGGGCGGGAGCCCGCATACGCCGCGAACGCGTCACGGTAGCCGTCGCCGAACAGCCCCGGCAGCTCGGGCGCGACCTTCGCCACCACCGCGGCCCGCTTGCGCACCAGCGCCCCGGCCTGCACCCGCAGACGCACCCCGTCGAACCCCTCCGGCGCGGGCGTCCCCGCCACGAGCACCGACAGCAACGCCGCCTGGGCCAGCCCCAGCCGCTCCCGGGCCCCGTCCCGCACGACCGCCGTGCCGTCCCGCAGTGCCGCCGCGCCGCCCCGCACGACCGCTGTGCCCTCCGGCCGTGCCGTCACGCCGTCCCGCAGCGCCGCGCCACCCCCGACCGGCCCCGACACCGCCGCCCGTCCACCCGCCGCCCGGCCCATCGCCGCTTCCACCACGCGACCGGTCACCGCCCGGCCCGTCACCGCCCGCCCGGCTCGTCCGGCCGCCGCCCCTCCACCCGCCGCCCGTCCCGCCGCGGTGACCGTGCCGCGGATCGTGGCCAACTCCGCCGCCAGCTCGTCCTCCGGCGGGAAGTCGTCGTCGCGCTCCAGCAGCACCCCGGGCGGCGCCGCCCTCGACGCCAGCTCCGCCAACAGGTCCAGGACGGCCGGTGGCACGGGGTGGGCGTGCGTGTCGTGCCACACGCCGTCGCGCTGCACGCCACCCGCCACGTGCACGTACGCGATGGCACCGGCCGGCAGCGCGGCGAGCGCCTCGTACGGGTCGTCGCCGCGGTTGACCCCGTTGGTGTGCAGGTTCGCCACGTCCACGAGGAGACGGACTCCGGTGCGGTCGACCAGCTCCGTGAGGAACCGGCCCTCCGTCAGTTCGTCGTCGGGCCAGGAGAACAGCGCGGCCACGTTCTCCAGGGCCAGCGGCACGGGCAGCGCCTCCTGGGCGATGCGGACGTTCTCGCAGAGCACGTCCAGTGCCTCCCGGGTCCGCGGCACCGGCAGCAGGTGGCCGGCCTCCATCGCCGGCGACGCGGTGAGCGGCCCACCGGCCCGGACGAACGCGACGTGCTCGGTCACCAGCGGCGCGCCCAGCGCGGTCGCCGTCTCCGCGAGCCGCGCCAGCCGTCCCGGGTCGGGCCGCCCGGCGCCGCCCAGCCCCAGCGACACGCCGTGCGGGACCACGGTGACGCCCCGCTCGCGCAGCCGCACCAGGGAGGCGGGGAGGTGTCCGGCGCAGAGGTTCTCCGCGACGGCCTCCACCCACTCCACCCCGGGCAGCCGCTCCACCGCGTCCGCGATCTCCGGACGCCACCCGATGCCGATGCCGAGCCCCGTCATGTCTCCCCCTCGTCCGTACCGCTGGAGGGGTCATGACCCCTTCACGGGTGCCGCCAACCGCGCCCCGCCGCTTTCAGAGCTTCATTTGAGCTTCGGCGGGAACGGCCGGCGGGGCGGCGGACCGGCCGGCGGAGAGGTGCAGGGCCGGCCGGCGGCGGGCTGACCTTCGACGGAGGGCGGAGATCCGGCGGACCGGCGGGCGGAGGGGCCCCCGGGCCTCACGGGCGGGCGGTCTCGACGGAGGTCGGCGGGCCCGGCCGGGCCGAGGGCAGGGACGTGAACGACTGCCCGGGCGCGGGCACGGCGGGGACCGGCGCGGGCGGCAGGTTGCCGTTGGGGGCCGGCGGCCCGGTGGGACTGGCGGTGGCCTGGCCGGCGGCCTCGTTGGCGATGGCGTCGAAGTCGACCCTGCCGGTCGCCTCCAGCATGGTGATGTGGTCCAGCACGGTCTGGTTGGCGTCCGAGGCGAGCTGGCGGATGAGGCTGTTGCGGGTGGTGTGCCGGACCTGCGCGACCAGGCCGAAGACCTTGCCGTGGGCGTTGCGCAGCAGGTTGGCGAACTTGGTCTCGTACTCGACCCCGCTCGCCGCGGACAGCTCCCGCAGCCAGCCCTGCTGCTGCTCGGTGGGCTGGTTCGGCAGCTCCACGCCGAGCTTCGCCGCGACGTCGCGCGCACGCTGGTCGAGGTCGGTGTGGCCGACCACGAGGTGGTCGCCCGCGTCCCTGATGGCCTGCGTCGGCGCCCGCTCGACGGCCTGCTGCCCGGCGGGCAGCTCCCACAGTCCGGCCAGTCGCACCTTCACCAGGAAGTCCCGGTCCGTGGCCGACAGCGGGCCCCACTGCGTGGCCACGGACGACGCGTTGAGGTTGGCCTGCCCGGTGCCCGACCGGTCGGCGTACGACCACACGGGGAACGCGAGTGCCGCGACCGTGGCGACGAGCGCCGCGATGATGAGTGCCGTTCCGTTGATGTGCCGCAGCACTGTGCCTCCCGACCCGTTCGACCTGCCTCACGGCGCTGGGAGGTACGTACGGGACGGGCGGGGCGTTCAACGCCCCCGACGCCGGCGCTCCGCCGCCCGCCACCGGACCGCGGGCCGCCGGGCCGCACGCCGTCACGCCGTCACGCCGTCACGCCGTCACGCCGTCACGCCGCGAGCGTGCTCCGTCAGGCAGCGCCGAGCGGGAAGTCGGAGACCACGGTCGCCGAGCCGGGGGCGACCTCCGTGAAACCCGCGTCGCGCACGACGGGGCGGTCGCTTTCCACCAGGGCGGCCCAGCGGGCGGGCGGTGCCGTACGGACCGCGAGCGGGAAGCCCGCCTCCCGCCAGGCGGCGCGGGTCCCCTCGTCCATGGCCCACCACAGGAGCTGCGCGCCGTGCCCGACCTGCGCCATCTCCTTGCCGGTCGACATGCGCAGCTCCGGGTTGAGCCACAGCACGGCACATCCGGGCCCCGACGCGGGTGGAGGCGCGGGCGGTCCCGCGGGGTCGTCGAGCTCGGTGCCGGAGACCTGGAGGCGGGCGAGGTCCTTCGGCCAGCCGTCGAGGGGCACGGGCGGGAAGACCCGCACCTCGGCCTCCTCGCCGGTGACCGTGATGCCGGGCAGCCGCTCGGCGCGGCGCCACTCCGCGCCCCTGGCCCGCCGGACGACCTTGCGGATGCGGGCGTCCTGCCAGTCGCTGACCGCCCGGGCCCAGGCACCGTCGCCGGTGGAGCGCTCGTCCGTCAGCAGCACCAGCACGGCCCGCGCCGCGGTCTGCAGCGCGTCGGTGCGGGCGGGCGGGGCGGCCTTCTCCACCCGCACCACCAGGGGCAGGACGAACTGGGGTGCGGCATCCCGGGCCCGGCTCCCGGGCCTGTCGGTGTCGTTGCTGGTCACGGCCCCAGTCTGCCAGTCGGCCACGGGACGTCCGCAGACGGCTCCGGGACCCGCGGCGGGAAGGGGCGGAGGACTACAGTCGTACACATGGACGAGAGCCGAGACGGTCACGCGGACACGTACTGCGGCACGCCGGACGCGCCGCACGCCCCGACGGAGGCGGGCGCCCGGAGCGGGCCGCCGTTCGCCGACTGCGTGCTCTGCGGGGAGCCGACCGAGTACCCGGAGGCGACCAGGGGCGCCACGCTCTGCCCCGTATGTGAGTGGCGGGAGGCCGAGCGCACCGCCTGCTCGGGCTAGGAGCGCGGCCGATCAGGTCGACAGGGCGTCCCCGCTCGCCCCGGGGTGCGCCGGGCTCGGCCCGGGACGGCGCGCCGGGCTCGGCCGGGCCGGCTACCGCGCGGTGCGGGTGTGGACGTGCTCCACGAGCCGCGTCAACGCGTCGGGGTCGGTCGTCGGCAGTACGCCGTGACCGAGGTTGAAGACGTGGCCCTCCAGGTCGGCCGCCGCCCGCAGCACCCGGTCCGCCTGCTCCTCGACGGCCTCGCGCGGGGCGAAGAGGACGGCCGGGTCGAGGTTGCCCTGGAGCGCCTTGCCGGGGCCGACGCGGCGGACGGCCTCGTCCAGCGGGACGCGCCAGTCGACGCCGACGACGTCGGCGCCCGCCTCGCCCATGAGGCCCAGCAGCTCGCCGGTGCCGACACCGAAGTGGATGCGGGGCACCCCGTACCCGGCGACCGCGTCGAAGACCTTCGCCGAGGCGGGCATGACCGCGCGGCGGTAGTCGGCCGGGGAGAGGGCGCCCACCCAGGAGTCGAAGAGCTGCACGGCGGAGGCGCCGGCCTCGATCTGGACCTTGAGGAAGGCGGCGGTGATGTCGGCGAGCCGGTCCAGCAGGTCGGCCCACAGCTCGGGGTCGCCGTACATCAGGGCCTTGGTGTTCTCGTGGTTGCGTGAGGGGCCGCCCTCGACGAGGTAGCTCGCGAGGGTGAAGGGCGCACCCGCGAAGCCGATCAGCGGGGTGGTGCCGAGCTCGCCGGTGAGCATGCCGATCGCCTCGGTGACGTAGGAGACGTCGTCCGGCGTCAGCGCGCGCAGCCGCTCCAGGTCCGCGCGGCGGCGGATCGGCTCGGCGACGACGGGGCCGACCCCGGGCTTGATGTCGAGGTCGACGCCGATCGCCTTGAGGGGCACGACGATGTCGCTGAAGAAGATCGCCGCGTCCACCCGGTGCCGGCGCACGGGCTGCATCGTGATCTCCGTGACCAGCTCGGGCCGCATGCAGGACTCCAGCATGGGGATGCCCTCGCGCACCTTCAGGTACTCGGGGAGCGAGCGCCCCGCCTGGCGCATGAACCAGACCGGCGTGTGCGGCACCGGCTCGCGCCGGCACGCCCGGAGGAAGGCGGAGTCGTACGTCTGCGTCGGGGGGCCCGAGGGGCGGGTGTTGGCACTCACGCCCAGAATCTTCGCACGGGCGGGTGCGCGGCCGTGCCCGGCGGCCCGCGCGCGGGCGGGTGTCCCTCCCTGCGCACGGGCCCCGTTCCGCCTACTCTTCCCCGCATGGCTGCGGCTCAGGAACAGTTCTCCGATCACTCCGACGGCACCGAGGGCACGGGCGGCGGGGACGGTGACGCGCTGCCGCCCGTTTTCCGGCTCGCGGTCGACGCGCTCCGGGCGGCGCGGCTCCGCCCGGAGCTCGAGGTGGAGCCGTCGCCGCCGCCCCGGCGGCTCGCCCCGTACGCGTACGCGCTGGAGGCGACGGCCGTCCAGGACGGCCAGGACCTCGCGGACGGCCGGCTGGTGCTGCTGCACGACCCGGCGGGGCACGAGGCCTGGCACGGGGCGTTCCGCCTGGTGACGCTGGTACGGGCCGAGTTGGAGCCGGAGATGGCGGCGGACCCGCTGCTGCCGGAGGTGTGCTGGTCGTGGTTGACGGGGGCGCTCCAGGCGCGGGGGCTGTCGTACGCGGAGGCCAGCGGGACGGTCACGCGGGCCGGGTCCCACTACTTCGGCGGGCTGGCGGAGCGCCGTCCGGCGACGCAGATCGAGATCCGGGCGTCCTGGACGCCGCAGGAGGGCCGCACCGGCGTGCCGGACACGGCGGCGCACCTGACGGCGTGGGGCGACCTGCTGTGCCAGGTGGCGGGGCTGCCGCCGTCGGGGCCGGGCCCGGCGGAGGGCGCGGCCGGGGTCGTCTCCCTCCCCCAGCGCCGCGGCCCGCACCACCCGTAGGCCCCGCCCCGCCCGGAGGACCCGCACCACCCGCAGGGCCCGCCCCGCCGTGCAGGGAGCCGCCGGGCGGGCGGACCTCGCCGCGCGCCGGCCGTCGCGTCAACCGGTGGATGACGCCGCGGGCGGTCGTGTGCCCCTGGTCCGGAGGGAGCCCGGGCGTCTGCTGGTGTGAGGGAGGCGGCCGGGGTACGGGTGACGGCTCATTCGTAGGATGATCGATCACCCGTCCGAATTGCCCCAATTGTTACTCACCAAATCGTGATCTTCCTCTAAAGGCGGACGCGATTGCTGCCGAAGAGGTCTGTGACCCTATCCACACGGCCCGCCCCGGCCATCCCGGGCCGGCAGTGTTCCGCACCTTCCCAGGAGGCCTGGTGTCCGTTCTCCTCGAGCAGCCCGCAAGCCTGGTCGCCTACCGCCCGAACAAGCCGACGGCCATGGTCGTCGTGGCCGACCCGCGCGTCCGCTCCACCGTGACCCGCCACCTGTGGGCCCTGGGCGTGCGTGACGTCATCGAGGCTTCGTCCATCGCGGAGGCCCGCCCCCGAATCGGCAACCCACGCGACATCTGCGTCGCCGACGTCCACCTGCCCGACGGTTCCGGACTCACCCTCCTGTCCGAGACCCGTGCCGCCGGCTGGCCCAACGGCCTGGCCCTGTCCGCCGCCGACGACATCGGCGCCGTCCGCAACGCCCTCGCCGGCGGCGTCAAGGGATACGTCGTCACCGGCACCCGCACCAACATCGGCCACCCGACCCGGCCCGGCGCCGCCCCCATCGGCGCCGCGGCCGCCCGCCTCCACCGCCGCCCCCCGGGTGCCCCGAGCCACCCGGGCGGCTACCGCGAGCTGTCCGGCCGCGAGGTCGAGGTGCTCAGACTGGTGGCGGAGGGCCAGTCGAACAAGGCGATCGGCGTCTCCATGGGCCTGTCCGCCCTCACGGTGAAGAGCCACCTCGCCCGCATCGCCCGCAAGCTGGGCACCGGCGACCGGGCCGGCATGGTCGCGGTCGCCCTGCGCACCGGCATCATCCACTGACCCCTCTCCCCCTCCCGCCCGCCGACGGAACGTTCCGTCGGCGGGCGCCCGCCGTTCACGGATACCCTTGACAGGTGACCGACGCCCAAGACACCGCAGCAGACACACCACTGCGAACCCCCGGGGGCGGCCCTCCGGACGACGGCGTCGCAGCCGACGGAGGCCCCGGCCCGCACCCGATCCCCCTGCTGGAGCCCCGCGAGGGGGTCCCCCCGGTGGTCGCCGACGCCGAGGCCCTGGCCCGGGTGATCGAGGCGTTCGCCGCCGGTACCGGACCCGTCGCCGTCGACGCCGAACGGGCGTCCGGTTACCGCTACGGCCAGCGCGCCTACCTGGTGCAGCTGCGCCGCGAGGGGGCCGGCACCGCGCTCGTCGACCCGGTGGGCTGCCCCGACCTGTCCGCCCTCGGCGAGGCGCTCGCCGACACCGAGTGGATCCTCCACGCGGCCACCCAGGACCTGCCGTGCCTGCGCGACATAGGCATGGTCCCCACCGAGCTGTTCGACACGGAGCTGGCCGGCCGCCTCGCGGGCTTCCCCCGGGTCGGCCTCGGCGCGATGGTCGAGTCCGTCCTCGGGTACGTCCTGGAGAAGGGCCACTCGGCCGTCGACTGGTCGACCCGCCCGCTGCCCGAGCCGTGGCTGCGGTACGCCGCGCTGGACGTCGAGCTCCTCGTCGACCTGCGTGACGCGCTGGAGAAGGAGCTCGACCGGCAGGGCAAGCTCGCATGGGCCCGCCAGGAGTTCGACGCCATCGCCTCCGCCCCTCCCGCGCCGCCCCGCAAGGACCCCTGGCGCCGCACGTCCGGCATGCACAAGGTGCGCCGCCGCCGTCAGATGGCGGTCGTCCGGGAGCTGTGGACCGCCCGTGACCGGATCGCGCAGCGCCGCGACGTGTCGCCCGGCAAGGTCCTCAGCGACGCCGCGATCGTCGAGGCGGCGCTCGCCCTCCCGGCGAACGTGCAGGCGCTGACCGCCCTGCCCGGCTTCGGCACCCGCATGGGGCGCCGCCAGCTGGAGCAGTGGCAGGCCTCCGTCGACCGGGCCAGGGCGCTGCCCGAGGCGCAGCTGCCGCAGCCCGGCCAGGCCGTCACCGGCCCGCCGCCGCCGCGCGCCTGGGCCGACAAGGACCCGGTGGCCGCGGCCCGGCTGTCCGCGGCCCGTACGGCGATCTCGGCGCTGGCCGAGTCGCTGAACCTGCCGCAGGAGAACCTGATCACCCCGGACACGGTCCGCCGCGTCTGCTGGGAGCCGCCGCAGGACCCGACCCCGGAGTCGGTGGCCGAGGTCCTCGCCGGGTACGGCGCCCGCCCCTGGCAGGTGGAACAGGTCACCCCGGCGCTCGTGGAGGCCCTGCGCGTGACGCAGGCCTGACGACCCGTACCGGGTCCGGCCCGCCGCGTCGCACGGGCGCCCGCCGCACCCGGTCCGGCGCCCGCGCCTCGGGTCCGGCCACCCGCCGCACCCGAGGCGCGGGCGCCTGCCCTCCGGGGGCGGCGCTCGCCGTACGGACCCGGCTCCCCCGCTGTGCCCCGGCTCGGCTCCCGCCGCCGTCCCGTCGCCCGGGGACGGGGTGGACCCCGCCGCCGGGCAGGCCGGGGCGGGGTCCACGGGGGTGCGTCGGACACCGGGCGGGGGCGTGACCGGTCAGACCTCCGCGGGGAAGCGCTGCCAGACGCGGTGGCGGGCGAGCAGGCCGACCACGTCGCCCAGCGCGCGCTCGCCGTTCTCCGCCACGAGGACGCCGGGAGCGTCCGCCGGCACCCCCGCCGCCCGCAGGACCGTGTCGCCGCCCGCCCAGACGGCGAGCGCCTTCGCGTGCCGGAACGCCTCGGCCACCATCAGCAGCACCCGCGGGTCGGTGCCCGCCGCGCCGGCGGCCGTGCCGCCGGCCTTCGCGTCACGGGCGCCGTAGGCGTCGGCCCCCGGACCCGGCACGCCCGCCAGGAGCAGCGCGTCGAACTCGGTGGAGCGGGCCGTGGCGAACGTCCGCTGGACCGTGATCGGCTCCTCGCCGTCCGCGTCGAGCACGCCGCCCGCCGGGGCGATGACCAGGGGTACCAGTCCCGCCTCCAGCGCGGCCCGGCGCACCGCCCGCACCCCGTCCAGGTCGCCGTCCGCCGCCGTCAGGATGCCGATGATGCGGCCCTCGACCGGCCAGGTGTGGCCCAGCTGCGACAGAGCGGGGCTGGGCGCCACGTCGGCCGGCGCCACGGTGGGCTCGGGCGCCGGGAGGCCGAGGCCCTGGGCGACCCGCCGGCACAGCTCGGAGTCGATGTTGGCGAGCACCCGCAGACCGCGCTCCTTGATCGCCTGTTCGTGGCACTTGCCCAGCTCGAAGGTGTAGGCGGCGATGATGTGCTCGCGCTCGGCCGGGGACATGCTCAGCCAGAAGCGGCGCGGCTGGCTGAAGTGGTCGGCGAACGACTCGGGCGCCTCGCGGACCTTGCGGGCCGCCGGGACCTCGACGGGCGTCTCGACGAAGGCGCCGGTGTCCGCCCCGGCCAGGAAGGGGCAACCGCCGTCGAGCGAGTTCGGGCGGTACGGGGCGACGCCGCGGTGGACCGCCGTCTGGTGCATGCCGTCGCGGAACATGTCGTTGACCGGGGCGTGCGGGCGGTTGATCGGGATCTGGGCGAAGTTCGGCCCGCCCAGTCGGCTGATCTGCGTGTCGAGGTACGAGAAGAGCCGCCCGGCGAGCAGCGGGTCGTCGGTGATGTCGATGCCCGGCACGAGGTGGCCGGGGTGGAAGGCGACCTGCTCGGTCTCGGCGAAGAAGTTGGAGGGGTTGGCGTTGAGGGTGAGCAGCCCGATCGGCTGCACCGGCGCCAGCTCCTCGGGGACGATGTTGGTGGGGTCGAGCAGGTCGATGCCCTCGAAGGTCTGGTCCGGGGTGTCGGGGAAGGTCTGGACGCCCAGCTCCCACTGCGGGTACGCGCCGGCCTCGATGGCGTCGGCCAGGTCGCGGCGGTGGAAGTCCGGGTCGACGCCGTTGATGATCTGCGCCTCCTCCCAGACCAGCGAGTGGACGCCCAGCTTCGGCTTCCAGTGGAACTTGGCCAGCGTGGTCCCGCCCTCCGAGTCGACCAGGCGGAAGGTGTGGACGCCGAAGCCCTCCATCATCCGGTAGGAGCGCGGGATGCCGCGGTCCGACATGTTCCACAGCGTGTGGTGCGTGGCCTCGGTGTGCAGGGTGACGAAGTCCCAGAAGGTGTCGTGGGCGCTCTGCGCCTGCGGGATCTCCCGGTCGGGGTGCGGCTTGGCCGCGTGGACGACGTCGGGGAACTTGACCGCGTCCTGGATGAAGAAGACCGGGATGTTGTTGCCGACCAGGTCGAAGGTGCCCTCGCTGGTGTAGAACTTCGTCGCGAAGCCGCGGGTGTCGCGGACGGCGTCCGCCGATCCGCGCGAGCCGAGGACCGTGGAGAAGCGGACGAAGACCGGCGTCTCGACGCCCTTGCCGAGGAAGGCGGCCCGGCAGACGCCGGACGCCGTGCCGTACCCCTGGAAGATCCCGTGGGCGGCGGCGCCGCGGGCGTGGACCACCCGCTCCGGGATGCGCTCGTGGTCGAAGTGCGTGATCTTCTCGCGCAGGTGGTGGTCCTGCAGGAGGACCGGTCCGCGCGCGCCGGCCTTCAGCGAGTGGTCGGTGTCGTACAGCCGCGTGCCCTGCGCCGTGGTGAGGTACGCACCGCTCTGCGCCATCCGGGCGGGGTCGGCGCCGGTCGGCTGGCCGGTCGGGCTGACGGTTTCCGGTCCCCGCTGGTCGGGCTTGGGCGGCAGGGGCTCACGCGGCTCGGTGGGTTCGTCCACCTGCGCGGGCTCGGGAGCGGGCGCGCCGGGGGCGGGGGGGTTGTGCACGGTACCTCCAGGGTGGGGCGAGGGATCGCATGAGCCTTGACCGCCGCGGCGCCCGGGGTAACGCTGGGTGGACGTACGTCCGCCCATCGGCACACGCGGAGGCGCGGTGATCGCCCGTCTGCCCCGGGACGGGCCTTTCGAACGGCCCTTTCGCGCCACGCCCGACCGCGCCGACCCCTACGCCGACCCGGTGTGACCTTCGACGCTCCGGGCCGGGGGACTGTGCAGCCTGGTTACCCGTAAGTAGCATGGGGGCAGCAAGCGCGCGCTTAGGCGCGTCGCCGCAGCAGTGCCACCCCGCACCCTGGAGGAGAGCCATCGTGCCTCGTACCGTCAGGGACGTCGTCTTCGTCGACGGCGTCCGCACCCCGTTCGGCAAGGCGGGCCCGAAGGGCATCTACCACGAGACCCGCGCCGACGATCTCGTCGTGAAGGCCATCCGGGAGCTGCTGCGACGCAACCCCGGCCTCGACCCCGCGAAGGTCGACGAGGTCGCCGTGGCCGCCACCACGCAGATCGGCGACCAGGGCCTCACCATCGGCCGCATGGCCGGCATCCTCGCCGGTCTGCCGCAGTCGGTCCCTGGCTACGCCATCGACCGCATGTGCGCCGGCGCCCTGACCGCGGTGACGACGACCGCCGGCTCCATCGCCTTCGGCGCGTACGACGTCGCCATCGCGGGCGGTGTCGAGCACATGGGCCGCCACCCGATGGGCGAGGGCGCCGACCCGAACCCGCGCTTCGTGTCGGAGAAGCTGGTCGACGAGTCGGCCCTCTTCATGGGCATGACCGCGGAGAACCTGCACGACCGGTACCCGCACATCACCAAGCTGCGCGCCGACGAGTACGCCGTGCGCTCCCAGGAAAAGGCCGCCAAGGCGTACGCCAACGGCAAGATCCAGCAGGACCTGGTGCCGATCTCGGTGCGCCGCACCAACGCCGAGGCGGGCGAGACCGGCTGGGGCCTGGTCACCGCCGACGAGCCGATGCGCCCGGGCACCACGCTGGAGAGCCTGGCCAACCTGAAGACGCCGTTCCGCGTCCACGGCCGGGTCACCGCGGGCAACGCGGCCGGCCTCAACGACGGCGCCACCGCGTCGATCATCGCGTCCGAGGACTTCGCCCGCGAGAACGACCTGCCCGTCAAGATGCGCCTCGTGTCGTACGCCTTCGCCGGCGTCGAGCCCGAGGTCATGGGTTACGGCCCGATCCCGGCGACCGAGAAGGCCCTCGCCAAGGCGGGCCTCTCCATCGGCGACATCGGCCTGTTCGAGATCAACGAGGCGTTCGCCGTCCAGGTGCTCTCCTTCCTCGACCACTACGGCATCGCCGACGACGACGCGCGCGTCAACCAGTACGGCGGCGCCATCGCCTACGGCCACCCGCTGGCCTCCTCCGGCGTGCGCCTCATGACCCAGCTGGCCCGGCAGTTCGAGGAGCAGCCGGAGGTCCGCTACGGCCTCACCACCATGTGCGTCGGCTTCGGCATGGGCGCCACGGTCATCTGGGAGAACCCGAACCACAAGGACGCCGGAGGCAGCAAGTGAGCACCACCGCTGAGCTTTTGAAGGGTGCGGCCGAGCTGTTCCCGGACGAGGTCGTCACCCAGGCGCACGTACGCCACTTCGACCTGCCCCTCGGCGCGGGCCGCTTCGCGCTGATCACGCTGGACAACGGCTTCGACCACACCAAGCCGACCACCTTCGGCCCGCAGTCGCTCGGCAACCTCAACGCCGCGATCGACCAGGTCGAGAAGGAGGCCGCCGACGGCGAGATCGTCGGTGTCGGCCTCACCGGCAAGCCGTTCATCTTCGCGGTCGGCGCCGACCTCAAGGGCGTCGAGCTGCTGAAGCGCCACGAGGACGCGCTGGCCATCGGCAAGGGCGGCCACGACGTCTTCAAGCGCCTCTCCGCGCTGGCCGTCCCCACCTTCGCGTACTACAACGGCGCGGCGATGGGCGGCGGTGTCGAGGCCGGTCTGCACTGCACGTACCGCACCGTGTCCGCCGCCCTGCCCGCGTTCTCGCTGCCCGAGGTCTTCCTCGGCCTCGTCCCCGGCTGGGGCGGCTGCGCCATCCTGCCGAACCTGATCGGCGCGGACCGCGCGGTCTCGGTGATCATCGAGAACTCGCTCAACCAGAACCGCCAGCTCAAGGGCAAGCAGGTCTACGAGCTCGGCATCGCCGACGCCCTCTTCGAGGGTGCGGACTTCCTGGAGCAGTCGCTGCTGTGGACCGCGTCCGTCCTCAAGGGCGAGATCGTGGTCGAGCGCCCGGACGTCGACCGCGGCGAGGCCTGGGACGCCGCCGTGGCCCGCGGCCGGTTCATCGCGGACTCCAAGGTGCACGGCGCGGCCCCGGCCGCCTACCGGGCCCTCGACATCATCGCCGCGGCCAAGGACGGGGACCTCCAGAAGGGCTTCGACGCCGAGGACGCCGCCCTCGCCGACCTGATCATGGGTGGCGAGCTGCGCTCCGGCATCTACGCCTTCAACCTGGTGCAGAAGCGCGCCAAGCGGCCGGTCGGCGCCCCGGACAAGAGCCTGGCCCGCCCGGTCACCAAGGTCGGCGTCGTCGGCGCCGGTCTCATGGCCTCGCAGCTGGCGCTGCTCTTCCTGCGCCGCCTGGAGGTCCCGGTCGTCCTCACCGACATCGACCAGGAGCGCGTCGACAAGGGTGTGGGCTACGTCCACGCCGAGATCGACAAGCTGCTCGGCAAGGGCCGCATCCACCAGGACAAGGCCAACCGCCTCAAGGCGCTGGTGTCCGGCGTCCTCGACAAGGCAGAGGGCTTCGCGGACGCGGACTTCATCATCGAGGCCGTGTTCGAGGAAATGTCGGTCAAGCAGAAGGTGTTCGCCGAGGTGGAGGCCGTCGCCCCCGCCCACGCGGTCCTCGCGACCAACACCTCGTCGCTGTCGGTGTCGGAGATGGCCTCGAAGCTCCAGCACCCGGAGCGGGTCGTGGGCTTCCACTTCTTCAACCCCGTCGCCATCCTGCCGCTGCTGGAGATCGTCCGCGGCGAGCAGACGGACGACGCCTCCCTCGCCACCGCGTTCGCCGTGGCGAAGAAGCTGAAGAAGACCGCGGTGCTGGTGAAGGACGCCCCGGCGTTCGTCGTCAACCGCATCCTCACCCGCTTCATGGGCGAGATCCAGAACGTCATCGACGAGGGCACCCCGGTCGCCACGGCCGAGAAGGCCGTCGAGCCGCTCGGCCTGCCGATGTCGCCGCTGGTCCTGCTGGAGCTGGTCGGCCCCGCGATCGGCCTGCACGTGTCGGAGACGCTGAACCGCTCCTTCCCGGACCGGTTCACCGTGTCCCCGAACCTCAAGGCGGTCGTCGAGGCGGGCAAGCGCGGCTTCTACGTCTACGACTCGGGCAAGCCGGAGCTGGACCCCGAGGTCGCCGCGCTGCTGAAGCAGGGCGACACCGTCCTGACCGAGGAGCAGGTCCGCGAGCGCGTGCTCGACGCCGTGGCCCAGGAGATCGGGCTGATGCTGGAGGAGGGTGTCGTCGCCGAGGCGCAGGACATCGACCTCTGCCTGATCACCGGCGCCGGCTGGCCCTTCCACCTGGGCGGCATCACGCCGTACCTGGACCGCGAGGGCGTGTCGGAGCGCGTGAACGGCAAGCCGTTCCTGCCGCAGGGCGTCGCCAGCGTCCCGGCGTGACCACCACACGCTGAACGCCCGGACGGGGGGGCCCGGGGGCCCCCCGGGGGGCCCGCCCCCCCGGGGGGGGCCCCCCCCCCCCCCCCCCCCCGCCCCCCCCCCCGGGGCCGCAGGTGGTGGAATAACCCCCCCCCCCCCCCCGC